>CAVRYN010000022.1:0-197411 GCA_963725505.1 uncultured Verrucomicrobiae bacterium | reverse complement strand
GAACAGATGTTGCTCGACTCATGGATCGTCAGATGGGAAGCACCGCCGGACGAACTACGGCAAAGATGAAAACGGCGGCCGCGAAGACAAATGCGACGACACGCACCCGGCGCTGCTCGAACTTTCCCGAGGCACTGGCGAAGAAAAGCACTGTGGCAAACAAAACAGTGTTCGCGAGGTATTGACCGGAAACATTGCCGGCGTTGCGCGATGCCTTGCAGGCTACTTGCAGCCTTAGCATTGGCCTCGGCGGCCTCGCGCGTTCCCCGCACTTCGTAGAGGTTCGGCACGAAACGGGTGCGGATCGGCCTTCGGATTTTCAAAAGGCTTCTGCGCCATCCATGCGTCGTAAGCCTTGCGCACATCGGGTGGAAAACGTTCGACGTAAAAGCTCGCCAGCTTTTCGTTGCCCTCCTGTTGCGCCGCTAGCAGTTCCATGAACATCGCAGTGTGAATCGTCGCCTGCTGCATCCCTTGCATGGTCTGCTGGCGAAGAAAAGCACTGTGGCAAACAAAACAGTGTTCGCGAGGTATTGACCGGAAACATTGCCGGCGTTGCGCGATGCCTGCAGGCTACTTGCAGCCTTAGCATTGGCCTCGGCGGCCTCGCGCGTTCCCCGCACTTCGTAGAGGTTCGGCACGAAAGGGTGCGGATCGGCCTTCGGATTTTCAAAAGGCTTCTGCGCCATCCATGCGTCGTAAGCCTTGCGCACATCGGGTGGAAAACGTTCGACGTAAAAGCTCGCCAGCTTTTCGTTGCCCTCCTGTTGCGCCGCTAGCAGTTCCATGAACATCGCAGTGTGAATCGTCGCCTGCTGCATCCCTTGCATGGTCTGCAGACCCGCACGGCGCTCCAGCGAGTTAAATTCATTCATCAGCCGATTACTCTTTCGAGTCCACGCCGCTGAGTGATACGAGCACCATGCCGTGCTGAGTGTCGCCAGCGCCATAAGCAAAGCCGTGACTGGCTCAACCCATCTCTTTTTTTCCTGTGGCTCTTGGTTTGGCGAACCCGCCGGATCAGATCGCATTTTCACGCAGTCAGATTTGGGTCAACATCGTCCATGCGTTGAAGAATATTTTTGCTCACTATGACGAAGAAGAACGCCGTCGAGAGTCCGCACATCAGAATGCCAGTCAATCCCTCAACTGGCCCGTATAGTCGCCATTCTTGTGGCAGCACCAAGTCCCCGTAACCGATCGTGGCGTAGGTAACACCGGAAAAATAGAACGACGATTCGAGGTCGGGCAGACATTTATGCAACCAGAAAAACAGCGCCCAGACGGCGATCTCAAGGAAGTGAATGACAATCAGGAACCACGCGATGCGAATCAAAAGCCATGCAATTGACCAAAAGCGTGTATCTGGCCGCGCGCTGGAGTGCAACACGTGGCTTAACACCATGCCGAGGCCCATGGCGTGAATTATTACAGTTATCGCAACCAGGCCCGAGCCGATTAAAAGGTTAGTGATCATCGCGGTGTTAATGTTCTTATGAGCAGCGCGGCGAGACCGACAGCATGCACGGACACTGTGACCGCCACCAGAATGAAAGCGATGAGGATTTTCCAGAGCACGATCAGGGTCTGGCCTCGTCAAACTTTGGCGGACAAAGATTTAATGTCTAAGTCAGACATGCGACTTGGTAAGTTGGATGGTCAGCTATGTTCGCTAAATGGTTCCTTCACTAAGATCGGGGCGGCAAAAGGTAAAGCGTCATCGCGAAAATCAGATACACCATCAGCACCAACACCCCGACAAACCACGTCGATCGCCCACTGTTCGTGACCAGCGACGCGGTCATCGTGGCAATGAATATCATCACCACTGCGCCCGGCCAGAATTGCAGGTCCATCGGCGCGGGGCCGAGCACGTAACTGAGAAGAACCAGCACCGGGGCGACGAAGAGCGCAATCTGTGAGGCACTTCCCAGTGCGATACCCACGCTCAGATCCAGTCGGTTCTTGCGCGCACCGGAAAACGCCGAGGCCATTTCCGCTGCACCACCCACTAGCGCCACGATGATGAATCCCACGAAAGCGGGCGTCATTCCGAACGCCTCGGCCGCTTTCTGCACCGACTCGACGAACACTTCGCTCACCAGCGCCACCAACACCGTGACGCCCGCCAGCGTAGCCAGGGCCAGACCGATCGGCCATGGCGCTTCGCCGGCCTCTCCGCCTTCCGCGCTGGCAAACAACTCGCGATGCGTCTTGAGCGAAAACAGCATGCCCAGTCCGTATGCAACGATCAGCAACACCGCGAGTCCCACGCTCAACTTGTGGGTGAACGCCGATGCCGCCGCGGAGTCGGCTTGCGAGATCGCCGAAGGAATCAACAGCGCGATCGTGGCGAGGAAGAGCAGACCCGCTTGCACGCGTGCGCTGACCCGGTTGTATTCCTGTACGTGGTACTTGAGGCCGCCGAGGAGAAACGAGGAGCCCAACATAAATAATGTGTTGGTGACAATCGCCCCGGCGATGGATGCCTTCACCAGCATGTATTGGCCAGCGCGTAAGGCCGTGAGCGCAATGACCAGTTCGGTCAGGTTCCCCAGCGTGGCGTTGAGCAGGCCGCCCACCGCATCGCCCGTCTTGGCCGCCACCGATTCGGTGGCGTGACTCAGCAGCGCCGCCAGTGGGACGATGGCCAGGACAGACAGGACGAAGAGCAGCGTATGCGCTTCGGGCTTGAGCTTCGCGGCTACTAACACCACTGGCACAAACGCTAACAACCAGAGCAGCGGGTTATGACGAATTTCTTTGAGCAGTTGTTTCATCGGTTTTGTCCGGTGTTCCCCTCGATCCACACCCGTACCTCAGCGAGCTGGCTGCATGGAAAAAATTTCACCGCGCAGGTCGAATGAATCATTGGAATCCCTCGAGGGCATCGGCCACCGAGGTAAAGCGGTTGATGCCGCCAAGCTTGTCGTCCACCCCCTCGCCACGCAATCGCTCGCGGACCGAGGAGCGCGCTTCCACGGCCTGTACACGGATGCCAGTCGCGGTGAGTTCATCCGCCACGCTCCCCAGCATCTGTGCGCTGTGCATGTCCACCCGCGGCGCAGCGGAAAGGTCCAGCACCACCAACCTCGGCGGCGTGGTTTCAGCTCGGACCCGATCCACAATTGTGTCGCGCACGTGATCCATGTTGAAATACATGAGGCCCGACTCGGGCCGGAAGATCATCACGCCGGGAATCAACTCATTATCCGGGTGGCGCCCGTGATCGGAGAACCGCCGTGTGCCCGGGATGCGTCCGAGAACGGCGACGTGCGGCCGCGAGGCGCGCCGAATCAACAGCACCAGTGATAGGATCGCGCCGATCATCACACCGCGCAGCAAACCCTGACCTAGCACGCCGACGATGGCCGCGATGGCAACTACGAATTCAGTGCGATCGGCGCGCCAGAGATGTTTGAGGGCGGAGATCTTGAACAGGCCGGCCACAGCCACCAATACGACCGCCGCCAACACTGGCTGGGGCAAAGCAGCCAGCAAGTGCGAGAAGAATAGCACCACCACCAGAATGATCCCCGCCGCGAAGGCGCCTGACAGTGGCGTGCGCGCACCCGCACCTTCGTTAACGAGCGATTGTGACATGCCGCCGCTCACTGGAAAGCCGCGACCAAATCCGACGGCGAGATTCGACGCGGCGAGCGCGAGGAATTCCTGGTTGGCATCAAGCCGGCCGCCGTGTTTGGCCGTGAACATGCGACCGATCGCAGCCGTCTCCACCGCTCCAAGCAGAAAACAGGCGAACGCCAGCGGCAACAGTTCGTCCCAATCCGCCAAGTGAATCGCGGGGAGGCCGAGGGCCGGTAGTCCTTGCGGGACTTCGCCCAGTAGCTTCACCCCGCGCGCTTCCAAGCCGAGCCAGCCAGAAGCCAGAATGCCGCCGACCACCACGAACAACGCCACGGGCTTATTCTTGAGAAAAATCTTCCCGAGGACGAGCGCCACCAATGCGACGCCTCCAATCGTGAGCGATGTGAGATTGGTTTCGTGCAGGTGCGTGAAAAAGTTGCCGCTGTTCTTCCAGAAATTGCCGTGGGCGCCGTGGATGCCAAACAACTTGGGCAACTGCGTAGAGGCGAGGAAAAGCGCCACCCCACACTTGAACCCGACCATCACGCTCTCGGAGATGAAGTTGACGATCGAGCCCGCCTTAACCAGCCAAGCGATGAAGGCGATGAGCGCCACGAGCACCGCCGTGCCCGCCGCCAGCGCGCTGAACCGGCTCGTGTCGCCGCCCGCAATTTCACCTAACGACGCGCCGACGAGTAGCGAGATGGCGGAGGTAACCGTAATGGCCGTGTGCCGTGAACTACAGAAAAGCCAGAAGACGAGTCCGCCAAATAGGCACGCGTAAAGTCCGGCCTCGGGCGGCAGGTTGGCCAGCGACGCGTCCCCCAAACCAGCGGGAAGGAGATACGCCGCCAGCGTGATGCCGGCGACAACATCGCTGCGCAACCAGGTTCGATCATAAACACGCAGCCAACCGAGAGCTGGAATTACCCGAGCCAGGGACGGTGCATTCATGGCGGCAATCTCCGGCGCTCTTCAACAGTAGCCTTAACTGCCGCGATCTTTCCGATGACGCATCTTGTATTCTTTAGCCCATGCGCGAGCGGCTTCCAGAGGATCGCCGTGCTCCTGGCGCTCGATCCACACTTTCAGTCCCTCCTCATTGATCGGTAGGTCGAGAACACGAGGCGCACCGAACAATTTCCCAAACGTTTCCATTATTTGTGTTGTGGTGGAGAAAACGATTTCGTCCATAGCGTCAGGCTTTCCCTGGGATGCGTAGGCATTAAAGTCGACCCAGCTTCCATCGGGGCGTAATACGAACATACGTGTCTTTGGAATAACATCCTTCGGAGAAACGCCCGTTTGCGTCACCAGATACGGTCCGCGTTCACCGCCGGAACCGAGATTTAAAATGTGAGCATCTCGATAGTTATTGGTGACTGTGTGCATTCAATAAACTGATTTGAGAACCTCTCTCCTAATGCTCAAGACCGATTTTCATTTTTACCGATTTCAGAGGGTAGCAATCCAACATTGGCAGTGACAATGATCATGTGCGTATGGGTATGCTACGGAAGGTGGCCAGTGATAATCCGTCACGCCACGGCGGGTAATTTCTCGCTCGATGGCTTCCTTTTCTTCGAGGTCGGCCTTGACGTCATTATAGGCGTCGCTATGCCACGGTCGGTTGTCCCAACTCATGCGCGTCATGCTCAAGCAATACATCAGTTCGTAGCGCCGCAGTTGCAGATCGGAAGTGGATAAATGCTGAATTTCATTCTGCGTCGAACAACAGCCTGCCACAACAAGCCCGGCTATTATTAGTAGTAGTATCTGTTTCACTTCTGCTCCTCCTGTTCACTCTTGTTTATGACGTACCCATATTGTCTCATTTTGGAGCGCCGGTTCCCGCGAAATCACCGCCGAGGGCCAGGTATAGATTCACGCGCTCGCGGAGGCGGGAGGCGCGGACTTGTGTGAATTGGACTTTCGCGGCGAGGTTTTCCCCCGTGAGACGCAAGACGGTGAACATGTCGATCTGCCCCTGTTCGAGCTGCTCCCTGCTGAACTTCACCGAATCGGCACTGCTCGAAACCGCGTCGCCCAGCGCGCCTTCGCGTTTACGCAGATAGTAATCGGCGGCGAGAGCGTCTTCGACGTCTTGGAACGCGCGCAACGCGGAGCCCACGTAGCTTGCGGCGGCGGCTTTTTGCTCGGCGGTGCGGAGATCTTGTGCAGCCTTAAGTTCACCGCCAAAGAAAATCGGTTGTGTGACCCCAGCGGCCAAACTCCAGACGAAGGCATCGAGCGCGCCGACTGAGTCCAGTTCCGCGGTTCCGAGCCCGCTGGTGGCGCTGAGCACAAAGCGCGGCAGGCGCGCGGTGCGAGCCTCGTTCACTCGTGAAAGGCAGCGGCGAAGCGGCGCTCGCTGGCGATGAGGTCCGGCCGGCGTTCGAGGATTTGCGCGGGCAAACCGGCGGGCACGGCCTTCGGCTGGCCGGGAAAGGAACGTCGCACATCAAACCTGCCGGCAGGGTAGCGACTGGTCACGACCTCGATCGCGCGGATGGTCTGCGCCCGCGCGGCCTGTGCGGCGTAGAGTGCATCCTCGGCGGCGGAGGTTCGCGACTTGATCTGCGACACGTCGAAGTCGCTCGCGAAGCCCTGCTGCTTGCGCACGTCAGTGAGCTTTGAGTACTCCTGGTAGATACCGAGCGTTTCCTGTGCGTTGGCTTCCTGTTGTGCAGCCTCAATGGTGGAGAAGTACGCGCGCGCCACGGCAGCGGCGAGCGATTGCCGGGCAAATTCGTAGTCGGCTTCCAGCGCGAGGCTTTCAGCCTTCGCGGCAGCTTTTTTCGAACGAATGCGCCCCCACACGTCGGCCTCCCATGCGGCACCGGCTGCGAGGCCATATACCCAGCGCTGTGATGATTTATCCATGCTGGTGTCGAGTCCGGCGCCGCCGCTGTCCTCCGTTCCCCCGCTCCCGAAGGACGGCGGATTAATGTCGCGACCGATGTCGCCACCAAGTTCCTGTCCCTGGCGCTCGCCGAGTCCTTTCATCGCGATCCGCGGGTAGAGCGATGATGCGGCAATGCGCACAGCAGCGCGCGATGCTTCCACGCGGGCGGCGGCGGCTTTGAGATCGGGATTCCGCTCAACAGCGTCCGCAACGAGCGCGGTCAACTCCGGGTCGCCGAAATTGCGGATCCAGTTCGGCACCACGGTGCCGCTGCGATGCGGTCCAGCCCAGCTTCCCGGGATTTTCGCGCGAGTGCGCTCAGGCATGATGTCCGCGCCAACGGGCGGCTGCTTAATCGCGCAGCTGGCAAGCACGAGGCTGCCGGCGGTAACAAGAAGCAGGGTGCAGCGCCGAGCGTTCATCGTTTGATCCTTAGTGGCCGCCGAAGAGAGCGGAGAGATGTTTGATGACGAACCAGTCGAACTTGGCCGTGATGCGGACGATCACGCGACGGAGGATCTGGATCGCCGCAATATCGTTCGTGTAGATCGCTCCCCCACCGCGGGCGCCAGCAGCGAGGAAGACGTCTTTATCCTTCCCATCTGTGAGGAGTCGCACTGCAATGCGCTGTTCGGGCGCCGACACGGGCATGGTGTTGGGGAGGTTGCCGTTGATCGGCAGCTGGCCTTGTGCCGTCGCCCAAAGGATGGAATCGACCTTGCATTTGATGATGCGGCCCGGATACACCTTCATAAAGATTTCCGCTTCATCGCCGGGTTCGACGTAGCGCAGTTCGTTTTGCCGGTAGAATGCTAGCAGCCACGGATCGTCCTCCTGGATGAAGCTCATCACCGGCATTGTCGCGAACTGGGTCGCGCGCACGCCGGGTTGCAGGGAAAGATTGGCAACGCGACCGTTGGCAGGAGCAACGTAGACGCAGCCTTCGAGGTCGAATTTCGCATTGATGAGGTCGGCCTCGGACTTGGCGATCTGCGCTCTGGCCTGCGATTCCGTGGCGTCGGCGGCAAGGAATTCGCTTTCAAGATTTCCAAGGTCGCTTTGCGCCTGCTCAAGGTCGGCCCGCTTCCCGGCCCCGGTCGCAGCGAGTGCCGTGAATTGCTCGACGCGCTTTTTCGCCAGATCGATCCGCGGGGTCAGCGCGGCTTTTTTGTTCGCGGCATTGTTAAGTTGATCGTTCGCTCCGCGCAGCGTGGCTTCGGCGGCTTTCACCGCCGCCTCGAAGGGCACCGGATCGATCTTGAAAAGCACGTCGCCTTTTTTAATCGGCCGATTTGGTTGAATCGGCACCTCGGTAACCTGGCCGGTTATGCGCGGAACGATCGGGATGACATAATTCATCGCGCGCACGTCGTCAGTTGCGGGCGCGGAGATGTTCAGAAGGAGGAAAAGAGCCATCATTGCCACGATGGGCAGCGTGATGACAATGACCGCCGCGGTAAAGTTCATGGGCAGCCACTTGAATTTATAGAAAATGAGCCAGACGAAGAACCCGTAGATGCCAAGCAGGATGACTTCCATTACGCCTTCCCTCCTTTAATCTCCGCTTCGAGTTCCGCGACGCGGGCGCGGAGTTGTTCGAGTTCAGTGGTGGCGGATTTTTCCCCGCCCGTCTGCTCGTGCGAGTGATCGACATCCGTGCCGTACGCCATCTTGTGCAAAACCGGCTTTGTGTAGGCCCAAAGCCATGCGATCGGCCAGAGCAGTCCGCCGAAGCAAAGCGAGAGCAGGCACAGGCACTTGATAGCCCCGAGCTGCGGATGGTGCCGCTTTTCGGCAATCTTTTCAGGGAGGATGTGGACCAGCAGGAAGACCCCGATTAAGACGGGTGGGACGATGATGAACGCGAACCACGCAATCACGCCCGCGACTGAATCGAGCGTCTCACCGTGGAGAAACGAGGCGTGGGCGCGCGACGGTAGTGCCAGGAACGTTAAAGCAATGAACAGAACGAAACGTCTGCCGCGAGGCTGGCGCGACTTGGTGTAGGAGCGGATAAGTGAATCTTTCGGTTTCATGGTTTATCAATTCGCGATCTCAGTGTTGTACATCTTCAACCAGTTCTTTGTCCAGAAATTTGAGGGAAGGGTTTGTAATTGATAGCCTCGCCGCTTCGTTGCGCAGTGTTAGTATCCGACGACATCGTAGTCCAACGCGTGGAATCATCGCAGTGATCTCCAGCAAAAATCTATTGGACTTTCGTCGTACTCGCCTGCTCACATTTCCACGACTGCTCATGACCTGCCCCCGGCTTCCCGGCGACTAATCCCAGCAGCGGCTGGAATTCCACCTCTATTTGAACTAACAGGACGAGTCGCGCCGAGCGAGTTTTCGGAGGACGAACGTCGATACCACCGCGAAACGTGCTTCTCACGCCCGTCCGGACGTGTTACAGATACGGCACATCACAGTTTTCTCGTGAACTGGAACGATCACGCTTGGGCGGCCGGTCTCTGTGTATCGAGGGCGCCGCCGGCGAGCGCTGCGACAGGGGTAGCGTTAAAGCTGCCGTCGCCTTGCAGGTTCCGGGTATGTGACATCGGGAAAGCGCGACGCGCGCCGTTCTTTCTGGTCGCCGCGACCGTGGCGGCAATCGCGTTCCTCTTCGCGAGCAACGCACAAGCGGCGGGGCCCAAGCGGGTCCTGCTTGTTCATTCCTTTGGCAGCGCCTCGCCGCCATTCACGGTCGAGTCCAGGGCATTCGAGACTGAGTTGGCGCAAAAGATGGGTGCGCGCGTCGATCTCGACGAGGTCTCGCTGGACATGGCCCGGTATGCCGACGGCGACATGCAAAAGGCGATTGTTGATTATTTGCAAAAGCGCCAGGCCAAATGGCAGCCCGATCTCGTCGTGCCGATCGGAGCACCCGCATCCATCTTCGTTGCAAACTATCGCAACCAGCTTTTTCCGGAAACGCCCATCCTTTATGCCTCAGCCGATCGGCGGTTACTGCCGCCGGGCGCGTTGGAGAAGAACGCGGCCTACATCGGGCAGATATATGAAATTCCCGGCTTGCTTGAAGACATGCTGCAAATTGCGCCCGCGACAAAAAATATCGCGGTCGTAGTGGGCGCGACGCCGCTCGAGCATGTTTGGCAGGAGGTTTTCCAAAAGGCAACCAAGCCACTCGCAAACCGAATTAACTTCACCTATTACAGCGATCTCTCCTTTGACCAAATGCTGCGTCGGGTCGCGACGTTGCCGCCAGATTCCTACATCTTTGTCCTGTTGCTGCTGCGCGATGCTGCCGGTGTAACCCTCAATGCCGACGAGGCACTGCAACGTCTCCATCAGGTCGCAAACGCGCCCATCAACTCCATCTTTAATCATCAACTGGGCTTGGGGATTGTAGGTGGACGTCTTTATCAGAGCGAGCTTATGGGAAAGGAAGCTGCGGAGGTCGCCATTCGTATTTTGCAAGGTGAACAAGCTTCCAGTTTTGCTCCAAGACTCGTCCAGCGTCTCCCTCCGCGTTATGACTGGCGCGAGCTCCAGCGATGGAAGATTAATGAGAACCTCCTTCCGCCCGGAAGCACGGTCTTGTTCCGTGTGCCGACGGTCTGGGAACGCTACCGGACGTGGATCGTAGCCGGTTTTTCGATTTGCATTCTGCAAGCCCTGCTGATCATGGGTTTGCTGGCTAATCTCGTGAAACGACGCCGGGCGGAGCGTTCCTTAACGCAGGCCGAAGAGAAGGCACGCCATCATCGCGAACAAATTAACTTGCTTGGCCGCGTTAGCTTACTCGGTGAGATGACGGCCTCACTCGCCCATGAGCTTGGCCAGCCGCTTTCCGCCATTATTACGAATGCCAATGCCGGCAAGCGCCTTATTGACAGAGGCGAGGAACATCCTGGGATCTTGCGCGACATCCTCGTCGACGTGGTAGCAGACGGGCATCGCGCGCACGAGATCATCCAGGACGTGCGCAACACAATCAAGAAAGGCGATCCTATCCGGCGCCGGATCAATCTGAATGAGCTGGTCATGAATGTAGCGCATGTTGTCAGGCCGGATGCAGTGGCCTGTTCATGTGAGTTAGAAACATCGCTGGCGAAGGACCTGCCAGTGATCGAAGGAGATCCGGTCCAGATTCAGCAGGTCCTGGTTAATCTGGTCAGTAATGCCTTTGATGCCATGCGGCAGACACCACCCGGCCAGCGCAAGGTAGAGATTAGCACGGCTGGCAGTGGCGATGGCGAAGTGCGCTTAAGCGTGCGCGATCATGGCACAGGCATTCGCACGGAAGTGCACGAACGCTTGTTCGACCAGTTCTTCACTACCAAGGAGCAAGGGCTGGGAATGGGACTGGCCATTGTGCGCTCCATCGTAGAAGCTCATGGCGGTGAAATCCAAGCGGAGAATGTTGCCGATGGCGGCGCGCGCTTCTATTTTACTTTGCCCGTAACGAAGAAAACATGATGGCGCCGGATCCGTCCTCAGATAATTTTTCAGCAAATTGTGAGGTTCTGAGCCAGGCCCGCTTCGCTCGTCTCCTTGTACTTCGCGTTCATGTCTCTGCCGGTGTCGGCCAGAGTCTTGATCGTCGCGTCGAGATCAACACGGTGCCGTGACTCAATCTCGTTGGTGGCGATCATGAACGCGGTCCAGGCCTTCACCGCGCCGAAGGCGCAACGCTCGATACAGGGAACCTGCACATAGCCGGCGACGGGGTCGCACGTCATGCCGAGGTGATGCTCGAGGGCCGATTCGGCGGCGTTCTCGAGAGTCTGGGGATTGCTCCCCATCACTTGAGCGATGAGCGCAGCGGCCATCGCCGACGCGACGCCAATCTCCGACTGGCAGCCACCTTCCGCTGCGGCGAGGGTCGCGTTGTGTTTGCACAAATAACCGACCGCCAAACCGGCGAGCAGACCCTCGCGAATTTTTTCCATGGGCACCTGCCGTTTGCTATTGACGAGGGCATATACAATCGCAGGCATTACGCCGGCCGAACCGCTGGTCGGCGCAGTGATAACCAAGTGGCCACGCGCGTTTTCTTCAGACGCAGCGAGTGCGCAAGCGGCAACCATCGCGATCGCGCGGTCACTCTCATATTTTTCATCCTGCGCGCGCTCCCAAACAGTCGCTGCTTTGGAATGCAGTTTAATGGGGCCGGGCAAAACGCCTTCCTTCACCGACAAGCCCGACTTCACCGTCGCAAGCATAGCGTTCGCGATCTTGTCCAGAAACGCGTTGATCTGCCCTTCGCTCTTGCCGGAAACAGCCACTTCGTTCGCCATGATTACCTGCGCGATCGAAAGATTGTTTTTCTCTGCGTGCTGACGCAGTTCCTTCATTGTCGAGTAGAGATATTTTGGCTGGCCTTTCTTCGGCGGTTGGTAGCCCTTCCATTCGATAAAGCCGCCGCCGACCGAATAATATTCCTGCTCGCAGATCGGTTTGTCGCCGCCCATCAATTTGCACGTCATGGTGTTTGGGTGCGGAAAGTCGCCTTTGGTTACGTCATAAATGATGTCGGCCAGCGACAGATTGAATGTTTTGTCACCCAGCTCCACCGGATAAGTTTGCTCCGGTTTGGCTTTCATCTCGTCGAGGAAAAGGGGATCAACCGTAGCCGGTTCCTTGCCTAGCAGACCCGCCAGCGCGGCGCGCTCTGTGCCGTGGCCTTTGCCGGTCGCGCTCAAGCTGCCGAACAAATGGACTTTGAGCCCGGTTGCCTTGGCGAGTTGGTCGGCCGGCAGCTTCGTGCAGCGCTGGTAAAAATGGTAAGTGATGCGCATCGGCCCGATCGTGTGCGAACTCGAAGGGCCGGGGCCCACTTTGTAGAATTCATCAGCGAGTGTCATCACGGGACCTTTCGACTGCTTTACGACGTTGAGATCGGGTGAGAGCGTTGCACCCATCTTCGGCGCCGCTTCTTCCTTCGCGGCCTGTTTGTTGCGCGCTTCACTCATCCAAACAGTTCCGGTCGTCGCTGCCGCCGCGCCAATGGCGACGTTGCGGATGAGAAAGTGCGCCGATCGATATTCTCCGGAAGATTCGATTCCGCGGGTAATTCCGGGATCCGGTTATCGTTCTTCGCTGAGGACGTGTTGCTCATAGTTGTAGTTGCTGGTTAGGGTTGCGCTTTTTGGATGCCTGGTGGGTTGAATTGATGCTTGGGTTGAAGTTCTTAGCTGCTCTGGTATCCCTCACTTTGGATTCCGTCGATGTAACCCTTCGCGCCGGTCTTTACATTGGCAGCGTTTCCCTCGTCCGTGTCGATGTGCATGGCAAGTTTGAAACTCGGATCTACTCGCACTAGCACGTCGCCGAAAATTAGTTCGCGGTCGCCCGCGATTCGCACGCGCACGAAGGACTTGTCGCGGACTCCGTAACGAAGAGCGTCTTCCGGGCTCATATGAACGTGCCGCAGCGCGCAAATCACTCCGCGCTCGATCTGGATGCTGCCAGTCGCACTTTCGAGCGTGCAGCCGGGCGTATCCGCGATGTCGCCGCTTTCGCGTATAGGAGGATGAATGCCCAGCTTGAATTGCTCGGTCATCGCGATCTCGACCTGCGTGTACTTTCGGGCGGGCCCAAGAATGCGGACACGCTGAACGCGACCTTTCGGTCCAACAATCATCAGTTGTTCCTTGCAGGCATATTGACCAGGTTGCGAAAGGTCGGCGTGTTTGGTGAGTTGATGTCCTTTGCCGAACAAGGCCTCGACGTGCTCCTGCGTAAGATGAATGTGGTGTGCGGAGATCTCGACAAGAAACGGTTGCTGCTTCTGCGTCTCCAACACACGCGTGATGTAAGAGCGGCTTAAAGCGCGCAACGCTTCGCGCGCCATCATGCGTTCCTCGTCGGTCGGCACCACGAGCACCGCTACTTTTGAGTCATCGGTTGAGATGCGGGTTATTTCGTCACCGCTGGCTTCGCGGTTGCGTTTGTCGTCAAGCGTAATCCCCATGCAGCCCAGTCCCTGCAATGCCAGGGCGCGAACCACTGCGCTTCCCTGGCCGACACCGCCGGTAAAAATCACCGTGTCGAGTCCGCCCATGGATGCGACGTACGCGCCGATGTACTTTCGCACGCGATAGCAGTAGGCTTTGAGCGCGATCAAAGCGCGTTGATGACCCTGATCGGCCGCTCGAAGAACTTCGCGCATGTCGCTTGAAACGCCCGATAAGCCCAGTAGGCCGCTCTTTTTGTTCAACAAATCTTCACTCTTTGAAGCGGAAAGTTTGTGCTCGCGTTCAAGGAACGCGAGCACGCCCGGATCAAGGTCGCCGCAGCGGGTGCCCATGATCAATCCTTCCAGCGGCGTGAAGCCCATGGTCGTATCCACCGAGCGCCCATGGTCTACAGCGCACATGGATGCTCCATTGCCAAGGTGGCAGCTTACAAGGCGCAACTCGTTAGGCCTTCGCTTCAAGAATTCGGCTGCCCGCAATGCAACGTAGTTATGTGAGGTCCCATGAAAACCGTAGCGACGCACCGCTTTCTTTTTGTAGAACTCGTACGGTAGTCCGTAGAGAAATGCGTACGCCGGGAGCGTGTGGTGAAACGCAGTATCGAACACGCCCACATGAGGCACAGCGGGGAACAGCTTCCGCATCTCGCGGATGCCCGCGATGATCACTGGATTATGCAGCGGCGCCAGCGGATTTAGTTTTTCCATTTCCGCAACGAGCTCATCGGTGAGGAGGGTGGCTTCTGTGAATTTCTCGCCGCCGTGAACAACGCGATGCGCCACGACACTCACTTCACTGGGGCTGCCGATAACTCCTGTCTCCTTCGAAGTGAGTTCCGCAATCATCGCCTTGAAGGCAGCCGCGTGATCTCCTTTTTCCAGATCGCGCTTTACTTCGCCCTTCGGTCCGCGATGCTTCAGTTGAGTGCCACCCAGGCCGATGCGTTCAACGAGACCCTTCGCGTGGCGCGATTCATCCGTGGTATCGTAAAATGAATATTTCAGCGAAGAAGATCCGACGTTGATAACAAGGATTTTTTCGGGTCTCTCGCCTTTGAGCTTGAGTCCGTAGGGATCATTACCCTGTTGAAGAGCAGCCTTCGTTTTCGCCGGATCGCCCGCCAGCATTCTTGTCCGATCAGCGATCGTCCGCGAAATGTGCCGCAGCGCGCCCGGTTCGGCGACAATGATCGATTGAAAGAGCGATACAGGAATGAGCAAGACTTCGCAGTGCGACTCGGCGATGAAGTCTGCGAGCAATGGATTGCCCGTCATGAGCGCTGCTTCGGCGAATGTGTCGCCCGCCTTAAACTGCCCGAGCGGTTGCCGCGTGCCGTTTGTCACCGCTGAGGCCGCTACTGTCCCGCTCAACACAACTCCGAAGTGAGTAGCTTCTGCGCCCTGATGAGCGATCGCTTCGTTCGTCTCAAACGATCGGACCAGCGAGCCATCCACCAACTGTTTGATCCGCTCGGCCGTGAAGTCTTTGAATAGACCGACGCGTTCTTTGATGAAGCCTGCCGCATCCATGATCAACCCTCCTCGGAGCCTTTCCAATGTGTCGCTGAACGTCGTGCTGGCATATTGGACCTTAGCCCTACACTGGCCGCACGCTATCTTTCACCAGCTCTTTTGCCTGCGGCCCTGAACAGAATCTGGGCCGCCGGTGCAATGCATGCGATACGTTGTGCACCGAGGCTGTAGAGAAACAGAGTCACTAGGAATATCGTAGTCAGCGCCATCGCTCAGAAATTTACGGCTACGGTAAAAATGAACGTCGCATCCTTCGAACCGGGACTAAGCCAATACGTTGTAAAATCGACTTTTTTATATTTGAATCCGACCAGCGGTCCGCGACGAATGTCGAATTTACTACCGAGCGCTTTGGTCCGATCCACGACGATGCCAACTCTGAACCACCTTGCGGGGGCGCAACTGAGTTCCGACCAGCTATAGAAAAAATTTCCGGCATGAATCGCGGCATCAAAGAAGTATTCGCCTTGAGTGAACAGCTCGAATGGCTCGTAACCGATCGAGATCGTGTATCCGGGTGCAATCCCGGTTATGTCTCCGAACACGCCGCCAATCATCGGCGTGGCATCAAGCGTCAACTTCTTTCCGAAGCTGAAATTGTAGCCCAGCCAGAGTGAACCCGTTTTGAGCGCTTCATAATTATAGCGGGCTTCGAGATGCAGCCAGTCGCGGTCGGCGGTGAAGTTTGGGTTCGCATAGTCGCGCGCGTGCTGCGCGAGGTAAGTGGAAATGGATAATGAGTATTCCCATTCGGTTTCCGCTGTTTCGTCGGCGACTTCCATTCGAACATTTGTCTCAGTTCCGCCTAACGACACGGAAACTACGGAAGCCAGAGCGACGGCCAAAACTGCGCCTTGGAGGTTCATTCTTAACCTCCGAGCAGAATCGCGACACCGACCAGGACGAGGCCAATAACAACCATCGTTGTCCCCGCGATCCGGGTATCAGTTCCAGCATATTGCGCCCATTTTCGCCCAACCAAAAAGAGCAGAACGATCAAAAGAAAATTAGAGACGCGCAACGCGAAATGCGGCTGGGAAAAAATGAGAAATGGAATTGCCGCCGGCAGACATGAGACGAAGACCAGCAGGAAACAGGCAAGCGCGCCGTAAAGGTCATCTTTCATCACGCCCGGTCTCGTGATCCGTGCCTTTACCATGTGACCAAGAATGGACCGGCTGAAAGCTTCACGCTCCTCGGGATCCAACAGCGATTGAAGTTCCGGCTCGATTTCATTTTGGATGACGTCAAGGGCTGCGCGGTTGTCGCGAGCACGTTGAACCGCCTCAATCAGTCGGACTTTGCCACTGCGTTCGGTTAGACAGTTCATGATATACATGACCGCATCAATAATCCCCCACGCGAGATTGCAGCCGATGGCGGCGAGCAGAAGCTGACGAACTCCGGCCCGCCCTTCAGCGACCGTCAATCCTGCAGTCAGCGTGACAGTCAACACCATGATCAGACCAAACAGAATTTCGCCCAACCGACTCGCAGGATCGAGGTATCTATGCACAAAACGCTTCATTTTTTCTTCGCCTTGCCATCTTCCGGTGTATGCATTTGCGCCAAATCATTCCATTAAAATATAAATCTCGGCGCGCGTGAGAACCGTCTCCGGGAAGAACTTCACGTGACTTGCGTCGCATCTCAGCCCTGCTTGCACCGTAAAGATAGGGACCTGAGATGAGCAGCACGAGCGGTTCCTTCCTATTGGACCAAAGTCCTATAGACGTCCTGGACCGTAACTCGGTATTTATTCTCGGCAGAACTTCAAGCAAGACCTCTGCGCCACAAGAAAACGACCTCGCAAAAATGGTTAACCATTAATTCACCCGACAAAAATCATGTCTACTCAATCGTCAAAAACATCCAAGTCCACATCCCGTTATTCCGTCGGTATGTTTAGCGCCGGCGAGGCTCGCTGTGATCGCTGGCAGGATCTGGCTCATGCGGCCCAGACCCTTGTCGCCCAATCCTCCTCCGGCGCTTCCACCAAGGAAACACTCGGCCAAAGTGGAAGCCCTGCTCGCACCGCTCGGCGTTCTGGAGACATTTCGCGCTTATCCCGGGGAAGCCATGATGAGTGCGCTGAAAGAGGCGCTGGGCCGGAGTGATTATTCCACTTTCTCGAGACTAACGAACCGCATCGCCAAGGCCATCATCACCGGTTCCTATCGTCGTTCCGTGAATGCATGGAAACTGGGCGAAGAGGACGAGTCGGAAAGCAATGATCGGTCTGATGAAGGACTACTTCGACACGGGTGACCTGACCAAGCCCTACTTTGAAGTGCTGATTGTCAGCGATGATCCAACTCCTGAACAGGTACGCCAGGGACGCGCTGAACTACGGCAGCTTCGTCGTCCGGAAGACCCGTTTGTGTATGAGACGGTCACGGTGCCGAGTTTTGAAGAGGGCGTGATTGGCGTTGTGATGAATGCTGATGTGCAGGCGGTTGTCATCAAGGACAACTTCCGCTTCAAATCCCAATTCGACGCACCGCTGCTGCGCACTTATCTGGAGCAGCATCTCGCCCTACGAGCCCGGTTCGCTGGAGCCAAAGGATTACGGAGTGGCTCTCGCACGAGCTATCGGGAAGATCCGTCCTGAACTGGACATCTATCTGATCGTGGATGGAGCAGCGGAAAAGATGGCGAGCCACCTCGATTCCAGAAACATCCGGCGCATTTTCTACGGACTCGAAGACCTGATGGAAATTCATCTCGCTCTCCTCGAGGGCGTGAACCAGCGCTACGACACACCGTATTTCAATAACCTCAAAAACTACGCGCGCCGTCCGATCGGCACATTCCACGCTCTTCCGATTGCCCGAGGCAAGTCCATCTTCAACTCCCACTGGATTCGAGACTTCGGCCACTTTTATGGAGCCAACATCTTTCTGGCTGAATCTTCCGCCACGACCGGTGGTCTGGATTCGCTGCTCGAACCGACAGGCAACATCAGGGTAGCCCAGGAAAAGGCAGCACGAGCCTTTGGTTGCAGAGAGCTGTTTTTCGGAACGAATGGCACTTCAACCTCTAACAAGATTGCGGTGCAGGCTCTTGTCCGCCCGGGGGACATCGTGCTGGTGGACCGGAACTGCCACAAGTCTCACCACTATGGTTTAGTGCTTTGCGGTGGTCAGCCGTTGTATGTCGAGGCTTATCCGCTGACAGAATACTCGATGTATGGCGCGGTGCCGCTGCGCACGATTAAGAAAGCGCTGCTAGATCTCAAGGCGGAAGGCAAGCTCGACCGCGTGCGCATGCTGCTCCTCACCAATTGCACCTTTGATGGCCACGTTTACAACGTGCAGCGCTTCATGGAAGAAGTCCTGGCAATCAAACCAGACATCGTCTTTTTATGGGACGAGGCATGGTACGCCTACAACCGCTTCTCTCAATTCCATCGCATGCGCTCAGCCATGGGGGCCTGCGAAGCGTTGCGAGAGCGCTATGCCAGCGCCGCCTACCGAGCTGAGTATGCCGAGTTCAAGAAGAAGCACGGCAAGATTGATCCAAAAAGTGCTAAACTCCTCGACACGCACCTGCTGCCGGACCCTGACGCGGTGAAGCTGCGAGTCTATGCCACGACCTCGACCCATAAGTCGCTGTCCTGTTTCCGCCAGGGTTCCTATATCATGGTAAACGACGATTGCTGGGAGAGCACGCAAGGGCCGTTCAAAGAGGCATTCTTCACGCACACCAGCACCTCGCCGAATCTGCAAATCATCGCCTCCCTCGACGTTGCCCGTCGCCAGGCGGAGCTGGAAGGGTATGAGCTCGTCGGCCGCGCCATCGAACTCTCCCTGATCCTGCGCCGCGAGGTAAACAAGCATCCGCTCATCTCCAAATACTTCACCATTGCCACCAATGCCCAGATGGTCCCGAAAGAACATCGGGCCAGCGGATTCGAGGACTTCCATGCCGATGGTGTGAGCTGGAAAACCATCTATGACGCCTGGGCGACCGACGAGTTCGTCCTTGACCCTACTCGCGTCACCCTGTTGTGCGGTTCCGCCGGATTTGATGGCACATCGTTCAAGGGAATGCTCGCGAGCAAGTTTGACATCCAGCTTAACAAGACATCGCGCAACAGCATCCTTCTTCAGACTAACATTAATAACACCCGTAGTGACATCGCCTATCTCATCAAGGTGCTGGCAGACATCTCCCGTGAATTGGATCGGACGCTCTCGAGGGACCCCGATGAGAAGGCGGCGTTTGACGCCCGCGTCAAGAGCCTCATCACCGACGTGCCCGACCTTCCAAACTTCAGCCGCTTCCACGACGCCTTCCGCGACGACCCGCGCAGCAAAACTAACGAAGGCGACATGCGCACGCCTTTCTTCCTCGCCTATGACGCGGAGAATTGCACGCATGTGAAACTGAACAGCAAGGAGATCGATGATCTGGTGAAGCGCGGCCAGGCAGTTTCGGCAAAATTCGTGATCCCCTATCCTCCAGGCTTCCCGATCATGGTGCCCGGCCAGGTCATCACGAAAGAAACCATCGACTTTATGCGCAAGCTCGATGTGAAAGAGATCCACGGCTACCACGCCGCCTCAGGCCTGGAGCTAATCAAGCCGGAGAAGCTTGGCGGAGCAAAAAAGAAAGCAAGGAAGTAGCCTGATTCGGGCTTGACACTCCTTCACGAAATTGATGATCCTAAGAATCCGAACGCCCGGCCCAACCGACAAAAAAAGGAGCGAACTATGATTGACTGGTTCTTCACGACGCTTAAGACCTACCCGGAAATCGCGATTTTTCTCGCGCTCGCCTTGGGTTACTACTTCGGCAAGTTCACCTACAAGGGGATCGGCCTCGGGGCGGTGACCGCCACCCTGATCGCCGCTGTCGTGATCGGGCAGATCGGGATCACGGTTAACCAGCCGCTCAAGGCGTTTTCGTTCCTCATGTTTTTGTTCGCCGTCGGCTATGCCGTCGGGCCGCAGTTCGTTCGCGGGATTGCCAGCAGCGGCCTGCCGCAGGCGATCTTCTCGGTGGTGCAGTGCGTATTCAGCCTGGTCGCCTGCGTGGTGGTCGCAAAGCTCGCCGGCTACGACCTCGGCTACGCAGCCGGACTCTACTCGGGCTCGCAGACGATCTCTGCCGCGATGGGGCTCTCGACCGACGCCATCAACCGCCTGGGGCTGCCTCCCGATCAAGCCAAGGCCCTGCTCGACTCGATGCCGATCGCCTATGCCGTGACCTACATGTTTGGCACCATGGGCTCGGCGATCGTGATCGCCGTTATCGGCCCGAAACTGCTGGGCATCGATCTCGTCGCCGCCTGCAAGGACTACGAGGAGAAACATGGGGGCGGCAAGAAGCAGCTGGGCGGTCCGGGCACGGCCTGGACACGCTGGGCGTTACGCGCCTACAAGGTGCAGCCGGGTGGCAAGGCCGTCGGTCTGCGCGTCGCCGAGGCTGAGTCGCTGGTGCCCGATGCGCGCCTTTTCATCCTGCGCATTCGGCGCGGGGGCGAGATCATGGATGCGACCGCGGACATCGTCCTGAAGGAAGGCGACGTGGTGGCGGTCGCGGGCGAGCGCGAAGTGCTGGTGAACATCCTCGGGGCAGCGGCGGTCGAAGTGGAGGACCGCGAACTGCTCGCCGTGCCGGTGGAGGGCGTCGACGTCCTGGTGACGAACAAGGAGGTCGACGGCAAGACGCTCGAGGAGTTGGCGACGCGCCCGGCGGCGCGCGGCGTGTTCCTGCGCAAGATCACGCGCGGCGCTACCGCCACCGATATCCCCATCCTGCCGGGCACCGAGGTCAATCGTGGCGACTTGCTCACCCTCGTCGGCCGCACGGAGGATATTGCCGCCGCCACCAAGATGCTGGGTGTCGCCGACCGTCCGACCGATGTCACCGACATGGCGTTCGTTGGCGCGGCGATCGTGGTCGGCGCGCTGATTGGCGCGCTGGTTTTCAAGGTGGCCGGGGCGCCGCTCACGCTGTCGACCGCCGGGGGCGCGCTGATCGCCGGAATCATCGGCGGCTGGCTGCGCTCGGTGCGCCCGTCCTTCGGGCGTATTCCGACGCCTACCGTCTGGTTCATGAACTCGGTCGGCCTCAACATCTTCATCGCCATCGTCGGCATCTCCGCCGGCCCGGGTTTCGTCAACGGTCTGAAAACGCAGGGCGTCGGTCTGTTCCTGTGGGGCGCGGTCGCCACCACCGTACCGCTGGTTCTCGGCATGTTCGTCGCGAAGTACGTGTTCCGCTTCCACGACGCGCTCAACCTCGGCATCGTTTCCGGGGCGCGCACGACGACGGCATCGCTTGGCCTAGTCTGCGACCAGGCCAAGAGCCAGATCCCGGCGCTCGGCTACACCGTGACCTACGCCGTCGGTAACACCCTGCTTACCATCTGGGGCATGGTCATCATCATGTTACTCTCGTGAGAAAACATTTTCCGAACATGATTCAACAACAAAGAAAACTATGACAACAAACAAGCAAACCCTCTCGGGCTGCGAAAGCTAACGGACAAGCTCATCGTGGCAGTCGCCCATTATCAGATACTGCGAAACTGAAAGAGTTCGACAAACTCGGTCCGTTCGAGATCAAGGATTTCGTCCAAAAAGTGGCATCGAAAACGGCGCTGGAAAATTCCCTGTCGTACCTGAACGCCGGTCGTGGCAACCCAAACTGGGTCGCCACTGAGCCGCGCGAAGCGTTCTTCCTCCTCGGGCAGTTCGCGGTCACTGAGAGCAAGCGGGTGCTCGACCTGCCACCCGGCGTGGGCGGGATGCCCAGCGCATCGGGAATAGCCGGCCGTCTTGAAGCCTGGCTCTCGAAACACAACGACATGCCGGGGGCGCCCTTTCTGCAGGCGATGGTGCCGTGGGCCGTGAAGAAGTTCAGCTTCGACCCCGACAAGTTCGTGCACGAGTTGGTGGATTCCATCATCGGCGATCACTACCCGGTGCCAGACCGCATACTGGTGCACAACGAACAGATCGTTCACGAGTACCTGCAATGGGCCATGTGCGGAAACCCGCGGCCGGAAGGCAAGTTCAAGATCTACGCGGTCGAGGGCGGCACCGCCGCCATGTGTTACATTTTCAAGTCGCTAAAAAGCAACCGGATTCTCAATCCCGGCGACACGATCGCGCTCGGGGTACCGATCTTCACGCCCTACCTGGAGATGGCGCATCTGGAGGACTACGACCTCCACTACATCGAGGTGCATGCGAAGCAGGAGGCTCAGTTTCAGTACCCGGATGAAGAGATCAAAAAGCTCCTCGACCCGAAGATCAAGGCGTTCTTTATCGTCAATCCTGGCAATCCGTTCGCTGTCGCGCTTTCTCCAGACACGATTAAGAAAATCGGCGACGTGCTCAAGAAACGGCCGGATCTGATCCTTCTGACCGACGACGTCTATGGCACGTTCGTCCCGGGCTTCCGTTCGCTGATGGGAGAGTTCCCGGAGAACACGATCGGCGTCTACTCGTACAGCAAGTACTTCGGCTGCACCGGGTGGCGGCTCGGAACGATCGCGGTTTATGAGGACAACATCTTCGACAAGATGATCGCTGCGCATCCCGAGCCGATCAAGAAACTGCTGGACAAGCGCTACGGCGGGCTCACCCTCGAGCCGCGCAAGTTCGCTTTCATCGACCGCATCGTTGCCGACAGCCGCGACATCGCGCTCAATCACACGGCCGGGCTGTCACTTCCGCAGCAGGTCATGATGACACTGTTCTCGCTCAGCGAGCTGATGGACGAAAAGAAGGCCTATCAGAAAGCCTGCATCGGCATTTGCAAGAAGCGGGTCGAGGCAACGATCGAAGGACTGGACATCGAAGTCGGACCTAACGAGTACTTCGATTACTACTACGGCCTGATCGATTTCGAGTTTTTTGCCCGCAAGTACCTGGGCGAGGACGTCGTCAAGTGGATGAAGGCGAACGTGCACCCGCTCGACATCGTGTTCCGGCTGGCCGAGGACCACGGCATCGTCCTGCTCAACGGCGGCGGCTTTGCCGCTCCCGATTGGTCGGTGCGCATATCCTTCGCAAACCTGGAGAATCATGTCTACGACGACATCGGTCGGGCGGTACGCGCCATCGCGCGCGGATACAGGCAGGCTTATGAGGCAGCTACAGGCAAAAGTGCCCCACCAGCCCCGACACGAGCGAAACGCTAGTTCGGTTACTTCGCGATGCTACTGTCGCAAATAGAAAGGAAAGACAAAAAATATTACCCCTGACGGGGAGAAAGCCAACGCTAACAGGCTCCGGTGAAGGCCAGCCCCGGCAAACCATTATGAGCATACGAACTTCTCTTCGTGACTACGCATGCACCGCAGTGGCACTACTGGCGGTGTTGAGCGGCACAGGTACCGCCCTCGGCCAGCAGGAGAAGGGGATAGATATCTGGATGGCTGCCCCGTCTGATCTCTCCCTGGCGGTGACGCAAGTCCCTCCCGTCCTAACGGTGGAGCAAGTCGCTTCCACTGACCCCGCGCTAACATCTACCAACCAAGGCGCGACGACCCTCGATGAGTCATTTAATGTGCCGCAAGGACGCGTGGAAAAACCCGGAGCTTTCCTAGCCGCCCTGAAAGACACGAAGTTCGAACTCAACTTCCGCACCTTCTACTTCGATCGCAGCGACTTCAGTGGCGCAGAGAAACAGGCGTGGGCCATCGGCGGGTGGTTGGGAGCGAAGACCGGTTACTTTTTCAACCATATTGCGTTCGGAGCTACGGTTTACACTTCCAATCCGATATATGCCCCTGACGACAGGGATGGAACCGGCCTCCTGGCGCCCGGGCAGAATGGCTATACGGTCCTGGGCGAATTCTACGCCGATCTCCAGATCATGAAGGGCTTGAACATTAATGTCGGAGCCAAGGGCTACGACACGCCTTTTATCAACCGCAACGACACCCGCATGACGCCAAATACGTTTGAGGCGGTCGTTTTGCAGGGCCGCTATGAGCTGGGCACGAGCAGCGGAGACGCCAGCATGCCTGCGGACGGCATAGGCCTGAGCAAAGATGGAAAAGAGGTTGCAGTCCCGACGCCAACCCCGGCTCAGGACGTCGCGGCTATCAAGTACGGACTTGGATATTTCGACAAAATCAAAGCGCAAAATGACAGCGAATTTGTCTCGATGGCAGAAGACGCGGGCGCTAATGCTAATAGAGGCGTGTGGGCAGCCGGGGCCATCTACGAGAAAGGAAAATTTAACATTGGTGCGATCGACTATTACAGCGACGACATCATCAATATCGCATATGCCCAAACGGGTTTCGAACTCCCGCTAGCCACCGACTGGCGGCTCAGGTTCGCTGGGCAGTACGTCGACCAGGGTAGTGTCGGTGACAACCTGTTGCAGGGCCACAGTTTCTCGGGCCATCAATTCGGCGTCAAAGTAGAACTGCCTATCCGCAACGCGCTGTTTACTGCGGCTTTCACGCAAGCTTGGGGGAATGCCAACCTGCAGAACCCGTGGAGCGGCTATCCCGGCTATACCAGTGTTCAGGTTCAAGATTTCAATCGAGCGGGTGAGGGCGCGTTTCTTTTCCGGGTTGGTTATGACTTTCCCTGGGTCAAAGGGCTGAATGCCTATGCCTTGGCGGTGTTTGGCACCGACCCGGATTCCGCGAGCCAGTATCGGCAGAACGAGTTCGATTTCAATCTCCAGTGGGGCCCCAAAAAAGGCGTTCTGGAGGGCTTGTCTCTGCGTCTGCGCTATGCGGTCGTCCAGCAGTTTGGAGGGAACGTCGACAATCTCACCGATTTCCGAGCGATTTGTAACTACGTGATCAAGTTCTAACAAGCTGACTAACATGGAGGAACGTCGATCACATCCTGCGACTTCTGTGATTAACAAACACCTTGCAAAGACAGCCCTACCATGAATTATCTCACCCAAGCCCTTAGGGAGCATCAGGAACTCGCGGTCTTTTTAACCTTGGCGATCGGCTTCTTCATCGGCCGCCTTAAGATCGGGACGTTCAGCCTGGGCACCGCCGTGGGCACGCTGCTCGCCGGAGTCGCGATCGGGCAAATGAACATCCAGGTTCCCGCCGTGGTAAAGTATGTCTTCTTTGATCTCTTTCTCTTCACCACTGGCTACAAGGTCGGACCTCAGTTCTTCCGCGCGCTAAAGAAGGATGCGTTGCCGCAGCTTGCCATCACGCTCGTCCTCTGCGTCACGTGCCTGATCGCCGCGTATACCGCTGCGAAACTCCTCGGTTACGACGTGGGCACGGCAGCTGGTATGCTGGCCGGTGCATTCACGGAATCGACGGTCATTGGAACCGCCAGCGACGCTATCAATCGCGTGGCCAGCATACCGGACGCGGACAAAACCAGCCTAATCAATAACATCCCGGTAGCTTACGCCGTCACTTATCTTATCGGCACGGCGTTTATCGTCTGGTTTCTCCCGAACGTGGGTCCGAAGCTAATGCGCGTCGATCTGAAGGAGGAGGCCCGAAAGCTCCGCGCGAAGATCGCAGCCTCAGGCGGTGGCGAGCCTGAGACTACGTCAGCCTACCAGGCCCTGGCGGTTCGCGCCTACCAGGTCACAAACCCGAATTTGATCAATCGAAATGTGGGCGAACTCGAGGCGCGCCCCAAAGAAGCTCGCGTCTTCATCTCTCGGATCCGCAGGGAGGGCAAGATCATCGAACCCGAGCCAGACACGGTAGTTCGCGAGGGTGACGTCATCGCGGTCCTGACGCGCTCGGAACTGCATACCGTCCGCGGGGAAGAGATCGGGGCAGAAGTAAATGACAAGGAACTCCTGAGTTTTCCGATCGAGGTGCTCGACGTGGTGATCACCAACAAGTCTCACGTCGGCAAAACTATTGTAGATCTGGCGGCCATGGAGTTCGCCCGGGGAGTGTTTTTGAAGAAGCTTACCAGGCTTGGCGAATCGATGCCGTTCTCTCCCGCGACGCAGGTGGAGCGCGGCGATGTACTGACTCTCGTCGGAGCTACGCGCGACGTCGAGCGGGCGGCCAAGGACCTCGGCTACGCCGATCGCCAGACTGTGATGACAGACATGATCTTCGTCGGTTTGGGAATCGTCCTCGGCGGTTTCATGGGATTGCTCACTGTTACAGTTGCCGGGTTGCCACTCACGCTCACCGCCAGCGGGGGCGCGTTGATCATGGGTTTGGTATTCGGCTGGCTGCGCGCGGTTAGCCCGACATTCGGTCGGATCCCAGGGTCCGCCATGTGGATTTTTGACACTGTGGGTTTGACCGTCTTCATGGCCTGCGTCGGGCTTGC
The DNA here is from genome assembly GCA_963725505.1 of uncultured Verrucomicrobiae bacterium. Taxonomy (GTDB): domain Bacteria; phylum Verrucomicrobiota; class Verrucomicrobiia; order Chthoniobacterales; family UBA10450; genus Udaeobacter. Next base: position 171,184 of record CAVRYN010000022.1, on the reverse strand, counting down.
CGCAGGGCCCAGCTTTTTTTCGGGGCTCCAGAAGTCGGGGATCAGCCTGGTCTTCGTCGGCCTTGTGATCGCGATTCTACCGCACGCGGTGTCTATCTTGTTCGGTCGTTATGTGTTGAGGATGAATCCGGTCATTGTCCTGGGTGCTTGTTGCGGCGCAGGGACGATCACCGCTGCGCTTCGCGCGGTCCAGGAAGAGGCGGAGAGCGACCTCCCGGCTCTCGGCTACACCGTGCCCTACGCGATTGGCAATATCGTGCTCACGGCATGGGGGCCAGTTTTGGTTGCCATGATGACGTAGGGTGGTCCCGGGCCAACATGGGGTGCGGGCATTAGGCTATTCTTGGCGTAAAGTGAGAACGACTACTTTATTCTTTGTACTTTCAGTGCTGCTTCTCGGCGGCTGTGCATCCGATCGCTCGTCAAAGCAGCACCCGTCTGATCCGCCCTTCTTCGACTCTCCAGATGTTGACAGTCTTCATTAGCTCGATTTCGGAGATCCGCAGTGCGGCCTCACCTGGTGGACATTCACCTTCATCCGAGCTACGCGCGACAACCAGGGAGGATCCCTGGTTATGAGCAGCCAGTTCGCACTTCCGATTTACATCGATCTAGGCGCGACATGCCTCTACGCCATGACCGGCGCCTTGCTCGCGATTCGCCGGCACTATGACGTGATCGGCTTGTTCGTGCTGGCGCTGGTGAGCGGAGTGGGCGGCGGTTTGATTCGTGACGGCATTTTCATTCAACACGGACCGCCCATTGCGATGAGCGATGGGCGTTATCTTGCTGTTGTTATTATCGGCTGTATTGCCGCGGCTTTGTTTCGCAATCACATCGCTCGTTTGCAAACTGCCTTTCTGTTTGCCGATGCGCTTGGGTTGGGTTGTTACGCGGTCGTTGGTGTTGAGCACGCGCTCAACGCCCAGCTCCCGATTCTGACCGCGATCATGATCGGCGTCGTGACTGCCTGCGGCGGCGGGCTGTTGCGCGATGTGCTGGTGCGCGACGAACCGCTCCTGTTCAAACCGGGACAGCTCTACGTGCTCGCCGCCTTGATTGGAGCAAGCCTGTTTACGTTGCTCATCTTGTACTTCAAGATATCGGCAGCAACGGCAGCATTGCTGGCGATTGGCTGTTGCTTTGTCTTTCGCATGCTCGCCATTGCCTTCAATTGGAAAACAGTCTCGGTGTTGCCCACATCACCCGAGCAGTCGTGAGTTGCGAAGATCCGCCTTCAGGTTCGCTGTTGCGCGGGGGAATAAGATACTCAATTACCGGACAGGGCAGATTCAATGCCGTTCGCCCATGGACCTGGATGGTCGTGGTCAAATTCGAAACAGATTCCACCCGCGCGTAAGGCCAAGCGATCTTGCACAGTGGCGGACTGTTGAAGGCGGACTGCTTGGCAACTTCAAGGGCACTCTTGTTCGCCCGCAAGAATTAATCGCTGAAACACAGCCCCAACTGCATCCGGTTTTGCTGAGCTTGTCAGCGATTATTTCCCAGTACTTCACACGATGAATCATGCCGGTTTTTAATCTCCACACCAATGACAATGTGATATAGACTCGACGGAGCAACGCGATTACCAATGAATCTCGCTTGGCTACTTTACGGTTATCAGGCAATTTTATTTTGGGTAGGGTTACCTATTGCGATCTTTCTATTGTTATGGTGGATAGATAGAAAGAAACGCAAATGAATTTAGCCTGGACATTTGGGAATTTTGTCAGCCCAAAAACTGCACCGACCAGAACTTGGCGAGGTATCCTATCATTGGGCGCGCTGGGTGAGCAGCAGGGCGGCTATCGCAATCGACTACGCAAAGTTTTCAGCCGTTCACTCATGCTGCCTTCTCCAAAAAGACGGGCTTGACCCCTGGGTGCTTCAAAAACATCTGGCGATTTCGCCGATCCCCCTGCCGTCTTTTGCGGCTCCCTAAACGCATAGGACTAAAGTCCTATTTGCGGCTCGCGGCACTGGTGGCAAAATCATCCCTGATTACGTCATCCGACGCCTCAACGCACTTTCGACCGGGTGAAAGGGTGGTTGAAAGGCTTAACCTTCGCTGAGACACCGCTTGCGCGATCTCCAGATTCAACTGGAGCCCCGAGTCACCTGAAGCGAGGCAGCTGTTGAAAGCGCCCCGTGAAGATGGTTCCTCGTTCCGCGCGGATTTGGAGCAGTCAACCCCAAATGAAAGGCGGTTTATGAAATTCGTTAGTCGCACCAAGTCAATGGCCGCGCCTCACCAAATCCACACTTACACCGAACTCCGGCATCAGATTCACGACGATCTGCGGATCCAACATCCCGAATGGGTCGAGCCAAATGGCGAATCCCCCATGTGTGATTCTTACGAGGCGCGTCTCACGGAACAGCTCGATACTTTCACGCGAAGGGGATCCAACGCCAGGAAAGGAGATTTTTCAAGTCAATGACGGCGATTGCGGCCTGGTTCCCAGATGAATCCGTCGAACTCGACAATGTCGAGGAGCACAGGGTTTTGACCACCCTCGAAGTCATTTATGAGGGTGGCTCGCTCCACGGCAAGACCGCCGATTTCCCCACGCGCGACGTTGAGCGCGTCGTGGTTGGCCTCCACCTGCCTAATTGGCATTTCTTTGAAACTTATAAGCGCACGATCTGCGTCGATATTCGCAGCCAGCGAACGATCTTTGGCTACGCCGGCACTTTTAAACCCCAACAACCAGCAGTTTGGTGGAAGAGGCTGCTCACAGTGCTTCGCATTCGCAAAGTGAAGCCCATCGTCATTGGCCCGCAGCCTTGCGTGCCGCGTGGCGCAGCTTTACGCGGTCGCAACGCTCGAGCAGCCGCGGCGCTTCCATCCGATCCGCCCAGGCCGCGAATGCCGGCGTCGCACCGCGCCAGCGCAGCGTCTCGACCTTCTTGAAGAGCGGCGCATCGGTGCGCAGGGTCGCGAGATTCTTGCCGCGTAAAAGGCTCCGCCTCACGCGGCTGATTGGTGGGCCACGTAAAAGCGTTCGCTCACGTGGCTGTTTAGTGGAACGTCGCGGTGTCGTGATCGGAGCCGCGTGAGGCGAAGCCTTTTACGCGGAGATAGTGACGTAGTTGGGTGCGCAGGAAACGCCGTCCGGCCCCGCTCTTCAGGAATTTCTCTCGTCCTTCGGCGTCTTCGCGCTCCGTGTAAGCCTCGTAATAAATCAGCTTCCACGGACCTCGCGATTTCGTGGAAAACGATGCGCCTCGTTTATGCTCCGACAACCGCCTCTTCAGGTCCGTCGAGAAGCCGATGTAGAACCCATTGTCCTTCGCGGAATGCAATAGGTAAACGTAGAACATCCGCTCGTGTTCTACCCCGAGAGCCGCGTGAGGCGAAGCCTTTTACGCGGCTTCGAGCTCGATCATCGGCCAGACGACAACGCCCATCGCCGCGAGCGCCTCCTCGAGCGGATGGAATTGCGCGAGCAACGCGGGCTCGATGCCGGCGCCGGTCTTGTAGTCCGGCCAAAGCCGATTGCGAAACGACTCGATCACGTGGTCGGTGGCGACGCCGAGATACGTGGCACCCTGACCGTGTGAGTCCAAGCCTTCTACGCTCTGACCACGTGAGGCGGAGCCTTTTACGTGGTCGATCATTTGGAGAACGGTCTGCAGCACGCCGACGACGGCGCCGTAGGGACGGTCCTTGCCTTTGGTAAACCGGCGCAAGCCGTAGAAGTGACGGAAGAGTTCGTAGGTGCCGTCGACGAGATGGACGATCACACCCGTCAGGATAAACCGACGAGACCGCGTGAGGCGAAGCCTTTTACGCGGAGATAGTGACGTAATTGGGCGCGGAGGAAACGCCGTCCGGCCCCGCTCTTCAGGAATTTCTCTCGGCCTTCGGCGTCTTCGCGCTCCGCGTAAGCCTCATAATAAATCAACTTCCACGGACCGCGTGATTTCGTCGCGAATGAAGCGCCCCGCGTATGCTCCGACAACCGCCCCTCCAAGTCCGTCGAGTAACCGATGTAAAACCCGGAGTCGCTCTCCGACCGTAACACGTAAACGTAGAACACCGTGTCAGGATAAGTCGACGAGATCGCGTCAGGCGAAGCCTTTTACGCGGAATGACTAACGTTTTTCTCCCGGACTGGAGTTAACATTGCCGACCAACTAGGATCCCACCCGCGGACGGTATACTGGAAGTACAACGGATCCTCCGCGTAGTCCCGGGCGAAATCGGTTTTGATTTTCGTGCTCATTTGGCTCCGGGCCGCCTCGATCCGGTCAGTGAGGGGAGTTCGGTTCCGCGTCGAAAAAGAGATCCTTCTCATTCATGACCATGAGCCGTCCCTTCGTGCGGCAAGCAGTTCGGCCAGGATCGCCCATTGGGCATGGTAGTCGTCCAGCCGTTGCTGATCACGGAATAATCGAGCGTCGCCATCGCGGCCAGGTCGGGAGCTCTCATCATTTCGAGTCCCAGTCGCTGCGCGGTTCCGTTGTGACTCAGGTGATGGGCCACCTTGTAGAAAACGGTCCGGTTGAGCAGGTCCTCCGTGAGATGGGTGCCCGGCGTCCGGCTGGGTTCCGTCCAATTGATTTTATGCCAGCTCGCCCAGCTGCCGTATTCAGCGTCGCCCGGGAAGAGCATGACGCGACCGCTATCCTCGAACCCGATCGCCAGCGCGAGGCTAAGATTGTTGGTCATGCTATTGATGCGAAGGGCCAGCGAGCCGGCGCCCAGCAACCAGTCGTGATCGATCGTTCGCCATTCATTCCCGGCAGCGGTGTAGGCTTGCTTGGGGCCGGAAAGGGCGCGGCCGTCGGAGAAATATCATACGAATTGTCAAAGGGCGCGGCACCCTGGCTGCCTCCGGGGGCCTGGTCGAGCACGGCGGCGGCGAACGCGACGCTCATGGCGAGATCCTTGTTATGATCGTAAGACTCACCTTTGCCTCCGGCTTCCTTCTTCACGTCCTCCCAAGACAGCGGGGGGCCGAGGACAGATCCACCGGCGGGCAATAGTCGAGCGCGCGAATGCACATGCTGAGGACGTGTCCGGCGGCCTTGGCCGCCTCGGCGCGAGGCGGTTGACGAGGTCGGGATGGATCTCCCCTTCGGGCAGCATGCCCGAGCCGTTGCGCGATGCGCAGCAGGTCGGCGCGGGATTTTGTAGATGCTCAGGAACGCGTCGAAGACGGCGGCGACCAGGATGGCGCCGCGGTCGTGCGGCTCGGACGCGTCCAGGTAGTCGTCACCTTCGGCTGCCGCGGCTCCCATTTCCCGGTCTCATCCGGCCGATCGCGTCGCGGAAGCCCCGTCGTCGCCGAGCCGTGCCGAACTGCTGGGCGAGCTTGCCGAGGAGGTTCTGCGCCGCGAGGTCGCCGCTGGTCTGGGCGATCTGGAGCCTGAGCACCTCCGGAAAGGTGAAGTGCTGGAACAGCGCGACGATGTCGGCGAACGCCTCGTGAAAGGCGACGACGTCGGGGTTGGTGGGCTCGCTTGTAGCGCGGTGCATCCCGTCGAGCAGGCGTGCGTCGTCTCGTGCGCGATGATGTCGTGCGACAGGCAGGTGAACACCATCGCGCCGGGCAAGTTGCCGCCGGGCTCTCCGGCCGCGACGGGAAATAGCCGAACAGCAGCGCCTCCTTGCCGGGACTGTAGATAGGCGTTCGCCTCGCGGAGCGCGTGCGGGTAGATGCGCAGCCGCCGGACGAAACCGCTCGACGTCGCTCTTGCCGGTCCGTCCTCGCTCGTCCGCTCGCGGCGCCCAAAGCGCGACCCGCCCAGCGCCGCTTCGAAGTGCCGGATCGTGGTCATGGCCACCGCGTAGACCATCTGCTGGTGGAACTGTGGTGGCCTCTAAGAAAACTCCAGACTCGGATGAAGTTGCCCCTAAGTCAGCATTGCTAACGTTAGCGGAAAAGTTGGTGCGAGCCACCACAACGGTCGTATCGCTTGTCCGGTCGGCGTGGGGCGAAGAAATCTTTTCCGGATCAAGACATCAGTGCAGAAAATAAAATGAGCGTGATTAAGTACGCGCTCCTCTGTAATCGGAGTATCTTACTCACCGCGGATGCCGGACCAGAGTCATTTTCCGAGGCTGCAGCGTATGCTCCTGTTGTTGGTTTAACTCTTCCGGGGATTGATAGGTTTCAGGGTCCTCATCATGGCTCTCGACGAAACGTCTCTACGGAAATGCTTGACCAGTGGCTCGGACAAAGGCTGCCCGAGCCGATTCCGCGCGGCCAAGAGCGCCTTACCGCGATTATAAGTTCAGCAAAAGCAGATCCGGATCACCCACGCAAATCTGTTATTCGCGCGCTCCATCATCGCGGCGCATTTGTCGCTTCAACAGAGGGTCGCAGCATATGCACTTCGTTTAATGCGCCGAACCGTAACTGGTCGGCAGTGGATCCCGATCCATATCCACAAGACCAGGAAGAGTAAGTTAGGGAAGGGAAAAAGGGGTTAGAGCTTACTATCGACACTCCGCAGCATCGCGCGAATGGTGCGTCCGACCAAGTCCTCCAACTTTTGAAGCAGACGCAACCTTTACCCAGGTCGAGCGTCTTGCTAGGATTCGGCGTATGCGTCCGTCTCTTACTTTCAGCATTTCACTAATCATCGCAGCGAACCTCCATACCGCGATCGCGCAGTCATCTCCCACGCCCGCGCCTACGCCGGTTACACTCCGTTCGCTTCTCTTATCGGAGCTTCATAGCACGCACGACAACGCGGAGTGGTTTACCCCAATCAAAGCTGCGGTGGCGGGACTAACGGCTGAGCAGGCGAAGTGGGTGCCGCAAAACGCGCAGGGCAAAATCGATTCCAGCGCTAACCATTCGGTAGGAATGCTCGCTTATCATCTGGTTTTCTGGAACGAGAATGCGCTGGCCCGTCTGCGCGGCGAAAAGCCTGCGAGTCCGGGAAACAACCACGAGACGTTTAACGACTTCGACGCGGCGCATTGGGACCAGATCGTGCAGCGGCTCGATCGCGTGATGAAAGACCTGGAAGCGGCGGTGGAGAAAATGCCGGAGGAGAAACTAGCGCTGAAAGCGCCCTTGATTTCGCACATCAGCACGCACAACGCTTATCACACAGGGCAGATTCTTTATGTCCGCAAGTTACAAGGTTCCTGGAATCCGGAGAACGGCGTCAAATGAAATTCCTCTCAATCATCCCGGCATCTCTTGTGTTCTTTCTCGGCGGGTTTGCTTCATCCAGCTTTGCGCAGGAATCTCGATGGGGATCGCCCGGGGAGGAGACGGTAAAGTTCATTATTGCGGCCGAGGCGAAGTGGGCCAACTCGGCCTGTAGCCCGCAGCCGGATCTTAAGGACGTGATTGCGGACGACTTCCAGGGGACATCGCCGAGCGGACGTCGCTACGACAAGGCCAAAGCGATCGCCCCAGATACCAAGTCGCTCTCGCGCGATTGCCAACTGGGCGAGGTAAAGGTGAGATTTTTCGGCGACTCCATCGCGATCGCGTATGGAGCGGAAAGCGCAGTCTCCAAGGGTAAGGATGGCAAGGAGACAAAGCGTTGTCTGATCTGGACCGACACGTGGCTCAAACGCGCCGGGAAATGGCAGATCGTGGCTGCGCAGGACACGAATATCCCTTGTAGCCCTTAGCTAGCGAGTTCGGTTATCGGTTAATTGTTAATCGGCAGGCGAATAGCGCCCTGTTATTCACCCGGATCAATTCCTCATCGGCCTAACGAGTGGGCGCGATCCCAGGCGGCTTTGGCCAGGCGGGCAATGATCGCATCCCGCGTGTCATCATTGGCGGCGGAATCGGAGACGAATGCGGCCACGGCCAGGTGTCGGCCATCGGGCAGAGTGATAATGCCGATGTCGTTGGTCGCAGAGGTGATGCCGTTGCGAGTGCCGCCGGTGCCGGTCTTGTGTGCGACTACGGTTCCAGCAGGCAATTCGCCTTTGAGGCGTTTCGCGCCCGGGATGGCTTCGGTCATCAACTTCAGCAGCAGGGCTTGGCTCTCCCGCGAGAGTCTTCTCTGAGATTGCAAGGCCACGAGGAGGGCGAGCGCGCCTTTGGGAGTCGCCCAGTTTCGATACTGCGTTTCCCAGTCGCGGCCGATTTCCTTCTCAGAGTTAACAACCTGGATGTCCGGCACCTGAATTTCCTCCAGGAAGGCCATGATACTGCCCGGACCGCCGATGAGTTTCATGAGCACATCGCTGGTGCTGCCATCGCTCTCGCAAATGGTGTAGCGGAGAAGTTCCGCGATGGTCAGCTCGGTACCGTCCGGATATTTATCGCGCACCGGGCTATACATTCCCTTTCGCACGAAATCGCTCGGCTCGACCTTCACTTGCTGATCGAGCTTCAGCTCTCCGCGATCAACGCGCTGCAAGACCGCCATCGAGATCGGCAGCTTGTAAACGCTATGCATCGGGAAATGCTCGTCGCCGTGCAGGTCCGCCGTTTCGCCCGACTCGAGGAGCTGGGCCGCGACGCCGACGCGCCCTTTCGCCGCGGGAGCAATCTTTTCGAATTGACTTTGCAAGCCAGGGAAAGGGAGCGCGGCGGCGAGAGTGGCAGCAAAAAAGAGATGTCTCATCCTCGCCGGAGGCTAACTGGGAGTTGCGTCTTCAACAATCACCGAACAAGCGTGAATTGATGCTATACGTGAATCACGTATAGCATTTGTTTTCGAGCGGATATAAGGGTCAACAAGGGATCAAAGGGATCAACAGGATCAAGGGATCAACAGAGCTTACTATCGATTGTTCGCCGCGATGAACAGGATCGCAAAGCTCGTCGGGTTGGCGGGCGTACTTGCTTCTGGCGAAGCATGGACTTTTCGCTGAAGGCAGTCGCTTGGGTTCACTTCTTTGATTTCGATGACGGCCACCTGTTGTTGACCGGCATGGCCGGGGTAAAGTTCGGTAATGATTCGCGCACGCTTAGCTGAACGCGTTAGTCGCAGACGGGCGGTGACAGTCCCCGGCAGGGATCGACTGGAGATTGTTTGGATCGAGCAGGCTCCGCTGCGAGCCAGTGCAGCAGGCGAATGCACCGACATGATGGCACGGTTGGAGCAAGCGCGACTTTGCTGGCATCAGTTTGAACGACAGGATAAGCCCGCGTTCGTTCGCTGGCGGGCCCGCGAGTTTGGCGCGTTGCTTAGCACCGCGCGGGATGTCGAGGATAAGATTCGGGACGCGCAAAACCTGATTCATGAAGTGGAGCTGGAAATGCGGAGAAAAATCCAGGATCCGCACAGCGCCTATCGGAGGGTGCTGTTTCGGCGAGAAAATCCCGGCGTCGCCGAAGATAGGAAGACTTCCTCTAACGGATCGCAATCGACGCCTCACCCGAGCGAATTCGAGCAGGAAGCTCTGTTTCAGGAATGGGTGCAAACATTTCTGGGCACGAACCCGGCCAAGATGGATGACGACGCTTATTCGACCAGCTTTGAAGTTTTTAAATCACATATGTTCGTTAGGCCGGGAAGCGCGCCGGATCGATCCGATCCCCGACCGGAGGATGTCCGGCGTTCTGCGGTCGATGAGGAACCCGCGAGCGCGACGGGAACGATTGATCCGCGGGTAAAGGAAATCTATCGGCGGCTGGTGCGTCGGTTGCATCCCGATTTGCGCGCCGATGGCGATGCCACCGTTTCTTCGCTTTGGCATGAAGTCCAGGAAGCGTATGCGGCCGGTGACGTTGCCCGGATGGAACTTTTGCTGGCGCTCAGCGATTTATCGAACGCGCCCGGCGCCAGCACAACCCTGTCGCAGATGCGCTCGGCTCTTAGCGAATTGACCCGGTCGGTCCGCGCTCTGGAGTTAAGCCTGGTCGAAGCCAGGCGGGAAGATTCGTGGAACTTTGCGCGCACAGGTCCATCGGAGGATCTGCGGTCGCGAGTGGAGCGGCAATTGAAGCATGACCTCGCGTTGCGACAACAACGCCTGGAGCTTCTCACCGGAACCATCGCCGGATGGGCGACAGGGGAAAGGCTGAAACTCTGAAATCGGAAATCGGGGGTAGGGGACGAGGTCACATTTAAACTCCGAAAGGATTGACTCATTCGCTCCCGCTCGTTTCGGCCTCTCGGCTTGCCCATCTATGTCGCTCGCGTCCCCGCGGCTCCATTCGCGAGCAGGCTATTTGATATTTGGCTGCTGAAGCAGCGTTGAGAGTTGAGAGATAGAGCAGGTCACGTTCCTGCAAATGCCTTCTGTAGCTTCGCGAGATCGAGCTTCGTCATCTGCCACACCTCGCGCGTCACCCGTTGCAGTCCGGCAGGGTCCTTCACCCATTCGGCGAAAAACTTTGCAGCGAGACGCAATGCAAAGTCCGAGGTGCGAGCCGCACTAGCGATTCAAATGGACTTGGCTTTTAGCGCTTAGCCCTGCGGAATTTCCTCGAACTCGCCGCGCTCGCGGTTTTTCCGGACGCGGTCCCAGGGAAAGCATTGACCGTGTATGGCAATGTAAACTCCGGGAGGCAGTGCCTGCACGAACGAGAGCGCGCTGCCCAGATTGAAGAGGCCGTCGGAACTGCCAAAGGCGTAGGGGATCATCGCTCCGGTTAGCACGACTGTTTTCCCGGTGACAGCGCCAGCCACCGCGGCCGCGGTTTCCGTCATTGTGTCGGTGCCATGCGTAATCACGATGCGATCCTCGGCCGATTGCAGGCAGTTTTGCACGATGAGATTTCGATCGGCGTCGGTCATCTCCAGGCTATCGGTCATCATGACGGTGCGAATGGATACTTCCACCTGCGACCTTCCTAACCGGAGCATCTCGGCAATGTGAGTATCCTTGAAATAGAGCTGGCCGGTCCGCTCGTTGTATTCCTTGTCGAACGTACCGCCGGTGGCGAGGATTCGAATAGCCATGGAATGTTTGCGCGAAACGAGTCTCGGGCACGGCTTGCCGTCAGCCAATCAAAAATTAAAAAAGTTAAGAAATAAGAGGTCGCGTCTAAACTCCGAAAGCTTTCGCGAGCAGGCTATTTAACATTCTTTAAGGAGTTGACGGCTGAGAGCGTAAAGCTCCGTCGGAGCCACGCTCCTTTACGGAGTTGAGAGCAAACCCGAAAAACGAATCGGCTCACTGCGGAGCGATGGCAAGCGTTTCCGTGTCGCAGTCTCCACTGGGACGAGTCCCGTTACCGGGTAAGCGGCTCACAATACCTAAATGGACCGTAACCCGGGACCGTATGGCCTTCCCTATGCGCCGACGGGGGTCAGGTTGTAGGCGCGCGCCAGGTCATTGATACTCGCGCGCAAAGCCTTCCATAAGCTTTGTGCCTGGCCGTCATTACCCCCCTTCCCCACCACCTGATTCACCTTGCGCGCGCTGTCCATGACCTGCTCCATTTGCACTTTGGTCTCCAGATAATTCGCCGTTTCATCGAACTTGCGCCGCAGACGGTTTGTGGAGCGATTCAGATCGTCCATGGCATTCTGAAGGTCGTCTTTTCCTTGGCTAGCTTTTTCCTTCCCGGCTTCTTTGTTCGCGGAGTTTGCACCCTTGCCGCGCTTTGCTGATCCGCTGCTCTTGGCCGATCCGGCCTGATCCTTGGCGTTTTCGCCGCGGCTGGTCAGATACTTCTCGAAATCATCCACGCCGTTTTCCACTTTGCGGATTTGGTCGGCCACCTGAGCCTTTGAAAGTGGATTTGTCTCGGCAAACGTTATTGTTAAAAAGCTGACAGCGGAAAAAATCGCTGTGCAACAAAGTATAGTTCGTATTTTCAAGCGCATAATTTTAGATTTCTAGTTGATTGTTGGTATGTGATGACAATGGCAGTGGGCAACACCGCCAAGCTCAGCATAGAGTGACTCTCACTCGCGGTGAATAGGACCTTAGTCGTACTATTTGCGCCAGGGCATCAATCGCAAAAACCCCACCGCCTAACGCGCGGGTTAGGCGACACAGACGAGCCAGAAAGTTCTCAGCGATTTTCTGGGCAGCTTTGTTGATTCTGTAATTGCGGGTTATTACAATCTCGACACCAGCAAGGTTGAATGGAAGGATAAATAGCCGTTATGCCTGGCAATCCAACTCATGATTCGAAACCTTTGCCGGCTTCCAGGATTATGCCTGGGCCGGCTGACCTGCGGCAATATCCCGCTCATAATCTGGTGGCCTGGCAACCACAAGGTGTACTGGATGATCAGCTGCTAGACGAGATTGGTGAATGGCTCTGTCATATCGAAAAAGCGTCAGCACCGTTCAAGAGGTTCGTTGATTTCAGTCGATTAACGAGCGTGGCAGTTCGCACCAAGCATGTTTTTGCATTTGCGCGGAAGCGGGCAGAGCAATTCGCCGGGGTTACGCCGGTGAAGTCGGCCTTGTTTAGCGACGATTGGGTCAGTTTTGGCATTGCGCTCCTGTACGAAAGTGTAATGAAGGAAACGCCGATCGAGGCGCAGGCATTTCGTGACCGCGCGAAGGCAGCCGCCTGGCTGGGTGTGCCGGCGGAGATTTTGAAACTCGAAGATAAACCGGGGCCTCCCCATTAGGTTTCATTTTGACCACGTTTTCTCACAAAAAAACGACGGGATAATCCAGCCCACCTCTCGTTAGGTAATAGCCATGGTTTGAACCTGAAAAGCACATTGGAACCCAGGATGCCAATCATCGAGAAGACACTTCGCTTTGCCGCCATTGCGCTTGCCGTGCTGTTCATCGGCCTGAGCCTGCTCGGCATTTTTGGCGCGTGGTTCGTTGATCGCAAGGCCACCGACGTCGCGCTGAAAGGATTTGGCCTCATCGAGGTCGGCATCGGGGTAGTCGATGCCGGAGTGAGCCGGGTGGACGACCTCATTGCGGCGAGCCGGACGGAAGTGCGGCAGGCCTCCGAAACCATCACCGACGCCGGGGCGCAGGCGAACAGGCCCGTGCTCAGCGCGCTGAACGAGCGCCTGGAGACGAGTCTGGCGCCGCGCATCGCGCAGATGCAGCAGGTGCTGGCTCCTGTGCGGGATGCTGTAGGGACCGTCGGCAACGCGGTGAGCCTGCTGAACTCGCTACCGATGATGGCCGACCGTGCTCCGCGGCTGGCGGCGCTGGACGACGCCTTTAACCGGCTCGAAGGCCTCTCCGCGGACGCGACGCAACTGCGCGGCACATTGCGCGCACTGGTGGCGGAGCAGAAGAGCGACATCGCCCCTGAGACCGTTGCTGCGCTCAAAGGAATCGCGCAGCGCATCGACACCAGGCTTGGCGAGGTGCAGACCAACATTGACGGGGTGCAGGCGGACATCGCGGCGCTGCACGTCCGGCTGGACACACGCAAGTCGCGGCTGCTGTTCGTTTTCAACTTAGTTGCGTTGCTGTCAACGCTGATTCTGGCCTGGATCATTTACACCCAGGTCGTCGTCATCCAGCACCACTGGGCTCGCGTGCGGCCGCCGCGGCCAAATCGTCGCCCGGCGACGACGAGTTAGCCCCTACCGTCGACTAAGCGCATTATGACATTTCCGATGAAGATGAAAGCAATGAACGTCGCAGCACCCCAGACACAAAGTGTAATGCGTAGCGCCGTCACGCCAATCCTGATAAGTGCGAGGAGCGAAACGAGAGCGATGAGTGACAGGAGTGTCCCAAATTTCAAGCCTATCCAGCAGAGCGGGCACTCTCCGATGAACTCGCCGGGGTAGGCGTGAAACACCCTAGGTCAGCATCATCTTCGCGGTCCTCTTTAGGCGATCGTTAGGAGTACGACTAAGGTCCTATAGCGTCCCGACTGGCAGGCACTCAGAATCATGGGGAAAAGGAGTAATATGAATATGAACATGAAGATCCACAATTTGGCAGCGTTTGTCGTTGTCGCCGCGTCCGTCGTCCTACTGGGGGCTGTGGGCAGCGCCAGAGCCGCTGACCAGTGGTTTGTGATGGGCGAGCAGACGCTCAAGTCCGCCGATTCCAGTGCGGAGATTAAGTCCCAAGGGGGTCGATGGAAGAAAGACGTCAAGCAGGTAAGGCTCGCTGTCGAGGGCGCTGACGTACAGATCCTAAAGGTCGTCCTTGGATGGGACAATCGCCCCGACACGACGCTCAACGCGGTCGGAACCGTAAAGGCAGGAGGACAGACAGCTCCGACGGATGCTCCGGGACGCAAGGGGCGCCTCACATGGACGAAGATCCAGTACAAGATCCTCGGCAAGGCACCGACGGCCACAGTCAAGATCTTGGGACTTGATTGATCGGGGCGTGACCGCCCGACCAGAGCACCAGCGCGATCTCCTAGCGGTCGAATCCTCCCTACGGTCGATGGGATCAGACCGTAGATCGAAGGGTAACGTAACTATCTAACGAGACACAAGATCAGCGACCGCTGGCGAGGGGGCGTGTCGCTGCCGGTTGAGTGTGGAAGCCATCGAAATGTGGAACGCGGAGCGGCCAGCGGTTCGCTGCATCGTCGGCTGGTTAGGGACGGAGGACTCAATGCCACCAGCTAAGCTCAGTGGTAAATTGTCAGGCTGCTTTTGTTCTTCCGATTTGAGGAACTTTAATCTTGTGAGTCCTCCTCCACATCGTCCTCAGTTACTTCCCAAGTTTTATCGGGGTTGTACCGGTCCATGCTTTGAAATGCCTTCAGCGTATCCGCCCCAAGATCTTTTTGGTACACGACTCCGTTGGGGCCAACGATGAAGGTCTGCACTCCCGTAACCCGATACTGGGCCGGTGCTGCAGCTAGGGCGAATCCGCCGATCATTGCTCCTTCCACGACAAAGTCCATTTGGCCTAGAGGCGCAGCGGGACCTTGCCCTTTCAAAACTTTGAAATAATAGCCGTGAAACGGCTGACTCCGCTCCGTGTAGCCTTGCTCCAGCGCTTTGGCGATCCCTTCTCCCACTGGACCTCCCCAGGTTCCATCCGCGTTCTGCCACGCCAAACCATCATGTTTCCCAGGCGTGCTGATGATTCGCTGGGCGTACTGGTTCACCTTGGAATCGTCGTGTTTTTGCTGAGCATATTCCTGCTGCGCTTCGACGAAACCACGGCAAATGGCAATCGCGTCCAGTTCGTTGGCGCCGACACGCCGATTCAGAATTTCTTGACGGCCCGCCTTGGTATCGAAGTACCACTTGCCTTTTTGCTTCACGATTGGAATCGGGAAAGGAAAATCGTCATTTCCAATCATGAGAACAGCTCGGTTCGGATTCTTTGCATCTGTAGCAACTGAATTCTTCTCTTTCGCCTTCGCTACAAATGCGGCCGCCCGATTTTTGTCCTCGACCGGATCTGCGGAACTGACGAGGTCCATGCTGTCGGGTCCGAGAATCTCTTTCAGGACAGGCACGTCGAAAGACTCCGCCGCCTGAACAAGGCTGTCCGCCGCCTGTTGCGGTGTATCGAATTCTTTTTGTTTTACCTGCGGTGCATCTGTCTTGGCCGCTAGCGCTGAATGCAAGGCGAGAGCTACAAAGCCCGACATAAGGATCGCAGAAGCGAGAATTTTCGACGAACTCGTGATGTTTAATTTTCTTTTCATAGGATCTTCCTCCATCAGCCGTTTGCTTATCTTTTGCGTCCGCCGCCGCCCATACCGCCGCCGCCGCCCATGCCGCCGCCACCCCCATGCCGCCACCGCCACCACCTTTGCCGCCGCCACCTTTCATGCTACTGCCACCCCGGCTGCTCGCGGCTTTAGCAGAGCTCCCACTCCCGCCAGCGAAGGCGCCACCGCCACCGCCGCCTCCCGACGGTTTATGGCCACCGACCTTGTCAGCGCCTCCTTTTCCACCGCCCCCACTTGGTTTACCAGCGCCGCCTCCACTTGCCTTCGCAGCGCCGCCAGTACTTGCCTTACCAGTGCCGCCGGCACCACCGGGTTTTCCAGCACCGCCAGCGCCACCCGCACCGCCCGGGCCACCGGGTTTTCCGGCACCGCCAACGCCACCCGCACCGCCCGGGACCACCGGGTTTTCCGGCACCGCCAACGCCACCCGCACCGCCAGGACCACCGGGTTTTCCAGCACTGCCGACGCCACCTGCACCGCCCGGGCCGCCGGGTTTTCCGGCCCCGCCTGCTGTCTTGCCGCCGTACTTATTCGCTGTTTGTTTGTTAGCGTAAGGGGCGTTTCCCCGGTGTTGCGGGTTGTGTTGCCAGCCGTTGCCCTGGCCAGTACCAGTTCCTTTGTTGACGTTCTTGTTGTAGTTCTTATTGAAATTGTTGTTGTTGTTGATGTTCACATCGCCGTTATCCCAATCGCAATTGCCCCAGTTGTTGGCCCATGCGCCACCCACGGCGATGGCCGTTCCCCAAGCCAGTGCTGTCCCCGGCTGGTATCCGGGATAGGAGTAAGGATAGTAGGGATATTCGGCAGGTGGAGCCCCATAAACTACCGCGGGGTCGTATGAGGGGACGTAAACTGCCTCAGGGTTAGCTTGTTCAACTACAATCACCTGCTGACCGCTTTGCGTTGTCTTGGTCTCCACTTTCTGTTCCGAACCGGTCTTGAGATTCCCAGTGCCCTGCGCCTTTGCGCGCATACGTTGCACGGCGCCCATCACATCCGTTTGCTGCGCCAAAAACGCATTTCCCACGTCTGTCATCCACTGAATATTCTCCGCCATCCGCTGTACCACCTCTGGAAATGCGGCCATCGCCTGAACGCTTGGGTCCCAAGGCTGCTTGGCCACGGCGTCCGCCAGTGCCTTGTCCTTCAGATTTTTGTTCTTATCCATCCACTGATCCAGCTGCATGACTTCCAACGGGTAAGTAGAAGCGGCCAGCGTTTGAGCCAACATCGCGTCGGGATAAAGCGCGATCGGCGCCACCAGAGAATCCAATTGGTCGTTAGGAATCTTCGGAGCTTCCTCAGCAGTCGTCGTTTCCTGCGATTGGGCCTCCGGCGCCTCCTGCGCCTGGACCAGAGGAGAACTCCATGGAAGCGATGCCACGCATACGATGGCGATCACGCCACGAAGTGCTTGTCTGGGAAATCCGGATTGAGGGTCTCGTAAGTTCATAAATTTCCGCCTTTCTTCTTTGCGAGTCGCGTTATTTCATCCAACGTCACCTAAGTTTGTCGCATATCTGCGTTGCCGGGGATATAGGACCTTAGTCCTATCTTCTCGAAACCTGAGAACCCGACCGGTCCCAGGCGTGTTTCGGTCTAAGCTGGCTTTCTGATTTCTGGACGAAGCAAGCAGCGCGGCTGAGAATCGTCGGTGCAGGCCGGCATGGGACGAAAGTCTTATTGAGAATGTGGAGCCTTTCTGCTCTAATTACCGCTTACGTCTCTGATCATCTTATGAAATTCCTAAAAATCCTCGCTCTCTGCGTCGCGCTGCTCACCACCGTGCAAGCGGTGCAACAACCGTCGGCTCATACCAAAGGCACGCCCACCGGAAAACCGACCGGCCAACTCAAGCCGGGAGAGTATTGGTGGCACCCCGAGCTCTCGCCGAGCGGTCCGCTCGTGGTCCTGGTGAGCGTCCCCGAGCAGACCATGCACGTTTATCGCAACGGCATCCTCATTGGCCGCTCGAGCATAAGCACTGGCTCGAAAGGCCACTCCACACCGGGCGGCGTCTTCAGCATTCTCGGTAAGAGCCGGGAGTATTATTCGAAAAAATACAACAACGCGCCGATGCCCAACATGCAGCGGCTCACCGACACCGGCATCTGTATGCACTCGGGGAATCTCCCCGGCTACCCTGCCAGCCACGGCTGCATCCGCATGCCGTTTGATTTCTCGCAGTTGCTCTTCAGCGTGACCTCGAATGGGGGCACGGTCGTAGTGGGCGATGGCAAGGTCCCGGTGCCGCACCTCGCGTCGAATCCCGGCCTGTTGCTTGCGCCAAAAGATTTCACACCCGCGATGGTGCGCCCACTCGCACAAAACGAGTACGACTGGAACCCGGAGCGCAGCGAGGGCGGGCCGGTCACGATGGTGGTCAGCGCCGCCGACAAAATGATTTACGTCTATCGGAATGGCAAGCCCATTGGCCGCGCTCCGGTAGAGATCAGCGGGCGCGGATCGCTTGGCAATCATGTTTTCTCGCTGCTCGAAGGCACGACCGGCCGGCAAAGCTCACTGGCACCGGGCCGCGAGGCGCGCCGGTGGATGGGTGTGACCAGCAATGGCCGCGGCGTCGATGCCGAGAAGATCGCGTCGCGCCTGAGGATCAATCCGGAGTTTGCGAACAAGGTTTACGAGACATTGGCGCCGGGCACGACCGTCATCATCACCGACCAACCTGTCGTGCGGAGCCGCGGCGGCGCAAAGGTCCTCGAGGGCTGAGATGCGCTGCTACTGCGCTGAGGTCTCCGGTTTTATCCTCGGGTTTCTGTGGTTATAGAGCTAATTGCGGACCTGGACCACACCCCAAGAAGGGTCCTTAGGGTTAGTCAGCAAGCTCTGCCTGGCCTGCAACAATCAATGAATGTGCCAAGATCGTGGACACACCCGGCATGAGCACGATTCCCGATTCCGGACCGACGGCCGACGACGCGCCTGCAACGGTTGAAAGCGGGGAACGCGCGGTTTATCGCCGGCACGGCGAGATTTCCCACGGTGCAAAAGGAGATCCTCGCTAATCTGGCCAAGGGGCAGCATCCCTACGCGACGATCCTGAGTTGCAGCGATTCCCGAGTACCGCCCGAGCTGATTTTCGACGCAGGCCTCGGCGAGTTGTTCATCATCCGCGTCGCGGGAAATGTCTTCTCGCCGGAAATCGGGGGGAGTCTGCAATATGCCGGGCGGCATTTGCACACGCCGCTTTTCGTCGTGCTCGGCCATACGAATTGCGGCGCTGTAGCGGCAGCGATCGAAACCCGGCTGCGCGGCACACGGGAGCATTCGCGGATTCAGCTTCTCGTCGAAAGCATCCTACCCGGACTGGAGGATCTCGATCCGCAGCTCACCCCGGAGGCAATGCTGGCGCAAGCGGTCGAGGCCAATGTGCGCTGGACCATGCGGCAGATCCTCGAAACGCCGGAAGGCCGCGAACGCCAGGCCGAAGGGCGGGTGAAGCTGGTTGGCGCGATCTACGAAATCGAAACCGGCCTCGTGCGGTTTCTGGAATGAGCGGCCAGCGATGCCCGCGCTCGCGAAGCCAAATTTCGCCGGCAAACAGATTCGCTGGAGCGGCTCAGTACCCGCCGCCCCAGCGGTATTGCCATGCGATGCCGAAGGCTTGGAAGTCGTGCTCGCGATCCGCGTTGTAGCCGCTGATGCTGTAGAGCTTCACGGATTGATAACGGTTCACCGGCAGCACCAGCGTCCCGCCGAAGCGAATGCCTTGCTGTTCGACGTCGCTTTCGACCTCATCGACCGTCGTGCGTCCGCCCTTGAAATAACCAGCGTTGAGCGCCACCCAGCCGCCGGGCGCGAAGGTATAGCTGAGCCCTGATTGCGCAGCGTAAAGCGGCGCCACCTTGCGCGTCTTGCCTCCAAAAAAATCGCCATTATCCGTGTAAAAAGTGACGCCAGGAGCGAGCTCAACCGTCCATGGCCCGAATGCTTTCGAGAATCCGATCTCGGGTTTGAACGACCAGCGGTTGGTGCCGATGTTCACGAGCTTATCCCCGTCGTATTGACTCAGCGGCGCGGTGACGCGCAGACTCATGCCGAAGATGAAATCCTGGTGGTAGTTCTTGAACTCCGCCGCCGTCAGCGCGGGTGCGCCGACGAAATTCATCGACAAGCGGAATGCCGTATCCGCAAAGCCGTCGACGTAACGCGCATGTGGCAGACCGAGGACGAGACCTTTCGAAACGAGCGAGGCGTAGGGCACGATGAACCCAAACTGCCCGGACTGGCCAAACGCGTCGAAGGTCGTGGCGAAACCGAGGACGCCGACGTGCGATTCGTTGCTCACGTTCTCCAGCGGTAGCGACGGATCGGTGAGCACGGTGCCCGTTGCGTAGCCGTATCCGGCGATCACGAAATTAAGACCGATCGGCGAGTTGCTGTAAGAGCGCGGCTCTAGATCCTGCGCGTGAACCGTCGTGGTCAGCACGCCGATGAACGTGCCTGCAGCGGCAGTGACAAGGCGCATGATTCCTTTCCGATTTAGTGGGTACTCACCAATGTTCGTCCCAGTATGCAACGTGAGAAGGCGACGCGGTCATTGGAGGATGCTATCAAGAAATTTCAGCAGCGTCGATAAGACCAAGGTCCGATAGCCGCGCAAACGCGCGGACGGTGATAGTGGTGGCGATTCACACATGAGCTAGCTCTTCCGTCTTCACGAGATGCAACCCATCGAGCACGAGGGGATGTGCGGGCATTGTGACGGCCTAATTGAAAATTAACAATATGATCATCATGCCCGGCAGGCTGCTGGCACAAGACGACCTACGACATCATGGCGACCAAAACTGAACCCTATGAGGTAAGCACGATATTGAGAATCGCATAAGGCCCGGCGTAACCGAGAGCCGGGAGTTCGCTCGGGGTCTTTGCCCGCTAGCGACTGCAACCTGAGGTTGCCTCCTAGATCGAGATTTCCATTCCTTCGCGGGCCAGCACCGCGTTGGCAAACCGTTCTTGACATAATTTCTCTATGCGCTCAAGGAACTCGTCGTCGTGGTCGGGATCGTGATGCGTGAGGGCCAGCTGCTTCACGCCGGCCATTTCGGCAAGTTGCATGGCTTGATCGAAGCTGCTGTGTCCCCATCCGCGCCGTTTTTGTAATTCCTCGGCTGTGTACTGCGCGTCATGGACCAACAAGTCCGCGCCGCGCGCCAACTCCACCAGCCGCGGATCGATCTGCTCGCCATGTTCGACATCCGTGCAAACGACGAGCACTTTGCCGTTTCGCTCAATCCGGAAACTATACGCTCCGCCGGGATGGTTGTGTCTTTGAGCGGTAACAATGGTTGGCACATTGCTGAAGTTGGTGAAGTGGCTGCTGGCATCAGCAATTTGCAGGAACTCGAAATTGGCCCCCATGTGATCCAATTGCACCGGGAAATATTCTGCCTGCATTTGGACTTCGAAAATCTCCCGCAAATTGGTAACTGTCTGGTCGCGGCCGAGTGTCAGGAGCGTGATTTTCTGCTTGGGATCATAAGCCTGGGCAAAGAACGGAAAGCCCTGGATGTGGTCCCAGTGAAAGTGCGTGAACGCGATAGGGATTTGTTCCTGCTTGTGGCCGATGGCGCGAAGGTCTCTGCCCAGATTTCGCAGTCCCGTGCCGGCGTCAATGATGGCGATGCGGTTCATATCGGTGAACGTGATTTGCATGCAGGTGGTGTTGCCGCCGAATTGCTGAAAACCGGCATCGCAGACGGGGATGGATCCCCGCGTACCATAAAATTTGAGCTTCATCGAATCGTTCTTTATGAAAGTAAATCCCGGCTCGCGAGAATGCCGGACGTTACTTGGTCAACAACTTCTTTTTCGCTGCGGCGAGTTCTTTGAGTTTTCTTTCATCCACTTTGGGATACGCCAAATCGAGTGAGGCGAGGGTTTCGGTGACTGCCGCTGCAACGACAACGCGGGTGAACCATTTGTTGTCCGCCGGCACCACATACCACGGCGCGTCTTTGGTCGCCGTTTCCTGAATCATTTCTTCGTACGCTTCCATGTAATCGTCCCAAAAGTCGCGCTCATTGGCGTCGTTGGATGAGAACTTCCAGTTTTTAAGCGGGTCATCGATTCGCTCAAGGAATCGTCGTTTCTGTTCCTTCTTTGAAACGTGGAGGAAAAATTTTCGCACCACCACGCCATTCCTCGCCAGATATTGCTCGAAATTGCGGATGTCTTCGAACCGCTCTTCCCAAATCTTTTTGCCTACGAGTTTTGGAGGCAGTTTTTGTTTTGCCAGGAATTCGGGATGCACCCGGACGACGAGCACTTCTTCATAGTAACTCCGATTAAAAATTCCAATGTGGCCGCGATTCGGCAGGCATTTCATGCAGCGCCATAGATAATCGTGATCCAAATCCTCGGCCGAGGGCGATTTGAAGGAATAGACCTGGCAGCCCTGTGGATTTACGCCCGACATGACGTGCTTAATGGCGCCATCCTTGCCGGCCGCGTCCATTGCCTGAAACATCAGGAGCACGGCCCACTTGTCCTGGGCGTACAGTTTGTCCTGTAACTCGGCGAGAGCTGACACACCCGCGGCCAGCGCTTCCTTCGCTCTTGGCTTGTCTGCCTCTTTCGTAAATTCAAGTGTGTCGTTTGGATCGACATCCTTGAGACGGAAATTTTTACCTTTGCTGATGCAGAATGGCTTGGCGAGTCTGCGGGCTCTTTTGATGATCTCTTTTGTTTTCATAAGACTCTCACTCGTTCATAGCGAACAACTTCGACTGCTGTATCCGACTTCGCGAGCGGGTCTGGTTAACGGACAACCCGATTAGCGAAAATGTAAAGACACGCTTTCAATTATCGCGTGATTTCACACGAACAACATTAGACTTTGGTCTCACTCCTGACCGGCGGAGGGATCCCTGTCCTTTGCACCAATTGCACGAGCTCAGCTACTGATGTGACGCCGAGCTTCTGCATCACCCGGCCACGGTGGACCTTGACGGTTTTCTCCGCCACGCCAAGCTGACCGCCGATCTGCTTATTTAACTTTCCTGCAATAACGAGTTGCATCACTTCAAACTCGCGCGGCGTCAGCAAATCAAGCAAACGACGAGCTTCGTTTCGTTTCTGCTGCGCGACGCCGTTGTTCGGCAGACCGATCCAGCGCGTGCTCGACGCACTTCAACAGCTCGCGAGATTTGAATGGTTTCGGAAGAAAATCAACAGCGCCCGCCTTCATCACCTGAACGCACATGGTTATGTTGCCGTAACCGGTGATAAAAACGAGTTGCTCTTCCCGGCGCCGCTGAATCAGAGCTTTCTGAAAATCGATCCCATTCACGCCGGGCATTTGTACAAACAGGGAAACTGACGGTTTGAGAAGCAATTTTTTTGTGACAGGTCCGTTCGCACCGTTGGTTTCCATTTTTTCCAGGTGCAAAGTATTGAACCGCCAGCCGACTGAGATTTTTGATTCACAAAAGGCGGGGCGACTGCTATATAGCCCCAAAGTATAGGTACGCCGCAGGGGTCATGAGAACTCTCGGGTCAATTACGACCGATCCAAGTGAACATGTCCAAAGCCCATGAATGTTAGTCCTCCAAAAATATCTATCCGGCTTCGCCTGATTGCAGCCGCAACATGCGCTGCGTTTTTCGTTGGCTGTGCAACCACGCCGCAGACAGCCCGCGGTCCCGAATATACGCCGACGGCGGACGTGATGCGCGAGGCGCGATCGTCACAAGTTCCAGTTGAAAAACGAGCCGCCGACTATTTGCAGGCCGCTGCCATGACCGCTCCCCTGCTCGGCTCCGGCGCTCAGGAAACACCAGCGCGAGACACTTACAATGCGGCCTGCGGTGAACTTACCGTCCTGCTGCGCTCCAGTGAAGGAGGACGACTCTGGAACCATCCGCTCAACCTCACGGGAAACAACACGACTTATCATCTACGGCTTGAACCCGCCAGTTCCACAGTCTGGTCCCCCGACTACTTTGCCTCTTTTCTGCCGTCCGCGGAAATCAAGGAAAAATTGGTAAAGAAGGAAAACCATCAGGAGGGCGTTGGC
This sequence comes from uncultured Verrucomicrobiae bacterium, assembly GCA_963725505.1. Taxonomy (GTDB): domain Bacteria; phylum Verrucomicrobiota; class Verrucomicrobiia; order Chthoniobacterales; family UBA10450; genus Udaeobacter. The sequence goes on along the minus strand of CAVRYN010000022.1, from coordinate 147,659 downwards.
GGCTCCCTTGTCGGGGTGCGAATCGTCAATCCGCCCGAAAAGTTCGCCGCCCACAAAGGGATTCCCGCAGCGGTCACAGCCACGCTCGATTTCAAGAGAAACGACGCTACTTTGGCTCTGCGGCGTCCGTTCCGACAACCAACGGCGGTCGTTGAGGGAAAAATACGTCCACTCGACGCCGATTTCTCGGCACCAGTCAATTACTACCAGCCGCCGGGTAATCTTCTGCTCATGGGATTAATGGCAGGGTTAAGATCCAGTCGCTATCTCGACAAGACTGGTTTGTATTTCCTGCAGCCTTACGATCCCGACCGAATTCCCCTTGTTTTGGTGCACGGCCTTTTCTCAACGCCATTCAATTGGGCGCAAACGATCAATGGACTTCAAGCCGACCCTGAAATCCGCAAGCATTATCAATTCTGGGTGTTTGGCTATCCGACCGGCAACCCCATCCTCTATTCTGCATTTCGATTGCGCGAAGAGCTCGCCAAAGTCGACAAACTTTATCCGAACCATCGCCCGTACGTTGTTGTAGGTCACAGTATGGGCGGGATGCTTACTCGCATGCAGGTGATTACGGTCACAAAGCCGATGTGGGAGAAAGGTCTGGGGGAAACCGCGAAAAGCATTTTTAGGGGAAATTCGAGCGATAGCTTGATTGTTCGCGCCACAACATTCCATGCAAATCCCCGGATCAAACGCGTCGTGTTCATTTGTACGCCGCATCGCGGGAGCGAGATGGCCAGCAGCGGATTGGGTAGATTTGGCACTAGCTTGATCGCTCTTCCACTTAACATTGCCTCGGCCATAAATGACACGCTCACCAGCGCAGAACTTGTGCAACTGACTGGTAGTTCCAAACGTCTCCCGAACAGTATCACAGGCCTGAAACCGTCAAATCCAGCGTTACCCATAGTCAATGAAGCCCGGATCAGCGTTCCGTATCACTCGATCATCGGCGATCGCGGGAAGGACCATTGCCCGGACTGCACCGATGGTGTCGTCCCTTACTGGAGCTCTCATCTTGATGGCGCCCAATCCGAAGTGATTGTTCCCGGCCCGCACGGAGCATGCGAACTGCCGCAAACCATTGCCGAACTGGACCGGATTCTCCGTTTAAATCTGGGACTCCCTGGCACTTCAAGAACCACCGTCGCGCAGGCGGTCCATTGACAAGCTAGCCGTTCACTGGGTTCCGCTTGGTGGCAAAAGATAGAGCGCCATCCATAGAATTTCTCGGAACCGAGCTTGCGGCAATCGTGACTGTAGCCGGGCGTCATGGCCCATTCGTATCACTTTGTCATTGCGGTGTGGAGATCAAAAGAGGCAGAATTCGCAGCGCGTGAAGTATTTCGAAGTCATCGCTGAACCCGCAGAACCACTCTCGGGAGAACCACCTGATTTCTCGCTGATCCTCGGCGGACCGCTCTTTCAGCTCTTGCGGCGTGCGCATCTTAGCGGCGATGTGGCAGACTTGGTGTGGCGTCGTGTGATCGCCCTGGCACTCATTACGTGGCTGCCTTTGCTGGCTCTGTCGATCGCCGAAGGACACGCGTGGGGCGATAGCGTCAAGGTGCCGTTCCTTTTCGACGTGGACGTGCATGCCCGGTTCCTGCTCGCGCTTCCACTGCTCATCGTGGCGGAGTTGGTGGTCCACCAGCGGATGCGCCTCGTGGTGGGGACGTTTGTGAAGCGCGGCTTGGTGCACGAGGATGCGCGCGGGAGGTTTGACGCCGCCATCGCCGCGGCGATGCGCCTGCGCAATTCCGTGCTGGCGGAGGTGCTCCTGATCGCGCTCGTCTACGGACTCGGCGTTCTGTTCATCTGGCGGAAGCACGCGGCCATGGATTTGCCTACGTGGTATGGGATGACGGTGACTGGGAAACTGCAACCGACGCTCGCCGGTTGGTGGCTTGGCTGCGTGAGTCTGCCCCTCATCCAGTTCATTTTACTACGCTGGTATTTCCGGCTGCTGATCTGGACGCGGTTTCTTTGGCAGGTGTCGCGGATCGACCTCCGTCTCGTGGCTATTCACCCCGACCGCGCCGGCGGCTTGGGCTTTCTTTCCACCGTCACCTATGCGTTCGCTCCCTTGCTGGCGGGCCAGGGCGTGATGCTCGCCGGCGTGATGGCGAACAAGATCTTCTACGCCGGCGCGAAGCTGACCGACTTCAAGTTGGAACTCCTCGCGATGGTGACAATGATGCTTTTCTTCGTGCTCGCGCCGCTCCTGGTGTTCACCCCGCGCCTGTTTCGCACCAAGCGCATGGGCTTGGCGGAATACGGCGGGCTCGCCCAGCGTTACGTGCGCGAGTTTGATCAGAAATGGCTGCGCGGTGGAGCGCCAACCGACGAACCGTTGGTGGGCAGCGCGGATCTCCAATCGTTGGCCGACCTGGGCAACAGCTTTGAAATTGTCAAGGGCATGAAGCCCGTGCCGTTCGGCAAGGATACGCTGCTGCAACTGGCCGTAATCTCGCTCGCGCCCGTGGCGCCGTTGGTCCTGACTATGATCCCGTTGGGCGAATTGCTTGACCGCTTCCTGCACGTCGTCTTCTAACCTCCAACACATTACGGCAACAATGAAGTTGCGCTATGCGCGCCGCGCCACCGGGCCGTTGCGGTTCCATGGCGGCGGCAATTCGGAGCGTCGCAGTCACGGGGAAGTGGTCCTATGGGAAGCCGCTGGGCCCGCGGGTGCGGTCGATCTAAGAGGCGATGGTTTGGAAATGTGCGCTGGCCAGGATCCAGTCGATGCGCCCTCGCCGGTCCGTCCGGTGAAGAGATGAACCGTTCCTTCCTTGCGCGTCGCGACGGGATGGGCGGCGCGGAAAACGTCGTGCAGCGACGACACCGGTCTCGGCTGCGCGGACACCCAACCTCTCCGTGGACGCTCGCCTCCCCCGCCGCCGCATTGATCGCTTGGCCCGGTCGCGCATGGTTGGTAATACAAACATAGTATGAGCAATCTCCTGCCGCAGCCGAGGCCACCGGCGCGTCGCCGTGGTTTGTGGATTTTGCTCGGCTTGGTTGTGATCGCCCTGGTCGTCGTGGTTGCCGGGTTTTTCTTCGCTTGGCGGCAGATCGGAGAGTTTTCTGCGCGCAAGCTCGGTGAGCGGCTTTCAGAGGATGGCGTTTTCATCTCTTGGAAATCCGCCGACTGGGTGCTGGGAGGAGGGGTCCAGCTGCGGGGGCTGGCTTTGTATCGCGATGCGGCGAGGCACGACCGACTCGCGCTGCTCGGCCTTGTGACGGCGAGAAGAGCCGAGTGGCTTCGCTGGGACAAGATGAACTTCAAGGCGGCGGATACGCAGCTCCTGCTCGGCAGCGGAGAGGGTGAGACAAAACTGGAACACATGGACATGCTATTGGGGATCCAGCCGGAGAAGGCGGACCTGCGGGAATGTCATGCGAGCCTGCAGGGATTGCGCATCGAAGCGAAATGCGCGTTTGTGGCCGCGGCTCATGCTGGAAATGCCGAGGCGGTCGCCGCATCTAGACAAGCGGCGCAGAGCGAGGGCTTGTTCCGCAATGTGAATCTCGACTGGCTGAAGTCGGTAAAGGAGTGGCTGAAGTTTCACCCGGAGAAAGATGAACCAGTGTTGAGGATGGAAGCGCATTCGCTTCCGGACCGTGGCATGGATCTCACGATGACGTTTGATGGCACGAGGTTTCAATGGCGAGGGCAGAAATGGGATTCCATGCAAGTGGCTGTGAAGATCCCCGTCGGCAGGGAGAATTCACTGATCGACATCGATCATGTGCGTATCGGCCATGGGGGCCGGGAAGCAGAGATCGCCGGAGCATTCGATTCCGCCAGTCGTGTCATCCGCATCAGTAAGTGTAATTCGGGGATCGACGTGCTGGCACTTGCACGCGACATGATGCCGGATGCCGTCGGGAGTTTGTCCGCGGCAAGCACCAGCGGCGCCTGGTGGATCAGCGGTGCGGGAGAGATCCCGATGGATCACCCTGAGAACTTCCGCTGGAATGGTGACATGGCACTCGATGGCGACCTCATTTATGCGAGCGGGCAAACAAACATCGCGTTGCAGAAGCCAACTTTTTCAATGCGCGTGGAGGAGCAGGCGGTGACCATCTCCGATCTCAAGGCGGGCCTCTGGGATGGAAGTCTCGATGTCGCGAGGTTGCAGGTCCATCTGCCCTCGAAGGAGAAAAAACTGCGATTCGAAGCGCAGCTCAAACTCGACGGCGTGCGATTGCAATCGATCATCAATATTTTTGGCGAGGCTTGGAAGCAGCCTGGGGTCGTTCCGTTGGACTGGAAGGGCGCCTGGCGAATCAGCGGTGCGGGAGAGATCCCGATGGATCACCCTGAGAACTTCCACTGGAATGGTGACATGGCACTAGATGGCGACCTCATTTATGCGAGCGGCCAAACAAACATCGCATTGCAGAAACCGACTTTTTCAGTGCGCGTGGAGGAGCAGGCGGTGACCATCTCCGATCTCAAGGCGGGCCTCTGGGATGGAAGTCTCGATGTCGCGAGGTTGCAGGTTCATCTGCCCTCGAAGGAGAAGAAACTGCGAATCGAAACGCAGCTCACACTCAACGCGCGGTCGCAATCGATCATCAACAGTTTTAGCGAAGCTCGGAAGCAGCCTGCTGTCGTTCCGTTGAACTGGAAGGGCGCCTGGCGAATCAGCGGTGCGGGAGAGATCCCGGTGGATCAGCCCGAGAACTTTCGCTGGAATGGCGACGCGGCGCTCGATGGCGAGCTCGTCTATGCGAGCGGCCAAACAAACATTGCACTTGAGAAACCGACTTTTTCAGTGCGCGTGGAGGAACAGGCGGTGACCATCTCCAATCTCAAGGCGGGCCTCTGGGACGGGAGCCTCAGCGCCCCGAGAATACAGGCCCTTCTGCCTTCGAAGGAGAAGAAGCTGCGATTCGAAACGCAGCTCACAATCAACGGTGCGCGATCGTCATCAGTCAGGAAGAGTTTTAGCGCACGTCAGAAGCAGCCTCGTGTCGTTCGGTTGAACTGGAAGGGCGCCTGGCGAGTTAGCGCTGCGGGAGAGATCCCGGTGGATCACCCTGAGAACTTCCGCTGGCATGGCGAAATGGCGCTCGGCGGCGACCTCTTCTATGCGAGCGGCGAAACAAAGGTCGCACTGCGGCAACCGACTTTTTCAGTGCGCGAAGAGAAGCAAGTGGTGTCGATCTCGGCCTTCAAGGCGGGCCTCTGGCAGGGGAGCTTCAACGCGCCGAAGACGCTGGTCTATCTGCCTTCGGCAAAGAAGAACGCGCGATTCGAAACGCAATTCGCAATCAAGGACGCCCGACTGCAATCGATCATCAACAGTTTTGGCGGCGCCCAGAAGGAGCCTGGTGTCGTGCAATGCGATTGGCAGGGCGGCGGTGAATTTGATCTGGAGTCGCTCGCCGGTTCAGGCGCGCTGAGCATCGGCGAGGCGGACTTCGGTCGCGTGCCAATTGTCGGCCCGCTGCACTTCGTGTTCAACATACTGGCGCCGCGATTTCACACGGATGAGCCATCCACGATGACCTTGAATCATCGGATGGCGGGCAGCATCCTGTATCTCGGGGATCTGAAACTCGTCAGCGAGCACGCCCGCATTCAAGCGGGCGGCAACATCGATCTCGCACGCGAATACACTCAGCTCAGCGCCAGGGGGGGACTGCGGAAACTCCCGGGGCTTATCACGGTCTTGTTCACTTGGCTGCTGGAATTCAAAGGCGAAGGCCCGGTGGATAACGTGCGCTGGAGCATCAAGGGTTTCCCAGGCTTTCATCCGATCGTCAACGCCCCGAAGAAAACCGCCAGGACAGAGGCGGACGCAGCGGAGAAAGAAGCCGACAGGGCGGTGAAGGGTTTGATCGAACTCCCCGGCAAGGTGCTTGAGGACAAGTGAGCAGCGCCGAAATTCTCCACGGGGCAGCGGATAAATAGGGTGCCCTCATTTTTTCACGCCTTCGGCTATTCGCGCAGCGTCGCCTTCGGCTGCGGTGCAGTAGCGGCGCGGCCTCGTAGCGTCGCGGTCACCGGGAAGTGATCCGATGGGTAACCGCCGGGCCCACGGGTGTGGTCGATCTCTGCATCGATGGTCTCGAAATGCGAACTGGCCAGAATCCAGTCCATGCGCCGTCCGCCGCGCCAGCCGGTGAAGAAATGCACCGTGCCTTCGTCGCGCGTGGCGACCGGATGCGCGGCGCGAAAAACGTCGTGCAGCGAAGACGCCGCGGTCGGCTGCGGAGCGAGCAGCGTGTGGTACGGCGTGGAACCGGGACCGGTGTTGAAGTCGCCGGTGACGATGCAGGGCATGGCGCCGGCCATGTGGGCGATCCGATCGCGCAGCAGCTTCGACGATTGCGCGCGCGCCCAAGGGCTGTAGGCGTCGAAGTGCGTATTGAACCAGTAAAAGGGCGCACCGCCGGCACGCGGCCGGAGCTTCACCCAAGTGACCATGCGCGGATAGACCTCGGCCCACCCGCGGCTGCCCGGCTTCTCGGGAGTCTTGCTGAGCCAGAAATATCCGCCATCGAGCAACTCGAAACGGGCGGTCTTGAAAAACACGCCGCACATTTCGCCGCGCTGCTTCCCATCGTCGCGACCGACGCCGCGGAAGGTGTAATCGCCGAGTTGTTGACGCAGATAGGTTTCCATCGAGTCCAAACCTTCCTGCGTGCCGAGCAAGTCGGCGTCAAAGGCGCGGACGCGCTCCACGACAAGGTCGCGTCGCTTATCCCAGATATTGTGCCCGTCGAGGATCGTGCGGACGCGGAGGTTGAATGTCATCACGCGCAGTTCGTGCGCGGTTCTGAGTTTGGACATCTTAGGTGCGGTGACCGACCGGGCGTGAGTCGCGCAACCGCACGCCAGGACGAACGCGAAGCCGGCCAGGGCGATTCGCCGGGCCAACGATTCGGCCTTCACCCTTTGTTCTTCCTGACCTCGGCGAGGTGCGCCCGCAACCAATCGCCCGTGGGCTGAGTGTGACCATCAGCGAATTTCACCAGGTAAGGTTTGCCGGAGATATAACTCGTGCTGGCAATTCCGGCGATGAAGTCATCGGTCGTCTTCACGCGGTCGCCAGCTTTCGCGAGTTTGTCGCGCAGATGTTGCGCACCCTCGGCCGAGGAATACTCCGTGCCGTTGCGAATGAAGCGAACACCCGACGTCTGGACGAAAGAAATCAACTCGTCGATTTCCGCCTTCGTCTGCGGATCCAGCGCCAACGCGATCGCAGCGGTGAGGAGCAGCATGAAAATGGAAGCGAAAAGCTGACGCATGAAATCGGTTTTGACGGGATGCCTAGAGCAGCCACTCGATAGGCAGCCAGCTTATCACCTGTGCCTGGATGCGCTTCCAGAGATCGGTCCCGGGCTCGGAGTTGTAGCACACTTGCTTGCCATCCTCGCGCGTCACCCACACGAGACGGTTTCCTGCGAGTTCGACGCGATACGCCTTGCGGCTGAGATCGCGCTCGGTCGTTTCCGGCAGACGCCTCGCCAGCGCCGGACAGTTGAAGAGCACACCCATTTCCGTATTCAGTTTGCTCGAGCGCGGATCGAGATTGTAGGAGCCGATGAAACCAATCCGGCGGTCGAAGGTAAACGTCTTCGCATGCAAGCCACCAATGCTTGATCCAGCCGGTTCGCGAAAGCGCCGCTTGAGCTGGGCACCGGCGATCGGCTTGATCTCATAGAGTTCGACGCCGGCCTCGATCAGCGCCTTGCGATAGAGCTGGTATTTGGAGTGCACCGGCACCCCGTCGGTGGAAGCCAGCGAATTGGTAATCACGACGACTCGCACGCCGCGCTGGCGCACGCTGGCCAGAAGCTCGACACCCTTCTTTCCCGGCACGAAGTAAGGCGAGACGAGGAACAGCTCGCGCTTCGTTTGATCGACGACCTTGCGCAACTGCGGGGCGAGATGCGTCTCCGTCTTGTCGGCGGAAGTGGCCACCTTGTCAGGATGGTCTTCCACGATCGTGGCCTTTCCCCAGTAGTAAGATACGTTTCGATTCCTGAGTTGCCGGGCAAATTCACTGTCGCGCAGGCTCTGCGCGTAGGCAGAATCAGCCGCGGTCTCGTGGTATGCGATGAGCGCCGCCCGCTGCGCGGCGAACTGCTCGGGCGTCGTGTTTTGTCGCGCCAGCGCGGCGATCGGAATCGAAGACTGATTGTTCCAATAAAGATCGAATTCGTCGGACACCTCCTTCACCACGGGGCCGATGACCACCACGTCGAGATCGGCAAAATTCATCACCGCATGCGCCTCGAAATATTCATCGCCGATATTGCGGCCGCCGACGATAGAAGCCTGCCCGTCGGCGGTGAACGACTTACAGTGCATCCGCTTATTGATGCGCCCGAAGTCGGCGACCATGCCGAGCAAGCGGGGCGAACGCAGCGCCACGGGGTTGAACATGCGCACCTCGATGTTCGGATGACTGTCGATGGTGAGCAGCGTGGCGTCGGAGGGCATCGTGCCGAGATCGTCGAGCAGTAAGCGCACGCGCACGCCGCGGTCGGCCGCGCGGAACAGATGTTCGAGAAGGACCTTGCCCGACATGTCCTTGTTCCAGATGAAATACTGCACATCGAGACTGCGTTGCGCCGCATCCGCCAGCGCCAGCCGCGCGGCCAGAGCCTCGCGTCCGTCCAAAAGTGTGTGGAGGCCGGACTGCCCCTGATGCGCTGCAACACGCGGACGCACCGCCGCCGCCAGCGCCGTGCCCCCGTTGTTTTTCATGGCCGTGGAAGGCGGGCGCTCGCCGCCCTTGGGAAGGCCTCCGCACGCACCGAGTGAAAGCAACGCCAGCAATGTGCCGACGCATTGAATCGACCGTTGGTAACTAGGAAGCATACTGGTTGGTGGGTTGATTGCTAAGAGGATGGCTAGGGACTGCTTGCCGCCTTGCCCGCGCCGACTTTCCGCTGAACTGCGGGTTGAGGCAGCCGAGGCAGACGGTCATCCACACGGCTAGGACGAACCTAGAATAAAGAGGGGCCGTAGGCACGTAATAGCTAATCTATTTGTAAAGCCACGTCGCGAACAGCCAATTCTTACATGCAATCGGGCGAATTGCTTAACCGCTTCCTGCACGTCGTCTTCTAAACGTTGCCAGCTTCGTCGTAAACACGAATCACGGTATTGTGTGAACGGCTGTAAAACTAGTGCGCGACAGCTTCCGGCAGATAGAAAAACAAAATACCGAGGATAACGTAAACGGAGAGAAGCTGGACGCCTTCGATCCAGTTCGTTTCCCCGTCGCCACTGATTTGGAACAGGATGTAAACCGAAGCGACTACGGCGAATACTTCCGGCCGCGAGAACTCAAGATCCATCGGCTTGCCAAACAAATAAGAGACGAATAGCAGCAGCGGAGCGACAAAGAGCGCGATCTGCAAGCTCGATCCAATCGCGATCCCAACGGTCAGATCCATTTTGTTTTTCAGCGCCATGAGAATGGCGGCCGAGTGCTCGGCGGCGTTGCCGATAATCGCGACGACGATGATGCCGACGAAAGTCTCGGTGAGGCCGAACGTCGCGCGCACGCTCTCGATTGTGCCGACCAAAAATTCCGCAAGCAGCGCCACGAATCCGGTGGCGACGAGCAGGATTATGATCGCTTTGCCGCGCGACCAGTATTCGCTTTTTTCCTCAAGTCCGCCTTCGGTGCCTTGAAAGAAATGTCGGTGCGTCTTGAGCGAGAAACTGAGCACGCAGAAGTAGGTGAGAAAAAGCACCAGGGCGATCGCCAGCGAAAGCCGCTGCTCCATTATCGGACTCCAGCCACTTGGGCTGCGCTCTGCGGCCATATGGAACGCCGTCGGAATGATCAGCGCGATCGCCGCCAGGGATAGGGAGATTGCCGACGTGCGCGCGCCAGTCCGATTAAACCGCTGTTCGCTGTACTTAGCACCGCCGCACAAGATCGACAGCCCGAATACGAGCAGAATGTTGCCGATAATCGAGCCCGTGATCGACGCTTTGACCACGCCGCTGAGACCTTTCGAGAGCGCAACCACGGCTATAATCAGTTCTGCCGCGTTCCCAAACGTGGCATTCAATAATCCGCCGGCTCCTTCGCCCATTCGCGCGGCCAACGCCTCCGTCGCGCGCCCCATCCATCCCGCCAGCGGAATAATGCCGATGGCCGAGCAAATGAAAAGCGCCGTGGGATTCTCCGCAACCGGCCAGAACCGCATTACAATCGCAATCGGCACGAACAGAAGGAGCCAACTGAGTGATGGTTTTAACTTCACGATGAACACTGGCTGGATCGCTGATACGAAATTCGGAATAGGAGCACCTCCTGCGGGTGCTGTTCAAGCGCAATGTGTAGATCTCTGTGTGTTTCGACTTTCAGAGCAATGGCGCCGCCTGTGAGAGCGAACAATTTACCTTCAATCCGGTGCGCTCTGATCATAGGCTTCGATCACATCAGCTGGCTGCCATTGCTGGTAAAAATGAGTCATGGCTACTTCAGTTGCCGCTCATCCAGATCTTTTCCATTGGCTGGCAAACGATATTCAACAGACTAAACTCAACCCCATGCCATTCGAAACATTCGATCTTGAGAACCTCGACAAGGAGCGCCGCAAAGCCATCGCCAAATCGATTCGTACGATCAGCGTTGAAGAACTAAAGAAGCTTGGGGCAGAACTGTTCCGTTACGCCGATGATCCGTGGCGCGAGACCTTCTTCCGATTCATTGCCGAGAACCCCGGCGCTACATTCCATCACGCAGTCGCCAGCGACGGCGTCAACATTGTGTACTGCCGCGACCAAGACAAAGGCATGTGGTTCCTGCCTGGGAGCGGCATGGGGCCGTTGCAGGCGACCGGTCGGAAGATCATGAAGGAAATGATCGCAGGAGCGCATTGAGCACGACCCCGACGTCGTGCTCCTCTCGCCGGGCAGCCAGCCATACCTTCTGTTTGATCCGTTCGGAACGTTAAGCTCGCGCCGAAGGTGAAGCCGTCGCCTTCGCCGCTGCTTATTCGGTGCGAAACTTAACGCGGGGTCTCGTAAGGCGGCTCGTCCGTTGCGATCGGGGTGGTCTGCATCGGCGGATTGATCAACTGGAAAATAACGGCCGCCAGGACAGCGGCCGCCAACTCGGCCAGCAGATAAATCCAGATGTTTGCCCAGCTCGAAATCCCAAGAATGCAGATGCCCAGAGCGACTGCAGGATTAAATGCGCCACCCGAAATGTCGCCGACGGCGAACGCACCGGTCATCACCGTCATGCCGATGGCCAGTCCATAAAACGAATTTCCTGAAGTGCCTTCCGCGGTAGCCGCGTTTAAGACCACATACACGAGCGCGAACGTGAAGAGAAATTCCGCAAGCAGCGCCGGGCCAATATGCGGCGTGATCGGAGTGACAGGAGCACCGGCCCGGAGGAATTTAGTCACTACGATGGCGGCGATCGCAGCGGCAACGAATTGCGCAATCCAGTAAGGCACAACGTCGGCTGCATTCACTTTACCCCGGATTAAGACGCCCACTGTTACCGCCGGATTATAATGCGCTCCAGAGATGTGGCCGCCGGCGAAAACCATCACCATAAGTGCCGCCCCGATAGCGAGCGGCGCAATGACACCCGCGCCCGCGCCAATTCCAGTGCAACCAATCGTCAGGACGAGGAAGAAAGTTCCAATGAATTCTGCGATGTATTTGTTCATAAGTTACGTTGTTACCAGACACAGCTTGAAAAAAGCAAGCCGCATCAACAATGAGACTTTGGTCCCACCGCGGTGAGACATCGCCGAATGCGCTGGAGACGGGACATCCAACGCTGCATAGAGACGTAATATTTGCCTCGCATTTGAACGAGGCCGAGCGGCCAATGACCTTCGTCAGGTCGCTAATTTTATCCAAATAAATAGTAGAATGATAGCGCCGATGATCGACATGATTAAACCGGCCGGATGAAACGCCGAGCCCGGTTCCGGTTTGGAAAACAAGCGGCCGATCAATCCACCGACGATCGAGCCAGCGATCCCAAGCAGCGTGGTCATTATGAAACCGAGATGCTGGGCCCCGGGCATGATGGCCCGTGCGATCAAACCGACGATGAAACCGACGATGATGTACCAAATAATGTGTAGCATAGATTTGTTTTGGTTAGGCCGTAGAGGCTAACAGTTCGCTCAAGGCAATGTCGATTCCTTTTTGCAAAGAAAATTGTAAATTCGTTCTTCCCGCGGATATTCCGTCCAACCCGCATTTAACCACTAAATTTGTCTTTTCGCGCGCCGCTTTGCTTGATACTCTGTGTGTGACGAGCGTAACCGCTTGTTCATCTCACTCGCAACCAACAAGAAAAGGAGCAAAATTATGGGATTACTCGACTCAATACTCGGCGCAGTTAGTGGAAAAAGCGGCGCATCCGGTGAGGCGAATCCGCTGATGGGAATTCTCGGCGGTCTCCTCGCGCAGAGCGGCGGTCTGCAAGGACTGGCCAGCAAATTTGCACAGAGTGGCCAGGGGAACGCATTCCAATCGTGGGTTGGCGTGGGTGAAAACCAGCCGGTTTCCAGCGATCAAATTCAGAAAGCGCTCGGCTCCGAGCAGGTCAGCGCGATGGCGGCCAAAATGGGAGTGGATCCCGCCGTTGCCTCGACCTTCCTGGCTGAATACCTGCCAAAGATCGTCGACAAACTTACGCCGGAAGGAAAAGTAGATCCCGCCGCGGACCATCAACAAGGATTGGCGGCTCTGCTGCCGTCGCTGTTGCAAAACCTTGCTGGCCAATCGTCCAGCGGCCAGTCCGCTCAAGTATAGAGACTGCCGTCCTCTCGAGTCGCGTTCGAATCGTTACGCAGGCAAGCCTGCCGGGAGCCAGTGCGCTTTCACCAGGCAACGGGGTTCCTGGTGAGTTTCGGCCGACCTATTCTCGCTTAGCCGCCTTGTCGCCTTCTTTGATCGCATCAGCTTCGCTCACGTACTTGCCCTTCTTGGTCTTGCCGTAGAAACGCGTGCCTTCCTTGTGATAGACATGCGTCTCGGTATTGACCCACACGAGACCATGTCCCCCGCCCGGGGCAGCGGTCGCGTTGGCCACTGCCGCAGCGCCAGTTCCTGTTGCAGGCACTGGGTTCGGGGCCGGGCTTGCTGAAGTTTGGGGCTTAAAAAAGTCGGCAAGTGTCTTCTTCGCGGGCGAGGCTGATGGACTCACAGCCGGCGAGGCGGCGGCCGTCGCTTTTGTTTTCCGGGCGTGTTTAGCAGCTGGCGAAGGGGAAACTGCAGCTTCGGCCGGTGACGGTGAAGCCTCGGCGGCTGTCTTTGCTTTCCGGCCACGTTTAGCCGTTGGCGAAGGCGAAGCTTCAGCTCCCGCAGCCGGAGACGCCGCCGCCTCAGCTTTTTTGTGCGCGCGATGTTTTGCAGGCGACGCAGCGGGTGATTCGGCCGGGGTCGGTGACTGAGCTTGCAGAACGCAGATGGTTGCAAGGCCGATTACAGAAACCAGGGCAAGAAATTTGGTAGTCATAAAAAGGAGCCTACGAAATTGGCAGGATTGTCGTCAAGATTTTTCCGTGAAGTTGAATTTTTTACAGGAGATAACAGAGGAAACAGAGTTTTTTGCATTTCATCTCCATTCTCTCTGTTTGCTCTTGTTGAACTCCGGGATTCATCGGTTCGCGTTCGGAAGGATAAGGCGATGCACACCATCGCTCAGCTTCATCTCATGGAAGTTGATGAGTAATCCAATTGGGATGTTCAGCAGTTTCATGTAGCTGAGGAGTTGGGCTTTGTGGATGGGCAGAATTTTCTCGACCGCTTTTGCTTCCACCAGAACGCAATCTTCCACCAGTAGATCACACCGCAGCGGTTCCTCGCGTGTGAAGCCCTTGTAATTGATCAATACGATTGTCTGGTTCAGGCATTGCAATCCACGCAGTTCAAACTCCTTCGTGAGACATCACTCATAGATGGATTCGATCAAACCGGGGCCTTTGTCCCGATGCACCTCGATGGCTGCACCGATGACGCTTTCAGTTAACCCTGATGCCTTTTCGAACAAAGGGTGCATGTGCTTGTGAACGGAAGGAGCTGCATTTTAAACAGGAGATAACTCCGACAGGTCGCGAGCAGGCAGAGGAAACAGAGTTACTCTTTGCAGTTCATCTCCGTTATCTCTGTTACCTCCTGTAAAATTTCTTGGTTCATTTCTTCTCGAAGGCGAAGATGGTTTTCCAATCGTCCTTCATACTTAGAATGTCCACTGGTCAACGCCGGGATGACCAGTAAGCATCGGCCTCGGCTTCGAGTCGATCCAATCGCGTGTAGTAGTCCGGGAACTCCTTGAGATGTGCCCAGGCAATCTTGCCCGTCAAATCCATGTCATTATTGGTGACGTTCGTTTGTGGGTCCCGCGCCCCGTGCTCGAGCTCCACTTCCAGACCACGGCGGAACTGGTCGAGATCGACCTTCGCCCAATCGACGCCGAGTTTGCCGCCAACCCGCTTGGCCACGGCGGCAGTTATCCGCTGTTTTTTGGTTTTCATGGTTCTGTCCGTTCCGTGTTCAATTGGTTTCGTCACTTCACCAACTCGAACTCACCCGAACGCCAGGTCCTGTCGAACCGCGGCTGGAGCGGGCTGTAGAGGCGCTGTGGGACTTGTTCTTGATTCAGAAATCCTGACAATTATTAAAACCCTGACCTCAAGGATTCAATTTTATCTTTAACTCTGCCCGCCACTACTTTTTTGGCAAACGCGACATCCATTCTCTTTCTAATTTATCAGCAGCCAGCCAGCCAATAACCCCTAACACCCCGGCGGCAAGCACTAATAGTCCAAACCAAAGCGAGATGCCGGACAGTACTTCGACTGGATTTTGAACAATGTAAACGCTCAGGATGATCAGTAAAATCCCCTGCAGCAATACCACCCACCATTTTCTGAATGCAAGCCCTAGCCCTGGTACTTGAACGACAGATTCACCCGCGTGCGAAAAGCGGTGACTTTGCCGTCGTCGATCACCAAATCGAGTTTGCTCACTTCCGCGACGCGCAGGTCGCGCAATGTCTTTGATGCAGTCTCCACTGCGTTTTTCGCGGCATCCTCCCAGGACTCCTTGCTGGTGCCAATGATTTCGGTGACGCGGTAGATGCTATTTGCACTTTTACTTTTATTCATATTATTCTCGTTAACGGTTGGTCGGGTTGGGGTAACTAGGGAATCTGAGAGGTTCGCCGGTTCTCGTGAATCTGCCTATGGGACCTTAGTCCTACGTGGACGGACCCTCCATGATCCCGGCATCATCAGTTTAAAGATGTCTGCGTCAAGAAAGCTCAGTTACCATGAACGAAACCGCGCGCCTTACGGCACTTTGAGGACGCGGAAGAATCCTTTCGCGGCGCTTGCAGAACTTGGCGCATCAGGCGCTTTCCAACTTCCACGAGAGCAAACTGACAGACGGTGTTCACCGCTGCTCCTTCCCGGCGCAAACCGATGAAACCCATCATTGAACAGGAGCAAACAGAGGATAACAGAGATGGAAATCAAGAAGCCTCCGTTTCCGCAGTTTACCCGCCGCGGAGGGTTACCTCCTGTTAAATTTCTGGTGCGACTCGGCGGCGCCGTTTCAGTTACCTCAAGGCTTCAAATCCCACTCCTTGAGTTTCTTCGCCGCCGTTCCGAACGGGCCGAGCTGGTAAACGGCCGCGCCCGCCGGCGAGAAGGTGAAGTTCTTAAACGGTTCGGCCAGCATTTTGTCCAGGTATTCCCGGGTCGCGAGGCCGGTGGTGACGTGTGGCTCGTAATGCGCGCCGGAATGTTCCGGAACAAAGACCTCGACGTATGTTATCAGCAATGGGTTGACACCCGGATCGTCGCTCATGGCGAACGCCGCCGACGTGCCGGTTTTGACCGTGAGCGGAGCCACGGCGTCAATCACATCCTGTTGCACTTTCAGTAATTCGGGCGTCGGCTTGACGACAATGCCCGAGAGGCCAAGGTCCTTGTCCGGGATGTAGTAATATTTGAACGCTTCCAATTTCAAGCTAGTCACGTTGGCGTTGGCGATGGCCTTGCCCGCGGCGGCATACACCTTATCGAGATCCGCCGTGCGGACGAATCGCTGCACGAGCGTGACGTGCGGACGGTGCGAGGCGTCCAGCGCGAAGCCTTTCGGGAATACCCCGCGCAGGCGGGCATTCACGGCTGTCGCCTGGTCCACCATCGTGGCGTCCGGCTCCAGGAGGATGTCGATGGCGGTGACAGCGTTTGGCTCGGCCGCCGTCACCGGCTGAGCGATTCCGAGCAGCAGGGCCAGCGGGCGCATGGTGAGCGCAGCCAGGACCGTGAGGTATCTGGTCAGGTTAGTTTCATGTTGGTTTCTTTCCTTTGGTTTGTTGATTGGGGTTGAGATGCTTTCTGGCCAGCTTGACTCGTTATTCGTCGAAGCGAAGACTGTGTTTCCAGTCGTTCTTCATGCTGATGACGATCCAGCCCTCCTTCTTTGCCTTATCGTAGAGCGCCTGCGGGAAATTGCCGACCTTCGTGTCCGGCAAACCTTGGGCCGGGCCATAGGCGTATTCGCGTTGCGCGTCGTCGTGCAGCACCAGCATGGCGAGCCGCGCACCGCTGCCGGCCTTGGTGTATTCGAGCATCTGCTGGTCGCCGGGCGAGTTGCCGAAGGCCGCGTGCGGCCGACGGCCGATCATCAGGTGGATGCCTTCGGGCTTGCCGGCGTTGTTGTCGTTGAGCAACAGCTTGGGTTCTTTGGTCAGGAACGGTTTGCCGTCCTTGTCATAGCCATATTTCGTGCCGCCCATGGTGCCGACGACCTGTTCCGGCGGGATGCCATAGGTCTGCTCGGCATACACGCGCACGAAATCCTGGCCGCCGCCGGTGCAGATGTAAGTCTTGTAGCCATTGGCGCGCAGATAGCGCAGCACCTCCTGCATCGGTTGGTAGGTCAGTTCGTTGTAAGGCTTGTGCCAGCGCGGGTCTTTGGCCTCGGCAAACCATTGCTTCACCTCGGCCTGGAACTGTTCCGTGGACATGCCGGTGAGCGTGGCGGCGAGAATTTTTTCAAGGTCTGGCATTGTGAGTTTCCCGATGGCCTCGCGGTCGCCGGAAATGACGGTCTTGAACGGCTCAACGTTTTTCAATTCCGGCTTTTCTTTCACGAGCGCGCCGACCCGGTGAAAGCAATACATCACCTGGGAATACATCGGATGCTCGACCCAGAGCGTGCCGTCCTGGTCGAAGGTGGCGATGCGTTCCTCGGGCGCGACAAAATTCGCGCCGCCGGTTTCGGTGGTGGCTTTGACAAAGTCTACGATGGCTTGCTTCGCCGCGCCGTCGTTCCACGAGGGGAGCGGATCCTGGGCGTAAGCGGTCGTTAGGCCAGCGAAGGCGATCGCCAGCAAGACAAATTTATTGCGGATGGTTTTCATGGTTTTGGTTTTTCGGATTTGAACAGGAGGTAGCTGAGGCAACAGAGTTTTCAGATCTCATCTCCGTTATCTCTGTTTGCTCCTGTTAAATCTCTCCAGCTCATTTGTTACACTTCTGTCGATTCTTACAAAATTGGCCCGAGCATCGCAATGGTGTTGTTCCAAAGCCGGCGGGTCATCGGCCATTGGGCCACCGTCTCGGCGGTGACGGGATGGGAGCAGGCAAGATAGGCGTCCTGACGGCGGCGCATTTCGGCAGTTAAAGTTGGATCGTAGAACAGAATGTTGTTTTCGTAATTCAAATCGAAACTGCGCCGGTCCATGTTGGCCGAGCCGATCAGCGTGACTTCCCCGTCCAATGTGAGTGACTTGGTATGGAGGAGGCCGCCTTCGTACTCGTAAATGCGGACCCCGGCGGCGAGCAAGTCACTGTAGTAACTGCGACTGGCCGCGCCCACGATCCATGAGTCGTTTCGCGCGGGGAAAATGATAGTGGTCCTCACGCCGCGCCGGGCACTGGCACAAAGGGCGGTCTGCATGCCTTCGTCGGGCACATAATAGGGAGTCGTGATGACCAGCTCCCGTCGGGCGGTGTAAATGAGGGTTTCGAAGACTTCGGGCATGGCCGAGTTATATACCGTCGGCCCGGTGCCAATGACCTGCGCTGTCAGCCCAGGATCGCCGGGCGGCAACGGTTGACGCAACAAGGGCGTGAGATCGCCATCCATTTGCGCCATCCAGTCGCTGGCGAAAAGATACTGATTCTGCCGCGCAATCGGTCCCTCAAAACGCATGAGCGCATCTACCCATGGGGCAAACTTTGCCTTGATCCGGAACTCGGGGTCTGCGCAGTTCTGACTGCCGCAATAGGTGATCCGATTATCGATCACCAGAATCTTGCGGTGATTGCGCAAATCGATGCGTCCTCGCAACGGACGCAAGAGGAGATTGCCGATGGGCAGGGCGGTAGCCACCTGAACGCCCGCCGCCTGCATGGCTTTCCAATGCGGGGATTCGATCATGAGGCGCGAGCCCAACCCATCGGCCATCGCCCGGCAGATGACCTTACGCGCGGCCGCCCGCTTCAGCGCTCCGACGACTTTGAGTCCGTTGTTATCGGGCAACCAGATGTAAAAGGTCAGATGGACATGATCCTGAGCAGCGTCAATATCTGCGACCATGGACTCGATGGCCGCGTTGGAATCTGCCAGCAAGGTCGCGCAGTTGCCACCGACGGGCTCGAAGCCATTCACCGAGTGTCCGAGCCGGAAGAGGTGGGCGTAAGTCTCTGGAATTTTCGGTTGCAGATTAGGCGAATCCATTCCCGGGGCCTTGGTAAGGTCAGGCATGGCGGCCAGCACTGCGCACATACGACTCACACGCCGGCGACCGATACTGGTTTCACCCAGAAAGATGTAAGTCAGGATGCCGATCACGGGGAAAACAATGATGACAACGATCCAGGCAATCCGTGAAGCGGGCTCCCGGTGCGGCCGCAAAATGACCCGCGCAATCACGCCGAGGTGGACCAGGAGAAAGACTCCTGTCCACAGTGCAGTTAGGACCTCAGTTTCAGTCATTCATTGGCTGGGTTGACGTGGTCGTTTTCATGAATTTGTTAGGGGACTTAACCGCGGATTACACGGATAGCGCGGATGGGGAGGGACTGAGAAGAGTGAGCAGTCATGAATGACGAAGGAATCAGCGGTGGTTCCAGCTTTGAGTCTTAAGTGAGAATTTGAATTCCAGAATCCGGGTTATCCGCGTAATCCGTGGTTAAATCTATTTTGCGATAAGTTTAGACTTCCGGGGCCGGCATCGGGCCGAAGAATATCCGCAGGGCCTTTTCTCTCCCGATCACGCGCACCAGTTCGTGCACCATGCAATACGCGGCGATGAGGACGAAGAGAATGATCTGGATGGCCCAGAAATGCGGCCAGATGATTTCCGACAGCAACTTTTGGTTGCCGGCGACAAAGCCGCCCGTCTGCGCGCCAGAAATCGATCAGGCGTTCCAGATAGTGAATGACAGCAGAAAGCAACAAGTAGATGACGGTCTTCCAGGCGATGTTGTAGATCAGCGGTTTGTTAGGGAAGCGATTGATCAGCGGTAGCATGTCCGCGATTAACACTGCCTTGCCCAGAATGAGGGCGGCGACGGCGATTGAAATTGAAGAGGATGGCGCGATCCCGGTTTTCTCCAGCATCAACACGCGAACAAACGCGACAATGTGCAGTGCGACGAAAAAGTAGATCGTCGGCGGGAGCAGTTCCAAGAACTCCTTCTTGAGCGTGGCGAATAGTTTGGTCATGGAGTTACATTGCCATGAGTCTCTGTTTCATGGCTTACCTTTCGTTTTCTTTGTTTTTGTTTCTGTCAGTCGGATTTGGTTGTCGCCGTAGTAAAGCGTGCCCATGCCGGAAGATTAGAAAACCGTTGCCCGCCCGCAAAGCAAAAAGGCGGGCGGCCCTTGCGAGCCGCCCGCCGTGAAGGTCATTTCTGTTACTGGCCGGTGCCTTTGCTCGCCGCCTCCGCCTCTTGCATCCTTTTCGCCATTTCCGCTTTCACTGCGTCAAGATTGAAACTCGCGCCCCGCTGCATCGGCGGGTAATCGAGGAAGGTCTGGAGTTCCTTGCCCACCACCTGCTGGACGAACACAAAGCGCCAGAATTGGAACTTGAACCAATCGAAGTATTGCTGCGCCCCGTCTTTCGTCCCATTGCCGGGCCAGCCCTGGCGCTCGAACGGATCGAGCCGCAGGTTGATCAGGTAGGGCACGTCTGGATGGGTCTTTTCACCCAGCCAGCCCTGGGGCTGGTCGATGAAACGATACTTGTAGTCGTCAATACGCACCGCGCCGACGGTGCTTTCGCCGAGGTAGAAGATTTCGTGACGGTTCGACGGCCCCTTGCCGGTGATGGCAGCCATCTGGTCGTAGCCGTCCAGGTGGTTCTTGTAAGTCCGGTCGCCGAGTTTCACGCCTTTAAGCAATTGATCGGTGATATTCGGGTTGCCGGCGGCATCGAGGAAGGTGGGGAACCAATCCAAGCCCGGAGAAGATACCGTTCTGCACCGAGTCAGCCGGGACGTGGCCGGGCCAGCGCAGGATGCACGGCACGCGGAAGCCGCCCTCGAGGACTGTCCCTTTGCACTGCGCGAACGGCGTCGTTCCGCCATCGGGCCAGGTGAAGAGTTCGGTGCCGTTGTCGGTGGTGAAGACGACGATGGTGTTATCATCCAGGCCCAGGTCCTTGAGCTTCTGCATAACCAGACCGATGTCGTCATCGAGCTGGGCCATGCCTGCTTCTTCTTCCGACCAGCCATTCTCCGAGTTGCGCATCTTCTCGTACTTGTCCGAAAGATGGGTGACGATGTGCATGCGGGTCGGGTTGAGCCAGCAGAAGAACGGCTTGTTGTCAGTCTTCGCCTTCTCTATGAACGTCAAGGCGAGGTCGCGGATTTCGTTATCCACGGTCTTCATCCGTTCGGGATAAAGCGTGCCGGCGTCCTCGATCTTTTGCTTGCCGATCTTGCCCCAGCGCGGCATCACAGTGGTGTCATCTTTATCAGTCGCCCAGCTAGTGGACCATGTTGCGCGGACCGACTTTGTCCAACAAGTCCTGCGGATAGTTCGGATGCGCCGGGTCTTCCATCGCGTCCAGGTGATAGAGGTAGCCGAAGAATTCGTCGAACCCGTGGACGGTGGGCAGAAACTCATTGAGATCGCCGAGGTGGTTCTTGCCGAACTGACCGGTCTCATACCCTTGAGCTTTGAGCGCGGTAGCAATGGTGCAGGCTTCCGCCGGGATGCCGATTTTGGCACCCGCCTGGCCGACCGTGGTCATGCCTGTCCGAATCGGAAGTTCGCCCATGATGAAGTTCGCGCGACCCGCCGTGCAACTGGCCTCGGCGTAGTAGTCGGTGAACAGCATGCCCTCCTTGGCCATCTTATCGAGGTTTGGTGTCCGCCCGGCCATCATCCCGCGATGGTAGGCGCCGATGTTCCACATGCCGATGTCATCGCCCATGATGAACAGGATGTTGGGTTTCTTGTCTTGTGCCTGCGCTGCCGTCACGATGAACGCGACGCACAGGGCCACGGCCCATTGTTTTAGTATTTTTTGTTTCATTGTTTTTTGTTTATCGAATTGATGTGCGTGTGTATTTTAGGTTGCAGAGGGGTCGTTGGATTAATTGGTGATTTCAGAAAATTTAAGCAATCTTGCGGCTCTAAAACCTTCGCGATGCGATCGAGGTTGGGTGTCTTGCCTGGCCGGTCGGGAAGTGGTCGTTACCGCCAACGGCGACCGTAGAAGCCTCCGTAGAAACCGGGTCCCCAGGCGCCCCCCCAACCCACCATGGCATTCTGGTTCATTTGAGCGGCCATCAGGTTGTCGTTGCTCAACTGCTGGGCCAGCCGGAGTTGTTGATAGGTTTGGTACTCTTTCGGCGTTCCCACGTAGGCTTGGTTGTTAGCAACGTCCGGTTGCACGTAGAATTGCTTTCCCTTCCAGGTGATCAAAGTGAGCTTGCCTGGCGTCAGTGTTTTAAGCAGCTCCTGCTTCTTAGGCGTATCAGCAGGGAGCAGTTTGAAGCCTGCCGCGGATAGCAAATCCGTATGCGTGCTGCTTGGTTGTGGCGCAACCGGCCGTCAACGCTAATAGAGCGATGACGCCGATCGTGTTGAATGAGGTTCGTATTTGTTTCATATTTTTGGTTTCTTCCAGGTCTGCGGTTATCTTGGAGATGGTTTCATCGGCACGGGAGAATTTGCGCAGGAACTTTTCGCAGCCTTCGTGGGATCCGCCTAGTAAGACTTTAGTCCCATACGTCCACGTGGGCGGAGCGCACTCGCGAATGCTCAGTTAGCATGACAAACCGACGCGCCTGACGGCACATAGTATTATTTGCCAATAAGCTCCACAGCTTTGCGCAGCGGAGCACTGGAAACCTTGATGAATCCATCCAGGGGACGGTTCATTTCCAGAACCAGAAAGATCGCGGAGGAGACAGACAAGGCGCAGATGAGCAGCACCGCGAGAACCGTGCCATTACGCGGCGCAAACAGTCCAAAGCTAATGAAAAGACCCGTAAGCCAAAAGATGAGCAGCACGAGAAATATTGATGGCAGGTCGTTCTGTTGTTGCTCGACTAAAAGCAGGCGGGTTTGCAACACATCGCCGCTAATCTGCGAGGCTTGTGCCAGAAGCGATTTTTGCAGGTCGTCTTTTGGCGTGAGTTCTCGCAGCATAGCCTGAAGGGTTTTCGGGGGGGCTAACGTCTCCATCGCGTGCAATCCTCCCGAGCCGCCTGTTTTCGCAGGCCAGATTCTCTGAATTACGGACGCGACGGTATTTCGCAACTGCTCGCGGAGCTCCTTCGTTTCCGGCCCGTAATCGGCGAGGATATGATCCAACAGAATAATTTTCGCGCCAGTCTGCGCAATCCCGGCATTCATGCCATCGAAGGAACTCTTAGCCGAACTGACCAGCAAACCCAAAACTAACGCGGTGAGGGTGGCGAGCATTCCAGCCCCCACCTTCACCGTGTCCTTTGAGGCAGTATCGAGATGATGTTCAGGCAAGACCTTCTGCAGCAACATGCCCAGTAGCACGCCACCGAAGATGCACCCGGCAGTAATGAAACCAATAGTTAAGGAATTCATCTTTGGACTAGTTAGCGCTCGTCACTTCTTGAACTCGGTCATGTGGAGCATCGCTGTTCGGGTCCAATATTCCATATCGTCTCGGTAATAGATCCTCTGGTTATGCATGCGACAGAGTACACGCCACCCTCAAATTCGCACAGCCAAAGGAAAGTGGGCTATAAGACCAAAGTCCTACGCGACGCCAGGTTAGAAGTCAGAAGGAAGAAGTAGGACTCAGACACGATTCAGCGCATCGCGCACCGCTGCGATGAATTTTTCGTCGTCGAAAGGCTTCATGAAGAACGCAACCGGTCCGATGGCCATCGCAGTGGCCCGCGCGGCCAGATCTTCGCGCGCCGTGATGACAATCACTTTCGTCTTTGGTGAAATTGCGCAGAGCCGGGCCAGCACTTCCAAGCCGGTCACGCGATCCATCCAAATATCAGTCACGACTACCGGCACATGATTTTTGCCGGCGTGTGCCAGAAAATCTTCCGCTTTATTGAAAGGACGCACCTTGAATCCTTCCGACGCGAGCAGGTAGTGCATCGATTTAAGGACGGACGGGTCGTCGTCCACAAGACAAACCTCCTTTGCTTCCGTGTCACTCGCGTCGTTCATGCGGCTGCCCTACTTTTTTGAGCTTGTCCGCGTGCCGCAGGCAGTCGAACAACCATCCGCGCCCCGCGGTCGGGCGCGTTCTCTGCAGTGATCGTCCCCCCATGCGCCTCGATAATCGATCGAACGATGGGCAGACCCATGCCCATTCCTTTTTGTTTCGTAGAAAAGAAGTGGTCGAAAACCTTCTCCGGCCGGTCCTTCGGCAGGCCGATTCCAAAATCGCGCACCATTACTTCGGCCACATCTTCTTTATCAGAACGAGTACTAATAATAATGCGGCGTTCGGCGACCGGCAGCTGTTCGACCGCGTCCAGCGCGTTAACGATGAGGTTAAGCAATACCTGCTGGATCTGAACGAGAGCGGCTTGCACTTGAGGAAGGTGCGGGTCGAGCTCCGTCGTGACGACGCTTTCTCGATTGAGAATATCCGAACTAACAAGACGGACGGTGTCGGTGATAACAGAATTGAGGTTCAACACAGCGTGCTCACTCGTCTCCTTGCGCACCAAACTTCGGATTCCGCGCATCACTTCTCCTGCGCGGTGGCTATCCGCCACCATGTCCTGCAGCAACTGTTGGAGAAGCGTCAGGTCGATGTTTCCATGCTGGAGAAAACGACGCGCAGCCGAAGCATTGTTCGCAATAGCAGTAAGCGGTTGATTTAATTCGTGCGCGAACGACGCGGTCATCTCGCCCATCAAGGCGACACGGTTTCGATGCGCCATCTCTTCGCGTTGAACCTGCACCTGAAGAGCAGCCTGCTTTTGCGCGCTAACATCAAGTGTCACCCCGATTATTTCCAAAAGATTTCCATGTTCATCCTGTAAGCAGCGCCCTCGCATAATTACCCAGCGCGTTTTGCCGTAGGGCAAGAGAAGACGGTGCTCGCTCTCGAACGTCCCCTGCAAGGCGCAACCGCGGTCGTACTCCGCTTTAACTGCTGCGCGTTCCTCGGGATGAACTCGTGAAAGGATCAGCTCACAGGTCAATGGCAGGTTGGAGTCAAAGCCGTAAATCCTGCGTCCCTTATCACTCATCCAGGCGTTGCCCTGTTCGGGATATAAAACCCAGAAGGCAAGATCAGCCGACTCCGCCGCAAGGTTTATGCGAGCATCGCGTTCGCGCAAAATCTCCTGTTGCCGCTGGCGATCGATGGCAATCCCGGCAATATGCGTAGCAATTTCAGTCAGGCGCGTCTCCTCCGGCTGCGGGCCGCGCGTTTCCTGACGATACATGGCGAACGAACCCAAGACATCGCCTTGCCACGAAAGGATCGGAGTTGACCAGCAGGCACGCAATCCGCAAATGTGCGCAAGCTCACGATAATCAGCCCAGAGCGGATCTATCATCACATCGGTTACTACGACTGGCCTCCGCGTGTACATGGCCGTGCCACAGGAACCATTTCGCGGTCCAATCGGTGAGCCGTCCACTGCCTTGACGTAAGCTTCTGGAAGATTCGGCGCAGCGCCGTGGCGGACATGTTTTCCATCGCGATTCAAAAGCAGAATGGAACAACGTAGTCCTTCTGCCTGCCCTTCCATGAGAAGAACAAGACTGGTAAGCACCTCCGCCAGCGGGGCGTCGGCCGCAATCATTTCCAGCACGCGGCTTTGTCCAGCGCGAAAAAATTCTTCCTCTTTAATTTGGGTGATGTCGCGGCAAACGATGACACCGCCTAACAACTCGCCGTTAGAATCCCGTAGGGGGCGACCAGTGACCCGCGTCCAGATCCCATGCGGCGCTTTTTCATGGCGCACAAACATCTCCACGTTGTTCACCTCCTCTCCGTGAATCGACCGGATCAGCGGCAGTTGCTCATGCGGAAATGGGGTGACCTTGTCCGGCAGGTAAAGACCGTAGCGATGCGACCATTCGCTAGCGTTTGTCCTGGTTGCCCCGGTTCCGAACATACGCTCCGCTGCCGGGTTGAAGACGAGAAAATTTTCTTTCTTGTCGGCAACGATCACAGCATCGCCCATGTCCGACAAAATGGAGTGGAGGATTTCGTTGGTGCGGGAGAGCTCTTCTGCGGCGCGTGTTCGCTCCATGGCCAGATCCAGTTGCGCCGCGACAGCCGCGATTACGTTAACTAACCCTTCATCTTCGCTTCGCCATTCGCGCAGGAAAAATTCAATCACGGCAATGACTTCGTCCCCGGAGAGAATGGGAAGACCGACGGCAGTTTTTAATCCGACCGATTTGGCCGCCGCTGTCCGCGGAAAATTCGGATCGTTCGTAACGTCCTCAATCCAGGCGGGTTTTTTCGACTTCCAAACGCGACCCGGAAGTCCAACACCCATTTCAAAACGTGAGTTCGCCGACGTCGTTCGAAAATGCTCCAGATCGTCAACCGGACCGCAAAACCAGACCGGTCCAGAAAACAGTAGTGTCTTATCCTGACTGGGCACCCACGCCTGCCCAAGTTCCCAGCCGGTTTTTTCGCAGACGCGCCGCAGCACAATTTCCAACGCCGACGAAAAATCGGTGGCGGCTGCTACTTCCAACGTGATTGTCTGCAGCAGATTGAGCTGCTCGTCGTGGTCATTACTGCTCATAAGCCCCGGAAATCAGAAATCAAACAGCTATTCTAAGCCAGATACATGTCCACTGTATGTTGGACTTAAGTCTTATTCATCGCGCGGTATAACCGCCATCTACGGCGAAAGTTTGGCCGGCTGCGAAGGACGCGAGGTCGGAACAGAGAAATAGCACCATGTTCGCGATCTCCTCCGGTTGCGCGAAACGACCAATCGGCGAGTTCGCCAGGAAGAAGTTGCGCATTTCCGGATCGTCGAACCAATGCTTGGTCATAGGCGTTGCCACCAATCCCGGTGCAATCGCGTTGATCCGAATCCCCTGACTGGCGTACTCGATCGCGGCTGCTTTCGACAAACCGATGACCGCATGCTTTGCCGCCACGTAGGTGCTGATGCCACGTTCCGCAATCAGACCTGCTATCGAAGCGTTGTTGACGATCACGCCGCCGCCGGTCTTCAGCATCTGTTGAATTTCATATTTCATTGTGAGAAACACGCCCTTCACATCGACGGCGAACGTTTGATCGAACGTTGATTCCTCGCTGTCAGCCAACATCGACATCGGCGGTAGCACACCGGCATTGTTGAATGCGCAATGTAAACCGCCATACGTTTTCACCGCAGTCGCGACGAGATTCTGAACCTGCTCGCAATCGCGCACATCGGTCCGAACAAAGATCGCCTCGCCCTTTTCGCCTTCGATCGCCTCGACCGTTCTTTCGCCCGCCAGATCGATATCGCCGATCACCACCTTCGCGCCGTGCCGCGCAAACAGGATCGCTGCCGCGCGGCCAATGCCGCTGCTCCCGCCGGTGACGAGAATGGTCTTGCTCGCAAAGTTGAATCCCTGATTCATGCTTTCCTTGTTGCTTATTTTGATGTCATCGTCGCGACAGATTTCACGCAACGAAAACCGAGATGATTCGTGCCCGTGTTAAGTTCGCCTTTGCCGCGCGTGCCGACGATGTAGCGGGAACAATATTGCTCATTGCAAAGAAACGAGCCGCCACGATGGACGCGCTTCTTCTCGTTAGGCTCGGCAGGATCAAACGGAGAATCGGGTCCTTGCGGATTGCGCGTCACGCCGCCTTTGCCGGCGAGCATCTCGTAGTAATCGGGGCGATACCAGTCGCTGCACCATTCCCAAACGTTGCCGGCCATGTCGTAAAGCCTGTAGCCATTCGGGGGAAAGGATTTCACCGGAGCGATGCCGGCGTAACCATCTTCGCCTCCATCTTTCACTGGAAATTTTCCCTGCCACGTGTTGGCCATCCATTTTCCGCCGGGACGAAATTCATCGCCCCATACATATGTCTTTCCTGAGAGACCGCCGCGCGCCGCAAATTCGAACTCCGCTTCGGTTGGCAGACGTTTGCCCGCCCATTTGGCGTAAGCCTCCGCGTCGGGGTACGCGATCTGCACCACGGGATAGTTTTCCCTGCCTTTGATGTCAGTCTGCGGCCCAAACGGATGACGCCAGTTCGCGCCTTTCACGTAGCTCCACCATTGATAATGATCGTTGAGCGGAACTTCGTGGTCCGTCGGCGCAAATACGACTGAGCCCGCTACCAGATTCTCCTCGGGCGCAGTTGGGAACTCTTCTTTTGTTGGCGTGCGTTCAGCAATTGTAACGTAACCCGTAGCCCTGACGAATTTCTCAAACTGCGCGTTCGTCACCGGGGTCGCGTCCATCCAGAAGCCGTCAACGTAAACGCGATGCACTGGCTGCGAGTCATTCGAGGCCATCGGCATTTCATGACTTCCTTCGCCATTGACGGCCGCACCCATGGAAAACTCGCCGCCGGGAATCCAGACCATACCTTCCGGCGCCTTGCCTGGCGCCTTCGTTTTGTTAGACAGTGTCGGCGCGAATGCGGAACTACCCTCCTGCGCGTGGAGCCATTGTGCCAGAGCCGAGCTGAAACTGACAACTGCAAGAGTAAAAATGATCCGGCTCATTTCAGTCTTCGATCGTTGCTGCGATATCTTCTGCGGCTTCCACAGTTTTCTTGTCAGCCGCGCTCAGATTTGAAGGCTTGGTGTCGATGGTCACCTTGAAGATTTTTCCAGTGAACTTGTTTTCTCCCGCCTTGTAATCGTTGGATACCATCGTTTCGTTGTCCATGCCTACGTCGGTGCCTTCATCTGCCGAGAAGGCATAAGGCTGGGTTTTCGGAATCCGTCCTGTCGCGACTTGTTGGCCATCGACGTATAGAGCGCACTTACCGCCTGAGCCAGGTTTTGGCGCATCGACTATGAACTCATATTTGATTTCATGTTTCCCCGGCGAAAGAGCCGTCTGC
Source organism: uncultured Verrucomicrobiae bacterium (assembly GCA_963725505.1). Classification (GTDB taxonomy): domain Bacteria; phylum Verrucomicrobiota; class Verrucomicrobiia; order Chthoniobacterales; family UBA10450; genus Udaeobacter. The sequence continues at coordinate 119,139 of CAVRYN010000022.1, read as the reverse complement.
CCGCCGATATTGGTCCGTTCCACTCCAAAGTAATTGTACTCGTGATGGACTTTTCCATCCTTCATGTAGAGCACCCATCCACCAAACGCGCCGGCTTGAGCAATGATCACACCATTTGTATTTGCGTCCTTCAATTCGACCGGCGCTGTGATGGTGTAGGAGCGGTTCTTCACGTTGATAAAGGCGTTTTCGGTCATGCCGGTCATTCCCGGATAGACTGTCAGCGAGGTCCGATCGCCCATCAGGTCGGGTCGCCCGGCAATGGCCGCATCAAAGCGCTCTGATCTGCGGTCATCGATGGGCAGCACATGGTTCTTGATCGCCTCCTTTGTGAACAGATCCTGAAGTTCTTTCAGTTTTGCGGGATTTTGCGTGGCGAGATCGTGGGCCTCGCTGAAATCCTCGGCTACATGATAAAGTTCCCAGGTATCCTTGGACAGCGGCGGAAGCGGCACCATCAGCCAAGGGATGGAATGACGAGTACATGCCACCCAGCCATCGTGATAGATGCCGCGATTACCAAACATTTCGAAGTATTGAGTGGTGTGCGTCTCCCTGGCCTTGGGATTGTCGAACGTGTAAACCATTGATGTTCCGTCGAAAGGCCTCTGTGTCGTTCCGTTGACGCTCTTGGGAAACGGCAAGCCGACTGCCTCCAATACAGTAGGCGCAATATCAGTGACATGAGTGAACTGGGAGCGGACTTCTCCCTTGGATTTAATGCGCGCCGGCCAGTGGATCACGACTCCGTTAGTAGTGCCACCATAATGCGAAGCGATCTGCTTGGTCCACTGGAATGGCGTATCGCCAGCCCATGCCCATCCGATAGCGTAATGTGGGAACGTCGTTGGGTCTCCCCAATTATCCAAATGCGGCATGTTGATCTCGGCAGTGTTGATGATGCCGTTCAGAGCCATCATCTCATTGTAAGCGCCTTCCGGTCCGCCCTCCGCGCTCGCTCCGTTGTCGCCGACGATGTAAATGAACAACGTGTTATCCAGCACGCCCATTTCCTGCAGGGCATCGACTAGACGTCCTACTTGTTCGTCAGTGTGCTCGGCGAAACCAGCGAAGGTCTCCATTTGCCGCGCTTCAAGTTTTTTCTGGTCCGGCGTCTGGGAGTCCCAGGACGGAATTTCTTTTGGTCGCTTGGTTAACTCCGCGCTCGGCGGGATGACGCCCATTTGTTTCTGCCGCGCGAACGTCTCGTCGCGGAGGGCATCCCAGCCCTCATCGAATTTGCCTTTGTAGCGGTCAATATATTCCTTGGGGACGTGATGCGGAGCATGCAGCGCGCCGGTGGCGAAGTAGACAAAGAAAGGCTTGTCAGGAGTTAACGAGTGCTGCGCCTGCATCCAGGCGATCGCCTGGTTAGTCATATCGACAGTAAAATGATAACCGGGTTCGTGCGGCGGCTCCACCCGGATGGTTCCATCGAAAATGGCCGGAGCCCACTGATTCGTCTCGCCACCGATGAAGCCGTAAAACTTATCGAAGCCAGAATGAGTCGGCCAACGGTCAAGCGGTCCGGAAACCGACACCTCCCATGGCGGCGTTTCGTGATACTTGCCGAATGCTGCGGTGCTATATCCATTTAATCGCAACATCTCTGCAAGCGGTGCAACACTTTGTGGGCGGATACCGGTATTGCCTGGAAATGCGGTGGCCAGTTCCATGATCGCGCCCGCGTTGTTCACGTGATGATTGCGGCCGGTCAGCAACGCGGTGCGTGTCGGCGAACAAAGCGCAGTCGTATGAAAGCCGTTATAGCGCAGGCCGTCCGCCGCCAGCTTATCGAGCGTCGGCATCTTGCACGGGCCACCAAAGGCGCTCGATTGTCCGAAACCGATATCATCCAGTAAAACTACGACCACGTTTGGCGCTCCTTTCGGCGCTTTCACCTCAAATCGTGGCGGCGGTTTGACGTTGCGTGCGTCAAGCTCCGTGATAGTTGGCGGCCTGGGCTCGGGCACCGGGAGCACGGTGCGATTAATCTGTTGCGCCATCAGCGGCAACGGCAGCAAGCTCCACGCGGCGACCAGCAAATGTATCAATGGCGAATTCTTAATTACGATTTCTGATTTCATTGTGTTTGGATTGGTCCTTTCAGTTTCGCTTACTCTCTCAAAATGTCTGACGATGGCTCATCTCACGCTCAACTTCTATTTCGTGTCCGGTTCCGTCCGATCAATGCTCTTCCCAAGTGGTCGAGTTCCTGCGTGTAACAGAACACGGCAAACAACGCAATAACGAGAACGAAATAGCGCGAACTGGGTAGCTGAAATTCAGGCCTTCGCACAATAAAGACAAAGCCAAAAACAGAGGTAGCCAGTACGAAGGACATGCGTGCAACAAATAGAACAATGTGGCCAATGAGTGCGTTACGCACTTGCGGTAGCGGCGGCCGAAGTCGATGGCGTATCCAATAACCCGCCTGCATCAACGTGATCGCCGATAAGGACCAGGCTAAATTTTCCCGGTGCGCCACATGACTGCCGGGGTCTAGAAGAACTTGCCTGACGAGCGGCACCGCAAACCAAAAAAGAATGGCGGCTCCTATCGTTTGCATGGCAAACAAAAATAGGTAGCGCGAGGCATCGCCGACAGTCTGCGATGGGCGCCCGGAGGGGCTTATCGGATCCTGCGGTTCTATCATTGAGGTCCAATGTAATCCACTTCGAGCAGTCATTGAAAAGCTAGCGGACCGATTAGGTTTGATTCGTTCATTGTGTTGTTATGTTACAATTTGTTATTCATCGAGATTACTTCCTTGTTACAGAGCCGCAGCCGACGGACCCGGCATATTGTGTCCGTTTCCTCAAAGGCACGATTAGTAGTCCACGTCCAGCAATTCCTTCACGCTTAAATCTTCGTTAGCCTTCAGGGCCTGCTGGCTGAGGTTGGATTCGCCGAGCTTGACGGTCACCTTGTCAATCCTGCCGGTGAACTTGTTATCGCCCTCCTTGTAGTCGTCGGTCACAACCGTGTAGAGGTTCTCGCCCACGTCGGTCGTTTCCGCACCAAACGCGTTTGGGTGCGTGTGCTCGATCCGCCCTTGCGCGACCTTTTCGCCGTTGACCGAGATCAAACCCATCCCGCCCGCGCCGGGCTTACCTCCGTCGTAAGCGAAATCGAAGCGGAGCGTCACCCGCCCCGCCGGCAGGCGAGCGGGCCCGGCTATGGTGTAAATCTCGCGAGCGAGATAGTTGTAGGCGAACTTGGGCTTGCCGTCCTTGACGTAGAGGCTCCAGCCTCCCATTTTCCCGCCCTGGGCCAGGACCACGCCCTCGGCGCCAGCCTCCGGGACCTCGACGTCAGCCGTGATCACGAAGGACCGGTTCTTGACGTTGATGAAGGCATTCTCGCCCAATCCCTTCATGCCGGGATAGACCGTCAACTCGGTGCGACCTCCCATCAGATCCGGACGGCCAGCCAAGACGGGGTTGAAACGCTCGAAGGCGCGGTCGTCAAGCGGCAACACGTGGTATTTGACCGCTTCCTCCAGGAAGACTCCCTTTAGCTTCTCCAGCTTGTCGGGGTACGTCGCGGCAAGGTCATGCGCGCAACTGAAATCTTTCTCTACGTTATAAAGCTCCCACTTGTCTTTGTCGAACGTAGCCCGCGGCTTGGCCTCCCATGGCGGCCGGTGCACCGTGGTGGCGAACCAGCCATCCTGATAGATGCCGCGATTACCTGCCATCTCGAAGTATTGGGTGTGGCGGCGCGACGGCGCCTTAGCATCATTAAAGGTGTAGAGCATGCTTACACCTTGGATGGGTTGCTGCGGGACGCCATGGACGACCCCAGGCTCGGGCAGACCAGCCGCCTCCAACACCGTCGGGGCAATGTCGATAATATGATGCCACTGCGTGCGCAGGCCGCCTTTCTCTTTGATGCCTTTGGGCCAATTGACCACCATAGATTGGCAAATGCCGCCGTAGGAGGCCACTTGATGGCCCCAACCAAAGGGCGTTGCACCGGCGAATGCCCAGCCATTGGGATACAGAATATGCGATTTGGGCCCGCCGAATTCATCCAAGTGTTTCAGCGCAATGTCCAAGGGCTCTGGCAGCGCGTTGAACACAGACATTTCATTAAAGGCGCCGTTGGGGCCGCCCTGGAAAACCGAACCGTTATCGCCCGTGACGTAGAAGATCAGCGTGTTATCCATTGCGCCGAGGTTCTCGATCTCCTGCAGGAACCGCCCGATTTCGTAGTCCGTGATTTCGGCAAAGGCTGCATAGATTTCCATGTATCGGGCAAAGACCTTCTTCTCGTCGGCCGTTAACTGGTCCCATTCCTGAATTCCCGCTGGCTTAGGCGCTAACTCGGTGCCTGGAGGCACGACGCCTAGCTTGATCTGGCGTTCGAGCGTTTCCTTCCGCACCTGGTCCCAGCCCTTATCGAACTTGCCTTTATACCTATCGCGCCAGCTGTCCGGCACCTGGAATGGACCGTGGGTGCCAATCGCGGAATAGTAAACGAAGAATGGCTTGTCAGGGGCTAACGACCGCTGGGAACGCAACCAGAGGATGGCCTTGTCGGTCAAGTCGGTGCTGGCGTAGTAATTGGGGTCGCGGGGGAGGTCCACCCTCGTCAGGTTGTCGTACATGACCGGATGAAACAGGTCAGCCTCGCCGGACATGAAGCCGTAGAACCTCTCAAACCCGCTATGCACCGGCCAGCGGTCGAACGGTCCGACAGGGCTGAGTTCCCAAGGTCCTAGCTCGTGGCACTTGCCGAACATGGCGGTGTTATAGCCGTTGAGCCGCAAGATTTCAGGCAACATCGTGATACTGCTGGGACGCATCCCGGTGTTCCCTGGGAAGGCCGTGGCAATTTCCCCGATCGTGCCGAAGTTGCAGCTGTGGCTATTGCGGCCGGTAATCAGCGCGATGCGGGAGGGCGAACACAACGGAGGGAGCTTGAGATTGTTGTAGCGGAGACCAGTCTGCGCGAGGCGGTCCAGTGTCGGCATCTGGATCGGCCCGCCGAAGGTCGATGGGTCGCCGAAGCCAAAGTTGTCGAGAAGGATGATCACCACATTGGGCGCGCCTTTCGGCGCCTTCACCTCGAACCGCGGCGGCGGTTTGGCCTTACGGGCGTCAAGTTCCGTGATTGTTGGCGGCTGAGGATCGGGAACAGGCAGCACGGTCCGATTAATCTGTTGCGCCATCAGCGGCGACGACAGCAAGCTCGCCGCAGCGGCCAGCACTGATATCACTGGCGGATTCTTAATTACGATTTCTGATTTCATTGTGACTGGATTGGCCTTTCAGTTTCCCTACTCTCTAAAAGTGTCTGACAATGGCTCATCTCAACGGAGGCGCAAAATATTTCGCGACGACAAAGCAGTCATCGCGTTTAATAGTCAGGAAACTTATGAAAAATCTTCTTCCGCTACTGTTTGCCGTGGTGCTCGGGGTTGCCTGTTTTATTCCGGCGCCAGCTTCGGCTTATCGTTACCATGGACGGTACTACCGATATTGTTACCGAGGGCATTACTACCGATATCACTATCACAGCCACTACTATCGGCACCGGGGCTGGGTTGTCGGCGTCAATGGGCGTCGCGCAGGGTATTATCGCTACTGGTAAACGGATTGTTGTGCGATCACTGCGCTCAGAAGTAGCTTCGTGCCGCAATCGCATCTTGTGCCTGGTTGTCGACTGGGCCCCGTGAACACGCATCGGCCTTTAAAGCTTTACTGGTTGCGCGAGGCGGAACTCCAGTCCTTAGCCCGTGTGGAGCTACAAAAGGACCAACCGTTATGCCGCGAGCCCGAGCGCCCGCGTGCATGGCCAGGTTTTGCACTTGAAACCCGCTGACTGTTTTAATCGGGATTGTGCGTCCGTTAATTGAGACATCGGTCAGGTTCAGAACCAGCGGACCCGAGCGGAACGGATTCGCCTGCGACGACTCGATCCTGCCGTCGAATTTTGTCCCGGCTCGGAGCACGACTTTTCCATTCACCGCGACATCCTGATCAAGTTGTGCGGTGAAACGTTCTGCCAACTCGGTCGGTTGACTGGATGGTATTGAGTGTTCGCACAACCAGGGTTGTGCCGGCAGGGACTGTAGCGGCGAATGAGGTCGCGATGAAAGCGCAGCTGGCAATCGCAGTTACAATGAATGTTTTCTTAGTCATAGTTTTCTCCTAGTTAGTATTGGAGTGGTGTTGGGGCAACGAACGAATTCGTTATTTGCCAAAGGCAGCGATGCGATCAAGAACGCGGGGAAGCAGGTTCGAACTCGATTCGGTTGTGTTCTCGTGGTCGATCATCGGATGACAGGTCAGCGTCGAGAAAGCCGAGCGCGTGCGGCACATTGATTACGCGCACACCAGCCGCGCGTTGCCGGTCCAAAATCTGATCGCGCAGGACCTGCATTCGTGTCCAATGCACCTTTGGCCGGAAATGATGTTCTGCGTGGTAGCCGTTGTAGAACCAAGTCCAGTTATAGAGCTTGCAATAGGTACTCACGCCCCACGCAATCGGCTCGTCCGGATTGCCGCCATAATGCCGATAGTAACCGTTCAAATAAGAGAGGCAGTGGCCGAAATACCAGAATGGCAAAAGAAAACAGATGTAACGCCAGTTAAGGATACCGAGGATAACAAATGTGCTGACAAACAGTGCGAGCTCGGTTACGCCCCAAAACGCCTCGCGCGGATTCTTCCGTTTCAACTCCTTAAAGACGGTCTTGGGATCTTCACGAAAGAAACTCAAGAACGTGTATTTGAATGGACCCTCGGCTTCACCGTGGTGGCCGTGCTTGTAAATCGAAATCCAATCGATGGTGTCACCATGCTCGTCGGGGCGATCGGCGTTACCCTTGTGATGCTGCATGTGAATGCATTCGTAAAAAATTTGGCCGAAGCCGACGGTGATTGATTCCAGGATGCTGAAAAGACGATTGAGCAGCGGCGAACGGAAATACGGATTGTGAATGAAATTGTGGGAAACGCTGTTGATGTTCCAAGAGATGCTGATGGAATAGATAAAACCCAGAATGAGCATCACCCAGAGCGGCACGCGCGGAAAAAGATAAAACATCCCGAAAAAGTAAACGCAATGCAGAATGGCGGCGGCAACCGGGAGCGCGTCCCAGCGAGTGTGGGCAAAGATCTTGGAATTAGTCGAGGGGCGCTCGACGCCTACGAATTCACTTGAAGAGGCTGGCATTGTGATCGGGAAACTCTCTCATCATCGTGCTGCCTGAGCAATTGGACTTTAGGCCTACGGGCTTGATTGTTGACATCAATTTGTCGCAGTTAACTTGCCGGGTGTTGGTCGATTGTTGGTTTTGAGATGTAAACGCAGGATGCGTTTAAGCTCAGCGATCGTTTGCGGATAGTTCACCAAGCCGTGCGGACCGGGAACAATCACCTCGGATTGCGCACGATTCATATGCGAACTCCAATACGGCACGATGCCGTCACTACTCTCAGCCAGCGGTCCGGACAGGCCGCGATTTCCGATGATCGAGTGATACGGCGCCTGAACCGGGACCGTGTCCATCGGATTACCCGTTGGATAGCCAAATACCCAATACTGGTAACGCCCGCGCAATACAGAATCTCGCAATCGAAACCCATAGGACTAAGGTCCAATTGGCGCCCCGAATCTCGACGCCTAAAATTTGCGCTTGGGTCCCGGGAGCAGTCTTCATAAGATGCCTCCGTGCCGCTTCTAAAAAAACTTCAATGAAAACCTTCGTTAGGCTTGTTTTCGCGATGCTGTTGGTTTCGTGCGCGTCCTATGGACCGTACCATGCCAACACTGCCGCAGAACCGCTCAACTCAGTCCGCGGGCCCGCCGATGGGCGTTACAAAATGGCCTTCGTGGAATTTGGAGATCAGGGCTCTCCCCTGGACAGTTCCCAACGAAAAGAGGCTCTCGAAGTCGTCCATAAAGCGCAACGTCCACTGCTTTTCGTTTACATTCACGGGTGGCAAAACAACGCCGTTTCAGGTGACGTTTGCCGTTTCGAGCATTTCCTGGATACGGTATCCAGTTTCCCCGAATTCACGGGGCGAAAGATCGATGTCATCGGCGTTTATATCGCGTGGCGGGGCAAGGACCTGACTTTTCCGGGACTGAATCTTCTCACGTTCTGGAGCCGCAAGTCCACCGGCGGAGGGATCGCCGCGGCGAACAGCTGCCTGGCGACCATTGAAGAACTCGGGGTCGCCGCCCGCGAACCTGGCAAAGAGTATCATCATACGGTCCTGCTCGGGCATTCGTTTGGCGCTTTGGTACTTGGGAACACGATTTCTCATTCCATTCTCGGCGCCAACGGCGAAGGCGGGCGCAACTCCAGCCCGTGGGACATGGCCGTGGCCTTTAACTCGGCCGATACTTCCGTCACTACCAGACAGCTGATGTCGGAGTTCGATTATCTTTACAAATACGATCCACAGAAGCGCGCCTACGTCAGCCGGGGCAATCTGGGCGAAGAAACCACCGCAGTGCCCGAAAACCGTCCCGCCCTGGTCTTGTTGCAATCCGAGAACGATTCGGCAACTGGACAAATCTTTCCCATCGGGCAAGGAGTCGTCGATGTGGCCAATCTTCACTTTCATTGGCAAAAAGTGCCGGTGCCCGGGCACCACGGCGAAAAAGTCTCGGAAAACGAATTTTATACACACACGCCCGGCAACGAAAAATATTTGGTCAATTACCACGTGGAACCACTAGGCGAAACGACGCCGCCGCCGGGTCTAAGGGCAAGTGAGAACAGGGCATTCGAAGCCAATATCAAACAGAACCGCCCAGATTATACATTTTACACAAGCGAGCGTAACGACGGTCACGAAAAAAACTTCTGTCCCAACGGCGACTACACTCCCGGTGATGTCCATCCACCGACGGGAAAGGAACTCTGGCGGAAGTGGAAATTTGAATATACCGGCAACGCCCGCATACCTTATTGGATCGTGCGCGTGCCAAAGGATATTATTTGGGGTCATGGAGGATTGTGGAGCGACAACTCCATCGCAATGTTGGGAGCCCTTTTTCGCATCGAATTCCCGCTGGCAGGCGGCAAAGTGGCAATTCCCAAGCCGATTACCGCGCCGAGAAGTCCGGATCTACAGCAGTTAAATCGAGACAGACATGCCCCGGAATAGTTAACCGCTCAGATGGGAAACCGGATTCGTTTCCCGAATCCTGATTTTCAGGAATCATTAGATTTCGGAGCCGAATAAAGTGAAACCAGGCGGGCGATCAGGACCGCCACATAAAGTAAACCGGTCATCGCCTCCATCGCCGCAAGCCAGCGCGCAATTCTGGAAACCGGAGTGATGTCACCGTAGCCGACTGTGCTTAGGGTGACAAAGCTAAAGTAGAAGCCAGTGAACCCGTTCATGGATTGTGTTCCCGCGTTTGTGTTGAAAGAGAACGCTCCTCCAGGCGTCAATTGGTCCACGAGCCAGTACGCCATCGTCCACATCAAACCGAGCATCAGATAGGCCGAAATGCTCGCACAAAGCACTTCGGTGGTCACCGAGGGCGCGCGAAGAACGAAGCGCAGCAGATTTCCGACGACAAAAAAGATCAGGATGAGCCCGGCAACGAGGAAGACCGCAGGGTGAACCAGGTCCGGCCGGAAATGATTTATCCACCTGCCGGCGATCGCTGGAATGGCGAGCACGATTGCGATGACCAGGTCGCGTTTGCGATCTGCGACGGCAAGGATTGCAGCAAGCAGGACCAGCGAAAACAAGAACGACAGAATAAGATGACCACCTTCGATTTCTTCGACAAAAGGCGCAAAGATGAAGAAGAAGGCGAGAACAATCAGTAACTGCACGGCGGAGAAGCGACGCCGTCCCGATCGGTGGGCCGCCGGTTCCCGTGGTTCTATCGCCCGCGCAGTTTTGTTCGTTTCAGTCACAATTTCGTTAAGTCGGAGATGTCTCAACTGTGGTCATCATTTTGACCTAACGAATACTGGTTCGTCTGCTGTCGAGCAGGGCCAATGGTTACTTTACCAGCCAGTTCTTCTCAACAGGTTCGGGGTGCCTGCCTGTTGGGAAAAGGAGTACGAAGTTAAAACGCACACCCCAAGTGGGTCCGTAGCGTGGAGTGTCGGCATAATATTTACCGTCGATCTGGATGCTAATTGGCTGCTTCCCGATCTTCAGAATCTGGCTGATCTGAAAGATGACGGGAACGGTCCATTTGCCGTTGTCGGAGGAAGCGTTCCAGTCTGCCGTCGTCTCCGTATCGATGCCAAAGGTCGTATGGGTGCCTGTCGTGTAATTAATGAATGGTTGGACAAACATCGCGCTGTAACTGCTGCGGTGTTTTTCAATTACAACCGACCAAAGCTGGTTCATCAACACGCCTACGGTCCACGGGCCTTCCTGCTTTAACCCAACAAAAGTGGGTCCGATTGAGAATGTGCCTGTGCCAAGCAACGGATCTGTTCCAGTCGGATAGAGAAACGCGGGGCCGAGACCCCAGATCAGTCCGAATGGACCCGGCTTCTTAGGCGAGAAAAAAAAGCTCTGAAGGGTGTCGCTAAGGCCATCCTGCGAACGATTTTGCGACTGCAACGGCGAATGCTTCGGCAGATTCGCGAAGTAGAAAAGATCGTGCTGGGAAACAATTGGTACGATGGTCCGCACAATCACGTTCCAATCCTTGCTGATTGAGATTGGAATAACCGGCTGAATGTTAAGCGTGAACTTGTAGCCATTGCCGGTGGGGCCAAACCCCCAGTCCTCGTTTGCCTGAAAAGGCACGCTGATAAGCGAGGCAATCGGATTGTTGAGTTGCTTGGCCAGCTGATCGGCCTGAGCAGCCTCATCAGGGGATTCGACCGCCAACGTCAAATTCTGATTCGTGCGAAAGGGCGGCAAGTTGATCGAAGTGCCAACGTCAGGAGCGAAAGGTTCGGCAGCCGCGTCGCCGTTTGCATCGACCTGCAAAGGTTCGGTCGCGCAATTGGCCGGAACTGCTGAGAGAAATCCCAATGCGAGAACGGTGACCCCTGATAGAAGTTCAATCCGCCTCATACCGTCTTCCTTATCTTTTCCGTGGTTCTGGATTAACGAGGCAGGCAGGCATCAAACTGCCTGCTGCTTACCTTGTCTGTTGTTACTGTTACTAAGCCTCGGTGCCTATCGGACCGAAACCCGACCAAATTCTTAACTGAATCAGTCACCCTGCATCGGGTCTATTGAACCGAATCCATCGAACACCTGAACTTGGATGTGACGTGGCCCGGCGGTTTCGCCAGTCCACACCGGGCTGCCTTGCAACATCTGTTGCTGTTGCTGAGCGAACGCGCTCGCCTGCTGGCTGCTGGCCGGCTGCGGCTGTTGGCTGATTATCTTAGCCTTTAAAGCCTGTTTGTAGGCATTATATTGGGCTTGTTTGCCCACGTAGATCCGGTCCTTTGTCGCAGTGGGAAACACGTAGTACAACTTCCCCTGGTATTTCACCGCTGAAACTACGTTTGGCGGAAGTTTACTGACTTGTTGTTGCTGCTTGGGCGTGGTCACCGTTTTGACCTTAAAACCCGACTGCGCGAGCAAGGACTCTTTCTGGACGACAGCCTGACTTGTGCCCGTGGTTTCACACGCTGCCAATAGCGCCAGGACTGCACCGATACCGGCGATACCTGTTAGTGTTAATAGTTTTTTCATATGTTTTCTTTCGAGTTGGTTGGTTGTGTTCTTAGTACTACAAAAAATCTGGCACTGAGTTCAAGACATTAATTTTCATCGTCGGCCCCTGAATCCGCCGCCGCCGCCGCGAAATCCTCCACCGCCGAATCCGCCAAAGCGGCCAAAGCCACCGCCCCCAAATCCCCCGCCGCCACCGAAGCGGTCGCCGCCGCCGCCAAATCCACCACCGCCACCGAAGCGATCAAAGCCCCCGCCCTGAAAGCCCTGGAACCGCTGGCTCGAAAAGTCACCACGCGACCGGTTTTGAGCCTCGCGGTCCAAATCACCAGAGCCGCCTCCACCGCCGGACCGATCGAAACCGCTTCCCCCTGAACGGTCGGCGCCGCCCCCGCTGGCTGCTCGATCCTCGCTACTCGCTGCTGACGACCGCTGCTGATAACTCTCGCTCGCTGTCCGTTGCTGGCCATTTTCTGCCCCTTGCCAGTTAGGCTGAGGCTTATTTACGGAGTTCCAGCTTCCATTATCGTACTTTTGCCAGCCATTACCCGTATTCTTGTACACATTGCCATCGTGCCCGGCGTACATATTACCACTCGCGGTTTTACCAACCGCAGTGTTCCCCCATGCAGTGCTTGCGCCGGCGGCTTTGCCACCTTGCGACCCTGAAATCCCGGCTACGGTACCGTTCGCGGTCGAGTAATGGCCCATGGTGGCGCTCTTGTTTCCCCGCGACACATAGGAGCTGCCCCACTGAGCATTCGGGCTTGAACCCTGTCTGGTCTGAGCATAGGTGCCGGTGTACGGGTTATATGCCTGTGCTGCGCTTCTGCTCCCATAAGGCGTCGACACCGAAGCGCCTCGGGCATAAGTGCCGGTGTAAGGATTGTAGCCGGCCCCTCTTGTTGCCGATCCGTAAGGGCCATAGGCTGTCTGTTTCCAGCCATAAGCTCCCGTGGCGGAGTCATAGTAAGGGGCTGGATAATGGTAACCGTAGCCTCCGTAATAGGCGCCACAGTATGTACCCGGGTAGGGATAGTAGTAGCCTCCATAACAGTATGGCGGCCACCAATAGCCACTCCCATCGGCAAGGATCGCTCCCGCGGCGGCGCCCAGGATGAACGTGCCCAAATATCCCGCTGTATAGTTCGCCGTAACGGTGCCGTCGGGATTCGCGGTCTGTGTGACATAGGTAACGTTATAGACTGGAGAGCTGGGCGGAATCGTGTAGATCTCCTGCGGAACCGACGTGCACGTCGTCCATGGTCCCTGTGGATTCGGAGACATGAACCACACGCCCTGGAGACAAAGGTAATAGACGTCTCCGTCCTTGATTACTTTGTCTTGCGTGTTGGTAGCATACTCCATCGACATTCCTTTGATTGGCTCAAACTTTGGATCACCGGCATAGTTGACCTTAACCTTGGTTGCCGCTTCCTTTGAGTTGACCGTTATCGTTGTCGGTACTTGCGCCAGCAAAACCGCGTCTTTCGCTTCCTCGCTCCCCGGAACCGTAGCAAGTATCGCAGACGCAGGACTGTTGAGTGGAATCTTGGTGAAATCAGGAGGGAGATCTGGTGTCGCGTAAGTCCATGGTCCCTGCAGATCATTGGCACTGAACCAGCGGCCCGCGGTCAAATAGTAAAATTGCTGCGTCGGCGTATAGACGAACACGACGCTGTTTGTGTTCGTCGCGTATTCAAGCTGCGTGTCGGGGATTTGCGCGTAAACGGGCTGACCATCGAAGAGAATTACCTCGGCAGGCTTGTCACTATAAAAGACGTTCGGCGTAACTCCTTGCCGATTTAGCCGTTGGCGGGATAAACTTTTTGAGCGCGCTCCACTGTTTATCCTGCGGCACCTTGGACATCTCCGGCGGCAACTTCTTCGTGGCCGACCACTGACCTTCAAGGCTATTGCTCGCCAGCCACTGCTGTCCAACAGCGAGATAGTAGGTGGAATTTCCAGAGTCGAAGAACAGTGGCCACTGGGTGTTAACGACGAACTTCAAATTCGTGTTTGGAACTTCAGAAAGAACGGGCTCACCATTCACGCTCAACAAGATCGACGGCCGGTAACCCACGAAAATCTTCGGCGGGTCGTTGTTCAACTGCACGCCGGCCGGTGGCTCCTTCTTTGGCGTGGACGCGATCAAAGAATGCAAAGAGATTGAGAAGGTTGACGGAACAAATGTTTTGAACAACTGATCCATCTTTTCTTTGGTGGCGCTATCGAGTGAGGGAAAATAAGTGCTTGTAACCTGCGGATTAGTGATAGTGACGACCTTGGCGACGTTGTCGATGTTCGTCGTAGTCCCCTTCATCTCCACAACGCCCACGACCGTTTTTCCACTCTTGGGCGTAAGCGAAATCGCCATTCGCCAGCTCAAGTCCTGGAAGTTTTTCCAATCATCGATCTGTGGTTGATAAATGATGAGCCGGGTTCCGTTGCTGTATTGTTCGCGCGGCCAGCCTTGATCGCCCGACTGGCCGGGTCCTGTTGTGGATTTGGCTGCGTTCCCATCATTTGGCTGCGCAAGAAGCGCTCCGATAACGATCACGCACGGAAGCAAAGAAGCGTTAAGCAATTTCATAGTGGGTTTTACACCAGTGTGACCGTAGGGTGCCGTCGGTGCCGTTGGCAATAGGACTTTAGGCCTATATGGTGAGATCGGTAGTGTCCGCCGGTTGTCAGTCCCATCGCGTTTGTTTCGCCTCTCCTCTTGGCCAAGGGGAGAGGATTAAGGTGAGGGGTTCGAGCCCTCCAGGCGGCACAACGCGCTGTGAGTAACCCTCACCGTCCCCCGTTCCCTCCCGAAGGGAGAGGCGACCCTTGTACGTGCCGTCGGTTTCAAGACCAACTGACAATTTACTAACACTACCCGTGAGTCTTCGTCGTCTGAGCACGCTCATTTGCTCTCAAAAGGAAAGATTACTTTCCAATCGTTCTTCATGCTGATGATGGTCCAGCCGTTCTTCTTCGCCTCGGCCATCAGCGCGTCACTGAACGTGCCGATCTTTTTGTTCTCATGATTCGTCTCCGATCGTACTGGCTATGTCTATTTGCTGATGGGAAGCGGGCGGCCCGTTTTCGAGCCGCCCGCCGTCGTTATCAATCCTGGGTTGGCGATCGACTATGAGCTCGGGTGGCCGGCCGACTGCAATTCCTTCAGGACCCGTTCAGGTTGTAGGTCTCCGGCGCCTGGAGAGGCGGGAACTTCTTGTACGACATAAGCTCCTTTTCCCACAGCAACTGGCCGATGGGCAGCAGGTTCCAGTCGTAGAGATAAGCGGTGCTTGGGCGAGGCGAGTGAACCGCCGACCGCATAATGGCCCTTCTGGTCCTGCCCCGACGTTATTCTCGAATGGATCGCGCATGATGTTCTCGATCTGGTCCAGTGGTAGGTCGACTGCCGCATCAGCATCGCGCCGGTCGGAGCCCGTCATCGTGTAGTACAACTTCCAGTTCTTGTAGCGCACCGCCGAGGGAATTCGACCGTAGTAGAAGAAGGTGTCGCGAGCGGACTTCTCGGTCTTGCCCGTCAGGTAGTCAATCTGGTTAACACCATCGAGCGTGGTCTTGACGATGCCCTTATACGCCCCTTTGATCTGCTCCTTCAACTCATTGCCTTTGGGACCACCGGCGATCTCAACGAACGTCGGCAACCAGTCGAGCGACGCGAACATTTCCTTTAAGACCGTGCCCGGCTTGATGTCGCCCGGCCAGCGAACGACGCACGGAGCGCGCATGCCGCCTTCCCAGGTGGTCAGCTTCCCGCCTTTGAACGGCGTGAAGCCGCCGTCCGGGAAGGTGTGACCTCGGCGCCGTTGTCGGTGGTGAAGACGACGATCGTATTATCCATCTCACCCATGTCCTCGAGCTTCTTGAAGACGTAGCCGATGTTGTCGTCCATCTGCTTCATGCCGGCTTCGTTGACGCCCCAGTCCTTGCCACCCGGCTCCCCACCATGGCCAGGTACTTGTCCGACAACACGGTCGTGATATGCATACGCGCCGGGTTGTACCAGACGAAGAACGGCTTGTTGGTCTTCTTGGGATCATTGCGGTCGAGGAAGTCAATCACATGGGAGGAGATTTCCTCGTCCACCGTTTTCGACCGCTCCACCGTTAGCGGGCCTTCGTCCTTGCCCGTCTGGTTCTTGGCCGTGCCGTCGGAGGACTTCATCCAAAGGACCGGGCGCGGAGGTGTCATGCAATTGCCATCTTTGGGGTCAATCGCGCCTGGCGCTTCCGGGATGCCCGGAATCGGCTCGTTCTTGCAGGGGCGGCAGACGGTTTGTTCGGTCGGGCTTTTGTTGATGTCCGGGAAGCTCACCTGCTGCATTGCGTCGAGGTGATACAGGTAGCCCCAGAACTCCTGGAAGCCGTGGGCCGTTGGAAGCGAATCAGGATGATCGCCCAAATGATTCTTGCCGAACTCGCCGGTCGTGTAGCCGAGGTCGAGCAGGAACTTGGCGAGGGCCGGTGTGCCGGGTCGCAAGTAAGAAATCGCGCCGGGCAACTGCGGCGGGATCATGCCCGTGCGCAACGGATGCATTCCGGTGAAGAATGCGTTGCGCCCGGCGGTGCAGCTCGGCTCGGCGTAGTAGTGCATGAAGATCCCGCCTTCGTTCGCGATCCGGTCGATGTTTGGTGTTTCCCCGACCATCAAGCCGCGATGATAGCAACTCGGCTGCATCCAGCCGATATCATCGCCCATGATGAAGAGGATATTGGGTTTCTTGTCTTGCGCCTGGGCCGGAACGACCGCGCTAAAAAGCGCAGCCATACCTATAAGCAGCGACAAGCCGTTATGGATTAGGTTTCGTTTCATTTTTGTTTTGATTTTTCTGCTGTTATTTTCGTTTCCGCTCCGGAGGGCTAGTTGAATTAAGTGGTGACTCATAAAAATTTGAGCAATCTTGCGGCTCTAAAACCTTCACGATGCGGTCAAGGTTGGGCGTCTTGCCTGGCCGGTCAGGAAGTGGTCATTACCGCCAACCTCGACCGTAGAAGCCTCCGTAGAAACCGGGTCCCCAGGCGCCCCCCCAACCCATCATGGCATTCTGGTTCATTTGAGCGGCCATGAGGTTGTCGTTGCTCAACTGCTTGGCCAGCCGGAGTTGTTGATAGGTTTGGTATTCTTTCGGCGTTCCCACGTAGGCTTGGTTGTTAGGAACGTCCGGTTGCACATAGAATTGCTTTCCTTTCCAGGTGATCAAACTGAGCTTGCCTGGCGTCAGGGTTTTAAGCAGCTCCTGCTTCTTAGGCGTATCAGCGGGGAGCAGTTTGAAGCCTGCCGCGGATAGCAAATCCGTATGGCGTGCTGTTTGTTGTTTCGCAACCGACCGTCAACGCTACCAGAGCGATGACGCTGATCATGTTGAATGAGGTTCGTATTTGTTTCATTTTTGTTCCTTGTTGATGATTTTGATCTGTCGGTTTCGTCGGTCACTCGCAACCGCGCAGACCAACCGATTCGCCCTTCGGCTTGCGCGAGACAGTGCCCAAAGAGGCAGATTGTGCCGCTGGCGGGCGTCTACGTCTATAGGACTTTAGTCGTACTACTTTCGGGCAGTGTGTCGAGGACCAACGCGCTGCAGCGCAATCGCGATCCCAATACCTTTTGAACCGAAGCAAGGAGCGTATCTGGTTAGCCCCGAAAGCCTTCGGGGCAGCATTCAGCGCCAGCCTGGGGCAGCGCCTTTGGCGCTGATCAAATAGGCCACACTCAGAGTCCCAGTCAGATGCGGGGCAGCATAAGCAATCGCAAAAGTGGCAGGCAGAGCAACAGGCAGGCAAGAATCATAAAAACGACGCGCACGGCCTTGAAATGAAAGCGCTGTCCAATGGCCGTAATCAAAAGCACTGTGGCCAGTAGAACCGTGATGCGCACGTACTCGTCTCCCGTCTCTCCGGATTTTGTGCCTCGATCGGCCATCTCCGCAGCTTCTTTATTCAGGCTAAGGAACTGCTCGTGCTTGGCATTGTGGTACTCGGGCATGAAGATCGGGCCCGGAGGCGCTTGCGCGTTCTTGAAAGGATCGGTGCCCATCCAGGCTGCGAACGCGGGGCGGTACTCGTCACGAAAGCGCCGCTCAAAGAACTCCGCGGCCTCTTCTTTACCATTGAGCTTGGCGGCGAGCCAACTGTTGAAGGTGTCGCTGTCGTAGATCCGCTCCTGTCCTGCCAGGGTGACAACCCCTTCAGCAGTGACTCGGAGCCGAGTCGCCTCGGCGTACTGCTCTGCACGCTTCCCAGCCCACTGTGCTGCCTGGTACCCGCTCCATGCCGTGGCCACGGCAACGAGGGCGAGGATCAGCGCTTCGAGAATTTCAATCGCTTCAAAACGGGATTGAGAAGAAGGGCCGTTCTCGCGCACCTGGTTTAGTTTTCTAATTACATAGCCTAGCGGTCCAACCGACTCTAGCATGGCAAACTCTTCTCTGCGGAAATCACATCCGACTACTGAGAGTCACCCGGCAACAGGTGTTCGTTGGTCCGTCTTGAGCTCGACGGAATCAAATGGCCGTTTTGATCGAAGCTAAGCAGGATGATCCAATCAAAGACGGCACCGGGCCATTTACCATTCGGCAGAAAGGTTTCGGGGGTTGCTCCCAATGAACCGAGCAGAGCCGGAATGTACGGGTGACGCCAACAGATCAGAATCACTTTTCCCTGCTGGTTCGCACGCAAGTCAGCCGCCAGGTCAGCCGACTGATCGTTGCCAAAACGCGTATCGATTTTCAAATTCGCTGCCTTTGCAAATGGTTCCATCGTTAAACGCGGCCGATGACTCTTCTTTGAGTCTTTAGCGGCAAAAATGACGGTGGGTTCCTGCCGCTTGGAATCGACGGTGAAATTTAGAAAGTAATTCTTGTATGCTTCGGCCCGCTCCTGGCCGAGCGGCGAGAGACCGTCGCCGCTGTCGCCATCTTCGGCGTGGCGAATAATTAGCACGACAGCATCCTTCGGCCCCTCTTGTGCATGCGCCGCGAGTATCAGCGTGTAAGCAAAAAGGACTGCGGTAATGAGCCATCTGCGCATAACCGTGACGGTTCAGGTGCGCGAGCGGAATGTCAACATGGCGTTGGCGACGAGCCAAGGCATTTTTTCCGTCTAGCGCCAACGGCGCAGAATTCATCGCGAGTCCGCCACAGGACGGATTGACTTATTCGCTCCCGCTCATTTCGGCCTCTCGGCTTAACCCATCTATGTCGCTCGCATCCGTGCGGCTCCATTCGCCGTGGCGAACCTGGGGCGGCGCCCCAGGAATCCTATTACCCCCAAGATAACCAAGCGCTCAAAGCCCGGGTGAGCTCAGTGTGTAGTTTTCCAATTCTATACGCACTGGTTACTTTGCAAACAGAACGTGCGTTAAACCTCGCGTCTCGGATTGAGCACGCCCCCTCACCTCAATCCTCTCCCCGCAAGCGGGGCGAGGCGGAATGGTGCCGCGTATCGCGTACATACCGTCGAAAAACTCGTGTTGCTTCGTGCCTGCCAAGCCCGAGGACACATCGGCAACTCGCATAAATTATCTCAAATTGAACGCCTGTTAGATTTCGCCTCTCCCCTTTCCAAAGGGAGAGGATGAAGGTGAGGGTTTGTTTTGCTGTCGCTCCCCGAGTGCGAACCAGATTGCTCGCAAGACGCTATCGAGTTCTCTTCGAACCTGATGATTCCAGAATCGCAACACAATGACTCCATGGCGCGCGAGGAATTCCGACCGCGTGCGATCGCGAATTTGGCCTGCACGATAATTATGTCCACCGCCGTCTAATTCGATAGCCAGCTTTGCGCTGGGACAATAGAAATCCAAGACGTAATCTTCGAACGGATGCTGACGGCGAAATTTGTAGTCTGCGAAATTTCGGTTCCGTAAGTGTCGCCAAAGAATACGTTCAGGCTGCGTCGCCTTCTTTCGCAGCAATCGAGCGCGATCCACAACGATTGATTCTAACTATTAACTGGTCTTCTGAAAAGCCGTTTACGAATACCCCTCACCTCAATCCTCTCCCCGTTAGCGGGGCGAGGCAGAGGAGCGCTCAGCATTGACCTCTTAGGATCCACCTCGAGGATGCCGCAGGCTCAGTCTCGCCACGCATTCCTGGGGCGATGCCCCAGGGCTAGCATGAAAACGCGCCCTTGGCGCTAGACAGATCTTTCTTCGTTCACCGGACGGGCTTCGCAGGCAATCGATGAATCAGCGCGCTTACACCACGTCAACGTTGATCTTGGAGACGTTGTGCTTTTTCAAGCTCGATCGCACTTCTGCCTCCAGCTGCATTGGGTCAACTCCGCTCGGTATATAGAGCAGAAACACCATCTGTCCCTTGTCTTCATAGAGCGCGGAACTTTGCAGCCGACACTTGTGGGACACGAGCAACGATTGCACCGTGCCAAACACTGGCTTCGGATCCTCTCCGTCGTCGAGTCGGATTCTGACCCGGCAGCTCGAGTGCGAATCAAGCCAGTAGACGAGTACCCAAGCAAAAGCGGTAACGAAGACGGCCATCGCCCACGATCCCATGCCGCACGCAAGCCCGACTACTACGACCATGATTGCTTTGCCGGTGAGTTTCGGATTATCGAGCAAGGTCCGAAATCGGAGCAGCGCGCCGATACCGAAGATGACAAACGCAAGCGTCTGACTCGTCCCGCTCAGTTCAGCAACAACCGCGCCAACCACTCCCAGGAGTATCAACGCCTTGCGTTCCTCAAGATCGGCTAGCGGATCGGCAAGTGATGCCCGCCGCGGATGCCATGCGATTGCATATGCACAGCCCACTGCCAGGCTAAGGCTGAGGAACAGCCGCAGAATGAATTCCGGATGCCCGAACTGTTCGATACTTTGCTGGATCGATACCCACGAATTCCCCTTGGGATCGATACCTCCAGTGGCTCCCGCCTTGGCCATCTCTTCCGCAGGGTTGGCGGCGAATGCTGCCGAGGACAGCACGCTCACGAGGGTAACGACAGCGACGGCACAGATGATGCGCAGCGCTCGTCTAAGATGACGACCAGAGCGAAAGAAATGCGTCGACATCATGTAATCTGAACCGGGCGCGATCATCTTATTCAAGCTTGAGTGAGTCTTCATAGATGGTGTTTATGCTGGTCTCGGTGCAATTTTGTCAAGCCTGCGTTGAGCTGCCTATAGGACTTTAGGCCAATACCGATTTATTCCGCGATCAATCGCGATGCCGCAATTTCAAAATGACGCAGGTTCTTTTGTTCGCGTACGCGATGGAGCGAATCGCGGAGAGTAAAAAGCGCAGCGACCGCGGCGAGAAAGTAAAGGCATAGAACAACGCCCACGACGAAGAACGAAAGTAGCGATTCTTTAAGGAATCTCATGGCGAGCTGGGCTTTGTCTGATCCTCCGTTAACACTCGCTGGCTCGTTTCAGTGTTGGATTCACTTCGCGCCAGCGCTTCGAACAGTTCCTTCAGGCGCGCCTCGTGCTCGTCACACGTGGGGCATTCACCAGTGGGCTCGATCCATTCGGGATGTTGGGTCCGCAGATCTTCGTGAATCTGGTTCTTGAGCTCTGTGTAGGTGTGGATTTGGTGAGACATGGTAGTTGGTGAAAATTTAAGTGTGGCGCGGAACTGTTCCTATCAAAGGCTTGGCAGAATCGTCGACGAGCGTTCGTACTGCGCGCGCGTGGAATAGCCATGCGAATGTTCTCCAAAAGGCGGCATGCCGCTTCTCGCGCCGTGCGCGACGCCGGGCCAACTGGATCGCTTTGTAGCGCTGGCGTGCCAGCAACACCGCAAGCAAGCCGCTTTGTGTAAGGGTGGGGGTTGCTGTCGGAGAAGGGACCCATTTATATCCATTGTAATTGGCGACTAACGTCGCAAATGCGGCCTGTTCCTGGGAAAGATTTTGAGCGGCCTTCATAGCGAACATAGAGTAAAAATGGTTAGTCGGTTTACTCTTCCTTTTTGTCCATATTCCAGCCTCGTCCGACGGCGCGCTCTTCAGGAATTGTGAATTGCCATGCATTTTTTGTGCGTAGAATTGCTGTCACGGCTTGAACCACGCGCGGGCCAACAGCAGCGTCAGGACGCCATGCAACACGATCGCCGGCCACAACAGCAGCCCGACCGATTCACCGCATATGCCGATGTAGATAAGGTACAACATCGCGAGCACGCTATAGGTCACCATGCCGTAAGATGCCTGCCGAGTGCCGCCGCCTGGCCAGCAGGCGACTCCCAATCCGATCAAGGCGATGCCGAGCACGCGCGCTACCGGGATGGAAACTCCGGTCAGTTCGGCATCGAACAACAACCGGACTACGATCGGCGGATACACCAGCAGGACAAGGCCGGTAAGGGCTTCGCCTGCGGCAGCGACTGCGAGGAGCCGGTTTTTCATTTCACCTTTCTTCTAACCGATGCGTCCTCGCACCGCCCAACCCAGCATGAACAATCCGGTGGCGGCGATCCAGCTCCCGGCTACTCGCACGACGATGCGTCCCCAAGCCAGTCGCACTGATGCCACCTGCCCAGCCAGAAGTGACACCACCACAAACAACGCGACGGCAACTCCAATAATGCTGAGACCTAGCGCGCGCTGCTGGCCCAAATCAGTCCCGTTGAGACTGCCGTGAAGCAATCCGAGCACAACCGCGCAGCCAACAACGAGCCGAAGCGGCAATAGTCGATCCGCAGCGACTAAGACTCCAAACGCGATGGTCACGATTGCGGTCGTTACTGGCAAGGTCAACGGCATGTCCGACGACGCGCCGACGAGCGCGCCGGCTAACCATGCCACAGGCAGGATAAACAAAACCGCTCGTCCAGATTGAGGCCCGCACAACCCAGCCAAGAGAGCGAGCGCAATCACAGGCAGCAAATCCTCCGGCGTCACGAACAGATGGGTTAATCCATCGTAGAACGGCCCCAAACCAGTGTTCATCAGGTGAGCATGCGCCGATGGCACACCTATTATTAACAGCAAGCTCAGCCACAATGCCCGCTTCATGTCAATGCTCCCCACAAAAACACGGCGCCGCCCGCCATCACGACCGCTCCGGCCACGCGCAACGCGACACGTCCCTTTGGCCAGCGGTGAATAGCACCGATCGCGATTCCGGTAACGTGGAGTAAGCCGGTCGCGATTACGAAACCGATGCTGTAAAGCAAACCGTTCGCGCCCGGAGGCAATTCGGTTCCATGAGCGTGCCCATGGAAAATCGCGAAGAAGCCCACTAGGAACGCCGCAGCCAGCAAGTTTGGTTTCGCCTCGCGCAGAACCATTAACCCGAGCGCGATGGCTGAGAGCGCGATGCACACTTCGACGCCGGGCAGTTTCACACCCATCAGTCCTAGCATTCCACCAAACGCCATCACCATCGGAAAGGTGACTGGCAACAACCACACAGCCGGTGGTCCGAGTTGCGCACCCCAAAGCCCCACCGCCACCATCGCCAACACGTGATCCAATCCCGATATGGGATGTTCAAACCCACTGACGAACCCAACCGCCTCGCCGCCGCGCGTGTGCGCGTAGAGCGTTGCGGGCCAAAGCAGTAGTAGCACGATGAGGTAGCTTGGCTTTGTTGACAAGCTTGGTCGCCTCTCCCTTTGATCAAGGGGAGAGGATGAAGGTGAGGGGTTCTGCCCCTTACCCAAAGCAACCCTCACCCTAACCCTCTCCCTTTGAAAGGGAGAGGCGATCATTGCGCCATTCAATAATCTTTGCAATCGGCGCTGCACTAGCGCGATTTCGCGAATGTTGTAGCCGCCTCGCTGCGTCGAGGCGCTCGGGCGGTGTTGCTCCCTGAAGCACGGCGACACAGCGCCGTGGCTACAGGACTGCCCATTTATGGGATAGCTTCTAGTCACTTAATAGCTCCCAACAAGATGGCTGTTCGTTGAATCGTCCAAAACGCGCCGACCGAACCGACTGCGTAACCGGGCAATGCCTCCGCCCAACGTGGCCAGCGGATTTGCAGTTGCCGGAACGAGCGTTCGAGCAACACAATCAACATGATAAAAGCAACCTGACCCATCTCGACGCCAACGTTGAAACTCAGTAGCGCCAACGGCAGGTCTTTCCGGGGCAACCCTGCGCTTGTTAGTGCGCTGGCAAACCCGAAACCATGGACCAACCCGAAGGCAAACGCTACCACCCATGGATGCTGGATCGTGAAGCTGGTTTCGCCTCGCCAGCAGCGGACGATTTCCGGTCCGAGAAACAGGATGCTCAACGCAATAGCCGCGTTCAGAGGCGCGACGGGCATCTGCGCGTAGCCGAGCGTCGCGATGGCGAGCGTAATCGAATGCGCAACAGTGAACGCGGTCACCGTCTTTACCAGCATCCACCGGTCCTTCACGATTAACATCAACCCGAGACGAACAGCAGATGATCCAGGCCGAACAGGATATGGCGAATACCCTGAACAATGTAGGTGCCAGCCACTCCCAACCACGTCTGTGATGCAGCGATCTGGACCCACGGCTGGGAAGGACGGGCGATGGTTGTCCATGTTCTGCCGTCGAGCATCTCGACGCGCACCAGCACGTCAGTGATGGTCAATTGAAGACCTGCAAACTGGATTCGCTTGCCGGCCAGTCCATTCGCTCCGGCGTCGATCCATCGCCGTTCGAGGAGCGAATCCGCCAGTTCTTGCTCGACGGGTTCTTTCAAATTCTTCACATCGTCAGGCATGGTTAGGACAACCGGCAGGCGCATGCCCGCGAGAACCGGCGTACGCCACAGCACGCTGAATTGGTTAGGAGAGGTCTCCTTGATCTCCAGATACGCTGGTCGTGCTTCATGCGCCCGCGCTGTGGGAACGGCGAGCACGCTCGCGAGCAGAAAAATGACAACACACCAGAGACGGCTTGGCTTTGTGGAAAAGCTTGGTCGCCTCTCCCCTTGATCAAGGGGAGAGGATGAAGGTGAGGGGTTCTGCCTGTTACTCCCCAAAGCAACCCTCACCCTAACCCTCTCCCTTTGGAAGGGAGAGGCGATCAGAACTACGCCATTCAATAATCCTTGCAATCTGCGCTGCACTTGTCTCGAGTTTTTCACGAGAGCCCGACGGCTTCTAGAATCGGTCATAGCCCTTCGCCTGAGGTAGTGGGAATCTCTTTTTTGGGAGGAGGTGCTGGCGCGCTGGCAGTCTGCTTGTCGGGAGCAGCTGGCAGAAGCACCGTGTACTTAGCCCGCATCGTCTGGTAAGCCTTTTGCCAGGCTTGCGCTTTCTGTTCACCCAGCCACGCGGTTTTCACCTCTGATTCGACTTCCTCGAAAGCCGGAACTCGGCCGGGAATAACAGTATCAACGAAGACCAAATGCCAGCCGAAGCCGGACTCAATCGGTCCCTGCCACGAGCCAGGCTTTACCTTTTCAAGAGCCACTGCGAATTGCGGCCCGAATTCTTTCGCAATCGCGCTGGGTGTGCGATCGCCGTAGTAATCCTGGAACATGAACCGGTCTGCGACCGACGGAATCAGCGGCGACTCTTCAGGCTGTCCGGCGATTCTCGCCAGCACCTCAGCGGCATCATTGTGAGCATTCGTGCCCCGCTTATCCGGAGAAAAGTAGATATGCCGGAAGCTATAGCGGCTCGGCAGGGCGAACTTATCGCTGTTCTTCTCGAACCAGGCTTTCAGCTCTGCGGTGGAGGGCTCATGCGCCGCGGCAACGTCCTCGGCGAGAAACTGCACCTTCTGCGCCATGCGCCGCTTGACAATTGTGTCGTCCTTATCCAGCCCCATGGCCAGGCCCTCACGATAGAGGACCTCTTCCTTGATTTTGTCCTCTACCATGGCCTGAAACTCCTGTGGATTTGGCGGACGATGCCACTGTGATTCGAAGTACGTCTCCATCGTGGCAAGCTCGTCGAGCGAAAGGACAATCTGCCTGGGCGACTCAATCCCGATCCGCCCGCGGTTGGTGTAGGCATAAATACCAAAGAGTAACACGCCGATGAGCAGGAAGTGCAGAAGAGGTTCACGCAACCAACGCTTCACGGTAGAAAGAGAGCGGCGCAGCCGGGAGTGTCCGGTCGCGGGCTGCGCCTCACTCATTACCGGTACTTCGTTCACCAGCAGTCTCGAACTAGACTTAAAAAGGAACATTGTCCAGACCCTACCCAGAGGATCTTGTTTTAATTCAAGCCCTCCGCCTTCTGCATGATGTCGGTCGCCACCTTCTCACCTTCTCCCTCGTGTTTCCCAAGACTCAGGGTTCAAAAGCTGGCCTTCGCCTTCTGGAAGATGTCGGCCGCTGTCTTCTCCGCGTCGGTCTCTACCTTCTTGACGTCGGTCCCCACCTTGTGGATGACCTGGCTAGCCATTTTCTCGATCAACTCCCGCCGGTGCTCGTCACGGATCGTCTGGAACTTCTGCTGTTGCTCCGCATTCAGGAGAGGCGTGATCTTGCTATCCACTGAATCGGCGATTTGCTTTAACTGCTCTATTTTCTGCAATGGTTTAAGAGAGGTATTCTTTTTCAAAGCTTCCAGCTGAGGCGCCGCCTCCTTCAGGATGGGGACAATCTGCTGCTTCTGTTGTTGAGTCAGCCCCAGCTCAATCGAGAACTGGTTGATCATTGCCGTAAGCGGATTGACTACAAACTGTGGCGTCGGAATGATCTCATAGTTGGCATAGCCGAATTCGTTGCTGCGCGCGCCGTAATAAGTGTCGCCCAGTTTGTAAATCGCGACCGAAAAGGGATCCTGGGAGATGGGCGTGACGAGTT
Source organism: uncultured Verrucomicrobiae bacterium (assembly GCA_963725505.1). Taxonomy (GTDB): domain Bacteria; phylum Verrucomicrobiota; class Verrucomicrobiia; order Chthoniobacterales; family UBA10450; genus Udaeobacter. The sequence continues at coordinate 92,780 of CAVRYN010000022.1, read as the reverse complement.
TGCCGCCTTCAATCTTGTACGGCGTGGTGGTTCCCTGGTAGCCGTCTCGCACGAGATTGCCCACGCTGCTCGGGGTGTCGGCGCTCTTGCCAACGTGCCAGGCGATGCCCTGCCCTTCTTTGGTATAGGCGACGCTGAACGCCTCACCCGTCACGTTATTGCGTACCCAGAAGGCCTTACCAACGATGAGTGCCTTCAGTTGCGCATCACCCAACTGGGTCGCGCTTTTTTTCTTGAGGTCGGCTACGGTCATTCCGGCTGGGGCGTTCTTGCGCGCTTCGGCGCTCGGCGTGTACCAGATGGGCGAGGTCCAGGCGCGTTCTTGTCCGGTGAGCGGCACGACATCCGGCGGCGGAATTCCGGCTTTTACCGCCTGGATGAGAGTCCAGCGCGGCGTCGGAATCTCCAGCACGCGCACGTAGTAGAAGGCGTGCAGACTGGCATCGAACTCGGGATCGGTCCACACGGTTTTGAGTTCTGTCGAGCCAACGCTGTTGGTATAGGTAGCCTTCTCAAGGTCCACGGTGCTCTGGATCGCCGGAACCCTGCCCGACCACTTATCCGCCTTGCGGTCGCCAGCCCATGCCACGTCGAAAATCTTTTCGAAGCTCTGGCCATTCTGCGTCCAGCCTTTAATGATCTGGATGCGGTCGAGATTAGCAGAGGTCGGGTCTTTGACCGCCCACACAACAAAGGTCGGAGCTACACCGGGTCCCGTGCCGGTCATGGTAGGCAGGTCGGCGCCCATCGGCACGCCGTTGGCGTAGGATTGATGCACCCAATCTTGCGCGTCGAAGATGTTTTTGTTGAACCCCCAGCCGCCGAAGAACCGCACTTTAATGTGCGGGCCGCTGACGCCGAAGGTTTCCTTGCGATACATCGCGTCCCAGATTGAGGCCCGCGTGTTTTCCTCAGCCCACACGCCGGTCAGTCCGGCCGGGTTCTCCAGACGCACGTCCATCGTGCCACCTGCCAGGACCCCGGCAAAGCGGTGTTCGACGCTTCCGTCGATTTGGCCGTGACCACCATAGAAGTTGTCGTGACGGTAAGGACTGCCGGTGTTGTGCGAGTCGGAGGCGGCCCCAATACCGAACTTGTATGGGTTGTAGCCCCTGACATCTTGCATAGTGATGCCGTCTTTCAGCGCCTGGCGGCCAAAGCTGCCGTGAATGTGATCCACTCGGCCGACGTCCGTAGGAAGACCCAACAGATTGCTATAAAGCTCATAACTAGCGAACTCGTCGTTGGGCGAAAGCAGGGGGTGAGTTTCGGATTGCCCCTTAATCTGCTTAATCTCAACCAGGCGTTCGTTGCGGTCACGGGAAGCTGCCCAAGCAGCATCAATCGGCCGCCCGAAGCTGTCGAGATCGGTGGGATACATCCACCCGTCGCTCAAATTGGCATTGTGCGAGATGGCCAGCAGCTCGTTACCCGCCTTGCGCTGGGTGTCCATCCATTTCCACAGGTCCTCAGGGTGCCATGAGTCGAGGGAACTGTAGGGCATCTCCGGGACGTGGGAGCATTCACGGAAGAAGACGTTGCGGTGCAGGTTCCGGTTATCGTGTTGCGACGTGTATTCGTACGAACAGAAAGCTGTGAACGTTCCGGGATGGTTGTTCTGGTCGGCGATCTTAACGTTTTCCTTCCAGATGGTGCCGGCCACCTGTGGTGTCATGAAGGCTTTGACAGGAGCACTGCTGGCGAGGCTGAGCAGGTACAGGAAGGCGGCTTGGACCTGGGCCGGATTATTTTGGTCGTGAATAATCAGACCCTGCGCTTCCGGCATCTTGCTCACCGCCGAACCGGGCGTGTTGGCCTCCTTGGTAACGCCGACGTACTCCGAGTGGTCAGTTACACCCATGAAGTCCATCGGTGTGTCGATCTTGATGTCGTAGCCGAGCGGGTGCTTGATGGTCTGGCCCTGGGCGTACTTGAGGGCGTCGTCCGGACCGGTGACGCGGTTGCCGAACAGCCAGGCATCTACAGACCAACTGGTGTGAATGTGTGTTTCGCCGAAGTAGGCGTTGCGATCGGGGTTTTTCTCCTGCGCAAATGCCGATGCGGCCAACGACGACAGCGTCAATGTCGCGTACAGAGTCGCGGCCCGTTGAAGTAAGAATTTTTGTTTCATGCTTGCGGCTTTCGATTTTGGTTGTGCAGTTCGCTCGCTGAACTCGTGCGAGTCAGCCCGATTTCATCGTGCCCGCGGTGATTTGTCAATAGGACTTTAGGGCAATGCCTCGGCATATAGGCCTAAAGTCCCATAGACACGCATATCTCAGCGCCGCCAAATTGCGCCATGATTAAAAAAATTGCGTTTTCATCTTTGTTTACAGCAGCGATCGCTTTGCTTTGCGCAGCCGTAAACGCTCAAGAATTCCCAATCATGGACAAGATTGCCGACAAGGTGATCCAGAAGTACCAGACGGCCACCTGCGAGCAGTTGTGGCAGGAGCGAGCCCAGAAAGGCAAGGCTCCGAAACCGCAGATGGAACAGGAAGCTCTCCAGATGTTGAAGTCCGATGCGCAGATGCGCTCGGCTTTTCATCAACAAAGTGGCGGCTCCCATCGCCAACAAAATGTTTGAATGCGGCATGATCCCATGATGGCCGCCGAGTTCCATTCTGTTAATCATCGCGAACCATGACGATCCGAATTAAGTGGTTTGGTGCGCGCTGCTGCTCGCGTTAGGTGTGGTTCTGACCCTGCCGAACGCGCAGGGCAAACCGGCAACGAAAAGAAGGCCAAAACGACCGCGGCCGAGGCAAGCCCCGCGCCCGAAGCCACGCCGTCGCTTGAGCCAAAGGCACTCGACATTCTTAAAGCTGCGAGCAGCCGGCTCGCCGCGGCGCGGACAATGAAATTCAATGCGGTGCATTTTTACGAGAGTCCGAGCCGTCAAGGTCATCCCCTGGCATTCACGACCAAGTCCGAGGTCACTCTCCAGCGGCCTGACAAGCTGCGGGTGATCATGTCGGCTGATGGTCCGGCCTCCGAATTTTATTATGACGGGAAAAAAATGATGGCCTACGCGCCGGCTGAAAATCTGGTGGCTGTCGCGGACGCCCCGCCACCATCGACGCAGCGTTAGAGCAGGCCTATCACTCCGCGGCAATTTATTTCCCGTTTGACGACTGGATTGTCGCCGATCCTTACAAGGAGATGTCGGAAGGGATGAACGCTCGCCTATTACATCGGCCAGTCGAAGGTGGTCGGCGGAACGACGACTGACATGGTCGCATATATCGACCACGGGGTGTTCATACAAGCGTGGATTGGAGCCGAAGACAAACTGCCTCGCTTGCTCCATGCCATTTACCTCGACGATCCGGAGCGACTGCGCCATACCCTGTTACTCTCCGATTGGCAACTTGACCCGGCGGTTCCGCCCGACACGTTTACCTCAGCGAAAGCTGCCAGCGCGAACCCCATGCCATTTGCTCATCCACATCCGGAAGCCTCACCCGAGTGCTGGTCCTTCGGCAAAAGGCAAGCCATCCAAACCGCACCAATAGAACTGAGGAGCTAGAAAGGGAAACATCATGAAAAAAATCATCGTTGGATTCGTAGGTCTTATGGTAATCCTGCTCCCATCCGAAATTGCCTTTGCTTTCGGGCGTGGCGGCAGTTTTAGCGGCGGCAGGGGCGGATTTCTCAAGCAGCAACCGCTATGGCGGCAGCACGTCGCACAGCTATGGATCGACGAGCCACAGCAACGCCTACGGCGGCAGCACATCGCACACCGCCGGACAAGGCACGACCCACGATAGCGCCTACGGCACCAGCACGTCACACAATGAAGGCGGGGGCACGACTCACACGAACGCCTACGGCGGTAAAACGTCGGGTGAATATGGAGAAGGAGCGACTCACACGAACACCTATGGAGGCAGCACTTCAGCTCAATACGGGCAGGGCGCGACGCATACGAACGTTTACGGCGGCACCACTTCTGCCGCGTACGGCGAGGGCGCGTACCACACCGGCGCCTATGGCTACGGCACATCGCCTACCATCCGCCGACTGCCTACTATGGCTATCATCCGCCCGCCACGGTCAACTACTACGGATCAACATGCGCCAACTGCAACGGTTGGGCGGCTGCCGCCGCTGTGACAACCGCCGCTGTTACTACTGCGGCTGTCGCTTCAGCAAATGCAAACGCTGCCAATGCTAATGCCGCCGCCACGTAAGCCAACGCTGCGGCCACGTCAGCCAACGCTGGATACAACGCTGGCACAACCACGAGTCGCAGCGCGGCGGCACCCCACCTATTCCATAGGGCAGCTGGTTGCGGCTCTCCCGGCCGGTTGCATTACTCCCACCGTCCAAGGCACAACCTACTACTTGTGTGGGAATACCTGGTTCAGCGCGGCCTACGGCGCTAACGGCGTTTACTACCGCGTGGTAACAGCTCCCTGAGCGCACACAGAACCGACTAACAGGAGGCAACCCTCCGCCGCGGGTAAACTACGGAAACGGAGGGGCTCTTGCTTTCCATCTCCGTTCTCTCTGTTTGCTCCTGTTGGAGTCTTTGGGTGAGTCGGACTGCGTGTTTCAGAATCGAGTCGATCTCGCTCGGCCGCCGGGTCTTGTCGAACAACGACTCTTTCTGGCTGTGGAGGCGCCTAAATATCCTACACGCTCAGTGCTTCGACTGGAACGCCAAGCCACTTCGCCGCCGCGGCGCGTTCCGTAAACAGCGAAACATGCAGCGGCGAATGGTCGGTCAACATGGCGTGCAATTTTGCGTAGTGGGTGGTGTCGGAGCTCGTGACGTAGAACGCCGTCTTGACCGGCGGATGCGATTCAAAGGCGAGGCGGCGGTGCAGCGCGATGTGAAAGACGAAATTGAAATTGAGATCGACCGCGTCGAGCGCCGATAAGTCTGCGAACCGGTTGAACGGCTTTTGAGCTCTTTCTTCGGCAGCCTCGACAAACGCGACGATTTCATTCACGAGTGCCTGGTCCAGAATGCCGTGCGGCTTCCAGACCATGAGCGACAACTCTTTGCGGAACAGAACGTGGGCGGGAAGTTTCAAGTCACCTCATTGGCTTTCTTGTTTGGAGTTCGCTTTGTGGGAAACAGTACTTTTCGCCGGCGTAGGAGACAACCCGCGCGTTTCACAATCGAAGCAGTTGATCCATCTTCAATTCGCCTTCACCACCCCCGGTGGCTTCCAAGTGCCTTCGCCGGGCGGGAGAATGGAAGGCGCTTCGGTCTTGGGCCAGTAGAGGCGCATGACGAGATAAATGGTGTCGTTAGGCGCGGGGAGCCAGTTAGCCTCTTTGTCGGCGCCGGGGCTGTCCTTCTGGATGTAGAGGGTAAGCGAGCCATCCTCGTTCTTCTTCATGTTAGGCAGCATCGGCGAATTAATGAGATAGCGATTGATCGGGTTCTTGATCAGGAGTTGGCTCTTGCCGTCATACATCGTAACCGACCAAAAGGCATTCACCGGCGGAAGCTCTCCGGCGGGAAAGGTGATCGTGTAGTTATGTTTGCTGCCGTCGAGCGTTTCGCCGGTCGCATCCACGCGGGTGTAGGGATACATGGCTTCCACGGCATCGTTCCCGTAAAGCCCGCCTTTGGCAGCGGCGGCACGCATCAACCAATTAGCCTTGAAGAAATCGCGATCGCCAAAGAACGCACCGACGTTCCAGCCGTTGATGCTCTTATTTCCGGAGGCGAGAAACTTGTCCACTTTGTCGTCGCCCTCCTTCAGCGCCAGTAAGACGGCGGCTTTATGTTCAAGAGAGAGATCCTTGAAGTCGAAAGTCTTGCCCGGCCCGATACCGATGCTGGCAAGTCTGGCACGGATCTCCTTGTCTTCCGGCGATGGTGGGACGAACTGAAGGGCGGCGTCGAGATACTCGTAGAAGTTTTTCTTGATTCCCTCGGTGGTAGCCGGGAGGAAATCGATCTTCGGCGCGGCTGGCGGAGCAGTTTGTTTCAGGAACGCGGAGAGCGGCTGTACTTTGTAGCCCGCCTGCACCTTCTCCACGTTAGGCATGTCCGCGGGATCGAAGAGCTGGGTCCGAAAGAGGGTGAGCGCAAAGGGAGTCGTTGAGGAAAAAACCTTCTTGATCCCCGCGGGTGTCTCACCTTTCCAGTCGGGGCCAACCACGAGATAATCGCCTGGCTCGCTCCCCGTGGCACGGCTGCCGATGTAGCCATAGTTGTAGGTGTTACCGTCGATCAATTGGACCGAGTAGTAGCGTTCCTTTTCCACCGCCGGCACCGAGATCACCATCGGCTCCGCGCGCAGATCCAACCAGCACATCGAATACGGCGTGTCGCTGTTCGGCGTGATGACCGCCGTGTCCTCGTAGGTAGCGACGCGATGCTGGTTGTTGATCTCGTTGAAGGGCGCCTTGAACTGGCTGGACTTCGTGTCCACGGCAAACTCATTCATGACCGCGTAGTTCATGACGAGCGGCAGGCCGTAAATGAATCCTTCCTCGGCGATCGCCTTGGTTTCCGCGATGCCAGGCGCGGCCACGCCCGCTTTCTTGTCGGCCTGCTCCGCGCTCGAAATGGCGTCGCCCTTTTTTTCGCAACCGATGAAGGCGGCAGCAGCGATGGCGCTCGCAAGCGCCAGTTGGATCAGGCGTTGTTTAGTTTGTTTCATAGTAGCTTTTTCACAGGTGAGTTTGTTTGGATTGTCCATTTAATTTCCGGGTTTCATTTACCAGACGCTACTAGCGACGCCAGGCACGGCGCGCAACGCCGGCGTAGGACATAGGTGTAGCTGGCATCCCGATTATATTCATTGGTTTCGTCTGGGTTTGGTTTTGCATTATCGTTCGGTTTTGAACTCTTATCACTTGGTTCCTTGTTTCCCTCCCGTAGCTGTGGCAGACATTCTGGGAGAGGGCGACGAAGTGATACTGGGAGCGGTAGCCGGAGCTTTCTTAATAAAGAAGGCCTTTATGTCGTTGAATTCTGCTGCGCGGGAGTTGTTTGGAAGAACCCTCGCGCCAGAAGCATTTACTTCTATTGTTTGGCGAAGCGTTCCCGATCTGTCCGTCAGCCAGGCGGTGCCCAGGGAATAAATTTCCATCTTGTTATCGGCCATGGTTTTGAGCGCAGAAAGCACGATGCCCTGTTGCTTTGGGTTGGTGCTGACGGCAAATGTGAGACTAATACCGTTCGGGCGTACGAATACGACTTTAGTCTCACTGGAAGACGATCACTGCCAAGTCCGAGTATTGCAGCCAGCTCTGGAGCTATCGATTCTACATTGCCTTGAGAAAGCACCCATTGTTCCACTTTGGAAAGTTCGGCCTGGCTAGCATAAGGAGGTGTTGGAGCAGGATTCTGAGCTGACACGGCGACGGGAATGAGCGCCAATGCTGCGACGAGAAATCTGCCGTAGTTCCTTTTCATAGGCGACGTTTACTCGCTGACCTTGTTGTTGTGCCGTGCGGCCGTCTGCGCCCTCAGCAGAGTCGAGATGCACCAGACGGCCATCGCCGCGTGGAGAACCACTGCCGGCCACAACGCCACGGCGTGCAGTCTCAAGCCGAGACCGGCGAAAGCGAGGACAGCTGTGGCGGCAATGTTATACATCAGCATCGCGACCACCAATCCTCTCGCAGCGCGGCTTTGCGTGTCATCGCGCGCCAGCCAGCAGGCGACACCGAGTGCGAGCAACGCGGCTCCCGCGACACGCCCGAGCGCCACCGCGGCGGAAGTGTCCGAGCCCTGAACCGAGCAAGCAGCACCGACGACGACGGTAGCGCGCACAGCGATACCAAGCCAAGTCCAGTGGCCGTCTTCGATGATGGACGGTCAGTGTTGAGCAAGACGTTTCATCGGTTTGCAGAGCGAAGTAGGCAGCCGGCCGTTTCTCGGACCGCCTGCTTCGGCGATTAGTCTGGATGGACTGGGCGGTTAGTTGTTGACTTTCGCGTATGCTTCCTCAGCTGCCTTGTTATCCGCCGCCGACATCTGCGACGGACCTAGCTTGAAGGTCAGCTTGTCAATCGTGCCAGTGAATTTAAACGGCAGCTTGTAGCTGTCGTCCACGCCCGTGCCGGTGTCCAAGCCGACGTCAAAGGTTTCGTCGATAGTCATCATGAGCGGAATCGTGTGCGCGATCGTCTTCTTAGCCATTTCCTTGCCATCCACTGTGAACACGCCAGTGCCGCCCTTGCCGGGGCCGGGGCCGTCGTATTTGAAGTCGAACACGAGCGTGTGCTTGCCCGGTGCGAGCGCGCGACCAAACAAGTCCGCGCCCACTCTGCCGCCGACGCCACCCTCCCAGCGGAATCGCTCCATATCAAGCAGGTTGTAGGCGAAGACCGGCTTGCCCTTTTGCAGGAACATTCCGTAGCCGCCAAAGCGCCCGCCCAACGTCACGATCATTCCCTCGGCACCGCCTTTGGGAACGGTGATCTCGGCGGTGATGGTGTAGTCCTTGTCCAAGATACTCGGCGCGCTGCTGAAGGGAATACCGGCATTCACACCCGTGTAGGTGAACTCGGTTTTTCCGGCGGTCGCGCTCGGCTTGGGCGCGAGGACGCGCACAAAGCCGGAGTTGTCCAGCGGGAAGACCTGGTATTTCCCCGCCTCGGTCAGGAACAACGCCTGCATTTCCTTCAGTTTGTCCGGCTGTTGCGACGCGAGATCGTTGTTCTCGGAATAATCTTTGGCGATGTTGTAGAGTTCCCAGTGGTAGTCGCTCAGCGCGGGCATCGTGGCTCCTAGCATCCAGGGTGCTACGGGCGGCGTTGTGGCAGCCACCCAGCCGTCGTGGTAAATCGCGCGGTTGCCGACCATCTCGAAATACTGCGTCTCGTGTTTCGATGGCGCATCGGCGTTGGCCTTGCCGAACGTGTAAGCCAGGCTCACGCCTTCGATCGGTTTCTGCGGGATGCCGTTGACCAGCTCGGGCGCCTTGATGCCGGTGGCTTCGAGGAGCGTCGGCACGATGTCAATGACATGGTGAAACTGCGTGCGGATACCGCCCACATCCGTGATATGCCCGGGCCATGAAATGGCCATGCCCTGCCGCGTGCCGCCGAAATGTGAAGCCACCTGCTTGGTCCATTTGAATGGCGTATCAAACGCCCAGGTCCACCCGACCGCCATGTGCGGATAGGTTTTGTCCGAACCCCAATCTTCATAATGCAGCAACTGCAACGGTTCCGGCAAAGTCAGAATGCCGTTATACGCGGTCAACGTATTGTAGGTGCCCTCTAGAGTGCCTTCAGGGCTGGTGCCGTTGTCGCCGCAGATGTAGATGGTAAGCGTGTTGTCGAGCTTGCCTTGATCCTGAACCTCTTGAATCACGCGGCCAATTTCATAATCGGTGTAGGCGGCATAGGCGGCAAAGACCTCGGCTTGGCGGATGTAGAGTTTCTTTTGGACGAACGAAAGCGAGTCCCACCGGGGCAACTTCGCACCGCCAAATTCGGCCTGTCCGTCCGGCCACGGCGTCAGCTGGGTGTCCGGTGGAATCACGCCAAGTTTCTTCTGGTTGGCGAAGATTGTGTCGCGCAACTTTTCCCAGCCCCCGTCGAACAGGTGCATCGCGTGGATCTTGTCAATCCATTCCCTGGTCGGCTGGTGCGGTGAATGTGTGCCGCCGGGCACATAATAAAGGAAGAACGGTTTGTCGGGGGCGACCGCGTTCATGCTGTGCAAATATTTGACGGCCTCATCCGCCATGTCGGTGGTGAGGTTGTAACCAGGATGCCCGATCCACGGATAAATTTGCGTGTGATCCTTGAAAAGATAAGGAGTCCACTGGTCGGTCTCGCCGCCCATGAACCCGTAGAAATACTCGAAGCCCATGCCCGACGGCCATTGGTCGTAAGGCCCGGCGATGCTGTATTGAAAGCTGGGCGTGTTGTGCTCCTTGCCGAACCACGACGTGGCATAGCCGTTCTCCTTCAGGATTTCACCGATGGTGGCGCGCTCCAGCCCGATGATGGAATCGTAGCCCGGATAGCCGGTGGCCAGCTCGCCGACCACACCGGTGCCAACGGAATGATGGTTGCGCCCAGTGATGAGCGCCGCGCGCGTGGGCGAACAGAGCGCGGTGGAATGAAACTGCGTGTAGCGCAAACCCGCTTTGGCGACGCGATCCATCGCGGGCGTCGGAATGACGCCGCCAAACGTGCTCGAAATGCCGTAGCCCTGGTCGTCCGTCATGATGAGCAGAATGTTGGGCGCGCCCTTGGGCGGCACCACCGGTGGTGGCCAGTAAGGCTTGGAATCCTTGACGCTTTCCTTGATCACGCCGCCGAACGGCAACGGCTGGCGCCGGGATTTGATTTCCGTTGATAACTTGAGTGGCGTCGGGCGAACCGGGCGTGCCGTTGATTTGCTGGGTCCAAGCGGAAGGCGCAACCGCCATGACGGCGGCAGCGAGCATCCCGGAAAGGACGATCTGTCTTGCTGATTTCATAGGTATTAATCTGGTTTGTTGATGCTGATCTGACTCATCTGAATAAGCGCAATTTTGTCGTACCTCCCGTGAGCTGCCTATAGGACTTTAGGGCTATGCACAGTGGAACCCCGCAGCCGACCCGCCTTCGCCGGGCTTCGGCGAGGCAGGCACGGCTGCCTCTACAACTGTGGTGGCATGCGTGTCGCATGGAAAACCCAGATTCAAAATGAAGCGACAAGGCAGAGGGGCCGCCGAGCTCTTGGAAGCCATCTCCAAAAAGTTATAGCCACGCTCCTGCGGAGCGTTCGCTTGCTCGATCAGTCGGTTAAGTTGACCTCAAATGCCTGCGCTCCGAGGGAGGAGGCCAGGCCTTCGGTCTGGCCGGAGAGATACATGACCACGCCATTCTGGTTCGTCAGCTTGGCATGCATCTTCCCCTCGATCAGGGTGAGTCCGCGGCTGATACCATGGTAAGTTCCGGAGAAATCGGAGAGCTTGTTCAGGTTATAGACCTTGCCGGTGGCAGAGGTCTTTTGGACGCCCGAGCCGCCAAGGCCCCCGCCAGAGATGGTGAAATGGTGACTCCGGCCGTTGTAATAGAGGGTCCCTTTTCCGTGTTCAGCCTGAGCGTAATAGGCAGCCGACCACTCTCGAATACTGACAGTGGCCGAGGGTGGCGTACTCGGGGCCTGAGTCGTTGATGCGCATCCGGCGATGAGGAGGATGGCGATACCGGTGAAGGCGGAATTGATGACTTTGGTTTTCATAGTTTCTAGGTTTCTGATTGGTCTTGATGGTTTCATTGTTTTGTATCTGGTTGTTAATACTGCTTTTGAGGCCGATTTTGCCGTGCCTGTGGTCAAACGGCTATAGGACTTTAGGGCAATAGGTCTATCGACGTGAGTTGCAAAGTTACAACGTTACAGCAACAGTAAAGAGCCGCCGAACCAATTTTCGAAAGATTCGACGGCTGGCTCATACAGTTGCGAGGCGATTTGATGATCGCGCCAAACTCACAATCTTTGACGTCTGCGAACGTTTGCGGACACGCAGGAGACCCGGGACGGTGGTAGCCAGCAGGAAGGCGATGAGCAGGAAAATCATAACGAACTCGACGAGCGCGAAAATTCCTTGAATGTAGCGACGCCACGGTATTGCTAAACGGCCGGATGATTTCATTGGAGAGAATTCGTGCAGAAACTTCTCCAGTTTTCGTGGACTCTGTCTATAAGACCTTGGTCCAATACGGCCGTGTCGGAACAGACGGCATTCTAAACAGCCAGTTCACAATTTTATCGTGCCTCGGCCGACTTGCCGATAGGCGATGAACCTGAGTCAGGAAATCCGGCGAACGCCTCGATAATCACGCGCACGCGCGTTCGCGTTTGCCCGCGTCGACGACTTTAGCTTGAGACGGCTGGATCAGCGCAAAACCACCGTCTGCCCCTGCCACATCGCAGTCATGTCATAAGTCTGCCCTTTTACTGCGGTCAAAGTCTTTTTGGTAGGAGCCAGGCTCAATTGATTCGGTCGCAGGAGAACGGATATGACGTGCTGCCCTGGTGACAAGGTACCCGTGTAGGTTTGGCCCATGCTAAGCGTGGCTACATTCGCACCATCTATCTTTATATCGAGGAACAGGCCAGTTCCCATGTTGGGGGATCTCCGAATGATCAGTTGAGCAGCACCTTGGCCAGCCGGTGCAGCCGCAGAAGCCGTCGCCCCGGGGGCCGCTGTGCCGCTCGTTTCGCATCCTGATAAGCCCGCGCACGCCAGCGCGGCAATCACCAAGACGCAACTGTAGTAACTAAACGTTTTCATATCCGAGATTACTCTGATGCAGATACTTCGCAAAATAGGACTTTGGTCCCACATGCCAATCGCAATGAAACGCAACGCCCTTTCACCTTGTTCAAAAATTTAGTCCAGTATTAATGAAGGGGCCGTTGAAGCCGGTCTCATCGAGGATAGCCACCCGAAGCATAGTCGTACTTCAGATAGCGCCAGCCGATTTGCGACCACATCCAGCGGGTTACTTGAAATTCGACGCCGCCTTGCACCTGGTAGCTCCAATCGCTGCTTGATTTCGAAACACGTCCTTTGCGGGTCAATTCAAACGCCGAGCTAGAGTTGGCATCAAAACCGCCAACGTCGCCGTTCGCCCAGAGCGAGATCGGCTTCCAGACGTGCACCCTGCCCCCAAGCCCAACGACCGGATCGGTCCAACCGATCGAGCCTGACACAAACAGACTGTCTGGAATTCCCAGTTGCCGCCGGAGTTCAGGAAACCGCGGGTCCTTGTTATTCGAGACTCGAAGGGCGCCACTATAATAAGTATAGCGAGCGCCGGTGTAGAGGGAGAGCGATGCTCTTTGGCAGTTGATCAAGCGGTAACCGACGAAGCCTTCCCAAAACGCGTATTTAAGGTCGAGATGCGCGTTCGTAAAAAGCAATCCCGGCAACGTAACGTTAACGCCGAGCCCGAGGGATCTCCCCATCTCCAAAGATTTCCCACCGGTTATACCGAACATAAGCCGAGGCCGCAAGCGGGATTGAATTGATATGGGGAAGCAATTCGGAGAAACTGACATTCAGCGGAAAGTCGATTCCTTTCACACCGAAGCCGCCTGACATAGAGGAGAGGAACCCGGGCAGGCCGATTCTGACTTCCAGCGGGGGCGTTTCGCACCACGAGGTGTGTGATCATTTGACGGAGGCGGAGCTTCCATTCGAAGTGACTCCATGCAGCCCGATATCGCCCGAAATAAAAGGCGTCCGACCGGGACAACCCGAGATTGATTAACGAATCGATTACTACAGTTGATTGTCATACCGGCGAAGTTTCCTTCGCCTCCAGCTCTAACCCACCTGCTGCCACACTCCCGACAACTGCGAACAGTGCCCCTGCACAGAAAAACAATTTGATTTTCACGGCACGATTTTGTGGTCCCTGAAGCTCAAATCCAAGAAAATTATTTAGTCCCTCATGATCTTGGAACCTTGGAGGCCAAGGCCGGCCATCAGACCTTGCTGATCGAAGGTGAAGGCATAAATGCCACTATGCAGGGTGTCGGTGCTGAAGCTCCGGGCCATCCCTTTGTCCACGATGACGACGCTTGGGCCGGTGCCAATCTCCCAGCCGCGCGTATTGTTTACCCAGTCCACCGCGCTTTGGTTCATCAAGAAAAGGGCGTAACCGAACTTCTGCACGCCGGCTTGCAAGCCGTAGGAGGCGGCGACGGTTCGGTACCGGCCGCTCGGTCGGCCGTGCACGAAGAGAATTCCCTTCCCTCCCTGCGCGCCAAGGATGAAGCCAGCTTTGACTACATCCGGAAACACAAGAACAGCCACTGCTCTCGATTTACATTTGGCGGCCGCAGGATTCTGCGCCACAAGTTGCTGTAGAGCGCGACGGGACTACTTCCTTCCCGTCTTTCGGGTCATCCGTCGCAGTTCCCGCAGGAAGCAGTGGAACAGGAATGGACAGGAACGCCGCGACTAGGAATCGATTAATGATTCGACTCATTAAGGTTGATTGATTCATAGCGGTACACTTTCGCCAGTGGTTATGTTGGCGCTCTCCACAAATACCAATTTGGCGCCGATTCGAGCAATCCTTTTTTTTGCATTCCTCTAGGTTGTAAGCCGGAGAATGAAAGAACGCCCCCAGCATGTCTATTGGACTTTCGTCCTATAAGCGAACGATTGCGCGCAGAAACGAGAAATTATCGAGTTTTTCCAGGCGCAAAAAAGGACCGGCCTCCCTAAGAAGGAGAGGCCGGTTCACTTAACCTAGCAGGGAGATTGCGGTGGGGTTTTTAGAAATGGAAGCGGAGGCCGGCACCAACCAAGTGCTGCCCCAGATCGCGACTCTGACTCGTATTGATTTGGGAGCTCGTATAGTTGAGGTAATGGTATTCGAGGAAGGTGCTGAACTTCGGAGTGAAATAGTAATCTGAGCCTGCGACTATCTGCCACGCGAAATCCGCGTGATTTGCCCCGCCGCCGGTGCTAAAGGTGCCATGCGGGGTGCTTATGTCGACACCCGCGGATTCGGCATAGTAAACGCCGACGCCGCCGCCTACATACGGCTGGAATCTTCCAAAGGCGAATCTCCCGATGAAGTTGAACATAAACGCCCCAGTGTTAACGAAGGAAGTCACGCTAGCGCTTCTTATCAGATCACCGTCGGCTTCTCTCAAGGCCAAGTCAGCGCCGCCCCTGAAGCCGTTCCAGAAAAAGTCGCCTTCAACGGTCGGGCGAAACACACCCGTGCCAAAAACGTAACCAAGCTTGATACCGCCGTAGCCGCCGACGTCGTTTTTAGGTGAGACAGTCAGAGTGTCTCCGAAGAAAAATGAATTCGGATCATCGTCCCTAAAAGTTCTGTCTCCGCCGCGATTCTGATAGACATTGGCCCCTCCGTCGATCGCGCCATAGAAACCGAGTCCGTAAAGTTCCGGCGGTGGCGGTGGCGCGGGCTGCTTGTAGACTTCGGGCGGTCCGGCTTGCACCGAAGCGGCAGCAAATCCGAGCAGGAGTGATGCTAATATAGATAATTTTTTCATAGCGATAGGCTTCATAACTGATAACTGCTGGTTTTGTCAATTAATATCTTAAGGGTTTTTGTGATCGGCAGCCATTATTCAGCGACGGCGGTTTAATCGTCTATAGGACTTTAGTCGTACGCCGAAACCGCGCCTTCGTGACCCGACGACGGCGCTTTTGCCGTGGCGTTCTTGACTGTCGGGTGAAGGTTCATAAAAGTATGAGCCGCGTATTCACGGGAGTCGATATTGAACCAGGCATCGCTATTTATGGCGAAATTCTCCGGACTCAGGACCTCGGAAGTTTGCGCTCCTGCGCTGTCAACAGCCGCGTATGCCCGCGTCGCTTCCTTGGGCCGATAGCGCCACTCTGATGTGATTCGCGGCACCTTTTTCTTTAAAGGTACGCTCTGCGTCCAGTCGACTTCACTCCAGTTGAGCCAAGTGACGGTGGCTACGCCAACCAAAATGCCACCGATGCCAAGCACAATGATGGCCAGTGAGACGAAGTGATTTTCCAGAAGGTAGCTTCCGCCCACGCCGGCGAAAGAGCCGATAATCGTTGACCAGATGATGCGTGGCACGTTCCGTTTCTTGGTTAGCCAGGCGCCCGAGCGATAGTTTGCGAAGAAGATTTTCATGCTGTGGGAGCGAGTGCCAGTCGAACGGCGGTTAGGAGTTCCTCGTCGTCAAAAGGCTTGGTCAGGAAAGCCGTCGCCCCGCCGTTTAATGCAGTTGAACGAACCAGAGGATCGTCCTTTGCCGTAAAGATGACGACACGGGTAGAAGGTGAGATTTTGTGAAGCTGCGATTGAACCTCAAGGCCGCTCATCTGCGGCATACAAACATCAACCAAGGCAACCGCCGGGCGATGAATCCGCGCATAGTCCAGGAAGTTCTGGGGATCGCTAAACGCTTCTGCGTGCACCCCGACTGACGCGAAAAGCCGCCCCAACCCTTTCAGGACGGAGGGATCATCGTCGAGCAAACAGACATTAAAGGCATTCGAGTTTGGCAAGATGATCTAAAATACGGTTAACCGCCGACCGAGTCTATTAGACCTTGGTCTTACACGTTTCCGAAGGCTCCGGGCGTAATCCCTTGCACCGTGCGTCCTAGGCCTGACTAAGGGCGTCCCGAACGGCTGCGATGAACTTTTTGTCGTCGAAAGGCTTGATAAAAAAAGCAAAGGCACCGGCCTGCATCACAGTGGCTTCGGCAGCGCGATCCTCATGACCCGTAATGAAGATCACACGAGTCCCGGGCGATCTCGCACACAGATGCGCCAGTAATTCCATTCCG
Source organism: uncultured Verrucomicrobiae bacterium (assembly GCA_963725505.1). Taxonomy (GTDB): domain Bacteria; phylum Verrucomicrobiota; class Verrucomicrobiia; order Chthoniobacterales; family UBA10450; genus Udaeobacter. The sequence continues at coordinate 76,534 of CAVRYN010000022.1, read as the reverse complement.
GTCATTTGTTCCATCCAGATATCCAATACAACAAGCCGCACCGGATTTGTCGCCATGTGATTGAGGAAATCTTCTGGTTCGCTAAAGGCACGCACATTGAATCCCTCCGATTCGAGCAGCCGACTGATGGATTTTCGCACCGACGGATCGTCGTCAACCAGATAGCAGACTTCCGCGGGGGCAATTGGAGGACACTCAGGCGTTAGTTGTGTTCCCGTTGTCTGGCTCATATTTCGAATAATGCTGCTAATTAACAGCATCAGCCTGACAAACGGCAATTAGACTTTGGTCTTATGTATCACGGCCGAGGCGATGCCGGCTTTTTGCACCAACTTTATAAGCTCGGCCACCGAGGTGACACCGAGCTTTTGCATCACCCGGCCACGGTGGACTTTTACAGTCTTCTCCGCCCTGCCGATCTCGCCGGCAATCTGTTTGTTCAACATACCCGTAATGACGAGTTGCATCACTTCGAACTCACGCGGCGTCAGCAAATCAAGAAGATGCCGAGCGTTGTTCTTTTCCGCACTGCGCCGTCGCTGCTCGGCGGAGCGGATCAGCGCGCGCTCGACGCACTGGAGTAACTTGTCACTGCGAAACGGCTTCGGAAGAAAATCGACCGCGCCCGCTTTCATTGCCTGCGCGCACATTGGGATGTCGCCGTGGCCAGTGATAAAGACAAGTTGTTCTTCGCGGCGGCCCTGGATCAACGCTTCCTGCAAATCCATCCCGTTGATACCCGGCATCTCCACATCCACGATCACGCACGAAGGGCCGCTGTGGGGTGGACGCGGCAGAAAATCGGATGCGGACTGGAAAATTTCGCTTTTGTACCCGGCGGAGCGGAGCAGTCGCGTCAAGCCCTTTCGCACCGACGCGTCATCGTCGATCACGAAGACCAAGCTGTTTGGGATCGTCATATGGCTGAATGTGTGGCCCTTTCGGAGCTTACGGGAAGAGTAAAATAAAACCGCGCGCCTCCGCCCTCCACATTCTCGCTCGCGATCGTGCCGAAATGCGATTCAACGATTGAACGCACGATCGCAAGGCCCATCCCCAATCCCTGTGGTTTGGTCGTGAAGAAGTGATCGAAAAGTCGATCCCGCGCTTCCGCCGCGATACCAGTCCCGTAATCGCGTACGCTCGCGCGAATCGCGTTGTTGCCATTTCGCTCCGTCACGATCACCACTTTACGCCGACTCAATGGCGTGTCGCGCATGGCATCAAAGGCGTTGATAAGAAGATTGAGCAGGACTTGTTGCAATTCAATCGGATCGCCTTCAATGGAGGGCAAATCCGGCTCCAGTAAAGTATCCAGGTCGCAGGAGCGCAGCATGGCATCAGATTTTACCATGCGCACCACGTTCGTCACAAGATCGTTCAGATTCACCCGATGCCGGACGCGGGAGCCTTTTTTCACCATGTTGCGAATACCGCGAATCACTTCGCCAGCGCGGCGCCCATCCGCGACGATGTCAGCGAGCAGCTCGCGAAGTTCGCGAGGATCGATATTGCCACGATCGATAAAACGCTGTCCCGCACTGGCGTTGCTAATGATTCCCGAGAGCGGCTGATTCAGTTCATGGGCCATGGATGCCGTCAGTTCACCCATCACTGCCACCCGGCTGAGATGGCCGACTTCTTCGCGGCGCTGTATTGCTTCTGTTTCAGCGAGCTTGCGGGCAGAAATGTCCACGACCGCGGCCAAAACAAGCATCCCTTCCGGCGTTTGAATGGGACTTAGTCCGATCTCAACTGGAAATTCACTGCCGTCTTTTCGACGCCCAAATAATTCCCGGTCGGCGCCCATCGCCCGGGCTGTAGGCGCCGCGAGGAATTCCGCGCGATCAGCAGGATGCTGACTGGCGAAGCGCTCCGGCACGAGAATCTCGATAAGTTTTCCGAGGAGTTCCTCACGTTTATAGCCAAATAGCTCTTCGGCGTGAGTATTCACCAGAACGATGCGACCCTGATCATCGAGCACGACAATACCGCTCGGCGAAGCTTCGGTCGCGAGGCGGAATAGATCTTGTGCCTGCTTCTGCGCTGTCACGTCCATCGAAACGCCCCGGAGGACGAGGTCTTTCCCGTCTGCTCCTTTAACGCAGCGGCCCCGGTGGTCTGTCCAGCGTACGCTACCGTCCGGAAGTACAACCCGATACTCGAAGTGGTAATTCTTACCAGTTCTCACGGCGTCCTTCAACGTCTGCCGGACTCGATCGCGATCATCGACATGCACCCGGGAAAGAGCGTCTTCCAACTTGATTTTTTCGGAAGCCGGCAACCCCAAGAAAGCACGGCGAGCTTGCGTGCCCCAGAGCTCATCTTTGCTGGCGTTCCACTCCCACAATCCGAGATTGGCCGCGTCCACCGCCAGAGTCATCCGTTCCTCGCTTTCGCGCAAAGCCTGTTCCTTGCTTTTCAATTCAGTGATGTCCACACACGATCCAATGTAACCGGCGAAGTTTTTCTGTGCGTCGTAGCGCGGCACCCCGTTGTCCGAAATCCAACGATATTCGCCGTCGTGACGTCTGAGGTGGTATTCCATCACAAACGGTTCACGTGCATCAAACGCCGCGGTGTAAATCTGGAGACATCGCTGCAAATCGTCCGGATGCACGCCTTCCGCCCAGCCATTTCCCATTTCCTGCTCCATTGTTCGACCGGTAAAGTCGAGCCAGCCCTTGTTGAAGAAGCTGCAAAGTTTGTCCGTGCCCGACATCCAGATGAGCACGGGCGCGGCGTCGGCTACCGTGCGAAAACGCGCTTCGCTCTCACGCAACTCTTCCTCCGCTACTTTGCGCTTGGTGATGTCGCGCGACACCCCGCGCGTGAAGGCAGGTTTGCCATGTTCGTCTAACTCGACGCCGCCATAACCCGCGATCCAGCGTGTGCTTCCGTCCAGCCGCGTGATGCGATATTCGCTTTCACGCTCGCCGCCACCGTGCTCGAGCATGTCTTGCACGGTTTGGTTCATACGCTCGCGATCCTCGGGGTGCACGAGTTGGAGCCATCGGCCAAAGTTCACTGGCTCCGATTCCGCGAAGCCGAACAACCTTCTCCATTTCTCCGTTACCAAAAATTCGTCATTCCGGATGTCCCAAACCCACAGACCGAAGTTCGCCGCGTTGGCCGCCAGCTTAATGCGCGCCTCGCTTTCCTGCAGTGCGGCTTCGCTGGCTTGCAACTGCTTGGCCAGGTGCGCCGCGCGAAGCAGGTTGTCGCTCAACTCATAGCCCATCGTCGCAATGATGCCCAGGTACGCGAAGCTGATAAGGAAGGGCGATTTGATGACCCAAGTCACCAAAGCCGACTCCCCGAGAAGCAAGGTGAGGAAAAAGACTGCGCTACCGCCTACCATGAGCGCACGTCGTCGGTCGCCGCGTCGCCAGACGGTGATCGTGACATCCAGGAAAAAAATGAGGAGCAACAACAAACTCAATTGACCGACCAGGACCCATGGGTTCGGCACGCCCACCGGTGCCGAGACCGTCTCTCCTCCCCACCACGAAAAATGCCTTAGACTCGTAATTTCCCGATAGACGACATTCGTCTTGGAAAGAAAATTAGCGGCCAGCAACAGCGTGCGCAGTCCACAGAAAGTCCACACCAGCCACCGTCGCCCGGCGCGGAGATAGAGATGCACGAACCACACGAGCGAGACGAGCACTATCCACAACGGCAGCTGCGCCCACCGCATCAACGCGCCGTATTGGGTGACCGTCTCCGCGCGTATCACGGCCAACTCGAATCCCGCAACGACTCCCGCTGCCAAGGCGCTGCAAGAAAAGAGCAAGTGCTCCCGCCACTCCCGCTGCTTGAGCGACACCAGCAGATAGATCCCCGCCAGCACGAAACAGAACGCACTGTCCATCGACCAGATGACGGTGACCCAGCTCATCGCGTCGCTACCCCAGGCTACTGGATCTCCAGCCGGACGATTGTTCGTCGGGCAACGCCCCCGCAGGAATTACCAGACCTACGATCGGATCGGAGGAAAATGCTGGCACTAGGAGACTCGCCACGGCTCGCCATTATTACACTTTTTTTCGAATCGGGAAATGCCTTATGCGCCGATGAATTTTCTTAAGATGTTTCTAAAAAATCAGGAGGCACCACTGCTTCCGCCGTTGAGATGCCAGGGAGGGGACTCGAACCCCTAAGGATTTCTCCACCAGATCCTAAATCTGGCGCGTCTGCCAATTTCGCCACCCTGGCAATTTGGATTTTTGATTTTAGATTTGCGATTCGCGATTGCAAATTGCGTCGGCGTCGGGAACTGGATTCAGCTGGACACGTATGCGCGCCAGGTTCCGCTTAAGACGGCGCGGAGGGTGGCGATGGCTTGCTCGGAGCGGATGGCACGGCGGTGGCCGCGGCTGCTTTCTTTTTCGCGGCGGCTTCGGCTGCGGCGGTGAGCTTTGAATCGACTTCGGTCGCTTCGGTCGGGCAGATCCTGTGATAATACTCGTTAGGCTTGGCCAAATCTTCTGTGCGCAGGAGCAGATGGTTGAAGCGTTCGCGCTTACTCAGCTCGAATTCCTTGTCCATCTTGATCGCTTCGAATGGACAGACCTCCACGCAAATCTGGCAGCTCATACAAACGGAGATATCAATGTCGAAGACCTTCGGGTAAAACTGCGGTTTGCCCATGTAATCGGGCTTTTTGTCGTCGCTTTTGACGATGTAGATGCACTGCGGCGGACATTCTTTCTCGCAGATCTTGCACGCCACGCAGCGCAACCCAGCCTGCGGATCGTCGCCGTCGTAAATGAGAAATGGAAAATTGCGATAATTCTCGGGCAGCGGACTCCGCTCTTCTGGATACTGCACCGTGATCAAGCGTTCCTTTGTCGAAATAACTCCCGACAAAGTTTCGCGCGGTAACCGCCATGCCCTTGAGTATGCCTGTGCCAATCATCGATCCACTTCTCCCATGACGATATCGACGCTGCCGAGAATTACCATCACGTCGGCAACGGTGTGGCCGAGGCAGAGGTCTTCGAGAACCGTCAGATTGATGAAACTCGGCGGACGCACCCGATAACGGTATGGATTCGGTCCGCCGTCGCTGACGAGATAAAAGCCGAGCTCGCCCTTGGGCGCTTCAATTCGGCCGTACGCTTCGCCCACGGGCGGTCGGAACGCGCGGATCTTTACCTTGGGATTCACGATTGGCCCCGGCTGAATTTGGGCGAGCGCCTGTTTCAGAATCTCGACACTCTCGCGCATCTCCAGCGCGCGCATCATCAGTCGATCATAAGTATCGCCATGTTCGCCTAACGGAATCCGAAATTTGAAACGTGGATAAATTCCGTATCCGTCCACTTTGCGAACGTCGTAGTTCACGCCGCATGCGCGCAGCATCGGACCGGTAATTCCGGCGCTGATCGCGAGATCGGCCGAAAGTTTCCCGACGTTTTGCGTCCTGGCGATGACGATCTCGTTTCCTAGAATTAATTCATCAAACTCATCGAGAAATTTCGGGAAACGATCGGCAATCTGCTTCGCGCGGGCGAGCCACTCATCGCTAGTGTCAACGCGGCAACCCCCAAAGCGCATGTAGTCGCACATCATCCGCGAACCGGATAGCGACTCGAAAAGATCGAGAATTTTCTCCCGTTCGCGGAACGCATACATCAGCGGGGTGCCCCATGCGCCCATGTCGCTCAACAAGAACCCGAGGAGCGACGCGTGATTTTGGAGCCGTGTTAGTTCGGCGAGAATGACACGCAAATACTGAGCGCGCTCGGGAACTTCGATCCCGGCAAGTTTTTCAACGCTGAGCGCGTAGGCCCAGTTATTGGTCATCGAACAAAAGTAATCGAGACGATCTGTGTACGGCATCGATCCGAGATAAGTTGTGTGCTCACCGATCTGCTCGTGGTTGCGGTGCAAATACCCGAAGACTGGTTTGAGCTTGCGCACGATTTCGCCTTCCAGCGCGACATTCATCCGAAACACGCCATGCGTGGATGGGTGCTGCGGCCCCATCGAAACTTCGAGCAACTCGCCTTCCAGTCGCGAACTCATCGTCACCGGTGGCCGCTCCATTGCTTCGAGTGTTTGAACGGTCGCGGTCATGTTCGCTTAACGAATTCAATAAAGCCACGGATGAACACGGATTGACACGGATTCGCATTTCCGAAGCCTGAATCGTTTCGGCATCTGTGTTTCATCCGTGTCAATCTGTGGCGGTAATCTTTTCTGCTCCGTCGAGCTGCGGCCGCGGCGTGTAATGCTGCTTCGCTCTTGCCAACACTTCGTCGTGCGGCGTCGGTTCCCATTCAAAATCGTCCGGCTGCACATAATCTTTGCGCATCGGATGATCTTCGAACTCGTCCCACATCAAAATCCGCCGCAGATCCGGGTGACCATCGAAATGAATCCCGTAGAGATCGAAAATCTCGCGTTCCTGAAATTCCGCGCTGCGCCAGACTGGGGTGAGCGAGGGCAGACGGCGCGTCCTCTGCGCGATCTCCGGTGCGCATCCGAATGACTACCGGCCCTTGTTTAAGAGTTATGGAGTAGAGGTGGTAAACCGCTTCGAGATAACCGGGAATTTTTTCCTCCGTCGTTTCGACGATCTCCTTTTCCTGACCATCAACGAGCTTCTTTACTTTCGTCGACTTTTTCACAGTGCGGTCCAGCCAATCGATACCGGTGACGTTCGAGCAAAAATCGAGGCACAGCGCCGGATCGACGCGCAAGAATCTCGCAATCGCGACCGCGTGCTCGTTGTCTAGAAGCAATGAATGCTGCTGCGACGGGCTGCCGTTCTGCACAATTTCGACCTTCGCGCCGGGCACGGTGGCTTCGACCCGGGATTTGATTTGCTCGAGAGATTCCACTCGACGTTTAACTTTGTCTTTCGATTACAGGCGGATGATAAACGTCTGGGTTCGCTGGCGGTTCCAGATCGTGTTCGCCGAATTTCGGGACTGGGAACTCGCTTGGCTGCTCGGGCTTCAAGAATTCAGCCTTGGCCGCACCGGTAAGTTTCTGGCCATCGATCTTGCGCTGCAATTCCATGAACGCGTGCAGCAACGCTTCCGGACGCGGGGGACATCCGGGAATGTAAACATCGACAGGAATGTAGCGATCGATTCCCTTGAGCACGTTGTAGCCTTGCTTGAATGGTCCGCCGGAGATCGCGCATGCGCCCATGGAGATGACATATTTCGGATCCGCCATCTGGTTGTAGAGACGCACAATCTGTGGCGCCATTTTCTTTGTCACGGTCCCCGCAACGATCATCAGATCGGCTTGCCGGGGCGAGGGCCGGAAGACTTCACCGCCGAACCGCGCAATATCGTAACGCGACGCTGCCGTTGCGATCATTTCAATGGCGCAACAAGCCAGCCCGAATTGTAGCGGCCAGATCGAGTTCTTGCGGCCCCAGTTGTAAAGATCCTGCATGGAAGTCACCCAAACTCCCTGCCGTTGAAGTTCGGCGCGAAGTTTTTCGTCGATCTCGCTCATGTCCGTGAAACGTTAAAAAAGTTAAATCGTTAAATCGTGTCGCTCGGCAGCATCCGTGCCCGATTTAACAATGTAACCGTTTTAACTCTTTTAACCAGCGCCGCGCTAGCGGACCCATTGCAAACAACCCTTGCCCCATGCCCAGGCGAGACCTTCAACTAAAAGAAGGAGAAAGATCAGAATGGCCACAAACGCACCGACCGGCAACCCGGTAAACGCGACCGCAAACGGCACCAGAAAAATCGCCTCGACGTCGAAGATCAAAAAGATGATGGCGTAAAGATAATACTGCGACTGGAACTGAATATGCGCTTCACCAATGGATTCGACCCCGCATTCGTAGATGGCGTTTTTCTCCGCGCCCGGCTTTGGCGGCTGGAAAAATCGCCGCCACGTCCACGCCATGGCGAGCGGGACCAGTGGAAAACCCAGCGCCACGCCAACGAAAATGACGATAAACAGATAGGGATTGGGCGTCATGCGAGGCAATTAAAATGGTTAAAAGAAGTTACATCGTTACAACGAGGAAATTCGCTCGGAAAGAGGCGCTGCCAAGTCTATATTCTTATCGTGCAAAAGAGCGCGAAAAAATTTCGCAGCTTCGCTGAAGCTGAAAAAGCCGACCGCGACTTTTACAAAAAGCTCACCGGCAACGAGCGGCTGCGGATTATGGTGGAGCTCCTTAACCATGGGCCTGAGCAAAGACTGGAGAGAGTTTCTCGAATTACTAAACTCCCGCGGCGTTGATTACGTCATCGTCGGTGCACACTGTGTCGCTTTGCATGGACGGCCGCGCTACACAGGCGATCTCGATATTTTAGTGCGATCCACTCCTGAGAACGCGCGATTGCTCGTTGATATCCTTAATGAGTTTGGATTTGCAAAGTCTGGTTTCAAGGAATCCGATTTCTTGAAAGCCGAGCAGTTAATCCAGCTTGGTCGTGCTCCGACTCGAATTGATCTGCTTACCAGCATCAGCGGCGTCAGCAGCGAAGAAGCATTTGCCGGCAGAATTTCGGCGGAGTTCGACGGGATTCCCGTGTATGTCTTAGCCAAAGATGCCTTGATCCGAAACAAACGTGCGGTCGGGCGTCTTCAGGACTTGGCCGATCTCGACATGTTGGGAAGCTGACTCCGAATGCTTTTCGGCGCCGGATATTACTTCTCGGCGTCGGATTTTCTGCCAAACCAGCGACGCTTTTTCGGCTTGGGCTCCTCCGTCGGCACCGGCTCTTCGGCCGGTTTTTCTTCTTTCGCCGCAAGCTCTTCTCCTTTTGGCTCTGGCAGCTCAGGTTCCGTTCGCTTTGGCTTTGGTTCGGCCGCCTTCGGTTTCGCCTTTTTTTCTTTTGCCGGTTTTTCCTCGACGACCTCTGCCATATCGACCCACTCGATGAACGCCATCGGTGCGGAGTCGCTCCTGCGCTGGCCAAGCTTCACGATGCGCGTGTATCCGCCATTGCGCTCAGCCGATCTTGGCGCGATGTCGTCAAACAATTTCTTGACCGCATTCTTCTGATGCAAAGTCGCAAGAGCGGTGCGGCGCGCGTGAAGCGATCCGCTTTTCCCGAGAGTAACCATTCGCTCTGCGAGCGGTCGAACGGCTTTCGCCTTGGCCAAGGTGGTTTTGATACGTTGATGTTCGATCAAAGAACAAACCTGATTCGCGAGGAGCGCCTTCCGGTGCTCAGCCGTGCGACCCAGCTTGATCGTCTTTTTTTGATGTCTCATAGTCGCACCAAACCTAATTTCTTGATCCGAGGTTTACTGTTCGCCAGCGGGTCCGCTCGGCGCGGCGCCATCGCCGCTTATCGGCGTGTCGATCAAGCCCGGCTCGAATTTCATGCCCAGACTCAAACCAAGGTGTTGCAGTTTGTCCTTGATTTCGTTTAACGATTTTTTGCCGAAATTGCGATACTTCAGCATCTCGGCCTCGGTCTTTTGGGCAAGTTGTCCCACGGTCGTGATATTCGCGTTATTGAGGCAATTCGCCGCGCGCACGCTGAGCTCGATCTCGTTCACGCTCATGTTAAGCAGCTTCTTGAGCTTGATGTTTTCTTCGCTCACGCCAGCCGGCGTCTGATCGAATTCGATCACCTCTTCGTTGTAGTGCACAAATACATCGAGGTGGTGCCGGATAATCGCGGATGCCTGGAGCAGTGCATCATCCGGCGTCAAACGCCCGTCGGTCCAGATTTCGAGAATGAGCTTGTCATAATCGGTGCGCTGACCGACCCGGGTGTTTTCAACTGCATACTTGACGCGCGTGACTGGCGAAAAGATGGAATCGATCGGGATAATACCGATCGGCTGATCCGCGCGTTTGTTTTCCTCGCCGGTGGCAAAGCCACGGCCGACACGCACATCGAACTCCGCATCAAATTTATGTTTCTTGTCGAGAGTGCAGATCACCTGCTTCGGGTTGAGCACTTCAAAACCTTGAATGGCCTGGATGTCGCCGGCGGTCACTTCACCCTCCTTGTTCACGGTCAGCGAAAGTTTCTTCGGCTCGTGGTCCTGGCCATCGAGTTTGAATTTCACTTTCTTCAGGTTGAGGACGATGTCTGTGACGTCCTCGACCACACCCGGGAGTGTGGCGAACTCGTGCTGCGCGCCTGTGATTTTTGCCGCGGTGATGGCCGCGCCTTCCAATGAGGAAAGCAGAACGCGCCGGAGGGAGTTCCCAACGGTGTGTCCGTAGCCGGCTTCAAACGGCTCGGCAATGAATTTTGCGTAGGTATCTGTGGCTGTGCTCTCGTCCTTCACGAGAGTTTTCGGCATTTCAAAACGACCGTAACGGATTGGCATATATTTCAGTTAGCGATTTAACGAGTGATTGATTTAACGATTTGCAGAAAGCAAATCACCAAATCGTTAATTCATTAAATCGCTAAATTCCTCTCGCCGGGTTCCCCCTGGCGAGTGCGGCCTCGCATCCAGCGACGGAGACCCAGGGACCAACGGCGTAATTTCAAAAACTCGCTGCGGAGCTTGGAATAAAGACCAGATCGGCAATTTTGCAAGCGGAATTGGTAGGGCGCGACCGCCGGACGCGCCGTTTCCCACGGGCGAACGGCCCTGCGTTCCGTCGCTACCAATTACCCTTCGATAACTCCATCTGGCAATTCGTTGGCGTTTCCCGGCGTCTTTGGAAAGTGCGCTGCCAGCAGTTTGCCGATCTCCTTAATCGCTTCGACCAGCGCATCGCTAAAGTTCTCGTTTTGAAAATGCGCCCGCATCCCGTCCACAACGCGCTGCCAGAACTCGTCACCGCATTTCTGGTGAATCGCCTGATCGCCAACTACAGCGAACTTGTGCGCGCGTGGCGCCACGAAAATCAGCACCGCGTTGCGCTCGCGCGTCTTGTGCATACGCAGCTGATGAAATCTTTTCTGCGCGGCAACCAATGGATCGCTCTTTAATTTACCGCGCTGAATGAAAACGCGAATCTCGCCGGAAGTCTTGGATTCCGCCTGGCGAATCGCTTGAACAATCCGGTCGTGCTCAAGCTTGCTGAGAAATTCCTTCGTTCGCATGCCTTTACCAGCTCGAACCCGCGCCGCCGCCACCGAAACTTCCACCTCCACCGCTGAAGCCGCTGAAACCACCACCACCGCTCCCGGAGGACCAGCCTCCTCCGCCACCGCCCATTGGTAGAAAAATTGGACCGTCTCGGCCTGATGAATAGCCGTAACCGCCGAGTCGCCGCATCAATCTCGAAATGATGATCAGCACAATGACAAAAATGACGAAGGGCAGGAGGCCAAAAGCATTGCCGCCACGGCGTTGTTCGGCGACCGTTTTTCCGGATCCTTTGTACTCGCCACGAATCGCCTTGCAGGTCAGATCGATCCCCGTCGCGAGGCCGCCCTCATAATTCCCATTCCGAAAAAGCGGTTTGATGTGGCGTTCAGTGATATCGAACGCTGTCGCGTCCGGAAGCGCGCCTTCCAAGCCATAACCAACCTGGATAAACATCTTGCGATCCTGGATGAACACAAAGAGCACGACCCCGTTGCGGCGTTCTTTCTGGCCGACGCCCCACGCCTGCGCCACCCGCTGAGTGTAGTCCGCGATATCCGAGTCGCTCTGCATCTTGGGAAAAACCGCGACCACGACTTGATCGGAAGTTTCCCGTTCGAATTGCGCAAGCTGTTCGTTAAATCGCTGGGCGGCTTCATTTGAAACGACGCCGGCATAATCGTTGAAGTAACGATCGGGTTTTGGCGGAATCACTTCCGCGGCGCGCGAGTTGATCGCGAGCAGAATCGCGAACGCGAACACGATCGCTGGCCAGCCGACTCGCCTCGCGCCCTGTGACGCAGACAATCTTCTCTGCGCCCTAAGACTCGCAGGCAGGATTGCCTGCATCACGGTTCTCACGGTGCGGCCGTTGCTGCCGGCGCGGGAGCAGGTGTGCCAAAGTTAAACTGCACCGGCGGCGGCCGTTCTGCGCCTGGTTGAGCCGTGAAGAATGGCTTCGGCGCAAAACCAAGCATACCCGCAATCAAATTTGTCGGGAAACTGCGCACCGCCACATTGTAGTTTTGCACCGCGGTGTTGAAATTGCCGCGTTCGACCGAGATTCGGTTCTCGGTTCCTTCCAGTTGCGCCTGCAAACTGAGAAAGTTCTGATTGGCTTTTAACTCCGGATAGCGCTCCACCACAACCAGCAACCGCGACAGTGCGTTGCTCAGTTGCCCTTGAGCAGCTTGAAATTGCTCAAGCTGCGCTGCATCGGTCGGCGCTTTGTTCGGATCAATTTGAACGCGTCCGACACTGGCGCGTGCGTTCGTAACTTCCACAAGAGTGGATTTTTCAAAATTGGCCGCGCCGGAAACTGTATTCACAAGGTTCGGAATCAAATCGGCGCGCCGCTGATAGACGTTTTGCACCTGCGCCCAACTTTGATCGACGGCTTGCTGTAAACGGACCAGGCGATTATAACTGCCGCCTACCGCGAGCGCTGCAAAGACGGCAACGAAGAGCAGGACGACAATCACGACGACGCAACCGAGGGCGAATTTGTTCATACGATCGTGAATCGTTCTTGAAATCTCTACCAAGTCAACCCTCGCGGCCAATTACCAGGCGCAAGAAATGCGCATCGGAAAATTTTGCGTTTGAACCTTGCCGCACAATGATTGCCTTCAGCGACGGAATCACAAACAAGCGCTGATAACCGGAGCCAAGCGCCACCACCATGTCGGCCGGCGCGTCCTTGCAAATGCAAGCATCTGTCCATTGCGCGTTCTGCCAAGGCAGGTCGAGCATTCGTTCCATGTCCATCTCACGTCCATTGGGCGCCTGCTGATTCAACCAAAATGTGAGGCCATAGGACCGATTCGCTTGCGATCCGGCAAACGCCTCGCGCAACAAATTTGCTGGCACAATTTGGTGTCCGCGATAACTGCCACTTCCCAACACCAGTTCACCCAGGCGCGCCCATTCCCGCGCCGTCAATTCAAATCCTGTCGCCGGCAGTGGATTGTCGCGGCGATCCTTCTTGTAGTTGAGATGCCCAATGCGCAGCCGGTCCGACACGTGCTCTTCGAAGTATGCGATCGTGCCGCGACCTCCCAGTTTCCGGCGCAGCAGCTCGGACAAAATCTGCAGATGACTCGGGCCATAGATGAAAGACGCACCCGGTTCAGCGAGCGCCGGCAACCGAATTGCCATGGCGTTTCGGTCTTGAATCGATGCGCGCTGGAGACGCGAAGCACCTTCAATGCCGTCTGTCTGGTTGAGCAACTGCCGAATCGTGATTCGCGATTTGCGCGGATCGCTCTTCCATTCGGTGATCGTGTCTGAGACGAAATCATCGAGGCGAAACAACCCATCATGCACGGCGGCCAACGCCGCGATTCCCCAAAAACTTTTTGTTCCGCTGAAGATCGGCCATCTTCCGCTGGCCGATCCTCCGTTGGCATAATGTTCGAAAACCGTCCGCCCGTTTTGTATCACGAGCATGGAAACTCCGCGTCTGCGCTCGGAATATTGCGCCGCCCGTGCGCAATCTGCAGGACGGATTTCTGCAAAGACGGATGATAACGTTGCAAATGTGAGAAGAAACAATCCGCTGTAGCCGCTTCGCTGTGCGAAGCGCAACCATGACGAACCATTCATGCCCGGATCGCGTCGCCCACAGGACGACGGCTATAGATTATGATTCCTGCGTCATAGTCGGAGACCCCGTGCCGGCATCCTCGATGCCGGCTACAGGGCGCGCGACCGGCAGATCACGTTTCCGCAACTCTTCCACATTTGGCAATTCGTCGAGATCGCGAAGGCCGAAGTGATCGAGAAAAAACTGCGTCGTTTCATACAGAAGCGGTCGCCCCGGGATTTCGGCGCGTCCGGCAATTTTGACGAGACCGCGCTCCATCAATGTTTGCAGCACGCCATCGATGTTCACGCCGCGAACCGCTTCCACATCGGCACGCGTAATGGGCTGGCGATATGCAATAATCGCCAGCGTTTCCAGCGCAGGCGCACTCAACCGCGCGGGCTTTGGGACGGGAAAAAGCTGGCGTACCCATGGCGCGTATTTCGGATCGGTAGCCAGCTGCCACCCTTCCGCTTTCTCGATCAGTTGAAAAGCGCGGCCCTGCTCAACGTACTCCGTTTTCAATTGTTCGATCGCGGCGGCAACTTCGGCTTCACGCACGCGCGCAAACTCGTTAGGCCCGGCAGCTGCCGGATCCTCTGCGCTCTTGATTGCCGTGGTGATCTCACGGATCGAAAGCGGTTTTTGCGCGCTGAATAGGAGCGCTTCGATTACGCGCGACAAAATCATAGCACAATGCGCGTCATCCTGAGCGGAGCGAAGGACCTCACAATTGAAGCTTTCGTTACGCAGATTCCATTGCGTGATCCAACACCGTTTGTGAGGTCCCTCACTTCGTTCGGGATGACAGCGCGTTTAAGCATAGGCATTTAATCCACTCCGATCGCGCTTTGAATTGCGTCCGCGATTCGGTCCGCTTGCTTGTCGATCAACTCGCCGTCGCGCCCTTCGATGAGCAGACGAATTTTTGGCTCGGTCCCCGAATAACGCAGTAGCACGCGGCCTTTGCCGGAGAGCTCTTTCTCCGCATCGTTCACCAGCCTCATCACCGCAGGCAGCTCGGCCAGCGGACGCTTTTCTTTCACGACTAAACTGCGTTGGGCCTGCGGATATTTCTTTAAGCACGTCTTCAATTTGCTCAACGGCTGGCCGCTCTTGTGCATGATGCGCAGAACCTGCAGCGCGGTGACGATGCCATCGCCGGTGGTGGTGAAATCTCGGAAGATGACGTGACCGCTCTGTTCGCCGCCAAGATTAAGTTTTTGCTGCATCATTTCTTCAAGCACATAGCGATCTCCGACTTTCGTGCGCACCACCTTTCCGCCGTTGGCGGCAAGCGTCTCATCAAGGCCAAAATTGCTCATGACGGTGGCGACCACCGTATTCTGCTCCAGTCGCCCAGCCTCCAAAAAATCCAACGCCGCAATGGCGAGAATCTCATCGCCATCCACAATCTCGCCATCCTCGTCGCAAAGAAGAACACGATCAGCATCGCCGTCGTGACTAATGCCGACATCCGCGCCACTGATCTTAACGATACGCTGGATCTCCTCCGGATGAATGCTGCCGCAACCGTCGTTGATGTTCATGCCATTCGGTTCGCTATGCGCCACTGCGACGTCCGCGCCCAGCTCGCGCAAAATGCACGGCGTCGATTTGTAGGCCGCGCCATTTGCCACGTCGACAGCCACACGCATTTCCTCGAGCGACATGCCACGCGGGAAACTTGCCTTGGCGAATTCCACGTAGCGACCGAGCGCGTCATCGATTCGCGTCGCGCGTCCGATTTTGTTGGCCGTCGGCCGAATGGAATCGATCTGGCCGGTAAAAACCAGCTGCTCGATTTTTTCCTCGATCTGATCATCCAGTTTGTAACCGTCATGCCTGAAAAATTTGATGCCGTTGTCCTGATAAGGATTATGCGAAGCGGAGAGGACGATCCCGGCGTCAGCGCGCAGCGATCGTGTAATGTAAGCAACGCCGGGCGTAGGCAACGGTCCGATGACGAGAACGTCCACTCCGAGCGAAGTGATTCCCGCCACAAGCGCGTTTTCGAGCATGTAACCGGAAAGGCGCGTGTCCTTACCCAACACGATTTTGGGACGCGCGCCGGCAGGCGTCCTGCGCGGATTCATTTGCGCGAACACATACGCCGCGGCACGGCCAAGTTTCAGCGCCGTCTCCGCCGTGACCGGCTCCACGTTCGCGACACCGCGCACGCCGTCGGTTCCAAAAATTTTCCTCTGTTCGGTCACGGCCTAATTGAAACGCTCGAACGGTAATTCGTAAACGGGAAACTTTTAGGTCGATTTCTTGTTCGCGCTCGCGTCTCTGGCTTGGGCCGACTTTTTCGACAAATTCATTTCATTAATCTTCCGATGGAGTGTGCGGCGGCTGATGCCGAGTTTTTTCGCAGCGGCGGTGACGTTGCCGTTCGTCGCTGCGAGCGCTTGGACGATCAATTTCTTTTCCGTCTCGTGCAGGTCGAGCGGGCTTGCTTTTTCGCCGAACGCCTCCGTCGCTGAAACACCGCCGGGCAATCCCGCGCCTGCGGGACTGGCTGCCCGGCGCACGGCCATCGGCAGATCTCGCAATGTAATTTTCGGTCCGGTCGCCATGACGACGCCGTGTTCGATGGCTGTGCGCAGCTCGCGAACGTTGCCGGGCCAATCGTAAGTCAGCAGCGCATCCATCGCTTCCGGAGTCAGTTCGAGGAGAGGCTTGTTATTTTCCTTGCAGAAATGACGAAGGAATCCGCGGACCAGAATTGGAATGTCTTCTTTTCGTTCGCGCAACGGCGGCATCGTGACGCGCACCACGTTGAGCCGGAAGAAGAGATCGTCGCGGAATTTTCCCTCGCGCACGAGTTGTTCGAGATTTTTGTTCGTAGCTGCAATCAGCCGCACATCGGCGCGCAACGTTTGATTGCCACCCACTCGTTCGAAAGCGCGTTCCTCGCTGATCACCCGCAGCAATTTGACCTGAGTGCTCGGATCGATCTCCGCCACTTCATCCAGAAACAGCGTGCCGCCGTTGGCCTGCTCGAATCGGCCGATACGCCGTTCATGGGCGCCGGTAAACGCGCCTTTCTCGTGCCCGAATAGCTCGCTCTCGAGAAGTTGTGGCGAAAGCGCCGCGCAATGCACCGCCACGAATTTCGCCTTATTGCGGCGGCTCAAGTTATGAATGGCATGCGCAGCCAATTCCTTGCCCGTGCCGCTCTCGCCTTCGATCAGCACGTTGGCCGAGGACGGCGCGACCTGCCGTATCGTGTCGAGCACTTCATGTAACGCCGCTGAGTCGCCCCAGATATTTTCAAGCCCGTAGCGCTCGTCCACTTGTTGACGAAGCGCGCGATTTTCCTGCTCCAGCTTGCGGCCTTGCACCGCGCGCGCGATGAGCAACTCGACCTTGTCGAGATTGAGCGGCTTCGTCACGAAATCGTAAGCCCCGCGTTTCATCGCCTCGACCGCGACATCCACAGACCCGTAGGCGGTCATCATGATACAGATCGGAGGACGCGGCATTTTCAGAACGCGATCGATCAAGGCCAGTCCGTCTTCGTTGCCGAGGCGCAGGTCAGTAAGCAGGACATCGATTTGCTCGCGGTCGAGTACGTCTATCGCGCCTGCAATATCCGCGGCGACGTACACGTCGTAATCGTTCTCGAGCAAACGGCGCAGGCCATCGCGCGTGTGCTTCTCGTCATCCACAACAAGGATGGTGGGCTGTAAGTTCATTAGCGGCGCCGGCTCCTATTACGCTAGATGCTAGATTTTTATCCAGTATCAAGGATCTAGCATCCAGTATCTATGGCGCTTGGGCTGGAAACATGTATCATCACGCGGTGCACCGGTGGGTTTTTCACGGTCTGATTTCGATCTTTCTCGCCGGTTCACCAACGGTGTTCGCTGCGGTGGACTCGAGCGACGAGGGGTGGAAACTGGCCGCCGTTCGGGAAAGCAATGTCGCGATCTACAGCCGCGCGCGTCCGGGTTCGCCGCTCAAGGAGTTTAAAGCTGTCGGCCCGATTGACGCGCCCACCTACGCCGTTTGTGCAGTGATCGATGACTTCCAGAATTATCCAAAGTTCATGCCTTTCACGACTGAGTGCCGCCTGCTCAAACGGGATGGCGATTCAATCGTTGGTTATCAGCGGCTATCGCCAAAAATTTGCGCCGATCGTGATTACACATTGCGAGTCTGGAAGAAATCATGGCCTGCCTCTGATGGTCGCGTGTTTATGAATCAATGGTCGCCGGCGAACGAGCTCGGCCCGCCAGAAACGAAAGGCGTAGTGCGGGTAAAAATTTGCGAAGGCAAATGGCTGTTTGAGCCGGAGGGCATAACCAAGACTCGCGCCACTTATTACATTTACACCGACAGCGGCGGCGCCCTTCCATCGTTCATTGCAAATCAAGTGAGTCTGACGGGAATAAGCAGGCTCTTCGCAGCCATTCGCAAACAGGTCAAAGATCCAAAATATGCCATGGTTGCTCCGGCATCGCCGGTATCAGCTACACGTTAGCGAAATCGATCTTGCTACCGACGCGGCCCGGTCTTTTCTCACACTCATGAGAACGAGTCTTTTCCTGTCTTTAGTCGCAGCGGCCAGTGCGCTTGCGCTCGGCAATTCGACTTTGGCCGAGCGCGCGCCCGAGACTCCAAAGAAACCTGTCTCGACGGAATACCACGGCGTCACGGTGGAAGATCCATATCAGTGGCTCGAAAACGATGAGGACCCACAGGTGAAAACGTGGTCGGGCGCGGAAAATCAACGAACACGCAAATATCTCGACCGTTTGCCAGATCGGGCGGCGATTGAGAAACAATTGACAGAGTGGTACGCGAAAACATCGCCGAGTTATTCGTCGCTCATCTCGCGACCGGGAATTTTGTTTGCGATGAAATTCCAGCCACCAAAACAACAGCCGTTGCTGGTGACGCTCGCGTCGGCCGATGATCTCAAATCCGAGAAAGTCGTGCTCGATCCGAACGTGCTGGACACCCAAGGCAAGACCGCGATCGATTGGTTTGTGCCGTCATTGGACGGCAAACGTGTAGCGGTATCGCTTTCCAAGGGCGGCAGCGAAGACGGCACACTTCACTTTTACGAAACCGCGACGGGCAAACCGCTGCCGGACACCATTGCACATGTTCAATATCCCACTGCGGGAGGCAGCGCGGCATGGAACGCCGATGGCACGGCAGTTTATTACACGCGCTTTCCCAGAAAAGGCGAGCGGCCTGACGCTGACCTCAATTTTTATCAGCAGATTTATTTTCACAAATTCGGCACGCCCGACACAGAGGACACCTATTCAATCGGCAAAGAGTTCCCGCGCATCGCCGAGATCACGCTCCAAACTTCGCGCGACGGCAAATACATTCTTGCGACGGTCGCAAACGGCGATGGCGGGGAGTTCGCGCATTACCTGCTCGGGCCAGACGGGACCTGGAAGCAGATCACGCAGTTCAGCGACCAGATTAAAATCGCGCGCCTCGGTCGCGATAATGCGCTCTACCTCCTTTCACGCGCAGACGCGCCGCGCGGCAAAATTCTGCGCCTGCCGCTGGAGGTGCCGGAATTGAAGAATGCGGCCGAGATCGTTGCCGCTGGGCAAGCTGTGATTGAGCACATCGTGCCGAGCACCGAGGCGCTTTACGCAGGCGATCTGCTGGGCGGTCCTTCTCAAATCCGGCGTTTCGATCTGAATGGCAAAAGCGAAATGGTCATCCCGATTCCGCAAATCTCAGCTGTGCAGGAAATGCTCGCACTCGAAGACGGCTCGCTCCTGTTCCGCGACGTAAGTTACACCGAGCCGGCGGCGTGGTTCCATTGCGCGAACGAAAAAACCGAGCCGGCGAAAACGGCGCTGCGGAGCACGTCGCCTGTCTCATTTTCCGACGTCGAAGTGACGCGCGAGTTCGCAACGTCAAAAGACGGCACAAAAATTCCGCTCAACATCATTTCCCGCAAAGGAATGAAGCGCGATGGCCAGAACCCAACGCTGCTTTACGGATACGGCGGCTACGGGATCAGCCTGTCGCCAAATTTTGAGTTTACGCGGCGGCTTTGGTTCGATCGCGGCGGCGTCTACGTCGTGGCGAATATTCGTGGCGGCGGCGAGTTCGGCGAAGACTGGCACAAGGCCGGCAACCTCACGAAAAAGCAGAACGTGTTCGATGATTTTGCGGCCGCCGCCGAATACCTGATCAAAGAGAATTATACGCGCCCGGAAAAGCTGGCGATCCAGGGTGGAAGCAATGGCGGGCTTTTGATGGGCGCGATGATTACGCAGCATCCTGATTTGATGCGGGCAGTCGTTTCCTCAGTGGGCGTTTACGATATGCTGCGAGTGGAGCTGGCGCCAAACGGCGCGTTCAATGTGACGGAGTTCGGCACGGTGAAAGACCCTGAGCAATTCAAGGCTCTTTATGCCTACTCGCCGTATCACCATGTTACCGATGGAGCGAAATATCCTTCTATTTTAATGATGACCGGAGCAAACGATGGGCGAGTTGCACCGTATCACTCACGTAAAATGACGGCGCGCCTCATTGAAGCGAACAAATCTGGAAACCCAATTTTTTTGCGGACGAGCTCGAGCGCCGGCCACGGCATTGGCACCGCCCTCAGCGAGCGCATCAAACAGTTAGCGGATATTTACGCATTCCTCTTTGCCCAACTGGAAATGAAGAAAGAAATGATCAAGAAATGACGAGCGCAATGTTTAACTCGACGGCTTGGAATCCGTCGTTTCTTAATTCGGCGGTTTGGCTTCGCCGGCTTCCAGCATCCGAATGCGCTTGTCGATGTATGGTAATCGGATCGTCAGAGTGAGACCTTTGTCCTGGCTGCTCTCGATGGAGAGTTCGCCCCCGTGCTCGCGCACAATGCGGCGCACAATCAACAATCCGAGGCCGGTGCCCGCCGGCTTGGTTGTAAAGTAAGGCTCAAAAACGCGACTCAAGTTTGCCGCCGACATACCGCTGCCGGTATCCACAAACCTGACGAGGACGTGCGTATCGTCCAGATCGGTGCGAATGCGCAAAGTGCCATGGCGTTTCATGGCTTCGAGACTGTTTTTGATCACGTTGTAAAACGCCTGTTTCATCTGATCACGATCCAGCTGAAGCAAAGGCAGATCCGACCGCAGTTCCTGTTCGACAACAATTTCGCGGTCCCGAATTTCGGGCGTGAAAAAACGCACCGCCTCCTCAACAATCGTGTTTAGGTTCTCCGGACGAAGTTGCGGACGCGATGGCCGGATTGCCCGCAAAAATTGGGTAACGATTGAATCCAGCCTGTTGACTTCGGAACGGGCGACATCAATCGATTGCTGGAGCTCCGCCTTTGCTCCGTCGTCGAGCTTCTGCACGCCACGCTCCATCAATTGCAAATGGATGTGCAGCGAGTTGAGTGGATTACCGATCTCGTGTGCTACGCCGGCGGCCAGTAACGTCAGCGCGTTGAAACGTTCCGACTCAATGGTTTGCTGGGCTGTGCGCCTGCTCGCGGTGATATCGCGCAGGATCATGACGTGGCCAACCTCCGCTGCACCTGTAGCCGGGGTCGGTGACCCCGGCCGGCCGCGTTCACCCGTCGCCGCTTCATTCCGGCCGGAGTCAGCGCCTCCGGCTACAGCCGCCTCACGGTGCTCCATCACCAGCGGCACGATGTAAAAATTGATGAAGCGATTTTGCGGATAAAAAATTTCCATGTCATGACTGACTGGTCCGCTGCTCTTAGTGAGCGATTCCCAATCGAGACCCCGGATAGGTTCGTCGAGTCGTTTGCCGATTACATCGCCTGCCTCGAGCCCAAACAATCCGCAAGCTGCATCGTTCAAATACGTAATCCGCCCTTTGGAATCGGTCACAATGATGCCTTCCTGGATGGCATTGAAAACCGTTTCCAGGAAACCTTTCTCCTCGGCCAGGCGCAGAAAATAATTCTGCACTTCTTCCGGCCCGATGCGGCCGAGCCGCTCGATGAGTTTCTCAAGAAAACCGGCTTTCATGATTTAAAAAGTTCCAAACTCCAACACCCAACATCCAGTAAACCATCAAGCTCCAAGCTTAGAAGTTTCGAATTTCTTTGGAGCTTGGACGTTGCACTTAGAGCTTCCGCCGCCGGCGGCAGCACTTCCACGGTCAGCATTTCCACGCGCAAATAATTCAATACCACCGGCGCGAGGATCAGACCGGGGATACCTATGAGTCGTTCGCCGATGATCAGGGCGACCAACGTCAGCCAAATGGGATTTCGTATCCGGTCGCCGATGATCTTGCTGTTCAAAAAATATTCCAGCTTATGGATCAGAACCAGAAACAGCAGCGCGGAAATCGCCAGTTTCAGGGAAACGGTCAAACCGACGAAAACAATTACGGTATTGCTTACGAGGTTGCCGACGATAGGCACAAGGCCGCAAAGGAACGTGACTGCAATGAGCAGCGGCGCGTGCGGCAGATGCGCCGCGAGAAGGAAAATCGCGGTCAATACCGTATTAATGAGCGAGATCGTGATCTGCGCGCCCATTACGGTGTCGAAGCTGCGGTAGAAATCGCGGAACCGCGTTGACACTTCATCGCAGCAAATGGAGTAAAGATTGTTCTTCACGCGATGCGTGCCCCGGTGCGGGTCGAGGCCTGTTTTGAAAAAGAGGCTCCCGGCCGCGATGATTCCGATTACACTGAAAAACAGTATTGCCGCGGTGCTTTTGGCAAAATTAGCGACGTTTCGCAGGTAATGCGCTTCCTGGCCGAGCGCGTCGGTCACGGCCTGTCTAAGACTTTCAAAATCATTAAAAGGTAACTCGATCTGGCGCTTCTGCGCCCAGGCGCTGGCCGAGGGAAGGGAAGTGTCTGCTACATCCGGCAGCGCGAGAACGGCCGCGCGAGTAAAGAACACCGCTGCGGTCCCGATCCCGGCCACAACGATGCCAAACAAGATCAAAGCGAGCCACTTTCTTTTCGTCAGCAAATAGAGTTGCCGTAAGGCAAAATAGGAGAACAAAACCACCAGCAGCGGGACGCCAAGATGCAGCAGACCCGCCAAAATAATTGTGGCGGCGAGAACACCGTAAGAAAGCCGAATAGGAGTAATCATGGTTCGCGGCTTCGTCTTTCAACTTCACCCGTAGCCGACGTTGTCTCAACTCCCGGGAAATCATCGCCACATGTTGTGGAGTGCGCTGCCTGTTCGCGAACCCCCTTTCGGAGTCCTCAGCGCAGCTGGTTCCGGTGCGACGCGATGTCCGGTGAAAACAGCAGACACTACATCCCTACACTTCCAATCAGCGCCCAGCTTTCTCCGTCGGAGCGGGCTGGCCCGTTTCGGCTTCGGCGCGTTCTTTCAACGCCGCTTTGCGCGAAAGTTTTACGCGGCCTTTGTCGTCGATCCCGATGCACTTTACCCAGATGATGTCCCCGACCTTGGCGACGTCTTCGGTCCGGTTCACCCGAAAATCTGCCAGCTCGGAAATGTGCACCAGCCCATCTCTGCCTGGGAAAACCTCCACAAACGCGCCGAATTCCTTGGTGGAAACCACGCGCCCCTGGTAGGTCTGACCGATCTCAATTTCGCGCGTCATGCCACCGATGATTTCCTTCGCGCGCGCCATACTTTCACCGCTGGTCGCGTAGATGTGCACGGAACCATCATCCTCAATATTAATCTCAGCGCCGGTCTCGGCGACGATCCCCTTGATAGTCTTCCCGCCGGGTCCAATGAGCGCACCGATCTTCTCCGGATTAATTTTTATCGTCTCAATCCGGGGCGCATATTTCGAGAGTTCCGGCCGCGGCTTGTCCAGCGCGCTGCGCATGTTGTCGAGAATCTTTGTGCGCGCTTCTTTGGCGCGTTCGATTGCTTCCGCCATGATCTTGTGACTAATGCCCGGGAGTTTCAGATCGAGCTGAAAACCGGTGACACCTGCGTCTGTTCCGCAGAGCTTGAAGTCCATGTCGCCAAAGTGATCTTCCGAACCGATGATGTCGGTGAGCAATTCGTAGCGCTTTATCTGTTGGTCCTCGCCATGCTCGGTCACCAGCCCGACTGAGATTCCCGCAACCGGCGTTTTGATCGGCACGCCAGCATCCATCAGCGCAAGCGTGCCCGCGCACACGCTCGCCATGGAGGTCGATCCGTTTGATTCCATGATCTCGCTCGATATGCGGATCGCGTAACGAAAATCCTGTTCGCTCGGCATGACCGGTTCCACTGAACGTTCGGCCAGCGCGCCGTGGCCAATCTCGCGTCGCCCAGGTCCGCCGGTCCGGCCCGTTTCGCCGACGCTAAACGGGGGAAAGTTGTAATGCAGAATGAACCGCTTCGATTGTTCGCCGCCGCCGTAAGCATCAATCATCTGCGCTTCTTCGATCGGCGCCAGCGTCGCGAGCGCGATCGCCTGCGTCTCGCCACGCTGAAAAATGGCCGAACCGTGCGCGCGCGGCAGAACGCTCACTTCGCAAGTAATCGGCCGTAGATCTTGATAGCCGCGGCCATCGACGCGTTTCTGTTTTTCCAGAATGCTGACGCGAAACGCCTTTTTTTGGACGTAATCAAATGCCTGCGAGATCGCGAAGGGATCGGCCTCGGGATGTTTTTCCAAGATGGCCGTCTTCACTTCCTCGCGCAATGCATCGACCGCTTTGGCGCGCGCGACCTTGCCTTCGGTATAAAGCGCTTCTTCGATTCGGTCACCCGCAACGCGGTAAGCGATATCGAGCAATTCCTGGTTCACTTGGAGCAACTGCGGCTCGCGTTTAGGTTTGCCTACCATCGCCGCCAGTTCTTTTTGAACGCGAATCATCTCGCGCGCATGGCCGTGAGCGAACTCAAGCGCTTTGACAAACTCAGCTTCTGGCACCTCCCCGGCGGAGCCTTCTATCATGATCACATCGTTTTCGGTGCCGACGTAAACAATATCGAGATCGCTCTGGGCGCGCTCGCGTGTGTGTCGGGTTGGCGACGAACTGGCCGTTGCACCCGACCGACGCGCACAGCGCCAATTGGGCCGGCGAATGGAATGTCCGAAACGCACAGCGCAGCCGATGCGCCGTTCATCGCGAGAATGTCGGGATCATTTTCACCGTCGGCGCTTAGCAAGATCGAGATGATCTGTGTGTCGTAAAAATATCCCTGCGGAAAGAGTGGCCGCAGAGGCCGATCGATCATGCGCGAAGTGAGCGTTTCTTTTTCCGTAGGACGACCTTCGCGCTTAAAATAGCCGCCGGGAAATTTCCCAACAGCTGCCGCTTTTTCGCGATAATCGACTGTGAGCGGGAAATAATCCTGACCTTCTTTGACTGCTGTGGACGAAACGGCGCTAGCCAGCACCATGGTGTCGCCACACGAGACGACGACGGCCCCGTCGGCGAGTCTGGCGATTTTGCCTGTTTCGATTGAAATTTGATTGGCCCCAATTTGGGCTGTGACCTTTTGTTGCATTTTACTTTTCCTGGATGCGCAAGTTCCAGGCCGGTCACCCTGACTGTAGGTTTTAAACCCGTTGTCCGGCGGCTGCCGGACGCGAAACTAAAACCTAAAATCCAAGGTGATTACTGCGGCCTGGACTGCTGATTGTCTGTTCTTAATTTATTTCTGGCTTCGAGCAGTTCAAACGGTTGGAGACGAAACCAATAATCGGTCTGGTTATTTGCGCAGGTTCAGTTTGTCGATCAGTTTTTTATAACGATCGGCTTTGGTTTTGCTCAAATAATCAAGCAGACTCCGGCGTTGCGCGACCATCTTAAGCAGGCCGCGGCGCGAAGAATGATCTTTCCGATAGGTCTTAAGGTGCTCGGTCAAATGCTCGATCCGGCGAGTAAGAAGTGCGACCTGCACATCCGCGCTGCCAGTATCATTGTCATGCAACTGAAACTCCTTGAGACTCAACGTTTCACTGCTCTCTGCCATAACGAAGCGGCTACTTTAGACGAAGAACCCATTTTGGCAACCGCACAACGCAGTCAGGCCGCTCAGGAAACGATCGGCAGCCTGTCAGTGTGGGCTTTCGGGCCGCCTCGCCCTTGATAAGGGAGAGGGGGAGGGTCAGCTTTTGACCAATTGGCGCTCTCGCGTGACCCCTCACCTCAATCCTCTCCCATCCATTGAGCGGAGAGGGCGAACAAGTGTTGCCCGGTTGGTTCCGTTTTTAAGCTGCATGCTTTTCCCTTTTCCCGTCGTACCAGAGGCGCAGTCTTGCGCGCGAGCGCGCCCCGCGACGACCCGCGACGACCACTCCGAAGAACTCGCGAAGAAATTGTTTGGCTGGGTACATGCGCAGTTTCCGGCCCGATGTGAGAATGGGTTCCCGCAGCACCTTGAAGCGTCCAAGTTTTCTTAGTTCCAGGCTGAAAAAAACCTCTTCGCCGACAAAGTACTGCTCATCGAAGCCGCCAATCGCATCGAAATTGCGCCGCGTGGTGAAAAGAAACGCGCCCGCGCCAAGGTTGAGGCCGAAATAAACCGATGAAAACCCGCGCAACAGCATGCGACCCCAAATCGGAATGAATCCATCCATTGCCACGCGCGCGCTGCCGCCCGCGTAACCCGCTTCGAGAGCGGCGATCGCTTGGGTAACATGCAGCCGGTTGATCCGCGTGTCAGCGTCAACGAAGAACAGATATTTACCCTCCGTAGCTCGCCCGCCGGAATTCCGCGCGGCTGCGATTTGGCGTCGATTGATTCGGATGACGTTGGCGCCGGCCTGCGCGGCGATCTCTGGCGTCGCGTCCGTCGATGCATCATCAACTACGATCACTTCGTACGGCTCAGCCGCGCCAGAAGCCGCAGTGTGAATCGCGGCGAGCGTGGATGACAGCTCGAATTCTTCGTTATGTGCGGGAACGATGAATGAAATCATTGCGTCCTAGGTCTCGGAGTCGAATTTAATCCCCACCTTCTGCACTTCGGCGTAAGGCAAAAGCCAGACGAGCGATTCGTCGTGAAGATCGACAACCTGGATACGATTGCCCCACGGATCGTGAAAATCGCAGCGGAACGGCGGCTCCAGTTTTAGTTTATATTTCTTCGTGAGTTTCTCTCGAACTTCCTCCAACTGCGCTTCGTCGCGAACCATGATCCCGAAATGCCGCATGTTGGCCTGTTGCACTTTTTCAACTTCGAAAATCGCCAGGAACTGATGTTCACCCAGTTTGAAAAAAGCATCGCCCTCGCCGCCGCTCATCTGTTCCAGATTGAAAACGTCTTTGTAAAACGCTACCGCCCTCTCGATGTCGTCCACCTCGATGGCGATATGATTGCATCCGTAGACTTGTACGCTCATGTCCCAGCTTAGCTGGAAATGAAGTCACGCAAAACGGTTGCACGACACTGAAACTCCATCTTCGTCTCATACATGGCATTGTCATGTTGAGCGAAGCGAAACATCTCTGACTGTAGGCTTGATGGGCGACTGGGAAGAAATGATCTGAGATTCTTCGCTTCGCTCAGAATGACATTTTATGTGCGTGGCGAATCCAGCAGCGAACCGAGGGCACTCATGGGCGATGCCTTTCGAGCGCCGAGTGCACATTTTTCTCTGTCGCGATTTGAAGATCAGCGTTCGAGGCCACGCCTAAAAAAGTGGCTGTAGGTTCGAGCGCCTTCGGGGTCAATCGCGAACCGTTTTCATCCCTTGTCGGACGATCCGCTCGATGAGTTGCGGATACGGCAGGCCCGCCTTTTCCGCTGCAAGCGCGAAGTCCTCGTCGTTTGCGAGGATCGGATTTGGGTTCGCCTCGATAAAATAAAGTTTGTTCTCGGGCGTCAGTCGAAGATCGATGCGCGCGTAACCGTCAATCGTCAGGAGACGATAGATCGCTTTGCACGTGTCTTGAATATTCGTGACAAGCGCCGGATCGAGGTCTTCGGCGAACTGGTTCTCCAAGCCCCAGCGTTTGCGATATTCCTCGTCCCATTTCGCGTTGTAGGTGGCGATCTTCGGTTCGTTCGGCGGCACTTCACGAAACACCAGCTCGCGAATTGGAAAAACGGTCAACCGCACATTGCCAATGAGACTCACGTAAAGCTCGCGGCCTTCGATGTATTCCTCGGCAATCGCGTCACTGTTGTATTTCTCGTGAATGAACGCGATGCGTTCGCGGAATTGCTCGTCGTTCTCCACGAACGACGCCTGCGAAATTCCGTAAGACGCTTCTTCTCTGACCGGCTTTACCAGGATCGGAAACTTGAGTTGCCGGGGACGCCCGATCCGCTGGCCGCGCGGGATGACGAGGAAATTCGGCACGTGAATGCCATGATAATGGAGAATCTTTTTTGAGATACCCTTGTGCTTGCAAAGCGTCAGGCCGGTCGAGCCGCAGCCTGTAAATGGCAACTCCTGCATTTCGAAAAACGAAACAATGTTCTGGTCGAATCCGGGATTGTTCCTGAATTGTTCGACGAGATTGAAAAGGACGTCCGGCGCGAAGGTCTCCAGTTTTTGCCTCACCAGATCGACATCATCGTAGATGGCAAGATGCTCCGCCGTGTGTCCGAGTTTGCCGAGCGCGGCCATGACGTCCGCCTCTGTTTTCCAGTCCTTGGTTTTCAGTTCCTTTGTGAAGTCCTGATCGAGCTTGGTAGGACTTGTGCCGTCAAAGAGCACGAGGACTTTGAGTTTCTTTTTCACGATTTTGTTGTGCCTGTCATTCCGAGCGTGGGTAGCGCACGCGTCTCGCGTGCTGGTTTCGGCGTCGCGCCGAAACCGACTTTTTCTGAACTGTCGTTGCGCTGACAAGCTTGCGAGTTTCAAGGAAAGTTCGCGAACGCCAGAGGCCTTCGCCAGCACGCGGGACGCGTGCGCTACCCGATCCGTTGCGCGCCAGCGGAGTGATTGCGTCAGCCGCGCACCAAAAATGGCTTGTATGTGGGAGACAACTCAACATTGACGGAGAGTACGTTATTTGGTGCGTTTGAATTTGCCGGTGAAAAGATAATTCATCACCAGTGTCGTGATGAACGCGGTGACACGAAAATCCTGCTGCGGGTCGTCATTGAGCACATGCAGCCCAAGCTCATCGCAGCGGCGCGTGAGCCTTGCAAGAAGTTGGTTCACCGGAAATTTCTTTTCATTGGTCCATTGGCAAACGGCGTTGAGCAATCGCCGCCTTCGCCGTCGCAGATATGCGCTCGCTTTGATGCCAGCCGGCGCGGCGAAAAGCTGTCGTAGATCGGCATCGTAAAAATCTGGATACGTATCTTCGTTGAGTTTGCGTTTGCGCGCGTAATACGTCTTGAGCTTAACGTTGAGACAATCGTAATCGGCGACGCGATACTCTGGCGTATGCAGCGGTGGCCTGCCTGCCAGTGAGCGCATGAGCTCATCGACGTATTCCAGTTTTCGTAGTGCCGGCCAACTGGCATAATCTTTGCGCCAATCGCGTTCGGGCGTGAGCCAGATCGCGAATGTCTCGGCGAAATCTTCGTCAGGATGACTCTGCGCGTACCAGTCCTCAAGATGCATGACGTAACTGCGGCTGAACGGGCGCGGCCGGTAAGTGTCCGGTGTTTCCTCGCGCGATGTGTGCCCGAAACACTCGTTGCCATTTTTTCTGGCGCGTAAGCTGATAGGCGTAGCTGTAAGCGTGCGCCGCCTCGTGTCGCATCAGTTTCATGAACCACTCCGGCGTCTCGCCTTCGACCTCGAGCATCATCGTGCGCTCCAGCGCGCGCAGCCGGTCGTGCACGAGAAAAAACGGAATGAAAATCGCGGGGATGCCGATCGGCACAAACCATTCGTCGCCGATGTGAGTCGGCGGATGAAACGTGAGCCCTTTCGCCGAAAGCTCGTCGTAGAGTTGCCGGATGAGCGGTTCGAGCGCTGTGCCCTCAAGCCGCAAACCAAGCGTGGAGATGCGGCGTTCGAGAAGTTCCTGGTCGCTCAGTGACGCCCAATCGGCAGCTTCCATCCCGCGCACGGTATCAGTCCGCAAAGCGCTGTCACGCTTTCGCGCAAGCGGGACGGGCCAATGGCCATGAAGTTATGCGTCAAGCAAACCGCCGGTCATATTCTCGTGAGATGCGAGTTGGACCGACGAATATTCCATCTCTGTTCTCGCCAGATCGACCCATTCGAACGGGAATGGCTTCGCATTAGTCGCGCGGAACTGAAGAATCTGAAATTCATTGAAAGCAGATTGTGCCTTGTCCTTAAGTCGCTGCTCGGCTTGGGCTGCTTCCTGGATCGGGTGTTTGTATTTCTTACCGTCGGTCGGCCATTTTTCTCCTTCGAACGATACGTATCGCTCGGCGAAGTTGATTCCGACGAACGCAACACAGAATTGGAT
This sequence comes from uncultured Verrucomicrobiae bacterium, assembly GCA_963725505.1. Classification (GTDB taxonomy): domain Bacteria; phylum Verrucomicrobiota; class Verrucomicrobiia; order Chthoniobacterales; family UBA10450; genus Udaeobacter. Next base: position 46,689 of record CAVRYN010000022.1, on the reverse strand, counting down.
TGCCGCCACCTCTCTTGAATTGATTGACCGATTGACCAGATCGCTAATACCCGATCGATCTGTTTGATCATCGCTTTCGCGAGGATCTTCGTTTCCGCACCGATCTCGATGGTCGCGACCGGGCCGCGCGCACCAACATTCCTTTTCGTTAATGCAAAGCAGCCGGAACCAATTCACCGAATGTGCCGTCACCACGTCGTCCCGGCTGCCGGTCATGAGATTCTTGCAGTTTATCGCGCCGTGGAACTGGTCAATCTTCGGACGAGTTTCCCGGATTTTGCCAGCCAGACGCTTCGCCTGAAAAGCAGTAGCGAATCGCTGACAATACTTGCGGAATAGGCCGAAGCCGTCGATGCCACGGACTGCGGAGCATACGTGATTTGCTCGTCACCAAGCGCTCGAGAAGCGACATGCGAATTGCGCGAAATCTCGTGGCTCCGCGATCTTGCAAGTTCGAGATGATGCCGGCGCTTCACCTCAGACTGGTCGTTCTCGTTCGACTAGGTCTCTGCCGGTCGCATATGCGCGGCAACAATCCTCGGACGGTTCCGCTGAAGGGATCGGAATCGCGTGCGCTCGGCCTATCGATATCAGCTTCTCAAACGACCGGCTCGACCCTGTCGATTTCGCCGATGTCTCAACGAGCGTTCTGCCGACTCCACTGAACGAAGATTGCTGCCAGTGTCAATGTCGAAGGACTGCTTGGCGACCGCGCCGCTAACATCTTCTTGGAGTGAGTTGAGGGAAGATGGCTGCTAATCTGGTTACGTAGAATCCTTTTCGCTTCGGCTTTGCGGACACAAGCATCCGCAATGGCTCGACCGAAGCGGCATATTCCGATGACTCACGCTCCTGCTTCGGGAAGCATCATCGCTTTTGAACTTCGTCAGGGGCGCTCACTGCGCGAAGCGCTCGTCGTGCCCGCGACATCACTTCCTGATTGTCCAGTCGATTTTCTCGCGTTCGCAATACTGCAACAGGTCAATAACAAGACTGCACACTGCATCTTCTGGTGCCTCCAGAGGTCGCCCGCATCGCCGATTTCCGCAGCGATCGTTCCTTCCGATCTACAGCCACGATCCAGGATTGCGACCGCAATATCGTGAGCCTTAGCGCCAGTTCGGCAGCCGCACTCCTGTCCTGTAATTACTTGAGTGCGTTACCGGGACAAGCTTTTGGTGGAGCGGGATTCCGCGCGCTTTTCTTTCGGTCGATGATGCGAAACCGTTGCCATGGCTCGCCTTCGCGATTCCGGCGGGACTGTCCCGCATGCGTGACTTTCTTTGAGCATACGTGGGCAGTCTTGCGACGGGGGATTCGATGATGATTGCAGCAGTGAGTGATACAACATTGCCGCTGGGTGATTGATTTTCGTTTTGCTCTCTGGCAATTGCTCAAGTTCGCCCGGTTTCACTTTCTCGCGTCGAACACGGTCGATTGACAAGTCGCCGAACTCGTCTATAGAGGAGGCCGGCTCGTCACACCGAGTCGTTGTCAGAAGTCCGCGCGTCCCCCAAGGGCTAGCGCGCCGGGGCTGTTCCGAATCCGAAGTAAAAGCTGCATTCCTGCGGCTTTCGGCATCGAGAATAGGGTGCTCCGCCCAAGACTCGACAACATCGGAGCAACCCCAAAACACCATGAAGCTATTTTACACAGTCATATTTTTCTCATTGCTGGCATCGGCCGCATTCGCGCGCGAGGAATCGATCCTGGCGCGTGTCACCAGTTACTGGGCAGGCGAGGGCTCTAAATTCGCCAGTACCGGCCGACGACTGCGCGCCGGACATTGCGCCGTCGATCCCAAGCGAATTCCGTACGGCAGTAAAGTTGTTTTCCCTGATCGGGCCTGCACGGCGGTGGACACCGGGCCGGCGGTCGTTAGTCGCAAAGCGGCTCGTCTATGCGGACGGACTGCGAGCCAACTAAAGGCCATCGTGGTCGACCGATTTTTTGAAACAAAGCGAGAGGCGATGGCGTGGACGAACGCGCATCCCCACTTTATGACCCTTCAAATTGTCCGGCCCGGATCTCACTCAGAACCGCCCGAGCTATGATTAAGTGGAAAAATATTCGTAATCGCTTCTGCCACGACGATAGGGACTTACAGCTGAGATCGCAGGCCGACACTGGACAAATACCCAAACGACTGTACATAGATGCACATGAAAATGATCAACGCGCCGATTCGCGCTGCCCGCTGGGGCGGGCGGGCGGCATAGAGGCTCGTTAGACTTCGCCAAGTTGGAGCCCGCAATTCGCGGCACCCCAGTGGTCGAATCTTACCACGCGCGGGTTTTTTCCGCCCGGTATCCCGAACCGACTTCGGCAATCACACTTAACAACTTAGAAATTTATGAAACCAACAGTTCAAATCACTCCCAATCAGCACGCTTCCCGGAATTTTCCGTTAACGGATTATTCCTTTCAAGCGACCGTCGACGCCAAGTCGGGTTCTTCTGCCGTTGTTCCGGCAAAGAAGGCGCCCGCCTTCCACAAATTAAGCAGTGAATTTTTCGGCGCAGAAACAAGCCGGGATTATTTCGCCGAGCTTTTGTTCTTTATTCTGATCGCTGGCATCGCCGCTTGGCCAATGGTGTCCATGCTCATCGCAGTGATTCGCATGATCAGGAATTATTAAGAGCGGGAAAATACCATTTCAAGAAGGAAGGCAAGATGCCCAGCCTGCCGAGTCAGGCTGGAAGCCTAACTTCCGATCGAAATTGGCGAGAAATTACAGCTTCGCGTAAACGCCGAGCAGCGGGCGGCGCGATGGAGTTTTCGAACGGAAATCGCTGACGAAACCGTCTCTGGTGCGAAACTCGACATGGCCGACGCTGCGAGATGTGCCATACACGAGCACCGAGCCGACCGGCGCGGAGAATGGATCCGTCACTGATAGTCTTTTGAATCCGTAATTGCTGACGAGCTCTTGAGCAGCGTCTCTTGCGAGTTCGGTCTTCGGGCGTGAATCGATCACGCCGGAGGCGAGCAACGCTTCCTTGACGTAATGCCAGCACCGTGAGCGCGAGTGCGCGTGGGCGCGTTCCTCCGCGATGCTCGCTGCTTGCATCAGCCTGCCATCGATGTGTCGATCAACCCTGCCGAAAGGATAAACGATCTGCTTGGGGTAATACTGCGAGACGACCGGCACTGACTCCTTTTTGCCCTCCGGGCTTTTGAAGCTGAAAAGGCCAACGCGCTTCGTTGTTTTGTTTACGGTTTGTTGATCCATTGGTCGCACCGGCTCGGCCACGAACGTCTGCGCCGAATCTTTGGCGATTGCCGGCGCCGGCTCTTTCTTAACTGGTTGAGCCAGTTTCTTCGCGACAATCGGCACCCGCTGTTTCGTGATCGCACGCACCGGCTTATCCGTTTCCTGCACCGATTTACTGGTGATGATTTGCACCATGTCGTCGGCAGCCTTTTGGTCGTGGCTCGCAAGATTCAACGTTGTTGGAGCCAATCCCTGCGCGCGAAGAGCTCCGCTGGAAATGACGAGAAGCGATAGGGTTGTGAAGACCAAAAAGGCCGGTCGTTTCTCCACGGACGCGAGGTATGCCGGGAATCGCGGCGTTAGGCAAGCTTTTTTTTTGAAAAAATGCGGGGGTAAGAAAAAGCGTCCCTCGCCCTGCCATGACCTTCTGGCCGCCGCGTGTGCCCGTCTCTTGCTAATCGTCGGGGAAATAATCCGGCGCAAATCGAGGCGGGGGCGCGAACATCTCGTCGCGGTCGATCATAGCGCGACGATGCCGGCGAGAAAGGAATTCGTCTTGGTCAGAGTCAGGCGCGACGACCTTAGTGCGGCCGGAGGGCATGCGGTAAATCAACCTTCCATCGGACGTAATCCCAACCATTCGAGCGCGTCCTGAGCCAAAGCGACGCTGCGACGCCGAGGAGACGGTCTTCTTTTTGCCCTGGGAAGCCGATTGACCAGCATTGGCAGGTTGCGATGCCACATCAGGTTGCGAGGATGACTTCGTCGCGTCCGCAGAAGAGGGTGAACTTTCCGCGATCGCTGCTGGCGAACTTGCTTCGGAAGCGTTTGGAGCAGCGGCCTGCGATTGAGCATTCGATGTCTGAGTCTGCTGTAGATCCGGCGCTGAAGCCTGTGACGAGTTGGAAACCGTGGCCGTGTCCACTGACGGTTGGCTCGCAGACGGCATACCCGCGCCTCCCCCTTGTGATGCTACTGTGGCCCCGAAAGCTGTCGGGGTAGTAGTCAGAGCATTTTGGACTGCTGCCGGCGGCGAAGATTCGGGGACGCCAATCAGAACGCCGATCGGTTTGGTTTCGCGAACTCGGGACATGATTCTGCCAATCGGCTCCGGCAACAAGACAGCGGCGATCACTGCTGCGGCGAGCAACAGCGCGGCAATCGGCAATGCTATTCGCAGGAACGGCCTCGGCCGACGCTCGACCCGCCGCGGAATTGTTGTCCTGTACGGAATGCCATACTTGTCGGCGAGCGCCCGCCGACGTTCGATTTTCAGCAGGCATCCGCGGATCATTTCCGCCAGCACGACCAAATCTTTTGGCCGTTGATCGGGATTGCGATGCAACATCCGGGCAAGCAAGGTTCGCAACGGTTTTGGGAACTTTGAAAACTTTGGAGGCCGCTGGAGCTCCTCAGGCGAAAGTGCAGCGCTTGTCAGAAGAAAATAAAGTGTCGCACCGAGCGAATAAATCTCTGAATGGATGTCCTTCGTTCCATTCGCTAATTGCTCGGAGCGAGCAGCCTTTTCCGAAGAGGATGCTTGCTCGCGCGTCTCCGAGTTTTCCGGCTGGACGTTGGGACCAGAGCTGAGTGCGGGCAAGCCGAAATTAATCAACTTCACCAGTGGCCAACTGCCTTCAGGAGTTTGCCCTGGGACAACAATGATGTCGGAGGGCTGAATTGGCGGATATGGCAGCCTGTGAAAACTCGCGGATGACAAGACGCTCACGATTTGTTCCGCCACTCGCAATGAGGCGTCGGCAGGCATCGGGCCGTGAGCGGCCACCCACGCTGCAAGTGTTTCACCTGGCAGGTGCTCTGAGACACAAACAAGATTTCCGCCTTCACGTCCAAAATCGAAAACTTTCGCGATATTGACGTGACGCAGCATCTGCGCGGCGCGTGCCTGCTCCTCCAATTGCTCCCGCACGCCCGGATTAATGCTTTCAAGCGGAATGAGCTTGAGATCAACTGGTTCACGAGACCTTTCATCCACCGCTTCGTAAGTAATCGCTGCACCGTCCCGGCTGAGTTCACGCGGGCTGCCGTCTGATCTAAGGCGGACGCGGTAATGCTGAAGGAAAATTGTGCGCTCCATAACCGGGTCCCCTTGGCCGTGGCGAGACCATCATACTCGCCGCTCCGGCAGTGATTCAACCTCGATTTTGGCAGCGAGTTGCTGTGCGTAAGCCCGATCCCGCTTTTGATTTTGGGCGTTGCGCTTGAATCGAAAATCGCCAATCTAAATCGCCAATCCGCTTACCCCGTGGTGTAACGGTAACACAGCCCCGAAAGCTTTCGGGGTTATTCTTGGTTCGAATCCGAGCGAGGATTTTGCCGATTGCGATTCGATTCAAAATGGCCAAGCTAGGTCTCTCCACGCTTTACCCCGTGGTGTAACGGTAACACAGCGCCCTTTGGAGGCGTTATTCATGGTTCGAATCCATGCGGGGTAGCCACGTAAAAGCGCCTTCGGCGCTCACGTGGCTGCGCCCGCCAGAGCGATTACCCCTGTCTAACTAGAAATTTCTCGAAGTAATGTCTCAGTTGCCGGCGGCAGGAAACGCCGTCCTCCACCGCTCTTCAGATAGCGTTCTCGCCCTCCGCCGTCGAGTCGCTCAGTGTATGCTTCATAGTAGATGAGTTTCCACGGCCCGCGGTGCCGTGTTGCAAATGACGTACCCTGTTTATGTTCAGATAACCGTCTCCTCAAATCCGTGGTATTAGCCCGATGTAAAAACCGCCATCTGCGATCGAGTGCAGAACATAGACGTAAAACGTTGCTCTTGTTTCTAGCTGTTGAGCCGCGTAAGGCGAAGCCTTTTACGCGGTTCGCAAATCTGTCGAACCGGCGTATATTTTAGGTCCGCCTTATGAAGGAATTGAACATAGAGAACCTGCATATCACCGTTGGCGATCAGGAGATTGTTCGCGGATTGACTCTCCGCGTGCCGCGCGGAGAAGTGCACGCGTTGATGGGCCCGAACGGTTCGGGAAAAAGCACTCTCGCTAAAGTATTGGCTGGTCATCCCGATTATCACGTTACTTCCGGAAAGGTCTTGATGGATGGAGAGAACCTTCTCGAGCTTGAGCCGGATGAGCGGGCGCGGGGCGGCTTGTTCCTGGCCTTCCAGTATCCGAGCGAAGTTCCGGGCGTAACGATTGCCAATTTTTTACGGGCAGCGTTGCAATCGCGTCTGCCGGAGGGCGAAGAACTCGAGGCCACCGATTATTATGCAAAGCTTTATGAAAAGATGGAGCTGCTCGGCATGGATCGCTCGTTTACGTCCCGGGCAGTTAATGAGGGTTTCTCAGGCGGCGAAAAAAAGCGGACCGAAATTCTGCAACTGGCGATGCTCGAACCCAAATATGCCGTCCTCGATGAAACCGATAGCGGCCTGGACATCGACGCGCTCAAGACCGTTGCGCACGGAGTAAATTCATTGCGCGGCCCTGATCTTGGCATACTGTTAATCACGCACTATCAGCGCCTCCTGAACTACATCGTTCCCGACCACGTCCACGTGATGGTGGCGGGGCGAATCGTTAGGAGCGGGCGGAAAGAACTCGCTCTCGAGCTTGAGGAGAGAGGTTACGATTGGGCACGCGAGGGGGCGATTGAACCAGCGTTTAGGTAAACAGGGTAAACTCACGATGAAAACCGAAACTTCAGCAGTCAATATCAATCGAAGCATCGGGGACTTCTCTTATCCGGAAGCTCACGTGCGCGATGCTGGCGCCGGCCTGAGCGAACGAACGGTTCGCTACATTTCGGACGTCAAAGAGGATCCGGATTGGGTGCGCGAATTCCGGCTCAGAGGGCTCAAGACGTTTTTGGAAAAACCGCTCCCGACACATTGGGCAAGCAAGGACTTGGAAGCGATCGATTTTGCCAAAATCCGTTACTATCTCTCCCCCGGGACCGAGACGAAACGCAGCTGGGAGGAAGTGCCCGACGACATTAAGCGAACATTCGAGCGGCTTGGTATTCCCGAGCAGGAAAGAAAATTCCTCGCGGGCGTGGAAGCCCAGTTCGACAGCGAAGCCGTCTATTCAAACATCAAGAAGGCGGTCGGTGAACAAGGCGTCATTTTCGTCGGATCGACCGAGGGCCTAAAGAATTACCCGGAAATTTTCCGGAAATGGTTCGGCAAAGTCATCCCGATCGCCGACAACAAATTTAGCGCGCTGAATTCCGCTGTGTTCAGCGGCGGCTCGTTCATTTATGTCCCGCCCGGGGTGAAAGTGAAACACCCGCTGCAAGCGTACTTCCGCATTAACGCCGAAAACTTCGGCCAGTTCGAGCGCACCCTGATCATTGCCGATGAAGGCTCGGAAGTGACTTACATGGAGGGCTGCACCGCGCCAAAATTTAACACTCCAACACTCCACAGTGCCGTCGTGGAGCTCGTCGCTCTGAAAGGCGCAAAGATTCAGTACATCACGGTGCAGAACTGGGCTTCGAACGTTTTCAACCTCGTGACCAAACGCGGGCTCGCGCATGAAAACGCCGAGGTAAAATGGATCGATTGCAACATCGGATCGCGCCTCACCATGAAATATCCGGGCGTGATCATGAAGGGTCGCAAAGCGCGCGGCGAAGTTCTTTCCATCGCGCTCGCCAATGACGGCCAGCATCAGGATACCGGCGCGAAGATGATTCACGCAGCCGATGAAACAACCAGCAACATTGTTTCAAAATCGATCTCCATCGGCAAAGGCCGCGCCACTTACCGCGGCCTGGTCCACGTGCCGAAGCACCTTAAGAATTGCAAGAACAACACGGAATGCGACGCGCTGCTTATCAATTCGACTTCGCGCACGGACACGTATCCGACTATCACCGTGCGCGGCACCGGCAATGCCGTCCAACACGAAGCCAGTGTCAGCCAGGTCAGCTCGGACCAAATTTTCTACATGCAACAGCGCGGTCTCACTGAAGCGCAGGCGATGAGCTTGAGCGTCAACGGCTTTGTCAACGATCTCGTCCGCCAGTTCCCCATGGAATACAGCGTCGAGCTCAAGCGGCTGATCGAGCTGGAGATGGAAGGCTCGGTCGGATAGTTTTCGCGCCCGCGAATTGTTTCTGTAGCGGCGGTCTGTGACCGCCGTTGTGGTTCCAACACAAAACCAAAGATGTCTTCAGTCGCTGATCACGAAGTCGAGAAATCCGGGTTAATTCTCTCCGGGCCGAACGAGTCGCGCGACTTGCCCGATTGGTTTCGTGATCAGCAGCGCGCGGCCTGGCAACAATTTGAATCATTACCGAATCCGACGCGAAAAGATCAGGCCTGGCGATTTGCCAATGTCGGTCTTCTTGATCTGACGCCGTTCAAAATCAGCGGTCCCCTCTCAGAAGACGATCGGGAAAGTGTTCTGAAATACTCGCGCGGCCTCGATGAATATGCCGCACGCATGATCTTTGCGAACGATCAGCTGATCGAGCGCGACGTTGTCTCCGAAGACCTAAAGAAACGCGGTGTGATTTTCCAGCCGCTCGAACGAGCAATGGTCGAGCACGCTGATCTTTTCCAAAAATATTTCATGTCGACCGAAGCGAAGCTTGGCTCCGCCAAATTCGCTGCGCTGCATCGGGCGCTCGTTTCGTCGGGGACATTCTTGTTCGTGCCGCGCGGGCTCGAGATCGAAAAGCCCATCGAGATCTTCCATTGGTTGCGACACGACAACACGTCGGTTTTCCCGCATCTGCTTCTAGTCACTGATGAACTGGCGAAAGTTACTGTGATCGAGCATTTCCGCTCGTGTGATCAGACGCGCCGCCGGGTTTGCCTGTGGTGTGAACGATCTTATCGCTGGCCCCGGCGCGAAGGTGACCTACGTGTGCGCGCAAAATTGGGCAGAGAATGTCATCGCGTTACAAATGAATTCGACAACTGTCGATCACGATGCTTCGGCCATGAGCCTGAATTTGCATCTCGGATCGCGGTATTCGCGCTTTGAAAGTTTGAGCCGACTGGTTGGCGAAGGCGGGCGCAGTGATTTGCTCGCTGTCGCCGTGGCCAAACACCAGCAGGAATTCGACGCGCGCACATTGCAGGACCACGTCTCGCCTCACACCGCGAGCGATCTTCTTTACAAGAATGCGCTCGACGATCGCGCGCGCACGATTTTCGGCGGCCTGATCCGGGTGGAACCGCACGCCCATTTTACCGACGCGTATCAAAAGGTTCGCAACCTTCTCTTGAGTGACGACGCCGAGGCAAACTCAATGCCCGGCCTCGAAATCCTCGCCGACAACGTCCGTTGTACCCATGGCGCAACCTCTGGCCAGATCGAAGAAGACCAGCTGTTTTACCTGCGCTCGCGCGGCATTCCAACAAAGGTTGCCCAGCGCCTCCTCGTCACTGGATTTCTGGACGAAGTCATCCAGCGCCTCGATCATCCAGCGATAGCTGAACATTTACACCGATTGGTCGAGCAGAAATTCGCGACGAAATAGCGATTGAGTCGCGGATGTCTTTCAGGCGACCCAACGCGGGAGGCGTATTTTTTATTTCGCCATCTGTTGCTCTGTATTTAATTCGAAATTGATCTTTATGTCGTAATGATCGCCTTTGATTAGCCCCGTCGGCGGGGCGTCAACCTGGGTGACTTGCTTCGCGACCACCCTGACGGATTCATTTACTACGACGTTTCCGGACGGTTTGACGATTTCGAATTTCGAAACACGCCCGTCCTTCTCAATGCGGACGTTGACTAGAGTCGAGATCTTGGTGCCAGTGGCGATGTTAGTCGTCGGCTGGATCCATGCGCTGTAAAAACGGTCGTGCAGCATGTTGCCATACCAGCCGAATTCCGATGTGCCGGTTCCCCCTCCTGCGTGACCTTCTTTGCTCGTTGAACCCGTTTTCCCACTGCCGCTCTGAGACGCAGATTCAGTCTTTGCCAAAGCGCTTTTCTCATTTTTCGCTGACTTCCCGCTCGTTTTCGTCGAGCTCGACTTGGCTTTCGACGAGGGGCTCGTCGAAGCTTTCGCCACCGGCGTTTTCTTGGAAGTTGGTTTCGGGATTGGTTTTGGCGTTGCCTTCGGTTTTGGTGTGGCCGTCGCAGCCGGCTTGGGCGTGGAAGCGGCTGTTGGTGTCGGCTTCGGGGTCGGCGAGGGCAATTCGATTTCGCTGTTCGCTGTCACTACGGCAGGCTTCTTTTCGTGCCCTTCGTCCTCGTTTGACGGTTTCGGTGCCTCCGGCTTGGGTGGTGACGATGGTTCTCTTTCCGATTCTCCGGCCGCGAGACCTCCAGGGCCTAACCAGACGATGCTCTCCGGGTTTGATGAGGCTCGGGCCGCCAGACTCCAGCGAATGAGCCCCGCGATCAGCGCAATATGCGCGAGAGCAATAAGGACAACGTTTCGCCAAAAACGGCCGGTCTTCGCCATTTATCTTGGTTCAGCCCTCGTGGCGATGCCGAGTTTGGTGATTCCCGCTCGTTGCAGGGCATCCATTAGCCCAATTAATTTTTGCACGGGCAATTCGCGATCAGGCCGAATCACGATGGCGATTTCCGGATTCCTCTGTTTCAACTCGCTCAGTTGTACGGTGAGTGTTCCCAAATCGACTACCTGATTATTAAAACGGATCGTCTCGGCGCGATCGATCGAGACGGTTTGCACTTGTGACTTATTGATCGGCGGATTCTTCGCGCTGCTGGCTGGGATCACCAGGTTCATACTGCTTTCGAGCAATGGCGTTGTGATCATGAAAATGATGAGCAGCACAAACGCCAAATCGAGCAATGGCGTGACATTGATCTCGCTCAGGGTGGAAAGACTCTGGCGTTGCGAATAGCGTCTCATCTGTTCCCCATTGGACGTTGGACGTTGAACGTTGAGCGTTGAGCGTTGAAAAGCATTTGCGGAAAACGTCCAACACCCAACTCCGATAAATCGCGAGCAGGCTTCCAACGCTCAACGCTCAATAACAGAGGCGTGCTCATCTCCGCAATGCGGCCTCGCGTGAGCCGTGATCGACATACTTGTGCTCGAACTCGGACGCGAGCTCGGCAGCGAAGTTATCCATCTCCACGATGATCCCACGAATGCTGGTGACTAGAAAGTTGTAACCAAACATCGCGGGAATCGCCACGCAGAGCGCGGTGACGGTCGTGATCAGCGCGCCGGAAACACCGGGCGCCATCGCCACGAGGTTTGGCGAGCCGGCCTCGGCCACACCGGTGAACGCGTCCATGACGCCCCACACCGTGCCGAGCAATCCGAGAAAGGGCGAACCACTCACTGCAGTGGCGAGCAAAATCATCTGCGATTCGAGTGAAAGCGCTGTTTCGCCCACCGCGCGTTCCATTGCCGCATTCACCGCGCCCATTTGCGCCGGCGAAATTTTGTCGGCGATTTCGAGGCGTGCACGGAAGGTATCATCCACTTCCGGTGACCCGAGCAAATGAAATGTCATTTCCTCGCAGCCGGCTCGATACACGTTGAAAACCGGCGATCCCGGAAAGCGGGCATTCTTTTCAAATAAACGCAGCGGTTGTCGATCTTGCCGGAAAGCAGCAAGAAAACGCGCGTTCTGCTTTCGAGCGAAGCGGATCACGCGCAGTTTCGTGATCATGATTGACCAACTGAAAATCGACACGACCGCCAGAAGAGTGAGAACGAGCTTGCCTGCGATCGTCGCGTGATCGAAAGCAAACAGGAGACCGCCGCCGGCCGCTACGATTTCCGGAACGAGCATTCCCGCGTCACCGGGATAAGTAATAACGCCGTTTCGCAGAAACGAAAGAAAGATTCGAATCCCAAAACACGAATTTTATTTTACCGGCGTCTTCCTCGGAAAGGTCGGTCGCCTTTTTGCCCCAACTACAAACGCTATGCCAATGGCGATCAGGAAGAACGAAAAAAATTGGCCGCGCGTAAAAGCGCCAATCAACTCGGCGTCGGGTTCGCGGAAATTTTCGATCACGATCCGGAAAATCGCGTAGCAGATGAAAAACAAGCCGGTCAGAACTCCGTTCGGCTGGCGCGTGCGCGTCCGCACGAACCACAAAATGGCGAACAAAACAATCCCTTCGAAGAACGCCTCGTAAAGCTGTGATGGATGGCGCGCTGACAAAATTGAGCGCAGTGCCGTCGCCACTTCTGGCTGAGTATGCACCCCGCCGATGATCGCGTCGGGGGTGCTCAGCGACGGATCAATGCGTGCGCACGCCGCAACTGCACGATCGGCTTCCTGCGGGTGATCGAGCAACTCCTTTGGGAATTGCATTGCCCAGGCAACATTCGTGATCCGTCCATAGAGCTCGCCGTTGATGAAGTTAGCGCAGCGCCCGAAGAACAACCCGATCGGCGCGGTCACGACCAGATTATCACCCAAGTTCGTCCACGAGATTTTGTGCCGGTGCGCGTAATAAAAGGTGAACAGCAACAAGCCAAGCATCCCGCCGTGGCTGGACATGCCACCTTCCCAGACGCGCAAGATCGACAGCGGCTCGCGCAACATTTCTGGTTTATAGAAGAAAACGTAGCCGAGGCGTCCGCCAACGATCACGCCAAAGAGCGCGCAGCCGGTGATAAAGTCGCCGACTCGTTGTGGCGGAAGATCGGCATACCCGCGTTTGGCCAGCCAAAGGAAAACGAGATAGCTGGAGATGAATGCCAGCACATAAGCCAGACCGTACCATCGCGGACCAACGTTGTCGTATATCCGAAAAATAATCGGATCGAGGCTGTGCAGGTAAAAAGCGAGCATTTGTGCGGCGATTGTTACTGAACTCGCTGATACCCGCAATCAAAACGCGTGTCATCCCGAACGAAGTGAGGGACCTCCCAAAAGGTGATGGTCTACGCAATCTGCACTGCGTGAGGCTCACTTCGATTGCGAGGTCCTTCGCTACCGCTCAGGATGACACCGCTGTTTTCTCGCGCGATGCGTTCAAAACTTTTCGCAAGAACGGCGCGGTGCGGCTCACTCGGTTCCTGGCGATTTGTTCGGGCGTGCCGGTTGCGACCACTTCGCCGCCTGCGTCACCCGCCTCAGGGCCAAGATCAACAATGTAATCAGCTTCGGCGATTACACTGAGATTGTGTTCGATCACAATCACAGTGTTCCCTTCATCCACGAGCCGGTGCAGCACGTTGAGAAGCAGCTCAATGTCCGCCATGTGCAGGCCGATGGTGGGCTCTTCCAGTAAATACAGTGTAGAACCCGGCTTGCGCATTTTTCGGATCCGCTCGTCCGCAGCACGGCTGACTCCGCGTTTCAATTGCGTCACCAGCTTGAGCCGCTGCGCTTCGCCGCCGCTCAACGTCGGGCTCGGTTGCCCCAGCTTGAGGTAACCAAGTCCGGTATCCACCAGCAGCGAAAGCGGACGCGCGATTTTCGGATGCGCGGAGAAGAATTGCGCCGCTTCTTCGATCGTCATCTCCATCACGTCGCCGATGGATTTTTCGTTGTAGAGAACTTCGAGTGTTTGCGGGTTGTAACGCCGGCCGCGGCAGTCTTCGCAAGACACATAACTGCTGGGCAGAAAATTCATCTCCAGCTTGATCACGCCCTGACCTTTGCACGTCTCGCAGCGGCCGCCTTCGGCGTTAAATGAAAATCGGCTCGCCGAATAACCGCGCACGCGCGAGACCGGCAGTTGCGCGTAGAGATTTCGAATTTCGTCGAACACTTTCACGTAGGTCCCCGGCGTCGAGCGCGAGGTTTTACCGATGGGCGATTGATCGACTTCGTAAACGGCTTCGATCTCTTGCGCGCCGCTGACAAGTTTGAACAAATCGCCATCACCTGCGCGTTTCCTTTCTTCCAGCTGTTCGCGCACCGCGGGCCAAATGACGTCGTGCATCAATGTGGATTTGCCGCTGCCGGAAATTCCCGTGATCACCGAAAGCCTGCCGACCGGGAAACGAACATCGATGCCTTTCAAATTATTCGCGCACGCGCCTCTGATTTCGATCCAGTCTTCGACGTTGTGCAGTGATCGGCGCGATCCGCGGATGGGATGACGCAACGGCGTTTTGAGGCAGCGGGCGGTCTCGGAATTTGGGTTCTTCTCGATGTCGCGCAGCGTTCCAGTTGCCACGACTTCGCCGCCGTGTAGCCCAGCACGCGGTCCAAGATCGACGATGTGATCGGCGCGTCGCATGGTTTCTTCGTCGTGCTCGACAATAATCAGTGAATTGCCCTTGTTGCGGAGAGCGGTGAGCGTTTCGAGCAAGCGAATGTTGTCGCGTGGATGCAAGCCGATGGTTGGTTCGTCCAGCACGTAAAGGACCCCGCGCAAGTTCGAGCCAAGCTGCGCGGCCAACCGAATTCGCTGCGATTCGCCGCCGCTCAACGTTTTTGCCGAGCGCCCGAGCGCGAGATAATCAAGTCCGACCTTTTCCATGAAACGCAGTCGCTGTTGGATCTCGGGAATAAGACCGGCTGCGATCGTTTGATGGGCATCTTTGAATTTCAACCTGTCGATCGTGCGCGCGGCTTCGCTCGCGGAAAGGTTCGTGAACTGATCGATCGTGTAGCCTTGCACGCGCACGTGGCGCGCCACGGCGTTCAGGCGCGAGCCGTGACAACTCGGGCATTCGCGCGCTTCACCGTCCTCGATCCACTCCGATTCGCGCTCTGCGGCAAGCTCGGTTTCCAGAACCGATTCACCGTCACGGTCCGCGGCCGTTTGGAAATCCTGGTCCCAGATTTCGCCGAACCCACCGCATTCTTCACACGCGCCATGGGGGGAATTGAATGAAAACAAGCGCGGATCGAGCTCCTCAAATGCGCGACCACAATTCGGGCAGCTCATCTCCGTGCTCATCACCGTCAGCCGATTTCTTGAATCGAGCAGACGTCCTGTGCCGCGCCCGATCTCCAGCGCGCGCCGGGCAATCTCGCGCGCGTCCGCGATTCGCTTCCGATCGATTACGCCGACAACAACGTCTATGGTGTGCTCTTTGAAACGCTCGAGTTTTCGAAAGTTTCGGATCGAGACAAGCTGACCATCGACATAAAGCGTCTCGAATCCCTGGCGTTCCGCCCAGTGCGCGACGTCCGTATGAAAGCCTTTGCGCGCTTTCACCAGTGGCGCGAGGACCTTCAGCGGTCCGCGCTTCGCAGCAGCTTCGATCTGTTTCACGATCGACGCCACGCTCTGTTTTTCGACCGGCAAATCACAATCCGGACAAAATTGCGTGCCGGTTTTCGCGAACAGCAGCCGGAGAAAATGATAAACTTCGGTCACCGTCGCGACGGTCGATTTGCCTCCACCGCGCGTGACGCGTTGCTCGATTGCTACGCTCGGCGGCAATCCGCTGACCAGATCGACATCGGGTTTTTCGAGTTGCTCGACAAATTGTCGCGCATACGGCGACATGCTGTCGAGAAAACGGCGCTGCCCTTCGGCGAACAAGATGTCGAACGCGAGAGTCGATTTGCCCGAGCCGCTTAAGCCGGTGATTACCACCAGCTGCTCGCGCGGAATTTTGACGTCGATGTTCTTAAGGTTGTGCTCCCGCGCGCCGTGGACTTGGATCGCGCCGTTGCGCCTACTCACGCGAAATCGTGGAGCGGTTTCTGCAGCTCGCGCCAACTCAACGCTGTCATCCTGAGCGTAAGCGAAGGATCTCTCCAACTCGCGCGAGATTTTGCGAGGTCCCTCGCCGTCTTTGCGGCTCGGGATGACAGGCAGCGCTTTAAGAGTTTTTAGAAGCACGCGCCGCAGAAATTTTCCAGTGTGCGAATGCTCAACGTGCGCGACTTGTTCGGGAGTTCCCACGGCGACCACTTCGCCGCCGGCGTCGCCAGCTTCCGGGCCGAGATCGACGATCCAATCAGCGCACTTGATCACTTCCAGGTTGTGCTCGATCACCACGATCGAATGTCCGCGATCGACCAGTCGCTGAAACAATCGCAGCAGCATCGCCACATCGTCGAAATGCAATCCGGTGGTCGGTTCATCGAAGATGAACAGATTGCCGCGGGCATTACCGTTCTTTCCGGTATCCGGTTTCCGCTCTCCGGTTTCGGCTAAATGCCTAACCAACTTCAGCCGCTGCGATTCGCCACCGGAAAGCGTGTTCAGCGGTTGGCCGAGCCGCAAATAACCAAGTCCCACTTCCTCGAGCACTTTCAGCCCGGCGGAAATTTCCGCACCGCACTTGTGGCCGAGCTGCCCAAAGAACAGAATTGCTTCGCTGACCGTCAATTCGAGCACGTCATGAATTGATTTTCCATGAAGCCGCACTTTCAACACGTGCGGCTGAAAGCGTTTGCCTTCGCATTCCGCGCACCGCACGAAAAGATCGCTCAAAAACTGCATCTCGATCTTTTCATAACCCGTTCCTGAACAACGCTCGCAACGGCCGTAGCCGGAATTAAACGAGAATGCGCCCGCGGTGAGTCCCTGCGCCATCGCCTCCGGTTGGGCGGCAAACAGTTCCCGAACACGATCGAACAACCCGAGATAAAGAATCGGAGTTGAACGCGGGGTGCGCGCCAGCGGCGATTGATCGACCATCACCACGTCGTCGATGCGATGCGCACCGGTGACCGATTTGCACGCGCCGAGCTCCTGATCTGGTGATTGCCCCTTTTCGCGCAAAAGATTCCGATACAACACATCGTGAATCAGAGTCGATTTGCCGGAGCCCGAGACGCCGGTGACGCACGTGAGCACGCCGAGTGGCAGGTCGACGTCGATGTTCTTGAGGTTGTGCTGCCGCGCCCCAACGATCTTGACGGATGATGTCGATTTACGTCGCGATTTCGGTATCGCAATTGATTTGCGACCGCTAAGGTAATCCCGCGTTAAGGATCGGATAGCGCACGCGTCTCGCGTGTTGGTTTCGGCGTCGCGCCCAAACAAGCTTTCCCTCGATTTTCTACTGGCTCGTGATGGCGCGCCTAGGGAAGTTCGCGATGGCGGGACGCCGTCGCCAGCATGCGAGATGCGTGCGCTACCCAGATTTGCGGTGTCGGACGCGAGAAAATCATCGAGCGGACCGTTCCAAACCAATTCCCCACCGTGTTCACCACGGCCCGGGCCGAGATCCATCAAATTATCGGCCGCGCGAATGATCTGCTCCTCGTGCTCGACTACCAGCAGCGTATTACCTTTGTCGCGCAAATTATGCATCACGCGAACAAGCTGGCCAACGTCGCGCGGGTGCAATCCGATGCTCGGCTCGTCCATGACAAACAGCGTGTTCACCAGTGACGCGCCAAGACATGTCGTGAGGTTCACGCGCTGGACTTCACCGCCGCTCAACGTGCGCGTCGATCGATCGAGCGTGAGATAACCGACGCCGACTTCGCCAAGATAATCAAGACGTGCCAATATTTCGTCGCGCAACATTCGAGCGGTGGAATCGTTTGGCGAAATCTCGACCGCGCGAAGAAAATCGCGCGCATCGCAAATCGAAAGCGCTTGAAATGCTGGAAGCGTTAACTGTAGCGGCGCTCTGCGAGCGCCGTGTCGGCGGTCATAGACCACCGCTACAATTTTGTAATTCAGCGCGTCTGGTTGATGCCGCCCGCCCTTGCACTTGGGACACGTGATGTAGGCGCGATAACGGCTGAGCAGGACGCGCACATGCATCTTGTAAGTCTTGCTCTCGAGCCAGCGAAAGAAGCCGCGGACGCCGTACCAGCGGTCGTTTTCATAGTCTTCGTTGTAGCCGGCATCGGTGATGCCGGGGTCACCGCCCCCGGCTACAGATTCGCCTTCGATAACGAAATCCTGGTCGGCCTTTGGCAATTCCTCGAATGGAATGTTGGTGTCGATCTCTTGGCGCGCGCATGCCCGAAGCAAATCCTTTTGCGATTCGCCAAATTCCGCGCCGCGAAAGACGCGCACGACGCCTTGTTTGATACTGAGGCTGCGGTCTGGAATCGCTTTGTTTAGATCAATTGAAATTGTGCGACCGAACCCGCGGCACTCAGGACATGCGCCGAGCGGATTATTAAAACTGAAAAGGCCTGGCGTGGGCGGGCGAATGTCGAGATCGCAATACGCGCAATGCCAACCCGTGGAAAACGGAATGTGATCGATGATCGGTGATCCGTGAACGGTTGGACCTTGAGCGTTGGGCGTCGAGCGTTGGGCGTTTTCCGCAATCGGGATTACGTTTACTTTCCCCTTGCCGAAACGCAGTGCGGTTTCGATTGCTTCAACTAATCGCACGCGATTTTCTTGGCTGACCGCGATGCGATCCTGGATCACCTGCACGCGGGCACCGAGCCGTTTGATTTTGGGGTCGGCATCGTCCACGCGCACGACCTGGTTGTCGATCCAAACGCGCAGGTATCCCTGCTGCTGGAGGAAATCGAAAAACGCCCGTGGCGCAGTCTTCGCGGGGACTCCGACCCAAAACGTGATGAGGATGTTCTTTCCGGCGCAGTCGCGCAGAATCTGCTCGGCGATCGACTGCGCGGTTTCCGGTCGAATCTCGCGACCGCAGTTCGGACAGAACGCACGAGCAACACGCGGCCAGAGCAACTTCAGATAGTCGTTTATCTCTGTCATCGTGCCCACTGTTGAGCGCGATGTTTTGACGGGGTTGGATTGCTCGATCGCAATGGCTGGCGGGATGCCACGGATGTCGTCCACGCGCGGTTTGTCCATGCGGTCGAGGAACTGCCGCATGTACGGCGAAAAGGTTTCGACGTAACGGCGCTGGCCCTCGGCGTAAATTGTCTCAAAGGCCAGACTCGACTTGCCGCTCCCGCTCGGACCAGTGACGACCGTCAGTTTCCCCAGCGGAAGATCGACGTCGATGCCCTTGAGATTATTCTGCCGCGCTCCGCGAATTTCGATGCAATCATGCGTGTCCGACACTCTGGCACGCGCTATCTTCGCAACCTTCGAACCCACTGGAAACAATCGCTGCCAGTCAAGCGATTCGCAAATTGCAGTGCAAAACGTGAGTCATCCCGAACGTAGTGAGGGACCTCGCCTACGAAGTTTGCGGCACGCCGCATAGTGAGCGTGATCAATCACCCTGTGAGAGGTCCCTCGCTCCGCTCGGGATGACGGGGTGGTTATTCCTTAAACCGGGCGGCGACTCGTTCGCGCTGCTTGAGCAGTTCTTCGGGCACAACGCCGCCCAGCGAATCGAAGAATATTTTGTGCTCGGCCAGCTCCTTCGCCCATTCTTCATGATCGATTCCGAGAATTTCCGCGACGCATTTGTGGTCGATGTCGAGTTCGGCGAGATCGAGATCGTGCGGGCTCGGCAACCAGCCGATCGGCGATTCGAGTGCGGAGCCAGTTCCTTCGCAGCGATCAATAATCCATTTGAGCACGCGCATGTTTTCGCCGAAACCCGGCCAGAGAAATTGGCCCTTCACCCCTTTGCGAAACCAGTTCACGTTGAAAATGAGCGGCGGACTGGAGAGGCGTTTTCCGATATCGAGCCAGTGCTGGAAATACTGGCCAATGTTGTATCCACAAAACGGCAACATCGCCATCGGATCGCGGCGCACCCGACCAACAGCGCCGGTGGCCGCTGCGGTTGTTTCTGAAGCCATCGTCGCGCCAAGATAAACACCGTGATTCCAATCGAAGGCCTGATATACGAGCGGCACCGTGTCGCTGCGGCGTCCGCCAAAAATGATCGCGCTGATCGGCACGCCTTCACCTTTTTCGACGTCCGGATCGAGAGCAGGATTGTTGTGCACCGGTGTGGTGAACCGGCTATTCGGATGCGCAGCTTTTTCTTTTGATTCCGGCGTCCAATCATTCCCGCGCCAATCGATGGCGTGCGCCGGTGGCAGGCCGTCTTTGCCCTCCCACCATACGTCGCCATCGTTGGTAAGCGCCGCGTTTGTATAGATTGTGTCGTGCGCGATCGATTTCATCGCGTTCGGATTCGATTTGTAACTGGTGCCGGGCAAGACGCCGAAATAGCCGTTCTCCGGATTGACCGCATACAGGCGGCCATCGCGAATTTGCATCCAGCCGATGTCGTCCCCGACGGTGGTCACTTTCCAGCCTTTGAAATGCGCGGGGGGAATGAGCATGGCAAAATTCGTTTTGCCACATGCGCTCGGGAACGCAGCGGCCACATAGTGTTTGCGGCCTTCGGGCGATTCCACGCCGAGGATCAACGTGTGTTCCGCCATCCAACCCTGTGTGCGCGCCAAATAAGAACCGATGCGCAAGGCGAGACATTTTTTGCTCAATAAAACGTTGCCACCGTAACCGGAGCCGACAGAAATGATCGTATTGTCCTGCGGAAAATGGCAGATGAAGCGGCGCTCAGGATTAATGTCCAGCAACGAATGCACGCCGCGGTTCCACTCCGCATTTGGATCGTTCCCGAGCCGTTTGAGCGCGATCGCGCCCATGCGCGTCATGATTCGCATGTTGAGCACGACGTATTTTGAATCGGTAATCTCGAAGCCGACCTTCGTCAGTGGTGAATCCGACGGGCCCATCATGTAGGGAATCACAAACAACGTGCGCCCGCGCATCGCTCCTTTCAAAAGGCCGCGAAGTTTTGCGTAGGTTTCTCCCGGCTCAGACCAATTGTTGGTTGGACCAGCTGCTTCCTTCGTCGGCGTGCAGACGAACGTGCATTGCTCGACGCGAGCTACGTCATTTGGGTTGGAGCGATGCAGATACGAGCGTGGAACCTTCTGCTGGTTCAACTTGATTAGCACATTTTGTTTGAGCGATTCGGCGATCAGGAACTCGTTTTCGCGCTCCGAGCCGTCGCACCAGAAAATGTTTTCCGGTTCGGTGAGAGCAGCGATGTCGTGCACCCAATCGAGCACGGCTTGATTGGCCGGCGTTGCATCCCCGACCCCAGTCGGCGGGAATATGGCGGGCGCAGGATTTGTCATGGGACGAAGATGTCGATTTTAACCACGAATGAACACGAATAAACACGAATCCGAGGGAAGCGATTAAACTGGCGGCTATTTTCGTTGATGTCCATTCGTGCCTGCCGCGCCGTAGCGCAGCGAAAGCGGGTTGATTCCTAGTTGACTCGTCGTTTCGCTTGCGCAGACGCAGTGCGCGGCATTAATTGAAAATATGTTCGGGGTCACCACCTCCGATGATTATCGGCCGGTTGCGTGGATGGGTCGCTATCCCGTCGATGTGACCACGATGCTGGTGGGGGTGCATGTCGTCTGCGCCGTGCTGGCGTGCATCCTGACCGCGATTCCCGGCCTCGGAGGCACGCTCAATTATTTTGTTTTCGACAGCGCACTCATTTGGAACGGCCTGCAGGTATGGCGACTCGGTACCTACGCCTTTGTGCATTTCCCCTCGGGGCTGCTGTGGTTCGCGATCGAGATGTACTTGCTCTTCGTGTTTGGGCGGGAAGTGGAACGCTTTGTTGGGCGGCGCTCTTATATTGTGCTCTATCTGATTTTGCTGATCACGCCTGCGGCGCTGCTTACAATTTGGGGCCCTTGGCAACGCTCGGTCCTCGCCGGTTCGCCGGCGTTGCACTTTGGAATCTTTGTTGCCTTCGCCACAATCTATCCGCGGGCAGAGTTATTCCTGAGAATCATGGCAAAGTGGGTCGCCCTGATTCTTGCAGCCGTTTACACTTTTCAACTGCTTGCCTACCACGCTTGGAACGATCTGGTCGTCGTCTGGACAAGTATCGGCGCAGCGTTCCTCTTTATCGAATTCAGCGGCGCCGGGCCAGAGCTTGCCTGGTGGAACGCGTTGAAAACGCGCTTCGCTCCCAAGCCGAAGTATCGCGTTGTTTCGAAAGTACGGCCGCCTCCTCCTGCGGAGTCCGATGATGCGTATGCCTCAATCGATCCGATTCTCGATAAAATTTCAAAGTTTGGGATTGGAAGTTTGACCGCGAGCGAGCGCCGGCAGCTGAATCGCGAACGCGAACGCCTCCTGAAAAAATCGGAATAACCGAGGATTTTTCAGCCCACGAAACACACGAATTGCGCGAAAGTGAAAAGCCGTAGAGTCGATCACTTTCCTTGAAATTTGGTGTCTTTTCGTGTGTTTAGTGGGCTCTTTCTTTCAGGCGAGACGGGATTCTATCGTCTCGCAGAGCACGTGGAGCAGAAGCTGGTGCGCTTCCTGAATGCGCGCAGTTGAGTCACTGCGAACCAAAAGATCGACGTCGGCCAAGCCAATGGTTGATCCGCCGTCGCGGCCGAGGAAGGCGATCGTTTTTAACTTACGCGCTTTCGCTTCCTCGAGAGCGCGCACGACATTTTTCGACTTGCCCGAAGTCGTCAGGCAAATGAGCGCATCTCCCGGCTGACCAAATGCCGCTACCTGGCGTGCGAAAATTTCATTGAAGCCGTAATCGTTTGCAGCCGCAGTGAGAAGCCCGCCGTCGCTCGCGAGGCAAATCGCCGGATACGCTGGACGATCCTTGGCGAAACGCACCACGAGCTCAGTCGCAAAATGCGATGCATCAGCTGCGCTGCCGCCATTCCCGCACACGAGCAATTTATTTCCCGCCCGCAAACACTGCTCGATTAAATCGGCGGCTTCGACCATTTGGCCTTCGAGGCTTGAAAGTGAGCGGACTGTTTCCGTCGCGGCTGCAATGGCGTCGCGAAATTGAGGAAGATGAGACATTGATTGCAGGCTTTAAGTGGAACGGATTGGTGTTGATACAACTTTTCAGCGCTTGAAGCAAAATGAATGATGCCGGGCTTGGTAAGCATGGAGTCAAAGTGGCTGGTGGATTTTGGTCTTGTCAGACGTTTCTCAAACCGATAAAGGTGAGCCCCAACAGAGCCCCCATGTGAACAGACTCGCTCTCAGGTTCGCCATTCGTCACGCCAGAGGCTGCATCGCGTTTCCTTCCGCGGTTGGTAATCTGACTCTGCCAAATCACTCGGAAACCTTATGCTAAATACCATCGACACGGTGATCGCCTTCGCGGTGATCATGACTGTTCTCAGTCTGCTTATCACGATTGTCGTGCAGATGGTGTCCTCGGCGTTTTCGTTGCGGGGTAAAAATCTCGCCAATGCATTAGCGCTTACGTTTCAAACGATCGACCCCAAAATCGGCGAGTATGCGCATTCTTTGGCCGCCCAAATTTTAAGGGATCCGATTTTCAGCGATTCGCTTTGGCGACGCAAGGATCGCGTCCAGATCGTTCCCGATGCGAAGACGCAAGCGCTCATTGATGCCGAGAAAAAGTTGAAGGAAGCCGAGACACAGCTCGCTGACGATCCGACGGATACTCACAAGCAAGCAGCCGTGAAAGCGGCCCAGAGAAAAGTGAGTGTGGCAAAAGCTGGCGTCCGAATTCGCAAGGTCACGCCGAACCGAATGGCGCCGTGGGGGTTTTTTTCGAGCTGGAAAGATGCAACCGCTCTGGGAAGCGCAATTCGTCCAGGTGAAATCTACCGCATTATTCACGAGTTCGCAGATCTGACTCCGACCGAAGCAGCACTCGTTGATGTACCGCCGGAATTGATCGAAAAATCCGTGAGTCTGCTGGCTTGTCTCCAAGAACGCGACCAACCCGCGCAAGAATCGGAAGATAAACTTAAGCTCATCAAACACGTGGCGGATATCTTTGCGACGGAGCAACAGAAGAAGGCGGTGCTCGATTCGTTAGCCAACTTTGGCGCAACGGTGGAACGGGCGACGACGGAAGCGTACGATCGATTTCAGCGATGGTTCGGCAGCGCCCAGGACCGCGCCGAGCAATGGTTCCAAACTCATGCTCGCGTGGTAACGATTGTTTGCGCGATTTGCGCAGCGTTCGTTCTCCAGCTCGATACGGCAGACATTTATCGACAGCTCCGCGCCAGTCCCGCAATGACCCAGGGGCTGGCGAAAGCCGCATCAAGTGTAATTGAAGAAGGCACCAAAATTCTCGACCCAAACAACGCCCCCGCACACCAGGCTTATCTTCAGTGGGCAGAAAAGCATCCGGAACAGGCTTTGAGTGTTTTGCCCGCGTCGCGGACACCGGATGAGTATCGGCAAGCTTTGAACGCGCAACTGACCGGTAACAATGTCAACCCTGAAGAGGCGAAGGCGTTACTCGATGAGTACGACCTCCTTTACACGAGCGCGGCGAAAAAGTTCGAAGAGTCGAGCCGCGAACAAGCTGAACGCCTAAGCAAAACCGTAGGCGAAGCAGGCTTCGACCTTGTGCCGGTGACTTTTCTTGGCCGCTGGGATCAACCGGCAGAAAGTCAACTCCACGGATTGCCGCGGCTCCGACGACAGATGGGCCATACGTTCAGTCATCTGCTTGGCATTCTTGCTACCGTGGGACTTCTTGCTTTGGGCGCGCCGTTTTGGTTTAATATTCTGAAGAATCTGACGAGTCTGCGTCCCGCCTTGGCGACCCTCATTGAAAAACGGCCCACCAGCGCGCCCGCGCTGCCCGCGGCTCCGGCTACTCCGCCTTCTCCCAGTTAAGCAATCCACATTCGTAACGAACAAGGGCAGAACTGACAAATTTTACAAGCGGCCAAGGAGATGTTCGGAATCGCGCGAAGCCTTGGAAACGAATGCAACAGAGCGATTAGGCTGAACCGGTTTCGCCTGTCGGATTTCATCCTGGTGTAACAGTCGCGGAGGCGATAAAGCTCTCTGCAGCGGTTGCTGTGAGGCGCCACGATTCTATGGCTCGTGCGAAGCCAAGAAAAACCAAACCACCAAAGGTCGAACAGGCGACTCCAGTCCCCGACCCCAAAAAAAATCGTGCGCGGTAGAGGTTTCGAACCTCTGACCCCTACCGTGTCAAGGTAGTGCTCTACCACTGAGCTAACCGCGCGTGGATCCGACGTGATAAGTGATCGGTGATCAGTGATCAGTCAAGAACGACGACTGCCGATCACAGTTCACTTTTATTCCCCGACCGGACAGCGTGTAGCCACGGCCCTGTGGGCCGTTTAATGTGCGGTAACACGCGCGGTAACGTCGGCGCGCCACAGGCGGGTCGCTACAGAATGTCGTATGCGCCTACTTCGTCACTGGACAATCCGTCGCCTCCAGACGACTATTCGTTCCCCGTGAGCGCACTGTTTTTCAAGCGATTTTTGAAGCGACCATTCCAAGTCGCCTCTATTGTTCCCAGCTCAAAGGCGCTGGTAGAACGCGTCGCCGGCAAAATGGATTTTAGCAAGCCGCGTGTGATCGCCGAGTACGGCCCGGGCGAGGGCGTGCACTCACGCGAGATTGCGCGCCGGATGAGTGCGGATTCGCATTTGCTCCTGTTCGAGCTCGACGCGGCGTTCTCGCGCGCTCTTGAGCGGCAATTCGCTGGCGATCCGCGTGTGCATGTGATCCATGGTGATGCAGCTTCTTTGCCGTACGAGCTCAAACGCCGCGGCATCGCTTGCTGCGACTATATCCTTTCCGGAATTCCGTTCAGCATTCTCAAGATCGACAAGAAACGCGCGCTCTTGCGAAAAACGTATGATGCGCTGGCGCCGGGCGGCAGTTTCATCATTTATCAGGTCACCAACGAACTGAAGCAGCACGCCACATTTTTCGAGCACGCGGAATCGGAATACTTCCTGCAAAATATCCCGCCAATGTTCATCACTGTTTTTCACAAAACGCCCTCGCCGCATAGTCGCGAACGACGCACCGCGCGGTCCAAAAGTTTTTCCAGGCTGACTGGCGTTGGCGCGGATCGTTCCGCATGACCGAGAAGCCGACGCGGACAGAAAAGGATTCGATGGGCGAGATGACGCTTCCGGCGGATGCGCTCCATGGCGCTTCCACTCACCGCGCGGTCCTCAATTTTCCAGTGAGCGGCTATCGGTTTTCGCGACCGTTCATTCGCGCGCTGGGTCTGATCAAATGGGCGGCCGCACAAGCCAATCATGATCTTGGATTATTGGACGCAGAGCGCGCAGCGGTGATCGCGCAGGCAGCCGAAGAAGTCGCGGAAGGAAAACTCGACGAACATTTTCCGCTCGACATTTTTCAAACTGGCTCCGGCACAAGTACAAATACGAATGCCAACGAGGTCATCGCAAACCGGTCCGCCCAGCTTAATGGCAAACCGATCGGGTCGCACGACCCGGTTCATCCGAACGATCACGTTAACATGGGGCAATCCAGCAATGATGTGATTCCTTCCGCCATCCACATCAGCGCCGCCGAAGAGTTAAAGAATCGTCTGATCCCGGCCTTGGAAAAATTACACGGCGCGCTCGAAACGAAGGCGAAGGAATTCTGGCACATCATCAAAATCGGACGGACGCATTTGATGGACGCAACGCCGATCCGTCTCGGCCAGCAATTTTCCGGCTACGCACAGCAAGTTGCCTATGCGAAGGAGCGCGCGCAGAAATCGATCGAAGTTTTACGCGAGCTTCCGCTTGGTGGCACGGCGGTCGGTACGGGTCTGAATCGCCATATCGATCTTCCGAAGAAAATGCTGCGCCATCTGGAGCAGCGCACCGGAATCGCGTTTTACGAGGCAAAGAATCATTTCGAAGCGCAGGGCGGCAAGGACGCAGTTGTCGAAGCCAGCGGCCAGCTAAAAACGATCGCGGTGAGTCTGTTTAAAATCGCAAACGACATTCGCTGGCTCGGAAGCGGCCCGCGCTGCGGCATCGGCGAAATTCAACTTCCCGCTACGCAACCTGGCAGCTCAATCATGCCGGGCAAAGTGAACCCGGTGATGTGCGAATCGCTGATGATGGTATGCGCGCAGGTGATCGGCAACGACACAACCATCACATGGGCGGGCGCAAACGGGAACTTCGAGCTAAACGTGATGATGCCGGTGATGGCGCACAATCTTCTCGAATCGATCCGGCTGCTGGCAAACGTCGTCGATATCTTCTGCGACAAATGCGTGCGCGGCATCGTGGCGAACGAAGAGCGCTGCCGTGAGTTAGTGGAACTTTCCATGGCAATGGTGACCAGTCTGGCGCCGAAGATCGGTTATGATCGCGCGGCGGAGATCGCAAAGGAGAGCGCGAAAACCGGGCGCACCGTTCGCGAAATTGGCCGGGAGAAAAAAGTTTTGCCGGAAAAAGAACTCGAGCGCGCGCTGGACCCGATCAAAATGACCGAGCCAGGCGGGAAAGAATAACAACCCGCTTTCCTTCGGCGCAAAGACGATGGTTGCCAAACTCGAAGGGCCGCAGTTCTCTGGCGGAGCGAACATCGCGATCAAATGTCCCAGCCACACATATGAACAGACGGTCGCCTTTTATCGCGACACGCTGGGGCTGCCTTTGATCGAGGAAGAAAAAGACGGCTGCATTTTTCAGTTCGGCCCGAACCGGCTTTGGATCGATAGCGTGCCGAACCTGAGTCACCCGGACATCTGGCTGGAACTGGAGACGAATGATACCGAAGCAGCCGCTTCATTTCTGAAAGTGCACGGCGTAACGAGACGCGACGAGGTGGAACAACTGCGCGAAGACTTCAATGGCTTCTTCATCTCCGCGCCCAACGGCATGATCCATCTCGTCATCGGCCCCGAAGAAACGTGACGAAAATCGGGCTGAAAATCTTAGCTCGAACCGCCGTGCCATCGGCCCACCCATGTGCTCCACCCGTAAAACCCCAGCGGCTCTAACGCGCCCGCGGCGACGAGCGCGTCCACGTCAGCGCGACTCGGTGCGATCTTTACGTTTGAATCGGCTCCGGAGTAATCGTCGATGACCACCCAGCATCCGTCGGCCAATTTATCGCGGTAACATTCGATGTCGCGCCGTTTACCGGCGTCGGCGTCGAGGATCAGCAGGCCAATTTCATTCGAGGCAAGCGCCTGATGAACTGCGGAGATCGTTTCCGGGTCGAACGAGCGACCCTTGATTAACGTGACCATTTCGGAAACGCGTTGCCGGGCGAGATTACGTTCCAAGTCGCGCAAGATATTGCGCGTGCCGAGCCTCTTGTGTTTCACGCCGCCTCCGGGTTCGATTGCGATCAGTTTTTTTTGCCGCCCCGAATCGCGCACGCCGAATGCGGCGGCAATGGTCGCGCCCCCAACGAACGCGCCGATCTCAAGAATCGCTCCGGAACAAATTTTCGAAAAATGATAGATCAAAATCAGCACGTCCAGATGCAGCATGGAATATTTGTTGCGGATCTTGAGGAGCGCCGAATGAATCGGCTCCTGCCGGTAATGCATCAGTGTCTGCATCAAATTCAGGCAATCGTTGTAGCTGCGCGGCTGCGGCGCATCGGCATGTGGCGCTGTTTCTGCGGAGACCGGACCCCGAAAGCTTTCGGGGTGGCTGCCGGGCCTCCCACAATGTAATCCGACTACAACGAGGTCCCGCTTCACGCCGTCGAGTTGCGCGACTGCGGGAAAAAATCCCCAGCGTTCGAAGCCGAGGCGATCGAACAATTTCAAACTCGGCTCGTTGTGTCCGAAGATCAGCCCGACCAGAGCTGTTATTCCCAGCGAGGGCGCGCGAGCGATTGCTTCTTCCAACAATCGTTGTCCGACGCTGTGCCGCCGGAAGTTTTCATGAACATAAACGCTAATCTCGGCTGTGCCGCGATATGCGCAGCGTGGCTGGAATTTTTTGAAATCGAGCCAGCCAATCACGCGGCCGTCCGATTCCACAACCCAGAATGGATATTCGTGCCGCGAATGTTCGCGGAACCACGGCAAACGCGCTTCGACCGTGGTCGGCTCAAGCTCGGCTGTCACCATGCGGGTCGGCACAGTGGCGTTGTAAATTTCGATGATCGCCGGCAGATCGGCCTCAACAGCGTCGCGAATGATCAGATTCACGGCTTCCGTTTCTTCGGCGGGCTCCGCTTAACGGCGGGCGAACTGGTCGGCGTGAGCGTAGGATTAGTCTGCAAAGTCGCGACTGGGCTGGCAACGGGGAACGCGAACGTAGACGACACCGAAGCAGATGGAGTCGCCGATTCAGTTGGCGAGAGAGGCGGTGTCGAACTCGGAAACGACGAAGGGCTCGGCGTTGGACTAGGAGTGGGCGAAGGCGGAATGATATTTTCCCAGTGATGCAGCGGCACGCTTGCGCCGCCGATCTCTTTGACCAGCGTTTCGCAACGCGCCTGAATTTTTTCCAAATCCGGAGGGCCAAATGGCTTGTCTGCCGTTTCAGGGAAAATGATGTATGTCACCTTGAGATCGCTCACTGGCCGATTGTAGGGCGTCGAAAGCGTATTGATCTGTTTTGCGATGCGGAGCGACGCCTCTCCGACTTTATCGTTCGGCCCGACGTCGCCGACGATGGCCGGATAAATCGAGTCCCCGAACACGACAAGCGCATAATCGCCAGGCTTAACGGCGTCGTGAGCGTGCGTAAATGCTCCCGGCACCACGATAAAAGGATCGGTCGCGCCGATGAGGAAGCTGTACTTTTTCCAATGTGCCGACTTCAGCGCGCAGTTGCGCGATCGCATTGCGCAGATCGCGCTTGCGTGCCGGAGTAGTCGTTGCGAGCGCGTATTCATCTTCTGCGCGCTTCAATCTCTCTTCGGCCGCGACGAGATATGGGTTAGCCGCGGGCGTTTTCTTCGGCCAGCGGTAACTCGTGGACGGCTTGAAATTAGCTGGCGCTCCCGTGCCAACGGGCATCCGATCTCCATCGGAGCCATCAGCATCCACGTCCATGTCCGCCTGGAGCAGGAGCGCTTTGCGATGCGTTTGCGGATGCTGAAGTTGGAGAACAGTTTGGCAATCGAAAAAGTTATGCCGCGACAGAAGCAGGTCGAGGCGAGCGAGGTTTTCGCGCAGCATCCTGACTTTTGTGTCGTAAAGCTGAGCGTAAAGCGGCGAAACCGAATCCGCCGATAACATCGACGCCAAGCCGGGCAATAGCGTTGGCAGTTGGGGACTTACCTTGGCCAGCTCCTCGATTGTCTTGTTCGGAGACGGCACGCGGGCCTGCAGTTTTAGATCGAGGACGTAACTGTCCGGCTGCGTGCGTTCCGTGGCGGCATCGGCGCCCGGGATCGTCTCGACCGTGGAGTGGAGCGTGATCCCGTTGAACAGTTTGCCAGTGTCCAATTTTCCAGCGATCACCGGCGGCCGGGTTGCCGTCGGTTCCGGTGTTGGCGTGGCAGGTAACTCAGTGGGCGCGACGCGTTGCAGCCGCTCGAGTGAGATCCAGCGGTAAACAATCGCAGCGAAAAGCGCGGCGAATAAGACAAGCACAAGCCGTCGCCACGTCCGAAGGCGAATTCTTCCCACGCGATTACTTTTTTACCCAGGCGACGATGGCTGCAATAATCCCAATCACGCTCAGCACGGACATCAACCCTGCAGGCATGACACTGCCGGTGCGAAAATACTTGGGAACAAAATAGCCGAGCAGCAGCAACGAAACAATCAATCCAGTCGCTAACCCCGCCATTTCCTGTTTAGGCAAAAGAAATGCCGCTACGAGCAGCAGAACTCCCGCAAGTGAACCGGCGATGATCGACGCCACACTGCCTGCCTTTACGTAACCGACGATGCCGCCCAGGATCGTCAAAACGCCGAAAACAATAAAATAAATTTTTGCTGCTTCCATTTGGAACGCGCTAGCACTCGTAAGCCAACTGCTGGTTTGTGTCCACTGGTGCTGTAGCCACGCGCCTGTGGCGCGTCAAGCCACCTGTGGCGGTGACCCGAACCCCGAAGGCTTTCGGGGTTGCTACAACGCGCACTGGCTCGCGTCATTGTAAAATTCGATCTGTCGTCCGCCGAGACGACGTATTACGCGCCAGCCATGACTCTTTGCAAACTCGCTCACCTCCGCCTCGGACATTTCCCGCAGAATTCGCAGCTCAACGGGTTGGGTGACCACGTATTCGGACCCGCATGATAGCGTTTTCGCTATTTTCGCGGCGAGAGCTGGAAGTTCTTTGTGCATGTGTTGCCGGTCGAGCGATTAATCGCGCGGCTCACGTTTGGTGATTTTTCTCACCGGCAGAGGCGGCGGACGCTTTGCTTTTCGATTCAATCTCGGTCCCGGAGCGCGATGCGCCTTGCGACTCGACGAAGGCCCGCGTGCGCTTGGCTTTTCCATATGATGTAAGTGGTCGTAGAGGCGCTGGTGTCAAACGCCTAAATATTGCGCACTTGCCACAAGCGGCGCTACAACAATCTGGCCTCACTGGCGCGGTGGCGCCGGACGGCTAAATTCTGTAAATGTTTTCGGAAACGATCGAGCTACGCGGCCATATTATCGACTCGCTGATTTTGCCAAAGGTGCTGGATCAAATTCTAACCCACGGCGCGAATTTCAAAATTACTGGGATCGACATCGGCAAAAAGCGAGCGGACCAAAGCTTTGCGCGCATCGAGGTGTCCGCCGAAACGACCGAAGCGCTCGATGAACTGATTTTGCGTCTGCGGCAGCACGGCGCCGAAATACCTGAAAAGGCAGACGCCCAGGTCGCCCCAGCTCCGGCGGATGGCGTTTTCCCGCGCGATTTCTACGTGACGACGAACCAACAAACCTTCGTCCGGTTTGACGGCAAAGAAATCGCAGTGCGACCCGCCATGATGGATAGCGCCATTGCGGTGGATCGAAAACGAGGCGCCGCGAGGGCCGTCAAGTTCTTCGACGTCAACAAAGGCGACGAGATTGTTGTTGGTCATCAGGGTGTGCGCGTAGTGCCGGTGCAGCGTGCGACCACGCATACCGATCTCTTTCAATTCATCAATACGATCGTTGATGCCGACGAACCAAAGTCGGCCATCATTCGCGAACTCGGTGAGGAGTTGCGTCGCGCACACGCAGCGAAAGGGAAAATCGCCGTTGTCGCCGGACCGGCGATCGTGCGGACTGGCGCGGGCGAGCATTTGGTCCGACTCATTGAAGCAGGGTATATTGATCGGCTTTTCGCTGGAAATTCGTTTGCGGCTTACGATGTGGAGCGCGCATTGTTCGGAACATCATTGGGAGTAAATCCAGATCTGGCCGTCGCGCGCGGCGGACACGAGAACCAGATGCGAGCGGTCAATACAATTCGCGCGGCTGGCGGGATCGCCAGCGCTGTTGAGAAAAAGATCCTGACCAGCGGCATCCTGTACGCCTGCGTCCGTCACAACGTAGATATCGTGCTGACTGGCTCCATTCGGGACGACGGACCTATTCCCGGTGTAACGACAGACGCGATCGAGGCCCAAAAAGTGATGCGCGAAAGGCTGGCGGACGTGACGCACGTCATATTGCTTGCGGCAATTCGGCATTCCCTCGCGGTGGCGAGCATGCTCGCGCCCACCGTGAAAACCGTGTGCGTCGATATCGATCCCTCGGCGGTAGAGAAAGCGGTCGAGCATCAGCCTTTGCAATCCATCGGCCTGGTCACGGACGTGGAACCATTTCTACGGGAACTTGCCGATCATCTCGGCGGGTCCCGTGTTCGCGAGTAAATTGCCAATCGTATGCGCGAACTGCTTCTTTGTCCGCCGGATTACTACGGCATCGAATACGAGATCAATCCCTGGATGAGTCGCGCCCGGGGCGCGGAAGCAGTGCTCGCGCAAAAGCAATGGAAACAATTGCAGGCGACGCTCTCAAACTTGGATTGCAAAGTTCATCTAATTGCGCCGCAGCGGGGACTGCCCGACATGGTTTTCACGGCCAATGCCGGACTGACCGTTGGCCACAAATTCATCCCCAGCAATTTCCGCCACAAAGAACGCGCGGGTGAGCAGCCGTTCTTTGCTGAATGGATGAAACAACGCGGCTACGAGGTGTGCTGGTTGGGCGGAAATCTTTATTTCGAGGGCGAAGGCGACGCGCTCTTTGGCGGCGACGTGCTCTTTTGCGGCTACAAATTTCGGTCTGACATTCAATCGCATCGCGCCGTGGCAGACATGCTCGGCTGTCTCGTTATCTCCGTGGAACTGGTTGATCCGCGGTTTTATCATCTTGATACCTGCTTTTGCCCGCTGCCCGACGGCGGGGCGTTTTGGTCTCCAACAGCCTTCGACGAGTACGGCCAGCGCGCAATTCGCGAGCATGTAAGCGATTTGATCGACGTTTCTTCGGGGGAGGCGATGCACTTTTCGTGTAATGCCGTTGTTCTCGGGCGCGACATTGTCCTGCCGGAAGGCGCGCCCCAGCTCGTGACGAAGCTGGAAGAGCGCGGTTATCGCTGCCACGCGTTGCCGATGAGCGAATTCATCAAAGCCGGCGGCGCTTGCAAATGTCTCACCATGTTTATGCCGCAAAGAGAGAGCGTATCGTAAACACGCGCGCGTCATCCCGAGCACAGCGAGGGACCTCTCACAGGCTGATTGATCACGCTGGAAAAATTGCGGTCGCCCAACCTTCGGATGTGAGGTTCCTCACTTCGTTCGGAATGACAGCAATGGCGTGGCCGTCTAAGAGCCTTGGGGGTCACTTCCGTCGCTCGAGGATCATCGGCATGCCGTATCGCGACCGCAAAGTGATATGTGGGTCAAGCGCAATTCGGTGGCCCGGCACGAGCCGCATCCGCCACCGCCGGGCGAGCGTGGCTATCGTCAGCACACCTTGCATCCAGGCAAAGCCTTCGCCGATACACTGCAAGCTGCCTCCGCCAAACGGAAAGTACGAAAACTTCGGGCGTGCCGCGGCCGCTTCAGGCGTCCAGCGGTCTGGATCGAACCGTTCCGGTTCTGGGAAGTATCGCGCGTCGCGATGCGTCACGAACGGGCTGACATGCACGTAAGATCCGCTGCGGATTACGAAGCCATTTATCTTCACATCTCGCACTGCCCGCCGGGTCATGAGCCAGACGGGCGGATACAGCCGCATCGATTCGGCGAAAACCATCCGTGTGTACCGCAGGCGATCCAAGTCTTGCCCTGACGGCAGCCGATCACCCAGGACCTGATCCACTTCGTTGTGCAACTTCGTCGCCACGTCCGGATTTTCTGCAAGCAAATACAACGTCCACATCAAACCAGTGGCAGGCGTTTCATTGCCGACCATGAAAAACGTGAGCACCTGATCACGTATCTTCTCGTCGGTAATCCCCTTTCGCGATTGTTTGCGCAGACGCACCATCACCGAGAGTAAATCCGGATCGTCGCACGCGCCCTTTCGACGCTCGGCAATCATGGCGCGAATCTCCGTGTCGAGTTTCGCCGCAGCGCTGGCGAAGCGACGATGGGAGGGGAGCGAAAGCTTCTCGAACTGCTTGCTAGCCAGCGCCAGATTGTTGAAGCGAGTGGCTTCTAAGACCGTGACGAGTGCGTTGCGCAACTCGGCCGCTTTCGATCCGAAATCAACATTGAACAGCGCCTTTCCGCTAATCGATATGGCCAGGTCCGTCATCTCCTCCGCCATGTCCACCGTGGCGCCGTCGCGCCATTTATCGGTCCACCGGCTGATCTGATCAACCATCACATCGCCGAGCGCAACGATCCGTTCGCGACTAAACATCGGTTGTAAGAGAGAGCGCTGTTTCTTATGGCGCTCGCTGCGGCAAGTCAGCAAGCCCGTCCCAAGGACCCGTCGCAGTGGGCGGTGCACGCACCGCCGCAGATTCTCGTGATCAAGCAGGGCGGCACGGACAAGATCGGGATGATTCAGCAGAAAATCGCTCCTACGACCAATCTTTAGATGGACGACGTCTCCGTGTTTGCGCGCCGCGCGCGTGAGATAGCCAAGCGGATCACGATAGAGCGCCGCGTAGGCGAGCCATGGATTTCTCGGTCCTGACGGCTTCGCGGGGCAAGCATCGATAGCGTCCATTGCTGACTCATCCATGTGTAGGGCGAAGCCTTACAATGGCAAATCCGCCAGAGGCCAGTCAAGGAAATAGCTCGTAGCACGCCGGCGGGCTGGCGCGACCGAGGTGAACGTTCGTTGGCTACCCCCCGCTCTTCGCTGCGAGGGCGCTCTCTATCTTTCCCAGCGGCAAACAATTCATTACATCGTCTTTCGTGAGCCAGCCTTTGCGCGCGATGCCAATCCCGAACCATAAATCCTGCAAACGCTCGGCGCGATGCGCGTCCGGGTTGACCACACATTTGACGCCTCTCTGTTTCGCCATTGGCCACCAGCGCCAATCGAGATCGAGCCGTTTCGGCGCGGCGTTGAGTTCAATCCATGTCCCCGTACGCGCAGCGGCATCGAGAATTTCTGGGACATCGATCTTGTAAGGCTCGCGTTTTAAAAGCAAGCGGCCGGTCGGATGTGCCAGCATGGTCACGAACGGATTTTCCATCGTGCGAACCATGCGTCTGGTCATGTCCGCTTCGCTAAGACCAAGAGCAGAATGAACGGAAGCGACTACGAAATCCAGTTGCGACAAAACTTCATCAGGAAAATCAAGCGTACCGTCGCGAAGAATGTCGCATTCAACTCCAGCAAAGAGACGGAAGCCGTCGAACTTTTTGTTTAGCTTTCGAATCGCAGCGACTTGCGCGAGCAATTTCTTCTCATCGAGCCCGTGCGCCTGAATCTGGCTTCGGCTGTGATCGGCAATGCCGAGATACTCCAGGCCGAGCGCCTGCGCGGCTTCCGCCATTTCTTCAAGGGAGTTGTGTCCGTCGCTCGCAGTAGTGTGACAATGAAACGTGCCCCGCAAGTTTTCCTTCTCAATCAATTTTGGGAGAGAATGTTTCTCGGCGGCTTCGAACTCGCCCCAATTTTCCCGTAGCTCCGGCGGTATGAAATCGAGATCGACCGACCGATAAAGTTCGGCTTCGTCGCGCACTTTTGGGATCTTTTTTGGCCCGATTTTCCTCTTCGCCTTCGGGTCAGGCTGCAACGGCGCCAGCCGGTATTCGTTGAGCGTCCAGCCCCGTTTGAGCGCGCGGCTGCGCAGCTCGATGTTGTGCTCCTTGTTCCCGGTGAAATAAGCGAGCGCAAAAGGATATTCCTCCGTGCTCACTACTCGCAGATCACATTGCACTCCGGAACGAAGTCGCACACTCGATTTCGTCGGCCCTTGAGCGATGATCGATTCCACCAGCGGATGGGAAACGAAACATTTCGTGATCGCCTCGGGGTTTTTTGTCGCCACCAACAAATCGAGATCGTGCACAATTTCTTTTCGCCGGCGATAACTTCCCGCGATATCCGCCTGTAGAGCGTCGGTGTGCCCCGCCAGATCCTCACGCAACGTTTCCGCTTCAGCCGCGACTTGTCCAAACTGGAACGCGCCGGCATGCGCGGCGCGTTTCGCGATGGTGTCGCAAAGCTTTTGCTGCGTCGTCTGCCCGAAACCCGGCAGTTCAGCGACGCGCCCTTCTTCGCACGCCTTCTGCAACTGCTCGATCGAGCTGATGCCAAGTTGATCATAAAGAGCCCTTATCTTTTTGGCGCCGAGTCCAGACAATGAGAACAATTCCATAATTCCGCTCGGGAATTCCGCGCTCAACTCTTCGAGGTATTTGAGTGAACCGGTCGCGGCCATTTCCTTGATCTTCAGCGCGATGCTCTTCCCGATTCCTGGAATTTTCGCCACGGCTTCTTCGTCCTGAAAATTCGGGACGTTGCCGCCAAAGGTTTCGATTGCGCGCGCTGCGTTGGTGTAAGCTCGAATCTTGAACGGATTTTCTCCCTTCAATTCGAGGAGCGCCGCGATCTGCTCCAAAATGTCGGCGATTTCGCTTTTGGTCATCGCTTAAACCGTTAGCCCAGATTGCCTCGCCGTCGATGCCGCTGTGCGGTTTTGGCTCCCCGCCCCCCAAAAGACCGCTGCAATGCTGTGCGAAGCGGGGTGCGTCGAGAGGTGCGCTAACCCCGAACGGCATTCGGGGCTTACTGGCCGAGCACGCTCCAGCCAGGCGGAAGAGTTGGGCCGTAGCCAGCGGCGACGAAGACGTTGTTGTTCAGATACCAGATCGTTATTTGACGGCTGCTGGCATTGTAAAGCAGATAGTCCGGATGGCCGTCGCCATTAAAATCCGCTACAGCCACTAACTGCCAGCTAGTGGGAACGCTCGAACCAAAAGCGACGCCAATGACGGTTGGTCCTGAAAGATATCCGATAACTGTTTGCCCCGTTCGTCACATCCGGCCACGGCGCTGATAGAATTGGTAGCGATCGATAATCGACTCGATGTACTTCCGCGTTCCGGGAAAATCGATGTTTTGAAGAAACTTCTTCACCGGTATATCGACAACGTTGTTTCCACCGCTCCATCGCTGGGCGCGACTGGCGCCGGCGTTGTACTCCGCC
This sequence comes from uncultured Verrucomicrobiae bacterium, assembly GCA_963725505.1. Lineage (GTDB taxonomy): Bacteria > Verrucomicrobiota > Verrucomicrobiia > Chthoniobacterales > UBA10450 > Udaeobacter. Next base: position 9,470 of record CAVRYN010000022.1, on the reverse strand, counting down.
AGCGCGAAAGGAAGCGGATCAACCTGATGTTCCCAGTGTTCGACCGCACGACGCAAATACCAACTGCCCGCCTCCAGATTCGTTTTCGGATCGAAAAGCTGTTCCACTTGAAAGCCGGCGATCTTATTTTCACGCGCCCATTCGTTAGCCGCTTTTTCACTCACTTGCATAAGCCCGCGTTCTCCGTGGCTGCCATGTTTTCCCGGATCGAAGCGACTCTCGCGCCAAACCACCGCTTTCACCAGCATGGGATCGAGGTGATGTTCGAGCGCGACGCCGCGAATCAGGGGATCGCATTGTTGAAACCGCGCCGGGCTCATCCATTCGTAGAACGTGTAAACCGGATCCCCCGATCGCACTGCGAGATAACCAAATCCTGCAGCCAGTGCCAGCAGCACACAGAGAATCAGTTTGAAGAAGAATCGTATCACTTCGGTATCAAATCTCGTGCTCCTGTTCGCCTGAGCAATTAAATTAACCCAATCTTTCCATGGCAAAGCCCAATTACGTTCGCGTCGTTGTTGATCGGGCGATTCACCGCGAACTGGATTACTCGGTGCCGGAAAGTTTGGCCGAACGAGTCGGAGTCGGCTCGCGCGTGCGCGTGCCTTTTCGCGATAAATCTGCGCTCGCCACGGTCGTAGCCGTTCCAGAAAGCAGCGAAGCGAAAGGCATTCGACCCATCGAAGGGGTAATCGGGGAAGCGCCAATCTTGAGCCAGCAATTGCTCGAATTGGCGAGATGGATCAGCGCCTATTATTGCTGCCCCATCGAAACCGTCATGCGCAGCATGCTCCCGCAAGTGATCCGGCGGGCTGAAGTCGGGTGGAAGAAACAGTTGTTCGTCCAGCCCGCGCGCAAAATCGACAGCGACAAGATCGAGAAACTGCGAAAACGCGCGCCGCGTCAGGCGGAACTTCTGGAAGCAATCGCGCGATTGGAATCGCCCATGCGAGCAGCGCAGCTGCTACGACAAACCGCCCTCGATAATCAGACCCTGCGGGCCCTGGTGAAACGCGGCCTCGCGGAGTTGCGCGAGCAAGCTGTGGTTCGCGATCCGCACGCGGACGAGCGGTTCATGGCGACGTCGAACCTTGTCTTGAACGAGGAGCAAACGCACGCACTAAAGGAAGTCGTGCTGGCGCTCGAGTCGCCAGAGAACGCGCGCCCGATTCTGCTCCACGGCGTCACAGGCTCCGGCAAGACGGAAATCTATTTGCAAGCGATCCGCACCGCGCTGGATCGCGGACGCACCGCCATCGTTCTTGTCCCGGAAATTTCGCTCACGCCGCAGACTGTCGAGCGTTTCAAAGGCCGATTTGCCGACATGCAGGATGCGGTCGCCGTGTTACACAGCCATTTATCCGAAGGCGAACGCCATGATGAATGGCACAAAATTCATTCCGGCCGCGCACGCATCGTGATCGGCGCGCGCAGCGCGGTTTTCGCGCCCCTGAAAAATCTCGGACTCATCGTCGTCGATGAGGAACACGAGACGACTTACAAACAGGAGGAAGCGCCACGGTATCACGCGCGCGATGTCGCGGTCGTGCGCGCGAAGATCGAGAAGTGCGTCGTGGTTCTGGGCAGCGCCACGCCGTCGCTGGAGAGTTATCACAACGCTGCTATTGGCAAATATCGGCTCGTCACTCTCGCCCAGCGCGTGGACCAAAAACAAATGCCGCTGATGCGCATTGTCGATCTGCGCCAGGAACGCCGGAAGGAAAAGAAAGCCGCGATTCTGTCGGAAAAGCTGTCACAAGCCATTACCGATCGTCTGGAGAAACGTGAGCAGACAATTTTGTTTCTGAACCGGCGCGGTTTTTCCACCTCGCTGCTTTGCAGCAATTGCGGCGAAGCGCGCAACTGTCCGAATTGCAGTGTCGCGCTCACATTTCACCGGCATCCGGCGGTCGCCGGACGATTGAGTTGTCATTTGTGCGGACACACCGCCGCCGTGCCAAAGAAATGCCCCGCCTGCGGACAAGACGCCCTCATTTATTACGGCTTTGGAACCGAGAAAGTGGAATCAACGGTCGCCCAGATTTTTCCGAAAGCGGTCGTGCGCCGAATGGACGCCGACTCCATGACGCGCAAGGACGCGTATCGCGAAACTCTAAGAAATTTTCGCACCGGCAAGATCGACATCCTCGTCGGCACGCAGATGATCGCGAAAGGTCTGCACTTCCCAAACGTGACGCTCGTCGGGATTATCAACGCCGATCTTGCGCTGCATCTGCCCGATTTCCGCGCCGGCGAACGGACGTTTCAACTTCTCACGCAAGTCGCCGGTCGCGCTGGGCGCGGCGAAACGCCGGGCGAAGTTTTTGTGCAGACTTACACCCCGTTCAGTCCGTCAATTCAGTTTGCACGGCACCACGATTTCACCGGCTATTTCCAACAGGAACTCGAGTTCCGCGAGCGCTGCGATTTTCCGCCATTCAAACACGCGATCTTGATCACGGTTCGTTCAGCACACGAAGGGCGCGCGAAACTTTCGGCCGAAACCTTGAAGCGCCGTTTAAAAGAAGCGCTGCCGGAAGAATTCATCTTAGGCGACGCAACACCCGCGCCGCTGGAAAAATTACAAGGCCAATTCCGATTTCACATTCTGATCCGCGGCGAAGCCATCATGCGCCTCAGCCGACTTGTCCGCGAAACGCTCGACAAACTGCCCTTCCCCGAAGACGTCACCGTCACCGTCGACGTCGATCCTTATCAATTGCTCTGAAGAAACGTGGGCTTTCTGACGGAATAGTGTCGAGAAACAACGCGGCCTTTGGCTACCGCTTCTCATCGCGGTGGCAATACGCGGCCGTACTCGGAGGTTTTGCTGCGCATCTCGAAATAGCGGTATGCTTCGAGAGCAACTTCGCTGATGGCGCGTTCGGCTGCTTTCTCGTCGCGGTCGTAAGCGGTCATGACACTGATGGCGAACGGCCGGTTCTGCGCAAAAACGATCCCTGAATCGTTCCGCACGCCGTCCAGAGTTCCGGGCTTATCGGCAAGTTCGACGGCCGCCGGCAATTCGTACGATAGATAGCTGTCCTTCTTCAAAGTCTTCAATTGCTTGATGAGCTCGTCGGTAAGTTCCTTGTTTAATGCTTTGCCTTTGTAGATCATTTCCAAGAGCCGCGCCATTTCCTGCGGCGTGGCAACGTTCTCATCGCCGCGTCGAGCCGCTCCGATGTCCATCATTTTTCGGCGCAACATTGTCTTGGACAGCCCAAGGCTATGGAGCATTGCATTTACGTTATCTTTGCCCACGCGGTCGATGAGAATGTTGGCAGCTGCGTTGTCACTCACCGCAACCATGAATTGAGCCAGATCCCGGTTGGTAACGAGTGTTACACCCGCAGTGAGACCAGCCATGATCTGGCTGTCTTCGACCAGATCTTTGGGATCGAAGGTGTAACTGTCATTCAACTTTGCTTTCCCTTTGGCTCCTGCGCGAGCTTCCTGATCCTGACGATATAATTCGAGCAGGATCGCGATTTTGATCGAGCTGGCGGCGGGAAAAACCCGATCGGCATTGCGCAAAAGAATCCGGCCGTCCGTGAGATCGAGAACAGCCACACCCATGACGCCATCTAGCCGGCCGGCGGCTTCTTCAACGCGCGACTCGAGCTTTTTCCAAAGCAAATCGCCGCCGGTGTCGCGCGGAACCACTTTAGGTTCCTGTTCGCCGAAAACACTGGTGACCAATGCGAGCGCAATAGAGAATGCGACGAGTCTCATTGCGATGATTTTGGCCGTAGCACAATCGTCAAGTCGAGAGCGATTTTTGGGGTTCGGGGACGACATGTCGCCACATGTCGATCGCAAGCTAAACAGTCGTTGAACACAGCGCCGGCAGGCTCAATAGTCGCCTTCGAAGATGTCGCTGCGAAAAACGTCGCTCGTCCCGATTCTACGCTGAGATTTCCGCCTGCACTCCGGTGAAGGCAATCAAGACATGCTTGTGGAAAACAGCTCGCCAAGTTCCACCCGCGCCCATTTGGCGAAACCTTGAGCAAAGAGTTTCGGATTGGTGGAATGCAATTTGAAACCGGGGATCAGACACCGGTGCGCGCGGTTCGTTTTGCCCAGCATTCGACGTTTGCGACGACGACGCGCAATCTCAGCAAAACGGCGGTTGTAGGTTCGCATAAAACGAAAAATCGGGCCGATCCCCGCACCTGAAAATGGCGGAACGAGCAGCGCATTCTCGCCGTACTTAAACGGCCGGGACGCCACGCCCAAATAGTAAAGGCAAAGATCGAAGATCAGAGCAATGCTCATTAGATCGAATTCGCCCATGTATTCGTATTTATCTTTGTAAACGGCCTCGAACCAGCAACGATGAGATATCGCGAAATCGCGATTGTGCCGTTCGACTAACGCACTCATCGCTTCGCCTCTTCGCTGCGCACCGATCAGCGCTGCCGCACGTGATGTCGTGAACGAAATCCAATCCATACCTGGGCTGTAAAATGGATCCATGAACGCGGCCGCATCGCCGACCAGAACAAAGCCGTCCCCAGCGAAAGTGGTGCTGTAATAAGCGAGATTTTTCCGCCAGTGCACGTCTTCTTCGTCGAATTGCGCATCAACCAGGATCTCGCGGCCGACCGGATGTTTCATGAGAAAGGTTTTCAGCCGCTCGCCGATCTTTCCTCCGTCCTGGGGCCAATCGACCAGCCGTTGATCGAAGACAACGCCGACGCTGACGTCACCGCCCTTGAGCGGGATCCACCAGCTCCACCAGCCGTCGCCAATGACGTGATTCGTGGCCGTGTTGCGCGTGGAGTAAACGGAGCGCGACCACTGCGGATATTTTTCGGCCAGTTCGCGGCTGTCCCAATCTTTCACGCCTTTCCATCGCGACCATGCGGCTGCCGTTGGATGTTCTGTATTGGAAACCCACCAGCCGTTTTTCCGCGCGAGAATCGCGGCCACACCCGATGCATCGACAATCCAGCGCGCGCGGACCGTTTTGTTTCCGTCGCCATTACGAAATGTGACCGATTGCTCGTTGCCGGATGAAAGTTGAACAGCGGTAATGGTCGCGGGACGCACAAGCTGCGCGCCAGCGGCAGTCGCGCGGCGTAATACTTCTTCATCAAACGCGGCGCGATCCAGTTGATACGACGGCACACGAACCTGATAAAGCGGCCCGAGCTCGCTCGCCTCAGCCAGTGACCTCACGTCATCGTTCGTAAACCAAAACCGCAGCCCCTGTTTTGCGAGATGCGATTCGTTCAAATACTGCGTCAGCCCCAGGACGCGCCCCATGAAATAGGCGCTTACTTCTACGGTCGCCTCACCGACACGGCGCCCGAGTTTCGATGACTTTTCGAGGATCAATATCCGAATGCCGGGATTGTGCCGCAGCAGTAGAGTCGCGGTGGCGCCGCCGGAAAGCGCGCCACCCATGATGACTACATCATAAGTGTCTGCGACCTCCGCCGAGCCGTTTTGTGTCTGGGCTTCCATGCCTCGACCTGATAGTTTTCCTGTTCCGTGCACACTACGTCAAGCGTGCGTTCCCAGTTGTGCGGTTGGGTTCTCTTCCGCTAAAGTCCGCGCTGGGTAAGCCGGTTCAATGAACAATCTGCATCTCGCCGTTCAGTTTTTCCTTCAGCTGGCTGTTATTCTACTTTTCTGCCGGCTCGTAGGCGCGATCGCTTTGCGGCTCGGCCAACCACAGGTCGTGGCGGAGATGCTGGCCGGCGTGTTGCTCGGTCCGTCGTTGTTCGGTCTGCTCTGGCCCGAGGCGCAGCGTTGGCTTTTCCCCTGGGACACGACGCAGCAGATGCGCGATACGCAGAGTTATCTTTTTCCCGCGTCGCAACTCGGGCTCGCGCTTTACATGTTTGTCGTCGGAATGGAATTTCGCGTCGACATCGTGCAGCGCAGATTGAAGAGCTCGATCGCTGTTTCAGTGGCGGGCATGGTGACACCTTTGCTGTTCGGCGCGGCGCTGGCTTGGATTTTCTTTCAGTATACCGATCTGTTTCCCAAGAAAACTTCGCTGGTAGAGGCGATGCTCTTCCTGGGTGCATCCATGTGCATCACCGCGTTTCCGGTGCTCGCGCGGATCATTCATTACAAGAAGCTGTCGGGCACGGTGATGGGCACAGTGGCCCTCGGTGCCGGAGCAATCGACGATGCAAGCGCGTGGTGTCTGCTCGCGGTGGTGCTCGCCAGCTTCGACAAGAATTGGAACCATGCGCTGGCAAATATCGGTGGCGGCCTGGCCTACGTTGCCGTCACTTTGTTAGTCGTGCGTCCACTTCTGGCCCGTGCCAAGACATTGCTGGTGAAGGATGGCACGCTCACCGATGCGGGGCTCGTCCTAGGACTTGTCCTTATGACACTTGGTGCGTTTTTCACCGATCTGATCGGTTTGCACGCAGTCTTTGGCGCGTTCGTCATGGGCGCCGCCATGCCGCGCGGAGTCGTGGTTCGTGATCTCATCGGGCGGATTCAGCCGCTCACCGTGGCGCTGCTGCTTCCTCTGTTCTTCACCTACTCGGGTTTGAACACGAAGATTGGCCTGCTGAATTCCGGTTTCCTCTGGCTGATGTGTGGCGCGGTGCTGGTCGCGGCGGTGGTGGGCAAAGGCGTGGCCTGCTGGGTGGCGGCGCGCGCCACTGGCGTTCCAAATCGCGAAGCGCTCGGCATCGGCACGTTGATGAATGCGCGCGGGCTAATGGAGTTGATCATCATCAATATCGGACTCCAACGCGGCATTATTTCGGAAGGACTTTTTGCCACGCTCGTGATCATGGCAGTCCTCACAACGCTCATGGCCTCGCCGCTCTTCGAACGGCTCGTAGGAAGCGGCACACATCAACCCGTTCCCGAGCCGGAGGCCGAAGAAGCAGGCGAACTCGGGTTCGTCCCCTAAAGGGACCGCCTTTCAAGCCCCATTCGTAATCGAACCTTTGGTCTGGGTCGGGTACCCCGCCTCGCGGTCGCGCCGGAAAATAGGGCGCGTTATGTTGAAGCGTTCCTGGATCGATACGAAGCCGAAAAACAACTGATTCAAAAATCGGGTCCACAAGCTCGCATTCCACTTACCCGCAAGGATCGTGACGACTGACCGAAAGATGAGTCTCGGTGGTTCCGGGCTGAAAAAGACGTCGCGGAATTGTGGTGAGTAGAATCCTGTGACGAACCGACGAAACCTCTCGAATCGTTTGCGCTGACGACGAGAGAACACCGCGAAGCTCGAAGCTGAGAAGTCATTCCTTAACAAGGCGCGATGGAGCTCGGTACCGGCTTCAATCCCCGATTCCATGGCAATTGAGACGCCGGTCGAGAATACGGGATCAAGAAACGATCCTGCGTCCCCAGCCAGGATCCAGCGATCGCCAGCATACGCCGAAGCACTGTACGAGAAATCCTTCTCAACGCGTACCGGCCACTCGCGCCGGGCCTCGCGCATTAACTCGGCGACAATCGGCGTATCGGAGATCGTGCGATTGAACGTCTCCTCCGATGAACCATTCGCCAATCTGTGGTAAAGGGCCTTTGGTAGAACGACACCAACACTCGTTAACTCCTTTGAAATTGGGATGAGCCAGAACCAGCCGGCGTCGCTGCGTGCGATCAGCCGGATATCGTCGGGCCGCGGTCCTTCCAGCCGCGGGACGTTCGTGTAATGGGAGAATATCGCTATGTTGGCAAGCCGCGGCTCCTCGGTACGTAGATTGAATTTTCGAGCGATCAATCCTCCGCGGCCCGTGGCATCAACAAGAGCTCGCACATGCACACGCCCGGTCGCGTCAGGGCCGCGTGACGCGACGTCGAGGATTGCTGCATCCGGCGCAAACTCACACCCAATCACGTTGCACGCTTCTCGAACTTCGACCCCCACCTCGCGAGCCCGTTCCAGCAGAATCCGGTCAAACTCCTGGCGGCATACCTGATATGTCTGAGGCTTTGTGACCTCTCGAACGCAGGTGAAGTCAACATATCGTCCGCTCTGACCATCGTGGGTGAAAAGGCGCGCACCCCACTTCTCCGGAAAACTTGCGTCCTTGATCTGTTTAGCCACGCCCAAAACCGCGAACGCGTCATTGGCAGTCGACAGCAACGACTCGCCGATGTGGAATCGCGGAAACGTTTCGCGCTCAAAAAGAACAACCGAATGACCACGCTGTCCCAGCGAGATGGCCGCCGACGAGCCAGCAGGCCCACCCCCGGCCACGGCGAAATCAAAGTCATACCGCTGCCTGGCCATTGTCATCAGATCGTTAAAGTATCACTTCCAGAAACGGGGAAGAAGACAATTTCTTTAAGCCTCTTGTGAACGAAAAAATGCGCACCGACTTGGTGCGCATCTGGCAAAGCGAAAAGAAAACGATTCTGTTCGTCACGCACGATATCGAAGAAGCAATCCAACTCGCCGATCGCGTCCTAGTCATGAGCAACCGACCCGCAACCATTCAAGAAATCGTCGATGTGAATCTTCCCCGGCCGCGCGACCTCGATTCACCCGGTTATCTCGAAAAACGCGATCGGATCTTCCGCGTCATGGGCATGAGCCTGCGCGTAGGCGACACCGCCGCCGCGTGAATGGATACGTTCCCTGGCTAAAATCCGCTGGCCAGAACCAAATTGCCTGAAGGACTCCCTTGCGCCGTGAAGATATAGGTCTGCCCGCTTTGCACATTCAAAGCCATTTGCCACGGAATCGGCGAGAGCGACCGAGTTGCCAGCACCGCTAAAACGTGCCGGCCGGGTGTTAAGGTCCCGGTGTAAGTGTGGCCATATCCAAGCGTTGCAGTTGGCTGGCCATCGATCCACAGTTGGACGATCACGTTGAAGCCCAGATTTGGCATCCGCCTTATGATCAAACGGGCCGGGGCTTGGCTTGGCGCTGCGGCGTGAGGTGACCGTGGATCGGCAGCGGTCGCCTGACCGACTACAAACGCACTAAAGAACAGTAAGCCCATGAGCAGAAGGATCGCGCTGCGCGTATTGTAGGTATGTGTCTTCATGGTTGTTACTCTCATTCGGCTCAAGCTTTACCATTCAATAGACGCGCTTTTCAAGCTTTATCGCTTGAAGATTCCACCGCGAAAATCGGAAATGGAGAGCCTGTCAAGCCGTAGCCTCAGAGCGCTTCTCTTTAAAAGCAATGGAACGCGACCCGCCTACGTTTCATTCCGGCGTGGCAGCCTACGCTTTCCGCGTCGCTCCAAGCGAAGGCTGGAGCCGGCAGTCGGATTCGAACCGACGACCTGCTGATTACAAATCAGCTGCTCTACCAGCTGAGCTATGCCGGCGAAAGAGAAGCTACAAGGTTAAGACGGAATCGGCAGAAAGCCATTGTAATTTGACTCTTCTGTGCCCGTTCCGTTTGGGATTTCGCGTTATTCGCGAAGCCATACCGCCCCAAATGGTCGCCGTTCACTGTTCTGGCGGGCGACAGACTTACTGCATTTGTTGGAGCTACACGCGGCCCGTGAACGTTGACA
>CAVRYN010000021.1:0-7981 GCA_963725505.1 uncultured Verrucomicrobiae bacterium | reverse complement strand
ATTTGGTTTCCGCGAGTTCGCAGCGCGTGAAATGTCAAATGCGCCGCTCGCGAAGACTTTCGGAGTTTAGAATCAATGGATGCCCGACGAGACGCCCTTCACGACCGAATCCCGGCCGAACTGGACATAATAGGGATCGAAATACCAACCGGTGGCCGGGGCGGGCTGCTTCAGCACAGCGTAGCCGCTCGCATCGGTACAAAAGCGAGTTGGTCGGGTTGCGCGAGACGCTGAAGTAGTCGCCCAGCCGTATTTGCGACGCGACAGGCGATGCGGTGCTGAGCTCCGGATACCATACGATGAAATCGCCCAGTATTCCCACCGCGTGACTGATATAATTCGATGGGTTCGCGTCGGCGCCGCCCCAGGCAAGCGCGATGCCAACTTCGCCATTCCCATTCGTCGCCAGATAGGGATCCACAAAACCATAGGCATCGTTCCAAATCTGCCATTGCGCGATCTTGCTGAAGTTCGACGTGTTGATCTCGACAACTTCCACGTGCGCGTTTTTGAAATTCGCATTGCTCGAGGTGTTCCACGCGAACCAGACCTCATTGTTGGTGCGGCGCGTCGCGCCCGTTATGGCATTGCCTGGCCACCCAAACGAAAAATTGTCCGTTCCGTCGGGCGCGTTCAGTTTGATCGTGCCATTCGGCCAGCTATCGATATCGATATTGCGCGAGGAATATTGGTTCGAACCCTCGGCCATCGAGAAAACCCGGATCTGAGTGTTCTTCGGGCTGCCTGCCCAGAAGAGCGTGTCGCCGGGATTCTGAGAGATATGCGAGCCGTAAGCGGTCGAGCCATCGGTCTTCGTCCCGTCGGATGGAGAGGTGTAACCCATGTTGATCGTCTGGCTGTCGCGAATCTCATTCAGCGGGATGCGGACCACGAGCAAGCCCTGGCTGACCGCGTCGGCGCTGAAATAGAGGAAATTGTCGCCGACGGAGAGATCGGGGTAATCCATCGTCGAAGTACCGAGATTGAAGGTCGCCGACGCGAGATCCCAATAGGTCCAGCCGGTGGCGCCGGCGCCGGTCACGATATTCCGCGTGCTGGCCGAAGCGATGCGCACCTTGTTAATGCCGGTGAGACATCCTCCCGTGCCGGTGCCACAAAATTGCATGAGCCAGACAAAGCGGTCGATCCGGGGCACGTAACGGATGATCTGATCGCAACACAAACCGTTGTCGAGCAGGTTACCGGCAGCGTCCTTGGTCGGACCCGAGGGAAAAATCGTCGTTGGATCGAGCTGTGTGTAGCTCGTGCCGCCATCCGTCGAGAGCATCACGCGCGTGTTATAGGAAAGCATGACCACGTTGCCGTTCCGCGCAGCGTTCGGGTCGGGTGGAGTGCCAACACTGGCGCTCGTTCCTTGCGGATTGTATTGCGTGACAACCACAGGATCGCCCGCGCCACCTGCTGGTTTGCCCTTCTGGATTTGGAGCAGCTTCGAGCCCTGCACGGATGGCGCGAGCGTGCCGCGCTGTGGTCCGGTCGGGACGACGCGTGGATGGTCCTCGTTGAAGCCTTCTTTGGGTACCTGAAACGGAGGATATTTGCCGCGTGGATGCTGCGGCTCCGCAGTTGCCGCGTTGACGGGCGCAGAGCTCACTTCGCCCTGCTTTGGTCCCGGAGGCACATGCCGTAAACGCTGGCAGCAATTGCAGTAGAACAACCAGAAAAGCACGCCGAGCAGAAAGAACGCCACGACGAGCAAGAGAAAGATCAAAACGCCTCTCAAAAAACTATTCATGGTAAAACCTCATTTGCGCGCTGAGACGCAGCCACGCGCTCACGCGGCTCATCGGCCGAATTCCGCACCGCCGCGGCCAATAAGAGAAGACGAAACCGCGAGGCTGACACCCCAACGCTCTGTTGGCCCGACATGCTATGCCAGGCATTTCCTTGTGACAATCTAAATTTGCGTGAGAAAAATATCCGCCCGTTCCGGAATAGATCGAGGTGAACGGCCAGCAATCCAGCGTCTCGTCTTCCTTCTTCCTTCTTAATTCCTCCTTCTGCCTTCCCCTACGCTACGCTCAAATAGATTTAGTCTTCGCGAGTTCGCGGCAGAAAAGGTCAAATGCCCTACTCAGCCTGCCCGCCCGTGGTGGGCGAAAGCTTTCGAAGTTGAGACGCGACCGTTCCCGTTCCGAATTATTTTCCGTCAACCGGAGCTGCGTCTAGTTTCGGGCTCCTCGACAACTGACTTTTCAAAGCTGTCAGCTTCGGATATTCGATAGCTGGTGACCAATGCTTCTTTACCGCGTTGAGCATTTTAATTGGGCTGGAACAACCCGCTATTCGTGCCATACGTGCAAATAGTTGTTTTCCCGGGAACAACCTGAGGAGCTCGTCGACGTCACGCTTCTTAACAGCCGACTTGCATACCATAAGTTCTTTTGCGAGAGCGTTCTTGTATGACTCGCCTGTCCATCCATTTTTCTGAACATTCTCGACGGCGCGTAGCAGAACGGACTCAGCCGCTTCCTCCGTGGTTGTCGAATCGATTACCTGATTTGGCAGCAAAGGACTACGCCAGCGCGGAGCTAATCTCAAAGTTCGCTTCAGCGCCACCTTAAGTGCCTCGCCATCGCAATATCGCACCAGCTCATCCGTCACCGTCTCTTCCGTAGGCACTGGCTCAATGAGCCCTAACGCACTCGCTGTATGTGCAACGACTTTAGGGTAACAGAAATAGGATTCTGCCTCGTGGTAATCAAGGACAATACATGAGTCCCTCGCCAGGTCATTGAGCTCCGCATCCGAACGGAAGTCCCGATCAACTATTCCTATAATGTTGATCCTCGTAGCGAGGCGATCCCACAGCCGTTGTTGAGTCGCAGCCGCTCTCACCTGTTCGCAGTCTCCCATGGGCGCGACTGCGACCCCTTTATCACCTACAAGCCAGCTGTAGAATCCATTGTCGAAAGATTCCTCCTTTCCCTCAATAGCGACAGCTCTGTCAGCGACGAGATACCCGGAACAGCGCCAAGGAACTCGGCCAACACTCCAGAATCAATATCTCGGACATCAGAGATGACCACGGGTGAAGCTTTTTGCTCTCCCAAGACTACGACGGTCCGACCTACTTCTCCTTCAAAGCAAAGTCAGGCAGTGCGTCGCGTAAATAAATATAGCGTTTGGTCTCGATGATTCGATAGTGTCCCATACCGAGCAAGCAAGTCGCGGATTAAGGTTGAGCTCCGGCTCATCGATGAGAATCACGCTGTCGGCGTCAGCTAGAAAAACAATGTCAGCGAGCAGACAAAGCACTTGCTTCTCGCCATCGGACAGCTCAGAAGGTTTATAGACACTGCCGCCCTTCGAACAAACGATTTTTCTCGTAGGGTTTACCGCTATTGTGATTTGAGGAAATACCGTGCTAAAGAGTGTGAAAAGATTATTAAGTTGTGGCTTACCCTGTTCTGGAGGAGGCCCTACGCAACCGGAGCTTATCCATTTCAACAACTCCTCGTAGTGCTCATCTTTTCGGAGCCGCCCAACACGTCCGAGGACTTGAAAAGCTGACGACACACGAGGCTGCAATTTTCCTCGGCACCGTTTTTTATGAGCCTCCAGAAGTTGTTTCTCTGTGACGCGTTGCGAATTTATGTCTTGAATAATGTCGGCCGGATTTACGACTCGCCCACCCTCAACGTAGACGACCGGCCGGCCGCTCCCGAACAGAGCGGCTTGCTGACTAAGCGCCACAACAATTTTAGACTTTCCAGTGCCGTTTGCTCCCAAAATCACGTTCACTCGGCCGAACTCGGCATTCAATCCAGGTACAGCACCTTTGGCATCAAATTTAACTCTGAACTTTGGTTGTTGTTCCATACCTCCCGCTCATCAATATTGAGGTGGATGAGCGCCTTTTTCAAATGGGCATTAAATGAATGTTCACGGCTTCGCCTAAACTTCAGTGCCTCTTTTCGGCAAACTCAAGAGCATTGCAGAATAAACGATTTCCGAATGGCCGCCACCGCGGGTAAACTCCACGTAGATCCTTCCGAAAATGGCTCAAACATTGGATCCAGCCGGAGCAACGCAGGAGTGAGCTCCCGAAAGCTTTCGCGAGCAGGCGGCCCGTTACAGGGATAAACTGCATCAGCGACGCAATAGGCATTTTCATTCTTCGAGCAAGAACCTGCGCATTTCTCGAACGACCAACGCTTCGTCCACAATGAACACCCGCCACGGCGGGTAAACTTCGTTTGCTACAAGATGTTCTCAATAAGCGGCAGTTAAATCCACACACAGGCACCTTCATTCATCGAGCAAGAACTTGCGCATTTCTCGAACGACCAACGCTTCGTCTACTATGAACACGTAGTGGTTGGTGTCATGCAGTTCGATGACTCGCGAGTTCTTCACGCCTGAGCGGAAGCGCTGGATTGCGCCTTCTATCCACTTCGCGAGCGACTCGATGTTGCGATTGAATTCCTCTTGTTTGGCAGGGTCCAGATACCAGTAGTAGGGCAAACGGTATTGAGGTGTGATTTTATTGAAAATGCCGAGCGCAGGAGCCTGGATACGGTCGTAATCAGCCGGCTGTAAACCCTCATATATCTTGCTGGAAATTTCAGGAGGCGTAATCGCTCCAATAACTCTGCCGGAGGCGTCCGTCCGGATCATGTTACATATCGCTGCGAGAGGCTTTCGGTATCCATCGGAACGTGCACTGGCTGCGGCAAAACGTTGCACCGATTCCAGGTCCGCTGGAGTATCCTCTGGGGGAGGCGGCGGTTGAGGGAGACTTGTCCATCCACCCGACCCGAGATCTAAAGCATCCAGGTAAACAAGTTTCCTGACGCGATCCGGATAGACTGCACCAAGCTTGTTCAATTCCGTTCCGGCAACGGAGTGCCCAACAAATACGGCCTCGCGTATGTTCAGCTTGTCGAGGACTGCGATGTCGTCGCGCGCTCTCGTGTCAACGTCATAGCCGTGCGCAGGCTGGCTTGAGCGCCCGAAACCTCGACGCGTGATGCCGATGACATGGAAACGATCGTTGAACTGGTATGCAAACTCATCGAACACATGCGCGTTGTCTCCAACCCCGGTGAGCAAAACCAAAGTCTCGCCTGTGCCGCCCCAATCCAGGACCTCAAGCTGGACGCCCGGTTCGACCGTGACGAAACTGACTTTATGTCCCGAGGTATCGCACCTGCAGACATTGTTCGTCGCGTTCCAAACATTGCGGCCAAGTAGCGCCCAGACGACAAGGCTACCCACAATGCCCAGCGCGATCAGAAGCCAAACCTTCCATTTTCCCATGACTAATCTCCTCGTCTTTACCCCGTGAGATAACATCGCAGGCGATTTTTAATGTAGCGTTTTCCTCACGCCGTCTTGAGATACTTCTCCCGTTGAGCTGCGTCGATCTCGTTTGGAAGACCTTCCCAGTACACAAGCTCAAGCGGCCGGCGTTTCTTTGTCGAGTCAACACGACCATCGTTGTGCGCGCGCAGGCGTGTCGGTAAGTCTCGCGTCAGACCAACATAAAACTGACGATCAACTTGTGAGCGTAGGACGTAAACGTAGCAGTACTTCGACACAGCTGCTCTATCTCACGGGGTAAATTTTGGCGCCAAGTGCGACGTCGTTTCAAACGCAACACCCCGACTCATGATTTGGCTAGTGCACGGGATCAAGGTAGGGTGTGTCTGGGTCACTCACATTAAAGATCACCAGCCGTAATGGATCGGTGCTGCTGCGGTTGTAACCCGTCATTTTCACGTGCGACGGCATTACTATCGCCTCGCCGGCTTTCACCGTGACTGGCTCGCGCCCCTCCATTTCCAATGTGAATGCGCCTTCCAAGACATAAACAGTGACCGGAAAACGGTGTGTGTGGAACATAGTCTTATCGCGCGGTTTGAAGCTCGCTGTGAGAACCCGCACCTCCTGCTTATCGCCCCTTGGCATCCCTTGGATGACCTCGCTCAAGAGTAACTGGGGTTTTATCACACCCTGTTCTTGCGCCATCGCGACCAAACTAATGAGCAGAACCGCGAACCCGAAATAGAAGCTTCTCCATTTATTCATATATATTTTCCCTTCTACTTTCTTCGATTTTGTAAACGATCATGCCGCGCGCCTGATAATTCGCCAGCGCCTGCGGATGATCGCGATTGCACGTGTGCACCCACACGCGAATGGGTGCGATCCCCCGAATGCTTTCGGGGGACCAGCCTTCTTCGATGGCGCTGGTCAGCAACGCGCCGCCCAAACCACGCCCGATAAACTCAGGTAGCAAACCGAAGTACGCGATCTCGACCGCGGCGTTCCGCCCGTCCGGCTCCGACTCGCGTTGCAGTTCGTAGTAACCTGCGAGCACGTCGTCGTAATACGCGCCGAACGTCCGCAGCGCCGGCGCGGCCGCGTATTCTTTCCATTGCTCAGCGGTCCACGGTCGTTTATCGATCCATTGCCACTGTTCGCCGACCGCGAAGTAGAGGTCGCGATTGAAAACCCAGTTGGGTTCTTTCTGTTCGCGAACTTGAAACCGCGCATCTGCACACCGCTTCGGCCGCAGCTTCTCCGGGGACCGCATCTCGAGATACGTTGTGATGAGTGATGACATTGTCGCCTTCTTTTTCTTTAAGATTTACCCCGTGAGATAGACCGCGATGCCGTCGATTCTTCATCGAATATTATCTCACGGGGTGAACTCTGGCTTGATCTCGGAAAATCCAGCCTGTTTGAGTTGTTGATTTAATGCTGGGAGATCGGTGTCGAGTAGTTTCTGCCACGCTTGCATTAACGGCCCAACTTTTTTCTCAACATCCGCGACAGCAGCTTTGACCGCAGCGGTCGGCGCGGCATCCGCGCCCTGGATTTCGTTGAACAATCTCTCGGTCGATTCGAGCACAAACAGCGACGGCGGCGCGCCTGGACGAGGATGCGGCGGCCCGAACTGAGCCAGCGTTTGCACAAACGCCTCCAGTTTTTCCGTCACGTCAGGTCGTTCCGCGGCCCGCGCTTTGAGTTTCGTCAGCTGCTCGTTGATATCGTCAAATTTTTTGCCAACGGGCCCAAGCGTCAGCCGCAGTTGATACAACTGCCATGATAGATCGAACTGCTCCTGAAGATCCGCGTCCGACGTTTTTACGCGAGGATCCATTTGGACCGTAATGGGTTGCGTGAAACTTTTGCCGTCAACGGTTAGCACGACCGTATAATTGCCCGGTGCGACCCACGGCGAAGTGGACGCTGGTGCGGTGTTACGGTACGTGGCCGACATCGGAAACTCGGGCTGCACATTCGGCACCGGCGCGTAATGCATGTCCCACAGGAACCGGCGCATGCCGGCTTTAGTAGAAAGCAATTGCGAAGGGCGAATCCAATAACTTGGAATCCTCAACCGGTTCGGGTCCGGCTTCACTGGCGCATCTGCACTGGAATATTTCCTAACCGATGCGCCTTTGTTGTCTTTGATCTCAATCGTCACCGGACCGACGGCGTCTTTCGCCAAAAAATAATCAATCATTGCGCCGTCGGGCGGATTCTCGCCAGCCGGTTCGTCCGGCGGCAAAGGCGTATCGGTATTGATGTTGCTGCGGACGCGCAAAGCCGTCTGCGGTTTGAAAAGGAGACTCTCGTTTTGCGTTTGGCTGAACTGGCGCAGCGGAGTGATGTTATCGAGGATCCAGAATCCGCGTCCGTGCGTCGCCACGACGAGATCATCATTTTTGATAATGAGATCGCGCACCGAGGTCGCCGGCAAATTCAGCCGCAAAGATTGCCACTTCGCGCCATCGTCGAACGACACATAAACGCCCTTCTCCGTTCCGGCGAAAAGCAGTCCTTTGCGCTGGGGATCTTCACGGATGGCGTTCACCGTTTGGCCAGCAGGGATCCCGTTCACAATTTCTGTCCAACGTTTTGCCGCTGTCTTGCGTGCGGAAAATGTGCGGCCGCAAATCGTCGAGTCGCAACGTGTTCACTGCGGCGTAAGCGGTGTTCGCATCGA
>CAVRYN010000020.1:0-15560 GCA_963725505.1 uncultured Verrucomicrobiae bacterium | reverse complement strand
TGCAGCGCGGCGATCTGCTTTCCGAAAAGCTTCCATACTTTGCCCGATTCTTTGCCGACCCCTTCGACCATCGGCGTCCAGATGTAACCGGGATGAACTGAGTTCACGCGGATCTTGTCTTTGGCATAAAGAAGGGCGTCCGTTTTCGTCATCAATCTGACCGCGCCTTTGGAAGCATGATATGGCGGAAGATCCGGCGCGCCGATCAAACCATAGATCGACGAGAGATTAATGATGCTGCCGCCGCCGGCTTCGCGCAGAAATGGAATCGCGTGCTTCGTGCAAAAGAAAACGCCTTTCACATTCACGCTTTGAACGCGGTCCCATTCCTCCTCGGTGATTTCGTGCGTCGGTTTGTTCGCGCCGGCGATGCCGGCGTTGTTGACCAAGATGTCGATCTTGCCAAAACGCTCGTGGATCTTTTCGAAGACGTTCGCACCTCTTTCTCGCGCGCGACATCCAGGTGCCAATACGCGGCCTCATCACCGTCCGTCGTTAATTCGTTCGGCGAGATCTTTTCCCTCTTTGTCGCGCACAGTCCGTGATTGCCACTTTGGCGCCGTGCTTTGCCAAAAGAATAGCAGTCGCGCGTCCAATGCCGAGCGCCGCTCCGGTTACGATCGCTACTTTTCCTCTTACGTCGTTGCATAATGGTTACTCCATTGGCGATTCCATTGATCGGCCACGGCTTTCTTTCTCCTCGGGAACTTCAGTGAGTGTCGCTTCGGTCAACAAGAGGACGCTGGCGACCGAGACCGCATTTTCCAGCGCGACACGCACGACTTTGGTCGGATCGATGATGCCGGCTTCGACCAGATCGACATAGACTCCGCGCGCGGCGTCGAAGCCGTAGTTGCCGGTGCCGTCGCGCATCTTATTGACCACGACGCCGTCGTCGGCCGCGGAATTGATCGCGATCTGGCGCGTGGCGCTTCGAGTGCGCGCTTGAAAATCAGCAAGACCAGTGCGCTCGTCGCCTTCGCACTTTTTCGCTTCGGCATCGATAGCGTCGATCGCGCGAAGCAAGACCAGACCGCCGCCCGGGCACGATTCCTTCCGCGATGGCCGCTTTCGTCGCGCTGATTGCGTCGTCGAAAGCTTCCTTTCGGCTTTTCATTTCCGCTTCCGACGGCGCGCCGACGTGAACAACGGCGACGCCGCCGACCAGCTTTGCCAGCCGCTCCTCCAGTTTCTCGCGATCGTAATCCGAAGTCGTTTCCTTGATCTGGCGGCGCAGTTCGTTGCAGCGTCCTTCGACTTCCGCCTTTTTGCCGCGGCCGCCGACGATGGTGGTATTGTCTTTATCCACCACCACGCGTTTGGCCGCGCCTAACTGATCGAGTTCGACCTTGTCCAGTTTCAAACCAAGCTCTTCCGAGACGACCTGGCCACCGGTCAGGACTGCCATGTCCTGAAGCATGGCTTTGCGCCGATCGCCGAATCCCGGTGCCTTGACCGCAACGCGACGAGAGAACGCCGCGCAATTTATTGACGACGAGAGTCGCGAGCGGTTCGCCTTCAAAATCCTCCGCCACGAGCAACAATGAACGGCCACTCTTCGCGATCTTCTCCAGCAGCGGCAAAAGATCGTTCATGTGCGCGATCTTTTTCTCGGTTAACAAAATCAGCGGATCATCCAGGACGACTTCCATCTTCTCCGGATTGGTCACGAAATAGGGCGAGAGATAACCGCGATCGAACTGCATTCCTTCGACCACTTCCAATGTCGTCTCGGTGGTCCTGGCTTCTTCGACGGTGATTGCGCCTTCCGGGCCGACTTTTTCCATTGCGTCGGCGACCAGTTTGCCGATCGCGGCGTCATTGTGCGCTGAGATCGCCGCGACTTGTTCCTTTTCTTTTCTGCTCGAGACCGGACGCGAGATTTTCTTGATCGCCTCCACGGCCACCGCAAGGCCGCGGTCGAGCCCGCGTTTGATGTCAACCGCGCTGGCGCCCGCGGTGACATTGCGAACGCCTTCGGCAAAAATTGCGTGCGCCAGAATCGTCGACGTACTCGTGCCATCGCCGACTGCTTCGCCGGTTTTTTCAGCAGCCTCGCGAATCATCTGCGCGCCGAGATTTTCCTCCGGATCTTCGAGGTCGAATTCCTTCGCGATGGTGACGCCGTCGTTGCAGACGAGCGGCTTTCCCCATTTCTTCTCGATGAGAACGGATTTCGATTTTGGTCCGAGAGTGATGCGGATCGCATCAGCCAGCGCCGTGGCGCCGCGCAGGATTTTCTCCCGCGCTTCCGAACGAAAATGAACTTGTTTGTGTGCCATAAACTAATCTGCGTGCTTCTTGTTAAGTTTGCCGCGCGCGGGGCATAACCAGCACCGGGCAACGCGCATGACGCACGACGCGTTCGGCTACGCTGCCGATGAGAACGTGGCTCAGACCAGTGCGACCATGCGTCGAAGTAACGATAAGGCCGACGTGTTGATTCGCGGCATTGCAAATTTCGATTGCCGGGGAACCCCGTCTTACTTCAACTGAGTACCGTACGTTGGCTCTCGCCGCCATCTGACGCATCTGTCTGTCGGCAGAATCGTGTGCTTCCTGCATCAGGCGGGCAGCGTCCAACGCGGCGTATTTGTCTCCAAAGGGGTACCAATGCGGACTGATCACATGCACGAGCCGCAGTTCCGCTCTGAAATCGCCAGCGAGTCCACTTGCATAGGTGAACGCAGCCTTTGAGCAGTCGGAGAAATCGATCGGCACAAGAATCTTCGCCAGTCGGAATCCTTTGTGGGTCCGCACACCCCTCGCTCCATCCCAATGTGTGCCGTGAACGCGCACAACCAGGACAGGACAGCGTGAATGTTGGACGACGCGTTCCGCAGTGCTGCCTAGAAACATGTGCTCGTAACCTGTGTACCCATGCGTTGCGATGACGACCAGATCTGCGTTTAATCGTTGCGCTGCTGCACAAATCTCTTCGTAAGCGCGGCCTTCACGCAGCTTCAGCACATGGATGGCGCCGCCGCGTGTGTCGTACATTCCGGCAGTAGCGTGCAACTCTTTCATCAGTCGTCGGTTCAATTCTGTTTGTGGAACCAGCGGCAGCGTCAGCAATGTCGGCGGCGGGTATTCGGTCGTATCGACGACATGCAGAAGGTGCACCTCTGCCCCGAACCGCCGCGAAACCGCAAGCGCGTAAGGAATCGCCTTTAATGATGGCCGCGAAAAATCGATCGGAACCAGGATGCGCTTGATCCGGAGGGACCGCGATAGTGCAGCGCTCCGCCGTGATTTGGCGCTTGACGGTTTGGCGACTGGACGGTCGAGCAAGTTTTTCATGGGCTATTTCTATGCCGGCGCCGATCAGGCCGCTCAGCGCGAATTGCTAAACGCTCGTCGTTTTTTGGCTGCGGCGCAGCAGTTACGTGCTCCGCGCGACAGTCCAAGCAACGCCGGAGGCGATGATCGCCAGGCCGAGCGAAAAGAGTGGAGCGAAAATAAAGACCAGCTTCGTAGTCGCAGAGTGCGGGTCAAGATCGAGCGGAGTAAAGAACCAGGCGGCGGAAAAGAACGTTGTCACAGCTGCGGTGAGTAGCGCAAAAACGGTGGAGACGACTATCCGACGACTGGACTTACCCAATGCGGTGCTAATCACGATCAAACCGAGGGTAGGTGGAAGACAATTCCACAGAGTGATCCTGGCATCGAAGCCTTCGTGAAGCGCGGGATAAAGCACCGTGGTCACTACCGCAATGTAAACGATCCCAAACAGGCGAGACGTAGGCGGTAGCAGGAAGCGGCCATTAAATGCAGTCTTTCTAGTCAGCCGGAGATAGCATGTGATATTTGCTGCGCTCGAGGATCGGTCCTTCAGTGCTGCCGCTCAGAAACTGCACGAGCACCGCGTTCTTCGATTGGCGCATGTGTTCGGGCGTTCCTTGTTCGATAATTTTTCCACGGTGCAACATCGCCATACGCGTGGCCACATGAGACGCGCTGTCCATTAAGTGTGTGACGATGATCGATGTGGTTTTCGTTCTTTTCGTGAGATCGATAATTAGTTCGTCAATTAACGCGCCGATCACCGGATCCAGCCCCTGCGTTGGTTCATCAAATAGAATGAGCTCCGGCTCCATCATCAGCGCCCGGGCGAGACCGACGCGCTTGCGCATGCCACCGCTTAATTCGAACGGCATCGACTTGTCTTCGCCAGTCATTTCCACCATCTCCAGCTTTTCATCGACCACCTTGTCGATCTCACCGGGCGTTTTGTCGGTCAGCTCTTGCAACGGAAGCGCCAGATTTTCGCGCACCGTGAGCGAACTCAGTAGCGCTGAATCCTGATACACCATTCCCATCCGCATTCGGACCTGTTCGAGCTGGTGATCGTTCATCCGAGAGACCTCATGTTGCTTGAAGAAGATTGAGCCCGCATTCGGTTTCAGGATTCCGAGAATCAAACGCAGGATCGTGGTCTTCCCAGCGCCGCTTTGGCCAATGATTACCAGGCGCTCCTGTGGAGCCACAACCAACGAGACATGATCGAGCACTTGTTTGTCACCGAAGCCCATTATTACATCGCGCAGCTCGACAAGGTGCTGCGTCGAGATCGCTGGACGTTCAGCAGTAAGTAATTCCTGTGTCATCGGCTGGAATGCGATTCGCGAAACTTGTTTGTTTTCCGCCGCTCTGGAAACGCATGCGCTGCGAGCTTGCGGTCTTTTCTCGTGAGCGCCTTACCTGGTGGTGATTTCCGCGATTGCTGCCGGTTTGGCAGAGTGCCTGCCCTGGCGCGGCCTGATTTTGCCAGGTTCGCCGCTCTGATTTGTGGATGGGATGGCACCACCAAAACGGAACAAGGCGCGTGTCGCACTACCTGCTCCGCGATGCTCCCGATCAATACGTGTTTCAAACCCGTCAGCCCATGCGTCGATGTAATGATCAGATCGACATCGCGATCCTTTGCAAAAGCGCAGATATCGAGCACTGGCGAGCCTTTCGTAAAGATCGTCTCAAATTTTACGGCTCCGAAGTTTGCGGTACGCACGAGCTCTCCCATTTGGCGCTCGGCATTTTTCCGAGCAGCTTTTTGCAAGGCGGGAATGTCGTAGATGGCAGTGGCTTCGCTTGAATAAATGTATCCGAGATACGTGGCGTGCAGCAAAATAATCCTGGCCCCAAATTCATTCGCGAAGCGAATCGCGTATCGAAGCCCTTCCCGCGAGGAATTGGAAAAATCTACCGGCACAAGAATCGTCTGAGGAGTAAACGTCCGCCCCGTCTCTGATTTTCTCTTTCTTGGACGCACCACAAACACCGGACAGGGCGAATGCTGAACAACGCGTTCTGCCGTGCTTCCAAGGAAGACGTGCCTGAACCCAGTGTAGCCATGTGTGGGCATGACGATCAGATCGGCGGGAATTTCCTGCGCAAGCCGGCAGATTTGGTGAAACACCGGTGCGCCCTCTCGCAGGTGGACCACACCGGGGGACAACCCGCGTGCACGCGCCACCTTTTTCAACTCTTCCGTTAACACCTCTCTTCTGCGTTCTTCCAACGAGGCCGCCGCCTTTCCGGCGGCTATTAACGGCCCCATAAAGTCGGCAGGATACTGCCAGTGATGAACGTGCGCGAGATGAATGCTGGCGCCGAATCGGTGACCCAAACGTTTTGCCGTCTCGATCGTCTGAATCGATATCGTCGAGAAATCGATAGGGACCAGAATATTTCGAATGCTCAGTTTTTTCATGACTGCAAAATAAACTCTTCCGCAAAGATTAGCTTGTCATTGTTTGCGAAAGGCAACTCGTTTCTTGCAGACGACTGCGCAGTTTCTAGCCTCGGCTCTGCCTGTTATTTCTTTGCAGCCTCCATCAGAAAAACGGCATGAGCTGATGGGGAAGGGCGCAACGCCGGAGCATCCGTCACCACAATCGTGGTACCGGGAGAAACGGTGTCGTAAACTTTCTCGGCGAACGCTGGGGAGACGCGCACGCGGCGCCCGAGATCTTCAAGCGTGGTGTTACCTTCCGTTCTCACCGCCATCCAGCGGTGCGCGGGCCGGCCAGGCACGAATGTGCTCGGCATCTCTGCAAAGCCTTCTAACATGGTGAAGGCGTGGCCCCCGAGTGGCTGCTGCGGATTGTCAATCTCAAACGCGGCGCGTCCAATCAGAATACCGTTGCGGTACACGTAAACAGTCTCGTCCGCGCCGCTTGCCAAAATTGTGATAGGTCCCTGCGCGCTTCGTTCCGGATTCCATTCGAATTCGGTTTCAACCGGATGGGAGATATCGGGCTCTGAATCCGCGTTGGCCAGTAAAAACCCCGCTTGTGTGGCAATGCTCGGCTGCGGATGCTTTTCATCCACGACGATCACCGTCGCGCCGCGCGTCGTAACCGAATAAAGTCTTTTGGCAAATTCGCGCGGCAGCCGAATACAGCCGTGACTCGCCGGATAACCAGGGAGATCTCCGCCATGCAGAGCCACACCTTCCCACGTCAGTCGCTGCATGTACGGCATCGGCGCGTGGTGATACTTATTGGAAAAGTGGGTTACCTCTTTTTCTAAAATCGTGAAGACACCGGTCGGCGTGCTACGTCCTTTCACGCCGGTGCTGATGCTCGAGTACGCGATGCGAATCCCGTTGCGATACGCACTCAGAGTTTGGTCTGTTAAGCTGATGATCATGACCAGCGGGCCGCTTGGCGCAAGTTCCGGTTCCCAAAAGAACTCTCCGGGAGGTAACTTTCCGATGTGATGCTGCGCTGAGATGGACACATGCGCCACCGCGAAAAGGCCGAAGACCGCGATCGAGCGGAGGACTGGGCTTAGCTGTCGTTGCATGCCAAAACCACCCCTCGTCTTATGCGAGGACACAGATGCTCAACGCGATGATGACAATGAGGGCGCGCTGGCCGAAGGAAGCTCCCGGCTTCGCTCCTCCGGCGACGCGTCGATGTAAACATCCATTTGTTGACCGACGTAAATCGGCAGATTACCGCGCTCGAAGCTGTAGATGATTTGCAAGACTCTGGTATCCACGCGCTCGGTGCTATCGCCAGTAAGCGAGACTTTGGGCACCACGTATGGCTCGAAGCAAACGAAGTGCAGTGGCGTTTTGATTTGATTGTTACCACGAAGAAATCCAATCGCGTCCGCATTGGCACGCACTCGCCACGCGTCGTTTTCATCCACATTTACTCGCACGTGCATGGGCTCGACGCCGCCCAGCAAAATCAGCGGCTGGGACAGGACACCGGCCGGAGCAAATTCTCCGAGGCGCACTTTCAATTGCATCACCTGGCCATCGACCGACGCGCGCACGGTCAGGCGCTCAAGATCGGTCTTCGCCGATTCCAAATCCGCCTTGGCTTGGACCAACTGCGCTTCAGCTGTCTGCGCGTTGTACCGGCGCGTTTCGCGGTCTTCCAGGCTAAGAACGCGCTTTTCCGTGAGACCTTCGCCCAGTCCCAGCTCGTATTTCGCGTGCGCCGATTGCGCTTCGGCTACCTGGACCGCAGCAGTCTTCAACGCGACCAGTGCGCGTTGAGCGCGGTCATCGATAGTAAAAAGAGGGTCGCCCGCTTTCACGTGGCTTCCGATTTGGACATAGATTTTCGAAACAATTCCAGGAATTTGCGTGCCGACAGCGATGTTTTCTGTGTTCGCTTCGATGATGCCAGCACCGGCAACGAAGCTGCGATAAGGCGGCTGCGGCGCCGCCGATACGGGCGGAGCTGGCGGGAGCGTTTTGTTCGCGCGGGACGCGATCAGGATCGCCAGCAAAATGCCTGCTAATGCGATGCCTGGTAGAACGTATTTTCGAAACATAGGCTTTAGGATTGAGTTTCGATTTCTCCTGGTGAGTCGAGCACGCGAGTGATGACCCCATCATCCATCTGCGCAATGCGATCGGCAAAGTCGAAAATGCGCGCGTCATGGGTGACTACTAAAAGCGCGCGGTCTTCTCCAACGGCGAGTGTCCGCATCAGTTCCATCACTTTTCGACCGGTCTCACTATCGAGCGCGCTAGTTGGTTCGTCACAAACAATTAGCCGCGGGTTGTGAATCAGTGAACGCGCGATGGCAACGCGCTGTTGCTGGCCTCCGGAAAGGTCAGGCGGAAAGGATTGCATCATTCGATCGTCAAAGTCGACTTTGCGCAACATTTCCGAGGCGCGTTGGACCGCCGAGCGCCGGCTCGTACCGTTGATGATGAGCGGAACAGCCACATTCTCGACGGCGGTGAGCGCAGGGATTAAATTCCAGGCTTGAAAGACAAAGCCGATGTTTTGGCCGCGAAACCGCGTGGTGTTGTCGGCCGACATTCGTGCGTAATCGTGGTCAAGAACCGAACAATCGCCGCCGTCGCGGCTGAGCACGCCCGCGATAACAGAGATGAGCGTTGTTTTTCCGCATCCTGACGGGCCGACCAGCATCATTAGTTCGCCGGCGCGGACTTCCAGATTGATGCCGCGCAGGGCCCGAACCGCAGTGGTTCCGGTCCCGTAAGTTTTGGTCACGTTAGTGCAACGGACTGATGCTCGTGTTGCGATTTGGTCAGGCGCAACTCCCACGTCCGTGGCGAGTATAGGATCCACAATCATAAGTTTCCCTAGCTGCGGAAGACCATCGCGGGTTCCAGCTTCATTACCTTGCGAATACTCACGGCGGCTGCGCCCACACATATGACCAGCACCGCCACGGCGCTGATAACAAGCAGTTGCCATGGCAATTTGAATGCGATCTGCGTGCGCCCGCTCAGAAGCCCGCCCCAGCCGGACGCGGCGCCCACGCCCAAACCGTAACCCACCGCTCCGACTGTCGCTGCTTGAAGTGAAATCATGCGCAGCAATTTGCGATTGGTCGTGCCCATCGCTTTGAGCGTCCCGAAATAACGCAGGTTATCGAGAGTGAAATTGTAGAAGGTCATTCCGGAGATCGCCACTCCTACGATGAAACCTAGTGTCACCACCGTCAGGAAGTTAATAGGCATGCCGGTATATTTTAGAAAGTACCAGAAGGTCAGCTTTTTGAATTCAGCGGGCGTGTAAGCTTTTAGACCGAGGGCACCGATGCGCCCGCACAGAGTCTGAACGTCTGTCCCGGGTTTGACCTTTGCCACAACGAAAGACAGTAGCTTGCGTTCCTGTGGAGCGATCGTCGTTGCGTGGGAATACGTGGTATAAAGGACTGGGACGTTTTGAAAAGTCTGCGTGATACGGCAGATACCGACGACTACACAACGGTGATCGTTCAACTCGAGAGTGTCGCCTAATTTCAATGGAATCCGCCGTCCGTCCGGCAATCGCCTTGCCAGTTTCCCGCGCGCGCCAGTTTCGTCGACAATGACCGAATCTGCTTGCCGCAAGTCCACGAGTTGTCCGGCGATTATTTTGGGCGGACCGCCGATTAATGTCGCGTCATCCAGACCGATCACGGTGCAGTTTTGAAATGTGCCATCGTCCATCCGGGCGCGAAGCATGCCTTTGTACAAACCAACCGCCCATTCGACGCCCGCCGTCCCGCGGACGCGAAGCACTTCCGTGTCCCGGAGCGGCTTGACGTCTTCGATGTATTGCACCTGCGGATCGACAACCCATATGTCTGGCAACCCCACGTCGGTCAGAAAACTAAACGAGCGGCTCATCACCCCGGTAAAAAGAGCCGACGGCCACGTCACGAGAAACGAGGCAAACGTTAGACCGATGACAATGCCGATGTATTTCGCCCGGTCGCCGAGCAGCATTTTGATCGCGATAAAATTCATTTGCACTTGTTGCTCCCACGTAGGGAGGAACCGGGCTTGTCGCCTCTTGCTAAAGATGAATCATTTTTTGCGCTTACGCTCGCCCGCGAAAGCGCAGTGTCTATCGCGTGCGCGATGTTGGTCTCGATGTCTTTTCGCAATTTGGAGTCATCGCTGAGATAATTGAATTTGACGGACGTGACGTGGCCCGACTCTTCGTCGCCGTTTTTGAGCGTCACGGTCAAGACAAGGAACCACCACTTCTTTGCGAAAATTGGGTCGTGCATATACCAGTTGAAACGGTACGACCTGATTTCTGAGAGCGGGATGACAGTCCTCTCCTCATGAAAATGCAGGACCAGTGCATCCGGCGTGATTTCCAGATCGTGCAACCTGAACGCGACCTGTTCAGTCACGTTTGGTGAGTTGCCACTTGAGCGTCCCTCTAATGAAGCCCTCAACGACGTCTTCATGTGTCCTTCTTCTTCTGGGACAAATAGAACTGTCCCGCTTATACAACGCTCCCCGGATTTTGCGAAGAATTCTCCAATTCTTGCCTCCAGGGCGGTTTCGCGCCCCGTCTTACTGACGATGCAGTCTGTTCCAGATTATCGCGCCGAAAAAACCAAAGAGATAGCCGATCACAGCGGTGATCACAATGAGGACAACCGCAGCCACCGGATCGAATGGTTTGATGAAGTAAACCGGCTTGATCATGTGCGCCCAGAAAATGAAATCGATGATCGGTTGCGCCCAGCCGAGCAGAACCAGCAGAGACCAAAGCAGGTGCCATCCGCCGATCAATGCGCCGACGACCAGCCCAACTTTGTTCGGATTAGTCTTAGTCATTTCTTTCAATTGCCTTCTTATGCGGCGATTGCCGGAATCGTGTGCTTGCCGACACGTAATCGTTCTCGCACTCTGATTCGCGCCCAGCAACGATCCGCCGCCCTTCGAGTGGACCGAACTCGGACGTGATGACCGTAAAACGATGTTCCATGTCGCCGTTATCGCAAAAGAGCACGACCCAATCGCGTGTTTTGTCCAGTTCATGAGCGCGCGCCGTATTTGAGAACAGCGCCGTGTAATGACGCCCGTTTCGCACCGTGTGAAGAATGGGAAGCCAGGATTCGCCTTCCGGATTGAAACGACGCGGTGCGATCTGCGCAAGCGTCCCTGCTTTTGCTTTCTCGCGATACTCGAAATCGACATCGAGCAGTTCCGAGACGGATGGAACGCGTGGCGTCGGCGTCGATGTTGTCCTGCGACGAATCCGGCCAAGGCGTTGCGCGAGCGAATCGCGGACGCCAGCTAGTCGTTTTGCGCCGATGCCGGGATATTTTCGATGCGTCCATCGTGAGCTGCGACTTCAAGTTCCTCCAGCGTTTCGATTCCGAGATCGTCATGGAAACGTCGCGCAAATTTTTTTCCAATGCCAGGCACGGCTGAGAGAACGGCAATCGCCTCGCTTTCGCCGCGGAGACGATCGAGCATCGCGAGCCTGCCGTGGAGAAGGATGTCGCGAATCGACCGGGCAATGCTCGGACCGACACCCGGATTTTCTCAAGTCCTTCGATTCCTTCGCGATTGAAGATGTCCGCGACCGAACGCGGCAGGCGGCGAAGCACGTTCGCGGCGTGTCGATATGCCTGGACCCGAAACCGGTTCGCCCCTTGCTCAGCAAAAATATTCGCGACTTCATCCAGCCGGCCTGCGATGTCGATGTTTGGGCTTGCACTTGTTCTTCGACCAATCCGCGACGAGTGCGGGCTGAGTTTGCCGCTGGAAACATCTGACTCTACGTCTCGTGCCGGTTTTTGGTGACGAATCGAAATAGACATCTTCATCTGGCGGTGGACTACACCGCCGAGGCCACTGGCTCGGCTAGTTTTGCTTGTGCAAGAAGCTCGTGAACCTCGTCGTCGGTGATCAGAGAAAAATCTTCGTACCATTCGCCTATGCCGTAAAATTCCTCCGGCACGATCACGGCTGCCACATCGTCAGCTGCCCGGCGGATTCGATAATAGGTCGATCCGGCTATGACTGGCGCCGCGACGACGATACGGCCCGCGCGCAATTGCCGAAGCGCCGCAACCGCTGCGAGCATGGTTGAACCGGTCGCAATACCGTCATCCACTACGATGACGGTTTTTCCTTTAACTTCGGGCGACGGAAGATCGCCACGATATACGCGTTCGCGACGGGCAAGTTCTTCTTGTTCCTGTGCGGCGACAGCGTCGATGACGATCTCCGGAATTTGCCAGCCTTCGACCACGTCGCGATTGGTCACGCGCACGCCGCCGGTGGCAATCGCGCCCATCGTCAGTTCCAAGTGATCGGGAAGACCAAGCTTGCGGACAACGAACACGTCCAACGGCACTTTCAGTCGCTTCGCCACCTCGACAGCAACCGGCACGCCGCCGCGCGGGAGCGCCAGAACCAGCACGTCATCGCGATCAACATAGGCGCTAAGGTTCTCCGCGAGAAATTTGCCTGCTTCGCTTCGGTTGAAGAATGGTTTTTTCATAGTTGTGATTTCAAATGTTTCGCGAACCATTCCGCGGCGAGGCGCGCCACTTCCTCGAGCGCGCCGGGTTCCTCAAACAAATGAGTGGCGTGCGGGACAACGGCGAGAGCCTTCTCGCAATTCAATTGTTCGTAGGCCGTTTCATTTAAACGCAGGACCTCTTCGTCGCGTTCTCCCACGATCAGCAGCGTCGCTGCCTTCACGTAATGTAATGCGTCTCCGGCGAGATCCGGGCGTCCGCCACGGGAAACGACCGCTTTGATTTTCGATCCAAGCGCAGCTGCTGCCCGCAACGCGGCCGCGCCTCCGGTGCTGGAACCGAAGTATCCAAGGCCGAGACCGCGCACGCGCGGGTCATCGGCCATTTCCTGCGTGACGGTAACTAAACGCCGTGTCAGCAAACCAATGTCGAACCGCAGATGGCGTGTGTAAGCTTCGGCAGCCTCCTCATCCTCCGTGAGCAAATCGAACAACAATG
Source organism: uncultured Verrucomicrobiae bacterium (assembly GCA_963725505.1). GTDB lineage: Bacteria > Verrucomicrobiota > Verrucomicrobiia > Chthoniobacterales > UBA10450 > Udaeobacter. The sequence goes on along the minus strand of CAVRYN010000020.1, from coordinate 2,843 downwards.
TGCCGACCCCGGATGCGCGGAGCACCCCCGCCACGGCTCGATTGCGTCGACTAAAACGGCTGCTGCCGCTGCCATGCGCGAACAATACAAGGCCAACTGCGTTTGGCGGAATCTCCAAATCGCCCGAAAGCGTGACTTCTCCGCAGGGAATTCGCAGTGCCCACGATTTGGATTCGTCCCCAAGTTTTTGGTCTCGGACGTTAACTTTTTCCTGCGTTTTCATTTTCATAAGTTTCGGCTTTCCGAGGCTAGTAAACGCGGCAACCCCGCCCGTGCTTGGCGAAATTTGCGAATTACTGCGCGAATTTTGCTCACCGTGAATCGCGCAGAATCTTTAGATCAAACGGACAGTCATTGGGTTCTTTGTGCCACTCGTCGAGACATCGTGGAATCAAGGGATCGACGACATCATCGCAGCGCAAGATTTGCACAAAAGTTTGCAAGAGGCGAGCAGCGCAAAGATCTGGCGGCCTTAAATAAGGGACATGAAACGAAACATCCTTCTTGTGGCAGATGGTGATATAGAATCCGACTTGGACATCGTCGATGCAGCGACGCGAACAGCTCACGGCGTGCGCCGCGCAAGCACGCAGAGTCGCCCGCTGCAAATCTTGCGACGCAACCTGGCAAACATCGACGCCGTCATTGTCGATCTCGATAAGCACAGCCAGGCGTTGTCGATCGTGGAAGCGCTCGGTTGCAGCGAAAACATGCCGCCGGTGATTGTTCTAACAATTCCGCAAATGGCGGCAACGGCATATCGTCACGGAGCCACCATCTGCGTGACGAAACCATTCTCAGTCGAAGAGCTCGCGTCGGTTATCGACAATGTGTGCCTGCACTCGCATCCATTGGGCGTCGAACATCCGATCGAAGCGATCTCGATCTGCACACCGAAAGCTTCGCTGCGCGTACCGCCGGATTGACGCGATGAAAACGACCGCAAAAAGGGCGACGTCGAAAATCGTGCTCCTGTTTTCCCTGGTGTTTTCTGCCTGCCAAACGGTTCAAATCCCCGCGCTGCCGAAGCTCACGACATCAGAAAAAAATGGCCTGGTCAAAACCTAACGCAATCGCCACCACCAACGGTACTGGGCACCTGCGTGATCGTTAACCGCAAAGACACAAGCGCGCCGGGCGGGACTGTGCCGGTGTTGGTGACTTGCACGCATGTGTTAGCTGCCGCTCCGCATGGCCCTTATTTTCTTGTTCTGCGAATGCCGGTGGAAGGTGCGAACCCGGGGATCGTTATGTTGAGGATCGATGTGTCGCCTAATTCGGAGCACGCGGACCAAAACATCCGCGACGCGATGTTGCGGCGATGGAAATCCGGCTGCCTTCAGAAATCACGCGCGTCATCAGCATCCCGTCGTTTATCAGCGAGAGCACACTGGCTCGGCAAACTGCGCCTCATGTTGGTGATGAAATTTTCGTGCTCGGATTTCCCAAAGTATTCCCCGGCACCTGAAGGGGCGTTTCCCGTGTTCCGCGGTGGAAGGATCGCGTCGTACTCGTCCGGTTCTCAAGCGGATTTGGAAAAATACTTGATCGACACCAACGTCTATTCCGGCGACAGCGGCGGACCCGTATTTGCCGCACGCAGTCACGGCGCACCGGAGTTGCTTGGTCTTGTCACCGAACGAATCGGACCAAAGACAGGCGAGGTGCCACTAGCCGTCGCCATTGATTCGACTGTTATTCGCGAAACGTTGGCATTGCTTCCAAGGAACCTAGGTGGTCCCGATGCAGGGCCATTCGACCGGCGATTTGCCAGCAGCACCGTTTCCACTCCCACGGTGAAATTGGTCGGATTTAGGATTTATTGAAAAAAGTCGCCAATGCGAAAATGGCGCGCCGTTTCGCCGATTAAATGAAGGCGAGAGGAGCGGTGACAATCAATTCGGGGTCTGCTGGGATGAAACTGAACTTGTCATAGTCCTCAGCCAGCGACCCTAATCGCGATCTAGCGATCGCGATTGTCGCTCAACTGCTGGACGTCACAGGTTGCGAAAATGCCACGTCGCGCGGTTTCCCGACACGGAAATCAACGTGCAACTCGACGAAGCCAGTTCAAGGCCGCCACGTTTTTATCATCCAGTCTTCTTGTCCGCCTGTGGACGAGCACGCCATGGAAGCGTTTGCCATTGCCGATGCGTGTCGTCGGGCGGCCGCATCATCCATTACGCGGCATTGCGCCTTATTTCAAAGGATGCCCCAGCGACAAGCGACGCGGACGCCGCACGGCGCTCATGGGCAGACTGGTAGCGGATTTCACAGAGCACGCCGGTATAAGTCGTGTAATCGCAGTGGACCTTCATGCGCCGCAGGTGCAAGGACTTCTTCCATAATAACGGTGGAGAAACCTCAACGGCAGTGCCCGCTGCTATCTCCGACGCATTGAAACCTCACTGGAGCAGGAATCGGTGAGATCGTTTCTCCGGATACCGGAGGAATAAAACTGGCGTCGGTGTACCGCTTCTTCCATTAGCTGCCCGGTAGCGGCGCTCGATAAGGAGCCGATCCGAATGGAACCAGGACCGTCGTGAACAGAATTGTCGGTGATGTGCGCGGCAAAATCCGCGAATAATCGACGATATGATCTCGACCGGCGGGACGATCAAGAATGCGATCGAGGCGTTGATTCAAGCCGGCTCTGGTGACCGTTTTATTGTCGCGGCCACACATGCTGTGTTTACACCGCAGTCTCCCCAGAACCTGAACCATCCCGGTATTCGACAGATTGTCGTGACCGACTCGATTCCGGTCGTGGCTGATAATTGGCCGAACGTCAAAACCGTTTCTCTGGCGCCAATACTCGCAAAAGCGATCCGCGAGTTCTAAAC
>CAVRYN010000019.1:0-14016 GCA_963725505.1 uncultured Verrucomicrobiae bacterium | reverse complement strand
CGATCGGTTACGCAACTGCCTATCCGAACACGGCTAGGCTAGAAGCCTTTTGTTATGGACCGATGGCGGTCAGGTACGCTGCGACTATTGTTACGCCTTCGTTGCCCCGGGCGGCGTTTAATCGCGTACGCTCTTTGAAAATTGCTCGCGCGAACTTTTGATCCGACAGCACACAAGTAGGCGAAATGCGCTGGACGGGAGTCCTTGCTGTTCCCTACGTTTCCCCTGTTCAATCATTCGACAATAATTTTCATTCGTGACGAACTCGCTCAGAGGATCGCAAGAAACTACGGCTTGCCCGTGAATCACTCGGCACTCAATTCTTTTGTCCTATCGTTGAGCACGAGTTTGACGATCAGCGAGGTCCACCTGGTGGAAGTCTTTGCGACGGCCCTTTTGCGTTTCAATTTGCGATTGCGAACGATAATCGTGAGATCACGGATCTGGTGCAGCATTTCCCCGCGGCACCTGTTCGATCGGTCCATAGGACCTGTAGCGCGGCGAGGCAAACCAGTAAATCATTTTCCAGACCGGCGATGTACGTGGCGCTGTATGATGCGCAAATCGCGGTGTAGCGCGCGAAGTTCGGATTCAAGCATCGTTAAGCGTGACGATTCCCGCGACCTTCGGCGGCGGACTCGCTTGTGCTTTGCCTTTGTTTTCATGCGCCGCCAGCGCTTGCGGTGGTCGTAAGCCCGCCGGGACAGGCTGTCCCGGCGGGCTATCGATAACCTAACCAAAGTGAGGGCTCAGTAATTCGGTACGTTCAAGTCGGCAGCGAAGAAATTGTATTCGTCCATTGGATTGATCGCGATGGCCTGGTGGAACTCCGCCGGTGCCGAGATTGTGGATCTGTACCACCAACCGTGGCCGTAGTTGAGGGTGAGGTTGACAGCGGCACTCAGGTTGTATGCCGCTGTGACACCGATGCCGTGAATATTCAATTGGCCATTGAACCAATCATCATCGATCAGGTTCGGATCGAGCGGATCCGTCGGCGCGTTGATACCAAACCTCTAGCTGCCAATCATTCTTCGAACCGGCCGACGCTGAGTCCGGCCGTATAGGCGTAGCGCTGGCTGCCCGGCCGGGCTGCCCCGCGGCGCTGGCGCGCTCGTTCCCTTCAACCTGGTCGCGAAATCGCCGTAGAGACGCATCGGTAGCCCCCATGCTTTCCTAGCTATTTCCACCGGCATATCGAAAACCAGTAGGCTGTTGATACCGGTTTGGTTCAGGGCCATCGAAGCGGAGTTGGTTAGGTGGGGATTGCCGCCTTGATAGTGGATGTTAAATGTGTCGCCGTTGCCGGTGTAATTGTAGAGCGTCGGTGCGAGCTGGAAGTATAAGATGTGCGGAAACTCGAACTTCGCTCCTAGCTGCCACGCACACAGGAACGCATCGGTGTTAGGGACTAGCTGATGTCCACCATTTGCAGAGGTCGTGGCCCTGGCGCCGAGCGGATTCTCCGGATTTGAATCGTCATAGACGAATTGCGCGAAGTTGGCGAAGGCGGTGATGTTCAGCCACGGCTCTGACGGGGGCGGCGCCGCGACATTTTTCCCATCCTTGCTGAAGGATGGTGGCGGTGGTGCTCCACCGCCAATGGCCCACGTATGTTTCCATTGTTCAGCCAATCCTTCCGGATTGAGGTCCGGGTCCCAAACCATGCGTGTGCTCAGTAGGGGGTTCGGCATTTTACCACCCGTCAGCGTTACGTCTTTAAAGCCTTTGTAGCCCACATAAGCCTGGCCGACGTCGACGCCGTCGCTGCCTTTTGCAAATGGTCCGCCACCACCAGGCGAGCTAGTCGATGTGTCGTCGCCAAAGGTCACGTTTGTCGAGCGGTCGCTTGCGTTCGTCTCCAATCGAATGCCAAAGAACCAATCGTCCATAAGCGTTCCACGAAGGCCCAGGCGAAGCCGATAACGCTCCCGCTCGCGCTCCTGCCAATCGTTTATCCCTGCGACGCCCGCACCCGGCGGCGCCGCCGGGCCAGTGCTTTGGGTCTCGCCTCCGTTATATTGGTAGCGGAGACGGATGTCGCCGTAGAGTTCCATCTCAGTGATGGACGTGGATAATTTCCACTTGTCTGCGGCCGACTTCTCGACGGGAACGCTTTTCTCGACATAAGTCTTTCCATCATAAACAACCTCCGTTTTTGTCGGCCCTTCGGCACCAGCTGCCGGCGCAGAGTGTTTTTTCAAGCTACTGACCTCCGCTTTCAAATCCGCGTTCTGTTTTTGCAACGCCGCAACGGCCTGTTCAAGCTTTTGGAGCCGTGCGTCGTCGGATGATGCCTGAGCCCTTAGCGGCTGTGCCGCCAGCGAAAGAACTAAGCCAGGCTGGCGCCGGCTACCCGTAGGGTGATTTTGTTAATGCGCATTCGTTGGTTTCTCCTTTGTTGTGATGATTTTTGGCTGTTCGAGGGGTCTTCCAATAAACCGCGGAGGCTAGGAACCGATTGTTACGGTTTCATGACGAAAGTGTTACGATTCGGCAAACTTTCCGATCACATACCGAAGCGATTGCGTGAATCCGCGCAGAAGTATTGCAATTTAGCGCGGAGGCGAGTTGACTCCCTATTCCATGGAAACTGGCGCTGGCAGGAAAATCCTGGTCGTTGAGGATGAGAGCGACGTTGCAGATCTTCTTACGCTGAACTTTCGCAAGGCGGGCTTCAGGATTTCGACTGCTGTCGATGGCGCAGGCGGTTTGCAGAAGGCGCGCGAGGACAGGCCCGATTTCATCGTTCTTGATCTAATGTTGCCAAAGATGTCGGGACTTGAAGTCTGCAAAATTTTGAAGAACGACACAGCGACGAGTCACATTCCGATTCTGATGTTAACGGCGAAAGCAGAAGAGATCGATCGCATCGTCGGTCTGGAATTCGGCGCCGACGATTACGTGACAAAACCATTTAGCCCGCGCGAAATCCTGCTGCGGATTCGGGCAATTTTGCGGCGCGGCGAAACACCGGGCGAAAGCCTGAAGGCCGGCCCGATCTCGATAGATGCTGCGCGGCACGAAGTTCGCGTTAACGGCAAGCAAGTGCATCTCACCAGCCTGGAGTTCAAATTGTTGCAGACATTGATCCAACGCCGGGGCCGCGTGCAGGACCGCGACCGGTTGCTAAACGAGGTTTGGGGCTACGAAGCTGTTATAGACACCCGCACTGTGGACACCCACGTACGCCGCTTGCGCGAAAAACTCGGAAAAGCCGGTGACGCGATTGAAACCGTCCGCGGCTTCGGTTATCGCGTGCGGGAAAATTAACGCGAATGAGCTGGCTTGTGCTCTGCCTGTTTGTCGCGGTGACAGTAGCAGTTGCCCTGATCGCGTGGCGCAAATGGATTGCACCGTGGCGGCAACTGGAGGAGCTCGCTACGCAAATCGCGCGCGGCGAGCAGCCGCGGACATTTCTGATTCACGGCGGCGCCGAGGCTCAACGTATCGGGTTACGCCTGGAAAAGATTTTTCAGGACTTAACGCAGCTCAACAAGCAGATCGCAAAACGCGAATCCGGAATGCGGACGATTTTCGCTGCGATGCATGACGCATTGCTGGTAGTCGATTCCAAGCGGTACGTGATTTTGGTCAACGAGACGTTTCGAAAACTTTTCGCGCTCCCGGAAATTTCAGAAGGGACACCTCTGCTGGAGATTGTGCGCGACGCGACGCTCGACCGGGTAATTAATGATGCTTTCGATGATGGTGGCCCAGTTCGCAGCGAGTTGACCCTGGACGGTTCGCAAATCGAACTCCATGCTGTCGCGACAAGGAACGAAGCGGGCGAAATCACCGGAGCACTCGTTTTGTTTCACGACATCACCGAGCTGAAGAAGATGGATCAGATCAGGCGGGATTTTGTCGCTAATGTCTCGCACGAATTGCGCACGCCATTGTCGATCTTGCGCGGCTACATCGAGACCTTGCTGGATAATCCGAAAACGTCGCGCGAGGAATCTTCTCGAATTCTCGGAGTGATGGAGCGCCATTCGAAGCGTCTCGATTTGCTCGCCCAAGACCTGCTTACGCTTGCGCAATTGGAATCGGCAAATCCGAATTTGCAATTGGGCAACGTCGATCTGTCGAACTTATTCGGGGAAGTGATTCGCGATTGGGAAAAGAAGCTCGCAACCAAGCAGCTCAGTGTCATTGTCGATGTTCCGCCCGACATGCCAACCGTTCGGGCTGACCGGGTGCGGTTGGAGGAAGCTCTCTACAATTTGCTCGATAACGCCGTGAAATATTCGCCCGAGCACGGCGAGATCGGGCTAGTGGGTCGGCGGCGCGACAAACAAATCGTGCTGAGCGTAAGTGATAACGGCATCGGCATCGACAAAGAAGATTTGCCGCGAATTTTCGAGCGCTTCTATCGGGCCGATAAAGCCCGGACTGCCGAGAACATTGGAGGAACTGGCCTCGGCCTGGCCATTGTGAAACACGTCGCGCAGTTGCACGGCGGGCACGTCGAGGCCGAAAGCGAGCTTGGTAAAGGCACAACGATTCGTTTGGTTCTGCCGGGCGCAATGTGACGTTCTGGTGACATTCCCACGGGTCGCTTTGATTCATCTTCGGTTTCATTTAACATCCGGCCCGTGAAGAAAAAGGTTCTTTTCATTTGCGTTCATAACAGTGCGCGCAGCCAGATGGCTGCGGCCCTGCTCGACGAAGTGTGTGGCGAATTTTTTGAAGCGCAGAGTGCTGGACTCGAGCCGGGAACGCTCAACCCGCTGGCGGTTGAAACACTCCAGGAAATTGGGATCGACATCTCTCGTAACGAAACAGAATCGGTTTTCGACGTTTTTAAATCCGGTCAGCTATTTGCCTATGTAGTCACCGTTTGCAGTGAATCCGAATCGAAGGGCTGCCCGGTGTTCGCGGGTGTAACCAAACGGCTGCACTGGTCATTTCCCGATCCGTCGCAGTTTACTGGAACGCATGAGGAAAAGATGACCAGGACGCGCGAGGTGTTAGAGCAAATTCGCGCGCGGATCGAAAACTTCTGCGAAGAGCATTGCGCCCTCGAGCCGCGAGCTTAGCGTTTCAAGGCTTTACCCGGCGAGCTTTCCATGGCTCAGAGAATGATATCAAGGAAATTGGTTGCGGAATTTCACTTGTTTCCGGTAACACAACCGCGCCAGGGATTTATCTTCTCGCTCTCGTGATTGGGTAGCGGAAGCGGTACGCGGCCTCATTTGGTCGCTGTCACACAATCGTAACACTAAAGGTTTTGACCGCATGAAATCGGATGCGGCAGTTTCTTGGCATGACGAAACTTCAATTGCCGAAAATTCTTGGGCTCATTGTTGCGCTGGGATTAAGCGCGAGCGCGTCGGCGCAAATGATGATTAATGGCGCGGGCGCGACGTTTCCGTATCCGATCTACTCGAAGTGGTTCGATGAATACGCAAAGGTCGACCCTTCCGTCCGCTTCAATTATCAATCGATCGGTTCCGGCGGCGGCCAAAAACAAATCCTCGCGCAGACGGTTGATTTCGGCGCTTCGGACGGCCCGATGAGCGACGACAATTTGAGCAAAGCCCCGGGGAAACTTTTGCACATTCCAACAGTGGCAGGTGCGGATGTGGTTGCCTACAATTTGTCCGGAAACCCGGCGTTGAAGCTCGATGCGGATACGATTGCCGGGATTTTTCTCGGTCAAATCAAAAAATGGAATGACCCAAAAATCGCATCGTTGAATCCGGGTGCAAAGCTGCCAGATCAAGAGATCGTGGTCGTACATAGATCCGACGGAAGTGGCACCACTTACATTTGGACCGATTACCTGAGCAAGATCAGCCCGGAATGGAAGTCGAAAGTGGGCACGAACACGTCCGTGAATTGGCCGACTGGGATCGGAGGCAAAGGCAACGAAGGCGTGGCCGGGCAGATTAAGCAGACGCCCGGTGCGCTCGGGTATGTGGAATTGATATACGCAGTCCAAAATAAAATGCCTTACGCAGAGGTGAAGAATGCTTCTGGGAAGTTTGTAAAGCCATCGCTCGAATCTATCACCGCGGCGCTGGGGACAGCGGACATTCCTGATGACTTTCGTTTTTCGATCACCAACGCTCCAGGAGCGGATGCTTATCCAATCTGCGGCGCGACGTGGCTGCTTGTTTACGAACAACAGAAAGATCCGGCGAAAGGGAAAAAACTGGTCGAATTTTTGAAATGGGCTGCGAAAGACGGCGAGAAAATGGCGACGGATCTGCAGTATGCGCCATTGCCCGACAGCCTTCAGCAGCGCGTTCTCAAACGAATCGACGAAATCAAGATGTAACCGAGGGGTGTACCGCAGCGGCCTGCCGCTGCTAATCAAAGTATTAAGTTTTTATGGGTGTGGCCGCATCGATAGCGGTGGAAGAGCGCTCCATCCAAGCACGGATGGCGTCTCCATCCCGCTTTGGCGATAAGGCATTCGAATGGTTTACGCTCGCGATGGCGCTCGCGGTGGTTGTGCTGATTATCCTGATCGGGTGGCAGCTCTGGATTGGATCTTCGGTCGCTATCAAGAAATTCGGTTTTCATTTCCTCGTCACATCCACATGGGACCCGGTCGCGGAGCAATTCGGTGCACTGCCGTTTATTTACGGAACGCTGGTTTCCTCGCTGATCGCGCTGCTGATTGCGGTTCCCTTGAGTATCGCAACGGCAGCATACCTCACGGAACTTGCTCCGCTGTGGATTCGGCAGCCGCTTGCGTCTTTGATCGAGATGTTGGCGGCCATTCCGAGCGTCATCCTAGGGCTCTGGGGCATTTTCGTCATGATCCCGTGGTTGCGCGATTATCCCTTTCCAATGTTGAAACGATTCTTCGGGTGGACGCCCTTCTTCACCGGGCCGATCTACGGAACCAGTATGCTCGCCGGCGGAATTATTATTGCGATTATGATTCTGCCGATCATCACTTCAGTCTCACGGGAGATTCTGCGCAGTGTTCCAGACTTGCAACGCGAAGCTGCCTACGCTTTGGGCGCGACCCGCTGGGAAGCGACCCGAATCGCGGTGCTGAGTTATGCAAAGAAAGGGCTGTTCGGTGCAGTGATTCTTGGCTTGGGACGTGCTTTGGGTGAAACGATGGCAGTGACGATGGTGATCGGCAACACGCCGCAAATCGCCGCGTCGCTTTTCAAGCCTGGTTACACCCTGGCCAGCGTGATTGCGAATGAGTTCACTGAAGCGACGACCGACATTTATCTTCAGGCATTGTTCGAAATCGGTTTGGTGCTTTTCGGAGTCACGATTCTGGTGAACCTGATCGCGCAACTGCTTCTGCGAACTATCGCGACGACATCCGCAACGCGAGCGGTACAATAGCCATGCACTTGGAACGAGCGGACAATCATTCCTGGCGCAAAATCAAAAGCGCGTTGGCATCCGGAATCGCCTTTGTGTCCGCGCTTCTTGTGATCGCGCCATTAGGACTGGTGTTTTTCCATCTCCTTGTTAATGGCGCCGGTTCGGTGAACTGGGATTTCTTCACGAAATTGCCCGCGCCTGTCGGAGCGGTCGGCGGCGGCATGGCAAATGCGATCGTCGGCACGCTAGAGCTCCTAACGCTGGCGGGCGTGATTGGAATTCCGATCGGCGTGTTGGGTGGAGTTTACCTGGCCGAGTACGGGTCGGCTCGCATCAATTCTATCCTGCGGTTTCTAGCCGACGTTCTTAACGGAATTCCATCAATCACCTGGGGTGTGGTTGTTTATGGTTTGGTTGTCCTGCGTTTCAAAGGCTTCTCGGCCTACGCTGGTGGCCTCGCCCTCGGTCTCATTATGATCCCGCTGATCCTGCGCACCACAGAAGAGGTCGTTTTGCTCGTGCCAAATGGTTATCGCGAAGCCGCGCTTGCCTTGGGTGTCAGCAGGTGGAAAACGATCGTGCACATCGTGATGAAAACCGCGTCGAAAGGCATCATCACTGGGATTCTGCTCGCTCTCGCTCGCGTGGGCGGCGAAACCGCTCCGCTCCTTTTCACGGCTTTCGGCAACCGATTTTGGAACCACAGCCTTAGCCAGCCGATTGCTGCGCTCCCATTGCAGATTTTTACCTATGCAATCTCTCCCTACGACGATTGGCATCGCCAGGCCTGGGCAGGCGCGCTCGTCCTCGTCACGGGTGTTTTTTGCGTTAATGTAATAGTTAGAATTCTGACTCGAGGCCGTACGGCGTCGGTCGTCTAGGGCTTTCGCAGATGGAGAATCTGGTTATGGAAACAACTGAACGAAGCGTTATCGAGCGCGCCGAACAACGGTCCGCGCCGCCGCCCGACACGGAGGCTCCGATGGCATGCACGTTTCAAGTAAAAAATCTTTCAATTTGGTACGGCGAGAAGCGCGCGATCGATAATGTTACGCTGGACGTCGCCTCAAATGCCGTAACCGCAATCATTGGGCCGAGCGGCTGCGGTAAATCGACATTTCTACGGGCTCTGAATCGCATGCACGAGCTGGTACCGAAAACGCGGGTTGAAGGGACAGTCTTGCTGAACGGCGAGGATCTTTATTCCAGCACTGTCGATCCGGCGATCGTTCGGCGTCGCGTCGGCATGGTTTTTCAAAAATCGAATCCGTTTCCGACGATGACGATCGGCGAAAATGTCGTCATTGGTCTGCGATTAAACGGAGTGCGCAACCAAAGGTTTCTCGATGAACGCTTGGAAAAATCGCTTCGTATGGCTGCGCTGTGGGATGAGGTCAAAGATGATCTGCACAAACCGGGAACCAGTCTTTCCGGCGGACAGCAGCAGAGGCTCTGCATCGCGCGCGCGCTCGCGGTTGAACCGGAAGTGATTTTGATGGACGAGCCGTGTTCGGCGCTCGATCCCATCGCGACGGCAAAGATGGAAGAATTGATCTACGAATTCAAAACGCACTACACCATCGTCATTGTGACCCATAACATGCAGCAGGCGGGTCGCGTCTCCGATTACACGGCGTTCTTTTATCTGGGCCGGTTAATCGAGTTTGGGCCGACCACGAAAATCTTCTCAAACCCAAGCGAAAAACAGACGGAGGATTATATTACCGGCCGATTCGGTTAAGAAATTGATGAAATGATCGCACCGAAACATATTTTAGGCACATTCGACGAAGCGCTCGCCGCTTCCGTAACAACGTGCTGATGATGGCGGGGCTGGCCGAACGTAGTCTGGATCGGGCCATCAAGGGACTGCTTCAGCGGGACGACAATCTCTGCGTCACCGTAATTGCCGATGATGAAGAGATCGATCAACTCGAAAAACAGATCGACAAGGACGGCGTGGATATTCTGCTGCGCTTTCAACCGGTGGCATCCGACCTGCGGCGGGTCGTTTCGGCCATGAAACTTTCGTCAAACATCGAGCGCATGGCTGATCAGGCGACCACCATTGCGCGCCGGGCCCGTAAACTGAATCAGCATCCACCATTGCCGGAAGTAGAATTGATCCGGCCGATCTATGCTCACGCAATGTCGATGTTCAAAGATAGCGTCGATGCTTTCGCTCGGGAAGATGTCGACCTTGCGCGGGCCGTCGTTCCGCGTGATCAAGAACTGGATGAGATGAACCGCGGCCAGTCAAACTGGTCGAGCGAATGGCCCAGGACCCCGATCAACTCCGCGGCTATCTGAATTTGATCTTTGTTTCGCGCTGTCTCGAACGGGTAGGCGATCATGCCACCAATATCGCCGAGGACGCCGTTTACGCCGTAGCGGCGGAAGATATCCGCCATCAACTTTTGCGGCCTCAGTCTGACGTGGCTGCGTTGCATATGCGCGGTAATGTCGATGTTGACGATGCCGGAAGCTCAAGCCACTGCACGAACCGAAGAGGAAACCACCCGATTGTGCTCCGCAGTGGTGCAAACCGCGCAACCTTTCCGCGATCCGAAAAATTTCATCAACCGCGAGCTGAGCTGGCTCGAGTTCAATCGCCGCGTCCTCGAAGAAGCGCAGGACCCGACCCAGCCGCTGATCGAGCGGGTCAAGTTTCTCGCCATCGTCAGCTCGAACCTCGACGAATTTTTCGAGATTCGCGTCGCCGGCATCAAGCAACAGATCGAGAGCGAGACGAGCGATGTCGGGCCGGACGGGATGAGCCCGACCGAGACCTTCAATGGCATCCAGCGACGTCGCGCGAACTGGTGGCGACGCAATACGCGCTCTGGAACAACGAAATCGCGCCGCCCCTGGCCGAACAATGATTCGCGTCCGCGACATCGATGAGCTGAACGCGAAGCGCGCCGCCTGGGCGCGCCGCTATTTTCAGCAGGAAGTTTTTCCGATGCTCACGCCGCTGGCGGTCGATGCGAGCCATCCGTTTCCGCAGCTCCTGAACAAGAGCCACAACCTGCTCGTTGGGCGCGAACCAACGAGGGCGGCGACCCGATGCACGCCATCGTGCAGGTGCCGCGCGCGGTCTCGCGCCTGATCCTCTGCCGCGCGGCGAAAGGGCGACGAACCGTGGGAATACATTTACCTCGCCTCGCTCATCAAACAGCACATCGGCCGATCTTTTTCCCGGCCTCATCCTCGATGGCGTGCACGCCTTTCGCGTCACGCGCAACAGCGATCTCTACATCGACGAGGAAGAAGCGGAAAACCTCCTGCGCAGCATCGAGCAGGAACTGCGGCGCTCGAGCCGCGGCAACGCCGTGCGCCTGGAAGTGGAAGCCGATTGCCCGAACGATTTTCTCGAATCTGCTCCTCGATTTTTCGATCTGACCGAGGCCGATCTTTACAAACTCGACGGTCCGCTCTCCATGACGCATCTCGCGCCGCTGGTCGCGAACGACGCCTTTGCCAAGTTGAAGGATCGCGTCTTTCAACCGGCGCGCGATCCGGCGCTGCCGCCGCACGCCGATATTTTCGAAGTGATGCGGCAGCCAGGACATCCTGCTCCATCATCCCTACGAAAGTTTACGATCCGATGGTCGAATTGGATCGAAAGCGCGGCGAAAGATCCGCAGGTGCTCGCGATCAAGATCACGCTTTACCGGACGAGCGGCGATTCGCCGATCGTCGAGGCGCTGATTGACGCGGCCGAGCAACGGCAAACAGGTCACCGCGCTGGTCGAATTGCGGGCGCGCTTCGATGAAGCGACCAACATCCAATGGGCGCGCCGCCTCGAGGAAGCGGGCGCACATGTCGTCTACGGCGTGGTCGGACTGAAGACGCACTGCAAGGCGCTCCTGATCGTTCGGCGCGATCCCGATCGGCTCCGCCAATACGTCCATCTCGGCACCGGCAATTACCATCCCAAGACCGCGCGCATTTACACCGACTTCAGCCTTTCTCACGACCGAGCCGGAACTGACCGAGGAAGTGGCGATCGTCTTCAACACCCTGACCGGGCTGGCCGGTTATCCCGGCTTGAAAAAACTGCTCGTCGCGCCGTTCGATCTGCACAGCCGACTGATCGGCTTGATCGAGCGCGAGCGCGATCACGCCTGGCGGGCAAGCCGGCGCGGATCGTCGCCAAGCTCAATTCGCTAGTCGACCAGGAGATCATCGAGAAACTTTACGAAGCCTCCTGCGCCGGGGTGAAAATCGATCTCATCGTCCGCGGCATCTGTTGTCTGCGGCCGAAAATTCCCGGGCTGAGCGAAAACATTCGCGTCATCAGCATCGTCGGGCGTTTCCTCGAGCACAGCCGGATTTACTATTTCGAGAACGACGGCAACCCGATCTTCTATCTGGCCAGCGCCGACTGGATGCCGCGCAATTTCTTTCGCCGGGTCGAGATCGCGTTTCCGATCGAGTCGCCGCCGCTGCGCGACGAAATCATCAATGAAGTTCTGCCGCGTTTCCTGACCGACTACGGCAAGGCGCGCGAGCTGCAGCCGGACGGCAGCTTACGTGCGCCTGAAACCGGAAAGGCGGGCCCCGCGTCGCAGGCGCAGTTGCATTTCCGCGAGGATTCGCGGCGCACGAAAAAATGCTGGCCAGAACAAACAGCGCGCCGCCAAATGATTCCGATTACGTCGCCGGACAAATCTGCCTCCCATGCCTTCGCCGATGGACAAGAGTTTGCCTAACGACACAGTCATGAAGAAAATCCTCGTCATCGACGTCGGCGGTTCGAACGTCAAGATGATGATCTCGCGGAGGAGAAAAGCGGAAATTTGCATCCGGCCCGAACTGACGCCGCGAGGATGCGGTCAAGCAGATCAAGAAAGCGACGAGCGATTGGAACTTCGACGCGGTCTCGATTGGATTTCCCGCGCCAGTGCGGGACGGAAAAATCATGACTGACCCGAAACATCTCGGAAAAAACTGGGCCGGTTTCGATTTTGCCAAAGCGCTCGGGAAACCGGTGCGGATCATCAACGACGCGGCCCTTCAGGCGCTCGGCAGTTATCGCGGCGGGCCGAATGCTTTTTCTCGGGCTCGGGACGGGGCTGGGTTCGGCGCTCGTCTGGAGCAATACGTTCTCCCGCTCGAATTGGGCGATCTGCCGTATCGGGATCGCAGCATCATCGAAGATTATCTGGGCAAACCAGGTGCGGCCGGTTGGCGAAAAGAATTGGCGGCCGAAGTCGCATTCGCCGTCGCCCAGTTAAAGAAATCGCTCATCGCCGATTACGTCGTGCTCGGTGGCGGGAATGTGAAGAAACTCGATCACCTTCCGGACGGAGCCGAGCGCGGATATAATCGTAACGCATTTCTCGGCGGCGTGCGATTGTGGCAGATCAACAATCGAACGGCCGGGAAGTGGATGATCATGTGATGGACGACCACAACATCAGGAAGATCGAAATGAAACTTTATTTTCTCAGGCATGGCGAGGCGGATTGGCCGGACTGGAAGAAATCGGATGACGAACGGCCGCTAACGAAAGGTGGGAAAAAAGAAATGAACCAGGTCGGCAAATTTCTGCACCGGTTGAAAGTGCGGCCCGACCTGATCGTGACGAGCCCGTTGCCACGCGCGGCGCAGACCGCTGAGATCGCCGCGGATTATTTAGGACGAAGTTGCGAAAAGACGAATCGCTCGCGCCAGGATTCGGGGTGCGCGAGCTGCGAACCGTGCTGAACCGTCACCGCGCCAAAAATTTGATGCTGGTCGGGCACGAACCGGATTTTACCAAGGTCATCTCGGAATTGACCGGCATCGTTCAAGCTCTCAAAAGCCGGAGTCGCGTTTGTCGATCTTGATCCTGAAACGGCCGAAGGAAAGTTGCTCTGGTTGTTCCCGCCAAAACTCGCCCGCAAAGCGAATTCACGAGCGCTTTCGCCAGCGAGTGCGAAGATTTTGCCTGCCCACTCTTGGAGCCAGCTCATGACGCGAGAACCGAAATCGCGCGGGCGCTCCGCGAAGTAGTGTTCCGCCAGTTCGGCTGCTCCACGCTGCAGGTCGCTCTGGCTGACTTCAATCACCGCGAGGAGCTTGTGACCCTCGCGTTGCCACTCAGATTTTCCATGTTCGTTCCGCAACCTCTCGCCGAGAAAACTCAAGTCGTGCGCGCGACCGAGCAGATCGCTTAACGAACGCAGGTCGTCGCTTAGGGTCTTTAGCACCACCGGGTTGATCGGGCGGAGGATGCGTAATTGATACCAAGGCGTTTTCGCCCTGGACCTGAACGAGTGAAAATTTTCGGTGGTCGGATTAGTTGTTGCTTTAGCGAGCGCTTTCCGGGCCTGCTTATAGCTTGCCTGCGCAGCGCCGCGGAGCTGCTTACAGCTAAATTGGTCGAGGGTCCAGTGATCGATGGCTGAACCCGCCTGCTCCAACAGAGGGACCGCCTGTGTTTGCCACTCCGCAAACGCAGCCATGAAATTTTCCAGTTCCATGGTAAGCATTGCTTCGAGTTTTCCGTAGGTGCTCCGGCCATGGCGTTGGGTGACTTCTTGAAGTTGCCGCACAGTCTGCAAACGCACTTCCGCATCACGGATTTCCGAAGTCAGCCGCCCGACATCGCGCAGGCAACGGTCTTGTTGCTTAAACAAGCCGCGTCCGATTTCTTTGCGCACCAGCCGCAGAGCCGCACGCGTCTTTTTCAAATGTTTTCGGGTTTCGTGCACCGGCGTGTC
>CAVRYN010000018.1:0-7917 GCA_963725505.1 uncultured Verrucomicrobiae bacterium | reverse complement strand
AACCGCGTCGGATGCTGAGCTGTTCTTTACGGCAGATCTTCCGATGCTTTCTACAGCAAATCTGCCGATGCTTCCTGCGGACGACCCCGTAAAGGCAGCTCTTGAACAATTCACGGCAGCCGTCCCTCATGGTCTGCACTTTGTTCGCACGATCGCGCCGGACGACTGGGTTTTGGACAAATTGATCCGGGAGCTAGCGCGACGCGAAATCTACCTCACACCTCCAAGGACATCGGATCGTCGCCTGATTCCTCCAAAGCTCTCGCACATTGTGATCCTCAGCGAATGGGACACTTTCTACGGGCGGTCTTTGGAACGGAGTTTCGAAGCTAAAGTCTTTGGAAAGATTACCCGTAATCGTGAGGCGCTATTACGGATTCATCCCTACTTTTATCTTCGCGGAATTGATGGCCGGTTGCCGGGCGACCAGAGCAAAGACAACCAGCGCGAGCAAGAGCAAAAAACGCAGCTCGGTCAAAACACAGTGCCCGTTGAGGCAACAGAAGGGTTGAACCAATCGGATTATTTGCGACGACTGGCGCGGCAGATGAAAGAGCGTGACGCGCAGTTGCGGCAAGACGACCGCTCAGGTATTCGCGCCATTGGTTTGCTCGGCTCCGATATTTACGACAAGCTGATGATTTTGCGGGCACTGCGTCCTCAGTTTCCTGACGCCGTTTTCTTTACCAACAACTACGACGCGCATTTTGAGCGCCGCGACGATTGGAACGTTACACATAATCTGGTTATCGCTTCGCCATTTGGCAACGCGCTGCCGGAAATTTACGTACGACAGCAGATCCCACCGTTTCGCGATAGCAATCAAACTTCCATGTACGTCGGCACGCTAGTCGCCACGACTAAAATGAAACAGGAGGAAGCGGTGTGGCTTACGTGGCAACCGCGCATCTTCGAAATCAGCCGCCAGGGAGCGTACGAGCTTAGTGTGCCCTGGTATCGCTGGGACCCAGGCAAATCGAAAATCGTTTTCGAGTCGCGTTACGGGAAAAATGAAAAAACAAAGATGTGGTTTCGCGACTGGCTGTTTGGGCCCGGCGTAATCCGGCGACTAATCATCATTGCCCTAGCGGTGCTGGCGATGGCAGCATGGATCAGCCTGGCCATCGCCCGGCGTACATTGTCGGGCGGCGGCACAGCCGTTGAGCGCCTGAAACGCGCATTCGTCAGTACAGTTTTTTGGTTGGTCTGTGGCGGACCGCTCATCATTTTCGTTGTTGCTCTGGTTGCGCAGGACCTGGCGCCGGAAGAACCGCTGGCATTTTTTTCCGGCATTAGCATCTGGCCAACGGAAATGGTGCGCCTGATTGCGTTCATGCTTGCGATTTTCTTCATGTTCAAAGCGAGCTTTGATCTTCGTGCGAATGCGAAACGGATCGAGACGGAGTTTTCGTTTGCTCCCTTGCCACCGACTCCATTTCGATGGCGGGACCTTGGCATCGGCTTCGAGCACTGGCAGATGAAGGAGCCTCCGAGAGTTAAGCGCTTTTCCGCTGACGATGCATGGCACACTTATCTTTGCCGGAACAAATTTTGGCCGCGGTTCATCCGAATTGGGATTCTTTTTGTTTTGTATTCCATTTTCGCTTTCGCGATTTTGCATTTGTTTCCTCAACCACTGTCGCCCGCGCGGGGCGAGACGGCTTTTCAGATCGATAACACTGTCTTTTATCTCACTGGTGTTGGGCTGCTGCTTCTCTCCTTTTACGTGGTCGATGCGATCCAATTGAACAGCAACTTTATTCGCATGTTTGGCCGGGAGGTAACCAAATGGAACCGCGAGGTCGTTGAGCAATCTCACCGCCAACCGCCGCTGACCGAAAAGGAACTTTCTGCGTATAACGAAATCTTTTTCGTCGCCCAGCGGACACAAGTGGTGGCACCGCTGATCTGGTACCCACTCGTCGTTTTAACGTTAATCATTGTTGCCCGCTTGTCCCTTTTTGATAATTGGACGTGGCCGGCGAGTCTCGTTCTGATCTATGCTATCATTGCCGCCTGGGTGCTGGGCAGCGCCATTTTGCTGAGACGCGCGGCTGAGCAATTGCGCGAAACCGCGCTCAATGACCTGCGGCGGTTTCGCTTGTTGGGTCAGGAAAGCGAAGCAAAACGGAAGACGTTCGATGAGCTCATGGCGGAAATCCGTGACCTCAAGATGGGCGCGTTCGCGCCCCTGACTGAACAGCCTTTTATTCGGGCAGCACTTTTTCCCGGGGCTGCTCTCGGTCTTCTCGCGGTCGGCCAGCGTTTGCTGGATCTTTTCTAGGTAAAGGTCACTTAGGAATTCTCTTGCTACACGATTCGCTCTGGAGTTTCAATAGTGGCTCGGTGAAGGCACTGCTAGCAGCTAGAGCCGATCTTCTCCGTCTCGCCCGAGTCGGATCCTGTGCCGGATGCGCGATGTCGCGTTTGCCGGTTGCGGGAAGAACCTACCGGTCGATGAAGCGAAAGCAGCCGGCAAAAGCACCGCCGATTTTCCGCAGATCACTGCCGACATTTTCAAGCCAATGGACGGCGGCATCGATCTTTCGCCCGAGGAAATCATGGGGCGCAATACCTGGAACCTCTGGAGCGCTGGCAACCAGCATTTTTGGAATCACGCCGCGCAGGACAGCTACGGTCTGATGGATCTTCTAAAGATGCTCGACAACCGCAGGTTTCCGCGCGCTGAGCGTTTCAAAACTTTGGGCTTGGTGAACGAGCCCGGTTTTCGCGCTCCCAGCAAGGCGAACGAATTCGGCTTGTGGCTGGATGAGCAAGTCGAACCGGAACCGGAAGGCATCGACGTAAACGTTTACGGCAAGCCTTCTGGCGTGCTTGGTTTTCGGCTTTTTCCAAACCCGGAATTCAACGACGAAGCGCGCAAAAAATGGGATGGCAAACGTTTCTACGAGGACAAGGCTTATTACAATGACAATAAGCTCGTTCGACCGTATCGCGTTGGCGTCGCTTGCGGTGCCTGCCACATCGCGCCGAATCCAAGCAATCCGCCTGCTGACCCGGAAAATCCGCGTTGGGAAAATCTCGCGTCGGCGATTGGCAATCAGTACATCAACGAAGGAAAAGTCTTTGCCTGTAATGTCGAGAAGGGCGGATTTTTCTACGAAATGCTAGCCGCCCAGCCGCGCGGCACTTCCGACACTTCGCGGATCGCCACCGATCACATCAACAATCCAAATGCAATCAACGCAATCTTTTTGCTGGCAGAGCGGGAACGCATCCAGGTACCGGAAAAGATGGCAGGCGGAACACTTGCTCTACCAGGTGAAAAGGACGAGATGCCGGTGGCTCATGTTCTAAAGGATGGCGCCGATTCCATCGGAATTCCGGGCGCAACCATTCGCGTTTACGTCAATATCGGCATGTTTTCCGAGTACTGGTTGACGCGCCACAACCGCTTGATCGGACTGAGGCCGCAAAAGCCATTCGAAATTCCCTATGCCCGTGAGCATTCGGTTTTCTGGCGCGCCACGGAGGAGCGTCTCGGCAACATTGCTGCGTTTTTCCGCAAGCTGAAACCATTTCATCTCGCTGATGCGCACGACGGACAAGGTTACATCACGACGGATTCAGCCGTGATGACGCGCGGAAAAGAAGTTTTCGCCGAAAGCTGCGCAGCGTGTCACTCGAGCAAGCAACCGCCGCCGAATATCGATCCGCGCTCCGGCGAGGGGAAAGCCTGGTTCCGCGCGGAAGTAATGAAGCCCGAGTTCTTGGAAAATAATTTCCTGTCAGACGATAAGCGTTATCCATTGACCAAAATCGAGACCAACTCGGCGCGCGCGTTCGCGACAAACGCAAAAGCTCATCACATCTGGGACAACTTTTCTTCGCAGACTTACAAAGAACTCTCGCCCGTGGACGAGCTGGAATTTTTTAACCCATTTGATGAGACGCATCCGATCAAATTCAGACCGAAAGACAAAGATGTCGCGCCTGGCTATTACCGCACCCCGTCGCTGGTCAGCATCTGGAGCTCCGCGCCGTTTTTACACAACAACATGCTGGGAAAATTTACCGGCGATCCTTCCGTGCCCGGTCGCATGGAAGCGTTTAACGATGCGGTCGAAAAATTACTCTGGCCGGAAAAACGGTTGAACAAAGATTCGATCTGGCGGACCCAAAACGAGTGCTCATTCCATTTGCGCAAGGAATTTGTGCCGAGTCCATTTGACAAGCTGGCAGGCCCGGACGGTTACGTAAAAATTGGACGAATTCCCAAGGGAACACCGATCAATCTGCTGGCCAATCTGCAGCCAGACTTTCAACGCACGGGCGTCTTTCTCAAAGTCGCGGGAAAATTGGTCAAGATAAATGCCGAGAACCTTTCGCCCGAAGCAGCGGACGCCGAACTGCGTAAACTAGTTCCCGACCTCATAGCGATGAACAAATGTCCGGACTTTATCGAGGACAAGGGCCACTACTTCGGCACTGATTTGTCTGACACCGACAAACGCGCGCTGATCGAATATCTGAAAACCTTCTAAACGGAAATCAAACCAGAGGAAAGCATATGGCACTTACGGTTGCAGAAATGTTGAAAATGTCGCAGGCGCAGCTCGACGACCTGTTCACTCAAAGCCCAACCGGCGAAATTCCTAGCGGCGAGGCGAAAGGCACGGCCATCATCGCACCGGGAACGACTTACACACAGGACATGGCCAATTTCGTAAATCATTTTGCATGGCAGGGAAAAATTTTCGATCCAGCAAAGGGAATTTTGCGAAACAAGATTTTGCCCTTTGGGCTCAACGCGATCATCGCAAAGGTCTACAAAGGCCCAAGCTGGATGGACAACAAGGAGTGCATTGTTCTCGATTATTCCAAGACTTCGTTGGTGGCGCACTGGGTCCGTGACGAGATTCGCGAAGTCGCGCCCCACATTTATCTCGGCAAAGTCTATTTGGGCAAAAAGCGATTGATTGATTTCGCTCTTGAATTTCCGGCATCGGGGTAATCGCATTCTGCGGCCATGGCCGACGCTCCAGATCAACCCGCAGGCAGCCGGCACTGGAAGTGGCATGCTGTGCTGCTTGCGATGGTGGCGCTTATCATAATCGGCTGCTTGTATCTCATCAGCCGCTTTACGCGGGATGAGCCCGTCACGTACGCGGATGTGGAAGATCACTTCAAATATGGGTCAACCGGCGGCGAGCGCGAGTCGGGTATTCCTTATTGGATTTGGAAGGTACTGCCCAAAATGTTCCCGGAGTATTTGCCCGGAAAAACGTATATCCCGGGGAAAGAATATGTCTCGTTAGGCTTCCTTTACGAAGCTGGCAAAGATCTACCGGTCGGGATTTCGCGTCGCAATACGCAGGGAATCGATCGCGTTTTTTTAAACTGCGCGATTTGTCACGCCGGCTCTGTGCGTGAAACGCCGCAAAGTACGCCCGTCATCTACGCGGGAATGCCGTCGAACACGGTCGATCTCGAGGCGTTCGAACGTTTCATTTTTGCCTGCGCAACCGACGAGCGGTTCAATGCCCCGCGGATGATGGCGGAGATTGAAGCCATCGGCGGCAGATATGATTTCATCAACCGATTTCTGCTGCGCTTCTACGCCATTCCATTCATGCGCGAACGATTGCTCATGTTGAAAGGCCATTTCCGTTTCACCGAGTGGGAACCGGACGCCGGCCCTGGCCGCACCGACACGTTTAACCCGGCCAAGACGCTTTTGGAATTTCCTCTCGAAAAACTGGAAACGCGTGAACTGGTTGGCCTGTGTGATTTTCCATCGATCTGGCTGCAAGGCCTGCGTAAGCAAAAAAATCTCCACGCCCACTGGGACGGCAACAACAGCCTTATGGAAGAGCGCAACAAAAGCGCATCATTCGGTACGGGTGCGTTCCCGCCCACGATCGATCTGAAACAACTCGCGCGGGTCGAGCAATGGCTGCTTGCTAAGGAACCGCCCAAATATCCGTTCCACGTCGATGCACAACCCAGCGCGCAAGGCGAAAAACTTTACGCGCAATACTGCGCGAGTTGCCACGGACGCAATGGCCGCGATTTCAGCGGCGAATACGTCGGCAACGTTATGCCGATCGATAAAATCGGCACCGACCGTCACCGGCTCGATTCCTACACCGAAGAACTGGCCGTGGCGCAGAACAATCTCTATGCCGGTTATCCGTGGCGTTTCAGTCATTTCCGAAAAACTTTCGGATACGCAAACTTGCCGCTCGATGGTATCTGGCTGCGCGCGCCGTATCTGCATAACGGGTCGGTGCCGACATTGCGCGATCTGCTTAATCCCGGCGCGGAACGACCGGCTGTTTTCTATCGCGGTTACGATGTGTTCGACCAGGCGAAGGTCGGATTTGTTTCCGACGTCACCCGATTCGACGACGAAGGGCACAGCAAGGATGAACCCGAGAATCCAAAGAAATATTTCAGGTTCGACACACAAGTGAAACCGGGCGGCGCGACTTCGCGTGATCGGAACGAAGGTAATTCAAATGTCGGCCACGAAGGATGGGAATATGGAACGATGCTTTCTGCGCAGGAGAAAGACGCAATCGTGGAATATCTGAAAACATTTTGATCAACACTCGAGCAACGAACCAATGAGTCTTTCCCCAAAAACGAAACGCATCCTTTGGGTCTGCGCGATTGTGCTCGTGGTTCTCATCGCGCTGGGCGCTTGGTTTACTTGGACAAAATTTTTCCGCGAAGAGAAGGAAGTGTTCGCGAACGAAGAAGAACATTTCAAATACGGTTCGCTCGGCGCAGAGGGTGAACGCGGCATTCCGTATTATCTCTGGCTCGTTTTGCCACGCGTCTTTCCCGACCTCATGCCTGGTCCAGGCGGCTACAAATCGCTTGGCGTGGTCTGGGAGGAAGGACATGAAATTCCGGTCGGCTTTTCGAAAAAGGTGGTCGGTTTCGCGCGGATCACCAATAACTGCGCGGTCTGCCATACCGCGACCTACCGTTTGCGCGAGGACGAAGTGCCACACGTTGTCGTCGCGGGCCCCGCTCACACCAACAACGTTCAAAGCATGCTGCGGTTTTTGTTTAAGGCCGCGCACGATCCCCGGTTCAATTCGGACATCATCATGAATGAGATCCGTCTGGTGAGCGCGAACAACTACGGCAACGGCGGGCTCTCATTCATCGATCGACAGATTTACCATTATCTACTGATCCCATTCACTAAGAAAGCGCTGCTCAAACAGGAAAAACAATTCACCTGGATGGAACGCTTTGTCACTGGCGGCAAACCAAAGCCGCATTGGGCCCCCGGCCGCGATGATGCCATGAACCTGACAAAGTATTTCATGACGAGCATGCCCGAGGACGACACGTTTGGGCCGACCGATTTTCCTTCGATCTGGAACCTCGGCATTCGGAGCGGAAAAGATAACGCCGGAAAACAAATGCTTTTGAACTGGACCGGCGACACGCCGGCGGTGCGCTCGGTGTTGATCGATTCTGCGCTCGGCCTCGGCGCGCCGCCACGGCCGTGGTTCTTGCAGCGCATGGCCGATCTCGATCATTATCTCAGCAATCTCCCGCCGCCGCCGTGGCCTTTTACTGAAACGAATCCAATCAACCAGCAATTGGCGGGCGAAGGCCAGAAAATCTACACGCGCGACTGCGCCGCGTGCCATGAGCCGCGCGCTGAATTTACAAACAAGGTGATTCCAATCACCGAGATCAAGACCGATCCCGAGCGGATGTATTCTTGGTCGAAAGACGCCGCAGCGGAAGCAAACCGGCGCGTCAAAGAGCTGGGCATCGATCGTCCACCGATGGCGGAGACGCAAAACCCATATGGATACGTCTCGCCGCCGTTGGATGGAATCTGGCTGCGTGCGCCCTATCTTCATAACGGCTCGGTGCCGACGTTGCGCGACCTGCTGAATCCGCCTAACGAACGTCCGCAGACTT
>CAVRYN010000017.1:0-7969 GCA_963725505.1 uncultured Verrucomicrobiae bacterium | reverse complement strand
GCGTAATTTTCAGAGTTTCCCTTTTCGGTTCTTCCGGGCAGGGATGACCAACACTGGACAACGCGCATGGCGCACGACGCGCTCGGAGGTGCTGCCGATGAGGAAATGGCCGAGTCCGGTGCGGCCATGCGTGGAAATCACGATAAGATCGACATCTTCATTTGCCGCGTTGCAAATTTCGATAGCCGGCGAACCGTGCATCACACGTACGGAATATCGACGATTGAATCTTGCTGCCATGGAGCGCATCTGTTTCTGCACTGCGTCCGCCGCTTCGCGCATGAGCTGGGCGGCATCGAGCGCAGCATACTTATCTCCGAATGGATATGCGTGCGGATTAATGACGTGGACCAGCCGCAATTCTGCCTTAAAATCGCGGGCGAGTTGAGCGGCGTAATCGAACGCCAGTTGTGAGCAGTCCGAGAAATCAGTCGGCGCGAGAATCTTCGTCAGTTGAAAGCCATCACGGGTGCGCGGAGCAGTGGATCCGTTCCAATGTCTGGCGTGCAGACGCACGACCAGAACGGGACAGGATGAATGTTGGACAACTCGTTCCGCAGTGCTTCCGAGAAACATGTGTTTGTAACCTGTGTATCCATGTGTCGCGATAACAATGAGGTCCGCCTTTAGCTCCCGCGCCGTCACGCAAATCTCCTCGTAAGCTGTGCCGGTGCGCGGTTCCAGCGCAGAAACATTGGCATTAGTTCGATGCTTCAAGGCAACAGCTTTCAGCCGTTTCATCAATCGCCTGTTCCTCTCTGTTTGCGGAATCAGCGGAAGGGTTAGCAACGTTGGAGGCAGGTATTGAGTCGTATCAACAACATGCAAAAGGTGTACGTCTGCCCCAAATTGCCGCGAGATTGCAAGCGCGTACGAAATCGCCTTTAACGACGGGCGAGAGAAGTCGATCGGGACCAGGATGCGCTTAAATCGCCGCGACCGAGACGCGGTAATGCGCTGGCGGGGTTTCTGGCTGAACTGTCTAGCCATTGGGCGGTCAAGCAACCTTTTCATGCGAGCACATTGCGGCGGACAGAGACGCACGGCTCTGCGCGAATTGCTAAACGCTCGTCGTTTTTTGGCCGCGGCGCAGCAGTTACGTGCTCCGCGCGACAATCCAAGCAACGCCGGAGACGATTATCGCCAGGCCGAGCGAAAAGAGTGGAGCGAAAATAAAGACCAGCTTCGTAGTCGCAGAGTGCGGGTCAAGATCGAGCGGAGTAAAGAACCAGGCGGCGGAAAAGAACGTTGTCACAGCTGCGGTGAGTAGCGCAAAAACGGCGGAGACGACTATCCGACGACTGGATTTACCCAATGCGGTGCTAATCACGATCAAACCGAGGGTAGGTGGAAGACAATTCCACAGAGTGATCCTGGCATCGAAGCCTTCGTGAAGCGCGGGATAAAGCACCGTGGCCACTACCGTAATGTAAACGATCCCAACCCAGGCGAGATGTAGGCGATAGCGGGAAGCGGCCATTAAATGCACCCCTTCTAATCGGCAGGAGATAGCATGTGATATTTGCTGCGCTCGAGGATTGGCCCTTTGGTGGTGCCTCTCAGAAACTGAACTAACACCGGGTTCTTCGATTGGCGCATGTGTTCGGGCGTTCCTTGTTCGATAATTTTTCCACGGTGCAACATCGCCATGCGCGTGGCCACATGAAACGCGCTGTCCATCAAATGCGTGACGATGATCGATGTCGTTTTCGTTCTTTTGGTGAGATCGATAATTAGTTCGTCGATCAATGCGCCGATCACGGGATCGAGCCCCTGCGTTGGTTCATCAAACAGAATCAGCTCCGGCTCCATCATCAGCGCCCGGGCCAGACCGACGCGCTTGCGCATGCCGCCGCTCAATTCGAACGGCATCGATTTGTCTTCGCCAGTCATTTCCACCATCTCCAGCTTTTCATCGACCACCTTGTCGATCTCGCCGGGCGTTTTGTCGGTCAGCTCTTGCAACGGAAGCGCCAGATTTTCGCGCACCGTGAGCGAACTCAGCAGTGCTGAATCCTGATACACCATTCCCATCCGCGTCCGGACCTGTTCGAGCTGGTGATCGTTCATCCGAGAAACCTCGTGTTGCTTGAAGAAGATCGAGCCCGCATTCGGTTTCAGGATTCCGAGAATCAAACGCAGGATCGTGGTCTTCCCAGCGCCGCTTTGGCCGATGATTACCAGGCGCTCCTGTGGAGCCACAGCCAACGAGACATGATCGAGCACTTGTTTGTCACCGAAGCCCATTATTACATCGCGCAGCTCGACAAGGTGCTGCGTCGAGGTCGCTGGAGGTTCAGCAGTAAGTAATTCCTGTGTCATCGGCTGGAATGCGATTCGCGAAACTTGTTTGTTTTCCGCCGCTCTGGAAACGCATGCGCTGCGAGCTTGCGATCTTTTCTCGTGAGCGCCTTACCTGGTGGTGATTTCCGCGATTGCTGCCGGTTTGGCAGAGTGCCTGCCCTGGCGCCGCCTGATTTTGCCAGGTTCGCCGCTCTGATTTGTGGATGGGATGGCACCACCAAAACGGAACAAGGCGCGTGTCGCACTACCTGCTCCGCGATGCTCCCGATCAATACGTGTTTCAAACCCGTCAGCCCATGCGTCGATGTAATGATCAGATCGACATCGCGATCCTTTGCAAAAGCGCAGATATCGAGCACTGGCGAGCCTTTCGTAAAGATCGTCTCAAATTTTACGGCTCCGAAGTTTGCGGTACGCACGAGCTCTCGCATTTGGCGCTCGGCATTTTTCCGAGCAGCTTTTTGCAAGGCGGGAATGTCGTAGATGGCAGTGGCTTCACTTGAATAGATGTATCCGAGATACGTGGCGTGCAGCAAAATAATCCTGGCCCCAAATTCATTCGCGAAGCGAATCGCGTATCGAAGCCCTTCCCGCGAGGAATTGGAAAAATCTACCGGCACAAGAATCGTCTGAGCAGTGGATGTCCGCCCCGTCTCCGATTTTCTCTTTCTTGGACGCACCACAAACACCGGACAGGGCGAATGCTGAACGACGCGTTCCGCAGTGCTTCCAAGGAAGACGTGCTTGAGGCCGGTATAGCCATGTGTGGGCATGACGATCAGATCGGCAGGAATTTGCTGCGCGATCCGACAGATTTCATCGAACGATGGCGCGCCCCTTGAGAGATGGCAGTTCTCCGGCGAGAGGCTGTGTTCCCGCGCCAGCGCACCCAGGTTTTTGGTGAGCACCTGCGTGTGCTGCTCTTGCGCTGCGATTGACGGCTGCGTGGACCAAATCCCCGGCGCCATGAATCCCGTCGGATAATCAAATTGGTAAACGTGGACAAGATGAACGTTTCTCGCCAAACCGCAGGGCAAGACGCTTTGCGGTTTCAATTGCCTGGATCGACATTTTCGAGAAGTCGATCGGCACCAAAATATTTCGAATGCTCAATTTTTCCATGCCAACACCATGAACTAGGCCGTGCTGGTCGGCTTGGCATTGCTTGCCAAAACCGATGCGTTTTTTGCGGGCGACTGCGCAGTTTCTAGTCACAGAACCAAGCATGGCGCTCGCTTGTCGTTGCATTCCAAGACGGCTGCCTTCCTGCGCGCGGATAACAGAGGCTCAATGCGATGACGGCGACGAGGATGCACCGAACGAAGAGATCTCGCGGCTCTCGGGCGGCGGAGATGCGTCGATGTACACATCCATCTGTTGTCCCACATAAATCGGCAGGCTGCCGCGCTCGAAACTGTAAATCACTTGCAGCACACGAGTGTCCACGCGTTCAGTCGGTACGCCGGTCAAAGAGACCTTCGGGATAATGTACGGCTCAAACCGGACGAAATGCAGCTTCGTGCTGATCTTGTTGTTCCCCTGAAGATAACCGACCGCCGGAGCATCGGTGCGCACCCGCCAGGCGTCGTGCTCATCGACATCGACGCGCACGTTCATTGGTTCGACACTGCCAAACAAGATCAGCGGCTGCGCCAAAACACCCGTGGGCGCGTACTCTCCCACGCGGATTTTCAACTGCATGACCTGGCCATCGACGGGTGCGCGCACGGTCAACCGCTCGAGGTCGGTCTTCGCAGCCTCCAAATTCGCCTGGGCCTGCAAATATTGTGCTTCGGCCGTGTCCGCAGCATGTCTGCGAGTTTCCAGATCTTCCTCACTAATCACTTTCTTGGCTATGAGATCGTTACCCAGCTTCAGTTCGTACTTCGCCTGCTCCCTTTGTGCGTGAGTAGCATTAACCGCAGCGGTGTCGGTGGCGATTAATGCCCGTTGCGCACGATCGTCGATGGTGAAAAGAGGGTCCCCGGCTTTCACGTGGCTGCCGATTTGCACATAGATTTTCGAGACAATCCCCGGAATCTGCGTGCCGATGGCGATGTTTTCCGTGTTTGCTTCCGTGATCCCGGCGCCTGCGACGAAGGCGCGATAGGGCGGTTGCGGAGCCTCCGAGACCGCCTTAGCAGGTGGCAAAGTCTTGTTGGCGCGCGACGCGATTACCAACCCTATGAGAATGCCAACGAGTGCGATGAGTGGCAGAATATATTTTCGAAACATAGGTTCAGGATTTGGTTTGCATTTCTTCTGGGGAGTTAAGCACCCGTGTGATTACGCCGTCTTCCATCAGCGCGATGCGATCGGCGAATTCGAAGATGCGCGCATCATGGGTAACGACCAAAAGCGCGCGATCTTCCCCAACAGCGAGTTGGCGCATCAGTTCCATTACCTTTCGGCCGGTCTCGCTATCGAGCGCGCTGGTCGGCTCGTCGCACACGATTAGCCGCGGGTCATGAATGAGCGATCTGGCGATCGCAATGCGCTGCTGCTGACCGCCGGAAAGATCCAGCGGGAACGACTGCATCATTCGATCGTCGAATTCCACTTTGCGTAGAATTTCCGAAGCGTGCTGAACCGCAGTGCGGCGATTTGCGCCATTGATAATGAGGGGAACAGCGACGTTCTCGACGGCAGTCAGAGCAGGAATCAGGTTCCAGGCTTGGAAGACAAAGCCGATGTTCTTGCCCCGGAACCGGGTGGTGTCGTCCACGGACATTCGAGTATAATCGTGGTCGAACACGGAGCAGTCGCCGCCATCGCGACTCAGCACACCGGCAATCACGGAGATGAGCGTTGTCTTACCAGACCCCGAAGGCCCAACCAGCATCATCAATTCGCCCGTCTGAACTTCCAGATCAACGCCGCGCAACGCGCGGACCGCGGCCGCGCCGCTGCCGAAAGTCTTCGTTACGCTCGCACAGCGCACAGCCACCTTGGCGCGGGCTTCAGTCTTTCTAGCCTCAACTTGAGCTTTAGCGGTAATCATAACCTTCCCTAGCTGCGGAAGACTATCGCAGGCTCCAATTTCATTACTTTCCGAATACTCAGTATGGCTGCACCCACGCAAATCACCATCACCGCAGCGGCGCTCACGAGCAGCAATTGCCACGGAAATTGGAATGCTATCTGTGTGCGCCCGGTCAAAAGTCCGCCCCAGACGGACGCTGCTCCAATACCCAACCCGTAACCGACCGCGCCAACCTCAGCCGCCTGAAGTGAAATCATGCGCAGCAATTTGCGATTGGTTGTGCCCATCGCCTTGAGCGTCCCGAAATAACGCAGGTTATCGAGAGTGAAATTGTAAAAGGTCATGCCAGAAATGGCCACTCCCACGACGAAGCCGAGGGTAACTACCGTGAGAAAGTTGATCGGCATGCCGGTGTATTTGAGAAAGTACCAGAAGGTTAGCTTCTTAAATTCCGTAGGTGTGTAGCCTCTCAGGCCGAGTGAATCGATTCGGGCGCAAACGGTGCCAATGTCTGCACCGGGTTTGGCTTTTGCCAGAACGAACGAAAGCATCTTACGCTGCATTGGCGCGACGAGCGTCGCGCGCGAATAGGTCATGTAGATAACCGGAACATTTTGGAATGTCTGAGTGACCCGGCAAATCCCGACAACGACGCAGCGGTTATCGTTCAGTTCGAGCGTGTCGCCGACTTTGAGCGGGATGCGTCGGCCATCTGATCCTTTTCTGGCCAGTTTTCCGCGTGCGCCAGCTTCGTCCACAATGACCGCGGACGCTTGGCGAAGATCGGAGAGTTGTCCGACCACCATTTGTGGCGGTCCACCAATCAAGGTCGAATCGTCCAAGCCTACGATGGTGCAGTTTTGAAACGTACCATCGTCCAGGCGCGCCTGAAGCGCGCCTTTGTACAGACCGACTGCCCATTGGACTCCTTCCGTTCCGCGCACGCGCAGCACTTCTGTGTCCCGCATCGGCTTGACGTCTTCAATATACTGCACCGTTGGATCGACAACCCATATGTCGGGCAAACCGATGTCGGTTACGAAACTGAATGTGCGGGTCATCACGCCCGTGAAAATGGCGGAGGGCCACGTCACAAGAAACGACGCAAACGTGAGACCGATGACAATGCCGATGTATTTGGCCCGGTCGCCGAGCAGCATTTTCATCGCGATAAAATTCATTGCCGTCGACTCTCCGATAGTTGACAGCCCGCCGCCGTCTTGCCTTGCTAAAAGCAATTCATTTTTTGCGGCATCGCGCCGGGCCGCGCTGAGAGCGCTACGCTCTATGGCCTCCGTAATTTTCCGTTCGATATGTTGCCGTCTTCATGCTCGTCGTTGAGGTAGATAAATTTCACCACGGCAATTGGCCACGATTGCTCTTCCCCATTGTTAAGACCGACCGTTAATTCAAGAAACCAGTATTTCTTAGCGAAAATCGGATCGTGCAGATGCCACTTCAAATCGTACGACGCGATCTCTTTCAGCGGGATTACCGTCTTCTCCTCAAAAAAATGATCACCAGCGTGCTCGATGTGATTTCGAGATTGTGGAACCTGAATAGCACTTTTTCAGCCGTGGTCGGTGAGGTATTCATCCGGCTTCCTCGGCAGGAAAAAGCCACCTCTGCTTACGAATCGCTCACCGAAGTCTTGCGAAGGATTCTCCAATTCTTGCCGTAGGGTATGAACTGTCCCTGCTTACTGACGATGCAGTCTGTTCCAGATCCCGCGCCGAAAACCGAAGACGATCCATCACCGTGTGCTCACAATGAGGACAACCGCGCACGGATCGAATGGTTTGACGAAGTAAACCGGCTTGATCATGTGCGCCCAAAAAATGAAATCGATGATCGGTTGGGCCCAGCCAATTAGAACAAGAAGTGACCAAACGAAATGCCAACCACCGATCAATGCGCCGATGACGAGCCCAACCTTATTGGGATTAGCCACCGCTGCTCTTTCTTGAGTACGCGGGTTTGGCTGTGCGCTTGGTTGAGGACAGGTGCGCGCGGAATTCGCTGGGGGATTGACCAAAAACGCGTTTGAAAGTGCGATTGAATTGCGTGAGCGATTGAAACCCGACGTCGTAAGCGATTTCGCTGATGCGCAGGTTTGGATTGAGAAGCCTGTCGCGCGCATCTTCCAATCGCACGCGCGCGACATAATCGGTGAACTTTAGGCCGGTGGCTTTGTGGAAAACTTTGCAGAAATGAAATACGCTCGCTCCAGCCGCTCTCGCCACATCGGCCAGCGATAATTCTTCGGTTTTATGCTTCTCGATGTACTCGCGCGCCTTTTGTACGAGTGGCGGCTCGGCGTGCTGCTGCTCCGTCACTAGCTGATTGCTTAATGCCGAAAGTTGATCAGCAAAAAATGCAAGAAGCCGCACGATGGCATTGTATTTCTCAGGCGGGAGCAGTGG
This sequence comes from uncultured Verrucomicrobiae bacterium, assembly GCA_963725505.1. Taxonomy (GTDB): domain Bacteria; phylum Verrucomicrobiota; class Verrucomicrobiia; order Chthoniobacterales; family UBA10450; genus Udaeobacter. The sequence continues at coordinate 259 of CAVRYN010000017.1, read as the reverse complement.
ATTTTTCTCCCATGCTTTGCGAACTTCGCCCGTGAATCGCACACCGCGTCGCTCGAGTTCGCGGCTCACTTTGGTCGTATCAGACTTCACCGGCATGTGACGCAGTACCTGACCAATACGCAGGTAGCCGATCGTTTGTTGGCCCAGCTTAATTGGTACGGCGGTCTCCGTTAAACCGAAAGGACAGGTGACAGTGTGCGGCAGATCACCGGTATGGCGGATCATCTGCTCGTGCGCTTGCAAGCAAACGCTCAGAGTA
>CAVRYN010000016.1:0-20412 GCA_963725505.1 uncultured Verrucomicrobiae bacterium | reverse complement strand
CGCTCGCCTGGAACTGCCTATCCGAACATGCGCGCGACTGGAAGTCTGTATTTCGAGCGGATGGCGGCGCGGTTGACCGCGGAACCATGGCCTGAATTGGCCCCGGGGTGCGAAGATCTATTTGCTAAAAGAGAACGGTCACGTTACCGCCACTTTCACCGCGACCAATTACCGGCGCGCCGGAATACTGTTGTTGGACTATGCTTCGTCGGCTTTTCGTGTCGCACTCATATGCAGCCGGCGAAGTCGCGACGACTTCTTTGATTGGTGGTCCTGCATGCGGCGAAGGATATCGTCGAGCGCGCTAACAGCCGCAACAATATGCGGACCCTTATTAAGCATCACGCATTCAGCGCGCTCTCCCATCGCGGCGTCGGTAATTTCGGCTCGCGATGGCTGTCCTTTTTGGGCCAGCGATTGCAGAACCTGCGTCGCCCAGATGACTGGTAGATGAGCGCCTTCGCAGATCCAGAGAATTTCCTCCTGCACTTCCGCCATCCGCTCGTAGCCGCACTCCACGGCAAGATCCCCACGCGCGATCATGATGCCAACGGGGAACCGTCGCATCGCCGCCATTATGAGATTTGGCAAGCGCTCGAATGCTTGTCGCGTCTCAATTTTCAACACGATGCCCAACTGGTCGCCGTTCAATTCACGTAGATGGCGCTGGAGCTCATGAATATCCCGCTCGTGTCGCACGAACGACATCCCGACCATGTCCGCATGGCGGACAATAAATTTCAGATCCTCCAAGTCTCTGGGTGTAAGCGCAGGCAGTTTGATATCCGTGTCTGGTAGGTTAATGCCCTTATCAGCGAGCAGCCTCTCCCCCTTTGGCCCAGCTTGGGTAATTTCGATACGGAGCGCGTCGGCCTCGACCTCCCTGACGATGCCACCGATTTTACCGTCATCGAACCAGATCCTTTCTCCAGTACGCACCCGCGAGAAAACTTCCGGAAGTGTGCACGAGATCGAAGCAGAGCGGACCACGCGTCCATCAGAATCGATCTCCGCAGGTTTGCCGACCACCGGTTCACGGGTCAATATCAGAAAGTCGCCCGTGTGAAGAATGATGCGGCTATCACGAGACGGCAAAGCGCCAACCTGAGCCTCCCGATTGGCCTCATTGCCCACGCTTACCCGCAGGAGCTTCGTTTCGGGGGTCACATACGCTGTCTTGGTGCACCGGGCCCATCGCGCTGTTTCTCCGCTACTCATCACCTCGAGGACTCGCCGCTTACCGCGCGCATCTTGGAAGTGGATGCGTTCTCCGGGTTCCACTTGAGCTAGCCAATTAGCGGGGACGGGCAATGTGGCGTCTGCACTCCCCGGGACAATCCGCTTTCCGCCAACGGGGACAAGCCAGATATGCGCGGGCTTCGTCATCCGTCCGAAAATGTCATGTCTTGGATGCCATGCGACGACTTGAGGTCCCAGCTCGATGCTGCCCGTACGAAGTTTCGGGCCGGCCAAGTCCATAAAAGTCCGGCATGGCAGACCGAGTTCGCGGCGTGCGCGCTGCAGATGAGCTACTATACGGCCCCATCTGTCGGGCGTGTCATGCGCACAATTGATCCGCATACAATTCATCCCATGAGAAAGCAGTTCTCGAACGAGCGCGTAATCATCCGCTGCCTCAGTGGACATCGTAACCATGATCCTGACGGTGCGATGCGCCGGCGCAGGACCCAGGAGCGCCTCGGTGTGAGCAGCCAATATTGATCCCCCCTCAGTGAAACTGAGCGACTCACATGGGGACGGCTCTTGCTTGGGTCGCCCCGCGAGATGACGCAAAGCATTCAGCACGGCATCAAGCGTCCACATCGTGTGCGATTCGGCTCTGCCCAAGGAAGAGAGACCTAACCCAGCAAGTTCGTCCTGAAGCGCTCGGATGTCATGGTGCCGAAGTCCCAGGTAGTGAATTAAATTAACGACACTTCTTCGATACGTGGGATGCGCGGTCACTATTCGCTCACGAAATTCAGCCTCCTGACTGACCAGCGAACGACGAATTTCCGAAAGCTTCGCGATTAACGATTGGAGTAGCTCGCTCCCTTCACGATGTGACGCGAGTTCATTCTTCACAGTTAAGTTAGACTTTTGAGTCGAATCAATTACTGGCAAAGGCGAAATCACCGAAGGCTGCCTTCGGCGCGGCTAAAACTTCACTAGCTCGCCGCCGCAATAGCGTTCATGTGACGGAGGCGATCAGCCAGCGTTTTCATAACATGCGTCGCGAAATGCGGCGTTTGCTGCACGAGGAAATGGAATCTCCGTCGATCTATTTGCGCTAGCCGGCAGGGGGTCCGTGCCACCACGCTTGCGGTTCGCGGGCCGGTTTCTATCAACGCCATTTCGCCAACGAGCGCACCTGGGACGGCAGTTTCCACGACAAGATCGCCCACAAGGATCTCTGCATTCCCTTCAAGTAGGACGTACATCTTATCGCCGCTTTCTCCCTGCCGAAAGAGAAAGGCTCCCGGTGCGATATTTACGACGTCAGAGTCGTGACGGAAAAGCTCGGCGGGATTCATGACGAGAATATTCGTTTCAACTCTAGTAGGCTCAGGCTAGAGGTCGAGTACACTCCGGCAAGTTACAATTGTGTGAAAATTTAGGCGTTTTCCAGAGGGTAAGTTTTGTAGAGACCAGCAACTCGCCGACGCCGCTGTCCGTGACGTTTCATGAGATCGTATTTGGGCTTGTCTGCAACTCGGCGACAACCAGACAAACGTCATCCGTTAAGGCCCTGGAGTCGGCAAACCTGTAAACATCATTAATAACATCTTCGAGGAGAGATTCGGTAGGCTTCTCAAGATTGGCGCGAACACTTTGCCGTAAACCCTCAACGCCAAACTCCGTGCCACCGCCGGCTTCGACCTCGGTAATGCCGTCAGTAAAAAAAAGAAGGAAATCGCCCGGAGCAAGTTTGGTCTCGGTTGTCTTGAATTGCGCATTGGGAATGAGGCCCATTGCGGGCCCGGTTGAATCTTTGCTAAACGGTACCGTCCGCGCTTCGCGCGCGGTTCGGCGCACATGCAGCGGCGCTGGATGACCGGCGCGCGCAAAGCGGGCGACGCGCCCGTTGATGTTGATGACGCAGTAAACCGTCGTTACGAAGACTAGCGTGCCGGTCTGTTTCAAAATCCCCGTGAATTCGCTGTTAAGCTCTGTGAGAAATCGGGCGGGGTCGGCCGCCTTGGTCGAGTGAGTTTCGATCAATGCGCGCAACATTGCCGTGATCAGTGCCGCGCGGACTCCATGTCCCATCACATCGCAGATGCAGATGCCGGCTGTGTCGTCTGAAAGCCGTGCGATGTGAAAGAAATCGCCGCCCATCATGGTGGCTGGCAAGTAACGATGATAAAAGCGAAGCGTCGTTGCTCCCTCGCCCGCGTCCGCTGAAAAAATCGGATACGCGTTCGGCATCAGCGCTTGCTGTAATTCCGTCGCCATGCGCAGATCGGTTTCCATCTGTTCATTCTTGCGGCGAATTTCCCGGTCGCGCTCTTCCAGTTCGCGAATGTTCGTCAGCAAAAGCGCGTTTTGCACTTTAAAGAGCGTCTCCGTAGCGATGAATCCGAGGAACCCGCCGTTTTCGTCCACCAGCAAGACCTCATCGTAGAAATTTTCGTCCGGACGTGCGAACACCGCGCGCAAGACATCGCCGATCGGAGTGGCGACCTTGATGCGCGTCTCTTGTTTGGAAAGATGCTCGCCGATCGGTTTGCGCGCCCACAGCGAAAAACCGTAACGCCCGCCAAGCAACGCTGCCGTTTCTTGTCGCGAACACATGCCAAGGAGGCGCTCACCTTCGAGCACCGCGACAAAATTTACGATTCCGCTCTTAAAAATCTCCAAGACGCTCTCCATCGATGCCTTGGTCTGGGTCGCGGTGCGATGACTAATTAGCGCCCGTAAATCGATCGATTCAGCGTGCAACGGCGGACGAAGATCGAGAGAGCGAGAAGGTGCTTCTTCGTGGGGCGACGGAGTCGCGTGCACAAACATCTGTGTAGCAGATTTTGAAAACAGCGGTCAGTTTTTTTGTCCTATGGTCGAAACCAAGTCCACGATCAGCGAGTCGATTTTGCGCAAGTCTTTGCGACGGCCTTTTTCCGGTTTCAATTTGCGATTGCGAACGATAATCGTCAGATCGCGGATCTGGTGCAGCATTTCCCGAGGCACCTGTTCGATCGGTCCATATGACCTGAGCGCGGCGAGGCAGACGATCAGGTCATTTTCGAGACGGGCGATGTATGCCTTGGCAATCGATGCGCAAATCGCGGTGTAGCGCTTGAAGTTCGGATTCAAGCATGGTCACCGGTGTTGATTCCCGCGATCTTCGGCGACGGGTTCGTTTGCGCTTCACCTTTGCTTTCATGCGCCGGAGCCGCGATTGCGCGGTAATGAAAAGCCCGCCGGGCGAGGCTCTCCCGGCGGGCTTTGATTAACCTAACCAAGCTGTTTGATCCTCAGAATTTAAGGTTCAAGTCGGCGGTGAAGAAATTGTATTCATTCGTTGGATTGATTGCGATGGCCAGACTACCTGGATTTCCACCTGTGCCGAGATTATGATTGTACCACCAACCGTGGCCGTAGTTCAGGGTGAAGTTGACAGCGGCACTCAGGTTGTATGCCGCTGTGACACCGACGCCGTGCATATTCAATTGGGCATTGAACCAATCATCATCGATCAGGTTCGGATCGAGCGCGTACTGCTCGGAGTGTTGATACCAAACGTCTACCTGCCAATCATTCTTCTTCTTTAACTGGCCGACGCTGAATCCGCCCGTATAGGCGTAGCGCTGACTGCCCTGGCCCGGTTGGCCCGCGGCCGCGGCGCGCTCGTTCCCCTCAAAATTGGTCGCGAAATCGCCGTAGATGCGCATTGGCAGTCCCCAGGCTTTCCATCCAATTTCCATTGGTAGATCGAAAACCAGGAGGCTGTTGATACCGGTCTGGTTCTGCGCCAGCGAGTTTGCGTTCGTTAGGTGTGGATCACCCCCTTGATAGTGGATGTTAAACGTGTCGCCGTTGCCGGTATAATTGTAGAGCGTCGGCGCGATCTGGAAGTAAACGATGTGCGGAAAATCGAATTTCGCGCCTACCTGCCACGCCATCAGGAACGCATCGGTGTTAGGGACTAGCTGATGTCCACCATTTGCAGAGGTCGTCGATCTGGCGCCGAGCGGATTCTCCGGATTTGAATCGTCATAAACGAACTGGGCGAAGTTGGCGAACAGATCGAGCTTCATCCACGGCTCCGGTGCCTTTGCGGGCACTACAGCTTTGCCATCCTTGCTGTAAGAAGGCGGGGGCGCGCTTTCTCCAAACACAAACGTGTGCTTCCACTGCTCGGCCATGCCTTCTGGATTGATGTCCGGGTCCCAAACCATGCGGGTGCTCAGGAGCGGGTTCGGCATTCTTCCGGCGGTGAGCGTAAAACCGGGCCAGCCCTTGTAACCCGCATACGCCTGGCCGACGTAGACGACGTCGCTGTTTTTTCCGAATGGTCCGCCGCCACCGGCCGTGCTACTCGCTGTGTCGTCGCCAAACGTCACGTTTGTTGAGCGGCCATTGTTGCTCGTCTCCAACCGTACGCCAAAGAACCAATCATCCATAAGCGTTCCGCGGAGGCCCAGGCGAAGACGATAACGCTCGCGCTCGCGCTCCTGCCAATCGTTTGTCCCTGCGATGCCCGCACCGGGCGGCGCCACCGGCCCCGTGCTCTTAGTCTCGCCTCCGTTATATTGGTAACGGAGACGGAGATCGCCGTAGAGCTCCAGCTCAGTGGTGGAAGTGGATATTTTCCACTTGTCCGCGCTGGACTTCTCCACGGGGACAACTTTTTCAACATAAGTCTTTCCGTCATAGACAACTTCCGTTTTTGTTTTCCCTTCGCCAGCGACGACCGTTGTGGGCGCAGGGTGTTTTTTTAAGCTGCTGACCTCCGCTTTCAAATCCGCGTTCTGTTTTTGCAACGCCGCAACGGCCTGTTCAAGCTTTTGGAGCCGTGCGTCGTCGGATGATGTTTGCGCCCCAAGCGGTTGCACCGCCAGTGAAGCAATTGCAGCCAGGCCGGCGCCGGCTGCCCGTAAGATGATTTTCTTGGTGAACATTCGTCGTTTCTCCTTGGTTGTGATGGTTTTTGGCTATTCGAGGGGACTTGTTTCCAATAAACGCGATGGAGGCTAGGGGCCGATTGTTACAGGCGTATGACGAAATTGTGACGATTCGGCAAACTTTGACGTTAGCCGCCGAAGCGATTCTACCGAGTGATATAGAAATATTGAAATTTAAGACCCGAGCGAGTTGATTCTCTATTCCATGGAAACTGGCTCTGGCAGGAAAATCTTGATCATCGAAGATGAGAGCGACGTTGCCGATCTCCTCACGCTGAACTTGCGCAAGACGGGCTACAAAGTTGCGACAGCTGCCGACGGCGCGAGCGGTTTGCAGAAGGCGCGCGATGACAGACCGGATTTTATCATTCTTGATTTAATGCTGCCAAAAATGCCGGGGCTGGAAGTCTGCAAAATTTTGAAGAGCGACGCGGCGACGAGTAACATTCCGATTCTGATGTTAACGGCGAAAGCGGAAGAGATTGATCGCATCGTCGGCCTGGAATTCGGCGCCGACGATTACGTGACAAAACCATTTAGCCCGCGCGAAATCCTGCTGCGGATTCGGGCAATTTTGCGGCGCGGCGAAACACCGGGCGAAAGCCTGAAGGCCGGCCCGATTTCGATAGATGCTGCGCGGCACGAAGTTCGCGTTAACGGCAAGCTTGTGCATCTCACCAGCCTGGAGTTCAAATTGTTGCAAACATTGATGCAACGCCGGGGCCGCGTGCAGAACCGCGATCGTTTGCTAAACGAGGTTTGGGGCTACGAGGCCGTCATAGATACGCGCACTGTGGACACGCACGTACGCCGCTTGCGCGAAAAACTCGGAAAAGCCGGTGACGCGATTGAAACCGTCCGCGGCTTCGGTTATCGCGTGCGGGAAAATTAACGCGAATGAGCTGGCTTGTGCTCTGCCTGTTTGTCGCGGTGACAGTAGCAGTTGCCCTGATCGCGTGGCGCAAATGGATTGCACCGTGGCGGCAATTGGAGGAGCTCGTGACAGAAATCGGGCGCGGCGAGCGGCCCCGGACATTTTTGGTCGATGGTAGTCCACAACCGCAACGCGTTGGCCTGGCGCTGGAGAGTATTTTTGCACGCTTGGAGGAACTTGGTCGCCAGATCGCCGGACGCGAATCCGGCACCCAGACAATTCTTCGCGCGATGCAGGATGGTCTGCTCGTTGTCGATGCGAACCTGCGCGTGACTGTGGTCAACCAGGCTTTTCGGAACCTGTTCGGTTTGCCGGAAATTTTAGAAGGGACACCTCTGCTCGATGTTGTTCGCGATGCCACAATTGATGGGTTGATCGCGGATACGCTGCATACCGGAAAAGCGACGCAGAGCGAATTGATTCTCGCCGATTCGAGAACGAATTCCGAACGCGACGTGGAAATCAGCGCGGTCCCAATAAAGGACGATGCCGATCTGACCACCGGCGCGGTGGTCCTGTTTCATGACATAACGCAGCTCAAGCAGACCGATAAGGTCCGTCGCGATTTTGTCGCAAACGTGTCACATGAGTTGCGCACTCCCCTTTCGATTGTGCGCGGCTACATCGAGACTTTGCTCGATACCCCGGAAACAACCCGCGAGGAACTTTCGCGAATCCTCGGAGTCATGGAGCGCCATTCGAAGCGCCTGGACTTGCTGGCCGAGGACCTGCTTACGCTTGCGCAATTGGAATCGGCAAATCCGAATTTGCAATTGGGCAACGTCGATCCGTCGAACTTATTCGGGGAAGTGATTCGTGATTGGGAAAAGAAGCTCGCAACCAAACAGCTCAGTGTAATTGTCGATCTTCCGCCCGACATGCCCACCGTTCGCGCCGACCGGGCGCGGCTGCAGGAGGCACTCTACAATTTGCTCGATAACGCCGTGAAATATTCGCGGCGAGCACGGCGAGATCAGGCTGATGGCTCGGCAGCGCGACGAAGAGATCGTGCTGAGCGTGAGCGACAGCGGCATTGGCATCAGCAAAGAAGATTTGCCGCGTATTTTCGAGCGCTTTTACCGCGTTGACAAAGCGCGCAGCACCGAAAGCACTCGTGGTACCGGTCTCGGCCTCGCGATCGTGAAACACATCGCGCAACTCCATGGCGGTCACGTCGAAGCGGAGAGCGAGATCGACAAAGGCACGACGATTCGTCTGATCTTGCCGGACAGAATGTGACGTTTGTGTGACACTCTTCAGCACCACTTTAATTGGCATTCGATGTGGTTTAGCATCGGGCTGTGAAGCAAAAGCTCCTTTTCATCTGCGTGCACAACAGCGCCCGCAGCCAGATGGCGGAGGCGTGGCTTAACCGGATCTGTGGCGAATTCTTCGAAGCGCAAAGCGCCGGCCTGGAACTCGGCACGATTAACCCACTGGTGGTACGGGCGATGCGGGAAATGAACATCGATTTGTCGAACAAGCAGACACAGGAGGTCTTTGAAGTCTGGAAATCCGGACAGATGTTTCGGTACGTGATCACGGTTTGCAGTGAAGCTGAAGCTAAGGGGTGCCCGATTTTTCCGAGCGTGACGACCCGGTTGCATTGGCCGTTCCCCGACCCCTCGCAGCTGTCGGGAACTGACGAGGAGAAACTCGCGGCCATTCGTAGGATTCGAGACGATATCCGCGCTAAGATCGAGGAGTGGTGCGACGAAGTTTGCCCGCAACAATTCGCACAGCTCACTACGGCTTAACCCAATTCGTCGAGAATCGATGAAGAGATATGTCGCCGAGTTCATCGGCACATTCGCCCTGGTTTTCGCGGGAACGGGCGCGATCGTCATCAATGAAGTGAGCGGCGGCATCATCACGCACGTCGGAGTCGCGCTGACGTTCGGCCTGATAGTACTCGCGATGATTTACACTCTCGGCGACATCTCAGGTGCACATCTGAACCCCGCCGTGACGATTGGCTTTTGGTTTTCGCGCAGACTGCACGGGCGCGAAGTGCTTCCGTACGTGGCGAGCCAATGTCTCGGGGCGCTCGCGGCGAGCGTCACATTGCGTTTTCTCTTCCAAAACAATCAGCTTTTGGGAACCACGCAGCCGGCCGGCTCGAACACACAGTCGTTTGTTTTGGAATTGCTGCTAACGAGCATTCTCATGTTTGTCATTCTCGGAGTGTCCACTGGCGCTCGTGAAAAAGGGATTACCGCCGGTATCGTGGTCGGTGCGGTTATTGGATTGGAAGCGATGTTCGCCGGACCGATTACTGGCGCGTCAATGAATCCCGCGCGTTCTCTCGGGCCCGCAATCGTTTCGCAACATCTTAACGCTCTCTGGATTTATGTTGTCGCGCCGGTGGTCGGCACAGCCCTCGGTGTGTTTGCCTGCCGATGCGTGCGCGAGCGAGGATGTTGCTCCGCTGTTGAGAGTGGCAACATTTCTACAACATGACAACGAAGGATTTTGTCAATCGACTACGCAAATCTCCGGCAAAGCGAGTGTTGTTTACTAACTCCCGCGGTGCGGCGATTCACGCCGGTTATCATCTCACCGAATTAAAAGCAGCATCATTTCGATACAGTCGATTGCGGAGCGCAAAAAAATCGGCGGAACGAGACGATCGTCCAGCTCTGGGTTCCGGGCGATGAGGAGAGCGACGAGTTCATGACCGCAAAAAAGTTTCTGGCAATTTATGACAAGGTCGCCGGGCTTATCGCACTTGATCCGACAGCAGAAATTCGGTTCGAGTATGGCGACGGGAATCTTCCGCCGTCCAATTATCATGTGGAAAGCGTCACTGAAGACGAGACCGATCTGTGCGTGGAGCTGCGGCTTCCGGAAACAACATGCAAGGCACGTGACCGTCGCGAGTCAGGCGCGGCTTGTTGCGCCTGAGAACGCCTGGCCGTTCGATCCAGGTCCGCACAGCCTTCGCAAAGCGAAGCGGTTACAGTTGTCACACAAACGTAACAGTAAAGATTTTGACCGCCTGAATTAGCCTGCGGCAATCTCGTTTCATGACTAAATTCCAAAAATCCACGATTCTTGGGCTAACAATAGCGCTGGGATTAGGCGCGAGCGCTTCAGCGCAGATGGCAATCAACGGCGCGGGCGCGACCTTTCCGTATCCGATCTACTCAAAGTGGTTCGATGAGTACGCGAAAGTCGATCCCTCTGTTCGATTCAATTATCAGTCCATCGGTTCCGGCGGTGGCCAAAAACAAATCCTCGCGCAGACGGTTGATTTCGGCGCGTCAGACGGGCCAATGAGCGACGACAATTTGAGCAAAGCCCCGGGGAAACTTTTGCACATTCCAACGGTCGCAGGAGCGGTGGTGATGGTCTCCAACCTCCCAGGCAATCCAGCTCTGAAGTTCGATGGAGAGACAATCGCCGGAATGTATCTCGGTCAGATCAAAAAGTGGAACGATCCAAAGCTCACGGCGTTGAATCCGGGCGTAAAGTTGCCCGATCAGGACATCGTAGTCGTCCATCGATCGGATGGCAGCGGCACAACGTTTATCTTCACCGATTACCTCAGTAAAATAAGCCCGGAATGGAAGAGTAAGGCTGGCACTAATACGTCGGTCAACTGGCCAACCGGAATCGGCGGCAAAGGCAATGAAGGCGTGTCGGGCCAAGTGAAGCAGACGCCCGGCGCTGTCGGGTACGTAGAACTAATCTATGCGATCCAAAACAAAATGCCGTATGCCGACGTTAAGAACGCAGCGGGTGAATTCGTGAAACCGACGATCGAATCGGTAACCGCGGCGCTCGCTACTGCCGAAATCCCGGGTGACTTCCGGTTCTCGATGACAAACGCGCCGGGAAAAGAGGCTTATCCGATTGCGGGTGCGACATGGTTGCTCGTTTACCAGCAGCAGAAAGATCCGGCGAAGGGAAAAAAGCTCGTGGAGTTTCTAAAATGGGCTGCGAAAGACGGTGAAAAGATGGCGAAGGACCTCAATTACGCACCGTTGCCGGAAAGTGTGCAACAACGTGTTCTGAAGCGAATCGACGAGATCAAATATTAATAAATTTGGCAAGCGACGCGCTTGCCCTACAACTTATAGCCGGTTGCGAGAGGACGGCCGTTGTAGAGCAGACGCTCCGGCTGCCGATTCCTTTTAATGGCGTTAGCTGCTTCAGTCCCAATTGCAGAAAGCCCTGCGCAACAGCGCATGGCGCCGCCGTCGCGGTTTGGCGATCGGGCATTCGAGTGGCTCACACTGGCAATGGCATCCGCCGTAGTCGTGCTGGTCATCCTGATCGGGTGGGAGTTGTGGGTTGGATCTTCACTGGCCATCAAAAAATTCGGTTTTCATTTCCTCGCCACGTCCACGTGGGACCCGGTCGCAGAACAATTCGGTGCGCTGCCGTTCATCTATGGAACGCTGGTATCTTCTGCGATTGCATTAATCATCGCTGTGCCGCTCGGTATCGCAACGGCGGCGTATCTGACGGAACTTGCTCCGCTTTGGATTCGGCAGCCGCTCACTTCGCTGATCGAAATGCTGGCGGCTATTCCAAGCGTAATTCTCGGACTTTGGGGCGTCTTCGTGATGGTGCCGTGGCTTCGCGATTATCCTTTTCCATTCCTTAAACGCTACTTTGGTTGGATACCACTTTTCACCGGCCCGATCTACGGCCCGTGCATGTTTGCCGGGGGAATCATCATAGCCATCATGATTCTGCCAATCATCACGTCGGTCTCCCGCGAAATTTTGCGCAGCGTGCCGGATTTGCAGCGCGAAGCGGCTTACGCGCTCGGCGCCACCCGGTGGGAAGCGACCCGCATCGCGGTGTTGAGTTATGCGAAGAAAGGCTTGTTCGGCGCGGTCACTCTGGGTCTCGGACGGGCGCTCGGCGAAACCCTGGCGGTCACGATGGTGATCGGCAACACACCGCAAATTGTGGCATCGCTCTTTAAGCCGGGGTACACGCTGGCCAGCGTGCTGGCCAATGAATTTACGGAAGCGACCACTGACACTTACCTTGGGGCGTTGTTCGAGATTGGGCTGGTCCTTTTTGGAATAACGATTCTGGTGAACCTCCTCGCCCAAGTGCTGCTGCGAACCATCGCCACAACATCAGCAACACGCGCGGTGCAATAGCCATGTATTCCAAAAGAACAGACAACCACACCTGGCGCAAAATCAAAAGCGCGCTGGCATCGACGACTGCCTTTGTTTCCGCCATTCTTGTGATCCTGCCACTGGGTCTGGTGTTTTTTCATCTTCTAGTTAACGGGATCACTTCGGTTAACTGGGATTTCTTCACCAAGTTACCGGCGCCTGTCGGCGAGGCCGGTGGCGGCATGGCAAATGCGATCGTTGGCTCGCTGGAACTACTGGCCATTGCTGGCGTGATTGGCATTCCAGTCGGCGTTTTAGGCGGAGTTTACCTGGCGGAATACGGCTCCGCCCGGATTAATTCAGTCCTGCGATTTTTGGCTGACGTCCTCAATGGAATCCCGTCGATTACCTGGGGTGTGGTCGTTTACGGTCTGATCGTATTGCGGTTCAAAAGCTTCTCCGTCCTTGCTGGCGGTCTGGCGCTGGGACTGATCATGATTCCACTCATCCTTCGCACGACGGAAGAAGTCGTTTTGCTGGTTCCCAATGGTTATCGCGAAGCTGCGCTCGCCCTCGGTGTCAGCCGGTGGCAAACAATCGTCCATATTGTGATGAAGACTGCATCCAAGGGGATCATCACTGGCATCTTGCTGGCGTTAGCACGGATCGGGGGCGAGACCGCCCCACTTCTTTTCACTGCTTTTGGAAATCGGTTTTGGAATCACAGCCTTACTCAGCCCATCGCCGCGCTGCCGTTGCAAATTTTCACCTACGCAATTTCTCCCTATGACGACTGGCATCGCCAGGCCTGGGCGGGCGCGCTAGTCCTCGTCACGGGAATTTTTTTCGTTAATATAACGGTAAGATTTCTGACTCGCGGGCGGACGGTGTCGGTTGTTTAGAACATTTGCCGATGGATAATTTAATTATGGCAACACCCGAACAAAGCGTTAATGAGCGCGTCGAGCCGGCTGCCCAGCCGCCTGCCAGCAGCGAGCCCGCGCCAAAGTTAACTTTTGAGGCGAAGAATGTGTCGATTTGGTATGGGCAAAAGCGGGCCATTGAGGACGTGAGCCTCAACATCATTTCCAAAGCCGTGACAGCGATCATTGGGCCAAGCGGTTGCGGAAAATCAACCTTCCTCCGGGCTCTCAATCGGATGCACGAGCTGACGCCAAAGACGCGCATGGAAGGCACCGTCCTGCTGCACGGCGAGGATCTCTATTCCAAAACCGTTGATCCCGCGATTGTTCGCCGCCGGGTTGGCATGGTCTTCCAAAAATCGAACCCGTTTCCGACCATGACAATTGGCGAAAACGTCATCGTTGGCTTGCGACTGAACGGAGTGCGCAATCACAAATTTCTCAACGAGCGTTTGGAAAAATCACTGCGCATGGCCGCGTTGTGGGACGAAGTGAAAGACGATCTCCACAAACCGGGCACAAGTCTTTCGGGTGGCCAGCAGCAGAGGCTTTGCATCGCGCGCGCGCTGGCCGTGGAGCCGGAAGTGATCTTGATGGATGAACCCTGCTCGGCGCTTGATCCGATCGCTACAGCGAAGATTGAGGAATTGATCAGCGAACTCAAGAACCAATACACAATTGTGACTGTGACCCATAACATGCAACAAGCCGGCCGCATCTCCGATTACACAGCTTTCTTTTATCTCGGAAAGCTGGTCGAGTTTGGGCCGACCACGGAAATTTTCACAAATCCAACCCAACGACAGACGGAGGATTATATTACTGGCAGGTTTGGATAATTAAAAGGGCGCGCCTGCCGGAGGCGCCGCGTAATAAAGAGTAAGAGCAGGAGTTGCTATTCGACATGGTTACACCAAAACATATTCTTGGGACATTTGACGAGGCGCTGGCGTCGCTGCGCAACAACGTCCTGATGATGTCCAGCCTGACCGAGCGCAGTTTAGAGCGAGCGATGAAGGGGTTGTTCGATCGCGACGACAATATTTGCGCAACTGCAATCGCCGATGATGAAGAGATCGATCAACTCGAGATTCAGATCGATAAGGATGGCGTAGCAATTTTGGTGCGCTTTCAACCGGTGGCCTCCGATCTGCGCCGCGTCGTCGCGGCAATGAAACTTTCATCAAACCTCGAGCGCATGGCCGATATGGCGACTACAATTGCTCGGCGGGCGCGCAAGTTGAACCGGCATCCGCCGTTGCCCGAAGTCGAATTGATCAGGCCGATGTATGATCATGCCATGTCGATGTTCAAGGACAGCGTAGATGCGTTCGCACGGGAGGACGTCGATCTTGCACGCGCCGTCGTTCCTCGTGATCAAAAACTGGATGATCTGAACCGCAGTGGCCAGTCATAAACTGGTCGATCGAATGGCACAGGACCCGGATCAATTACGGGGCTATTTGAATCTGATTTTTGTTGGCCGCTGCCTCGAACGCGTCGGCGATCATGCTACCAACATTGCCGAGGACGCCGTTTACGCAGCAGCAGCAGAAGACATCAGGCATCAAACTGCTGCGGCCTCCGTCTGACGTGGCACGCGTTGCATATGCGCGGTTAATTGTCGATGTTGACTGATGCCGGAAGCTCAGGCAACTGCACGAACCGAAGAGGAAACCATCCCGATCGTTGCTCCGCAAGTGGTGCAAACCGCGCATGAGCGTTTTGGCGACCCGAAAAATTTCATTAATCGCGAGCTGAGCTGGCTCGAGTTCGACCGCCGCGTGCTCGAAGAAGCGCAGGACCCGGCGCAACCGCTTATCGAGCGAGTCAAGTTTCTAACCATTGTCAGCTCGAATTTGGACGAATTTTTCGAGATTCGCGTTGCCGGAATCAAACAACAGATCGAGAGCGAGACCAGCGACGTCGGTCCGGACGGTTTAAGCCCAACGGAGACGTTCGATCGGATCCAGAAAACAGTCCGCCAACTCGTGGCGGCGCAATATGCGCTCTGGAATAATGAATTGGTGCCGGAGCTGGGGAAGAATGGGATTTACGTGCGCGAAATCGCCGAATTGCCGCCGAAACGCGCCGCGTGGGCGCATCGCTATTTTCAGCAGGAAGTCTTTCCGATGCTCACCCCGTTGGCCGTGGATGCCAGCCATCCGTTTCCGCATCTTTTGAATCGGAGTCATAACTTGCTGGTGCGGGCGAAAACGCAGCGGCGCGGGGAGCCCCTGCATGCCATTGTCCAGGTGCCGCGCGCGGTTTCGCGACTGATCGCTTTACCGCGCGGCAAAGGCGCGGACGAACCGTGGGAGTACATTTACCTCGCTTCACTCATCAAACAGCACATCGGCGAATTGTTTCCCGGTTTGATCCTCGATGGTGTGCACGCTTTTCGCGTCACCCGCAACAGCGATCTATACATCGATGACGAAGAAGCGGAGAACCTTTTGCGCACCATCGAGCAGGAGCTGCGGCGCTCAAGCCGGGGCAATGCCGTCCGCCTGGAAGTGGAAGCCGATTGTCCGAAAGATTTTCTCGAATTGCTCCTGCGGTTTTTCAATTTATCCGAGGCCGATGCGTACAAACTCAACGGACCGCTCTCCATGACGCACCTGGCGCCACTGGTTGCGAATGATGCATTTGCGAAATTAAAAGACCGCCCGTTTCAGCCCGCGCGCGATCCTGCCCTGCCGCCCCATGCGGATTTTTTCGAAGTGTTGCGGCGCCAGGATGTGCTGCTGCACCAGCCGTACGACAGCTTCGATCAAATAGTGGAGTGGATTGAAGAGGCGGCAAACGACCCGCAAGTTCTGGCAATTAAAATCACATTGTATCGCACCAGCGGCGATTCAGCTATTGTCGAAGCCCTCATCGACGCGGCCAAAGCAGGAAAACAGGTCACCGCCATCGTCGAACTTCGGGCGAGATTTGATGAAGCGACGAACATCCAATGGGCCCGGCGCCTGGAAGAGGCCGGAGCGCACGTGATTTATGGCGTAGTCGGTCTCAAGACACACAGCAAGGCGCTGCTCATCGTTAGGCGCGATGCCGATCAGCTCCGACGCTATGTCCAACTCGGCACAGGCAATTATCATCCCAAAACCGCGCGCATTTACACCGATTTCAGTTTGCTCACGAGCGAGCCGCAATTAAGCGAAGAGGTGGCGACTGTTTTCAACACGCTCACCGGCCTGGCTGGTTATCCGGGTCTGAAAAAATTGATGGTCTCGCCATTCGATATGCATAGCCGATTGATTAAGTTGATCGAGCGCGAGCGCGATAACGCGCAAGCAGGCAAACCGGCGCGTATCGTTGCGAAGCTAAATGCGCTGGTCGATCAGGAGATCATCGAGAAACTTTACGAAGCTTCCTGCGCAGGCGTGACCATCGATCTCATCGTCCGCGGTATCTGTTGTTTGCGTCCCAAAATTCCCGATCTCAGCGAGAACATTCGCGTCATCAGTATCGTTGGTCGGTTTCTCGAGCACAGCCGGATTTTTCACTTCGAGAATGCCGGTCAGCCCAAGGTCTTCTTCTCGAGCGCAGATTGGATGCCGCGAAATTTCTACCGGCGGATCGAACTGGCGTTCCCGGTCGAAAATCCAACGTTGCGCGACCAGATCATTAACGAGGTGCTTCCAAGTTTTTTGCATGACCGCGTGAAAGCGCGCGAGCTTCAGCCGAACGGAACTTACCGGCGCTTGAAACCCGAAGGTTCGGAGCCCCGCGCCCAGGCGCAATGGCATTTCCGTGAAGTTTCCCGGGAACGCACAAAAAAAATGACTGGCTCGAAGAAGAAATTGCGCGCCGACAAATTAATTCCGATCATGGTCGCCAGCGACAAACCTGCGGCTCCAGCGGAGCCTGGGACTGATCCGCAGCCGGCGTCATCCGCCTTCGCCAAGGCTACGGCGGACAAGCCGCCCTCTGCTGAAACGACGAAACAGTCGTGATGGACAGAAAAATCCTGGTCATCGACATCGGCGGCTCGAATGTGAAGCTGATGATTTCGCGTGGGGGAAAACGAAAATTCAAATCCGGGCCGCAATTTACGCCGCGCGCGATGGTGGCGCAGATCGAACCGCTAGTCAGTGATTGGAAATTCGACGCGATCTCGATGGGTTTCCCAGCGCCCGTGCGCGACGGGCGAATCGTAAGCGAGCCGAAACATCTGGGAAAAGGCTGGGTTCGATTCGACTTCGAAAAAGCATTCGGCAAACCAGTCCGCATCATCAACGACGCGTCCATGCAGGCGCTCGGCAGTTATCGTGGCGGCCGAATGCTTTTTCTCGGACTTGGGACAGGTCTGGGCTCAGCCCTGGTGTGGAGCAATTGCGTGCTCCCGCTGGAATTGGGTGATCTGCCGTATCGCAACGGCAGCATCATCGAAGATTATCTCGGGAAACCGGGTTTGGCGCGGCTTGGCGAAAAGACTTGGCGGCGCGACGTCGAGCACGCGCTCGTCCAATTGAAAAAAGCACTCATTGCCGATTACGTGGTCCTCGGCGGCGGCAACGCCAAAAAATTCGATGAACTGCCGCAAGGAATCGAACGCGGACATAATCGCAATGCATTTTTAGGCGGAACACGGCTCTGGCAAATCGACCCGCATACGCAACGGCCAAAATGGCAGATTCTGTGAGCACGACTAAAAACAAAAGGAAAGATCGATATGGAACTCTATTTTCTTAGGCACGGCGAGGCCGATTGGCCGAACTGGAACAAACCCGACGACGAACGCCCGCTGACCAAACGCGGCAAAAAAGAAATGCGCGAAGTCGCGAAATTTCTCGCGCGTCTGAAAGTGCGACCGACCCTGATCGTTACCAGTCCACTGCCGCGTGCATCGCAAACAGCTGAGATCGCGGCGGATTATCTCAAGGCGAAACTTCGAAAGGATGAATTGCTCGCGCCCGGATTTGGAATGAGCGAACTGCGGACGGTGCTGAAGCGGCATCGCGCAAAAATTTTAATGCTGGTCGGCCACGAACCGGACTTTACGACTGTCATTTCGGGATTGACCGGCAGTTCGCTCAGACTCTCCAAAGCGGGCGTCGCGCTGGTCGATGCCGATCCAGAGTCCGAAGAAGGAAAACTTCTCTGGCTTTTCCCGCCAAAATTTTCTCGAAAGTCTAAGTGACGAGTGCTTTCGCCAGCGAGTGCGATGATTTGCCTTCCCAGTCTTGGAGCCAGTTCATGACGCGAGAACCGAAATCGCGCGGGCGCTCTGCGAAAAAGTGTTCCGCCAGCTCCGCCGCGCCCCGCTGCAGATCGCTCTGGCTGACTTCAATCACGGCGAGGAGCCTGTGACCCTCGCGCTGCCATTCCGATTTTCCATGTTCGCTCCGCAATCTCTCGCCGAGAAAACTCAAGTCGTGCGCACGACCGAGTAGATCGCCTAACGAACTCAGGTCGTCGCTCAGGGTCTTTAAAACAACCGGGTTGATCGGGCGGAGGATGCGTAATTGATACCAAAGTGTTTTCGCTTTGGTCCTGAACGCGTGAAAATTTTCGGTGGTCGGATTTGCTGTTGCTTTGGCGAGCGCTTGCCGGGCCTGCTTATAGCTTGCCTGCGCAGCGCCGCGGAGCTGCTTACAGCTAAATTGGTCGAGGCTCCAGTGATCGATGGCTGAACCCGCCTGCTCCAACAGAGGGACCGCCTGTGTTTGCCACTCCGCAAACGCAGCCATGAAATTTTCCAGTTCCATGGTAAGCATCGCTTCGAGTTTTCCGTAGGTGCTCCGGCCATGGCGTTGGGTGACTTCCTGAAGTTGCCGCACAGTCTGCAAACGCACTTCCGCATCACGGATTTCCGAAGTCTGCCGCCCGACATCGCGCAGGCAACGGTCTTGTTGCTTAAACAAGCCGCGTCCGATTTCCTTGCACACCAGCCGCAGGGCCGCACGCGTTTTTTTCAAATGTTTTCGGGTTTCGTGCACCGGCGTGTCGTTGGGCTTTTTCTCGCCTTTGGCAATGGCGATCGCTTCTTCGATCTGTTGTCGGCAAATCCGACGGAGGTTCTCGCCCAGAGTTTCGCGATGCTTCAATTGATAGCTCATGGCTGATTCATTCGCGGGCCAGTCTCACATTGCTGTAACGTTTTTCGCCGGTGATTTCACGCCCAAACCAGCGCGGCGGTTTGAATTGTTGGCAACTCGCGTGGCTTGGAAATTCCACTTCCGCCACCATCAAACCATGATTGCTGCCGTGATAAATGTCGATCTCAATCGTAAGATTTTTCCACGGAATTTCGTAGCGGGTTTTGCTCAGTCGCCGCCCCGCCGTAGCCGGCCAAAGCGTGGCAAATTGCTTCGGGCCCAACCGGATTTCGCGTTCTTCCCTCGCCGCCGCCCGTCCGACCTTGAACGTAAGGAAAGCTGTTTTTCTTTTTTTCCGCAACCGGACGTGCCGCCCGCCAGGTTCGTTCGCCAGATAGCCCTGCGCGATTCGGAAATGCCGTGAGCGCAAGATCTCCAAAGGCAATCCCTTGATCAAAAATTTCCGTTCGATCTCGCGCGACGAGACGTGATGGGGCCGGCGCATCGAATCGATTCAAACGTTTCTTGAGCGAATCGCCAACAATTAATTCGCCAGAAAAATTCACATCTTGCGAATGCGGCCGGCGATCATGCCAATTTTTTGCAGCCCGGTTTATGGCTGCTGCAGCAGAAGCCATCAGGTGTCAGCTAGCGAAGCCGAAAATCAGAGGTTTGTTGGATCTAGCTTGAGTCGTCCATGATTGGCCGCTAAGATCGCGCGCAGAATCCTTAATCTTTGTATGAAAGCGTCCCTGCTCTACCGTATTGCGTCCGTCCTGCTAATTCTCTTCGCGCTGGGACATACACTGGGCTTTCGACGGGTTGACCCTCGTTGGGGAGTAGATTCGATTATCGGAGCGTTGCGATCGACCCACTTCGACGTTCAAGGGTTAAATCGGACCTATTGGGACTTTTATACTGGCTTCGGGCTCTTCGTCACAGTGCTTCTGGTCTTCGTCGCAGTGCTATCGTGGCAACTCGGAAGCTGGCCCAAGGAGTCTTTATTGGTGATGCCAATCGTCACATGGGGACTCGCGGCGTGCTTCGTTCTCGTTACATTCTTGAGCTGGAAATACTTCTTTGTGGTGCCGATGATCTTTTCTGGCGTCATTACCATCTGCTTTGTCTTCGCGGCATGGATCGCTGGAAGGCCGTAAGTAACGCGCCAACCGCGATCGGACACGCAAGAAGAATCGGAACCTGCCGCTTCTTCGTGAAAGCAACCTGACCCGCTTCAATCGCAGCGCAGTTTACGCGAGCGCCGCTCTTATGGTTTCGCGGACGCTGCTGGCGAAGCGG
>CAVRYN010000015.1:0-81190 GCA_963725505.1 uncultured Verrucomicrobiae bacterium | reverse complement strand
GATCGCGGGTGTGAAATTTGAAGGGACTGGCCGCATCCAGGGGAGCGAAACTTGGACCAACCAAAAATACGCGGCCTTCCGCGATTATCGCCCACGAATGGCACGACGACGGTACAGTGGAGGACATCATTGCCCGCGTATCGTTCTTGATCTCAGGCGGATGGTATTTCTGGCGCGCCAATTACTGGTATCCAGCGTGGGGTTACCATCGTCTGCAAGCGATTTCCGTTACAACGGCCCAATTTACTCGCCTAACAATGCTTAGAGCCTGACCAGGTTATTGCAAATGTTCAGGCCGCGTTACAAGCAACTAGGCTACTACGACGGCCCGATCAACGGTCTATTGGAGCCGGCCACCCAGGACGCGATTGCCAATTACCAGCGCGATCACGGCCTTTACGCTGACATCGGCAATAGACGAACCAACGTTGGCAGCGCTAGGAATGGCCTAAGCGCAGAGCAGTACGTAAAGTGCTGAGTAATCATCGCTGACATGTAATCTGTGGTTGTCCCTCTTTGATTCGTGTCTATTCGTGTGAATTCGTGGTTACCTCTTATAGGCCGGCGAATCAGCGAGGCCATTGCCCCCGAGAGGAATTTCCAAGATTTTCAAAAAAGTCTTGACGCAATTTAGCGTTTCGCGGCAAAAGGGTGTCGCCCGATGATGTACGCACGCGTTCATGCGACGTGAAAAAACAAGAAATTCATCCTTCCGTTAAAGCGCACCTTCTCCGGAGCGCGCTCATTCTGCTTTCACTTCTCCCCATTTGCGCGATCCCATTCGCGGTGGCGCAATCCCGCAGTCGCGGAGCCGCGAAGCCGAGCGCAACCAACTTTGCAACCCAACCAATTCCGCTCGTCACCGCTGACCGTTGGGAAATTGTGCATGAACTGGCGAGCGGTATGAACCCGGTGAGCATCCCCGTTTTCATGGTCACAAATACCAACGACATCGGCCCGGGCTCATTGCGTCAGGCAATTCTCGATTCAAACGGGAGCCCCCCGCCGCCGCCCGGCACGGCGAACCTGATCGCGTTCAACATTCCGAGCTCCGGCGTGAATACCATCATGCCCGCTACGCCGCTACCCGACATCACCCAACCGTTGATGATTGATGGCTACACGCAGCCGGGATCGAGTCCGAACACGAACCCACCCGGTCAGGGGGATAACGCGGTAATACTGATCGAGCTCAGTGGCGCAATGGCGCCACCCAACACCAGCGGCCTCCGCATTCAGGTGAACCAATGTGGTGTGCGCGGCCTGGTGATCAACCAGTTTCCGGGGGATGCGATCGAGATCGGTCCTACCTTTGCTGCTAATGACGGCGTAATCGAAGGAAACTTTATCGGCACCAATACCAGCGGGACAGCGGCGCTGCCGAATGGCGCGTCTGGTATTGGCGGGATAGTTCTCTTTTTAGGTGTGAATAATACGATTGGTGGCACGACGCCGGAAGCCCGCAACCTGATCTCGGGAAATATTGGAGACGGCGTTATGTTGGAAGGAGGCAACAATTTCGTGCAAGGTAACTTCATTGGCACCGATGTCACCGGCACTATGGCCATCCAAAATACGCAGCGAGGAGTTAGCAGCATCGGTCCTAACCTCATCGGCGGAGATACTGCTGCCGCGGGCAATGTGATTTCGGGTAACAACCGCGGAATCGAGTTAGTTGGCAGCGGTATGGTAGAAGGCAACTTCATTGGTACGGATCTGACGGGAACGATCGCTGTGCCCAATTTGGACGTAGGCGTGAGTAGCAGTGGCGCCACCATCGGCGGGCTAACATCCACTCCCGGCGCTCCGCCGGGCAATCTCATCTCTGGTAATGGCACCGCTGGTTTAGTGATTTTCGTTGGAACTATCGTCAAGGGCAACACCATTGGGGCCGACATTACAGGCACGCAACCGTTGGGAAATGCGGCGGGCATCAGTATTGTTGACACTCCGGGCTCTACCGTAGGCGGCACGGAGGCGGGCGCAGGTAACATCATCGCCTTCAATGGCACGTTATGCGACGTACATCAGGCAGGAATAATTGTGAGTGGCAGCCGTGCAATCGGCAACCGCATCCTGGGTAATTCCATTTTTTCCAACGGCGGTCTCGGAATCGATTTGACCCTCGTCTTTGACGGGCCGTGCGGCATCACAGACAATGACGACTGCGATACCGACGTCGGTCCAAACGACTTGCAAAATTATCCGATCCTTACCTCGGCGACGAGTGGTACTGGTAGCACGACGATTCAGGGAAGCTTGAACAGCGCGCCAAATACGACCTTCAGAATCGAGTTTTTTGATAATCCTCAGTGCCACCCGTCGGGCAATGGTTCGGGAGAAGTTTTCATTGGCGCGGCGAACATAACGACTAATGGCGATTGTACTGCGCCAATGACTATTACTTTTGAGGTCAACGTCCAGTCGGGTCATGTTATAACCGCAACCGCCACTGCCCCGAGCGGCAATACGTCCGAGTTCTCAGGTTGTGTGCCGGTGAGCCCTGGTGGACCTACTCCCACGCCGACGCCAACGTCGACGGGGACGCCAAGTCCCACTCCGACGGGGACGCCAAGTCCCACTCCGACGGCAACGCCGAGTTCAACATCGACGGGGACGCCAAGTCCCACTCCGACGGCAACGCCGAGTTCAACACCGACGGGGACGCCAAGTCCCATTGCGACGGCAACGCCGAGTGCAACGGCGAGCTCAACCCCGTCACCGGGATCGTGTATATCGGATGAAGCGGAGTCGGCGAACACGCTGGCGGGAGGCGCCGTGGTTCTAAGCTGCCCGACGTGCTCCGGTGGAGAAAAGGTAGGCTACGTCGGCAGCAACTCTGGTACTCTCCAGTTCAATAGTGTTGGTGCTGTCGCACCGGGCCCTCACACCATGACGATCTGCTACCTCAACGGAGACGCGGTGCGCTACGCCCTTCTGAGCGTGAACGGCGGTCCAGGAATGCCTGTGAGCTTTCCGTCCACTGGCTCGTTTCAGACTCTGGGGTCAATACAGGTAACGGTCACTTTGAACACCGGCAGCGATAACACGCTTGAGTTCTACAATCCGATCACTGGTGACTGGGCCCCGGATTTCGATCGGATTCAATTCAACTGCCCGACCTGCACGGTGTCTACGCCCACGCCTACGCCCACGCCACACCTACGCCCACCGCCAACACCAATCCCTACTCCGGATGGGTGCTATCCCAATTTCACGACAGCGGAAGGGTGCGATGCGCTTAGTTTTCTCACTACCGGCTCTGGAAATACAGCGCTCGGTTGGCGTGCGCTCTTTGCCGATACGCACCGACAATTTCAATACCGGTGTTGGCGCTGGAGCGCTGGCGCTAAACAACGCGGATTCCAATACCGCGGTCGGCGCGGCAGCCTTGTTGCTCAACACCAGCGGCACACAAAACACGGCCGTTGGAACTGATGCACTCGTCTTTAACGACAGCGGTGACTCCAACACTGCCACTGGTTACTTTGCGCTCATGAACAATACCACCGGCGGCTCCAACACGGCCCTGGTTGGGAAGCGCTCATGCCACACCAGCGGAAACAACAACACAGCCATCGGTAATCGCGCTCCAGAGCAGCGTAACCACGAGCGATCACGTTGCCCTAGGCAGCATGGCTGGGTCTGGTATCACCACCGCCGGTAACAATATCATCATCGGTCACCACTCTGGTGTGCACAGTGTTTTTGGCCAGGTCAGTGACAGGTGCACTATCGACAATATCTCCGGTGCGCCGGTTTCCGCCGCGACGGCCGCTATCGTGATGGTCGATTCCGATGGAAGATTGGGCACGTTCACCATGGACGGACCCGACCCTGGTGGATTTTCGCCCAAAGGCAGCATTCGGCCCCAAGCCATTCCCGACGCCGCCAAGCAAGCCATGTTCAATCTCAAAGTTCAGAACTTGCGGGCAACGGTCACGCAGCAACAGCAACAAATAGAGACGCTCACAGCCCAGCTTAAAGAGCAGGCTGCGCAAATCCAGAAAGTGAACGCCCAACTCGAAATGAATAAGCCGGTGGCCAAAGTGATTGTGAACGAACCTTAAAACTATTCAAAACAACGAAAGGAAATTAAAAAAGATGAAAAATCGAAGCACGATATTGCTGACCATCCTGCCGGTGTTAGCCTGCTTTGCGCTTTTACCAGGAGCGCGGGCGGTCAATCCTACACCGGACGGGTGCTATCCCAATTTCACGACAGCGGAAGGGTGCGATGCGCTTAGTCTTCTCACCACCGGCGCTGGAAATACAGCGCTCGGTTGGCGTACGCTCTTTTTGAATACCACCGGCAGCTTTAACACCGGTGTTGGCGCTGGAGCGCTGGCGCTAAACAACGCGGATTCCAATACCGCGGTCGGCGCGGCAGCCTTGTTGCTCAACACCAGCGGCACACAAAACACGGCCGTTGGAACTGATGCGCTCGTCTTTAACGACAGCGGTGACTCCAACACTGCCACTGGTTACTTTGCGCTCATGAACAATACCACCGGCGGCTCCAACACGGCCCATAGGTTGGGAAGCGCTCTGCCAACACCACGGAAACGACAACACGGCCATCGGCAATCTCGCGCTCCAGAGCAGCGTAACCACGAGCGATCACGTTGCCCTAGGCAGCATGGCTGGGTCTGGTATCACCACCGCCGGTAACAATATCATCATCGGTCACCACTCTGGTGTGCACAGTGTTTTTGGCCAGGTCAGTGACAGGTGCACTATCGACAATATCTCCGGTGCGCCGGTTTCCGCCGCGACGGCCGCTATCGTGATGGTCGATTCCGATGGAAGATTGGGCACGTTCACCATGGACGGACCCGACCCTGGTGGATTTTCGCCCAAAGGCAGCATCCGGCCCCAAGCCATTCCCGACGCCGCCAAGCAAGCCATGCTCGAGCGCACATTTGAGAGCATGCAAGCAACCATCACGCAGCAACAGCAACAAATAGAGATCGCTCACAGCCCAACTGAAAGAGAACACTGCGCAAATCCAAAAAGCGAATACCCAGCTCGAAATGAATAATCCGGCAGCCAAAGTGGTTGTGAATAAACCTTAAAGCTGTTCCTTGAGAGAGAGTTCACGGAGGAAATTGATGAGAACTTTGCGGACCCTTTTTGGGATTCTTAGTGTTGTGGCGCTGGTAACATTCGCCTACTCACGTGGCGGCAAAGCAGCAGCAGATGCAATGTCTAGCAAATGCCCACCCCAACACCTAGGTTGGCTGGCCGGGCTACCGTAGGCGACTTTAACGGCGACGGCCACCCGGATTGGGTTCTCCGTAATGCCGGCGCCAGTCAAACAGCCATCTGGTATATGAACAACAACGTTTTCGTCAGCACTGCATTTGGCCCGACTCTTCCGGGCGGCTGGAGCCTGGTCGGGCAGTAACACCTCAAGAAATATGGAAATATGGGTAACGAACAGCACCGCATGCAATCGTTAGTCGTGACGTCCATTTCGACAGGGTGAAAAATGTCGAGCGGCTTGCCTGGTAACCAAAGCGGCGGAACACCGACATCTTGTCACGAGTACGCGAAGATTGTAGGGCGTTTGACTCGCTCGCTCCCGCGAGCTTCGCCCTTCGAGCGTGTCGCTCGCGTCCACGCGGCTCCGCTCTGCGAATCCCGAATGCATTCGGGACTGGCACAACGGAGCCGGCGGGTGCCGAGCGACATAGACGGGAAGGCCGGAGGCCGAGTGAGCGGGAGCGAACGAGTCAAACGCCCTACAAGATCCGCGCTATCCGCGTCATCCGGCAGTTACTTCTTGTAGGCCGGTACTTCGGGTAACTCCGGCGACAGCAAGCCTTCTTCTTCCTCTTCGTTCAACGGCACACCTGCGGGCGTGATGATGCGCGCGGTAACGAACATGACCAGGTTCTTTTTAGTGTGCTGCTCCACATTGGTGCGAAAGGCGCGGCCGACGAGCGGAATGTCCCCCAGGATGGGAACCTTATCCTCGGTCTTCTGCACGTCTTCACGCATCAGCCCGCCCAGCACCACCGTTTGGCCGTCATAAACGCTAACGCTCGTCGTTACTTTGCGAGTGCTGAATACCGGCTGGTTAATCACATTGGGGGTAAGCTCGACGGGCACAGATGTTGAAAGGACACCGCCAATGGTATTGACACCGATTGCGTTGATCGGGCTGCCATAATTGATGAAGCCTTCGAACTCCACGACCTGCGGAATCAGGTTCAGATCTATGGTTGTCGCATCGCCTCCCACTACAGGTTCCACTTCCAGAGTCACGCCGGTGTTGCGCGTTTCCCAATCCTGAGGCGTCGTTGGCGTAACGACCACAGGCACTGGTCCGGTCCACGAGCGTCGTGCTTTGGTACTGCTGATCGATGGAACCTGCGGCTGAGTGTATGTTTTCGGGTAACGAAATTCTCTGACGACTTCGATGATGGCGCGCTGTCCGCTCTTAGTAGTGACACTGGGCGCGGACAACAGATCGATGCCTTTCTTCTGATTCAACGCGCGGATCACAACCTGAAATTGTGGATTGGTGAATACTCCAGCCAATCCAAAAATTCCCGGGGCGACGCCAGCTGTTTGTCCCAGACCTGGCAGTAAAAGCGCGTCGAGCGCGTTCGCGCTGATTGCGAAATTGCCGCTGCGGTTTCCGTGCCGTTACAGGATTTTGTCCGATGGGCTGTCCCGTGACAGGATCAACGAAAGGATAATTCACCCCATTTACCGGTGCGGCATTTCCCGCAGTCCCGCCTGAACCGAAGACCTTCCCGTTGAGGCTAAACGGGCCGAGCAACCAATCGAAACCGAGTTCCTTGAGATTGTTCTGGTTGATCTCGACAAATTTTGATTCGATCGCAACCTGTTTCGGCTGCGAAATATTTGCCTGATCGACCAATGCATCCACGAAATCCAAATTGTCCTGTGTGTTGCGAACAATCAGCGTCCCGCTGTGCGGCCAAAAAGTGGCGTTTGCGCCAGGAGGAAACGCAACACCCATGCTCTCCAACATCGTTCTGGCGTCAGCTCTGCCGACAAGTTGACGATCGTTATTCAGGGACTGCCTGTAGGTCGATGTTCCAGTTCCTCCCGGATTTTGTGTAAGTGCAGACTGCTGCGCGCCCGTATATCCCCCCACAGTTCCTTGCGCCTGGCTGGCAGCAGTGTATTGACTGCTCGTAGCTGCGACATATTGCTCCTGTTCGGCAATCTTGGTCGAAACGGGAGGCTGGCTGTATGAGTTACCAGTTTGACCTTGCTGGCCGCCGCTGAGGGACTGAGTAAGATAGTAACCCACGTCCAATGGACCGCCGAAGAATTCCGGTGGCACGTGATACCGCTTCGTGATCAGATCATTGCTTTGCTCCGAGAGAGGAATAACCGATACGGCATACGGTTCTACTTTTACCTTCAATCCTGCTTGATTCGCGATGTAGCGGAGCGCTTCACCCAGCGGAATATTGTCGAGCGTAACGGTAATGCGCGCGGCCGCAGGGCCCGCTGGAGGTGCGGGAATTGGCGTTCCACCAGGACCTGCCTGGCCCGGTGCGGTACCGGGCCCACGCAGCGGGAGCACCAGCACGGCGGAGCACCACCACCCGCTGCCGGATTACCGGTGCCATTTGGCAGCGCGGGTGCTACGGCGGGCATCGAAGGAGGAGCAATTTGTCCGAGAGATACAAGTCGCAGCACAATGTTCACGCCCCTCTGACCTTCCGGCCCTGTGTCGTTCTCGGCGGCTTGTTCCCGAAGAACCTCGATTGCCTCGCGAATAGTCGCGTCGCGAAATTCAATGTGCGGAATGATGATGCTGCTTAGCTTCTTGCTAACCAGAGCCGTTCCACCAAGCTCTCTTTGCGCACCAACTGCGCTTGGCGCGCCTGTCGCACCATATTTCCTGACGGGTTGTTGCCAGGCTTCCTCCACCTTCCACAGGTGGCGAGCTCGCGTCTCGTTGTACGCTTCTTCGCCGTACTGATACTTGGTGTTGTCGATTTTTTCCTGGCCGCGACGGGCCGCAGTGTTGTACGGATCAAGACACAAGACTTGATCGTATCGTTTCATCGCCAGATCGTACCGGCCGGATTGAAAAGCGCTGTCGGCGTCGGCGAGCAATTCTTTCACTCTCTCCACCCGCTCAGGGAATGGCAGCGCTGGTTTTCCCGCACAGTCGACTTCTGCTTCGTTGACAGTCCTAACTGTTTTGTCGAAGGAACCCTTGTCGAAGGAACCCGGCTGACGCAGGCGCGTGTAAAGTAGGTGCGCCGGACGGTATTTTGGATCATAGCGATCGCTTAAAATCTCGCTTAGGATCGCCTCGGCATCGGCGTTTCTTCCCTCAGCGATGCGCGCTTCGGCTAACGCTACGCCGCTTTTGCAGAAGCCATCGACAGCTTGGTCGTGCGCTTTTCCCGAGACGACTGCATCGGGTAGATAACTCAGGGCCGTCCTGAATTCTTCGTGCGCGAGCGTGTAATTTTTCGCTTTCATCGCGGACTTGCCGCGCGCCAGGGCAGCTTCGCCCTGTGGTATGGTAGCCTGACGCCGCTGCACTTCGCGCTCCGCGACGCTGTCCGGGGTTTGCGCAAAGCTCGTCGCGCAAATGAAGGAGAAGCAGATAAGAGTGAAACAGGAGGCAACAAAGGAAATCAAGATCTGAGGCACCGCGCCGACGAAACTGACGTTCGTTAACTTCGTTTCCTTCTGTTCAAGGTTTCCAAGGGTGTGTGGAATTTTTTTCATAGACGATCTTTCTAGCTGCACATTTACGAGCTTGTATTTGATTTGCTCCCCCGGGTGCAAGCAAAATTCTTACGATTTTTTGGGGCTAACGACCCGCCTTCGCGCAAGGCTACGGCGTGCCAGGCGAATGGACACGAATGTGGAAGAAGAGGGGAACGACGGATACCACGGATCACACGGATGACACGGACGTTCAGAGAATGACGAAATCCGCATGCCGAATGACGAAGCACGAATGACGAATCTGCGCAAATCCGCGCAATCTGCGGACGATCAATCTTTGTGTTCTCCCTATCCTCTGGGGTGAACTTACGGAGCGGCGAAGCCGATCTCGATTGGCGCATCCGGTTGTTGCGTTTTTTGGGGCTAACCACGAATGGACACGAATGTGGAAGAAGAGGGGAACCACGGATCACACGGATGACATTTCGGAATGCGCGGACATGTCCGCGCTTTTAAAAGCGGCGACATGTCGCTGCAGTCCAAGGCACCGTCGCTGAAACAATCATTTTTCCACCGCAAAGAAGTCCGACAACCGCGGATGACACGGATCGGGAAAGAGTTCCCGGTAAATCAGTCTATCTGTGATATCCGTGTAATCCGTGGTTTCTGCAGTAATTCGTGTTCTTGTTCATTCGTGGTTGAAAGATTTTCACGGCGCGGCGAAGCCGATCTCGATCGGCGCATCTGGTTGTTGCGTATTCACGATTACGGCCTTGTCCGGCTGCACATTGACGAGCTTGTACTTGATCTCTTCTACCGGCTTCAAGGAAAATTCCTGATCTTTTCTCACTTCGAATTCCCGACGCCCGCCCCAGGTATAAACGAACGTGGCCACGGATTGCGGCGAGGTGGCGACTTTCCCCTTCACCAGCGTGACCTGCGCGTGGGTCTGCTGATGTTCGAGGAGCAGCTCCGATACATCATCATTTGTGCCGTACTGACTGCGTGCGCTTTTTTCAGTAAAGTTGACGATCTTAAAGTCGGTACCGCGGACGATCTCGCCGACCTTCAAGAATTGAGTCGGCTCGCTCAGGTCGATGCTGTTGATGCCGAATGTTTTCTGAGTCCGTGATGAAAACATGTATGGGAACGATTCCTCAGTCGCGGACACCAAATGCAGTTTCGTGATGTAATCCGGGTGTGAATCTTTATTCGTGGGATCGGTGTTCCCCTGCCACTCGTCGAGATTGGTGAACCCGTCTTTGTCGGGGTCCTGATCGAGAACGTCGGCGTCTTCGATGGGCAAGCGGTATTTTTCGAACCAATCATTGGGGACCGGGGGGTGCACCTGGGTGTTTTGCAGCGTGGCCGGCAGGCCGTCCGCGCCGATGAAATGTCTTTCCGGAACGAAAAGCCCCGAGCGCGTGCTGGCTTTCCATTGTGCCGGATGCTCGAGTTGCTCCGCCGCGCGATCAAGTTCCACCGCCACGGCGGGCTGCGAGGCAGTTTTTGCGCGAGACGGCTGCGGGCTCACGAGCCGGTTGCCGAACTGGATGGCGCTCCACCAAATGGAGATCGCGGAAATGAAAAGGAAGATCGCCGCCGCAATCAGCGCGACGCGATCATAATGCGCTTTAATCCAGTCGAAAACCTTTGCCACGGCTAATCATTAACCACGAATGAACACGAATGGACACCAATAAAATGACGAAATCCGAATGCCGAATGCCGAAAGAATGACAAAGGAAGAAGCCCGCGAACCACGCCAATCGACGCGAAAGAAAAATCCGGCAAAAGAAAATGATTCGCGTTAATTCGCGCTTGCCGCGCCGTAGCGTGCGAAGGCTGGGTCATTCGCGGGCAGATCTGTCCTTTCTTATTTGTGTTTATTCGTGTCCATTCGTGGCTACCGCTAAAATGCAAATCGCAGCATTTCGATCGTGGCTGAAACTTCGATGTGCTCGTTGCCCACGATGAAATTCAGCGGAGCGGCGGCACCGGGCTGCGCCGGATTCGCCTGCCCTCTTTCGACCGGTGTTGGCGCTGCCATTTTTTCGCGCGACGGACCTTTGTCTTTCTCGTTGTGCACGTACACCGTCCGAATGATAAAAAATTGTCCGGGGGAACTTGCGATTTCATTTAAGACTTTCCGCGCTGCCGAGGGTGCCGCTTTAAAAGTGACATCGACAATATTGCGCTCGATCAACGTTGGCACAGGCGTGCCACTGCGCTTCACTACTCCTACTCTTCCTCCGGTAGTTGGAGACGGTGTCGGAGTCGGTGAAGCCCCGGGTTCCTCGGGCAAACGCGCGCGGTGAAGCGCCGTGACGCTGTCCACCTTCGCATCGAGCAAAATGTTCATGAGCTTCTGGATTTGGGTAAGCTCCTGTCCAAGCAACGGCGTGACGGCTGTAGCAGGCATGATCATGGTAAATTCGTCGAAACCGAGCTGAAATTTGTCCGGCAACTTCACATTGTTCGCGCGCGCTCTGTCCAGTGTCGCGATGGTCACGAGGCGCAAGCGCGATTGAAATTCATTGGGCGCAAGTGGCGGCGCAGGGACGACGTCGGTTTTCAGGGCTTCTTTAAATTTGTCTAGTGTGACGCTGTAATTCCCGACGTAATCCTGCAGTTTCCGGTAATTGGCGTCGTTGGGAAACGGATCGAGATGCTCCAGCCGGTTCCGTTCCGTCGCCACCTGGTCGAACGCTTTTTTTGAGTCACTCCAGGCGCTCCACCTCCAGTAAAGCAGTGCCATGGCGAGCAACGCGCAAATTCCAAAACCAATCAGAAACGTGCCGAAGGCGCGATTTTGCTGGAACCACTTCATGGCAGTTTCACAGGCTTGCGCAGGGTGAGCTGAATTTCATAGGGGAAGGCCCACTCCGTGTCGTTGGGAACGGAATTGGATTTGATCACGCGCTCCGGAGTTTTGGCATTGACAACAAAAAACGGCGAATTCGCCAGATTGCGAAGGTAATCGACGACGATTTCCTGCTGTTTAGGATTGTAGAGGTAGAGCCCCCGCACCATGATGCCGTCGATCGACTTTCCGGCGCCGGCCGCAGCTTTCGCTGTCGATGCGGGAGGAACGGTTGGCGGAGGAGTTGGCGCAATTTCTCCAGCCCGTTTTTCGGGTGCGCCCAGCAGTTTTCCACCAGAAGTCGCGGCAAGCTCGGTGATCCAGATGTCTGCTTCCGGCAAACGGATGTTCAAGTCTTCGAGAATTTGTGGCCAAAAGTTGCGATCGCTTACCGCGGTGATGAGCGGAGTCGCGATGTTGTCCAACGCGCTGATTTGCTTTTTAAGCTTATCAAGCTGCCCTTCCGCCACGTGCATGCTGTCGTTCTTCTGCTGCATTGCCTGCGCAGTTTGCTGCGCGACGTGGGCGGCCCGCGTGTAGTAAGCCGACCAGCCCAGCAGTGCGAGGAGAATGCATGCCGCCGCAGCGATGAAAAATGGCCGATGTTTTTCCAAGTCTTGTCTCTGAATGACGCTGGCCGGAAGCAAATTTAGCTCCATTGGACAAACGGTCACGCTGCGCAGCGCCAGACCCACCAATTCCCCAAACAGATGCCCGGGATGCGCCGTCTCCCGCGCCGATGCCGACACGCTCACTTTTTGAAGTGGATTAAAAAACTCGATCGGCAACTCGAACTTTTCGTGGAAGAACTCGCACATGTTGGGGATGCCTGCAGCGCCGCCACAAAGGAAGATGCGCGCCGGGCGATTACCCTGCTGCTGTGCATGATAATGGGTGATGGAACGCATCAACTCGGCGTGCAGCCGAGTCATAGTGCTGCGGACTATCTTCGAGACGCGGCCGACGTCTGGATCGGCAGGTTCCGCAGCGCCACCTAAAGCAACGAAGCCGTCCCGTTTCCTTCGAGCTTCCGCAGCGGCGAAGGATTCGTTAAATTCACGCGCAATCGCGGTGGTGATTGTACTGCCGCCCAGCGGAACACTGCGCAGGAAAATTCTTCCGGCCTCGATGAAGAGAACGTTTGTCGTGCGCGCGCCAATATCCACCAGCAGCGAGCAACCGTTTAGATCGGTGTAGTTGTAACAAAATGCGTTGTAGAGGCCCATGGACGCCACATCGATAATGCAGGTCCGCAGGCCGGTATCTTCCACGGCGTTATTGATTTCGTCGAGTAGATCGCGCTTGATCGCGACAACGACGACCTGAATTTGTTCGCCCATACCGCCTCCCACGAGCTGGTAATCCCAAACCACCTGGTCGATGGGGAACGGAACATTTTGTTGCGCCTCAAATGAGATGATCTTGTCGATCTTTTCCGCTTCGAGTGCCGGCAGTTTGACAAAGCGCGCAAAAACCGATTGCGCGGGCACTGCGTAGTTTACGGGCGCCCCATGAATGTGCATTTCATGCATCATCTCGCGTAACGCCACCGCCGTTTCATACAAGGCAGCGTGGGCGTCACGACGTTCCCCAGTTGCAGGATCAAGCGGCGTTTCGCGGAAGCGATAATTCACCAAGACCAGCCGCCCATGGACTACTCGAAATTCCGCCAGACCGATGGTTTGGGACCCGATATTGAGAGTAATAAGACGCGCCGGTGCGGCCATGGGCTAAAGCTCTAAAGCCGAATTACGAAATGCGAAACTAAATTTCAAGACGCAAATCTCAAGGCAACTCGGTAACACTCGGTCTGTTTTGACTATTAGAATTCGAAATTCGTTGGAATTTCGGACTTGGGCTTCTCGCTTACCGTAACAATGCCGGCAACGACGGCCATCCCGCAACTGCGGGAGAGTGCAGGTCGCCGCGGCGACTCCCGCCGCTTCGAATTCTCAAGGACTTTCACTCACCGGTGCGGCTCCGGGCCAGCGCTAAAGTGCAGACCTTATCTTGGAAAAACGTATGAGTGATACCGCGCTGAGTGTCCACTCGACTCTTCATATGCAGCGCCAGCTGAGATCTGAAATTTGTCATTGCCGACGGTGCCGAGAATATAGCTCTGCATGAGATCGCCGCCGCCTTTGCCCGTCCATTGACCGTATAAAATGCCCACTTCACCGCCGGAATAAACCTGATCGGCAGGCGACATCGTCATTCCGGGCAAATCCTTGCCATCGGGCCCGAAAGCTCCGGGTGGAGAATCAGTAATCGCGCTTGCTTTCTTTGCCGTCGCGACTCCGGAAGCATTCGGGGGTACATTCGCAACCGGAAACAGATCAAGCGACGCCATGCCGATCTCGGCTAATGCGTTGTTGCTCGCCAGTCGGCCGCCGTCCGACCAGGTGTGCAGCGGACCCTTATGAAATAGAAGGGAACTATCCTTCGCGCTGAAAATGTCCGATTTATAGAGACTCAGCGCAGAAGTGTGATCGTTTTGTGTTGCTCCAGGCCAATTCGCTTGTTGCGCTGCAACTGCAAAGCAAACACCGAGTAACCCCACCGCGACGGAAACCCCGCGCCTGATCATGCCACAATTCACAACCAAATCGCCACAAGCGCCAGTAAATTTTTTACCCGGCCGAACCGCTGTTGTCGCGCCGTAGCCTTGCGCGAAGGCGGATCAGCGCTTTAACGGCTCTCTAAAATACTCGATCGTTTTTCTGATTCCCTCTTCGAATCCCACGCGCGGCTCCCAGCCGAGGACCTCCTTCGCGCGAGCGATATCCGGTTGGCGCACCTTCGGGTCGTCCACTGGCAGCGGTTTGTATTCGATTGCGGACTTTGTTCCCGTGATGCGAATAATTTCGTCGGCGAACTGTTTGATTGTCATCTCGCGCGGATTACCCAGGTTGACCGGCTCGTGAAAACTGCTCATGGCCAGCTTGAAAATTCCATCGATCAAATCGGACACGTAACAAAACGAACGCGTTTGCGAGCCATCGCCAAAAACCGTCAGCGGCCGGCCACTCAGTGCCTGCCCGATAAACGCCGGGACCACGCGACCGTCGCGCAACCGCATTCGCGGACCGTATGTATTAAAGATGCGCACGATTTTTGTGTCCACTCTGTGATAGCGGTGATACGCCATCGTGATTGCTTCGGCGAAACGCTTTGCTTCATCGTAAACACCGCGCGGTCCAATCGGGTTGACGTTGCCCCAGTAATCTTCTTTTTGCGGATGCTCGAGAGGATCACCGTACACCTCCGAGGTCGATGCGAGAATGAACGAAGCTTTTTTGTCCTTGGCCAAACCGAGCGTGTTGTGCGTGCCGAGGGCGCCAACTTTGAGCGTGGGAATCGGCAATTCCAAGTAATCAATCGGACTGGCCGGTGAGGCAAAGTGAAAAACATAATCTATTTTTTCTTCCGGCAAAAAAATGAAATTCGAAACGTTGTGTTTGATGAACCGGAATTTCTCGTTCCCCGCGAGATGCCCAATATTCGCCGTGTTGCCCGTGATTAGGTTGTCAATGGCGATGACGCGATGACCTTCCGCCAGTAAGCGGTCGGTCAAATGTGATCCCAGAAAGCCGGCCCCGCCGGTGACGACGGAAACGGGCTGGGAAGCGTTGGCGACCATGACGCATTTTTATCTAACGATTGCTGCGCAACTTTGCCAGCAGGAAAGTCAGGAAAATAACGAGTCGCTTCGCCAAAGGTGGCTAGCTTATGCGCACAATGATTCCCTTCGACGCTACGGCTTACGGGCGCGGGCGTTTCTGCGAATCCCGAATGCTTTCGGGACTGACACAGACATCCTACAATGTCGTTCTGTCGGATTTCTTTCGACATTCGACATTCGGCATTCGTCATTTAATTAATCCCATGCGCATTCTCTCCGGCATTCAGCCCAGCGGCGCTTTGCACATCGGTAATTACTTCGGCATGATGCGGCCTGCCATCGCGCTGCAAGCCGAGGGCGAAGCCCTTTATTTCATCGCCGATTATCATGCGCTCACTACTGTGCGCGATCCGGAAACCCTGCGCGCGAATAGCCGACGCGTGGCGCTCGATTTTTTGGCGTGTGGCCTTGATCCGGAGCGCGCAACGCTTTTCCGGCATTCAGACGTGCCGCAGGTCACGGAGCTGGCGTGGATTTTATCGACGGTGGCGCCAATGGGTTTGCTGGAGCGCGCGCACTCCTACAAGGACAAACTCGCCCGCGGCATGGCCCCTACAGTTGGGCTATTCAATTACCCGGTGCTCATGGCGGCAGACATTTTGATTTATGACAGCGACGTCGTGCCGGTCGGCAAAGATCAAAAACAGCACATCGAAATGACTCGCGATCTCGCCGTGAAAATGAATGAAACGTTCGGCCAAGTTTTTGAATTACCCGAGCCACGGATCAATCCCCAAACGCAAGTTGTCCCCGGTCTCGATGGTCAGAAGATGAGCAAAAGCTACGGAAACAACATCGACATTTTCGGTGATGAAAAAGAGACGCGGAAACGCGTCATGAGCATCGTGACCGACTCAACCCCCGTCGAAGCGCCGAAAGATCCGGAAAGATCGACAATTGTTCAGCTCTACTCCCTCTTCGCTTCGAAAGACGAACTGGCGAACATGAAAGAGCGATTCAAAAAAGGTGGGACCGGCTACGGCGATTTCAAAAAAGAGCTGTTCGAGAAACTGTGGGAATATTTCGCGCCGATGCGTCAACGCCGCGAAGAAATTCTGCGCGACAAATCCTACATCGACAATGTCCTCACCAAAGGCGCAAAGCGCGCAAACGAAATCGCCGATGAAGTGATGCAACGTGTCCGCAAAGCGATTGGTTTGCGTTAGGAACTATTCCGAATCGTCGGTGGCTACGCTACGGTTCCGCATCGTTGCAAATGCGAAGAGCGACAGAGTCGTTGGCGAGCAGGGCGACGCGATTAAGATCAAACTGCGCGCCCCAGCAGTTGGAAGGAAAAGCGAATGCTGCTCTGCGTTGTTTTCTGGCTGAAAAGTTGAACATCCCTAAGAGCGCAATCATCCTGGAACACGGCCAACGATCGCGTCACAAGGTGATTTGCATCGAAGGCCTAAGCGAACAGGACGCTCGACGACGATTGCTCGAAACAACCTGAAAAGAATCGGACGGCTACTCGGTGATTACTTTATCCGCCCATTCTATCAGTGAAACAAAGATCTTGGGATTGCCAAACTTTGCGCCGTATTCGGCCAAATCTGCCTCAGTGACGCCTCTTGCGCGAGAGCATGCGCCACATGCGTAGATTGGTATCTTCTTCGCCACAATTTTACTCAAAACTTCCGATAACGGTGGCCAGCCAACGGGAACGACAGCATTAGCCACGGATTTTCGCATTAGCGATACCGCTTCGCCGAGAAGAAAAATTTGAACTTCGTGACCGGCTTCAGAAAGGGCATCGCCGTGAAGAAATGGAAAGGCGGCTTTAGTCGGGTCGTCGGAACCCCAGGCACTCTTCATTAGAATTTTTAGTTTCGCCCCGCTTGCGCCAGCGGCCGCAGGCGCCGCGGCCGCGATAAATGGAAACGCTGCAAGATGCTTTAAGAACGATCGCCGTATCATGCGATCCGATTGAACCAGAAACAGACTAGGTGGCGCAATCCATTTCGGACAATCTCACCGTCCCGATTTCGCAAGGCGCTTCGGCGCGGCGTTGTGCCAAGCGAGAGCAAGTGCCTCGCGGACTTTGGCGAGCTTCCCCGTTGCCAAACGCACGTTCGTCGCTCCCCGCCGTCCCCATGCGCCTTTGACGGCCCGGAAGACCTCAGGAGCCGAGTGGACAAAATGTTTTTGTTCTGCCGGGGTCAGTTTTACTACAGCCGAATCGTCATCGGGGTAACCAAGCGTGGCAAAGATTTTCCCGCACACGCGAAAATCGGGATGGCTCATATGTGCTGATTCAACCGCCTCCGGAAAGCTGAGCGCCATTTTCCGAAAATCGTCAGGCGTCATTTCCGTCGGCCACGAATACGGCTACGAGAGAAATCCAACCCGCACGGCGTGTTCTCAACGGCCCCGGGCTTGGCGTACCGGTTTAGTTTGCTCCGGCGGCTTTGGCTGAGCGGTTGCGGCAGTATCGCGATAAAACAAGACGCCGTGCGCTCGCAAATTGCTGATCAGAGCGTGCAGATCGTCCGCCAACTGTTGATTGTTCAGAAGCGTCGCTACCAAACCTTTCCCTTGTGCGGCGCTGCGAATCACCTTGCGCGTGTCTGCAATAGCGTTCTGCAAATTGTCGGCTGCCTTTTTCGCCGAAGCCATTGTCGAATCCGCCTGCTCGATGACTCCATCCAACTTCTTGGAGGATTCTGCCAGAGCGCTGGTAGCCTGGTTCAAATGTTCCATGCTCGATTTCAAGTTCTCCATGTTCTGTGCAGACAAAGTTTCCTGATTCAACTTTTGCACCGTGGTTCGGAGATCGCCTACCAGAGCACCGCCTTGCTGTGTGAGATCGTCGATACCGGTCTCACGCGTTCCATTAATGTACGCATTCGGCGTCAGGTACGCTTTCGGTTGTCCAGGCGGCGGCGTAACGACAACGAATCGATCGCCCAGCAGTCCGGAGCTTCCAACCGTGAATTTGGTGCCCTCTGGAACCTTGACGTAATCATAAATTTTCAGCGGCACAGCCACGCCATCGCCTTCGCGAACCAGCCGCGGACCACCGGCAACCTTTCCAATTCTCGCGCCGGCGAGCAGGACATCGGAGCCTTTCAAAAGTCCGCTCGCATTGTTGAAGCGAACTGTCAGAGCGTAATATGTCTTGAAACCCTCTCCCAGCCTGCCGAATTGCACCAGCAGCGCGCCTAACATTGCCAAACCCACAAAAACAAAAATACCAACTTTAAATTCCAAACCTCGCTCGTGCCGGTTCATTTGAGACGCTAATTGTCGTCTTACTGCTGATTTTCGCAAGGTAGCGGCGGTTCACCGCAACCGGCCGAGGACGATTGAGTCAATCGCCCCTGCCGTCAGATCGGCCGAGCAGGAAATCCTCAATGAGAGGATCAGTCGACTGTTGAAGCTCAGTCGCAGTTCCGTGAAAATAGACGCGACCTTCGTGCAGGTACGCAATCCGATCAGCTACATCGAACGCGCTTTTCATATCGTGGGTAACCACGACGCTGGTCATTCCAAAGCGTTGCTGCAACCGGCGGATCAATCGATTGATGCTGTCCGCCACAACAGGATCAAGCCCTGCCGTCGGCTCGTCGTATAATACGCACGAAGGTCGGCGAATGATGGCGCGCGCGAGACCCACCCGTTTCTTCATTCCGCCACTCAAACTCTCCGGCATCTTGGCCTCCTCTCCCTCCATTTCCATCACCTCAAGCATCTCCGCGACTTTTGAGTGCAAAATCTTCGCATCGCGTTCGCCGGCTTCGCGCAAAGGAAATGCAATGTTGTCTTCCACCGTCATCGAATCAAAAAGCGCGCCGCCTTGGAAAAGAATTCCAACCTTTTGGCGGATCGCCCCAAGCTGGCGCTCGTTCAAGCCGATAATGTTTTGGCCCTGGATCCAAATTTCTCCCCGGTTCGGTTCCATCAATCCTACGAGATGTTTAAGCAAAACGCTCTTGCCGCCGCCGCTTCGCCCGATGATGGCAAGAGTTTCACCGGTCTGCACCTCAAGATCAACGCCGCGCAAAATCTCCTGCTGACCAATTTTTTTTGTCAATGAACGCACCTCGATCATAGGCGACGAATTACCTGGAACCGGATGAGGTCTGGTAGACGGCTTTGGAGACGACGGTGCTTCGATCATGGCAACACACGAACTCTCAACTCACCACTCTCCACTTTCAATTACTCCCAAAAAATTCCATCACTGCACTTATTGATAGCCCGCCGGGTAGATGATGTTGAACATCATGGTAAGGAAAAAATTGCAAATCAGAACAGCCAGCGACGAGTCCACGACAGCTTCAGTTGTTGCGCGGCCTACGCCCACCGCGCCTTCACGTGTGGTCAAGCCTTTCTGACAACTGATGAACACGATGAGTATTCCGAAACAGAATGCTTTTGACAGACCCATGATGATGTCACGACTGCGCGTCCACCGCACCATGTTCGCCATGTAATAAGTGCCATTAATGTCGAGCATGAAAATCGCTACGAGATAGCCGGCGGCGATGCCGACAGCGATGCACTCCGCCACCAGCAGCGGCATCGATACCATCATGGCAAGCGCGCGCGGCACCACCAGATAATCAACGGGATAAACTGCCAGCGCGCGAAGTGCATCGATTTGCTCCGTCACTTTCATTGTGCCGATCTCAGCCGACATCGCCGCCCCGACGCGCCCCGCGACCATTAGTGCTGTCAGAACAGGAGCCAGTTCTCGGCAGAGCGACACCGAAACTACCG
This sequence comes from uncultured Verrucomicrobiae bacterium, assembly GCA_963725505.1. GTDB lineage: Bacteria > Verrucomicrobiota > Verrucomicrobiia > Chthoniobacterales > UBA10450 > Udaeobacter. The sequence goes on along the minus strand of CAVRYN010000015.1, from coordinate 61,244 downwards.
CGCCCACGGCGGAGCCCATTCCCAGCTTGTTAAATTGGAAAAATGTTTGTGCCGAGAACACCGCGCCGGTGAATGCGCCGGTGATTATAACGACGAGCTGCGAAAGCAATCCAATCTCAACGACTTGATTGAGAAATAATTTCCAGCGGAGCTTGTGTGTGAAGATGGAACGAAAAGTGTCAGCGGCCAGCAAGACAAGTTCGCCCAAGTATTGAAAAAACGAGAGCAGCGGCGTGCCCAGAGCGTTGAAGAATCGAACCATTGGATCAGTGATCAGTGACTAGTGATCGGTGAAGTGGGAAAACGCAAGGTTGTTTCGGATTTCGACATTCGAATTTAGGATTTTAGCAAAGGAGCTTCCAATTGCGCCTGGCGGAAAGCTGCGATAAAGGATGTCCATCGAAGCAATGAGACGCACCACTCAGTTTTTACTGGCAGGCAATGTGCTGCTGAGCGGGGTGTTGTTGAGCGGTTGCGAAACCATGCCGCAAGGGATTCAGCAAGCAAGAATCGAGATGGCGCAGCATATCGCCGCCGAACCGGCGGGAGATTACTTCATTGGTCGGCGTTACTACAAAGCCGACTTCAAATTCTGGGGCTACGTTCGGCGCCCGGGCCAACCGTGGAGCACCGCGCAGTTAGTGATGTTAAATGAAAAAGAGAAACTGGCACCCGATCGCGAACGCCTCGAATTTGGCAGCGACAACAATTACGAATACAAACTCTACGGCTCGTTCAGCGGCCAGACCGTTTACGAACCAGCGAGCAATGGATTTTATCCCGAGTTCATTTTGAAAGGTTACGAATTAATTTCGAGCAATCCGGGGCCGATTTTTAGAAGTCAGATCCAAGGGAGACCGACCCCGACGGAACTGCGTTATACGGTCGAAAAGCCGGAATGAGCATCTCGCCCTTGTCATGCCGAGCGAAGTCGAGGAATCTCTGGCTGTTGCTTGTCGCACGTTACTTAAAAATTTAGAGATTTCTCGGCGCCGCTCGGCATGACAAAGCTCGCAGCCACTTCCGAAAAGCGAGATTCCCTCGTAGAGGAATTCCTGCGTTACCTCGCGAATGAACGAAACGCTTCGACGCGTACGCTCAAGGCGTATCGGCAGGCGCTGACCGGTTTCCGCGCGGAGAACATAACCTCGTGGAAAAAATGCACACCCGACGATTTTCGCGATTATCTCTTCGCGCTTATGAAGCGAGGGCAAGCGCGGTCTTACGTGCGACTGCAATTCTCCGCGTTGCGCACTTTTTATCAGTTTCTCGCAGCTCGGAAAAAGTTGCGACATAATCCGGTGCGCGAAGTGCAATTGCCAAAACTCGAAAAGAAACTGCCGCTGGTGCTGACGCGTCATCAAATCGAGGAGCTGATCGCAGCGCCGCTCAAGATTGACAAGAAGCGCGCGGCGCCAGGTTGGATGCCACTGCGCGACGTCGCGATCATGGAATTGTTTTACAGCAGCGGTTTGCGATTGAGCGAACTAGCAGCGCTCGATGTGGCCGATCTCGATCCTTACACAGAATCGGCGCGCGTATTCGGCAAAGGCCGCAAGGAGCGCGTCTGCCCGGTGGGCTTGCCCGCGCTGGAAGCAATCCAGCGGTATCGCGCCGCGGCCAACGTGCATGCGGGCCCGCTGTTCATAAATAAGGCGCGAAAGCGAATGTCGGCACGCTCGATCTGGCTCGTGTTAAAACGCTATGTGCGTCACACATCAATTCCGATTTCGATCAGCCCGCACAAGTTGCGGCATAGTTTCGCAACGCACATGCTCGATCGCGGCGCAGACCTGCGCAGTGTCCAAGCATTGCTCGGTCATGCCAGCCTTTCTACGACGCAAATCTACACGCACGTGACGGTCGAGCGTCTAAAAAAAGCCTACGCGGAGGCTCATCCGCGTGCGTGATTTATAACGCGCTTAGCTCGCCGGCGCAGGCGCGCTGCTCTGGGGTTGCGATTCGGGAACCCGGAATGACAGCTTCCCATCGACGGCCACAACCTCGACTTTGTCGCCGGGTTTGACGTTGCCGCGGAGCAATTCTTCCGCGAGCGGATCCTCGAGAAAACGCTCCACTGCGCGGCGCATTGGTCGCGCTCCGTACTGAGGGTCGTATCCTTTCTCGATCAGAAATTCCTTCGCGCTTTGCTGCAACTCGATGTGGACATCTTTGGCTTTGATGCGGGCGAGCACTTTGTCGGCTTCAAGATCGACAATGCGCAGCAGCTCCGGTTTGCCGAGCGAATGAAAGACGATGATTTCGTCGAGCCGATTGAGGAACTCGGGCTTAAACACTCGCTTGGTTTCATCGAGGATTTTGTCGCGCATCGATGTGTAATCATGTCCTTCAGTCGGCGCGCCGAAGCCCATCACCGTCTGTTTTTTCAACAACTCGGCGCCGACGTTGGAAGTCATGATGATGATCGTGTTGCGGAAATCGATTTTGCGCCCTAACGAGTCGGTGATCTTCCCGTCCTCGAGAATTTGCAAAAGCAAATGCATCACATCCGGGTGCGCCTTCTCGATCTCGTCAAAAAGCACAACCGAGTACGGCCGGCGCCGCACAGCCTCGGAAAGCTGGCCGCCCTCTTCGTATCCGACGTAGCCCGGCGGCGAACCGATCAACCGCGACGCGGTGAATTTTTCCATGTACTCCGACATGTCGATTTGGATCAATGCGTCGGCGTCACCGAACATGAACTCTGCCAGTGTGCGCGCCAGAAAGGTTTTGCCTACTCCGGTCGGGCCGAGAAAGACAAACGAACCGATCGGGCGCCGGGGGTCTTTCAAATCCGCGCGCGACCGGCGCAACGCCTTGCTGATGGCGGTAACCGCTTCGTCCTGGCCGATGACGCGCTGCTTCATGTCGGATTCCATCATGAGGAGCTTTTGCGTTTCCTCCTGCTCCATCCGCTGGAGCGGAACTCCGGTCACTTTCGAAATGATGTGCATCATGTCGTCAGCCGTCACGACGACTTCTCTTTCCTCGCGTTCCTCGCGCCATTTGTTTAGAATGGCATCGAGTTTTTCTTTCGTTTGCTTCTCCTTGTCGCGAAGCGCGGCGGCCTTTTCAAAATCCTGCGCCTTGATTGCGCCTTCTTTTTCCAAGCGGATCTCTTCTATTTCCTTTTCGATATCCTTCACGTCAGGCGGCCGCGTCATAGAGTTGATGCGGGCGCGTGCGCCGGCCTCATCCATGACATCGATCGCCTTATCGGGAAGAAACCGTCCCGTGATATAGCGATCGGAAAATCTGACAGCGGTTTCCAGCGCCTCATCTGTGAGTTTCGCTTTGTGGTGGGCCTCGTACTTGGGTCGGAGACCCTTCAAGATTTGAATGGCTTCATCAACCGTCGGGGCATCCACCTTTATCGTCTGGAAACGGCGTTCCAGCGCTGCGTCCTTCTCGATGTATTTGCGGTATTCGTTCATCGTGGTCGCGCCGACACATTGCAATTCGCCACGACTCAGCGCGGGCTTGATAATGTTCGATGCGTCCATTGCCCCTTCGGCTGAACCCGCCCCGACGATCGTGTGCAACTCGTCGATGAAAAGAATCACGTTCTTGGAACGACGGATTTCGTCCATCACGGCTTTGATGCGCTCTTCGAACTGGCCGCGGTATTTTGTTCCAGCTACCATCAACGCCAGATCGAGTGTGATCACTCGTCTGTCGCGCAACAATTCAGGCACATTGCCGTTTGCAATTTCCTGGGCCAATCCTTCGGCGATGGCCGTTTTGCCGACGCCTGCTTCACCGATCAGAACCGGATTGTTCTTTGTCCTTCGGCAAAGCACTTGAATCACCCGCTCGATCTCATTGCGCCGGCCGATTACGGGATCGAGCTCCCCCTTCCTCGCCAACTCAGTCAGATCACGGCCAAATGCGCGGAGTGCGGGAGTCTTGACATCCTTTCTAGCTCCCGATGCTTCGGGGCCTTCCTGCTCGGATTCAGTCGGCGTGAAGTTTGGATCAAGCTCTTTGAGAATTTCGTTGCGCGTGCGTTCGATGTCGAGTTCAAGACTCTTCAGCACTCTGGCAGCCACGCCCTCGCCTTCGCGCAAAAGTCCAAGCAAAATGTGCTCCGTGCCGACGTAGGAATGATTGAGCGCCTTGGCTTCCTTGCCCGCCAGCGCCAAAACTTTCTTCACCCGGGGCGTGTAGGGAACGTTACCGACGATCTTGGTCTCCGGTCCCGAGCCGACCTGTTTCTCCACCTCCATGCGGACCGTCTCAAGATCGAGACCCATCTTCTGCAAAACGTTTACCGCCACTCCCTGGCCCAGCTTAATGAGTCCCAAAAGCAGATGCTCGGTGCCGACGTAATTGTGATTAAATCGGTCCGCTTCTTTGCGAGCAAGCGCCAAAACCTGTTGAGCCCGCGGGGTGAAGTTATTCATTGTTCGATGGTGCGTTTGTCGAGCTATTACCCGACTCCCTTACCATCTTACTAATATCAGGTTTGGGGAAGAGTTTCAAACGCTCGCGGATAATTTGGGCGCGCAAGTGGTCGCGTTCTTCGGCATTCAGCTTTTGTTGCGAGCTTTTTTGTAAATGCGCCGGCTGCGTCTCGATAAATAATTCATCGACCTGCAGGCGCTGGTCTTCTGGGAATGCGCCCAAGTCCATGCCAAGTTTGATGATCGAGAGCAAGTTGAGCGCTTCCTTCGACGCCATGGCGTGCGCGTAGGTCAAAACGCCATAGGCGCGACCGATCTGATCGCAAAGTGTGTTCGGTTTTTTCTGAAGCAAAATTTGCCGCGCGTCGTGCTCCTTTTCGATGATTGTTTCGATCACCTTGCTCAGGCGATTGATAATCTCTTCCTCCTTCTCGCCGAGCGTGGTCTGATTTGAAATTTGGAAAAGATTGCCCATCGCTTCGGTTCCTTCGCCGTAAAGACCGCGCACCGCGAGACCGATTTTACTCACCGCTTGAATGACTTGATTAATCAGCTCGCTCAGGACAAGCCCCGGCAAGTGGAGCATCGCGGAGGCACGCATGCCAGTGCCGACGTTCGTGGGACACGCGGTCAAGTATCCCAGCCGCGGATCGAAAGCGAAGTTCAGTTTGCTTTCAAGCGCGCTGTCGATCTTGTCCACCAGCTTGAATGCCTGTTTCAACTGCAGGCCGGAGCGAATCGATTGCATCCGCAGATGATCTTCTTCGTTGATCATGATGCTAAGAGTTTGCCGCCGATTCACCACCACCGCGCTGCCCGCGCCTTTGGCGGCATGCTCGCGACTGATCAGGTGGCGCTCCACCAGCACCTGCCTGTCCAACGCCGAAAGGTCCTGCAAGCTTTCCGAGAATGATTCCTGCATTTCCGGAAGCGCTTCCACGTGCGACCTGATCAGGTCGAGAATCGAACTGCGGTCCGCTTTCTTCGCCCAGCCCGGAAAAGGGCGGTGGCGCAGATTGCGCGCGAGCCGCACACGGCTGCTAATTACAATCTGGTGGTGCGGCCCTTCACCGCGCAGCCATTCTCCCGCAGTGGAAAGCATGTTCGAAAACTTCATGGCGAATTCGAAAGTTCGCTTTCAAGCTGTTTAATTTGATCGCGCAACGATGCGGCCGTCTCGTAGTTCTCGTCGGCTACCGCTTTTTGTAGATTTTCGCTCAGCGCGCGCATTCGGTGACTGAGCGCAATTGAGCGCTGCGCGCGCTCCGGCAGTTTCCCCACATGCTCGGTCCCTTTATGCATTGCTTTCAAAAGTGAACCCAGGCCCTCTGCAAATGTGACGTAGCATTCGCTGCATCCGAGGCGTCCGGTTTTCTTAAAATCAGCCTGGCTAAAACCACATACCGAACATTTTTGGCTGAGTCCTCCCTTTTCAATCTCGTCCGTTGCACCCAGGCCAAGCAGCAGATCGGCAAGCGCAAAGCTGGTGGGGTCCTGTACGCCTTTTTCTTTCGAGCAAGCTTCGCACAGATTCACCTTGTGCATTTTACCTTCCAGAATCTGCGTCAGGAAGACCGTCGCATCATTGCATTTGCAAACGTCGCACAACATCTCTGTTAGTTAGACCGCGAAGTTTTCGAAAGATTCAACCGGAATAATTTCGAGATGTCGCAAGGTGGTTGCGTTCAATCCTGGTCAAAAATCGGCGTCCCGGTTTCGCGCGTCATCTCGCGAAATCGCGCCATGATGCGCGTAGTAATCGGTCCCGGTTTTCCGTTTCCAATCGAGCGCCCATCCACGTTCACAACCGGAATGATCTCCGCCGCTGTTCCTGTGAGGAAACATTCGTCGGCGGCGAAAACATCATGGCGCGTGATATCCGCTTTTAATGTTTTGAAGCCGAGCTCCGCGGCGATCTCAAACACCACCGAGCGCGTGATGCCACGAAGCGCACCCGCGGTCACAGGCGGCGTAACGATTTGACCGCGTTTGACGACGAAGATGTTGTCTGCCGTGCATTCGGCAATGTTGCCCGCGTCATTCAACATCAGCGCTTCGTCTGCTCCAGCCAGATCAGCCTCGATACGCGCCATCACATTGTTTAAATAATTGAGCGACTTAACTGCCGGATTCAGCGCGCCCGGATTGCAGCGGCGCGTTGCACAGGTCACGACAGTCAATCCCTTTCGGTACATGTTCTCGTGATAGAGAGCGATCGGTGCCGCAATAATAATTACGCTCGGGGACTTACATTGCTTTGGATTCAAACCCAGATTGCCAATCCCGCGCGTAACCAGCAGCCGAATGTAACCGTCACGCATGTGATTTTGCCGGATTGTCTCAAGGACCGCCTCCGTCATATTCTGCCTGGTTATTGGAACTTCCAGGCAGATTGAGCGAGCCGAATCCCACAGACGATCAAGGTGTTCTCCAAGCCGGAAAACACGCCCATTGTAAAAGCGGATGCCCTCGAAGATTCCGTCGCCATACAACAGACCGTGATCGAAGACGGAAACTTTTGCGTCCGCTTCCGAGTAAAATTTTCCGTCGATGTAAATCTTCGCTCCTTTAACGCCGACTGCGCCAGGCCGCGCGCGACCTTCGATTGCCGGTTCGACTATTGCATCCGCACTGGGCTCATGAATTTTCGGTTCGTCTAATACCGCTGCATCAGTTGTTTTCATAATCGCAAAAAAATGTTCGACGTTTACTGGCGTAATTCAAGCAGCAAAAATAAAAGCGTTGAATCGTTAAACCGTTGAAGCGCGAATCCGTTGTAACGTTGTAACTTTTTTAACTATTTAACCTGGCCCTTACTGCAATACACCATCCTTGATATGCAACTGCCGGTCGCCGCGGGTTGCCAGACGAGTGTCGTGCGTCACGACAAGGAGCGTCTTCTTCCGATCACGCGCCAGGCCTAACAGCAGATCCATAATGGCGTCGCCTGTTTTCGAATCGAGATTTCCTGTTGGTTCGTCGGCAAAAATGATGTCGGGGTCGTTCGTCAACGCCCGCGCGATGGCGACGCGCTGCTGTTCTCCGCCTGAAAGCTCTGCCGGCAAATGATGCATGCGATCAGCAAGGCCGACTGCAGCGAGGCTCTGCGCAGCCTCGTCCGTTGTTGCCCGGCCCCCAATCAATCCGGGCAGCAGCACGTTTTCCAATGCAGTAAGTTCAGGTAAGAGAAAATAACCTTGAAAAACGAAGCCCATTTTTTCGTTCCGCAGACGTGCCTCGGCAGAGGAGCTGCCACAATACAGTCGCCGGCCTTCGAATTCGACGGTTCCCGACTCAGGACGCTCCAGCCCCGCCAATGTGTAGAGAAGCGTCGTTTTGCCCGCGCCGGAAGCACCGGAGAGAAAGACCGCTTCGCTATGTACGATCTCCATCGAAATACCCCGCAATACTTCGATACGCCGGGTGCCCATTCGAAATGATTGGAAAAGGTCCCTGGCGATGAGTTGGGGAGTTCCTGGCTCCATCAGTGATGTTTCCTACCATTATGTGTCGTAAACATGACGCGAGCACAAGAGCGCCGCACGCTCAAAGAAACGCTACATTGAACACTTCCGTACGCCAAAAAGCCGCCGGTGGAATCATTCCGCGGCGGCTTTCGTGGTAATCAAATCCAGTTACGACATTCCCAACGATTCCAGCGTTGGCTGGTCGATCGCGGCTGTTTCTTCCAGGCCATTGGCGCGTTGGTAATCTGCGATAGCGCCGCGCGTCTGCGGCCCGAGCAGACCATCCACTTCGCCCTGATAATAACCTTGTTGTTGCAATGCGCCCTGGACATTTGCGATCACCTGATCGGGCGGCAAATTGTTATACCCGTAGATCGGCCCATCATAAGCGTAATACGCATTGGGAGCGTAGCCCCAAGCCGGGTACCACCACCCCCCATTCCAGGCATACCAGCCGCCAGAGATAAAGACGACGCGGTTGTAGTGATTGTGCCACCAGCCCTGATCATGCCATTCGGAGTGGTAATTTCTGAACACGGCGTACCTGTCGCCTTTCCAGTTCTCGGCGCCCTTAATGCGATAGTTGTTTTCGAACTTCACACTCTGGATGTTCGGGTTGGGCTTATTCGAAAAGTCGTAGTGCTTCGTTTGCACCTTCGCCTTGTTCACTTGCCCACCAGGTAACTGATGGGGGTTGTTCGCGTTGCTCCAATTCTTTCCCTTGTTCGAGTAGTTGGGGTTGTTTGGATTGTTGGGGTTGTTCGCGTTGCTCCAATTCTTTCCCTTGTTCGGAGTTGTTGGGGTTGTTCGCGTTGCTCCAATTCTTTCCCTTGTTCCCTTTATTCCCCTTATTCGAGTAGTTGGGGTTGTTCGGATTGCCTGCGTTGTAGTGTTTTCCCACCTGCTGCTGCTGCACGTGTTGCTGTTGCACGTGTTGCTGCTGGCTGTGCACGTGTTGCTGTTGCACGTGTTGCTGCTGACCTTGGCCTCCCTGTTTCTTCTTTTTGTTGTCATTGCCCTGATCCGCCGCGTAAGCGGCTAATGGGATCGCCAAACAGCAAGCTAAAACAAAGAATAATCTCATAACGTTATGTTTCATGGTTGGTTGGACTTTGGATTTGGATATTTATTCAACTCGCTTTTTTCCCCGAGCGTTGTTGCCGTGAATCATTTCGACGGCTCTGGGAAGGAATACGAGTATATACTATTTATTATAGCAGAAAACCATCTAAAAGAAAGAGCGGCGTGACGGTGAGTCCTGCGGGGCGCCGAGGCAAGGGAAGCGGGCACAGTTGTTTTTCTTTTTCGGTTGTTAGACATGTGATGTCCTAATTATTCAACGTTGGAGCGATCTCTTTTGGATGCCTCCGCTACCACAAAACGCTCGCTTTGCGGTCAGCCGTCGACTCCTCAACGCTGTTGGCGCACGGCCTCAAACAACACAATTGCAACCGCTGTAGCCAGATTCAGGCTTCTCGTCCCGTGCATTGGAATAGTGATGCAGTTATCAACGTTGGCGGCGAGTAAATCCTCCGGAAGCCCTTTCGTTTCCCGGCCAAACACGAGGAAATCAAGTTTTTGGAAGCTTACTTCGTAGTAGGGGCGTTCGCTTTTTGTCGTCAGAAAAAAATAGCGCGTGCACGCCGGCTGCGCGCGGCGCAACGCGTCGAAAGAATCCCACAATTGCAGACGCACTTCCTCCCAGTAATCGAGGCCTGCTCGGCGCAATTCCCGATTGTCGAGCGAAAAGCCGAGCGGTTTGACCAGATGTAGCCTCGATCCCGTTGCGAGACAAAGCCGGCCGATGTTGCCTGTGTTCGGCGGAATCTCCGGCTCGATCAGAACGACGTTGAACACGATTTTTCAACCACGGATTACACAGATGTCACGGATGGAATTCAAGCATTCCCACTGTCATGTTGAGCGAAGCGAAACATCTCTGGGTATTGCCTCGGTGATATCAAAGCAAGCGATCAGAGATTCTTCGCTCAGAACGACAACGCGCCCGTCGCAATCTCCCACTGATCTTTGATCCGTGTAATCCGTTTGATCCGCGGTTCAGATTTTGCTCGCGACGAACTTTTCCAGCTTCACCACGTCAGTCGCGAATTTGCGAATGCCTTCACCAGTTTTTTCGTACGCCATCGCATTCTCGTTTAGCAGCCAGCGGAATTTCTTTTCGTCCAATTCGAGCTTGTCGATCTTCGCGGATTTCACTTTTTCGGGATCAAGCTTGCGTTCGAGCGGCTCGGTCGAGTCGGAAAGCTCTTTCATCAGTTCGGGGCTGATCGTCAGGCAATCGCACCCCGCCAGTTCGCGGATTTGACCGGTGTTTCGGAAGCTCGCACCCATGACTTCGGTCGGGAAGTTGAACTTCTTATAATACGTATAAATCTCAGTAACCGACTGGACTCCTGGATCTTCCGGGCCGGTGTAATCGCGTTTCATCTCCTTCTTGTACCAATCGTAAATCCGCCCGACGAACGGAGAGATTAGCTGCACTTTCGCTTCGGCCGCGCGCACCGCCTGCACCAATGAAAACAGCAGCGTCAGGTTGCAGCGGATCCCTTCCTTTTGCAGTTGCTCGGCCGCAAGAAGTCCTTCCCAGGTTGACGCGATTTTAATCAACACACGTTCGCGCGCAATTTTGCGCTCCTCGTAAAGTTGGATCAGTCGCCTCGCCTTCTTGATCGAGCCTTCGACATCGTAGGACAAACGCGCATCCGTCTCAGTCGAAACCCTTCCCGGCACAATCTCTAGAATGTCGGTGCCGAATTGAACGAGCAGATGATCGCAAATGTCTTCGATCTGTTCGTGACCGCTTAATCCAGAGTTCTTTCGATCTTTTAAAACTTCCTCGACCAAATGCCCGTATTGCTGCTTTTGAGTGGCGGCATAAACCAGGCTCGGGTTCGTCGTCGCGTCCTGCGGCTTGAATTCCTTAATCGATTCAAAGTCGGCCGTATCGGCCACGACTTTTGTGAACTTCTTCAGCTGCTCCAGTTGATTCAGTTTCGTCTTCTTCTCTTCAGCGACAGCAGTGTTCATAATAGATCCTCCATCTGGTTGAACGCAGAAGCGTGTTCAATTGCCTGCTCTAACGTACGCCTCGATCAAGATATCGACAACGACAAATCTGTAGCGGCGGTCTATGACCGTCGCACTACTATCGCGGTCCGTCCCACGTGCGCGTTTTAGAATCGTATTGCGACACTGTGCCGACGCCGGTACCAAACCAAACGTAATAAACTGACGGCGACTCGAAATCGCGCTCATAGTAAATTGGATCATTCACCTCGCGAATCCCAAGGTCGGCGAGCGAAACGGGATACTTGCCATGTGCTAAGTGGTAGTGCTCGATTTGCAATACAAGCCGTGCAGCACGCTGTCGCATGTAAATCTCACGAGGCCGTCCGGTGAGAAGAAGCACAATCGTCAGCATGACCAGCGCCGCGATCAGAATGAGCGGAATTCGCTTCTTGGACTTAGCGAGCACTACAAAAATCTACGCCGAAACCGGTTTCGGCTGGGGTGATTTGCGCGACCCGACCGCTGCTTTAACGAAATTATTTCCCAGCTCCCACATTGGCCCGGGAAATTTGCGGCATTCAGTGAGCACGTCATCCAGTGCGTTCACGAACATATCGATTTCTTTTTCGCCGATGATCAGCGTCGGGAGAATTTTCATAACGTCCATCGCGTGACCGGCCACCTGCGTGAGGATGCGATGCTTACTCAACATTTGGGTCACGATCATCTGCGCGAACAGCACCTTGTCGATCTTGTGCAGAAGTTTCCACGCCATCTTGAGCTTGAACTCGCTCGGCTCGTGAAACTCGATCCCGATCATCAAGCCTTTGCCGCGAACTTCTTTGATGAACGAATGTTTGGCCCGCAGCGCATCGACTTTTTCCATGAGCAATGCGCCCATTTTCGCCGCGTTCTCGACTAGATTTTCCTGATCGATAATTTCCAGCGCGGCTAATCCGCACGCCATCGCTAGGTTGTTGCGTCCAAAGGTTGTCGAATGCACAACGCAACGGTCCATGCGCGAAAACGTTTTCTGGTAAATATCGCGTCGCGTCACGATCGCGCCGCACGGCACATAACCGCCGCTTAAAGTTTTCGCGAGCGTGATGATGTCCGGCTCCAGATTCCAATGTTGGAACCCGAACATCTTGCCCGTTCGACCGAGGCCGGTCTGGACTTCATCCGAGATCAGCAGCGTTCCGTATTTGCGACAAAGTTCCTGGGCACGAATAAAAAAATCGGATTTCGGCGTTTGGCAGCCTTTGCCTTGAACGGTTTCAATTACGAACGCCGCCACATCGCTCGCGCGCAATTGCCGATCCAACTCGGCGATGTCGTCGAGCGGGACGCGTGTGTCGAACCCTTCCATCAACGGGCCGAAACCTTCGGTGAAACTTTCGCAGCCCATCAGCGACAATGACCCTATTGTTAGGCCGTGAAATGCGCTCGCCAGCGACACAACGCGCTTACGTCCCGTCGCAGCGCGCGCAAATTTCAGCGCGCCTTCCATTGCCTCGGTGCCCGAATTGCAAAAGAAAACGGCATTTAGATGCGGCGGCGTCCGTTTCACAAGAGCCTCCGCCAGCAATCCGCTCAGAAGCGAGCAATCCATCTGCACCATGTTTGGCAGATCGAGATCGAGCACGTCGCGAATCGCTTGTTTCACCAGCGGATGATTGCGACCGATGTTGAAAACGCTATAGCCGCTCAAAAAATCCAGATACGGCTGGTTATCCATGTCGTAGAGATACGCGCCCTCCGCGCGCGCATAGACTTTGTCGAAACCGATGACGCGCTGCGCTGCCACGAGCGTGCGGTTTATGTGCCGGTCGTGCAGGTGATAATTTTCACCGAGCCGCGAAGCGATAATTTCCTTTAAGTCGAAAGCCACACCGAAACGTTCTGCGATTTGGCCGTGAAACGCAAATGTTGGAGAGGGCGCGTCGCTCCCCTTCCCCACCGCAAGGGAATGCGCTGCGGCTTCAAGCTGTAGCGAATCAGGCTCGCTTATTCTTTCTCAACTACGGTCACGCGAGCGACCCTGCCTCTGCGGTCAAAACCAAGTTGCACGCGAGTGCCCGGCCGAACCATGTGCGGGTCAACTGCTCGGCCATCTTTATCGACAAAGCGGACCTTCTTACCGAGCATATAGGACACCGGTTTGGTGTCCGGTGAGGATTGCACAACGATTGGCGAAGCAGGCTCGATGGGTCTTTGACCCGGATTGAACGCGGTCACCGTCCCGATTTTAACCGCACCGCTGGTGATCTGCGTAGGCGCTTTCTGGATCTGACCCGTGTGTTCAACGCCTGAGGTCTTTGCTACAGTTTGCGCGAACGCCAGGGGCGCGATCATCGCGCAAACAAAACCAATAATGATTCGTTTCATAAGTTCCTTTCATTCAATTGACTTCCGTAGCTTTTTCGCGGCGCGCACTTCATTCGGATGCCTCCATCTGCCCTACCGCAAAAAGTCGCAGAATTCACAAGAACTCTGCGACTCTGCGTTTGCGAACTGATTTTCGCTTAATCCTCAACAACCACGCGCTCAACCATCCGCTTTTCGTTGCTGCCAGTGTAGTAAACGCGCACGCGTTCGCCCGGCTTGAGCGGCGACGTAACCACATTACCAGCGTTATTCACGATTCGCGCGTCCGCGCCGAGCGCGAAGCTGAGCGATCCCTGGGTACTGTCGATCATCATTGTCCTGCCAGGCTCATATTTCCTCACCGTCCCAGCAGTAGAACTTGTGGCAGTCTCCGTGGTCGCTGCCGGTTGTATCGCGGTTGTTTGTTGAACCTTCGTCTTCTTTGTTTGTGCAAACGCCAAAGGCGCAATCATGGAACAAACAAGAATAATAATTATTCGTCTCATACGGTGCCCTTTCGTTGAATTGACTTTCCGTAGTTGTTTCGGGACGCACGCTTCTTTCGGATGCCTCGAGTACCCTGCAGCAAAAAGTCGCAGGATTCACAGGAACCCTGCGACTTTATATTTGCGAACTGATTTCTCCTTTAATCCTCGACGATCACTCGCTCAACCGTACGACTTTCAGTCGGGCCCGTGTAATAAACACGTACCTTTTGACCAGGTCGTAGCGGGGCGGTTACCACTTTGCCGGCGCCGTCAACAATTCGCGCGGCTGTGCCTAGCGCGAAGCTAACAGGTCCCTGCTCGCTCTTGACCACAATGGTCTTGCCCGGCTCATACGTAGTTACCGCGCCGGTGGCGTAAGTTGTGCTTGTAGTCGTTTCACTCGTCGTCGCTGGTTTTGTGCTTGTTGTTGTTTCCTCGGTCGTGGTCGTGCTCGTTTGCGCAAAAGCTAACGGCGCAAACAACGCACAGACCAAACTAATGATTGTTCTCTTCACTCTTTTCCCTCCTGTTTATGGTTAGTTTTACCCCACAAGTTCGTGGCTCATAGGTTGAACGGACGCTTAACGTCCGTCGAATGTTTTGACTGATCCATCAGCGCGGTATTCGAATTATTTGCTATTTGTGTCATTGAGCGTGCGTGGCGAATTCATTAACGTAAGATACCGATGAGCCGCAAAACGCTGACTGCTGATCCAGTTGTTACACCCGAACTCGTCAAGCGGCACGGTCTGACTTCAGAAGAGTTCGAGCGGATCAAAAAAATCCTCGGTCGCAAACCGAACTTTACCGAGCTGGGAATTTTCTCAGTCATGTGGAGCGAGCATTGCTCGTACAAAAATTCGAAGAAAGAGCTGAAGAAGTTTCCCACCGCAGGGCCAAACATTCTGGTCAAGGCCGGCGAAGAAAATGCGGGTGTGGTGGATATTGGCGATGGCTGGGCGATCGCGTTCAAGATGGAGAGCCACAATCATCCCAGCGCGATTGAGCCATTCCAGGGTGCGGCCACCGGAGTAGGCGGAATCATTCGCGACATTTTCACCATGGGCGCGCGTCCGGAATTTTGCCTCAACTCGCTCCACTTTGGGCCAATCACAGACAACAATTCGAAATCCGAAATTCGAAATCCGAAATTGGCGGAGAACCGCCGGCTCTTCACCGGCGTCGTCTCCGGCATCGCGCATTACGGAAATTGCGTGGGCATCCCAACAATCGGCGGCGAAATTTATTTTGATGAAAGTTTCGAGGGAAATCCCCTGATAAATGTTTTTTGCCTCGGCGTGTTGCGTCACGAACAACTCGCGCGCGGCACCGCAGAAGGCGCTGGCAATCCTGTTTTTTACGTCGGCGCCGAAACGGGTCGCGATGGTCTCGCGGGCGCAGCTTTTGCTTCGCGCGAGTTAACCGAGCAATCCCGCGAGGATCGTCCGGCCGTGCAGGTGGGCGATCCGTTCAAGGAAAAGTTATTGCTCGAAGCGTGTCTCGAACTGCTGGCTCGTGATGCAGTGGCAGGAATTCAAGATATGGGCGCAGCCGGCCTGACTTGTTCCACTTGCGAAACGGCCAGCCGCGCCGGAAGCGGAATCGAAATTGACCTGGCGAAAGTTCCAAAGCGCGAGCCGGGAATGACGCCGTATGAAATTATGTTGAGCGAATCGCAGGAACGGATGTTGATCATCGCCAAGCAGGGAAAAGAAGATCTCGTCCGCGAAATTTTCGAAAAATGGGATGTGCCATGCGCAGAAATCGGACACGTGACGGACGACGGCATGATGCGCGTGCGGAATAACGGCGCGATCGCCGCTGAAATCCCAGCGAAACCTCTCGCCCAAGAAGCACCACTGTATTCGCGTCAAGCAAAGCCTGTAGCCGCGTCGTTGCTCACAGAGCAACGGCTACAAAAGATCGACAATCACGAAGCGCTGCGCCAACTGCTGCGGGATCCGACGATCGCGTCAAAAAACTGGGTCTATCGCCAGTACGATCACACCGTGCGCACCGGCACGCTCGTCAAGCCGGGATCGGACGCCGCCGTGTTCTTCGTTCGCTACGCAAACAAAATTCTGGCCGCGACGACCGATTGCAATTCTCTCTATTGCGCACTCGATCCGCGCGAGGGCGGGAAAATCGCCGTCGTCGAAGCCGCGCGCAATCTCACCTGCTCCGGCGCAAGGCCACTGGCGGTGACGGATTGCCTGAATTTCGGCAACCCCTACAAACCGGAAAACTTCTGGCAACTGCGCGAAGCTGTGGAAGGCGTCGCGGAAGCCTGCCGCGCCTTCGGCACGCCGGTCACTGGTGGAAACGTTTCTTTGTATAACGAAAGCCCAGCCGGCGTTGTCGATCCGACCCCGGCCATCGGGATGGTCGGATTAATTGATGAGGAGAAACACATCACCACGCAGTGGTTCAAAGAAGCCGGGGACGTGATCATTCTCGTCGGAACTGTAGTGGCGGTCTATGACCGCCGAACGGAGAATCAACTGCTAGGCGGATCTCGTTATCTGAAAGTTTGCCACGGCCTGAAAATTGGTCCGCCGCCGCATGTCGATCTTGCGCACGAGATAAAAGTTCAAAACGCCGTTCGCGATTTGATCCGCGCAGGTTTAGTCAAAAGCGCACACGATTGTTCCGAAGGCGGGCTCGCCGTGGCTCTGGCGGAATGTTGCTTTCATCCGGAAAAACTTTTTGGCGCAGAGATTAATTGTAGCCGTCGCCCTGTGGGCGACGCAGAGCAGACGTCTGAAACACAGCAGCACCGCGCTTCGCACAGCGAAGCGGCTACAGTTTTGTTCAACGAGTCTCAGTCGCGCATTGTGATCTCCGTAGCGCCAACTGATTTGGAAAAAACAATATCGATCTTGCGCGCGAGCGCTGTTTCGTTTGAGCAGCTGGGAAAAGTGAGCGCGGAAGAACTTTGTATCCGAGTTAACGATGAAACGTTTCGCTGGCAGATTACCGATCTTTACGACGATTGGTGGAATGCAATTCGCTCGTGCGGTTGAGGACGAAACGGAAAGAATTCCGAGCTTGTGAAGCGAAGCCTGTCATTCCGAGCGAAGTCGAGGAATCCCGTTGCACTATCTCGAGATAATCGACTCCGCTGCGCTCCGCTCGGGATGACTGGCGGTTGAACACGGCACAATTTGATGGATTATCTATTGTGATTACGCCCCCGGACAAATTCGAGATCGATGAGGCTCCGGATTCCACCGTCGTGCCGCAGCACGAGTGCGGACTTTTCGGTGTGTTCGGCCATCCCAACGCGGCGGTGCTGAGTTACTACGGATTGTTTGCCCTACAGCATCGCGGCCAGGAAAGCGCTGGAATTGTGACAAGCAACGGGCCGGGCACCACCTTTCTGTTTCACAAAGACATGGGCTTGGTATCGCAAGTGTTCGGCCAGCAAGAATTGGCCAAGCTCAAAGGCACCCGCGCGATCGGACACACCCGCTACTCGACCACTGGGACGAGCACGATTAAAAACGCGCAACCATTCGTGGTCGATTGTGTGCGCGGCCAAATGGCGATCGCGCACAACGGAAATCTGATCAACGCCGATTTGTTGCGCGACGAGCTCGAGCGCAAGGGATCGATTTTCCAAACCACGGCCGATAGCGAAATCATTTTGCACCTCCTGGCGCGCCCCGCCGACAACGGCGCGAGCGTGTTGTCGGCATTGCGGAGAATCGAGGGCGCGTTCTCGTTGCTGATCATGAGCGAGCGCGAATTGATCGCGGTGCGCGATCCGTTTGGCTGGCGACCGCTTGCCCTTGGCAAATTGGACGACGCTTACATAATCGCTTCTGAAACGTGCGCGTTCGATCTCATCCACGCGCAGTTCGTTCGCGAGATCGCGCCGGGCGAAGTCCTAATCATCGATGAAAACGGCTTGCGCTCGGAGTTTCCGTTTCAACCGCAGCAGCCGGCCTTCTGCATGTTCGAATACGTCTATTTTGCGCGGCCCGACAGCATCATCGGCGGCGTCAATGTGGGAAAAGTGCGGACCGAGATGGGGCGCGAGCTGGCGAGAAAATTTCCGGTCGAAGCCGACATCGTGATTCCCGTTCCGGATTCCGGCAACTACGCCGCGCTCGGTTTCGCGCAGGAGTTGAACATTCCGTACGCGCACGCGTTCGTGCGCAATCACTACATCGGCCGCACTTTTTTGCAGCCGAGCCAGCTCATTCGCGATTTCGATGTGCGAGTAAAACTAAATCTTATCAAGGAAATGGTCGCCGGGAAACGCGTGGTCGTGGTCGATGATTCGATCGTTCGCGGCACAACCGCGCGCGCGCGGGTAGTGAACTTGCGCGAAGCCGGCGCGAAGGAAGTGCACATACGAGTGAGCTGTCCGCCGCATCGGTTCGCCTGCCATTACGGGATCGATTTTCCCGATCCTGAAAAGTTGATCGCCAATCAGATGTCGATGGAGGACATCTGCAAGTATCTCGGCGTGGACAGCCTCGGTTATCTTGATGTGGAAGGCATGGTGCGAGCGACGGGTAAGCCATTGAACAGCTTTTGCCTGGCTTGTTTTAACGGCGATTATCCCCTGCCCGTCGATCCTGCGTTGGACAAATTCATCATGGAAAAACGCGAGCAACGTGCCAAAGCGCTCGCCGATCAGGAAGCGCAGCCGACTTTATTCGCCGATTTGAAGTAGTTTTCTTCATGCATGTCATCCTGAGCGGAGCGAAGGACCCCACCTACGAAGCTTGGATCACGCATGTTTGGAGGTGTGATCAACGGAGCCTGTGTGAGGTCCCTCGCCGTCTCCGCGGCTCGGGATGACCGCGCGAATAAAAGCGTACGCGCGCGCGGGCGTCGATGTTGATTTTGGTAATCGACTGAAGCGCCAAATTCAGTCGCTCGTGAAGAAAACTCATTCGGCAGCCGCCGGACAAGTTCTCGGGAAGATCGGCGGATTCGGCGGCCTGTTTCGAGCGAATTTTTCCAGAATGCGTGATCCAGTTCTTGTCGCCAGCATCGATGGCGTCGGAACGAAATTGAAAATCGCGTTCGCGATGAACAAGCACGATACCGTGGGCGCCGATCTGGTGAACCACTGTGTAAACGACATTGCCGTGCTCGGCGCGCGCCCGCTGTTCTTTTTGGATTACATCGGTTGCGAGAAACTCGAACCGAAGGTTTTTCGGCAACTGTTGCGCGGACTTTCGCTAGCGTGCCGATCGGCCGGTTGCGCATTGCTTGGTGGCGAGACCGCGCAGATGCCAGGAATGTATCGCAAAAGCGAATACGATCTTGCCGGTTGTATCGTCGGCGTCGTCGATCGATTGCAAATCATTGACGGCACTAAAATCAAGCACGGCGACGTCATTCTCGGTCTTGCTTCGAACGGTCTTCACACGAACGGCTATTCGCTGGTGCGAGAAATTTTGTTCGAGAAAATGCGACTGAAACCAAGTTCGCCTCTACCCGGATCGACCATGACAGTCGGAAAGGAATTGTTGCGCGTGCACAAGAATTATCAGCCCCTCCTGGCAAAAGTCCCGAGCGGCATGATCAAAGGGCTGGCCCACATTACCGGCGGCGGTCTCATCGACAATGGGCCGCGGATTCTGCCTTCAAATTGTGATGCGATCATCGAAACGAAAAGCTGGCGGGTCCCTCGCATCTTCCAAATCTTGCAACAAAATGGAGACGTCGATGCGGCAGAGATGTATCAGGTTTTCAACATGGGGATCGGAATGGTGGTGATCGTCGCGCGGCAAGATGCGCAGCGAGCGAAATCGATCCTGCGCGCAAAAGAAATTGGTCGAATCGAGCGCGGCTCAGGGAAAACCGTTTTGAAATTGTAGATCGTCCGCCGCGGCGGACGCCATTGTTTTACCGCAGATGCGGTGACGCAGGATCAATCACATTCACCGGCATTTGGACTTCTGGTGTTGGAGCGGTCTCGGCGATCTTGCCTCGGCGCGTCACCCGCTGTAGACCTGCGCGGTGCGCTGCAACATCGACCAGTTCTGCTACTCGTGACTTTAGCGCGCGTGCTCGGGTCCATAGAAACAGCAAAAACAGTCCGTAGGGAACAATAGACCACAGCTCAACATGAGAAATGTTGAGCTGGCGATAGATCAACAGACTTAGTGCAACCAAATTAAAAATGATTGTCGTGGTGACGAGCCGGCTGCGAAGCCGAACGCGGGTCAAACATTTGGCGCCGCCATGGTATTCGGTGACGGTTTGAAGTGCTATGCTCCACCAGAAATTTCCATAGATCTGAATGTCCCATTCGTTCCACCCGCTATCGGTGGAATAACGCCAGCCTTCTTCATCCAACAACTGAAAGATGGCCCCAAGCAAATAGTGACGGTCTCTGCCCTGCTCGCTCCAAAAAACTCGGCGGCTCAGGCTGCCTGCGAGGCGTGCGCGTTCCGGCAAATGTTCGTGTTTCCGAATCACGTTTACCGGTGTGCGTTTGAAGCGTAGCCAGGTGAAATAGCGAGAAAATCCGCGCACGAGCGGCTGGACAAATGCCAGGAGCATCACGAGGAGCCGCGCGTGCACAGTGTCGAATTTCGGCTCAATGGAAGCCCGTACCATGTACGAAAGCGCCACGCACAGGGTGCCGCCCAGCATGAGGTAAGGAACGACGCGCAACGCCGGCAGAAAAATTCCCAAACCGAAAAGAAAGGTCGTCAGCGCGAACCATTCAATACTGCTCAGGTACGCGGCTACGTCTGATTGGGGCGCAGGATAAATCGATTGAAAAAAACCTTCCCCAAAAATTCCGTGGTAAATCACCGGGCGGTTCACAAACCAACTGAAGCGCGGCGCCCCGTAGATTTGGCCGCGCCATTTCGCAGTGCCAGTCGGGCCAAAGAAAATTAGATGTTTGAAGCGCAGCAACGATTCCGCTTCACCGTAGCCGTCCTGCTGTTTTAAGAAAGCGGCAAGGGTAAAACGTCGGTAGTGCCAGACGATCGCGGTCGGGCTGAAGGCAATGACCCAGCCAGCCTGCTGGATTCGCCAGCAAAAATCGACATCATCGCCGGCCTTGCGATATTCAGGATCGAAGCCGCCCGCGCTTTCAAACGCCCACCGGTAAAAAGCCATGTTACAGCCAGGAATGTGCTCGGCGATTGTGTCAGTAAGCAGAACATGACTTGGACCGCCAGGTGCCGCAGCAACGCACGCTTGAATCCAATTTTGTGCCGGCGGTGTGATGTTCGGTCCGCCAACTCCAGCATAGTCGCCGCTTACAAGCGTGCCAATCAGATAGTAGAGCCAATCCACGTCTGCCATGCAGTCAGAATCGGTATAGGCGAGCACTTCGCCTTTGGCGGCGGCGGCCCCGGTGTTGCGGGCATGACTCAGCCCGTGGTTGCTCTGGTGAATGTAGCGAACCTGTGGGAACTGCGCCGCAATGTAGGCTGTGTCATCGGTCGAGCCGTCATCGACCAAGATGACTTCATACTCGGGGTAGTTTAGTTTACCTAACGAATCGAGGCACGCCGCAAGAGTCTTGCCGCCGTTGTACGAACAAACAATGACCGAGACAAATGGCGCCCGCGGCAAGGGGCGATGCGGCAAAGCCGAATCGTCTCGCCCCAGTTTTTCTATCAGCGTGTAGAACGCCTTCTTGGGTTTTCGCTCTCGGGTGACGATGCCAAATGCCCAGTCTGTAATTTCCTCGCCGCCGGTGAACCATTCATCCGTCCAAGTGAAAAAAATGGTT
Source organism: uncultured Verrucomicrobiae bacterium (assembly GCA_963725505.1). Taxonomy (GTDB): domain Bacteria; phylum Verrucomicrobiota; class Verrucomicrobiia; order Chthoniobacterales; family UBA10450; genus Udaeobacter. The sequence continues at coordinate 39,769 of CAVRYN010000015.1, read as the reverse complement.
CCAGCCAGACCGCATTTTGTCACGCTATCCACGTGCCAACCGAGCATTTCGGCCTGTTCCTCCTGCGAATGCCGGATGGTGTCCATGCCGAATTCGCCCAAGATAAGCGGATGCTCGCCGGTGAGATTTTGCAGCCGCAGCAGATAATTCTCGAAATCCTGTTGGTTATGAAGGTAAACATTAAAACAACAAAAATCGGCATTTTGCGGCAGCAGATATTCGGTCGGCGGATAGGTTGCATAGGAAAAGAGCGCGTCAGGATCGATCGCCCGTCCGATCCGAATCAATTCCTCGACAAACTCAATCACCCGACGCGTGCCGAGCCAGCGGGCCATCGTACTGGAAATTTCGTTGCCAACCAGGTAACCAAAGATTGCAGGATGCCCTGCGTGTGTTTTCACGGCAGTGCGGACGGCGTCGGCAATTTGTTTGCGGGTCGATCTTTCACGCAGGAACTCGACATGTTTTTCCCAGGGAAGCGTCACCAGCACGCGCATCCCGACGGCAACACAGCGATCAAGAAACCAGCGCGGCGGCGCATGATAAATCCGCACAACGTTCAGACCGGCCTGCCGCATGAGAGCGAGATCGCTATCCACCTGCTCAGGGCGTCCCAGGTAATTTCCTTCCGCGTCCGGCTTGAAAGGACCGTAGGTGACGCCTTTGACAAAGAACTTTTTGTCTCCGTCAAAAAAGAATTTCGCCACCGGGCGAATTCGGGAGTTTGTCATGCTTGTCACGTCGAGCGCTATTCTGTCATTCCGAGCGAAGTCGAGGAATCTCTCGACTTACCAAGCTAGGAGATTTCTCTCAGCCTTCGCATAAAGCTATGGCGTGGCAAGCGACTCCGCTCGGAATGACAAAGGAGAAATGCTGGGCTAGGGAACCAAGATTGCAACCAACATGCCTGCCGCTACAGCTCTGCGAATGCTTCACGAACAACCGCGCCTGTCCGATCGATATCTTCCGTAGTGTGCGCCGTGGAAATGAATCCTGTTTCAAACTGTGATGGCGCGAAATAGACGCCGCGCTCCAAACAAGCGTGGAAAAATCGCGCGAACATTTTCAAGTCGCTCCGTTGAGCGCCTGCGAGGTCGATAATTGGCCCAGGGGCAAAGAACAGACAAAACATCGAGCCAAGCCGGTGAAATGTGATGTCTAGCTTCGCTTTCGCGATCGCGTCCAGCACGAGCTTTTCAAATTGCGCACCCAGCTCGTCCAGTAGTTTCCAGCCATTGATCCGTTCAAGCTCGTGCAATTGCGCCAGACCGGCCGCCATCGCCAACGGGTTGCCGGATAATGTCCCTGCCTGATAAACCGGGCCATCTGGGGAAAGCTGGTCCATGATTTCAGCGCGTCCGCCAAATGCGCCGACGGGCAATCCGCCGCCGATTACTTTCCCCAGCGCGGTCAGATCAGGTTTAACTCCGTAAATTTCCTGTGCGCCGCCGCGCGCCACACGAAAACCGGAGATTACTTCGTCAAAAATCAGGAGCGCGCCATTCCTCGTGCATTCCTCACGCAAGACAGACAGGAATTTTTCCTTGGCAAAATAAAGGCCAGCGTTCGCTGGAATCGGCTCGAGAATCACGGCGGCGATTTCGTTTTTGTTTTCCCGAAACGCTTTCCTGAGCAATTCGGGATCGTTGAACGGCAACGAAATTGTCAATTCGACAAACGCTGGTGGCACACCGGCACTGCTCGGCTGGCCGTGGGTGAGCGCGCCACTCCCCGTTTTCACCAGAAGCGCATCCACGTGCCCGTGATAACAACCGTCGAACTTGATGATCTTGTCGCGTCGCGTGAACGCGCGAGCGAGGCGAATGCACGACATGGTCGCTTCCGTGCCGCTGTTGACCATCCGCACTTTTTCGATCGACGGCATCCAGTCGCAAATCAACTCCGCCATTTCCACTTCCAGCGGATTAGGAATTCCGAAGCTTAACCCGCGCGTCGCAGCTTCACGCACAGCATCCACGACAACTTTCGCTGCTTGACCAAGAATCGCCGGTCCCCAGCTGCCGACATAATCGATGTATTCATTTCCATCGACGTCCCAAATCTTCGCGCCCTCCGCGCGTGCCACGAATAACGGTTCGCCGCCAACATTGCGAAACGCGCGCACCGGCGAGTTCACGCCGCCCGGGATGCGCTTTTGGGCGCGTGTGAAAAATTCTGATGATCGCGAATTCAAGGAAGCAAACGTTCAACGCTCAACGCTCAACGTTCAACGCTCAAATCACGGAAGTTGTAGAAGCGTTGGCCGCGCCGAACACTTATGTACCTACCGTCGGCGCTTGACTCCGAAAGCTTTCGCGAGTTGATACAAGCGCCACTACAACGATATTGTCCGCTCTGGCACAAATGGCGGGGTAGCCAAGTGGTAAGGTCGCGGTCTGCAAAACCGCTATTCGCGGGTTCGATTCCCGCCCCCGCCTCTTCTCGTGTAGGAAGTAACGGTATTGCCCTCGAAAGCCGACTGCTAATGTTTTTGAGTTGCTCGCGGAAGATGGCGAGAGAGATCTGTGTAGTCGGAGACACTTCGACGTTGTTTCCGTACCGCGCTAATCCGCGGGAAAGGTTAGCCGCAGCGAGATCTGCGTAAGCGCGCCAATCTTTTCTCCTGCGGCCTTGATAGCTGCAGCACTTGGGTGGCGCGCGGACGTTTCCTCGCGTCGCTAGACCAGTTTCGTCACGCAAATTCGTCGCTAATCTTGAGTCGACCGACACGGCTTCGGTGCATTCAAAGATATCGCGGCTGGAACCGCGGCCGGCCCGAGAACTTGAGAAATTAAGTTGCGCAGTCCGTCTTCGGCTTCGTACAGGAACACGAAAGCTTCGGCAAAATCATTCAGCTGTGAAAAACACCGGCTACGGCCACTTTACCCTTCGCCACAGCGAAACCAGTAATAACAACAGCACGGAGATGAAGAATAACAAAAACTCGAACGTACCATTGCCACCGTCGGGGGAAATGCCAAAAAGTAGTTCCACGAAGTTCATCGATTGCTTCTCCTCCCGGCTTTGCCACTAACACGTTTTCCAGACGGTCGCCCTTTCTGAGCTAAGGTCATCGCGATATCCAGCTTGTTCAACAGCGTGACATGGTTCCCGAATGTGTTGCCGAAATCCTTGGACGCCAGCGAAGTCGACAGGCGCTTCAAGGATGACACGACATCGAGCGATCTGTCGACTTTGAGCGATACAAACTCGGATACCGCCTTTGTAAGGGCATCCCCCACGCTTGTCAGAAAGCTTAAATAAGAAGCCGAGGAAAACTTACCGGACCTGATCAGGCTCCGAGTTGTCTTGAGCACGTCGCCTGCACCGCTCACCTGGAAACCTCGTTGCAGTCGCTGGAAAACCGCGGACTTGAACAGAAGGACCTCGCGCAGCGCATCAGCCGCCCTCGACGATCGGATGTTGATTCTGAAACCGTTCACAACTTTTCCGTCGACAACTTCCAGCATGTCCACCGGCAGAAAAACGCCGGTGTCGGCCTTGAAGGAAGCGACGTTCAATGCCACCCAGCGATACTCGCCCGGTTTCATGCCTGCCAGCCGGACCGTCGTTCCCGGTTTGAAGGGCACCTTTTGCCCGCCTTCAGCCAGAACCGTCGGACTTGAAAGATTTCTGAGAACGACGGGGTCGGCGTTGAGCCGCAAGTCGAAATCGCGAACTCTTTTGGACGCATTCCGAATAATCGCGAAGTGGATCGAGCCGAATCCGGAAAGGCCATAGTGCACCGACATGTTGCGCTGGGCTTTGTTGTTGTCATTGATCACGAGTAAATCCGTGGTTGGCCAGCCGGGCGTATTCCCATTCAGTCCGGGCACGACAAACGGATCCGATGGCGTTGAAATCTGCGCGCCGAGGCAAAGGTGCGTGGACGATGTCGGATTAAGAGTCCAGGAAGCCTTGGCAATCTTCGAAGTCTCGCCGACGGCGAACGGCACGGTCGTGCTGGCCATCAGAACATAAGGACTTCCAGTCCCGAACTCGGCTACAAGGAAATCGACGCTGACGGTCTCAGCAGAAGCGGAGTCATTCCGCGAGACCCGGGCGAACGCAAAATTAGTCGCGTTGTTTTGCGGATCCTCATTTTGGGGCTGATCGTTCACAAACGTCGGCGCAACGTTGCTACGCTGATTCCAGACGTCACTGGTCGTATAGAAAACAGGATTCGTCGACGGTTCCAGACCCGTATCATGCACGGCAGCGGTATTGGTCCAATCTCGAACGTAGAAATCGGAGTGCGTGGTCGTGTCGATTTCAGTGATTTTGACGAAGAACGGGTCGATGGACGGATTGACCTCGGTGACATTGTCGAGCGCAAAGAGTTTCTTGGTGGTAAAATTGTGGTTTCGCTGGTACGTGACACCCTGAGGAAAGTTCGCCAGATCCGGCGTGTTGTTCGCGCTGAACACACCATAGAAATCTTTTCCGAGGGCCATCATGTGCAGGTAATCGCCGGTATAAGGCGAGAAAGTCCGCGCGGGAGCCTGGGACAAGGCTGTGCAGAGTATCGTGTCGCTCCAGGTCGTTCCGTCGGTGCTGGACCGGAAATGATACTCCCAGCGCTGCGTGATGCCGGAGCCTGTCAGTTGCTGATGAAGCAGTCCGATCTTACCAAGACTGTTAATCGCGATCGCCGGATTTTTGGCATTGGGCAAAGAAAGCAACACGCCTGACCATGTGACACCACGATCCAGCGATCGAACGACTTTCAACGTGTACACGCCAGAAACAAGCGTCGCAAATACCAGGTAAACCGTTGCGCTGTTTCGCAAATCGACGGCGATGCTCAGGTCACCACCCCACCGCTCCTGGCCGTTTGCAGCGACACCGGTCTGGTTAAAAGGAAATGACAGCCCGGTTGCGACACGCCGCCCCGCGAGGCTGTCGGACGTATCCGTCAGAGCCGCAAATCGTGAGGTGCCCGTTCCCCATACATCGTCCCGCACGACGATCACTTCCGCATTGGTGATGACAAGTGTATTCGCCGGGAAACTGCCGGTCGACGTGATCCAACGGTAAAACGCCGCGTAAATTGTGCCGTCCGGGTGAATGGCCGGCCGAACCTGCGGGCCATTCTGGCCAAGCGTGCTTCTCCTTTCGACGCGATCGGAGGTGAACGCCGGCGCCACGATGCCCGCATCGAGCGACTGCTCGACAGTGGCCGTCTTGCCGCCCGCGGCATTGAAATCATTGACGCCGATGTAGACGCGATCCTTGCCGACGTCGGCACCTCCCATCACCGTGGCCGCCTGAACATAAGGTTGATCTTCGTTGGCGCGGCTCTCGAGTTGCGTCATCGCACCGGGGCTCGTGAAATTCGTCGTCCGATGAACCTCAAAAGCGCCGGTCGATCCATCCAGGATCGACGCAAACATCCGGCTGGAGGTTCCCGCGAATCTCAACGTGATATCGCCCGTCCCGAGACTGCCCGCGCTCGGGACGATACTGTTCAACGACCAGGCGTCGCCTCCGTTCGTGGAGACATAGATGGGCGCGTTGGCGCCTCCCATCGGGTCCGGAGTGAAGGCTGAGGCGGCAATCTGAGACGGGTTGGCCGGATTGACCGCAATGTTCGGTTCGCTATCCTGATTGGTTTCCCCGCTCAAGGACTGAGGAATCATATTGACGACCTTGATGTTCATGGCGGTTTACTTGATCTGATTCAATAGTGTTGGCCGCTTACTTGCTTAACAGCGATTTGACTTTTCCTAATTCGTCCAGCGGAAGGAAATCCGCCGGATGCAGTGTGGTCAGGACATCCTTGCCCGGAGGAATAGCCGCGAAGACCTTGGGAGGGATCCCCTTGGCTTCTTGCTTCTTGCCCTTCTGCAAAATCCAGATTCCCTTTTGCCCTTCCTTGTACTTTGGGAGCTTGTGCCACCACACATCGTCGCTTTGAGGAAACAGCACGGACACCTCGTTAGTTTGCTTCTTCCCTTTAATGACTTCTCCAACCTTGATAGTGGCCTCATGCCATAAGGGATCGTGCTCGCTAATGTGAGTAGTACCCGTGGCGCTCGGCTCCACCTTGCTGACTGTGCCCACAACGGCCATTTCCGCCGACTTCAACCTCGCCTTCAAGGCGCTGTCCTTCTTTTCCGTTGTGGATGACTGGACACTAGCGGCAATGCTGGATTTCTTGGTATCAGCGGTATGTCCGACGGCGTCGACGGCAATGCTGCTACCGTAGATCCATCCATTCGTGAAAAATGTCCTCGTGCCTCCCTTTTTAAGGCCGGCCATACTCTTTAGGCGGACGGTGATCTCCTGTCCCGCAATGCCCTGGAACATGGGCGGGGCGTTGACTACGTGATCGACCTGGACGACGGCCGTATTGCCGGTCGGGATCCCCGGGACGGTTGCAGCCTTGAGCTTGATTATTTTGCCCGTGAATACGAATGCCGATTCAGCAGCGAGCTTCTCTATGTTTTGTGTGCCTGCCATAACATGCAAACTTATGATTGCTGAATTTTCGGGTTTTTGTGTTTTGTGTATACTCGACAGGTGCGAGACTAGCAAGACCCCTAAAAGTGTAAATTTCTCTTGCATCCTTAAGGACATTTAGGACACTCACTTAAAGGAGATTTCCTAGGTGAAAACGCTGAACCTTGGCGTGGGACGTAATCCGCGAGCGAACATGCCCGACGGAATCAATCTGATGGCGCGGAAAGGCAGCGTCGAGGATCTTGCGGAGTGCTACGTCCTGCATGAATCGTTGTCACTTCCTTATACAGAAACAAGCAAACACCTCTTGCCCGAAATATGGCGTACCTTGTTATCCAATGGATCGATGCAGCTTTTTCTCGTCGAAGATCGCGCCCGGCGAGTCGGGTCGCGGATCGTTTCGTTCGGCACATTCGCTTTCGTAACTGAGCAATTCTTCTCGGAAGCGCGCTCAACGCTTCCTCCCTATCTCGGTGTCGAATTGGCGCGGCGGTATCTTTCGCGTGATTTGCCAGTATTCAATCGCGAGCGGATAGCCCGGGCCAACGCTGGTGCCGGATTAAACGTCCTGATGTGCTTTGAAGGCTCGGCCAAGGATGGATTTTCGCCTGAGCAATTCTTGGCAGTACGCGAAAAACAGGGCGAGGCATTTCATCTCGCGCTACGCGGGTATCGCGTTAAGGAATTCCTCGCAGAGCCGATCGGATCGAAAACATCGCAATGGATGTTCGATGCCGGGGCCCGTCTCCGGCGCGATTATTCCAATTACTTTCAAAGAAATCGACTTCCCGAACTAGAGTCTTCGCGGTGTCCTCTCCTCGTTGGACTAACGAGAGAAGAGGCGCTTGCGCATCCCGGCAGCAATATCGGCAGTCTTTTTGTTTACACCGCGCCGAGGTTTCATTTCAGCCGATCGGAACGAGTGCTTTTGCAACATGCCTTGATGGGAGAAACCTGCGAGCAACTCGCGACATCGCTGTCTATTTCTGCCTGGACAGTGAAGAAACGCTGGCACGCCATTTACGACCGGGTCACGGATATCGATCCCGAGCTGTTGCCGCCGCCGATTGCCTATGGTCCTCACCCCTCATCACGTGGCGTGGAACGCAGAAGGCACCTGCTGAATTATCTGCGGCAGCACTTAGAAGAGCTTCGGCCCTATAAGCCACCAGAACAGAGGCGCAGAAGCGGACGCGTTGCAGCGACGAAGCTTGGGAGCCGAAGTGGCAAAGCCCGTCTAACGCAGGCCCTCCTCCAGCGTGTCGCGGCTGATACAGTGCTTACCTCGGCGCTGTAGCAGGCGCTTTGTTCGCGGGATGCTGGATCGAATCGTTTCCTATCACAATCAGTTCACCGTTAAATGGCGGAGCTGCTTTTGCCGGAAAAAGCGGCCGTAAAACCGCGAATCCCTGCGAAACGAACGCAATGGAAACAACGACAATCACTGCTGCACATCTCATGTCCGGGCGCTCTTATCGAAATCGCGCAGCATGGCAAGCAAAATTTTTATGCGATCCCCGGTAATTAGGGTCCTGCCCTTCGCTCGCCTCGCCGTAGCCTCGGCGAAGGCGGGTGATTTGTTAAAACGTTAAATCGTCCCAGAGAACCCTTTTAACTTTGTGGCCCTTTTAACAATTTAACCTGGCCAAGCTAGTTTCGGCTTTGCCATTTCAGCTTTCCGATTATTTTCCACGCCGATGCCACAGTTTGCTTATCGCGCCCGCGACGCACAGGGGGGTCTGGTTGAAGGCGTGCTCGATTGCGCAGATCGAGCCATTGCGATCCGGCAAATTGAATTGCAACATTGCGTTCCCATCCGGATCGAAATGGTGGGCGCGGAGCCAAAAGTAGTTCGTTCGGGCGGGGGTCTGCCGGAGGCGCCCACGCAAAATTTGAAGATTCCGCACGGCCAACTGCTCATCTTCACCGAGCAACTCGCCCATTTGCTGCAAGCCGGGATGACGCTCGACGAAGCGTTATCGGTTTTGGAAAAACGTTTGAAGCAGCCGCGCGTTCAGCAGATGACGCACACGCTGCATCAGGGGCTGGTCGATGGCCGCAGTTTTTCGCAGGCGCTCAGCTTACTACCGCGAATTTTCCCGCCGCTCTATGTAAACCTGGTGGCTGCGGGCGAGGCCAGCGGGGCGCTCCCGCAAATTCTGCTGCGGCTGGTCAAGCATTTGATGCAGGCAAAAGAACTGCGAGATCGCGTGCAACAGGCGTTGATTTATCCGGCATTTCTCGCGTTGGCCGGCGCAGTGCTCGTCACAATTTTTATTACGTTCATGGTGCCGCAGTTGAGCGGGTTTATGGCGCAAACTGGCGGCGCGCTTCCATTGCCTACGCGGATTCTGATGCAAGTTCATCATGCAATCACGGGCTATTGGTGGGTCGCCGTCATCGCAGTGATTGGCGCAATCATTGGTTTCCGCGCCTTTGTGCGCGCTGAGGAAGGACGCATCGCGTGGGATCGTTTCCGGCTGTTGATTCCTGGATACGGCCGGGTCATTCGCCACCGTTACTACGCGCAGTTTGCGCGGACATTGGGAACCTTGATGGAAAATGGAGTTCCACTTCTTCGCTCACTTGACCTGGTAACTGAAATCGCCGGCAACCGTTTTCTCGAACTTAAGCTTGGCGAGGTACGGAGGGCAGTGATCGATGGCGCGACGCTCTCGGCCGCTTTGCAAGAGCAAAAACTCTTCCCAGATTTGTTTACCGACATGATGTCAGTAGGCGAACAAACCGGACATTTCGCCGAGACCATGCAAGCAATCGCCGATGTTTATGAGCGCGAACTTGACCGGAGCGTGGGCGTAATCTCGCAGTTGATTCCGCCGATTATCATCGTGATGATCGCCGTTCTGGTCGGTCTGGTTGTTTTCAGCATACTGTCGGCGGTATTTGAGATGACGCACAGCCTGCAAATCAGACCGCATTAAAACTGAAAGCTTGCAAAATGCCTGTCTGCGAATAATCTCGCGAACCCGATGTTAGTTCGCGTTGTTCTTGCGATCTTCTTCGCTGCGGTTTCCCGCGTGTGCGCGCAGGAAGCTTTGAGCGACGCCCTGCCTTCTCCGGCTGATATGATCGCGCAACCGGTCCCAGAAAGCGCCTGGCTTGACCTGCGCCAAACCGCGCCTCGCAATTCGAAAACGCAAAACGCGCCGGCATGGGTGGAAGCACTCACTCTGCTGCCAGGCCAGACGACCGAAGGCGGTGCAATGTCCAAGAGCATCTTTCGCATCCGCGTGACGCAACCCGGCCCGGAATATCAAGTTCTCTTTTTCCGGTTGTTCTTCGACGATAAACCGGATCAGCAGCCTCAGTTGATCGCGTGGGATGAATCGGGCACGCACATTTTGCGCTCGGGCACTCTTGGTGTCGGCATGAATCTGCCCAGTTCAGATTCTGTCGTCATCCCGATGACCGGCGCCTCTGCGATCGACATTGAAGTCCCCGGCGATGGAAAAACGATCCGTGGAGCGTATCTCGATTGGATGACAAGCAGTGAGGTGGTGCATCCGGTGAACGCCGAACATCGTGATGTGATTCCGGAGCCGTTCTCATCGGCACCCACGCTGCACGCGCCCCCCGAAGACGTTGAGAACTTTGGAACGGTCACGGCAACTCTCGCGGCCGATCCGATCCGGGTTGATGGACAGACCCAGGAAAGCGCTGCGTTCCAATTCCCAATTGAAGCGCAACCGCTGACGGCCCTGCTGACTTTCGAAATTGCCAACGCTGGAGTCGATTCTCCACCGGAAGTTTATGTCAACGGCCAGGATATCGGGCCAGTTTCTCTGACGCTGCCCGACCTGGCTGACCCCGGTTATCGCGGCGAAGTCGAGCCGCTGAGCCCGCAAATGCATTTCCACTATACCGGGTGGCTGCGCGCCCAGAAAATTGTGCCTGCTACAATCTTGAAAGTGGGCGCGAATGATCTGGTCGTTGTTAACGGAACTGACAGCGGATCTTCTGCAATCCGCGCGACACAGCTCCAATTAAAGTATATTTGGGATAAGTCGGATTATCTTCTGCGCACGGGCCACTAGCAATTCTCGAAGACTCGCGTAGTGTAGCCGCGCACACGACCGAGGGACACTTCTTTATTTGAGATGAGAACAAAAAGAAAACAGCAGGGCTTCACGCTACTGGAGATCATGCTCGTGGTGAGCATCATCGTGATCATATTGGGAGTAGCGATTTCAAAACTCGGCAATACGACTGGCATCGCCAAGAGCATGCGCGTTCAAGCCGACATTCAGGCGATCCAGACACAACTGCAACTCTACGAAAGCATGAACGGTTTTTATCCAACAACGGAACAGGGTTTGCAGGCGCTAGTAACGCAGCCGCAGAACGACCCGCGCCCGGCTCGCTGGTATCAGTTGTTCAAGGAACTACCAACAGATCCCTGGGGCACTGGCTATATTTACAGAAATCCTGGTCTGAAAAACCCAGGCGGCTACGATTTGTATTCGGCAGGACCAGACCGGCAAGCCGACACGGGAGACGACGATTGGGGCCAACACTAGCCGCTGCGCGGCGATCCCCGCAACTTACTGCTTAGCGGCCGCAGCAGCTGGTCCCCGATTAGGTACCTTCGCTGGACTTCCGGGGTTCCGCTGAATCACGCCGCGCGCATGAGGCCGAGCGCCCTCTCGAGACGGAATCAACTGTTGCACTTCCGCCGGCAACCCAGGAGCTAAATTCTGTACGGCCGGGTTAGGAGCATTCATAGGGTTAGGCATCGCAGGCACGGGCGGCGGCGCGAACGGTTTGGAAGCAACACCTGCATTCGGCGCGGATTGTGACAAGAACGCTTGATTAAACGTGAGGGTCGCAAAATTTCCGTCCTTGCTAATTGTCACCTTGGTCGCACCCACTTTGTCCGACCATTCGATGTTGGCGATGGTATAGCCGTCCACAGGCTCCCTGGTGGTAAGGTATTTCTTGAAGTTGTGATCCGAAGTGGAAGCGAGCGTCACCATATCGCCTTCGGGCGAACGTGCCGCGTTAGCGATGTAAAGGTCTTTTGCAAAATCGGGTGTAGCCGCAGGCGCCGCCACCTCCGTAGCGACTGCGAATGGTGAATGATCCACCATCTTTGAGTAGCGATCGAACTTAAACTGCGCCGGCAGCACTTCCTCGGCCTGAGTGTGGATCGCTCCGAGCACAGCGAGAATGAGTATTAGCGTCGGTGAATATTTCATAAGCTTGCTGGTATTTATTACTTCGTTGGTTGCGCCGGCGCAAACCATCGGGCGATTTTAAATTTGCCGCGCATCATTGTGGGATCGCTCCCATCGATGGCAAGATTAACACTTTCGAACACGGTAAAAGTGTCGGGCCGTTGCACATCGTAAAGGAAATGCACCAATGGCGGCCACGGGCTTTTAGTTTCAATAGAGGCAAAAACCGTCTGGTGATACGGCGTGGTCTCCCCGGGACCGATCTGGGGATTCTCAACCAGAATGTTATATTTGCCGGCCACCTCCTTCAATTGATCAAGCAAGTCGGAGGCTTCCGCTGGATTCTTGAGGGTAGGTTGATGTTGCAGGATCCATTCGTCACGTTTCATCCACAGATCGCGTTCTTTCACGTAGAGGGCTTGCTCAGCCAACGTTGCTCTGCGTGTTGCCAGCTCCCTGCGGGCGCCACCGAGCGCGCCGAAGATCCAGCTCAAAATCCAAAGGTTGAGCAGCACGAACACCGTTCCGGCCACTATCCATGAGAGCAGGCGCTCGCGTGGATTCATTCGTTGGTACCACGCCGGGATCATCTTGGTTTTCCCTCCACTCGAAACTGCGCATGGTTATTCGCCAAAATACGAGGCGCGGCCATGTCAAATTGGAAGGCCCGCAACTCTGGATTCTTTTTTATTTTGTCGATGAATTCGTAAGCCAGAGCGGCCGTATTCGCTTCGCCATCCACGGAAATCTGCCGCGCCGACTGGTTGTACGCTGTAATGCGCACGTCGGCGGAGGGCAGGCTTTCGAAGAGGTCCTCGAGGATTTCGACCGGGTAATAGTGCGCATCAATCGCTGGCGCGAGTGCTTTCCACTTTGCTTCTGTCGCGCGCACAAACTCGGTTCCGGGTGCGTCGAGCCTAATACGCCGGTCAATCCATCCCATTTGAAACCGCATCACGCCAAGATACAGCAGCAAAAGAAAGAGAAGCGCGCCATAAGCGCCACCTGCCCAAAGGAGTCGTTTCCGCCATTCTGCCTGCCTTACCAGTTGCAACCGACGGCGTCGCCAGCTTTCCGGCAGAAGGTTGAGCTTAACCGCTGCTGGTGGGAGCTCGATGCCAACTATTTCGGTGGGGCTGGAAAGAATCCCCTGCACGGTGTCGCGCAGTTCGTAGCAGGTCTCATCCAGCAACACGTTCGGAGACGAGGCATCTATTCCCTGTAGCTCGGCGCTCAATCGCAACTGCGGCAGTTCAAGTTGCAGTTGCTCGCCATTACCGCCTTCAAACACCCGGGCAAGGCTCAGCTTTCCGTTCTCTGTCACGGCGTAAACGAGCGTCTCGCCCTCCGGATAAATCAGAACAGCATTTCCCTTGGGAGCATGGGTGCTGGCGCGCTGCGCGGCATAGACGGTGATTTGTCGCGGAATGTAACCGCGCTCCAACAGTGGCGAAGCCATGTCTTTAAGTTGTTGGTTTCTGATTGCGACGGCTGAAACCACGCTCTCGTTCTCGTCTTGCTCGATGAGTTCAAAATCAGTTGTCACTTCATCCGCCGCGAACGGCAGGAGTTTCTCGATCTGGATACGAATCATTTCAGGAAACTCCGTCGGATCCACACTCGGCAGGCGAAATCGTTGGGCCAGCACAGCCGAGACAGGCAAACCCAGTACAAAATCATCGGTCGCAGCTAGCAGCGGCACCGCTTCGTCCAGCGTTTGTAGCTTACGCACATTCCACGAGCCGTTCTGCTCAGCTTTGGCCGCAGCAGTTTCGCGCACCAATGAGGGCTCAACTGAACGGACAAAATTCCAACCATGCGCCGTTGGAATTATGAAAATTGATGGCGTTCCGGGCTCGATATCAAAGCTCCTTCCAACTGAATACTTGAGGCCGACCAACTCCGAGCACAGTTGTGCTGCCAGCTGGTGCCCCACCCGACACGACCTGTTTCAACACTATCATTTCTACGGAGCGCGTAACCTCACGTGATTTTCCTACACTCACAATGTGCATGACCGGGCCTTTAAATTGAACCAACGCCTGAATCTGTTGAAATTGCTGTGGATTCAAACCTAACGCAGCTTGAATCTCAGGCGGCACCGATGATCCACCAGTTGTAACGAATTGAAAATCATCAGCCGTTCCATCGATTCCGTCGGGCCCGCGCCGTAACTGAAGAAAACGATCAACCGCATCGTCTCCCAAGCCCGGCAATGCGCGCAACACATCGCGCGATGCCCAAGCGAGATCAATAGGACCACAGTTGCCTACGACCGTGAAATCCTGCTCCCAGCCAGGCTTGGACGTAAATTCTTCCCAGCCACAGACTTTTTTGAGTTCATCTACAGAAAACAGCTGACCAGCGTGAGGCGGATGATAATCATCGGTCTCGGGACACGCATTGAGGTGGTGAAGTCCTCTATTTTGCGACACCCAATCGAGCAGAGAATCCATCATGACGTCGAGGTCGTTTAAGTCTATGCCCTTGAGATTGAGATACTGGCGAAGAATTCGCAGTTTGTTCGGGTCTTCCCCCTGGGTAAGGAAATTCAAATTCAGGCGACCGCATTCCCCGGTTATCTGTACGTCGTAACTTTCTCCGTCGCCCATTTGCCTGTGCAAGTTTGGCGAGCTCGGCGTGATCTCGCGGCATAAGGCAACGTCGGCGCCCGAAGCTGCCATTGCTTCAGCGGCCAAAACCCGGTTCGCAGTGCTGGAAATCACGAGGCGCGAATTGATGCTGAGTGCCCATGAGATCACCATCGCGCTGAGCAAAAATAGCGCCCAAAGTGATAGCAGTAGCGCAGCGCCCCGATCTGATTTCAATTTTTCAGGAGGTCCTTTCATTGGGAATACGGTGTTCTTCTCAGTGGAACAATTGCTTCCCATGGGACACTTGAATCCGTACGTCCCACAGTAATCTTGATAAGTGATGGCAGGCGGCCTCCCGGCCACCGCGGCAACCAATTATTCGCGCCCGGATCGAAATAGCTGAATTCGAGGCTGGTCACATTCTTGATCAATGGCACCCAATTCTCCTGTGCCTCGCCAACGTCGGAACTTTTTTGCGGTTTTCGTAAAAAACCAAGATCCAGCCGGTCGCCTTTTTCGCTTTCCGGTTGCAACCTCAGCGTAACGTTAAAGTCACCCGCCGCATAGCGAGTCAGCAGTGCGGGTCCTGCACTACAACTCCACTTTATTTCGTCGCGCTCGCGATCGCCCAACTTGAACGGCTCTCCGATCATGTTCGCGCGCAACGGACTCAGGCTTTGCCATTGGGCCGTGAGCAAATCACGCAACCCGTCATATTGCGCATCCGCAGCAGCTGTACCCGACGAGAGCTGCATCGCGATCATGTTCGCTTGCACAAAGCGAAAGATCGCCAACGACATCATTCCCATGATCGTCACTGCCAGCATAATCTCGAGCAACGTGAACGCGCACCGATTCACCGATTCGCCGTTTCGCCGTTTCATTTTCTCAACCGGACCGATAAACATAAAACTGAATCCGTTTCGACTGCGGGACGCCGGCGTGCTGCCATTGAGCGGTCAACGTGACAAGATTAATTCCGCTCAGGAGCGTCTTGTCCTCTTCAGTCAACTCCGCAGGCGCACTTTTCTGGATCAACCTTACCATGCCGTAATTACTGTTGATCTTGAATTCCTTCTCCGGGTCCGGCACGCCCGGCGCCGCTTGAATCACCGCCATCCGATCGGATAAAATCTGTCGCACAGCGCTTTCTTCCGCGCTGATCGTGCTGGCATTGAGACAATTCTCGACCGCGCGTCCGAGCGCGATCACGCCGACAGCAAAGATCGCCACGCCGAGAAGAACCTCGTAGAGGGCGAATGCGGATCTCAGTCTTGCGCGAAGCTGCATTCGTCTCGCGGGCGCCATGGGAGTATTGGAGTGTTGGAGTGTTGGAATGTTCGAAATTCCACTACTCCATCTCGCCATCAATCCATTTCTCCGCTGTTGCTCACCGGGCTGCATACTGGGTAACCTCCGGCTGCGCAGTGAGGGGCGAATAACTTGCCGCCCATAAACCAGCGGGGCCTTTAAACTGAACAATCGCCGGTTCGCAGTTTCCCGATGGCCAGAATATCCATTCCGCCGGATGCTTTTCCGTGAATGCTGCAGGCAAGGACAGCCACAGCACGCTTCCCTTGCCGAGACGAAGCTCCGCCGTCGCTTTGACTTCCTCACCTTCTCCAAAAACTTCCGGACGCAACAGCACACGACCCTTGCTCCAAACGATCAAGTACGGCCTGCGCTCCGTCACACTTCGCTCCTGCGCCTGGCGCACGAGATTGTTGAATCCTTCCAGGGATTGCTTCAGCCGCCTGCTTGCGATGACGCCGCTCAAGCTGGGCACCGCCAGCATTAGCAGCAGCATCAGTATGAAAATGGACAGGGCAATCTCGATTAACGTAAACGCCCGAAAACGTTGCACCGCCGAAGTTACTCGATCGACGCAAAATCACAACCGGGGCCGCAGACAAATCGCGGCGCCGGCAATTCCCGACGCGATTAAATGACGTGCCGGGCGTGTCCTTCGCACTAGCAAGCAGCCGCTAAAAAAATGCAACTGATCGGCAGCAGTTAGGTTGTCTCTGTGATAAGTTCCCAGCCGAAATGAAGCTTGCTCTGCGCATTGGTGTCGTCGCAGCCGCGCTTTTTGTGATCACAATGCTGGTCTGGCAGGGAGTCACCGCACACGGTGCGCCTGATCCAATGCGCCCCAATACCAGCCCGACCGTCGCATTCCTCGATATTGGCGTTCTAGTGTTTCGAGAGGGATTGGAATGCATTCTCGTGTTGGCCGCCATCACCGCCAGTATGACTGGCACGAAGCGCATGCATCGCCGCCCGGTCGCTTTCGGCGCGGGGCTGGCGTTTGTCGCGACCTTAATCACGTGGTGTATTGCGGTGCGAATTGTCGGCTCGCTTAGCGACAACATGTCGGCGCTCGATCTTCAAGCCGCGACGGGACTGCTTGCCGTGGTTGTTCTGCTCGTGATCATGAATTGGTTTTTCCATAAGATTTATTGGGGCGGCTGGATTCGCGCCCATAATCGACGACGCAAAGCGTTACTGGAAAATGCGCGCGCCGCTGAGATTTCACAGTCGCGTCTGTGGTGGGGATTGATCCTGCTCGGATTCACCTCCTTGTATCGGGAAGGCTTTGAAGTCGTGCTTTTTTTGCAAAGCTATAATCTGAAGTTGGGCGGCGGGGTAGTACTAAAAGGGGCGCTGCTGGGCATGGTGCTGACAGGAATGGTGGCCGTGCTGACCTTTTTTCTCCAGCAGCGTCTGCCGTACCGCAAAATGTTAATCACCACCGGGATTCTCCTGGGAGTCGTGTTGCTTGTTATGGTTGGCGACCAAGCGCAGGAAATGCAGCTGGCACATTGGATTCCCACAACGCCCATCGACTCGTTGAAGCCTTACATTCCACCCTGGATGGGTCTCTGGTTCGCAGTGTTCCCAACAGTTGAAACCCTCGTTGCGCAGCTGATTGCAGCAGTACTGGTGATTGGCTCTTATTACGCCGCACGGCACTTTGGTGGCGGCTCAGCGGGTGGCACTGCGTTGGAAGCCCACGCGCCCGGAATGGCTGCGATTAATGCTTAAGTAATTTTTCCTGGATGCGGTTGGAGCGCGGAGCTAGGTCCGCTGCGTATAGCGCGATTCCAGTTGAACTGAATCGCAAACTTTCCACTTTAGGCGGATGATTACGCCAAATTACGGTTCTCTCAGACTGGTTAAAATCATTTTCGCTCTTTCTGTATTCCTTCTCGCATCTTCTCTTCGATCGGCTTCATCCCCCACCCCAACGTCAACGGGAGCGATCGATGAAAAGTTGTTTAATGGAATGCGCTGGAGACAAATCGGTCCCTTTCGTGGTGGGCGCGCTCTGGCAATCGAAGGTGTCGTTGGCGAGCCAGACACGTATTATTTCGGAGCGGTCGCGGGCGGAGTCTGGAAAACGACCGACGGCGGCGCGAACTGGATTCCACTTTTCGATAAGCAACCGATTTCTTCGATCGGCGCGATTGCAGTCGCGCAATCGGATCACAATGTGATTTACGCAGGCACGGGCGAAGGGGCCATTCGCGGCAACACCACGTACGGCACCGGAGTCTTCAAATCGATCGACGGCGGAAAAACCTGGGAGAACGTTGGCCTTAAGGATACGAGGCAGATCGGCGCGCTGATTGTCGATCCGAGAAATGAGAATGTGGTTCTCGTTGCGGCGTTGGGTCACGCGTTCGGTCCAAATCAGGAGCGCGGAATTTTTCGTACCACCGACGGCGGCAAAACCTGGGCGAAAGTTTTATCGAAAGATGAAAACACTGGTGGGATCGACATCGTTTTCGATCCGCATAATCCGAACATCGTGTTCGCATCGCTGTGGCAGGCGCGACGGCAACCATGGTTTTTCTCCAGTGGCGGCCCAGGCAGCGGACTTTACCGCTCAGAAGATAACGGCGTGACATGGAAACGTCTCGAAGGCAATGGTCTTCCTGGCGGGATCCTGGGCAAGATCGGCATCGCCGTTTCTGGAGCCGATTCCAATCGCGTCTATGCGATCATCGAGGCCAAGGAAGGCGGCCTCTACCGCTCGGATGACGCCGGGCAGCATTGGACTCGCGTGAACGACGATGGCCGGTTTCGTCAGCGTGCCTGGTATTTCAGCAAAGTTTATGCTGACCCGAAATCCCCAGACACCGTTTACCTTTTAAACACGGGACTTTTTAAATCGGTCGATGGTGGAAAGAATTTCACTCTTTTGCCCGCGCGTCATGGTGATCATCATGGGTTCTGGATTGATCCGACGAACCCAAATCGCATCGCAAACACGAGCGACGGCGGCGCCAGCATTTCCATCGACGGCGGCAAAACATGGACAACACAAAACAACCAGCCCACCGCACAATTTTACCATGTCGCTGTGGACAACGCGTTTCCCTACCACATTTACGGCGCCCAACAGGACAACTCGAACGTCTGCATCGCCAGCCGCACTGACTGGGGCGCGATCGGGCGGCAGGATTGGTTCGAAGCAGGTGGCGGCGAATGCGGCTTCGTCGTGCCAGACCCGCGCGATTGGCACATCATCTATTCAAATAATGAAGGCTTCATCAATCGCTACGATAAAAATAGAGAGGACGTGCAGGACGTAAGTCCCGTGCCGATCGATAACTCCGGGCATGGTGCCGTCGATCTCGCCCATCGCTTTCAATGGGTCACGCCGCTCATGCTTTCGCCGCACAACCCTGATGTGATTTACACAGCTGGCGAGTGCGTTTTTAAATCGACGGATCACGGACAAAGCTGGGCACAAATTAGTGGTGATCTCACGCGCAACGACAAGTCGAAGCAGCAGCCAAGTGGTGGTCCCCTGACGAACGACATTACCTCGGTCGAATATTACGACACGGTGTTTGCGCTGGCTGAATCGCCGGTAAAACAAGGAACGCTCTGGGCAGGCACAGATGATGGACTCGTTCAGGTTACTACCGACGACGGTCAGAATTGGTCGAAGGTCACACCGAAAATGCCCGAGTGGAGCACGGTCGATTTGATCGAACCATCTCCGCACGACGGCAACACCGCTTATGTCGCGGTGGATCGGCACAAACTCGACGACTTTAAGCCGTACATTTTTAAGACCACTGATTTAGGGAAAAACTGGAGCTCGATCGTGCACGGCATTCCTGATGGCGCGTACGTGCATGCAGTTCGCGAAGATCCCAAACGTAAAGGACTGCTCTACGCAGGGACCGAACTCGGCGTCTTTGTTTCGTTCGATGACGGTGCGCACTGGCAGCCGTTGCAATTGAATCTGCCGGTAACACCGATTCATGATCTGGTCGTCAAAGATGACGATCTCGTGGTGGCGACACATGGGCGTTCATTCTGGGTGCTGGACGATTTAACGCCGGTTCGTCAGGTGAACGCGCAATCTGCCGCGGCGGACGTCATCCTGTATCAACCGCAGACTGCGTTGCGTTTGCATTACCCGGAGGAATTCGACAAACGCCAGCCAGTGGGTGATAACCCGCCTTCCGGGGCACTCATCGATTATTATTTCAAGACCGCCCCGAAGGAAGAGGTCTCCCTGGAGATTCTCGATGCTTCAGGCAAAGTCGTCAGGCGTCTTTCCAGTAAGGAGAAAAAAGAAGGCGAGCAACCGCCTGAATGGCCGGATCGCATCGAGCGGGTGAAGACGATTCCAGCCAACGAAGGGATGAACCGGTTCGCATGGGATCTGCGGTACGATGACCCCATTCAAATCCCGGGCGCGTTTTATTCCGGTACCGGCCCCAAGGGTCCACTCGCGTTACCGGGGGATTATCAAGTGAAACTGACTGTTGGCGGGAAGTCGCAGACCGCGCCGCTGCATTTGGTAATCGATCCGCGAACGAAAGGAAAGGAAGCAGCAGTGCAAAAACAGTTCACGTTATCCACACAGGTGAAGGATCGGATTTCACAGCTGCATCAGGCCGTCAACGAAATCCGTGATCTCAGATCGCAGATTCAAATGCTGCACAAACGTTTCAGCGACGATCAACGTTTAAAGCCAGCACTCGCAGTTGCGGACGATGTCGATCACAAAATGTCCGAAGTGGAGCAGAAGCTCATTCAAGTGAACATGAAAGGTTCGGAAGCGAACCTCGCTTTCCCAAACATGTTGAACGAGCGGTTTGACACGTTTAGTCACGCCATTGAGTACGGCGATGCTGAACCGACCAAACCGCAACTGGACGTCTTTCAAACATTGAGCAGCCAGCTCGACGAGCAATTAAACAAATGGGCGCAGCTCAAAAGCCAAGATTTGCCAAAGGTAAGCGAGCTGATCAAGCAAGCCAATTTGCCTGCACTAATCGTCATAGAAAAGAAGACTGATTGACGGTAGGTACGCCGCGCTGCCCCGAAAGCTTTCGGAGGATCGTCGCAGCGCGCCGACTCTATCAATATGATCAAGATCGACAAAGCGGTAATCCTCGCCGCGGGGCGCGGCACACGCATGCGCGAACTGACTGCCGATCTTCCCAAACCGATGATCGCAGTGCGCGGCAAACCAGTCTTGCAGCATATCGTCGAAGGACTGCGCGATGCGGGAATACGCGAGTTTCTTATCGTCGTCGGCTACCGCGGCGATACGGTGCGAAATTTTCTAGGCGACGGTCTGCGTTACAATACCGCCATTCAATACACGACACAGACGGTGCAGGATGGAACCGGTCGCGTTGTCGATCTTGCCCGTGATTTTGTCGGGGATTCTCCGTTCGTTTTGAGCTACGGCGACATCCTGGTCGATCCGACGAATTACAACCGCGTTGCCGATCTTCCGGACGAACGTCGAAGGCAATCATCACCGTGACGCGCGGTGAGGACGTCAGCAAAGGCGGCGCCGTTTTTCTGAACGAGCACATGGAGCTTCGTCGACCTTCGCGAAAAATCGACAGCCGGAGCGGCCCGCGACGAGACGCTGTTCCGTTGTACAACGCCGGTCTCTACGCGTTTCGGCCCAGCATTTTCGAATTCACCGCAAAACTGAAACCGTCACCACGCGGTGAATACGAATTGACCGACGCAATTCGTGATCTCGCGCAATCCGGCCAGAAAAGTGAAGGCGCTCGAGCTGCACGGCCAATGGGCCGACGTGCGCGATCCCGAAATTCTCGCGCGCTAAATCAAGAATTGTAGCGGCGCTCTGTGAGCGCCGATTCTTTGGCTTTCAGCGCTCATCCGCCTTCACTTCTCTACGGCCGCGGGTAGGACCTTCGCCGCAATCGATTATTTCAGCGCGATTGGTTTCTTCGCCTCCTGGCAGAGTTTTTGAAAAGCGGGATCGGAGCGCAGCGGATCCCAGATCGGATCGAGTTTCAAAAGCGCCGGCGTAACAACACCCGGGCCGTAAAGCTCGCTATTATATGGCGTTTGTAACAGCTGCGTGAGAGTTGAAATCGCACGGCTATTCTCGCCGATAATCGCCTGAATGAACGCCAGGTTCTCTTTCAACATAGGGGCGTCCATTGGATCTATAACCCTCGGAAGAGGATAAACTACACGCTCGGCTGCCTTAAGGGCTGAGTCCTTCTCCCCCATCAGAGCATAAGCTCGAGACAGTTGAAACAGCGTTTCCCAAATGCGCGTTTCTTCGTCTGTTTGATCTCTGTAGATCTGCTCGAGTGCATTGCGCGCCTGTTCAGCAGTAACCCTTGCGCCAGCCATATCGCCAGCAATCCGCTGCATCAGAGCAAGCGCCAGCTGATCAAAGCTCTTCCAGAATTGAGAAGCAAAATGGAATTGAGCCAGTCGGGCTTGCAGCAATCGAACGGCCTCAGCGTAGTTTCGTTCAAGTTTTAACTGAGTGCACTTAGTGTTGAAGGTATTCTCATTGGGAGTCTGCTCGTTTATTTCTGACAAGAGCCTGGCAGCTTCTTGCAGGTCACCCTGAGCCTGATAAATGCTGGCTTTTGACGCCATCACATCCGGATCATTTGGCGTAATGTCCAGCGCTCGAGTATAGAGCTTTAGCGCGGCCGGAAACTGTCGAAGCATGGCGTAATTCCATGCCGCGCCCATAAGTAACTCCACATTACGTGGGTCCAGGGCGAGGGCTTGCTCGAAGTAGGCAACGCTTTCATCCCAGTGTCCTTCGCGTCGGGCAATATAGCCGAGGGCCAGTGGCACTTCGCTGCTGCCCGGTAACATCTTGTCGACGCGCTCGAACGTGGTCTTGGCAAGCCCGTAATCACGCAGCACCATGTATTGATAATAACCCAAGGCCAGCAGCGTTTCGGGCAAGTTCGCCTCGAGTTTCTGCGCCTGTTCCAAAGCACGTTTTGCAGCATCGCCCCGACCGGCAACGCTGGTGTCGGTGATGGCGTCGGTGAAGCGGTTAAAGTAGATTTGGGCGTCTGCACGGGAGAGCCTCGACCAAGCGATTACAAAGTTGGGATCGAGCTGCACCGCGCGCTCATAAAAATCCGTCGCTTCCAACGATGCGCCGGGAAGACCGGAATAAAGGCCACGCGCTTCAAATGCCAGTCCGCGCAGATACGCTTCGTAAGCCTCCGGATTGGTTGTTGGTTTAATTGCTAACGCCTCCTTCTCACGACCAGTCAGCTTCGCCTGCAACGACTTCGCGATTCCTTTGGCGATCTCGCTCTGGACCCCGAAGATGTCAGTCAATTTCCGGTCGTACGTCTCTGCCCAAAGGTGGGAATCGGTTTGTGCGCTAATCAACTGCACATTGACGCGCACCCGGTCGGCGGCTTTTTGCACGCTACCTTCAAGAACGTTCGCTACGCCAAGCTGCCTCGCGATCTCGCGCAGATTCCTGGGTTTGTTCTGATAGTGCTGCGTGGAAGCGCGCGAAATTACTTTCAAATCCGCAATGCTAGCCAGACGTGTCAGGATCTCGTCCTGGATGCCTTCCGCGAAATAAGCGTTGTCCGGATCCCGGCTCAGATTTTCAAATGGCAACACCGCGATGCCAGTTGTTACGGGCTGCTGAACAAATTCGCTTTTCCAAGTGATGACACCCAAAGGCACTGCCAGGGCAAGCAACATGGCTGCCATGAGCGCAATACCTGGATTGCGTCGCACCCATTTTCGGCTGCGAGTAAAAACGCCACTCCGTCGTGCGCGAATCGGCTCATGCCGCAGCCAATGTTCTAGGTCATCAGCAAGTGCTGCGGCGGTTTGGTAGCGAGCCTTGGGATCGCTCTCCAGGCAACGACCTACGATTGTCTCCAGATCGCGGTCGAGCGATGGTAGGAGTGAGCGCAGACGCGGCGCCGGAGTAGCAGCAGCTTGATGAACAACACAAAGAACATTCGGACCTACAAACGGCGGCCGGCCAGTAAGAAGGTAAAATAAGATCGCCCCCAGGCTGTAAATGTCGGCTGCAGTGGTAAGATTGGCCGCTCGACACTCCGCCTGCTCAGGCGCGATGTAGCCGGGTGTTCCAAGTGTCTCCAGCGTTCTCGTCAGATCGCTGGTGTCGCTGAGCCATTTCGCAAGGCCAAAGTCGCTCACCATCGGTTCGCCGTTCTCATCCAAAAGGATGTTTCCCGGCTGAAGATCACGGTGGATTACTCCTTTGCCATGTGCGTAAGCGATAGCCCATGCAACTTTCGCCATCACCCGCATACATTCGCGCGGGCCGTTGCGCAGCTTCGGCGCCGCGGCCCGAAGACTTCCGCCTGTCGCATATTTCATGCTAAAGAATGGCAGGCCCTCGTTGCTTTCGCTGACTTCGTAAATCGGAAGAATGTTTGGGTGATCGAGACTTGCGACGGCTTCAGCTTCGCGTCGAAAACGCACCAGCGTTTCGTGTGAATTCACATCGTGAGCGGGGATGCGCTTCACTGCGACGATCCGACGGGAGTGCTGCTGACGTGCGCGATAGATCACTCCCATCCCGCCGCGCCCGATCTCTTCGAGTATTTCGTAGTGACCGAGGCGCCACTGTTTGTCGGGCACGTCCGCCTCAGACAAGATGCTTTCAAACGCTTCGCGTGATGCCTCGCCTTTGGCTTCAAGTCCCTCGCGCAAGAGACAGTTAATGCAGGTTCCGTAATCGAGTCGGGTCACCACGCCGCACTTCGGGCACGCCTTCGAATCTTCGACTAAGTCCGAGATGGAATCAGCAGCTTCGGTTGATTTATTCATTAGGCTGCGGCAGCCAACGCTGCGCACAAATGCCGGATCTCGTCATCGACATCGACCGGACTCTCCACTGTGTGAGCCACCTCATCGCGCAGAAGCCACCGGTAACGCTGACGAAGATTGTGCAGTTGCTTTTTCACGACGGTGTCTGCAACACCCAAGCGAGCGCCAAGGTCAACGTACGAGATGTCAGCATGTTCTGCGGTGAGATAATCGCGTAATCCTTCAAACAGCCGAAGACGCCCTTTGCCTTCACACTCTTCGCGCAAACGCCGGAGCGCCTGCTCCACGACCGTTGCGGCCCAGCGAAGATCGAAAATTCGCTCAGGCGCGAGCGAGTCGAGCGCCCGCGACGAGATCGATACTTGCGAAGGCGCTTCTGCCATCCAAGCGTCCCAGGAAACGAATTCAACGGCGCCGCCTCTCTTGAGTGTTCGATTTGTATCGGTAACGTTGTGCAGAAAATTCTGGAGCGACTTTAGCAAGAGCGAGCGGAAGCGGCCGCGGCCTTGGTCGGCCTGCCTTAGCCAATTGGTTTTCAAGATCATCAGGAAAAAATCCTGCGTGACGTCCTGCGCGTCCTCGCTCGAGTAGCCGCGGCGACAGACATAGGAAAAAATGGGTCGCCAATAAGTCCGACAAAGCTCCGCTAGCGCTTGCGCGGCTTTCTGCTGATCGCCATCGGCGTTCGCCCCAGCAAGGACGAGACTCCAGCGCGTGGTAGTGAACACCCGCGGCTCGGCTTCTACATTCACCTGCCCGATAGCGTGATTGTTTTTTAGTTCTTCCACAAGTCTAAAAAATCGATTCGCGGGCGTTCATCTCATCACAAGAAGTAGAGCGGACGGCGAAAATTTGAAGAGAATCCGGAACTTTGGGCCCCAGTTCCTTTAGTGATCTGCATGAAAACTCATCTGAAAACTAATTGTTGGTTAAATCTAAATTGTCTCCTATCAGGTTTGCGCTTCGTAACCGCACCGCTCCTCACCTGCTTAGCGGCACTGTTTATCTCAGTAACCACCCCGGCGGCAGCCAGCGGCCCTTCCGCGAAGCCTGACGCACCGAGGAGCACCTTCGTCACGTCCACGCCACAAGTGCCACCGCAGGTGCAATACAAGGTGATCGAGCTCGGAGGGGGACGGGCGAACGATATCACTGAGTCGGGTCAAATCGTCGGCAGCGGGCATTTCGTACCCGGGAATCCCCATGCCGCATTCTGGTTCAACAGCCAGAGCGCGCCGATTGATCTCGGCACATTACCTGGTCTCAACAGCACTGCCACGGCCCTGAACCCCCGGAGCGAGATCGTGGGATATGCGTACAGTGACGACTTCTCTGTTGAGCGGCCCTTGTTTTGGCCAAGCCCTAACAGTGCCCCCGTCGAACTCCCCGGTCTGCCGGCCGGATTTCTAAGTGAAGTGTACAACATCAATCCAAGAGGCCAGATCGTCGGCCAGTTCTACAGCGCGGACCTTACAGTAGAGCGCGCAGTGTTTTGGCCGAAGAGCAATGCAGCGCCCATCTATCTTCGCCAGTTGAGCAATGAGTTTCCCCTCGGCGTGGCCTCGAACATCACTGCTTCCGGCAACATCCTCGGCGCCGCTTGCAACGATTTTAACTGCACTGAAGGTCATGCCACGTTCTGGGCCAACAGTACGAGCACCCCAGTAGCACTTGCCTCGCCAGGAGACGAATTCATTTGATCGCGCTCCTGGCGACGTCCGCGCTGCCGCTGGCCGAAGTCATGAACGATCACCGCGCGTTCCTCCCTTACATCGGGCTCGTTATCGCAATGGCTGGCGCCGTCTCGCTCTTGGTCAATTGCGACGTGCGATACAGCTTTTGGGCAAAAGCCGCTGCCGCTGTCACGGTCGGACTCTTTCTGTGCGGAAACGGCTACGCCACATTCCAACGCAACAAAGTTTGGAACACAGAAGGGACGCTCTGGCGGGACGTGACGATCAAAAGTCCGCGCAACACGCGCGGATTGATGAACTACGGCAACACGCTCATGGCGAAAGGCGATCTTAACGGCGCGCTCGATTACTTCCATCGCGCGCTCGCCCTCGCGCCGCAGTATTCGGTGTTGTTAATCAATCTCGCTATTGCAGAAGATGCGACGAAGCAGGACTCAGCAGCCGAGCAACATTTCAAGGACGCGTTGCGACTCGCACCGGCAAGTCCCGACAGCTACACTTACTATGCGCGCTACTTGCTCTCGCACGCGCGCGCCGAGGAGGCGCGCGGGTTCCTGCACGGTGCGCTGGAGCTTAGCTCGACGGATCTCACCGCGCGCGAACTTCTGGCGCAAGCGCAGCGTCAGGCTCGGAATCAATCGGTAACAGAAACGGCGGAGTCTTACCTCGCTCTAAGCCTTCAGCGTTATGGCGAGGAGCGCTACGCCGAAGCGATCGCTGCTTGTCGAGCCGCTCTCGAACTTCGACCGAATTACGCCGAAGCGTGGAACAACATCTGTGCCGGCTATAACAAACTCGGCCGCGACGAGGAAGCCGCAGCGGCTTGCGAGCAGGCGTTACGCTGCAAACCAGACCTGCAGTTAGCGCGGAACAATCTTCAATACGCCCGCGATATGGCCAAGGCTTCCACGCCGTAACTATCGAAGCGGTGGTGAGCGGGCATTTTCGGTTTTCGATTGTCAATCGCTGATTTGCGGCAATAGTCGTCAGCGCGTTTGTTCGGCAGGTTCTGCCGGGGGTTCTTCACCGATTTCTTCTTCGATTTCGCGTCGCCATTCGCGGGAGAGCCAGGGTCGCAGCACTCCATAGAGCAAATACGCCAGGAACAATACGGCTGGCATCCACTCGTAATTCAGCACCGTGAAAATGAGAACCAGGATGATCGCAAGAAAACGCGGGATCGATTTCTTCGTCTTCCAATTAACCGCCTTAAAGCTGGGATATTGAAACCGACTGAACATCATGAAGGAAAGAAAAAGCAACAACGGCGGCAGAACGAAGCGCCAGTTACCGAGGTGATGTTCGCCTTCAGCGAGCCAAAGAAGAAACAATGTGATCGACGCAATTAGACCGGCAGCCGCAGGAATGGGAAAACCGGTGAAAGTGTTTTGGTGATTGCCTCCCTCGGTCTTTGCGCCCACTGAATTGAAACGGGCAAGGCGCAGGGCGCCGCAAGCCAGATAAATAAACGCGATAATCCAGCAGGCGCGCGGAAACTCCTGTAACACGACTCGGTAAACCATCAACGCCGGGGCAAGGCCGAAGGAAACAATATCCGCGAGCGAGTCGAACTCGCGCCCGAACGGACTCTCGTGCCCACCCAGCCGCGCAAGGCGTCCATCTAGAAAATCAAAAACGAAGGCGCCGAGAACGCACCAGATGGCGGTGTGAAAAAGATCACCAGCCGCATCGGGATTCGATGCTTGGAGCAACGCGCCCTCGAGAATTTTGAGCGTCGCGGTGAACCCGCAGAACAGATTTCCCGCCGTCATCAAATTGGGCAGGAGATAAATTTTAGATGGCTGTTCGTTCATTAGTCGGGCAGCCGCGCGATAATTGTCGATCCACCGAGGACGTGATCGCCTACTTTCACAGCAACTTCAGCGTTGAGCGGCAAGTATAATTCCGTTCGCGAACCGAAGCGAATCATTCCAAAGCGCTCACCTTTTTTCAATTCATCCCCGATTTCCGCCCAGGCGACGATGCGTCTGGCAATTGCACCAGTGATCTGGCGCACGACGATAGTGATGCGCGAATTCTCGAAAGCCCACGTCATCGATTCGTTCTTCTCGGAACAATCCGCACGACGTGCATCGAGACAGAGCCCTTCTCGATGTTGCCGATAAATAACGCGACCATCGATTGGCGCGCGATTCGTATGGACATCAAAGATCGACAAAAAAATTCCGACACGACGCGTTCTGGTTTTGAGCACCTGGCTTTCATCCAATTCGACAATGTCCATCACGGTTCCATCAGCCGCGGCAACAATGACATTTGGATCTGCCGGCACCATCCGTTCCGGATCTCGGAAAAAAACAACAGTGCACAGAAACAACAAAAAAAAGAGCAACGATAACCACGCGGAGACAAACAAAGTTGCAATGGCAAACAGTGCAAAAAGCGCCAAAATCCAGCGGGCTTCCGAGAGTGTTTGGAGGCGCATACAAGGAGCCTATTTTGGGAGTCCGAAACACCGCGGTCAAGACGCCAAAAATCAGCAAACGGGGCCGGTTCTGGCAACCACAATATCATGGGCTTTGGCGCTAAAGCACCTCCAAGCCGTAGCGGAAATAACCGCCTTAAAACCGCGAGATTATTTGTTGTTTTAAGACCGTTTCTGGGTATGGTCCTTTCTGTGGGTCGGTTGGCCCACCTTT
The DNA here is from genome assembly GCA_963725505.1 of uncultured Verrucomicrobiae bacterium. GTDB lineage: Bacteria > Verrucomicrobiota > Verrucomicrobiia > Chthoniobacterales > UBA10450 > Udaeobacter. Next base: position 11,060 of record CAVRYN010000015.1, on the reverse strand, counting down.
ATGGCGCAAGTTCAAGAAGAAATTCCGGTCGAAAAAATATCTCACGCCAGCTCGACCGGAATCGCCGCCACGCAAAAATATGACGCGGCACAAATCGACAAGCTAGAAGGCCTCGAGGCGGTTCGGAAACGGCCAGGAATGTTCATCGGGGACCCGGATGAGCGTGGACTGCATCACCTGGTTTACGAAGTCGTCGATAACTCCATCGACGAACATCTCGCGGGATTTTGCACGAAGATCGACGTGATCGTTCATGTCGATGGGTCGATCTCGGTGCGAGACAACGGCCGCGGCATTCCCGTCGACATTCACCCCAAATGGAAAATGCCAGCGATTGAGCTGGTCCTGACCAATCTGCACGCTGGCGGAAAATTTGGACAAGGCGCTTACAAATATTCCGGCGGCCTCCACGGCGTGGGCGCAAAATGCACGAACGCCCTTTCGGAATGGTTCAAAGTAGAGGTATCGCGGGACGGCAAAGTCTATCACATGGCTTTTGCCAAGGGCAAAACGACCGACAAGCTTACGGTTATCGGTGAGGTCAAAAGCAAAAAAACCACCGGAACGCTGATCACGTTTCTGCCTGATCCGACGATCTTCACAATCACCACCGAGTTTAAATTCGAGCGACTCGCAACTCGCTTGCGCGAACTGGCCTTCCTTAATCCGGGTCTCGAAATTATGCTCACGGATGAGCGCAGCGATCCGGCAAAGAAAGAGAAATTTTTGTACAAACACGGCATCGAAGAGTTCGTAAAGCAGCTAGGCGAAAACAAACAAGTCCTGCACCCAAAGCCGATCGTGATTTCACGGCAGCGCGATGAAGTGTTTGTCGATGTGGTGCTGCAATATAATGACAGTTACAACGATCAGATATTGCCGTTTGCGAACTCCATCCCTAATCCCGATGGCGGCACGCATTTGACGGGTTTCCGCACAGCGCTGACCAAAGCAGTCAATCAATACTCGAGACAAAACAGTCTCCTCAAAGAGAAAGACCCGTCTATTTCAGGAGACGATGTGCGCGAAGGATTAACCTGCGTGCTCAGCGTGAAATTGCCCAATCCTCGCTTCGAATCGCAGACCAAGGTGAAGCTCGTCAACACAGAGATCGACGGGGTCGTGAACTCCGTAGTTTACGACGGATTGATGACTTACTTCGACAAGAATCCGCCGATTGCGCGGCGCATTTTCGACAAGGTGCTGACTGCCGCGCGAGCAAGGGAAGCTGCGCGAAAAGCCAGGGAAACAATCCGCAAAGGCGCGCTGACGGGTGGCGGGTTGCCAGGAAAATTGGCCGATTGTTCGGAGCGCGATCCGGAATTGACGGAGCTTTACATTGTCGAAGGCGACTCAGCCGGCGGCTCCGCGAAACAGGGACGCGATCGGCGTTATCAGGCCATTTTGCCGATTCGCGGCAAGTTGATCAACGTCGAAAAAGCCCGCGAAGACCAATTTCTCAAGAACACTGAGATCCAGTCGATGATCACAGCCATCGGCGCCGGCATTGGCAAGCCGAAGGAGGAAGGCAATGGCAAGGACGAAGGTCGGTTCGATATCACAAAACTGCGCTACGGCCGCATCATCATCATGACCGATGCGGACGTGGATGGTTCGCACATTCGAACGCTGTTGCTGACGTTTTTCTTCCGGCAGATGACCGAACTGGTGCGTGCCGGAAGGATTTACATCGCGCAGCCGCCTCTTTATCAAATCAAACGGAAAAAGCGCGAGGAATATGTCGATGACGACGTTCAGCTAAACAAAATCCTCATTTCGCTGGGCGCAGAGGATGTGCGGCTAAAAAATCTGGCGGACGACAAGGAGATTACAGCGGCGCAACTGAAGGATATTCTCGAGTCGCTCGAGAAACTGGCGAAGCTGAGCGAAGCAGTTCGCCGCCACGGGGGCGATTTCGAGACGTATCTCGGCCACCGGAATTCTCGATCGGGCAAACTTCCGACCTATCTTGTGAAAGTACGCGAGGGCAATGAAGAGACGGTGCATTATTTTCACGACGAAAACGCAGTCCGCCACTTTCATCAGGAAAATCTCGATCTCAATTTGTTCGATACTCAGATCGAGCAGGAATTGTTACCCTTGGGAGAAGCTCAGGCGCCTGCGAAAACGAATGGCGTTCGCCGGCGTGGCAAACTGGTCGAGCTGCACGAGTCGGCGGCCATACAAAAACTGATTGCGGAGCTGGCCCGGAAAGGTTTGAAGGTTGGCCATTACGCAACAAGCGACCGGCCCATCTTTGAATTGATCGAGGGCGAAGGCGAGAAAGCAGTTGCGCATGCGCTTTTCTCGATTCCCGAAATTCTGCAAAAGATTCTGGAGATTGGCCGCCGTGGAGTGCAGATCAAGCGTTTCAAAGGTCTAGGCGAAATGAACGCGAAGGAGTTGTTCGAGACCACAATGAACCCGGAGAAGCGCAAGCTTCTAAAGGTGGACTTGAACGAGGACAACGCCGTCGATGCCGACAAGATGTTCACGATTTTAATGGGCGACGTGGTTGAACCGCGCCGTCAATTCATCGAAGACAACGCTCTGAATGTGCGCAACCTCGATGTCTAAATTTCGCGATGGGCGGTCTGTTTCACAATCTGCGCCATCCTCGTCGTTGTTACGTGATCTGCGCTATTCCGCGTTCGGGCAGCAATCTGCTGTCGGACGGGCTGCACGCCACGCGACGTGCGGGCCGACCAAAGCAGTTTTTTCTGCGTGCATCCGTGGCGCATTTCTCGGCCCTGCATCGACTGAAATCGGCCGGCGATTTCGCTGCCTACGTTCGAGACATCACCAACGCCACGGTAACCTCAAACGAAGTGTTCGGCTTTAAATTGATGAGCTGGTATTTGCACGATTTTCTCGCCCGGTTGCGTGAGACTCGATCATTCGGCGACGCGGCGACATCCGATATCGATCTTTTGTGTAATGCATTCCCGCGCCTCCAGGCCGTGTACATTGTCCGGAGAAATAAGCTGCGGCAGGCATTGTCGAAGGCCCGCGCGGTTCAGACGAATCTTTGGAAGGTGCAGGAAGGTAAAAGCGCTCAAGCAGATCCGCAGTTCAACGCGAACTTGATTGAGCAATGTTTAAGAGAGGGCGAGCAGCAGGAGAAAATTTGGGATCGCTTTTTTCACCAGATCGGCATCGACCCGTTCCGCGTCGAGTACGAAAAGCTTTGCACAGATTACGAAGGAACAATTCGCGGAGTCCTGGATTTTCTGAACATTTCTCTGCCGCGCCGAATTCGCATCGGTGCGCCTGTGACTATCAAACAATCCGACGAAAACTCTTACACCTGGGAAGAACGTTTTCTTAAAGAACGTTCCAGCGCACTTGCGCAAATTTAGCCGATGTATAACGCCAACGAAAAAATCGAGCCGGTGAACGTGGCAGAGGAAGTATCGAGATCGTTCCTCGATTACTCGATGTCGGTGATCATCTCTCGCGCGCTGCCGGACGCGCGCGACGGCCTCAAGCCATCGCAAAGAAGAATTCTTTACGCGATGCACGATTTGTCGTTGTTCCCGGGACGGCAACATCGCAAGTGCGCAAAAATCTGCGGCGACACCAGCGGTAATTATCATCCGCATGGCGAAGCAGTGATCTACCCCACCCTCGTGCACATGGCTCAGCCGTGGGCGATGCGCGAGCGGCTAGTCGATGGCCAGGGCAACTTCGGTTCGGTCGAAGGCGATCCGCCGGCAGCGATGCGTTACACCGAGGCGCGCATGACGCATCTCGGCGCCGCGCTCATGACCGACATGGACAAGGACACGGTCGATTTTGTCCCGAATTACGACGAGACGCGCACTGAGCCGACCGTTTTCCCGGCCGCGTTTCCGAATCTGCTCGTAAACGGTGGCACCGGAATTGCCGTCGGTATGGCGACCAATATTCCGCCGCACAATCTCGCCGAAGTCATCGATGGAATTTGCGCGCAGATCGATAACCCGGACATCACACTAGACGAGTTGATGAAGCAGGTGAAGGGACCCGATTTTCCTACCGGCTGCGTCCTCTGCGGCGTCAATGGGATTCGCCAATATTTCGAGACTGGCCGGGGCAGCATGAAGGTGCGCGGCAAAGCCGGCGTTGAAGAGCTCAAAGGCGGCCGCGAGCAAATCGTCATCACGGAAATTCCGTACGGCGTAAACCGCGCCACGCTGGTCGAGCGCATCGCGCAATTGGTGAACGAAAAGGTGCTCACCGACATCAGTTACGTGGGCGATCAGTCGGATGAAAACACGCGCATTGTCATCGAGCTCAAGCGCGACGCCAACCCGAAAGTCATTATCGCCAACCTGTACAAGCACACTGCGTTGGAGAGTTCGTTTGCGGTGATCATGCTGGCGATCGACCACGGCCGGCCGAAGCTGCTCTCACTCAAGGAAGCCAACGCGGCTTATATCGAGCATCGCCGCGAAGTAGTTTTGCGCCGCACGCGTTTTGAATTGCGCAAAGCCGAAGAGCGCGCTGAAACCCTGGAAGGTTATCTGATTGCGCTGCGGAATCTCGACGAATTCATCCGAATCATCCGCGAATCGGCCAATCGCGACGAGGCCCGAGTGAAACTTCTCGCATTTGAGTTCACCAAAAGACAGGTCGAGCAAATCGGGATCGTCATTCGTAATCCGGCCCGACTGACGGAAGGCCGTTACGCGTTCAGCGAACAGCAGGCCGACGAGATTCTCAACCTGCGTTTGTATCAGCTGACCGGACTCGAGCGGGAGAAGATCGAGACGGAATACAAGGACGTAATCGAATCGATCAGGGACCTTCGCGATATTCTGGCGAAAGAGCAGCGCGTATTCACCATCATTAAAAAGGAATTGCGCGAAATCCGCGACAAATACGGTTCGCCGCGTCTGACGGAAATCGTCCCTGACCAAGCAGAGATCAATATGGAAGACCTCATTGCCAATGAGGGCTGCATCATCAGCATCACGCATGGCGGTTTTATCAAGCGCACTGCCGTCAGCGCGTTTCGCGCGCAACGCCGTGGCGGTAAAGGCGTGATCGGCATGGCGACGCGCGAAGGCGCTACTGAGCAGGAAGAAGGCGATTTCGTCGAGCACCTTTTCACCGCTACCACGCACGATTATCTGATGTTCTTCACCGCGACGGGACGCGCTTACGTGGAAAAGGTTTACGAAATCCCCGAGATGGGGCGCGCTGCGAAAGGCCGCTCGATCGCAAATATTCTCGAGCTCAAGCCCGATGAAAAAATCGCGGCTACAATTCGCGTCCAATCCAAAAAATCCGGCACGGGCCCGAACGCTATCGATCAAACGTGGGATGAAAATCTGCACATCGTTTTCGCGACGGAGTCTGGCATCGTCAAAAAATCGAATCTGTCCGATTACGCGAACGTCCGGCGCGGCGGCATCATCGCCATTCAAATCGAAGAAGACGACCGTTTGATCGACGCGAAACTAACAAATGGCAACAACGAGATCGTCCTTATCACGAAAGATGGAATGAGCTTGCGCTTCCATGAAGAACAACTGCGCGATCAGGGCCGCAACACCGTCGGCGTTTGGGGAATTCGTCCGGAGAAAGGCGATCTTGTCGTGGCCATTGCCATCGTCGATCCGAGCGCCATGCTGCTCGTGGCGGGCGAAAATGGAATCGGCAAGCGCACGCCGTTCGATGATTACCGGCGGCAATCGCGCGGCGGCAAAGGCATTATCACCATGAAGACTGGAGAAAAGACCGGCAACGTCGTCGGCGCGCTCACCGTGCGCGAGACCGACGAGATCATGTTAATCACGAACAAAGGTCAGATGGTCCGCACTCGCGTTAAAGAAATCCGCGAGACCGGCCGCAACACCATGGGCGTAAAATTGATGGACCTGCGCAACGGCGAGAAACTGCAAGCCATCGCGCCTGTGGTCAGTGACGTGGAAGAAGAACAAGCGCAAGCCGCCGAAGAGCCAGCAGAGAAATCGTAACGCAGCCATCTTGACTGTGGCGTCGGGCGGGCTGCTTACCTGTCGAAAAGCGGTATTAACTTACAAGGCAGACGCCGGTCACCTCACAGACGGATGCTTGCCACGCCTCAATCAGTAGCCGTTTGAAGAGTGTGTCATGTGGTCGTCGTAATCGGCGTCGGCGGCTGCGCAGTCACAGTAGTTTGACGCGTTGTAGTTGTGGTCGTCTCGGGTTCGCTTGAACAAGACACCAGCATTAAGCCGACCACCGAAAGCGCAGAAATGAGAATGATCGATTTTTTCATGATATTGAATTGGCTGTTCAACAACAATTCGTCACAAGTCGCTTCGCCAGATGTATTAGAGACGAGAATTCTTCTCTTTGGCGAGGATGAGAATCAGTTACCATCCTCACTGTGCGTCTTACGTGGCGAGTTTTGATTGTCTTTTTCGCGCTGACTTTAATCATCACCGCATCAAGAACCGTTGCAGGCGGTGATTGGCCGCAGAATTACATTGTGCACAAGGATTCCGAATCGCCCGATGGGCGCTATGCAGTTCTCGTGCTATCAAAGGAAGCTGCGATCGACCAAGATCAGACGGAGGGAAACACCACCTACCTGGCAAATTTACAGACGCGGCAAACGCTCGGCGAAATCCGGGGGACAGATTATTTCGAGGGACAAAACCATCGCGATCTAACCGCAGCGTGGGCGCCAGACTCGAAATGGGGCGTGGTAACCGATTGGGGTCGATTCGGTTTCGCTTCAAGCTCGATTCTCGAACCGAAGGATTCAAGTTTTACTCAAACCGATATTGGTGAGCGCATCCAAAAATCACTCGATTCGGTGATCCGGAAGCAATCACACGATTCCGAGATCACCGGAGAGGCCACTCTGTATTTCCGGTTGAGTCCCGATCGAAAAATGCGCGTTCGCGCCCTGAGCTCTAACAATCCAAAACAGTTTGAGGACGTAAAGACTTACTACGCGTTATTTCAGGGAACCTTTGATCTTGCATCGAAAAAATGGATTACAACGGATGCGCGTTCGATCGGTTCCGAACAAGACGACGCGCTTGAAAGCGCCTACCAAGACGACTTCGCCAAGCACATGATCGCCGCCGCCGATTCGGCACAAGTGCCGGACAACTTTAGCGGCACAGTCTTTTCATCTGAAGAAGAAAAAGCAGACGCGCTCGATAGAAGAATGAACGACGTTTACGATGCTGTCCGGTTCGTGCTGCCGCCTGATCGTTTTGCCAGAGTGAAGCAGGAGCAAATTGCGTGGTTAGAAACTCGTGATGCCGCGCATTCGGCTGAGGAGAAATCGAAACTGACCGAGAACAGAATTCGAGTCTTACAAAATCTACTTTGGTGATGTTAATCGAACTCGATTTTCGCTCGCTGCTTTTTTAGCTCGCCACGCTTGCGTTTTTCCTCCAGGATTTTCCTCTTGAGCGCACGTGGCCGGGGCGATTTTCTGCGACGCATCTTTTCACGCTCCGCAATTTCCGCAGCGCGGCGCTTTTCTCGAGCACTCTCGATGGCATCCAGCAAGCGTTCTCGCGCCAGCTTGCGGTTCATTGCTTGCGAACGCGAATCCTGCACGGTTACGCTAATGCCGGTCGGCCGGTGACGCAGCGTCACAGCAGTTGCGACCTTATTCACGTTTTGCCCGCCAGGCCCGCTGGAACGCGCAAACGTCTCTTCCAGATCGGCATCGCGAATGCCGAGCTTGCGCAGCCGTTCTTCAATCGTAGTCATCCAAATCGTTGGAAGCCGCGCCAGAATTCTGACCACGGCCTGTTCAGGCGACGGCAAACATAAATGTCCGGGTGATTCGTCGTTTCCTCGTTCGCGACATTATAGCGATTGGTCGATTTCGCCACGACCTGGAATTCCGCGAAGTTGCGCTCGACGAATTCGCGCGAGAAGCCGACCACGATTAGTGTTTCGGGCGGCGGATCGCCGTAACCGCGCGCCCAGTAGGAGTTGATCCCGCTGATCGCCTGTGGCAGTCCGTAAGCCGGGCCATAGAGATCGATCGCGCCCGCTTCGCCGTAGTTCGCCGCCAGAATCCCCAAACGCACTCGCTCATGCTCCGGCAGCGAATCGCGGACGCTGGCGATGATTTCCACCAAATCAGGCCAACCTATCTCTTCGGCGAAATCGCTGTTCAGCGCGACCATGCGATGCCACCACGATGAGTTAATCGGCGCGATCGGCAGCATGTAGGCGGCGACAACGAGAATGTTAACGGCGAGCGCAGTCCAGCTCAGCGCCCAAGCCGGAAGTGCAATCGTGGCTCGCCGTTGTTGGAGCAGTTGCTCCACCCAAACCGCGCCTCCGGCATAAAGTACCGGATAGACCGGCGCCAAATAGTATCCGCGTCCTCGGGCCACCAGAAATAGGAAAAAGGCCGTGACATACATCCAGCCAAGTGCGCGGAAGTTTCGCCCGGCTCGCGAGAAGAAATAAAACCAGAGCCCGACCAGTGCGAGAGGAGCCGCGAACAAGTTCAAGAGTAATTGGTCGGGCAGAAAATCTTTGGTGCGGCCGATTCTCACGTCCCGCTCGTGAATGTGCCGGAGAAAATCGAGCGAGATGAATTGATGCTGGAGCTGCCAAATCAGGTTCGGTAGAAAAATGAGGATCGCCAATCCGGCGCCAAGCCAGAGCCATTTGTTTCTGAGATGCTGGCGTAAGTGTGTGAAAAGAACGCCTATGCCGACGCCGGCGACGCATGCCAGGATGCTGTATTTAGTGAGCATGCCGAAGCCGATCGCTACGCCAATCCCGATCCACCATCGCGGATCGATAGATCGACATGCACGCGCCAGGAGATAACTGACGAGCACCCACCAGAGGTAATCGAACGATACGTATTGCATCAGCGTGCCAGCCGCAAGGCAGAACGGCACGGCGGCGAGCGTCGCCAGCAGTTGTGCACGGCGGCCGCCGCCCAGCGCGCGCGCGATCAAACCGGCCAGAAAAACTGCAATCGCGTCCGCCAGCGCCGCAAAAAAACGGAACCCGGTCAGCGAAGTCCCAAACAGCAAAAGAGAAATTCGGCCAAAGAACGGCGTCACCGGCGGGTACGCGACGTAGCCCCAAGCCAGATGGCGAGCATCATTCAGCGTGGCTAGCTCGTCCCGGTGAAATCCGTAACGATCGCCGGTCAGCAGATGCGCAAGAAGCGTAGCGGCAGCGATGTAAATAACAATCGCGTTGTCGCTGCGCCAAGACCCAGAACGCGACCGCATCAGACCGGCGCGATCTTTTCGCGACCGTAACGCAGCACTCGCGCCATCCAAATCAGCTCGTTCAAGAAAGTGTCGATCCGCCGAATGAAATTTTGATCGAGCAAATTTCCACGATCATCGAAAAGGGTGCCGACTTTGGCGAAGTTGACGTCCTCGAAGATTGTAACGAGTCCCAGTTCCCGCATTACTGGCAGCAGATTTTCAATCACGCGTGCGCCGCCAAATGCGCCTGCCGAGACACCACAAATCCCGACCGCCTTGTGAATGTATTCTTTCAAATTCATGTCCAGCGCATGCTTTAGAAGTCCGGGATAGCCATGATTGTATTCCGGTACAACGAGGATGATTCCGTCGCACCGCTCGATCGTCGCCGAGAACGCCGGATCTTTCATTTGCTCGCCGGCATCATCGAGCCGCATCGGAAGCGCCCTCACGTCGATCAGCTCCGTCTCCACATCTGTGCGCTTCTTCGTTTGCTCAAAAACAAAACGCGCGACCTGTTCGCTCTGCCTCCCCTGCCGAGCGGTCCCCAGAATCACTGGAACAAAAAGCGGGCGTTCCGAATTGGCTGACATCTCCATCTTGTCTGATATCGAGCCTTCGCCTTGTTGCAATCTGCAATCCGCAACCTGTCCGCCGTAGCCTCGGCGAAGGCGGATCCGCACTTCGCAATTCAACTTGCCGATGGCCGGACTCGAACCGGCACGGGCCTTTTATGGCCCAACGGATTTTAAGTCCGTTGCGTCTACCATTCCGCCACATCGGCGCCATGTTTGGTGGAGTCTAAGCTGGTTTTTCTGGCGGCGAAAATGAATATCACAATGAACCGGAGCGTTTTCGGCGTCGGCGGCTTTTGAGTCTCTTGCAAAATCGATTGGCCCCAGAATGTCTCGATACCAAGGAAGTGAACTTTGAACGCTCAATGCAGCGTGAATCGGCTTCCGTTCCATCCTTCCATGACGGATGTCAATCTTCTTAAGAATTGACTCGTTGTGTCCGCGTTTTTGTAACTCGGAGTCAAAATCAGGCCGGCGTTTTCAACAACTTTTTTAATTGCCGGGTCCGCGGTATCGAATGGAGCATCCAACGCGCAGCTTTGTCGCTGAGCTCGGCCGCGCTGTGTAATCCGAGCTTTTCCTTGATGTGCGCCTGGTGCGTTTCGATCGTCTTCACGCTCAGGTGCAATTCAGTTGCCAGCCGTGAGGCACCAAAGCCGCGCCCAATTAACGAAAAGACTTGTAGCTCGCGGTCGCTCAGCGGTTTCACCTCCGAGCGCGCGGGCTCAATCTCGTTGGTCGCGAGACTTTTCAAAAGGCGGCGGGTCACCCTTTCGCTCGCGTAGAGATAACCGGCTGAGATCCGATCAAGCGCTTGCAAGACTTCCGGCGCATCATCTACCAGCGCTAGATATCCGTGCGCTCCGGCGCGGAATGCGCGCTGAATAGACAATGCGTCTTCGTACGCCGAGAGCACAAGCATTCGAGCTGCGTTATTCAATCTCCGAAAGTCCTTGATTAACTCGATGCCGCTTCCGTGATTCAAGATCAGTCCGAGAACGACCAGCTCCGGTTGATGTCGGACAAACATTTCGCGCGCCGTTGGCGCATCATCCGTCTGAGCGCAGACAGCAAAGCGGTCGTTCGCGTCAATCAGTGCAACCAACCCAGAACGGATGAGCGGCGCATGATGGATGATGAGCACGTTTATTTTTGCCAACAACTTCGTCGGGGAATCAATCGGGGATTTTGTTGGGGAAGGCTGATCCGGCCCACAGTCGCGGTGGGTCGTAACAGCGTTGATCTTTGGCTTACTAGGGGGGAATATCTGCATGGCTCTACCTCCTCCCTAAGGTCT
>CAVRYN010000014.1:0-4160 GCA_963725505.1 uncultured Verrucomicrobiae bacterium | reverse complement strand
GCGTTCGTCCGTCGCTACACGCTCATGGCGGGCATGGCCAGCACGTTGCCGGAATGGAAAAATAAACGGGCGTTCTGAGATTCTCGCTTCGCCATGCGGCGCACGGGTATGTTAAAACGTGCGGAAATGAAAACTCCATGGCTGAAGATGGCTGGGCTGGTCGTTGGAACGAGCACACTTTTGGCCAATGGCGGGGCTTGGCAGACAGGCGTTCCGGGAACGGGCAGTGCCAGCGCCTCCAACCAAAATCGCCAAACCAACGTGACGATCGAAGACGAAAAGTTAAAAATTGATCTGCATCCGGAATATGCCGCCGTTGAAGTGCGCTACCGCATGCATAACATCGGACAAAAGGTGCAACAGGATTTCTTTTTTCCAGTCGAGCGCTGGGGAAAAAATCCGGACGCCGATACGAATGAAAAGGGAAGCGATATCACTCATTACAAAATCAGCGTTGATGGAAAGGAATTGAAATGGACCAATGTGTCCGGAGGAGAGAAAGAGAGCAGCGAAACAACCCCGGGCCAGATCTGGCAACAAGACGTTTCCACGATCAAGTCATGGAAGAAATCCGTGGTTCCTTTCGAGCGAAATCAAACGCGCGATGTGACGATTCATTACAAAGCGCGGTACGCCCAGAACGACGAATCAGTATCAGATGACTCGCACATTAGTGACGCGACTTTTGTTTATTCGCTGTCTCCGGCATCGACCTGGAAAGAGCCAATTGGCAAAGGGAAAATCGAAATCAACATCCTGCACCCGGAGCCCGAAGACGTCTCGATCGAGAAACCAAAGGAGCGCTTCCAGAAGGTGAGCGACACGCGTTACGAATGGCAGTTTGAAAATTTGAAGCCGACGCTGGCGGACGACATCCGCATCATCGCGCATTCAAAATACGATTCCTATCCAACGGGTTATTCAGAAGAGGATCTTCGTCGCCATGCCTCTTATGTCCTTAGGGACAATCAATATTTTCTCGATCACACTGATTATGATGCGACGGCAAGCTCAACGCTGGCTCCGCAAGGGAAGCGCAATTACGATGCCGTCAACATAAAGGCCGATCCACAACGCGAACTGCAGACTCCCTGGGCGGAAGGCGTCGAGGGTGATGGCATCGGTGAGAGCATAACGTTCGACGTGAAACGGCCGCTTCCGCTATACGGCATTTTGATCCGCCCGGGGTATTACGAGTACGGGCGGGAAGACGTTTGGTGGAAGAACAACCGGATTGCAGAGCTTGAAATTACTCTCAATGACGAGCACACGTTTACGGAGCAGTATTCCGGATGAGCGATTCGAAAATCCGTACCTTATTCGCGTGCGGGATTACACCAAGCCGGTCAGCAAGATTAAACTGGTGATCAAAGCTGTGCATCGCGGCACGCAATTTCGCGACACATGTATTTCGCTCGTTGAGTTGCGAACGTCCCTTTCTAAAAAACCCGAAATTCAGCCCGCGCGATGAACGCACGAGCGGTTGCGCACTGCATGGCGGCACTACTCGTTGCCGCCAGCGCAGCGGCGAACGTTTTGCCCATTTACATCGAGGACAATCATGCGGGCACATTTTATTGGCTGGCACAAAATGTCGATCTCGATCAGCCGTACACCCTCATCCTTTTCGATGCGCATAGCGATGCATCCGGCATTTTCGATTCAGACAAGATTCGCGACGCGCTGAGAAACGTCGCATCCTCGCAGGACCGGCGAGTTCTGCTCGATCGCTGGCGCAACGAGGGCGCTGTTCAATGCTTCAACTGGATCGAGCCGCTCATGCCGTCGACCGTTGCAAAAGTAATTTGGGTGCCAGCCGAGAAGCTTTCCGCGTCCGAAATCCGCAAGCGCACGCATGAAGCCACGGCGTTACTCGATGGGCATCTCGAAGCAGCCCCACGAAACTCGGGATCATTACGTGAATCCTATGTCGTTTCCGATGTCGACAGTCTGGAGAAACACCTGATTCCAAACCGGCCATTGATTGTCACGATTGATCTCGATTATTTCGCAGGCTTCCCAGCCGCAGAACAAGAAAGAGCTTTCGCCCACATCTGGAATTTTGTGATCGAGCGGCGAAACCTTCGCGCCGTCACGTTTGCCATTTCGCGTCCTTATTTGAAAGGTGAGGACGATGCGTATCGGTTGCTCAACCTGGCGTTGACTGGCGCACTCTCGTTGCCGACTGCGCAAATCGAGTTCGAGCCGTTTCTGACGGTTGCCAACGATCACTCAACCCTCGCGAAGGAATTGATGGCAAAAGGCGCGAAGCTACCGGCATTCGATCTCGCGCAAGCGCCACAGGAGCTTCGCGCGCGAATTTTGGCTGAGCGTCAACGCATTGTCGTGCGACATGACGCAGACCGTTGGCAGCAACTCTTGGGCGTCTGGAACGACGAAGCGCCTCGATTGCATCTTCAAGTTAAGAATCGCCAGCCTTCCACGGACAACGTCTGGCGCATTCCCGCAAACGAATCGGCTGAGATCGAACTGGTTACCGAGCCCTGGACAACCAAGCCGGAAAAGATCGAATGGTTCGCCCTGACTCCAAAATATTTGCGCTGCAATGTCACCGATTTGTCGGTCGATCAGGTTGGCTTTGTGGCGAACGCAGCGGCTCGCCCTGCTTGGAATGAGGTTGCGATCAATCATCACAATTCGGCGCTGCCGATAAGCAAGATCGACAATTTGTTTGATCGACAGTGGCATTGCGGCTCGCTGCGTTTGCGCGTTCGCGCCGTTGTTGATGGGAAAATTCGCGAAACGCCCGTTTTGGAATTGCGACGATTCATCGGCAGCGGTTTCCGCGCCGCGATCAGTGAGCAGTTCGGTCTGCCGTATCTTTTCGGGAGCGGCGAATTGTCAGAGGGTTCCGACACCGGACCGGAAACGGATCTCGGCGCTGATTGCGCAAACTTCGTCGTTTACGCGTTACGCCGGCAGTGCTCGACGCATTCCGTGGTCCGATCCGAAACGATTACGCGATCATCTTAATCTTGTCGCGCAATCAGCCACGCCTGGCACAGCAAAGATAAGTGCGGATGATTTGCAGCGCGGCACAATCGTGCATCTCGGTACCCATGTCGCGGCGGTAATGGAAGATCGCCAGCCTGTCGGCATTCTCGATGAAAACGATCTTGTCGCACACCAGCTTGGGGGCATTCCGGAAATGCTCACGTTCGGGCAACTCTTGAGAGAACGCAGGAAGAATTGCTTCGATTTGTTTCGCGCGCCGCCACCAAAAACCGCAGCGACTCTTGTTTTTGGCGGCGACGTCATGCTCGGCCGCAGTTGCGCAGCGAAGATCGAGAATGGAACAGACCCTTTTGCTGGCATCGCACCACTACTGCGTGACGCATCGTTTGCCGCCGCGAACTTGGAATGCACCATCTCGAATCTTGGCGACCCCGCGCAGCGCTACGCATTCCGAGCCCCCGAGCGCTCCGCGCAATTACTCCATGGCGCAGGATTTCGCGCGATGGGACTGGCAAATAATCACGCGCTCGATTTTGGGAGCGCGGCCTTACGCGACTGTGCAGCGCGTTTGTTCCACGAACAAGTCGAACCAATTGGAGTTGAAAAACCCGGCACCAACGCTTGCACGCCGAGTATCTTCTCAGTGTTCGAGGGGAAAAACATCGCTGTTCTCGCGATCAACGATGTTGGAACCCCTGGAGGCGCTCAAATCGCGGCGGCAACCGATCGAGCGGACCTCAACGCCGCAATCGCCAATGCGCGTTCACGCGCAAATCTCGTCGTTTGCCTGGTTCACTGGGGAACTGAGAATAGTGAGAATGTCACCGACGAACAACGTGAACTTGCCCGCTGGCTGATCGATCGCGGAGTCGATCTCGTGGTTGGCTCGCATCCGCATTGTGTTCAGCCGCTCGACTTTTATCATGGTTGCCCGATCGCCTATTCGCTTGGTAATCTCGTGTTCGACGGCGCGCCCTCGGTTAGCTCGTGGAATCGGGGCGCATTACTTGAAATCGATCTAGACAAAAGCGCGGAAGCATCGTCGGTCTGCCTGATTCCACTTGTTCTAAAAGATGGTTTTCCTCAGTTGATGAATCGATCGGGCAGGCTCCAAAGCTCGCTACAGGAGGAGTCCGTCCAATCGGCGGACTTTTGGAGCCGGGAAGCCATCACTCCTTGATGTC
>CAVRYN010000013.1:0-134300 GCA_963725505.1 uncultured Verrucomicrobiae bacterium | reverse complement strand
ACCACTACAGTGCGCGACCCAGCAATGCGGCGGTGAGGGAGCTATCCGCGACCTGCGAACACGGTTTCCCAGTTGCCGGTTCACGGTTGTCAAGGTATCGACCGCTGACAGGCTCAACGAATTCGCCGTCGATGAAGTTTTGAATCTGTGCTGAGTCGGTGCGCATATGAGCTGGCGGGCCGCCGTGTTTAGTTGTAGCCGTCGTAAACCAAAGTCGGGAGTTTTCTTGGATTCCTCAAGTATGTGCTCGGGCTCGCTCACGCTTGCGTCGAACAAGCGTCGCCGTTCACGTGTTGCTCGGGAGGGATAGGCTGCGCTGCCTCCTCGATCAGCTCGTGGAAACGCGGATCGCTGGGCAGGTCATCCCAGCTCGGATCTAACTTCAACTCACCAAAGCTTGGCCCCCCTGCCAGTTTCACCACACTACTTTACGCTGCAACTGGAGGCGCATCTGACTTTCAAACGCAATTGCGCCTGTAACGGTAGCCATTATTTTTTCTCATTGCTCTGATCGTACGGCTAACGGCCGCCAGAGGTTTCGAGCAACGAACCTCGGCCGTGCCGCCGTAGCAGCGCGGCAAATCGGCCGTCTGACCGCAACGGATCCAACAGTGGATCATACCTAATCATTCGATCGTAGGAATGCAGCCCGCCAGATCCATTTTGCAACGTTTTGTCAAGCCACTCCAACGCTCGCTCCTTGTCGCCGCGGGCCGTATACACCAAAGTCATATTATAAGAATCGACCTTGCCTGCTCGCACCAAATCCAAAAGATCATGCATATTGCTCTCGGCTTCCGAATTGCGACCTGCGACCGCAAGCACCGTCACGACGAAGGCGAGGACGTCCCCTTTGCTCTCCTGGCTGAGTTCACCTTGTTTTTTATAATGTTCTAGTGCTTGTTGATACTCTCCATTTAAGGTGTAGGCAAACGCCAGGTTTTCTTGGATTGGAGCAGAGTTAGGATCTAGTTCCGCAGCCTTGTAGCAATACGCCAGAGCTTCGCGAAATTGCCGGGCAAAAACCAGAACGATTCCTAGAGCTGTATTGTTAGTAGGCGAAAGCGGATCGAGCTCTTGCGCGCGCTTCATCTCTCGCACCGTATCATCCAAGTGCCCCGATGAGCACAGTGCCCACGCATAACGTTGGTGTGCGATTGCCAGATTGGGATTCAACGTGAGGGCGCGTCGAAGCGAATCCATGCCTGCCTGATAATCTCTTTGATTAAACCACACCATGGCCAAAGCGACGTGACCCTCGGCGATAGCATCGTCAAGTAGCAGCGCGCGTTCAGCCGCTGCCTTAGCGTTTTGAATCCGGTCTGGCCTGGAGTCGTACATGTAATATAGTTGCAAGTAGTAACAGTCAGCCATCAGTGCGTAGGCGAGAGCAAAATTCGGATCCTTCTCGATTGCTCGTCCAAAATGATCGATCGCCTTATTAAACCCGTCTCTCGATCGCGTGTTATAGAAGTAAAGACCCATCAGATATTCGTCGTAGGCGGCGGCATTCGTCGTATAGTGTTTTACCAGCTGCTTCTGCTCGTCGGCGCTAAGATTAAGTGCAAGCGACTTGGCAACGCTGTCAGAAATCGAGTCTTGAATACCGAAGATGTCTGTAAACGTCTGATCGAATTTCTCCGACCAAACAGTGCGGCCATTTGCGATGCGGACAAGTTGAACAGTGGCGCGGATCCGGTCAGCAGATCGTTGGATAGTTCCACTCAGGATCGCATCCACCCCCAATGCACGGCCCGCAGCAATTGGATCATTGGCAGGGCCCTTGTATTTCGACACCGCGCTGGTGGGCAGAACGGCGAGCTGCTTCAGGTTGCTCATGCGACCGATGATCGCGTCGGCCATGCCCAGCCCTAATAGCTCATCATTCATATCCTTGCCAAGCGGTTCGAAAGGCAACACCGCAATCGAGCGGACGGCTTCGGGCGCAGCCCCAGGAGTTTCGAGAAGCGAACCCAGGTTGTGCTGCCGCAACAGCGCCCCAAATCTGCGGTCCGAGCGCAGCGGATCCAACATGGGATCATACCTGATCATTCGTGAATCATCCCCGTTCGATCTCGTTTCGGAATATCTTCGTAATGCTTTGTCGAACCACTCGAATGCCGCATCCTTGTCACCGCGCGCGCCATATAACACGGCAACATAGTAAGGATCCGCTTTTCCTTCTCCAGCCAGCTTCAGAATCTCTGGCATCATCGAATCCGCCTCCGATTTGTTTCCTGCAGAAATCAGAACGTACGCGATCGAGACGAGAACGTTGCCTCTTTCGTTCAGATCGAGTTCAACTGCCCTCTGGTAATGTTCAATCGCTTGTTGATACAGGCCATTTAAAGCATAAGCGTACGCCAGGCTGTTCTGGACCGACGCTTCGTCTGGAGCTAATTCCGCCGCCTTGTAGAAATAGTCGAGAGCCTCGCGATACTGGCGGGCAAAAACAAGACTAATTCCCAGAGCAGCGTTGTTGATACGTGAAAGCGGGTCGAGCTCTTGAGCACGCCTCATCTCTCGAACAGAATCATCCAAGTGTCCAAAGGCGGCCAACACATTGGCGTAACGCAGGTGAGCAATAGCCAAATTCGGGTTTAATGCGATAGCGCGGCGAAGTGAATCCAAGGCTGCTTGATGATCTGACTCTGCGTGTTGATAACCTTTCTCATAAAGCTCAACCAATGCTGCGGCGAGGTGAGCTTCGGCTAGAGAGTCGTCGAGTACCAGCGCGCGTTCGACTGCGGCCTTAGCATTGCGAATGTGATCTGATTCAGAGTCATATCCGTAATAAAGTTGCAGGTAGTAGCAATCAGCCATCAGTGAATAGGCGAGAGCAAAATTCGGATCCTTCTCAATCGCTCGTCCAAAATGGTCGATCGCCTTCTTCAACCCATCTCTCGATCGTGTATTCCACAAGTAAAGACCCATCAAATATTCGTCGTAGGCCGCGGCATTTGTCGTATAGCGTTTTACCAACTGCTTCTGCTCGTCGGCGGTAAGATTAAGTGCAAGTGACCTGGCAACGCTGTCGGAAATCGAATCTTGAACACCAAAGATGTCCGTGAAGGTTTGGTCGAATTTCTCCGACCAGATAGTGCGACCGCTGGCGACGCGTGCAAGTTGGACGGTGGCGCGGATACGGTCGCCGGATCGTTGGACAGTTCCACTCAAAACCGCATCAACACCTAACGCGCGACCCGCCGCGAGCGGATCATTTGCAGGGTTCTTGTATTTTGACACCGCGCTGGTGGGCAGAACGGCGAGCTGCTTCAGGTTGCTCATGCGACCGATGATCGCGTCGGCCATGCCCAGCCCTAATAGCTCATTATTCATATCCTTGCCAAGCGGTTCGAAAGGCAACACCGCGATTGACCGGACAGTTTCGGCCGCAGTTACAGGCGGGGCCGCCGCCGTCGCTTTTCCAATCCTCTGGTTATGAAGCCAGCGAACACCCGGGCCACGCGAGAGCACTGCACCCGCGAGGACCATCACTCCGACAACCGCCGCCGCAATGTACCAACGACGACGGGAACTGGCTCCTACCCTTGAGTTTCCAGCCCCGCTTTCCTTATCAGACGTAGCCATCGAAAAATTCTCGGACAGAAGCGCTGCTCCGTTGAGACATCGTTCTAAATCCTGAGACATCTCTGCTACGGATCGATACCTCTGTGCCGGATCGCGCTGCATCGCTCGTGCGACGATTTGATCGAGCTGACCCAGCAGTTCTTGTTTTGTCTTTGGATCAGTAACGACCTCGCTGGATAGCGGTGCCCCGAATAAATGCTCAGATACATCGTCCTCCAAACGTCTCCCGTTCGAACTGCCATGCGGCGCCTTGCCAAGCAGGAGCTCGTAGAGAAGTGCACCGAGCGAGTACACGTCGGTGGCAACTGTGGCAGGTTGCCCCGCACTTTGCTCTGGGGCTGCATACATCGGTGTGAGCCTGCGCTCGGCCACGACCGTGGTAATACCATCCTCAGAATCGACGCTAAGTAGCTTCGCGATTCCGAAGTCGAGCAATTTTGGCTCACCCTCATCGTTGACGAGCACGTTACCAGGCTTGATGTCTCGATGGATAATCTGATGTCGATGCGCGAAATCGACTGCAGAACAGACCTTGAGAAAGAGCTTGATCCGGCCCCGTAAATCGAGGTTCTCGCGCTGAACGAACCGTGCGATCGGCGTCCCCTCGATAAACTCCATCACGAAGTATGGTAAGCCGTCGCTTGTAGTACCCGCATCAAGGAGCCGCGTGATGTTTGGATGTTCAAGATTGGCTAGAATTTGCCGCTCGATCCGAAAACGGCGCAGCACTTCATCGGTATCTGTGCCTCGCTTGAGTAATTTGATCGCGACTCGCTTTTCAAATTGTCCATCGGCGCGTTCGGCCAGATAAACAGCTCCCATACCGCCACGCCCGAGTTCTCTGACAACCACGTACGCGCCGATCCGCTCTCCGATTCGATCGCGTTCGTCGTGAGTGAGACGCTTCGCTACAAATTCCGCAAAGTCTTCGAAGTCTGTCGTATCATGCGCGAGTAGCTTTTCGGCTTCACGGAGAAGCGTCGTGTCATCTGCGCAGGATTCCCTGAGCGCAGCCGTCCGCTCCACAGCTGAGGTGTGCTCGAGCGCATCTGCAAGGATGTGCTTGAGACGCTGCCAGCGGGCTGGATCTGATTTAATTCGTGTTGCCACAGTCCCCTTGATGTAGGCGCCAATCCGCTGGCCTGTCTGCGAAAGCCAATCACGACCAAGAAGTCCGGTCACCGTCTCAGCACATTCTTCCAGCGCGTCTTCCCTGTCACGCAAGATCGGTTCCGCGTCCCGGAGAAGGGATTCGGCGGCCCGGAGGAGCGCGTCGTCGTCAGCACACCGCTCGCTGACCAGCGCGGTCCGGGCGACGGGTGAATCTTTCTCCAATGCGTCGGCGACGATTGTTTTCAGCTGTTGCCAACGTTCCGGATTCATATGCAAAAGAAGGTCGTGGGGTAAGGGGATTGAATCATAAAGGAAGTCGGAGAAGGCCGGACGCTCTAGTTCTCATTCGTCTTGAGATAAAGTCTGCTTCAACCAAAGCTTGGCGACCGCCCACTCGCGCTTCACGGTTGCCGGGGAGATTTCCAGCAGTTTCGCGATTTCCTCGATCCTCAGGCCCCCGAAAAATCGCAGCTCAACAATTTGCGCCTGCCGTGCGTCGAGTGCCTCCAGTTCGCGCAGGGCCTCATCCACCGCGGTAACGTCAATCTGGTGACGATCATAAAATTCAAGGATCAGGTCGGTCGGATCGCTCCCGCCACGTTTTGCCCGGGTTCGTGCTACCGCGTGGTTGGTCAGGGTCTGGCGCATGAGGCGGGCGAAGATGGCAATGAAATGTGCCGGATTTTCCCAGGACACGTCGCGTTGCGCGGCCAGCCGCAGGTAGGCTTCGTGCACAAGGGCCGTGCGTTGAAGGGTGTGTTCCGGCCGCTCATTGCGCAGATAACCGCCGGCGAGCAAACGAAGCTCGTCGTACACGAGGGGCAACATCGCCTCCAGAGTCTTTGAGGCGTCCGTTGATCCCTCCGCTTTGGGCGAAACGGGCGATACAACGCAATCAGCTGGTTTTTCGTCGCTCGACATCCGTTCGTTTCGCCCGCTCATGAGGCCGACTAGGTCGCAACTCGAATTGCAGTTCGTCAACTTTTGTCTACCCCAAAGCCTAGTCCAAATCGCGCAATCGCGCGAGGTTTCTCTTCTCCAAAAGGGCAATACGCGACAAGGTCGCCTTCGGCCTGAAGATGCGGAGATTCCCAAGACGGAAATCAAGAAACGCGTCGTCGCCGCGCCCGCGGCGTCGGTTTCCCTGCCATCGTCGACATCGTTGAACCGATGGGCGCAGTGACCAATTTTTACCTCCAGACCGGCGCACATACCATCACCTGTCGCAGCCAGGTGGCGTTCGATCACCGCGAGCCTGGGCACCGGAGGCAATTCGAGATGAGCGTGTCCAGAGCTCATCTCTTCGATCCGGTCACGACGAATCGCCTCTGCTGAAGGCTCTGCCGTGAGAGTATTTCTCGCAACCTCACCGGTGCCGCCATCGGCGCCGGTGAGGATTTGCGAAGAGAGCTTACGGCTTTCCCGTGAAGCCGTGAATCACGAAGTTCGCGTCCCAGAAATATCCCGCCACCGCCCCGTTTGGAGCAATGCTCCAGACGAAGACACCCGCGCCCGCGCCCGGAACGTCGAACTCAACGATGGCGCCGTGCTTATTGCGCACAAAGCCGTGATTCGCATCGGAATCGTCAACATACCATCCCGTGATCGCGCCATTCGCGTTGATTCCAAAGGGGTAGGTACCGTCGTCCGAACCCGGGACGTGACCGGCGTCCGGCGCATCGAACGTGGTGAAGGCGCCATTCCTATCCATCAGGAAACCGTGACTCAGATTGTCCGCGTCGACGTAATTTCCCATGATGGTTCCGCTCGGAGTAAAGCCCCCACCATACGTACCCTGTTGGAAGCCTGTGCCGGAGCCTGGAACATCGAAAGTGGTAATGACGCCGTTCCTATCACGCAGGAAACCGTGGCTCACATCGGCGCTGTCAAAGTAGTATCCCGTGATCGCCCCAGTTTCGCTGATCGCGTAGCTCAACGTCCCTTGAAGGGGTCCCGTGCCCGCGCCCAAAACGTCAAACGTGGTGATGGCGCCATTCTTCTCGCGCAGGAAACCGTGTCTGACATCCGACGAGTCCATGTAATACCCTGCGATCGCCCCGTTGGGGTTGATGATGAGGGGGCTGAGACAAAAGGTACCCTGGCCGGGCCCGGTGCCCGCGCCCGGCGCATCGAAGACGGTAATCACGCCTTGATTGGAGCGAACGTAGCCGTGGGCCACATTGACTGAGTCAAAGAAGAATCCCGTAATTTCCCCGGCCGGGTTTATGGAATAAGCCCGTGTCCCCTGGCCGGCGGCCGTGCCTGCACCCGGCGCGTCGAAGATGGTGTAGCTGCCTTGCTTGGACCGGATGAAGCCGTGCCGCACATTGTTCGCGTCACGGCTATATCCGATGATCGTCCCGGACGGGCTGATGTTGAATGCGTAGGTGCCCTGAAAAGCACCCGTCCCCGCGCCCGGTGCGTCAAAGGTGGTAATCGTTTGCGCCGACATTGGGATGGATAGTGCCAGCGCGACGAGGATCGTCACAGCCGGCACGAGCTGAAGAGACAGCCCAGTTTTCTTAAGGTGAATTTTTATTTTCATATTCATGGATTGATGTGTGTTTTTCTGAGTATTGTTGTTTTGCGGGTTAAAATTGTCCCGCACCCCGTAATGCAATAACGGGCTGGAAAACGGCTCATCCGATCCCGGAAAAACCAAATTCAAAACATCGGCCCGAGTACTTTGAGGTCACTGAGAACGTTTTATTGCCTGGTGCGAGGGCTGGCGGGACTGCCAATTTAAATAGCGTTCCTCAGCTCTATCCGTTGAACGGTAAGCCAGTGCTTTCGTGCGGCCCACCACGTTTGGAATCCTGGGTACGCTACGGTGTCTGCGAGTGTCCGCTCATATTCGCGCCATAATCGCTTGTCGAGCGTCCCGTCTAAGACGAAAGAGAAGAAACGGTGAGGGAGGGATTCGAAACCCTCGTGTCATGGCATCGGGCCACCGCGGAACCCTGGGAACTTCGGACCACCATTATCTGGGGCTGCCCGATGCCAGAGGCGAAGACCGTCTGGCTGCCGTTCGTTGAGAATTTCAGAATATCGCCTGGGGCTGATAATCCTTTTAGTTCGGACACAAGAAGGTCGCCCGAAGGGTCAAAAGCTATTCCCCGGGGGTTACTGAGGTCAGTAGGAAACGTGCTCTCAGTTCCGTCCGGTGCAGATACTAAGATCGCGTCAGCGCTCGAGTCCCAGATGCTTATCACGACATTATCGCAGCCATGAGCGGCGCGTTGCATGATACGGTTAGCAGGCCGGAAACCGCGGCGAATGGCGACTCCACAGGGCAAAACAAAAGCCGCCACGCGGTGAAACGTGACGGCTTACTGTAAAATGCTGCTGCTTGTTAGGCTTTGCTGATTTGTTGGCGACTTACTCGCGGTGCAGGTTTGTCCACTTCCAGGTAGGATTACAAGCCTTTCACGAGGAAGCCGTGTATTACGTCGCCCCCGTCAATAGCCTCTCCCGTGATTGCTCCTGGGTTGTTGTTGTCCACGGGGATGGTGCCCTGGCCAGCGCCGGTGCCCGTGCCCGGAACATCGAACGTGCTGAAGGTGCCATGATTAGACCGCACGAAGGCGTGATTCACGAAGTTTCCGTCGATGTACTGTCCCGTGATCGCCCCCGGGGTGTTGTTGCTTTCAGGGAGGGTGCCCTGGCCTGCCCCTGTGCCCGCGCCCGGGGCATCGTACGTGGTGAAGGTGCCAGCGGTAGACCGCACGAAGCCGTGAAGCACACCGTTTACGTCGACGTCGACTCCTTCGATCTCGCCGTTCGGAGTGAGACCTACGCCGAATGTGCCGTTGAAGCTGCCCGGGGTATGGTCGGCGCCCGGGGCATCGAACGACGTGATGGTGCCGTTGGGAGTGCGCAGAAAGCCGTGACCCACGAAGTTTGCGTCAAAGTAGAATCCTGTGATCGCGCCCGTCTGATCGATAGCGTTGGGGTCGGTGAATACGGAGCCCGCGGGATCGAACTCGGTGATGATGCCGTTAGGAGAGCGCACGAAGCCGTGCTGCACTGAGCTCGCGTCGACGTAGAATCCGATGATCGCGCCTGCCGGGTTAATGCCCATTGGAGTGATGTTTGAGGGGAAGGTCCCCTGGGGAAAAGGTCCTGTGCCCGCGTCCGGAGCATCGATCTGGGTGAACGTGCCGTTAGCAGCACGCACGTAGCCGTGACATCGGGCGCTATTGTCGGTGTAAAATCCCACGATCTGCCCAGATGGGTTGATGGCGTATGCACGCGTACCCTGGCCGTTCCCGATGTTTCCACA
Source organism: uncultured Verrucomicrobiae bacterium (assembly GCA_963725505.1). GTDB lineage: Bacteria > Verrucomicrobiota > Verrucomicrobiia > Chthoniobacterales > UBA10450 > Udaeobacter. The sequence continues at coordinate 125,314 of CAVRYN010000013.1, read as the reverse complement.
GGATACTGAACAAGTGCCCGCGGCCGGATCATCGAAGATGGTAAAGGTGCCGTCGTGTGCGCGCAGAAAGCCGTGCCGGGCGTTGTTGGTGTCCCGGGTGAATCCCGTAATTGCCCCTGAAGGGTTAATGGCAAAAGCGATGGTGCCCTGGCTTGCCGCTGTGCCCGCGCCCGGTGCATCGAACGTGGTGATGGTCGTGTTCCCTCCGCCAGCATTCACGGAAAGGCCCAAGCCCAACGTGCAAAGTACGACCAGGAGTACGCCCCGAATGCCACGCAACAGTGAAGAATAAGTATTTTTCATAATTCGCTTTGTCATTCATTGGAAAGAGGCTGGCAATAACCAGATCGCGCAAAAAAGGCTGACCAGTTTCGCTTGTCGCGGGAACCAAGGCTTTGAGTTACGCAGCATCTCTTGAGAAAGCATTCTCTGGATGCGAAAGTCGCGTCGTGAAAATGAATGGCGCGATCTACGGGCGCACAGTCTCATCGGTCCCAAAGCAGCGCCGGCGTCGGTTAATCATGTCGTTCGAAATGGTGCGGCTGGATCGTGCGTCGTCCGAGCCGCTTTACCAACAACTATATCGTCAAATACGAGAAGAACTTGAGAGCGGCAGTTTTGATTCAAGCGCTTCCCGTGTGCCTTCCTCACGAGTTCTCGCTGCAACTCTTGGGATTTCGAGACCGACCGTAAACCAGGCGTTCTCAAAGCTGCTTGCAGAGGGCTATCTTCAAGCTCGGAAACGGTCTGGTATCTTTGTCGCCGATCATTTACCGGCAACTTTTCTGAAGGCTGCCAGGCCGGCGACGACCGCGCGCACCGAGCATTCCCCGCGTGTCGCCCGACGAGTGACCAGAATGACCGATTTTCGCAGGGGCCGACAACTCGATGTCGGCGTGGGCGGCCCGCCGAGCGTCACATTCGTCGCGGGGTTGCCGGCCGTGGATGAATTCCCGATTGCTGTTTGGGAACGCTTGCGCGAGCAGGTTTTGGCAAAAAAGGGAGCGCACCTATTGCGTTATGCCTCGAGCCGTGGCGAGATCGAACTGCGGAAGGCGATCGCTGCTTACTTGTGCGACTTCCGCGGCGCCAATTGTCATCCCGACCAAATTGTAGTCGTGGGCGGCATGCAGCAGGCGATGCTGGCGTGCGCGCTCGCGTTAATCAATGAGGGTGAAGTAGCATGGATCGAAGATCCCGGCTTCCATCAGGCACGTAATGTCCTCGCTTTTGTTGGGGCCAAAATAGTCCCGCGCCCGATCGATCGTGAGGGTCTGGTGATCGGGAAGTGCTCACGGCAAAATTCTCCCAGACTCATTTTCGTCGCACCGTCGCACCAGTTTCCCCTCGGTGTGACGATGAGCCTGAAGCGGCGGAAAGCTCTGATCGAGTTCGCAGAGTCGCGCGACGGCTACATCCTGGAGGATGATTATAATTCCGAGTTTCGTTTCGATGGGCCGCCGCTGCCATGTCTTCAAGGTTTGGACCACTCCGGCCGGGTGATTTATGGCGGCACTATGAGCAAGATCCTTTACCCATCGCTGCGTCTCGCTTTTCTGGTCGCACCGCCACAACTTGTCGACATCCTCGTCAAGGTTCGCGCGGTCATGGACCAGCACTCCCCAGCGATTGATCAAGCTACCCTGGCGCGTTTCATCACCGAAGGATTTTTCCTCAGTCACGTGAAACGGATGCGCGAACTCTACGCCCAGCGACGCGTATTCTTTATCGAACAATTCCAAAAATGGCTGGGCGACTATTTCGATCTGGAAGTAACGCCGGCCGGTTTGCACTTCATAGCCTGGCTGCGATGCAGGGAAGATTTACCGTTATTCATGCGTGCTCGTGAGCAAACCGGCGTTTGGCCACGGCCTCTTTCTTTCTTCTGCATCAAAGCGCAGCTAAATCCGGCATTCGTTTTTGGATTCGCGGCCTGGTCGCAAGCGCAAATCGAACAAGGTTTGGCAAAACTAGCGTCGGCGGTTAAACAAATGAAACAGCGTGGCGCGGGAAACGGTTCATCGTTTCAAATCCAACATTTGTCACCTGCTACGAGTGAATACTGGCCCTCGACAGCTATCAGATCAAAGTAACTGGCTAACGAAAATTGAGATTGAGCAAACAGCCGGGCGGCTTTCAAGCCCACGCGACAATCAGAAAGACTTGCGGACGCAACCGCTCGCTGGCGGCTCATTCGCGAAACGCGCCATCGTCCATCTGATGAGCAGCTCCTCGAACGGCGCACCGGACTGGGCAATCGTGAAGTGGTCGCGCCCCGCGAATGTCCAATACTCGAGTCGTTGACCAGCAGAGCAGCGCTCTTCGACATACGCGTCGGTGGCAGACGGCGGCACGACGTTGTCCGAGAGGCCTTGCGCGATTACGACGGGAGCCTTTATCAGGCCGTCCGCCGTGTTCTGCTCAAGCCGAGCTTGAAGCGCTTTGTTCGAACTCGTCGCCAATGCTGGACCGTCGAACGTCGCCGCGAGTGCCTCGATGCGTTCCGGGTCTTCGGGTGGGACGAAGTCGCATAAGTTTACTATCTGACGCGCAGCATCGAGCGCCTCGGGCCGAAGCGCTTGCTCGAATGTGATGTCAGGGTAGAATCGGCTGTACGACAGCGCGAGATACGGTCCAAACCGCTTGTCCACCGCGACGTTCATCGCGAGGATGTGCTTAATGTTCGCGGCCGGTGCGATTGCCGCGACGCCGAGGATTTCGAGGTCTGGCGCGTAGCGTGGCCCGATAATGCCGGTCCAAAGCGCCGCGTGCCCCCCCTGCGAGTGACCCCACACCACCATGCGTTTGTCGAGCGTAACCTCGGACATCAGCCGCGCGGCACGAACCGAATCAAGCGCCGCACGCGCTTCGCCTTCGCCGATCAGGTACGGATGCGGGCCACCCTTCTCCGCGAAGGAGTAATCTGTCGCGACCACGACCCAGCCAGCCATCGCGATCCGGTCGCACCCGGGGATGCCCTCGGCTGGCGCCGACACAAGCGACGGCATGCATTTCTGCAGCAGGCCCGTCGTGGCGTGCTCCCACGCTATGACAGGACGTGGGCCTGCGGGAGGATCGGTCGACGCGAACACGGTCGCGACCGCCGTCGCTGGCGTGTTGTCGTCCACAGTGGTTGTATAAAGGATGCGCCAGCCGCGCATGCCGGCTGGCAGTATCGCGTCTTTGAGCGGCTCGCTCCGCAGTAACGCGCCAGGCTGGTGAGGCAGGTCCGAGGGCGGATCGTAGAATGCATCTGGCGCGTGCCCAGTAATGCGCGCGCGAATGCCGTGGGGTGTCGTCGCGGCGCTCGACTCTGACGACGCTTCTTTAGGCCGATTGCAGCTAGCTCCCGCGAGCAAAACAAGCAGAATTGCCAAGCCAATCGAACGAAGTCCGGCAATGTTCATAAGCCCTTTCTCCTGACAAGCTGTGATCCGCTGTCCATCGGTGGCTCCACGACTTTCAGTCACGTTTTTCGTATCGGCAGTTCGATTCCTGCGGTCTTGTTTTCGCGCGCAAGAGCACAAATCGCACGGCAAGGGCGCCGCAAAAAAGCAGGCTCAGATTTGCAAACCAAAACCGCTGAGTTGAATCGCATCGGCGTACTCTCGCTCTGCCCACACCGACTTCAACGGACAACGCTGAACAGCATTATCCTTGAAGGTGAAATTATGGGAAACTGTTATGCATTGCGCCGCTTAGCTTCCATTTACGAGAGGAACGGTGAGGGAGGGATTATGCTCCCGCTAGTGCATCCGATAGTGTGCCCGCTTGTGGATTTCCCTCTCGCGTTTTGCTAGGCGCAAAACGCGGTGAGGGAGGGATTCGAACCCTCGGTAGCCTTTTGGGCTACGGCGCTTTAGCAAAGCGCTGCTTTCGACCACTCAGCCACCTCACCAAAAACAAGCGAGAATATCGCGAAGAATTGTCGATTGCCAACAGCGACCTCCTTTCGTGTGCTGCCGAAGAGATGTAGCCACGGCGCTGTGCGCCGTGCGCACGTCCCACAGGGACGTGGCTACAGGGTTTGTCATGATTATCAGGAGTTGCCAATTGCCGATTGCTAATTGAAATGATTGGCCGTGATCAGCGAAGAAGAAGCGCGAAAGAAGATTCTCGAGGCGGTTCGGCCTTTGCCGGCGCGAAAATTGTCGATCTCAAAATCGCTGGATTTTTTCGCAGCCGAAGATCATCTCGCGCGGCTGCCGCTGCCAAACTTCGACAATTCCGCAATGGATGGCTACGCGGTGGTGGCGAGTTCTTGCAGAAAAGGCGAACGATTGCGTGTCGCTGGGGAACAGCCGGCCGGTCCTGATCGGCGTCTCCAGATTTCTCCAGGTGAAGCGGTTCGAATCTTTACCGGCGCGCCGGTGCCTGCTGGCGCAGATGCCGTCGTCATGCAGGAAGACGTGACCCGTGACAGCGATGAGATTGTCATCAATACAGACGTCGAAGCTGGCGAATTCATTAGGCGGCGCGGTTGCGATCTGGCGGAGGGACAGCGGATACTGGTGAAGGGCGAGCGAATTCGCGCCGCAACGGCTGCTCTACTGGCTTCTCAAGGTTTCGACGAAGTGACTGTCGGCGGCGAAGTGAACGCGGCAATCATTTCAACCGGTGACGAGCTGGTGAAACCGGGCAAGAAAATTAAGGTTGGGCAGATCTATGACAGCAATTCGCCGTTGCTTGGCGCGTTGCTGCAACGCTGCCAGGCGATCGTAAAATTGGTAGAACATTGTCGCGACGAACGCGAATCGTTGATCGAAGCGATCAAGCGCGGAAGCGAAAATCACATTCTCATTATCAGCGGCGGTGTTTCTGTGGGGGAGCACGACTTTGCGAAGGATGCGTTGCGCGACCTCGGAGCGCAGATCGACATCTGGCGCGTGGCGATCAAGCCGGGCAAGCCGTTCCTGTTTGGCAATATCGACAAGTGCGCCGTGTTTGGTTTGCCGGGGAATCCGGTGTCGGCTTTTGTCACGTTTTTGCAATTCGTGCGGCCTGCAATTTTGAAAATGATGGGCGCAACCGATCTCGATCTCCTGCAGATGCCGGCAAAGTTGACCGTCGATCTCACGAACGATAGCGATCGAGCGCATTACATTCGCGGGAAACTCGAACATGGACGATTTACTCCGGTGGGTCGCCAGGAATCGCATGCGCTGTTTGGTTTGAGCCAATCAAATGCACTATTGCGGCTCGGCATCGGCCAGTCGTTGAAGGCCGGTGAAATTGGCGAGGTTCAAATCTGGGATTAGCCCGTTCGCGTCGCCGGCCCGGTTTGACAGGACATGCGCGCATTTTTAGCTTTATCGCCTTGAGTACGGAAACCGTCACCGAGTTTGCACGAAGTCCGACCGACCAAGTTCGTGCGGATGCGGAACGGCTTTCTCACATCGTATTGGAAATGCAGCGCTGTTTTGTACTGCGTCTGTGCAAGGAACTCGCACCGGGGAATGTTTCATTCCCCCAATTTTTTCTTCTGGCTTATCTCGATCGCAAGGAAGTGCTCACCATGTCTGCGATTGCGCAGAAGATGGGGCACACCACCGCGGCGGCGAGCGGTCTGGTGGCGCGCCTGGAGAATCTTGGCTACGTGGTGCGCTCGGTTGCGCGGGATGATCGCCGCAAAGTGATGGTCTGCATCACGCCGAAAGGCTCGGCCCTGGTGCGCCGGATTCGCGAGGAAATGGTGGGGAATCTGATGAAAATACTGAACCACCTCACGCCCGACGAACAGAAGGCCTGGCTGCAGATTTACAGTAAAATTTACGATTACTGCCAGTCGAAATGATTTCCATTTGTTTGGCGGCGATGCTATGAGACTGCGTTGAATCCGGACACCGGCTTTCGCGCATCTAACCGCTAAACGTCTATGAGAAAATTTTTCCTTCCCTTGGGGATTTTTGTAGCGTTCAGCATTCTAGATCAGCCGAGTTTTGGCGGCAACGGAACATCTTCCGCGCAGAAGGTCCCCACTTTTACTCTGGGCCAGGCGATCCTTACGGCGCTGCAACAGAATCCTACCCTTCTGAACGCGGAACAAGAGATCAAGCGGACCAAAGGTGTAGTCATTCAGGTCCGTGCACAGGTCCTGCCGCAGGTCACGGCACGGGCAAATTATGATTGGACCGATCCGAACCTGATAGGCGCCCGGATATTTGGAACGACCGAGTAGGACAACCGGAGAGCCGACGAGGTGCGAGCGGGGCCGCATCTTTTCTGGAGTCGCCGCCGTCGCAAGTCAGGGATGTCCAGACGCCGCTAGCCGCCCCGTCCGCGACACCGATTCAGAATGTGCAGTCGAGCGATGTCTCCTATGCCATCAGCGTGCTGGGCACCCAGCTGATTTTTAACGGCACAAGCTGGCCGCAGATCCGAGGCACCTTTTTTCAGCGAGACAGCGCCTATTTCGCGTTCAAGAACATTTTGGATCAACTCATCGCGACCGTAAAAACACAGTTCTACCAGGTAGTGGTCAATCGAGAGCTCATTGACGTGCAGCAGCAATCCGTGAATTTGCTGGAACAGCAATTGAAGGATCAGCAAAATCGTTTTGAAGCGGGAACTGTTCCGCGCTTCAACGTTTTGCAAGCGGAAGTCGCCCTCTACAATCAGCTTCCGCAACTGATCACCGCACAGAACAACTATCGAATTTCGAAGCTTACTCTGTCCAAGACCCTGGGCCTCGATTTCCAGCGGCGACTTGGCGATAATCCACCGTTGGAGGTAGTCGGTGAAATGCCGTACACGCCACGCACCATCGCGCTCGCCGACGCGATCGAGTTGGGCAAACAGCGCCGCCCATTTCTGAAACAGGCGCGGGCAAATGTGCTCAACCAAAAAGAGCAAGTACGCGCAGCAGCGGGTCAGTGGCTGCCAACTATCACCACCACCGGCGGCGGCGAATGGGTCAGCTCGCCCACGAATTCAAGTTGGCACGATATTTCCAAAGGTTGGACCGCGCAGGTACAGGGCAGTTTGCCAATCTGGGACAGCGGCGCGATCGCTGGTCAGGTCATTCAACAGCGGGCCTTGCTTTTTGAAGCCAAGAACACGTACGACGATGACGTCCGGCAGGTGGAGTTGGAAATCCAGACCGCGTATTCAAATTTGCAGCAGAACCGCGAGCTGATTAAGAGTCAGGAGAAAAACGTCGAGCAGGCCGAGGAAGCCTTGCGCCTGGCCAAGGCGCGCCTGGACGCCGGCGCGGGAGTGCAACTGGATGTGCTCAACGCCCAAGTGCAATTGCTCACCGCGCAATCCACGCGCTTACAAGCACTCTTCGGATACAATTCTTCTCTCGCTGAATTTGACCGAGCGACCGGCGCGCAAAGCACCTACCACGAGATGTTCGCTGACCTCGCGCCGCGCGCGACAAAAACGAAAACCTATTACACCGGCAGCGGCGTGGACGCCGAAGGAAAACCAAAAAGCGCTGACGATAGCGCTCCGCGAATTTCAACTGGAAGATCCCGAACTTCTTCCAAATAGTTCTGGAAGTGCTGTAGCGTCCGTTGTCCCCAACGGATTTCTCCTCGACGCCTGACGGGACTTCTCCGCAGCGGACTCTACAGCCTTGCGGGAGCAGGAACAATTTTTGAATACATTTGAGGTTTGCGGCCTGAGCTCCGATTTTTAAGAATGCATCTCCCCTTCGAGCAATTTCCCGCGCTGAGCGCGATTGCAATCTGTCGCCACGTTTTCACGCATAGAAATCCCGGCATCGACGTTTCGCACGACAAAGCGGAAGTTTTAAAGCGGCTCGATGCCGCGCACCGCGAAATTCGCAACGCGATCGGCGTCGGCGCCTGGCCGCTTTTCACCGCCAAACAAATTCACGGGAACAAAGTGGGTGTTGTGGACAGTTGTAGCCGCGGCCCTGTAGGCCGCGAATTCCCCGGCTGCGACGGCATCATTACGAACCAACACGGCGTCACGCTGGGCGTTTACGTTGCCGACTGCTGCGCTGTTTACATTGTTGATAGTAAAACGCCTGCCATCGGTCTCGTGCATTCCGGGCGCAAAGGCACCGAGCTTGGCGTCGTCACAAACGCAATCAACCAAATGATTGATCGCTTCGGCTCCGATCCCGCGAACATGATGGTGCAGCTCAGTCCCTGTATTCGCCCGCCGCATTACGAAGTCGATTTCGCCGCTGAAATTGCCCGGCAATGTCATGTGCTCGGCGTGAAAGAAATTCACGATCCCCGCGTGTGCACCGCCTGCGATCTGGATCGCTACTACTCCTATCGCGCGGAAAAAGGAAAAACCGGTCGCATGCTCGCGTTGATTGGACTCAATCCGACGATTGCGGATTAGACGAAAAACTGTTCGCCTCTAATTACGAAATTTCGTCTAATTCTCGTTAGATGCGCGTTGCCTCAGCGTTCCTCATTTTCATAGGAGTACTCTGGATATTCCTTCTGTGGTGGTCAGTCACCACGATGGACGCCATCGCTGAGCGCATGCCTAATTTTTATTGGTACGGTGCCGCCAGGCTGCTGGTCCGGTTCTATTGATCTTAGGACCGTTGTTGCTGATCCGACGATCATGGCAGCGTGCCGCGGCTGTACTGCTGCCATCGAGTTGAAGCGGAACGATCCACCAGCCACGTCCACACCGTGGCAGTTGCCGAAGCCAGGAGATCCGCTGTACGACGCCGAGAAAGAGGCGCAGATAAAGAGAGAAAATGCATCGCAAAAGGAAAACTCACGGTTGGTGCGCGTGTTCGAGCGTGGCGTGTTCAAGGGCTACGACACGCTAAGCTGGGGTGAGCCTGCGAAAAAAATGGGTTCCGGGTTCACCCCCAATTCCGATTTGCACGGGTCGCGACTGGGCACGCCGGGCTCTTCTTTTCGCGGTTTATTCTACTCTTGCCGCTGTCGCGATTTCCTTTTCTCTCATGGTCGTTCAGCGATCGTCTTACGCCTCACATCCCGCTCTCTCCTTGCTAATTGGTGGGTGCGCGCTTGTCGGCGTTCTCACACCACCTGCTTTCATTTTGGCTGTCTTTCATCACGCTGACATCAAGCGCACATATCGGCCGAACAAGCATCTAACCATGCGATGGAGCGAACGGCGGACCGCAGTACGCTCCACGTTTGAGATGACTTTTACAGTTCCACTCCGAGCAACGCGCGCTCTCGTCCGCCGTCGCTCATCTTGTTCTCGTTAGATGCATCACCTGTTCCTCGCGGATGCTGGCGTGCCGATGATCTGCGTTCAATGGCCGTTCATGTTTTGCGCACTACTGCCTGTGATTGTGATTGAGGCGCTGATTGTTCGTCGTCGCTTGCACCTTTCTAATCGGCAGTCTTTCCTCGCCGCAACCAAGGCGAACTTTTTCTCGACTCTCGCCGGGGTTCCGTTGGCTTGGATACTAATGCTGATTGCTCAGTTTACGATAACGCGGCCGCTCGTCTCCGTCGTCGAAAAGAAACATTGGCTAACAGGTTCACCGCTGGAATACCTTTACGCCGTTGCAAACATTGGTTGGACAGCTCCTTCGCCCGTGATGGTTGATATTGCTGGTGCGCTGCTACTAATTCCTACATTTTTCATGTCAGTGTTCCTAGAGCGCCGCTCATATCGGAGTTCTTGCCGGACGTTGACTCAAAGGCTGTCAATCGCTCTGTTTGGTTCGCAAACCTAGGCTCCTACTGCTTTCTTCTTGCGGTCCTTTACGTTTGGGTTCGTTGGCAGTTCCATTTCACCTACCCGAGGATGGGATGTATCTAACCAGTCGATGGAGCTTACCCGCCACCTGGCGCACGCTTGCATTTTAAAATGATTAAAACAGTTCCTCCCGCAGCCGCACTCGCTGTCGGTGGTGGCAGCTCATCTTCGTCTCGTTAGATCGACATCTCTTCGTTCGCGCCGCGTTTGAGCTGGGCAAATGCCGCGTTTCTTTGCGTTCGCGACAAAGTCCAGGAATTCGCGCGCTGGTGCGCCGAACTTCATCGTCGCCGCTTTTTCGAGCGCCTGCGAGATGTTCAGCCCGCTCAGGTAAACGAGTTTGAATGCATCCTTAATTTCGTCGCGATCCTTTGCGCTGAATCCAGCGCGCTTTAAACCTATGACGTTAATTCCGAAGACGGAATTGCGTTCGGCCGCAATCGTAAATGGCGGGAGATCCTTTCCGAAAGCGGAGCTGCCCTGCACCATCACCAGTCGTCCGACGTGCATGTGCTGATGAAATGTCGATCCGCCGCCGAGAAACGCGCCATCATCCACGCGCACGTGCCCAGCCAACAAACAATTGTTCGCGATGATCGACGTTGTTTCCGATAACGCAATTGTGCCCGATGTGCGCTCCGGCCATCAGAAAATTTTTGTCGCCGATCTTCGTTGCGCTGCCGTCGGAGCTGCCGCGATGGATCGTGCAGTATTCGCGAATAATATTGTCGTTTCCGATCTCCACTTTCGTTTTTCGTTCCGGCGAAAACGAAACGTCCTGCGGCGGCGCGCCGATGATCACGCCGTGTCCGATGAAATTGCCGGTGCCAATTGCGACCTCGCCTTCAATGACGACGTGCGATTGCACGATCGTTCTTTCGCCAATCGATGCTTGTGGCCCAATAATCGAGAACGCTCCGATCTCCACATCGACGCCGATTTGCGCCGCTGGATCGACAATTGCCGAGGGATGAATGTTCGCAGAAGTCATGAGTGCGTCCGGGTAGCGCACGCGTCTCGCGTGTTGGCGAACGCGTCCTCGCGGTCGCGAACTTTTCCCCGCACATTCCTTGGAGAGCAACCGCTGCTCAAAGAAAGACTGTTTCGGCGCGACGCCGAAACCAGCACGCGAGACGCGTGCGCTACCCACGCTTCCAAGTTTCGCTCGGGTTCGGCAATTGCCGTCTGGTCAATTCTCACGCTGCTCATTTGTTTTGGATTTCGATATTCGGATTTCGGATTTTCCGTTCTTAGAGCACACCCGCCTCCTTGAAGCTGAAGTAACCGGGGCTCGTCTCCGATGGCGCGCCGATGATGATGTGATCGAGCAATTTGATCTGCAAAAGCTCAGCCGCTTCAGCCAGACGGCGCGTAAGGCTGTGATCAGTCTGGCTGGGCGACGCGTCGCCGGACGGGTGATTGTGGACGACGATCACGGCGTGAGCCGAGTAGGTAAGCGCTGGACGAAAAATTTCGCGCGGGTGCGCGATGCTCTCGTTCAGGCTGCCGAGTGACACTGACTCGACGCGCTTCAACCGGTAACGAGTGTCCAGCAGGACGACGCGAAGCGACTCGGTCTGCAACATTCGCATTTCGCCGCCCAGCAGTTCATGGATCAATTCCGGCGAATCGAGTTTTTGCTGAGACAATGGCTCCTGCGCGAAACGCTTTCCCAGATTAAACGCCGCCACGAGCTCCAACGCTTTCGCCGAACCAATTCCCTTGATTTTTCTCAGTTCTTGGACCGAACAGCGGCTCAACTCCGCGAATGATTTGTATCTGTCGAGCAGCTCGCGCGCTACCTCCACTACGTTCATTCCAGGCCGGCCAGTGCGGAGCAGGATTGCGATCAATTCCGCATTGGTCAGCGCGTCGGGGCCTCGAGCCAGTAATTTTTCGCGCGGCCGTTCGTCTTCCGGCATCTCGCGGATTTTAAGCTGCGACATAAATGTGGGAACGGCCTCAGGGCGGTGATGGCGGGTTGCTAAAAGTCGGGACACCAAGGTCCCTCCCACAATTCATCAGACCCGAAGTTGATCGAACATGTCGCACAACGTGTCGCCGAGGGAGAACAACGCATCGGCGTAGGGATTTGACGCGATCCCGTCCAGTGTGCCTTGTGCCTCGCGAATTAAATCGCTGCCGGCCGCGATTGACTCATTTAGTGCTCCGTCAGTCGCGCCATTCTTCAGAAGCTCGATCATTTCTTCGACTTGCTCTTCGAGCACAAGCCGGCAACAGCGTTCCCGTTCGAACTCCGACGCGGAGCGCAGAAAAATCAAAACCGGCAAAGTAAATTTGCCTTTTCGGAGGTCGGTCCCCAGTGTTTTGCCGGTCGCGCTCTCAGTGCCGGCAAGATCAAGGCAATCATCGTAAATTTGGTACGCCGTCCCGATTTGCATTCCGAAATTCTTGGACGCTTCGATCACGTTGAGATCCGCCTCGCTGATGATCGCAGCCAACTCCGCTGCGGCTGAGAAAAGCGATCCCGTTTTCATTTCAACGATGCGCAAATAATCCTGGACGGTCAGAGTGAGATCGAACCGGCGTTGGGTCTGGATCATTTCGCCAGAGCAAACCGTCGCCGCCGTGCGCGCAATGGCGCGACCGATATCTGCGTTTTCGAAATTTGTGGACAACGTCAGTGCATGAGCGAAGAGGCAATCGCCCAGTAAAACGCTAAGCGAATTTCCCCAGCGCGCGTTCACGGTTGGCTGTGCACGACGCCGTTCCGCTTCGTCCATGACGTCGTCATGCACAAGCGTGGCGATGTGTATGAGCTCTACGATCACGGCAAGATCGACATGGTTGTAGTTGATCTGACCGGTGGCGCCGCCGGCCAGAAGAGCCAGAAGTGGGCGAAGGCGTTTTCCGCGACTGCCTAATGCATAGACAACGTAGCCTTCCAACGCCGGATCAAAAGCGGCTGCTTGTTGTGCGATGCGCGCCTCGACTTCTTCCAGATACGGCTGAATCAGTCGCGCGACTTGAGCGAGCGAGCTGGCCGCAGGCACGACCGTCGTAATATCGGCCCGCTTCGGTCGTGAGCGCGCGGAGAGTTCCACGCCGTCGAGAATAGCGGCGCGGGTTGGAGCTTGTCAAAGCACTTCGCGATCCACAAATTTTCTGGAGAGCGGTCGCGTCCCGCGTGCAGACTCTGGCATCCCGGCCGACGCAATCAGCGCTTACGCAACCAGGCAGCGGTTCCGTATTTGCAGCAAGCTAATTCTCGCGCCCGATTCAAAACTTCTTCATTGATCTTGCGCTCACTGCAATTCGCCGACAAAGCCTCGGCAAACCGTTGCGCCAAACTGTTGCCAAGATCGAAGCCTTGAATGCTACCTTGTTGCAGCAATCCGGAGCGTGTCCGGCGTTGGGCCGCGCCAGCGATCTTGCGACCATCAATCAGCACGTCTGCACGCACCGGATTCGCGAAACAGTTGTAGGCGCTGGCGTCGACAGCGGCTCGCACCGCAATCGCAATGCCGCCGGGGTCAACGCCCCCGGCTACAACCGCGCGTTCACCGATTCCGTTCAAAGCTTTGCACAAAGCGCGATGAATCTTTTCGTAAATCGAAATCGACGATTCACCAAAGGCTGCATCGCTGGCCGGAATTACAATCGAATAAGTGAGATCGTCTCCGTGAAAAACGATTCCGCCGCCTGTCCAGCGCCGGACTAAATCGCGCTCAAAGGCATAAGCAGCGACATCGGCAAATTTCCCAAAATATCCAAATGAAAGAGCGGGGGAGTGCCATTGATAAAAGCGAACTGATGGAACCGCTGCGTGCTCGAGCAGCGCTTCATCAATGGACATATTCAGCGCTGCCGAATCCGCGGCTGCGTCATGATAAATGTAGAGCGAAGCGAATAGCCTTGTTGTCATGTCGAGCGAAGTCGAGACATCTCTGGCTCCTTCAGAAGCATCGAGAGATTTGATTCGCTCGCTTCCCACTCGCTCAGCCTTCGGCCTTCCCGTCCATGTCGCGGCTTCCCACGCCGCTCCATTTTCGACTTCGCTCGGAATGACAGCCATTTAGCTGAGTTCCTGTAGAATCTTCGCCACGGCTTCGCTCGGCTGCGGATGCGCAGTGATCGGTCGGCCAATGCCGATATAATCTGCGCCGGCTTCGATCGCTTGGCGGGGCGTCGTGAATCGCTTTTGATCGCCCGGCTCCGCCCACGTCGGACGGATTCCCTGAACAGCGATTTTGATTTTGTCGCCAAATTCCGCGCGCAGCTTTTTGATTTCATGAGGACTGGCTACGACTCCGTCGATTCCTGCTTCGACACCCAATCTGGCGAGGCGCAAGACTTGGTCGTCAACTCGGTCGGTGATTCCGATTTCACGCAGCGTTTCTGGCGTCGCGCTGGTCAAAACGGTCACCCCCAAGAGAAGCATATCGTTTGCGCGGGCCGCAGTCGCCGCGCGCACCATTTCGCTGCCACCGCTCAAGTGAATGGTGAGCATATGGACACCAAGGCTGTTCGCGGATTCGACCGTTCTTGCGACCGTGTTGGGAATATCGTGCAGCTTGATGTCGAGCCAAACTCTGGCGCCCGTGGACAAGACCGCGCGCACAATTTCCGGGCCTTCGGCCGTGTAAAGTTGCAGACCGATTTTGAAAAAAGAAATCTGGTCGCACAATTGATCGACGAGCTCGAGCGCTTTTTCTTTTGTCGCGACGTCCAGCGCGACGATGATTTTGTCAGCGGCGTTTGTCATTCCGAGCGAAGTCGAGGAATCCCGCGGCGTTACCTTTGACTGGCAACACGGGATGTCTCGACTACGCTCGACATGACGATATGCAAGTCCTCGCACCTGCGAAAATCAATCTTTCGCTTAAAATTTTAGGGCTGCGTGACGACGGCTTTCATGAAATCGAAACGATGATCGCGCCGATTACGCTGTGCGACGAGATCGAAATCGACAAGAGCGACAGCAGCAAGGAGATCGAATTTCAGTGCGATGATCCGTCAGTGCCCGAAGGTGACGACAATTTGATCGTCCGCGCGGCTAAAAGTTTCTTTGCCGCCACAAAGTTGGAGCCGGCGGTCTCCATTGAGCTCAAAAAGAAGATTCCCCACGGAGCGGGCCTGGGTGGGGGAAGCAGCGACGCGGCTTCGACCTTGCTTGCACTTAACGAACTGTTCGAGACGAAATTGCCGTGCGAAGCGCTGGCGAAAATGGCGGAGCCAATCGGATCAGATGTTCCATTTTTTATTTTTCAATCGGCCGCGCGCTGCAAGGGACGCGGCGAGCTGGTGAGCTCAATCAAATTGCGCAAACCGTTGTCCCTATTGCTGCTGAAACCGGCGTTTGCCGTCTCAACTGCATGGGCATATGCGCGCTGGCGTGGCGCGGCAGAAATTCCAAACGTCGCTTACGGAGCTCAGGAATTCGCCGGCCTGACTTTTGTCAACGATCTGGAGCGCCCAGTGTTCGAAAAATTTATTTTTCTTGCGCAATTGAAGATGTGGCTGCTTAAGCAACCCGAAGTCGGCGCGGCGCTGATGTCCGGTTCTGGCTCGACCATCTTCGCAGTGCTCCGCGAAGATGGAGAGGCCGATCGTGTCGCGAAACGCGCGAAGGCCGAACTCGATCCGGAATTGTGGACGTGCGTGTGCGAGACGATCGGGTAGCGCACGCGTCTCGCGTGCTGGTTTCGGCGTCGTGCCGAAATAATCTTTTCTTTGCATTCCACCAACCCGTGAAGATGAGCGAGCTAAAACAGAAAAGTCCGCGACCGCGAGGACGCGTTCGCCAACACGCGGGACGCGTGTGCTACCCCAGATTGTTCTCCGCCGCGCGCGAAATTATTCACCGGCGCTGCGCTGCAGCACAGCCCGCGCGTATTCGCGATTCAGCTTCGCAATGAAACTGGCGCTGATCTCGGCGGGGCAGACCGCTTCGCATTCGTAAGTGTTGGTACAATTGCCAAAGCCTTCAGCGTCCATCACCTGCACCATTCTAACGACGCGGCTCTCGCGTTCCGGATGTCCCTGCGGCAAAAGCGCAAGGTGCGAGACTTTCGCAGAAGTGAAGAGCATGGCTGACCCGTTTGGACAGGCCGCTGCGCACGCGCCGCAGCCGATGCAGGCTGCCGCTTCCATCGCCAAATCGGCGTCGTGCTTCGGAACGGAAACTGAATTCGCCTCGGGCGCCGAACCCGCGCGCGCGGAAATAAACCCACCGGCTTGCACGATGCGATCCAGCGCGCTCCGATCGATCACCAAATCCTTTACGATCGGGAACGATCCTATGCGGAATGGTTCGACGGTAATCGTCGCGCCGTCACGAAACTTCCGCATGTAAAGCTCGCACACCGCGCCGGGGTGATCGGGTCCGTGGGCTTCGCCATTGACCGTGAGCGAGCAGGTGCCGCAAATGCCTTCGCGACAATCGGAGTCGAACGCGATCGGTTCCCTGCCGGCCCGGAGCAAATTTTCGTTCAGAATGTCGAGCATTTCGAGAAATGACGTGTTGGGCGAAATGTCGCGCACTTCATAATCCACCAGTTTGCCGGGCGATTTCCTGTTGGGTTGCCGCCAGATTCTCAGCCGGAAGTTCATAGTTGAGAGTTGATAGTTGAGAGACGGAAAATCCGCATGCAATCACCTCGTGGCCAAGAGGGATCTGCGTAAACCGCTCAGCATTCGGCTTTCCTCCTCCGCTGCCGCGTAGATTTTCTGGAAATTGTCGTCGCTGAGAAAATTCTGGCGATGCGCGACAAAACATTCAGAAACGACTTCAAAGACAGAGCCACTCGCGATTTCGATAAAGCGCGCAAAGTCAACTTTGGAACTTCGTGAGGATCCCTCTGCAATGTTCGAGGAAATTGAGACAGCAGCGCGACGCAGTTGAGTCGTTAGACCAAACCGTTCTTCCGTCGGAAAGCTTCGAGTATCCGTATAAATGAGGTCGGCGAATTCAATCGCCTTTTGCCAAACGTCTAGTTTTTCGAAGTTAAACATATTCTTCTTGTTGTTTTATCTCTCAACTCTCAACTAACCACTCTCAACTTCACTTATAGCTTCTTTGCGTTAAATGCACCGTCTCGAAATGTAGCGGTTCGCGTTTCAGTTTTGGGAGTTGCCCATCACCTTGAAATTCCCACGCGAACACTGCCGCGTGACGTTCGTCGTCGCGGAGCGCTTCGCCATCGGGTGTTTGATGTTCCTCGCGAAAATGCGCGCCGGCTGATTCGTCGCGCTCAAGCGCGTCCATGCACATCAGCTCGGCGAATTCGAGGAAATCGGCGACACGTCCGGCGCGCTCCAACGATTGATTAAAATCTTCCTCGTTTCCGGGGACGCGCACATCGCGCCAGAATTGTTCTCGCAGTTCGGGAATTTTTTGGAGAGCGTCGCGCAAGCCCTTTTCGTGGCGCGACATTCCACATTTCTCCCAGAGAAGAAGGCCGAGCTCTCGGTGGAACGAATCGAGCGAGCGCGTGCCATTTACTCTGAGTAGCTTTTCGACCCTGGCTTGGACATTTTCCTCTGCTTCTTGGAACTCCGGAGCACCCGGCGAGGGCCGTTTTCCCATCTGGCCGGCGAGATAATTCGGCAGCGTGTTAGGCAAAACAAAATACCCATCAGCCAGACCTTGCATAAGCGCGCTGGCTCCGAGCCGGTTGGCGCCGTGATCGGAAAAATTTGCTTCGCCGATCACAAACAAACCGGGCACATTGTTCATCAGGTCGTAATCGACCCAGAGACCACCCATCGTATAATGCACCGCCGGATAAATTCGCATCGGCACTTTGTAGGCGTCTTCCCCGGTGATCTTTTCATAGACTTCAAACAAATTTCCGTAGCGTTCGCGAATCCTATCTTCGCCCAGCCGCTTAATGGCATCCGCAAAATCGAGATAGACGCCGCGTCCGCCTGGGCCAACGCCGCGACCTTCGTCGCAAACTTCCTTCGCTGCGCGCGATGAAATATCGCGCGGTGCAAGGTTGCCGTAGCTGGGATATTTTCGCTCGAGATAATAATCGCGGTCTGCCTCAGGAATTTCGCCTGGCGCTTTTTCGCGATCTTCCTTCCGTTTCGGTACCCAGACGCGTCCGTCGTTCCGCAACGACTCGGACATCAGCGTAAGTTTGGACTGATGTTCGCCGGTGACCGGGATGCAGGTAGGATGAATTTGCGTGAAGGATGGATTGGCAAAAAGCGCGCCCCTTTTGTACGCGCGATAAGTGGCTGTGACATTGCAGCCGCGCGCATTGGTCGATAGATAAAACACGTTTCCGTATCCGCCGGTGGCGAGTACAACGGCGTCGGCCGCGTGCCTATCGATTTTTCCTGAGCGCAGGTTTCGCGTAACGATTCCTTTTGCCTGTCCATCGACGATCACCAAGTCGAGCATCTCTGTCTGCGGGAACATCTGCACTGTGCCTGCGGCGATTTGACGGCAGAGCGCCTGGTAACAACCCAACAGAAGCTGCTGGCCTGTTTGACCGCGCGCGTAAAAGGTCCGTGAGACCTGCGCGCCACCAAAGGAACGATTCGCCAGATAGCCGCTGTATTCGCGCGCAAACGGGACGCCTTGGGCCACGCATTGATCGATAATGTTGTTGGCGATTTCAGCGAGCCGATAAACGTTCGCTTCGCGCGATCGAAAATCGCCGCCCTTGATCGTGTCGTAGAACAACCGGTAAACGCTGTCGCCGTCGTTTTGATAATTTTTTGCCGCGTTAATTCCACCCTGTGCTGCAATCGAATGGGCGCGCCTCGGCGAATCCTGAAAACAAAAGCATTTCACTCTATACCCGAGTTCACCCAGAGTGGCCGCAGCCGATCCACCGGCCAGGCCGCTGCCCACCACAATGATCTCAAACTTTCGGCGGTTGTTTGGACTGACTAAGCGCGAATGATCACGATGACTCCGCCATTTTTGAGCAAGTGGCCCGGGGGGAATTTTAGCGTCAAATGTCCCAATCATAGCTGTTGCGCTGGTTTGATGAGGCCAAGCAGGATGGCCACGGGAATGGAGGTGTAACCGGCAAAGAGCAGCCACGCGAAGATCCGGCCGGCAAAGGCGAGACGAGGCATCAGTTTCTTGTCGTTCAATCCCAGCGATTGAAAAAAGCTCGATGAACCGTGGCTTAAGTGGAGCGCGAGCAAGAACAATCCGAGCACGTAAAAACCCGACACGAAATAGTTTTGGAACCCGTAAACCATCATCGAATAGACGTCGTAATGGCCGAGAGGATCAGCCTTTAACAAGCCAAAGCGGCGATCCGTCACGCGCACCGTGAAATGGGCAAGATGATAGATGATAAAGGCCAGTACAATCAGACCGCTCATCACCATGTGACGCGATGCGAACGTGGCCTTCACGTATCGTCTGTCGATATACGGCTCGGGCCGGGCACGGCGATTCTCAATCGCGAGCAAGATCGTAAAGTAAATGTGAAGGACGACCGTGATGAGAAGAAACACTCGAATCAGCCAAAGAAGCGGACCCAGGTCGCGTAGATGTTGCGAGTAACCGTTGATCCAATCCGGTCCGATAAAAATCTGCAAATTCCCAAGCAGATGTCCGATCACAAAAAGAATCAAAATGATGCCGGTGATGGCGACGATGATTTTTTTTCCAACCGAGGAGCGATAAAAAGCCGATAAAATATTCACGGTGTCAAGCTGCGCCGGCCGAGCGGCGCGCGTCTCAGATTATGAACGCTGCTTGGAGCGTCAAGCATAGCGCACGCGCCGCGTCGTTGGCTTGGGCGGCGTGCTGGCGGACAGACGGTCGCCGAAGTAATCTTTCGCTTCGCCGTGGTTAAGTATATAATGGGCGGCCTCATGGCGAACAGAGAACAATCGCAAACAATTTCCCAGGAAATTCTTGCGTTTGAAGAGGAGCATTCAACAGGCGTCGCCGAGTCCGCTGTCACAGTTGGGCGCAGGGTTGGTTTCTGGTCGCATTTTTTCAGCCATGAATGGGCGTCTGCGGCGCTGTCTCTCCTTCTCGATGTAGTGACCTGGCTCGCGATCTACCGACTGGTAGGTTGGTTTCGGTACGATGCGTTTTACGCCACGCCTTTTCAATTCTTCGTCATCAATCTGATTCAACTCGGGGTGATTGTGGCGGCGCTTTACTTCATCGGCGGTTACGATCGCACCGTGGAGAAGCTCACTCTCGGGTACGCCGCTGAACACATTCTCGCTGTCATCTCAGCGGGGTTGGTCAGCGCGATGCTGATTTATTCTGCGGCCACATTCGATCAGACGATGAAGCCGAGCCGCGGCGTGCTGCTGCTGAGCTTCGCAATTTTCCTCCCGGTATCGCTGGCTTACCGTCGGTGGATTAGGCGATATGTGGTGGCGAGCAGCGCCGGCCGCTCGTTCCTGGTCATTGGCGCCGGCGCGATGGCGGCGCGTTTTTACGAAGCTTACAAGAACTCACCGAACGAACAACCGCTTGAGTTTGTAGACGCGAACGAGAAGCGCGTGGGCCGGCCAATTGCCGGTAAAGGATCGCCGATTGTGCAGGGAAACCTCGCAGCCAAGTTAAACAATCCACGTTACGGTGGCATCATTCTCGCCGAAAGAGCCAGTTCGCTCAATATCGAGCTGCTCGAGCGCCTGGTGCGCGCGCAGTTTCAGCAAACGCGCGTTTATACGCTGGAATCATTTTACGAGACGCACTGGCGTTATCTGCCGCTGGGAATTGTCGATCCGTTCTGGCCGCTCCAGACTGGGTTCCAACTGGCTCGCATTTCTCCCTACCATTACCTGAA
The DNA here is from genome assembly GCA_963725505.1 of uncultured Verrucomicrobiae bacterium. Taxonomy (GTDB): domain Bacteria; phylum Verrucomicrobiota; class Verrucomicrobiia; order Chthoniobacterales; family UBA10450; genus Udaeobacter. The sequence continues at coordinate 104,888 of CAVRYN010000013.1, read as the reverse complement.
GCGACTGTTCGACATCGTTGCCTCCGCGACAGCACTGGTCCTTTGCGCTCCGCTCTTCGTGCTTATTCCTCCGTTCATATGGATAGGGGACGGCAGTCCGATTTTCTTTCGCCAGGAACGAGTAGGCCGTGACGGCAGACGTTTCATTCTCTTCAAGTTCCGTACGATGCACCTGCGGCCCGACGAAACGGACGAAGACATTTACACGCGCAAAGATGATCGTCGTGTGACGTCAGTGGGGCGATGGCTAAGGAAACTTCGGCTCGATGAGTTACCGCAACTTTGGAATGCGCTCAAGGGCGACATTAGTCTGATTGGGCCGCGCCCGGAGTGGAGCAAGTGCGCCGAACGCTATGAGCAAACGATCCCGTTTTATCATTTTCGGCATTTGGTCAAACCGGGGATCACCGGATGGGCGCAAGTGAATTATCCGTACGGCGAGAGCGACGAGGACGCAGTGGAGAAGCTAAAATACGACCTCTACTACATCCGCCATTACTCACTGAAACTGGATGCGATGATCGTGTTGAAAACCTTATACACGATGCTGTTTGGCAAAGGGCGCTGATAAGGGTCACTAGAAACCAGCTCGGCGTTTTTGCCTGTGATCTCTCATATTTGTCGCGCCGCATCTCGCTGGATTTTTTTTGCGACCCTTGTGTACGCCCCGTGGGCGTACGGCGCGACAACATCGATGAGCATCCAAATAACCAATTGGATGTTGCTGGGTGCCCTCGTCCTTTGGGCCGTTGAGTTGCTTGTCAGTGGGCGAACGCCGCGATTTCCGCGGTTTCCATTTTTTTTAGCGGTGGCTTTGGTCTGTGTCGGCGGCTGGATGGTTTTCAACGCCAAGTCAATCTACGACTCGGATTTTTTTGTTTTCGTCCCGCTACACAACTTCGCGCCGCCTTTGGCCGGCTCCGTTGATTACACGATCAGCGCGGCGTGGATCATTCGAGGCGCATTGCTGCTGGGGACGATCTTGTTCGTCGCGGATCTTTCTCAGAGCAACCGGTGGTTGCTTCGGTTGTGGTATGCGATTGGTCTGGTCGGCGGCTCGATAGCGTTTCTCGGTTTACTCCAGAAAGCCACCGGCGCGCAGATGATCTTCTGGCAACCGCCGCCGCCTCGGTATGACTTGCGAATCAGCACCTTTTTTGCGACGTATTATTACCACGGTAATGCCGGGGCATTTTTGAACCTGGTGTGGCCATTGAGTGCCGGGCTTGTTATCCGGGCCTTTAGCAAACGATCTCATCCCGGTTTGCGTGCGATGTGGATAAGTCTTTTTATCCTGACGATTGCCGGGGTGCTGGCGAATACCTCGCGCATGGCTCAGCTAATCGCAGTCGTATTGCTGCTTGCCATCTGCCTGCAATTCGGACCAGCGCTTGTGCGAAAACTGTTCGGCACCGAGAAAACGGTCGCCTTGGCAGGCGCTCTTGCGATTGTCTTGGCGCTAATCGCGCTTGCTCAGGCGACTCATTTGGACCAAGCGCTGACCCGCTGGCAGACGGAGAGCCAGCGGATTCCCAACGATGCGCGCTGGCAGGCTTGCCACCTCGCGTTAGCCGCGCTGCCCGACGCGGGGCTGTTCGGGTTTGGCCCAGGAACCTTTCGCGTGGTATTTCCAACCTATAACATCGGATCGGTTAATCAGGTTCCGGGCACCTGGAGATTTTTGCACGAGGACTACCTGCAGACTCTGCTGGAATGGGGGTGGCTGGGATGCAGCCTCTGGGGGTTGCTTTTCTTCGGGGGAATAACGGTTGGTATTCGTAGTAATAACAAGCATGCCAGGCAAGACTGGACGCCGCGGAGACGCGTGCTGCAGCCTTTGGTTATCATGGCACTTGTAGGAGTGGCGCTGCACGCGCTGGTCGATTTCCCGTTTCAGATCGAATCGATCCAGCTGTATGCGGCAACCTATCTGGGTATTTGCTGGGGAAGCACTCTGTGGCACGAACGGTTCAGTTAGCAGTCAACACGCTTCAAAATCAAAGCTCCTGACGAACTGACCTGCTCGCCAGCGACTCACCACGGGCTAACTACGGAATCGTCAATTACGCTCCGTTACCTTCGTGGTCTGGTTTGGATCGGCGACTGTAGCTGTAGCCGCGAGAATACGCTCCTTCGTCTTTGCCGTAACCATGCGAAGCATAATAATAATAATAGCCCACTCCGCGACCCCGCCGCAATCGATTCAGGACCAGACCGGCTGGGCGAATTCCTGACTTTGCCAGCAAGGTAATCGCGCGGTGGACTGCTAGACGCGGTGTTTTGCCCGCCCGAATAACAATGCAGACCGTTTGGGCATGTGGCGTCATGAGGAGAGTGTCACTGACTGCAAGAATCGGTGCGCTATCGATCACCACGCGGTCAAACAGCTTTGCAGCCTCAGCAAGCAGCTGTCCGAAGAATGGCCCGGCCAGAATCTCAGCCGGATTGGGCGCACGTCGTCCACCTGCGAGGACAGAAAGCTGGCCTCCTGTCGCAGCAAGAATTTTCCCCGTCAGCTCAATGTCCTCGTCGACAAGCTGGATCTCTCCGGCGGAAATCTGGCGCGCTGCCGAGGCTATGTCCGCTTCACCCACCAGGCAATCCGTCACGCCGGGGGGGCTATCTTCGTCGAAATTGTTGCTTCTATCGGCATCTGGGAAGCGGAAGATCTTGTGCATGCTCGGCCGACGCAGGTCGCCGTCGATAAGAAGCACGCGATAACCCTGCTGGGCCAGTGCGAGCGAATAATTGGCGCTTGTAAAGCTTTTGCCTTCGTTGGGCACAGCACTAGTGAAAAGTGAAACCTTGCGCTCGGCTTCGGGACCTAAGAGAGAAAGGGCAGCGCGCAGATTGCGGAAGGCTTCCGCGGCCGGACTTTCAGGAGTTTCCACTACCACCCGGTAGTTTGAACTTCCGACGGCTTTGCTTCGCCGTTTTAGCTTGGAAACAGGCCCTTCGTCAGTGGTGTCGGGAATAGCTGCAAAAACAGGCAATCCGAGCGTGGTTTCGGCCTGGTCAACCGTTTTGATTGAACGATCCAGCGCATCGGCGCCAAAAACGAAGGCCAATCCGACAGCCAGACCGCCAAGAAGGCCGAGCATGACCGTTCTAGTGGGCCGTGGACTCACAGGTGACTGCGGAAGAGGGGAATGTTCAATCACGCTGACTGCATTCATCTTCACGTCTTTTGTTAAGTTCGTGTCTTTTATCTGGCGAAGGACGCTTTCGTACAGCGCACGATCAGTTTCAGCTTGTCGCGCTAACCCCCCATATCCGATGGCTGTGCGATTGAGGTTGACCGCGACGCCCTGCTGGTCTTTTAACGCTTCTAGCAAGCTGGCCTCATTGGATTTGATTTGCTCGATCGCGTTACGCAGAATCGGAGGTTGCGCCAACACGGCTTGCCGAAGCTTTTCCTTCGCCTCGGCCAGCGAGGCCTTGGCCGCAATCATTTTGGGATGCTTGTCCTTGTATCGTAGCGCGTAGGTGGCGATTCCCGCTTCGATCTTTGTAACGCTCGCGCCGCGCTTCGGTCACCATTGCGGCAGCCGAGATACTCGGGATCGCAAGCAACGCGTCGATGTTGTCGCCAGCTTGATTAATTTGCTGAAGCTCACCTTCAAGACGAAGTTGGTCAGCCTTCGCGGCGGTGAGCTTATCACTTAGATTTTGCAGCTTGTCCTCCACCAAGCCGCCCCGAGGTCCACCAGAGCCAGACCCCTGCTGTGAACCCGTCGCGGCCGTGCCGCCGCCAAGTTGCAACGCATCTGGATTGGTCGCCTTATATTCGGCGACGGCCGCCTCGCTTTTTTGCAGGTTTGCCTTCAGGCGTTCTTCTTCTTCGAGCAAATAACGCAATGCCTCTTCGCTGAACGAAGCGCGCCGCTCGATCGAGTTGCGGATGTACTCTCGACCGACTGCCTCGGCGAGACGCTGTGCCATGGCTGGATCGCGGTGCGTCACGTACAAATCGATCAAGCGCGTTCCGCGGCGAATCGCCGGCTTCACCATGCCGGCCATTGATCGACCCAACTCTTCTTCCAGCGGCGTAAAAGCTGTGACGCCACTCGCGCTCTGAGTCTTGTTGGCATCCTGCGACGGCTCCGTGCGCTCGGTCGCGCTGGAACTCTTGTCGGCTATAACACTTTGGCCCAGAAGAGCGCGTCCACCGTCCTGCGCCAAACCTTCGGAGCGTACCACTCGCTCAAGAAGTGTTTGGTTAGTGAGATTCTGTTCGATCGTTCGCAGCCCCTCCTGACTGGCCAGAAACTCGGAGCGCATTCGCGTTGTGGGATCGTCCGTAGCGATAACAGTGGGCTCCGAGGACTCCACTTGCAGGACTGTGTGTCCCTGGTAAAGCTTCGGCGTCCGCGCGAGGTGACCCAGGGCTAAAAAAAGTCCGGCCAGAACGCAGATGGCAACGATCCAAATACGTTCGACGAAAGAATGCCAGTAGCGCCGAAAATCAAACGTCTGTAACCCTTCGGCGTACTGCCCGGTTAGAGACACGGCAGGTTTCTCGAAATTTGTGGGAACGTTTGTTCCCGTCAGAGATTGGCCAGGATCAATCACGGCAAAATATTGGCTCGAAGCTTACACTCAAGCAGTGCGCTCGGAAAGGCGAAGGCGCAAAATTTTTTAATTAGAAAATGCTTTCGCCGACGGTGATAGTATCACCCGGCTCGACGAGAAAACCTCCACCGCTCCCCTTGGTGAAGCGCTTCGCATTCACCTTGAAAATTTGGTCGCCACTCGCGTTATGTCGTCGCACCGTAATTCTTTCCGGCGCAGCGATGCGCGTATATCCGCCAGCCAAGGCGACCGCCTCCAGTAGATCAATACCGCCCGGACTGCTATCGGGCATTTCGTAACTGCCCGGGCGACTGACCTGGCCCAAGATCGAAAAACGCCGCTTTGCGTAGCTGAGAAGCATGACGTTGACCCTCGGGTTGACCAGATAATCGCGGCCGTACAATTCTGTGAGTTTGGAAGCTGCCTGGGTCAGGTTCAGTCCGGCTAAATGGATCGACCCCAGCAATGGCACGCTCAAGTTTCCCTCGGGGTTCAATCGTCCGTTTGTGCGTAGATCATCTTCGCCAAAAACCTCGACGGCCACCTGATCGTTCGCGCTCAAAACGTAACCAGCCGGTGCGCTCGCTCCGCCGCTGGTAGCGGGCGCGATTTGGGCTGACAGAAAGCCTGGCAGCAACCCGAACGCGACTACAATCGCCAAGCACCGCCCCCGCATCCCAGTTCGCAAACGACTGAATCCCTCTTTAAAACCTGACCGTCGCCCGAACGCCCACCTGATTATCATAGAAACTGGAGAAATCGAAATTACTGCTGTCCTCGCGGTGGAGATAGTAGACGCCGGCACTCAGCCACCGGGTAATTAGCACGTCAACAGACGGTTCGATAAACCAATAGTCATCATTCCGTGTCGCGCTCACGTTGCGGTCAGTGGCGATGTAGTCTGAATTTTCATAGCCGGCCGCCAAGCCGAGGTAAACGCGGTGAAATAAACGCTGCTGAAACCGGCCCACAACGTACGTGCTCCCGAAATCCTGATTAGCAAGGTAGCCGGAACTGTAGATCCGCCGGCCTGCCGCCAGCGTGATAGTGGTACCGCTGAAGGGATAATAAGTTGCTCCGATTTCAAACACCGGCGTGGTGTAGGTGCCGCGGTCGCCGTCGAACTGGCGGAACTCAACGCCTGCCGAAGCATACAAGCCTAGTTTTGCTGTCGGCTCATAATTAAGGCGCACGTTAATTTGCTCGAAAGGTTGATTGGGAGTTGGGTCGTCCACCCACTCGTACCCGACGGTGCCGCCAATGCCTACCGACACCTTCGGCAGCCAATTGTAGTAAACGTAAAGGCCACCCGCAATAGTGTAGGAACTAATGTTATCGGGATAGAAGTAAGTCCAGGAATCAAACTCACCCTGCAGAAATACTTTCCCGGTTAGCTGATAATCTGCCCGCAAGCGCGTGCTGAAGATGTTGACCCGCGTGGGCCCGCTGGCATCGGTGTTTGCCCACAGCCCTGTCGTATCGAAGAAGCTGTTGAGGTTTGCCGATTCCAGTAGCGCGATATCCTCGGCCAAGCTCAGCGTCCATCGGCCAGAATTGTACCCGCCCTCGAGGTGAATCAGTTGATTAAATGCGTCTTCACTTGAGTGATCGACGAACAGAATAGCGCTGGGCATGTAATCCAACCGGAGATAGCTCTTGTTGCGTCCCTCGATGTCGCCGACTCCGACGGTGATCTGCGGCTCAATCGCGAAGTAATAATCGGAAACCCGATTGGTATGACTAATGAAGATGTTGTCATCCCAAACACCGCGTACTGTCAGTAGCAGACGGTAGTAATAGGGACGCGATTCCCCTGAATCGGTTTCGGTACCTGGAAATACGTCCCTGCCGGATACCACGCCGTTAGGACCCGCCGGTACCGGCGCCGGAACAACGGTTGTGTACCCTCCGGTGTAGTTCATTGAAGACGACAACGGCTTCGGTGAAGATGGAAACGCCTCCTCGGAAGAAGGCAACGCCGCCGCTGACGAGGGCAATGGCTCCGCCGGAGCGGAGGGTAACGATTGAGGTAAAGCGGGCAATGGCTCTGTTGGCGTGGAGGGCAACGATTCCGTTGGAGCGGCCGACGGCTCGGCCAACGAAGGCAGGATGTCCGGCTCAATCGACTCCTGCGCTTGCGCAGCAAGAACAGCCGCAAAGAAAATTCCCGCCACGAAGCTAAGGATTAGTGATCGTGCGGCCGGGCGGGCAATCCCGCCGGCGGTACGGTGTGGAAATGCAGCGAAACGGTACATGGTTAAGGCGAAACCAAGGCACATGGTCGCGAGACTAGATGGGCGCTATAAATCCGTCAATAAAAAAATCTCATTAAAATCATTAGATTGAAAGGCCACATTTCCAAGCCGTTATATCGTTTTGACGCGCAACGGGCGACGCGTATTCCGTGTGGAATACTTGCTTTGCCATAGTTCGCGTAACACGTTTACAACTTGGCAAATCAATGACCGAATTCTTCAACGGTATGCCAGAGCGAGAAAAGACGTTGACCATTAATGAGATTTATCACTCGATCCAGGGTGAGAGTACCTGGGTGGGGCGGCCGTGCCTCTTCGTGCGCCTGACGTTCTGCGACCTTCGCTGCAACTATTGCGACACGGAGTACGCATTTTACGAAGGGAAAAAGCAAACATTGAAAGAGATTATCGAAGCAGTGGCGGCATTTCGCTGTCCGCTGGTCGAAATCACGGGTGGTGAGCCGCTGTTGCAGAAGAACGTGCTGCCGCTGATGTCGGTCTTGTGCGACGCAGGACACACAGTCCTGCTCGAAACCAGCGGGGCGCACGATATCTCGAAAGTCGATCCGCGCGTCCATCGGATCATGGATTTAAAAACGCCCGGCAGCGGCGAAGTGGACAAGAATCTTTGGTCGAATATCGAGCATCTCACACTGGGCGACGAAGTGAAATTCGTAATGGGATCCCGCGAAGATTACGAATGGTCGCGCGACAAGGTGCAGCGGTACGATCTTCCTTCGCGTTGTCGTGCCGTGCTGTTCTCACCGATTTTCGGCAGGATCGACCCTCGCCAGATTGTCGAATGGATTTTGGCGGACAAACTCAGCGTTCGGTTTCAACTTCAGATGCACAAATTCATCTGGACCCCGACGCAGCGCGGAGTCTAATCGATGCGCGCACGACCTCTGCTGTCATCCTGAGCGGAGCGAAGGATCTCACGATGGGTGATCGATCACGCAAAGTAAGTCAGTGATCTTCCGAGTTTATGGGAGGTCCCTCACTTCGTTCGGGATGACAATGCAGATATAGAGATGGTATTGTGCGCGTGATGCGCGCGCGCCTGACCAAAGATTTCACTTTCGAAGCGGCGCAGACGTTGCCCAATGCGCCGGAGGGACACAAATGCCGCGGGCTACATGGGCACAGTTTCAAGGTCGAAGTTTCAATCGAAGGTGATGTCGATCCGAAAGCCGGCTGGGTTTACGACCACGCGGAGATCAGCGCCGCGATGAAACCGCTGCTGAAAATGCTCGACCACAAGTATCTCAACGACATCGAAGGCTTGGAGAATCCCACGATTGAAAACATGGCAGAATGGTTCTGGAAGAAGTTGGAATCTCAGTGTCCCGGCCTCTGCGAGATCGTCGTGCACGAAACGCCGACCGCGCGCTGCGTTTATCGCGGCGAGTAAAAGGAACGACGGCTTGGGCAGCCGTCGACTCAAAGATGACGGTTGGGAAACCGTCACTCCTTGAACTTACAACTCGATGGCGTATCGCTTCATTTTGTTGTAGAGAGTGGGGCGCTGGATGCCGAGAAGTTCGGCCGCTTTTTTCTTGTTACCGCGGCACTCTGCAAGCGCCTGCAGAATGGCGGTTCGCTCCAAGTCGTCGAGAGTTTGTACGCCGCTGCGCGGTAACGCGCTGAGCTCGGCTTGTTGCAGCTCGGGAGGCAACTGTATCTCTGTCGGTAGCTCTTTTACGCCGATCATGCCCTCTCGCGCCAGCACCACTGCGTATTCAATTGCGTTTTGCAATTCGCGAACATTCCCCGGCCAAGAGTAATCAAGCAGTTTCTGAAACGCGTCCGGCGAAACCTCTGGCTCCGGTTTGCCGAGTTGTTGCGAAAATTGTTTCACGAATTGCGCGATCAGCGGCGGGATGTCTTCTTTGCGTTTCCGGAGAGCGGGGACTTCGATTTGGAACGTGTTTAGCCGGTAGTACAAATCGGAGCGCAGCCGGTTCTCCGCGAGCGCCTGTGGAATCGGCCGATTGGTCGAAGCGATCGCTCGGAAGTCTGCTTTCATTGTTTGCGTGCTGCCAAGCGGCCGATACTCGCGCTCCTGGAGCACGCGCAAGAAACGCGTCTGCAAGTCTGCCGGCATATCCGATATTTCGTCTAGAAAAAGGGTGCCACCGTCAGCCGCTCCGATCATTCCAGGAAAATCCTGCATCGCCCCGGTGAACGCTCCTTTCACATAACCGAAAAGTTCTCCCTCGATCATCGTTTGAGGGAACGCCGCGCAATTCAGCTTCACCATTGGCTGTCCCGTGCGGCGGCTCCGGGCGTGGATCGCATTCGCGATCACTTCCTTGCCCACACCGCTTTCGCCCACGATCAGAACGTTGGCATCCGAGGGCGCCATCGCATCAATCAATTCCTCGATCTCCTGCATCGGTTTGCTCTTAAAAATAGGCGCCGGCCGCGCTTCCGCGATCTCGAGACGTTTCTCGAGTTGCTCTGTTTTTTCCCGGAGTTCTTCTGTTTCTCGCAAGAGGAACTGTTTCTCCAATGCCTTCTCCACCAGGCTGAGCAGTTCTTCGGGCGCGTACGGTTTGCTAATGAAATGGTAAGCGCCGCGTTTGATCGACTCGATGGCATTGTGCAACGAGTCGTGCGCGGTCAGGATAATCACCTGCACTTCTGGCAACTCGGTCTTGATCCGACCCAGCATTTCCAATCCGTCGGCGTCGGGCAGTCGAAGATCGAGCAATACGAGCGTGGGCGATTTCGATTTCAGCACCTTGAGTCCTTGCGCCGCAGTGGGCGCGGTCTCGACTTGATAACCATGCCGCTTCAGCAACGCCTCGAGCGTCATCAACACTGGCCGCTCGTCATCGATGATCAGGACACGGTGATTTTCTGTTTTCATTCAATTGCGCTGCTGGTACTACGCACGAGTAGTGGCACTCCAGTTGCTTAAACGGTGAGAAACGATTGACGTTTCAAGCTTAATCGGAGATCTCGTTTGCCACGGGAAGCGTAAGCGTGGTGATGAGCGCCGAAGCGTTCGGATCATATTGGGCGTGCAGTTCGCCGCCGTGGGTCTCTACGATAGCGCGGACGCGATTCAGACCAAGACCATAATGGCGCAGGCTGATTTTCCGAAGCGGTTCGCGTCCCCAATTTTGCGTAGGTAAGTCAAAGCGGTCCTTCGGCTCATGGAGAGCGAAGAGGAACCGGTTGCTGTCGATTTTGGCTTTCGCCAGAAGTGAGCCTTTGCCCCGACCGTGCAAGAAAGCATTGGCGAAAAGCTCGGTAAATACTTCCTGCAAAAGTTGTGGATCAACGTTCACCATCGCGTTGCCAGGCTGAATCTCCCAGGTGATTTCGGTGCTTTTCTTTGGGAAATCGTCGTCAATTTTCCTGCGCAAGTCTTCCATGAGATCGGTAACCCGGTAAGAAATCAGGGTGGGTTTAACCTCCTCCACGTCTCTGGAAAGCCGTTGTAAGGTCGACGCCAGACGCGAGACCATTTCACGCAATCGTTTAATCTCGCCCTGAAGTTCTTCGTTCTTCTCCAGCTCAGCGATGTAAGCGGACTGCAGTTCGATCGCATTTAAATCGTTGCGCAGATCGTGACTGAGTTGCCGGACAAAACGGATTGCGTCGCTCCAAGGAACGCTTAGAGAATCTTTTGCATCCTGCGAAGCCTTCTCTGCCATAAGGGATACGCTACCGCTATTGTTCGAGTGAAAACCGGTCTTCCGATGGTTCCTCGCCAGCTGCGACTCTGATTTGCGGATCGTTGCTCGCCAAATGCCGCAGCACGTGAAACACGTCTTCTGGGTCTGAGTCGATGGAGCGCGCAATTTCTTCGGCCGTTTGACTCCGGCCGACAACCAATTTTGCGATTACCTGTTTTTGAAGCTGCAACAGTCTTGTCGCCGCCTTTTTTCCGGCCTCAACGCCGGGTTGATCGTAGGCGTTGATGTTAACCAGCGAGCCGTAAAAGCCCACTGCACGTTCATAAAGCGCGATCAACGCTCCGAGGTTAAACGCGTTCACTTCGGAAATGCTAATCGTGATTGATTCACGCTCGCTCTCGTACAGCGCGCTTCGCGTGCCGCGCAAAGACCCCTGAAGATAATCGCCGCTTGTGATGCCGTCTTCGACTTCGAACCGCTTACCGCGCCGATCTTTGCGCACTTCGATAAAGGTCACAAAAAAATTTAAGACACCGTCGCGCAACTGTTGAACATAAGCGTGCTGGTCGGTCGAGCCTTTATTGCCATAAACAGCAATTCCCTGATGCACAGTCTTGCCATCGAGGTCCTTTTCTTTGCCTAATGATTCCATCACGAGTTGCTGCAGATACTTTGCGAACAGGGCCAGCCGGTCCTTGTATGGAATGATCACCATGTCTTTGTCGCCCTTGCCGTTCCCGGCGTAGTACCACATGAGCGCCAGAAGCATTGCTGCGTTTTGCGCGACATCAGGTGTGCGTGTCCGCTCGTCCATTGCTGCCGCGCCGGCGAGGAAACTGTCGATGTCGAAGCCTTCCAAGGCCATCGGGAGAAGCCCCACCGCGCTCATTACCGAAGTGCGCCCGCCAACCCAATCGTGCATCGGGAATCGAGCGAGCCACCCGTTCTTTTCGGCATATTGATCGAGATCACTTCCGATTCCAGTTACGGCGACGGCGTGCTTGGCGAATTGAAGTCCGTTTCCAACGAACGCTGCTTCCGCTTCGAGCATCCCATTTCGTGTTTCCTTTGTCCCGCCGGATTTCGAGACCACAACGACGAGCGTTTGGGCAAGCAGATCATCCATCCTGTCAAAAACGCGATCGAATCCGTCCGGGTCGGTGTTATCGAAGAAAAACAGGTCCATGGGATCGTCCGATGACCCGAGCGCGTCTGCCACGAATTGTGGCCCCAGCGCCGAGCCGCCGATCCCTATGAGCAACACGTGTCTGAAGCGTTTTCCATTTTCAGCCGTGATTTTTCCGGCATGAACATCTTCGGCGAATTTTTTGAGGCGGTTGATGGTGTCTTCAATTTCTTTCCGAATCTCCGCAGTCGGCGCAAGCCCGGGATTGCGGAGCCAATAATGGCCAACCATTCGCTTTTCGGTGGGATTAGCGATTGCCCCCGCTTCCAGTTCCCGCATCGCGGCAAACGCCTTGTCGATCTTCGGCTGCGTTCTCTCGAAAAAATCCTCCGGAAATTTCATCCGGCTGATGTCGACCGAGAAATCGAGATCGCGATAGTACAAAAAATATCGTTGGAAACGCTGCCAGAGCGATGAAGAAGCCACGATTGCAGCTAATCGCAATCAGTGGCGAAGGTCAATGATGCGTCAAGAATGACGAAGCTCGAATGACCCGCCTCCGTCCCGCAGTCGCGGGACTACAGTGTGGCAGGCGAATGACGAAGGAATGACGAAGCACGAAATCCTGAAACCGAGATGACATCGTTTCGTCATTTGATCATTCGACATTGTTTCGAGCTTCGAGATTCGGATTTCGGCATTTAGCTCATATGCTCGATCACGTTATCGCCAAACTGCGAACACTTGATTTCGGTCGCGCCTTCCATCAGACGCGCGAAATCGTACGTGACACGTTTGCTGGCGATCGCGCCGCTTAATCCTTTAAGAATCAGATCGGCAGCTTCCGTCCAGCCCATGTAACGGAACATCATTTCACCTGAAAGAATCACTGAGCCGGGGTTCACCTTGTCCTGATTCGCGTATTTCGGCGCGGTGCCATGAGTCGCTTCGAAAACTGCGTGGCCGGTGATGTAATTGATGTTTCCTCCAGGCGCGATGCCAATGCCGCCCACTTGCGCGGCCAGCGCATCGCTCAAGTAATCGCCATTTAGATTGAGCGTTGCAATGACGTCGAAATCTTCTGGCCGCGTCAGCACTTGCTGAAGCGTAATATCGGCAATTGCGTCTTTGATCACAATTCCCGCGCCCGGTTTGCCCATGGGAATCTTGCACCAGGGACCGCCGTCGAATTCTTCCGCGCCAAAATATTTCTTTGCAACTTCGAAGCCCCAATCGCGAAACGCGCCCTCGGTAAATTTCATAATGTTCCCCTTGTGCACCAGCGTCACGCTCTTGCGCTGGTTCTGGATGGCGTAGGAAATCGCGCTGTGAATGAGCCGCACACTTCCTGAGCGGCTGACCGGCTTGATACCGATTCCCACGCAAACCTCGTCGCTCTCCGGCGCGCCGACCATTTTCCAAAAGTCCGCTGCTTTCTGTTTTGTTCCGAAACGGATTTTGTCGAATTGTTTGGGAAATTCCTTTTGCAGAAAATCGAGGACTTTTTGCGCCTCAGGCGTGCCGGCGGCGTACTCGATGCCGGCGTAAATGTCTTCCGTGTTCTCCCGGAAGATCACCATCTTCACTTTCTCGGGATGCTTGACGGGCGAGGGGACGCCTTTGAAGTACTGGACCGGCCGCAAACAAACGAAAAGATCCAGCAGCTGCCGCAGCGCAACATTCAGCGAGCGAATGCCGCCGCCGACGGGTGTGGTCAGCGGTCCTTTGATTCCGATCAGATATTCGCGGAACCCTTCCACCGTGTCGTCCGGCAGCCATGCATCGAATTTGTCTTTCGCTGTCTGGCCGGCGAAAACCTCAAACCACGCGATTTTCTTTTTCCCGGCGTACGCTTTTTCAACCGCAGCATCGAACACACGGACACTTGCCGCCCAAATATCCGGCCCGGTCCCGTCGCCGCGGATGAACGGAATGATCGGTTGATCCGGCACATTCAATCTGTCGGTTCTGGTAATCTTCTCGCCTGCGGGCGGAGCAACATCTTTGTACGGCATAAGGCGCAACTGTAGCGGCAGGCGTGCCGTCTGCAATCTCGTAGAAATCGTCAGGACTCAGCGGTCCGAGCCAATCCAGAGATGTTACCGAGCAGTGCTTAGAAGCCATCTCATAAATAGGGAATGGGTGCGCGAAGCTCTGGCGGGCGGCTAGCAAGGCGCGACGAAGGAGCATAGCCGCAGCGCTCTGCGACTGAGGAGCAACGCCGCCAGTCGTCCGCCAGAGCTTCGCCCGAAGGGTTGCCGATCTTTGGCCCTGCGGCAGCGTTGCTCGTCGGTCAAAGATCCACGAGGGATATTCTTCCTCCTCGCGCCTTGCCGCAGCACCAAATCTCTGGCAACGCACCTGTTCCCTATTTATGAGATGGCTTCTAGTCTCGGACGAATCGGTCTACCGAAAGAGCGAATTTGCGGGAAACTTGCGAAGGCGGTCTTTGCGTATGCTGCGCTTCTAATCGCGGCCGCCTATCGGCGGTTGCTCCGGCGAAACTGGCTCTAGTGGAGTGAGCGGCGTGACTACATACGGCGGCGTCCAGTTGTTGTACGGCGGACACCTCTGAACGCAGTCCGCCAGCATTGGCGCCGCTTGGAGGACCGCGTTAGTGATTTCATCGGCCCCCCACGGATCCGCGGCGATCGCCGCATTGACGATGCTTTGGACCTGGTCGCATGAAATTTCCTTGCCTTTAAAATCTTTCGCGTAGCCTTTCGCGTAGCCTCCCACTCCCACTGGCTGCAACCCTGTCACGGCCGCAACTGCGATCCTGGGGGCAAGATCAGGCCGGGCCCTCGCTGCTCTGGCAACGAGCACGTTAACCGCGCGCGGATCGGTACGAGCAATCAGCGAGTTGAACGCTTGCATAAATTGTTCGGGTGTGGCGCTGCCGATGCTGGCCGCTCCCGTCGCCCTGACCGCACGCTCCAAATCCGCATCTGGCGTCGCAGCCAGACGTTGATTTTGAATTGCCTCGTCAATTAGCGGCGCACTGGGCAATTGGCGAAAGTCCTTGACCAGAGGAGAAGAGAGCTCCTGTTGAAGATCAACATCAACCGGGTTTTCCATCCTTCCTAAGATCGGATCGTAAACAACCATTTGACCTGCCTGCACGAATATAGACTGGCCCATGCTGCCGTAACTGAGGCACGAGCTTCCTTCAAGCACGGTAAATTGCACGATCCCACTGGGGAAGACGTTTCCCACCACGGTTGTGCCTGTGATTGCCGCCGTGACCGGACCCATCTTGACTTTTGCGCCGCCGGCTTTCTTTGGCACATAAAGCAAAAATTGGCCGCTGCCCATCTCGATTGTTCGTCCCTCTCCGCCCACGTTAAAAATAGTTTTCTCACCCAGACGCGTGATCGTTTGATCCTTGAACGTCAGCTCGCTTCGGGACTGAGCGCCAGTTTGCACCGCGTTACCCTTGCGAACAGTCTCGTTAACCGCGGCCGGACGCGCCGATCCGCCCGACGGCACCACCTTGACGTCCTGCACGACTTGCGTGACCTGCGCCTCTTCGAGCTCAGCGGCAGCGACCCCGCTTGGCAGCCAACTCGCCAGGGCAAGTGCGACTGGCGCCACGAATGAAATAAAGCGGCATTGGGTGTTCATGGCCGCATTTATAGTGTGCGCTTGGGCTCTTGTGAAGTCTTTTCTTTAGCTTTTTTTTGCCTTTTTTCAGTGGCCAGATTGGACGCGGGATTCCCGAATGTCTCTTCAAACTGAGCGCTTGCCACGCGAATCTGGTTCTTGGTATAACGCGCCTCCCCGTCGAAGATGTCAGACATCAAAGGTCAGAAGCTAGAACGCGTAAAACCGCATTACGCAGAGACGTTGAGTGCACTCTATCGGACATCTGATCTCCGGCCATTGATCTCCTTTGAGCAGGGCCCCGAAAGCGTTCGGGGACTTTGTCGCGCCGTAGCCCCCAAAACTTTCGGGGGTGCGAAGGCTGGAAGCGGCTGCGAAGGCTGGATTGGCGTAGGCGGGTTTACGCTCCTCGAACTGCTCGGCGTCATTGGCGTCATTGCCATTCTGCTGGTGTTAATCGGCCCCGCGTTCACGACAATAAAGAGCGGGACCGATGTCACCACCGCCATTTATGGAGTGAAGGGAGTACTCGAGAACGCACGAGCGTACGCAAAAGCAAACCACACCTATGTCTTTGTTGGTTTTGCCGAGGTGGATTCTTCGGTTGATCCCTCGGTGAGTCCGCAGGTTACGACTGGCGATACACCTTACGGCAGAGTGGCGGTAGCGGTGGTTGCGTCGAAAGACGGCACTTCACAATATCAATACGCTACGACCGATCAGGGCAGCGACTGGACAGCTAATTATGCCAATGGCGCTCATCTCATTGCGGTCGGGAAATTACAGACCTATGAGAATCTACATTTTGTGCCGGTCGATTTTGGATCGTGGACTCCCACTGCGCATCCGAACTCCAAATTGGCGAGATATCAACCAACCGGTCCGCCGTACATTTTGGGCCATGCGCTCTCCAGCTCGGTAACACCATTTACGTGGCCGTTGGGATCACCGTTGGACTCCGGCTATCAGTATCGATTTGATCGAGTGATAAACTTCGATCCAACGGGCATCGCGCGGATCGCGACTTCGATCAACACGGACGCAATCGCCCATGTTATCGAAATCGATTTTCAACCAACTCATGGAACAGTCTTCCAGCCGTTGCCCGATGGCTTCAATCAGGACGTAGGAAACCATGCAGTCATACAACTTGGAACGACGAGCGGCGCGGTCCGGGTCTATCGGCCATGAGAATTGGTGCAAAGGTTTCAAAAGGCCGTTGTGCTGTAGCGGCGCTCGTACACTATCCATGAAAGTTTTCGCAGCTTACGCAAATTTTTCGTTCTCGTCCTCGTCCCTCGTCCTCGGCTTCTTGCTTTCTATCACGAGGACCAGGACGATTTGGTTGCTGTAGCGGCGCTCTATGAGCGCCGTCGTGAGGACGGGAAGTTCGATTCGTCGGCGGTCATGGACCGCCGCTACAGTTCTTATGCAACCGGTCCTGATTCCAAGGCTGCCGCATTTTCTCTGGTTGAACTCGTCCTCGCCTTGGGGGTTGCGGCCTTTTGCCTCATTGCCGTTTTCGGTTTGATGCCTGTCGGTATGCAGACAAACCGGAATGCGACTTCACAGACTGCCGCCACAAGTATCATGGCCGTCATCGTGGCGGATTTGCGGACGACGCCAGCAGCGGCCACGACTTCTCCACAGTTCGCCATAACTTTTGGGACCGATAAGACATTGTATTTTGATGCTTCAGGGCAGGCCTCGACATCGCTCGGCGCTGACTCCCGCTATCAACTGAATATAAGATGGAATTCTGCTCCCACAGGATTGAATTATGCCGATCTGAAGGTGAGTTGGCCGGCGTCTGTTGATCCCGGAACAACCAGGCCAAGCGGCTCGGTGCAGATATTTGCCGCCTTCGACCGGAGCTGAGCCATGCGTGACCACGAGACAAGTGTTGTAGAGTCCGCTGTAGGTGGATCGGGTGGAAAGCCTGGCCGTTGCTTCGCATCCGTTGCAGGTCCCCAAGCCGATGACACGCGGGCCCCAGCCATCGCGTTGGGGACAACGCGATCCACCATCAATGCGTCGCGGACTCCTATGAATCGCGAGAGGACAGCGCACACTACAGCAAAGGCGTCGCTTTCCCGATCACTGATCACAGATCACCGATCACTTATTCGTTCGCCGCTGCGAACGAATGCCTTTACCATGCCGAAGCAACGTGAGCGCGTCAGCGCTTTTACGTTGGCCGAACTCCTCGTCAGTGTGGGTGTGTTGGTGCTTCTTACCTTGCTAGCTACTCAGCTTCTTAACAGCGCGGCGACGATTATGACGCTCGGTCACAGGCAAATGGATGCCGACTCACAGGCCCGTGAATTGTTTGACCGCATGGCTATCGACTTCGCGCAGATGGTCAAAAGATCCGACGTCGATTACTACCTTAAATCTTCTACCACCGCGAATGACTGCAGGCTTTGTACCAGGCAAAGGGGCAATGACCAGATAGCATTCTACAGTACTGTCCCAGGTTGGTCTGCCTTAACTGGGACGCAGCAGGGTCCCGTCTCGATTATCGGATATCGGATCAATGTGAGTGGAACAACATTTTCCAACAGGTTGGAGCGATTGGGTGAAGCTTTGATTTGGAATGGCGCCACGAGTGACACGCGCTCGGATGGCCGGCCGGCATCAGTTATTTTCTGGGCGCCCTTGAACCCGTGGGCGAATCTAACCAACAGTCCGTTTGACATCATCGGCCGGGATGTTTTTCGCTTTGAATATTACTACCTCCTGAAAAACGGAGATTTGTCCTCCACTCCGTGGTACGCGACCTCGAGCGTGCGTGGAATGCAAGATGTGTCTGCAATCATGGTGGACATCGCTGTGATCGATCCGAAGAGCAGAGTGCTCCTCAGCAATTCGGATATGTACAGGACTCGCAGAGGACTTGGCGGACTATGGCGGGGAGGCCCCTGGAGGTTTGCTTGCAGGCTGGCGAGCTGCTCTGGACGGAAATACAACCTTGCCGCGCCCTGCGCTTTCAAGTGTTCGCCTTTACCAACGCTGTTTTTACCTTTCTCCTGCAAGCTTATGAATACTCGCTGGGCTCCTTCTCGGAAGACTATCCCTCAGACGAGATTAACCACGAATGGACACGAATTGACACGAATGTTTTCGCGCGCAGAGCGCGCCTTGGAGTGCGGCGGCTTGACGCCGCTTTTCTTCCCCGCACGAGCGCGATTATGCGCCATGAGCGATGACTCTCGTCAATGTTGTAGCCGCCTCGCTGTGTCGAGGCGCTCCGGCGCTTTTGCTCACTCGACAGCACGGCGACACAGCGCCGTGGCTACAGCGCGTCCGTTACACATCATGAGTAAGAGCAGGAGGAAGAACAAGGGGGCTGCTTTGATAATCGTCCTTGCGTTTATGGCGCTTTTAACGGGCCTGGCGCTGGCTTATTTCTCGCATACCGCTGCCGATCGAAGACTTGCCCAAGCGAGCTTTCACGATGCCAGTGCGGACCTGCTTGCCCGTAGCGCGCTCGATATCATCGTCAGCAGTCTTAAGCGGGAAATTACCGTCGCTGGGGTGAATGTCACGCAAGCCACTATTCAACCACAACGCTCAGGCGACGACGCATCCATTCCAAATTTAATTCGCCGCAGTGTGCGCAATGACGCCATATCACCGCCTGGTGTTCCAAGTTTCGCTTCCATTGTCAGCTCTGGACCAGTTGACCCGGCAAATCCGAAGCGGGGTGAAATAACACGCGCTCGTTGGAATAGCCACTACTTGGTCCCAACTGCCGCCAGTTTCACACCACCCGATTGGGTGTTGGTAACTCTTCAGGGACCGAACCCTGCACCTCTACCCAGCGATGTAGTGGGACGCTATGCTTTCGCGGTTTACGACGAGGGCGGTCTGCTGGACATGAATCTGGCAGGGTTTCCCGCCTGGGCGGGCAGCAGCGCTGATAACCCGGAACCGACACCAACACCCTGGCAGGTCAATGTTGGGCGAAAAGGAACCGTCGCTTTCGCAGACCTTGGCGCACTCCCCGCGGCACCGACCTCTTCTCAGATGAATAAAATTGTTGGCTGGCGCAATTATGGCACGACAAAACAGACAGCAACGAGTTTCAGAAGGTTTAGTTTTCAGTTGGACCCCAACACTCAACAAGATACCTGGGGCAGTTATCTGCTGGATTTCGGCGACGCTCCTTACAGCGACCCATCGATATATCCATTTACATCCGTCCCGAGCGACTTTCCTTCCTACAGCCGAACCGACCAAGCCTTCATGACTCGTAAAGAGTTGTTGCGACTGCAAGGTAGCATCGGCTTCAGCCAGGATTTGCTTCAATACATGGGAATTTTTTCCCGCGAACGTAACCGGCCGGCGCCCGATTGGAGGAGCCTGAGATTGCCTGACAGGTTTCCAATGAATGCTGTTGGTCTGGTGAAACCGGCGCCTCCCGATTCTGTGACAACGCGAGGACGCGGGAACGGCGACGGGAACGGTGTCGGTTGGAGAGGCCGGGGCCGATACAGAGGCAGAGCGCGCGACATTCTCGATATGTTTGGCCTGGCATGGGTTAACGGCACAGGCACAGATAAAAGCCAACTTGTCAATTGGGGCCGCTGGCAGTACGTCGGTGAGCAACAGCCCTCCGAGCCTAACAACAACCCGCTGGCTTACATCCCGCCACTGAGGAGTCGGCTTGAGTTTATCAAAATTCTAAACTACGCCTTGAACGTAGCCAATCCCGGTTGGGATCCGTTTCTCCAACGATACTGACTCGAACCGCGTTGCGCGGACGCTCTCAATTGCTGCCTCCTTGATCGATCATTACGACGACTCGGGCGATACAAACGAACGCGATCCAACGACGGGCAGCCACACCACCATAATTGAATATGCCGGAGGATTCGTGCTTGGCTGGGAGAATGAGAACAATCCCAGTAACCCTGGTTACGAGGCCGATAAGGACCCTTACGCTTGGATAATCGACCCAAACACCGGAAGCACGAAACCGAGGCCTGCGACCGTTCCCATCGTGCTGAATCATGCATTCAGCAACGTCGGAGAGTTCGGCTACAGCCTTGATACCGCAAACGGTTTTCAGCCGCTGAATTTTGTTACCGAAACGAGCAACGACAAAGCAGTCCTCGATTTTTTCACCTATAATCCCATCCTGCACACCTATCCGCGCGCTGGCATCTTCAATCTCAACAGCAGAAACGTTTCCGTCCTCGCCGCAGCTTTGAAAGCCGCGCTTAAGAACGACACGATCGCGCCTCCTCCGTCTTCAGGCGTCATCTCCGCCAGTGAAGCCACAGCAGCGGCGCAGCGGATTGTTGACGAAACCAAGTTGCGTCCCGTGTTAAACCGCGCAGACGTGGCTCGACTGGTCAGAGTTGGTGCGAATACCGCTTGGACGAAGGAACAGAAAGAAGCAATTGCGCGCGCACTGGCTGAAATGGGACAGGCGCGGACTTGGAATCTGATGATTGACCTGATCGCGCAGACCGGAAAGTGTGCGCCGGGCGAGACCGATTTCGCGAAATTTATCGTTGAAGGCGAAAAACGCTATTGGCTTCACATCGCGCTAGCTCGCGACCTTAACACCGACCGGACCGTGGATGTGCTCGGCGCGCAGATTGAAGAAGTATCTGAGTAGTTCCGGAAAGCTGATAGCTGATAGTTCATAGTTGATAGTCGATCCGCCTTCGTCCCGCAGTCCCGGGACTACGGCGGCGACGAGACCGCGTGACCTGTAGCCGGAGGCGGTGACTCCGGCATTTCCACTCCGTGCGCGTTTCTCTTTAGCGCCAGAGGCGCTATCTCAAAATCAAGTCCGCCACAGGACGGATTCGCGGTGGCGAACTTGGGGAGCGCCCCAGGGAATTCTGAGCCGAATGGCTGAGGAAACGGCTGGCGCACGCACCGAGGCTGAGCCGAGTGGCTGAAGAAACGAACTCGCCACTGCAAGAAATGCTCGACCGGGCAATTGAAAACGAGCGACGCCGTCCGCTCCTTGAGCGAGCGAATCTGAAGCTCCGCCAAGACAAGAAAGCCGCTGTAGCCACGGCCCTGCCTGCCCCGCCGTAGCCTCGGCGGAGGCGGGTGGGCCGTCCCCCGTTGCGGATAAAGAACTGCGCCGGACCGGCCACAGGTCCGCACACCGGACGGATTCGTCCTGCGGCGAACCGGTGGCTACAAGATCTCTTAAAAAGCTCTAGCATCTGTGCCTTATCATCCCCGAAGTCTCTCCTAAATCAGAACTTGTCACCTAGGTAATTCTGGCTATAGTGCGTTCCCTCGATGGTTTCCCCCAGCATTACTGGTCGCGTGGGTGTAAACGCGCAGCGTGCGCACGCGTGCTCGGCCGACTTGCAACGTGAGCGCGCCAGCGCTCATTTCCCTGCTAAAAAGTGGAACTTCGCGGCGATTTTTCCGGAGAAGTATGTGACGGGAATGAGTGTAATGGCGAATGCCCGATGGTCGAAGGAATGATAAAATGACGAAGGTTCGGCCTCTCAACTCTCAACTCGCAACTCTCAACTCGCAGCGCCGATGCGCTGCATTCACCCTGATCGAACTGCTCGTCGTCGTCGGCATCATTGCTCTCTTGCTGGTGCTAATGGCTCCCGCGTTCACATACATCAAAGGCGGCAACGACGTGACCAGTGCCGCTTACACGATCAAAGATGTGCTCGACACCGCGCGCACGTACGCGGCGGCAAACAACACTTACACCTGGGTCGGGTTTTATGAGGAGAATGTCGAAAATCCTGCCTCACCGAACTCACGACTACACCGGCAGTAGGTCGGATTATCATGTCGATCGTTGCGTCGAAGGATGGCACCAATGTACGCGACTTACGAGCGATCCGATAATCCTGTCGCACCAGCATCATCGGAGCCCAGGTCGATGGTAATCAGGTGACAAGGTTGACGAAGATCCAACTGCACATCTGCGACTTTTCCGACTGGCTCAGTCAGTACCCGGGTCGACACTTTGATAACGGCCGCCTGCACATTTCCATGGCAGCATATATAGTCTCGGCGATACGCCCCGAATTCCTACGACCCGGTTTAGATACCCCGTGGGAAGCCGCTGGGATACACCTTCCGCAAAGCTATTCAATTCAGCCCGCGTGGGGAGGCGCGTCATTAACAATTCTGCACAGAATAGCCTTCAGACGGCTGCCGAAATAGGAGTTGAACCGACGCATGGAGCAGCTGTCGCCTGCTTCCATTCCGGCGAACGTTGTTGCTATTCAATTTACCGGAATCGGCGGGAACGTTAGGATTTACAGGAAATGAAATCTGTCTGGCATCGCGCGTGGGGCTTTTCGCTTGTCGAGCTGACGCTCGCCCTCGGTGTCGCCGCGTTTTGCTTGATCGCCGCCTTCGGTCTAATACCGGTCGGTGTGCAGACAAACCGCAACGCCACTTCTCAAACCCAGGCGACGAACCTCATCGCGTTGGCTGTTGGCGATTTGCGTGCCACGAGAACGGGACCGTTCAACTCACCGATGTTGGGCATCAGCCCCATTCCGACTGATCCGACGAGCCCACCGCAATTCCTTCCGCCAGACTTTGTGCCGTGCTCCGGTGGCACAACGTCCCCTACCAGCCAGATCCTCTACTTCGATAGTCAATGGCGACCAGTTCCCCCTTCGGCTAACCCGCCGCGTTATCGACTGACTGTGACTTTTGTGAAGAACACGACTGCCACCTCTACGACCGGCGCGACGTACGTCCATCTCAAGGTTACGTGGCCGGCCGCAATCGATCCGTGCGCGATCACACCAAGCGGCTCAGTAGAAACGTTTGCCGCATTAGATCGTAATTAGGGGATCAACATTATGCGAAAACTTGGAAGCGTCTCATCAAATGCCTGAAGGACGTTACAAAGCTGTAGCCGCTGTAGCCACGGCCCTATGGGCCGTCACTCACCGGAAACAAAACTGCAAGAACGGCTCGCCCGCCTTCGCGGGGCTACGGCGTGACAGGCAGAGCCGTGGCTACAGGGCTGCGTTCACCCTGCCGAAGCAACGTGGCCCCGAAAGCGTTCGGGGTTTTACGTTGGCCGAACTCCTGGTCAGCGTCTTCGTGCTCGTGCTATTGGTTTTCCTTTTCACGCAGCTCCTTACAAGCGCGACGACTGTTACCCTTCTCGGTATTAAGCTAATGGACGCGGACTCTCAAGCGCGACAGGTCTTTGACCGAATGGCCGTCGATTTCGCGCAGATGGTGAAACGAACCGACGTCGATTATTATATGAAATTTACTGGGGGGCCTTTGGGGCAGCTAAACCAAAACGATCAAATAGCCTTCTACAGTAATGTGCCGGGCTATTATCCATCGAGCGGCGCCCAAAGCCCGCTCTCGCTTGTCGCTTATCGGGTAAATTCCAACGCGACTTCCCCGTCATACAACAAACTGGAGCGACTAGGCAAAGGTCTCGTTTGGAACGGTGTCTCCACAACTGACACACCAGCGGTTTTCCTGCCTCTTCTGATTAGCAATACGTGGCCGTATGCAACCAATCAGAATTCAGATCCTGCGTACGAAGTGATCGGCCCGCAAGTTTTCCGGTTTGAATATTACTTTCTGCAAACAAGTGGAGCTTTAATTGAATCTCCATGTAGCGTAAGCCCCTGCCCGAGCCTAAACGCTTGGCAGGGAATCTCGGCGATTGTGGTGGACCTCGCAGTGATCGATCCCAGGAGCAAAGTGCTGTTCACTGATCAGGATATAGCCAGCCTTAACGGTAATAACACGAACAACTACTCCAGATTCCTGCCCGATTTCCACTCCGACATGAATCGGCCGGGTATCCTCATTAGCAAATATTGGCAGGGTACACTTAATGGAATTACGACCTTGCCTAGTGGAGTTTCGCGGCGGCAGACGATTCCCGGTATCCGGGTGTACGAACGCTATTTTTATCTTCCTCACTGAGACCACTAATGCCTGCTTCTCCTTTGCTCAGCCGATCCTCTAATAAGGCCGTTGCGCTTATTATTGTTCTCGCATTCGTTGTGCTTTTGACAGGGTTGTCCCTGGCTTACTTGTCGCGCACCACCAGCGAAAGGCAACTGGCCCATTCGAGCTATAATGATACGTCGGCCGATCTTCTGGCCCGCAGCGCGCTGGATATTATAGTCAGCGATCTTAAACGGGAAATCGTTAATGGCTCCTCCACGGTGACACCGACACCGGGTACCACCATCTACGTGCCGACGCCTGCAGCAAACATCGTTCCCAGTGCAGCAGTCCAACGCCAGCGGCCATTCCAAATCTTATTCGACGGAGCGTCCGCGCGGATGCGATTCCCCTCCCGGCCATGCCAAGCCGGGCATCGGCCGTGAATTCCACAAGCGATGTTTCCGCGAATGGTCGTTCGATCAGCCTTGCGCGCTGGAACAGGCATTATTTAGTTCCCAAAGTCCAATACGACTGACGCAGGATCTGACCCGATAACAACGGGTTTCGCTGCTCCAAATTATTGGGCGCCGGACTGGGTGATTGTGACGCGCGCTGGCCCAACACCCTTTGCATCGTGGGATGCTACGCTGGCCGATCCGACTACCAGTAACTATGCGATTGGCCGATACGCCTACGCCGTGTATGACGAAGGTGGGTTGTTAGATATGAACGCGGCTGGATACCCGTCGCTCACCACGATGCTGCAGTATGGCCGTAAGGGATCTCTCGCCTTCTCGGATTTGACAGCCCTTCCCGGAATGTCCACAACCGCTGTCGACAACATTGTAGGCTACCGAAACTATGCTTCGTCGCAGCCCACCGGGACGCTCCCGAATCTTAGCTTCAGCACAAATGCCACCAATACTTACTACAATTTTATTGTCTCAGACCCAAACTACATTCAGTTAACGAACTACTTCACCAACTCCGCTCTAACCTATTTTACAAACCTTTTTCTCACGACGAGCACCCCGGCCCCTGTTTTTAACAATCGAACCGACCAGCAATTGATGGCTCGACAGGATCTGATTGGCCTCCGGTCTGCGGTAAGCAGCAGTACCCCCTCCGTGAATGCGCTTCAGTCTCTTGGCACGTTTTCGCGAGAAGCGCTTGCCAACGTCCCCCAATGGACAGGACCGAGTCCGAATCCCGCCCCTGCGGTGAACCCAAATTTTCAAACGCTGTTTGTCACCGGTTCGTTTACGCGCAACGATGGAAGTACTGCCAGTGTCGGCGACCCCTACCTCAACAAGCGGTTTCTCCTTGAGCGTCTCAACTGGCTTACCTACAAAGGACCGAGTGCGATCGCGGAACCGATTCCCACTTCCGGCCCCTGCGCTTGGGAATGCGGACTACGACATGTGGTTATTGACACGACCGGACGTGAGTAGCATCAGGTTTGGGCTGACTTCGGCTTTTTTACAGCAGGGAACGGCGGCGAACATTCAGAAATATTTTGGACTCGTATGGGACAGCACGAATGAGCGTTGGAATTATACCAGCCCTTTGGGAGGTTCATTGGCCAGTTCTATCGCGAATCTTAGCACGCTGACCGGTACGCGCGAGCCGGACTTTTTCGAGCTACTACAGGCGGGAATACTTGACGGCTCCCTTGGAGATTCCCTACTCGACAGATCCCGCGTTGCCTGCCATTGACTCATCAGCAGTCCAAGATGCTCCATATCCTTACCATTGGAGCCAACTTGATTGCTCAGTCCCGGGCGGATTCTTATCCCGTTCGAATAGCCTGTAACGTGTGGAGGAACTACGATGGAAGCTGTTGGCATGCCGCGCTTGCCATGTCTTAGCTCTTTGGCTGTTTGTCCTGTAGGCGTTACCAGCCGCAACCGGAGGCGTGAACTGGTTCTTGATCCCAAATTTGTGGGATCCATTTCGGGATACCTGGGATCTTACGGAGGCCAATGCCGGTAATAGTGGCAACGGCCCTTTGTTAACACCCGGTTACTTGCGACCACCGGTGCGAATTACCATTCAAGGCACAGGCGTCAGTAACACCGCGACAGTCGGTTTTGGACGTATTCCGACGGCAGTTTCCCAGAGCGGAAGTGTAAACCCTACATCAGTAATTACAACCGTTTACCGACAATATCGAACATCAACTCAAGCTTAACTCTTGCGACCGGCGCCACTACTCCCCCTGGATTTGGCCGCGATGGCCTTCTGGAAGCCATGCGTTTGGGCGCCTCGGATATTAGCGGGAGCGTGACTTCCTTCAATCCGTACGACTAGTGACGAATGCCGGTTCCGCTTGGAACGACATAGTCCGACCGGCGAACGATAGCTCAACGTATCGAAGTGATCATTTCATTGCATTCAGGGTGTCTTTTCATGGGACCAGCATTCCGTCGGGTAGCCACGAATCAGTACCCAGTCCTTATACTTCAAACAGGTTTTCAAGTTAGCCTCGATTATCAATCGCCCGAATGGAACGTGGTATTCCTACTCCTTTCTTCAAGGCAATAACGCGACTAACACCTGGATTACTTCGGCTAATGGTTTATGCCTTGCTACAAGCTTTAGCCAGTACCGGCTCTGGCGGCTATCAAGCCCACGATCGTTAACTCGACGGTCACGGCAACAGCGACGTTGTGGACTGGATCAGCTGCAGGAGGTGTATCAGCACTTGCGCAAGCTCCAATGTTTGCCAAGGCTGACCCAAGAAGCATTCGATACAACAGCCAGATTGGCGTGGTTAACCTGGCGAACCCGCCGCTGCCATGGACGTCCGCGGGCATTCTCGGCTCCGATCTGGCCGAGCCAATACGCAACCCCAGCGCCAATGACGACGTCAGTATATCCCACCCCGACACCAACCGCGACTCCTATTCCCGGGACACTGGGCGATAACACGGCTGCTGGTAACAGTGCTAATCCTACAACGAACTATACCGACTCCAACTCCGCACACCAGGCTGGACAAAATGTTAGTGTCGCGACAGCTGGCGACCAGTGATGATGAACCGGCCATTTCGCAGTGTCGGCGAGATGGCTTACGCCTTCCGCGACCAGCCGTTTAAAACGCTTAGCTTCTCCACGAGTAACAGCCCGGACGCGGGTCTGCTCGATCTCTTCACCACGAACGATTACAGCGGTGCGGCTGGCCCGGCCACGCCGACTCCAACTCCAACGTCGACGCCAGGTATGCGCGCTGGGGTTATTAGTCTGAATTCTCGCCAGGCCCCTGCGCTTGCCAGCGTGCTTACAAGCACGATCAGACGAGAAGACACGCCTCGGACCAGTGGCAGTCCATCGCCATCGCCATCTTCCCTTGGACTCTCCTACCGCCAACAACGTGGCCACGAGCTTAACGTCGTCTACAACCAGCAGCCCGCTTATAAATAGAGCGGATTTGGCGACTTTGATCGCTAACGCAAATCCAGGGATTTGGACGCAAGCGTCCCAAAAACACAACGCGAATCCATCGCCCGGGCTCTTGGTGATACGGTTCAGACGCGCACTTGGAATCTGCTAATTGATCTGGTAGCCCAGACCGGCCACTACAAGCGAAATGCTAACCCCAGTCTCCAAAACGATTTCGTTGTCGAAGGCGAAGAGCATTACTGGGTACACCTCGCCATCGACCGTTTCACCAGCCAGGTGGTCGATAGACAGGTCGAACTGGCGAAGGAGTAGCTTCAGAAAGCTGATAGCCAATAGTTGATAGTTGATCCGCCTTCGTCCCGCAGTCGCGGGACCACGGCGTGGCAGGCCCGCCTACGTCGAGCTACGGCGAGGCAGGCTGAACGGGCGGCGTGACGAGTAGTTTAGAGTTGATTGACTCTCATTTCTGATCGCTTATGCTGCGCGAGTTGCCACCCAGCACTCCAATGGATCCCTTGGCCTTTAAGATCGAACTGACGTAGAAGCTGGTGTACTTGTCGCCTCATGGGATGATCCCGACGGTGGGGGAATTACGACGCAGGCCAAGAATCTGACGGAGCTCGCTGACGCGATTAAGGAGTCTGTTCGCTGCCATTTCGCGGCCGATCCGCGTCGCGGCGAAATCTGGGTGGCTGATCTCCATCCGACCCGCGGTCGAGAGCAAAGTGGCCGCACACCGGTTCTTGTCCTCTCGGTCGATTTCGAAAGATCGGCTCATCTCCAGGCGCGAAAGCGTGCGCCATTGTGCTCGGTCGCGACGGCGCATGCCGTTGGCGGCCCGACCTAGTAACGCCTTACGGAGGGATCTTCGTGTTTTTGTAGCGACCCCCCAAGGCTGTCAAATGTAGAATTTATTTTTGTGTAAGCCTGGGCCGCCCAGTCTTTGAAAGGCTGGTTCCAGCCCCAAAAAATCACGGCCGCAATAATCACGATGTCCACCAACAGTCGCTTCATGTCTGAGATTGCCAGAAACGCGGGATGAGATCAATGGAAATCGTTACATCGTTCCGCCTACGTCCCGCAGTCGCGGGACTTCCGCCTTCGCGCGAGGCTCCGGCGGACAAGACGGCGCGACAGGTAAATCGCGTAAACCCCGAAAGCTTTCGGGGCAGGCGCCTTTACTTCGCAAGGCTGTCGAACCAAGATGTTATATTTCTGTGCGTCTGCTCCGTCCAGTCTTTGAAAGGCTTGTTCCAGGCAAAAGCAATCAGGGCCGCAATAATCACGATGTCCACCAACACTCGCTTCATGTCTGAGATTGCTAGAAACGCGGGATGAGATCAATGGAAATCGTTAGAGGACGCAGAGAAGGGAATTGAATGAGGAAGGCAGGAACCCGTGGTCCCGGAAAAAGAATTCTGAATTTTCCTGCTTTCCTGATTCATTTCGTTCGTGATTTCAGTCGGTTGCGGTTAAAGCAAAGCGGGATGCCAGCGGAAGCGATACGGGGATTTTTAACCACGGATGACACGGATTTAACGGATGGGGAGAGTTCTTCTTGCTTCGTTTTCATGTTTTCATGGTTTTCTGATTTTTACCGCAGAGGTCGCAGAGGACGCAGAGAAGGGAATTGAATGAGGAAGGCAGGAACCCTGTGGTCCCGGAAAAAGAATTCTGAATTTTCCTGCTTTCCTGATTCATTTCGTTCGTGATTTCAGTCGGTTGCGGTTAAAGCAAAGCGGGATGCCAGCGGAAGCGATACGGGGATTTTTAACCACGGATGACACGGATTTAACGGATGGGGAGAGTTCTTCTTGCTTCGTTTTCATGTTTTCATGGTTTTCTGATTTTTACCGCAGAGGTTGCAGAGGACGCAGAGAAGGGAATTGAATGAGGAAGGCAGGAACCCTGTGGTCCCGGAAAAAGAATTCTGAATTTTCCTGCTTTCCTGATTCATTTCGTTCGTGATTTCAGTCGGTTGATGCGCTCGGGGGGCGCATGCCGAAAACGCCGAAAAGAATTGCAAGCACGAGCACGAAAGAGCTGATCACGATGATGCGTCGCTTACGGACGCGCCATCTGAGCGTCCTCAGGCGTGATGATGAAATCCTGGTCCTCCATTTTGGTGCGCGAGGATCGTGTTAGCACCTTGCGCTTCTCAACCTTTGATCGAGCAGGAGGCGCAGTCAGGAGCGATAGAAGCTCCAAATCCCAATTCCCAAACAAATCCCAATATCCAAATCTCAAAGCAACTCCATAGAATGCGCTCTGTTTTGGTCTTTGGAATTTGAGATTTGCTTGAAACTTGGAGTTTGGGCTTTGGGATTTCAGCTTCATCCGTTTTTGCTCTCGTGAGCCAGAAAATTCTGCAGTCCGATGATGCTGAATGCTTGCTGCCGGGTGATCGCTACCGAATCAGCTATCAACACCGAAAGCTTTCGCGAGTCACTATCGACTGAACGCTACCAAGCTTTTGAGTCTCCGGCGCTGCGTGAAAGCGAGGCCAGTGATCGCAAGCGCGCCCCCGATACATGTGCTCGGCTCGGCGACACCGCGACCTGAACCACCGTGAGCACGATGTCGTTGCCATCGCCCCCGTCGTAATTCATCGAAAAAACGGTACCGTCGCTGCCCACCACGGTACCCCCTTGGGGGACACCCGCAAATATGCCGGTGCTGTTGCCCCCGGAGACTTTGTTCAAGATCATAAACGTCTGCCCGACCGATAATGTCGTGCCGACTGTGACCACAAGAGTGCTTGTTTGGTTGCCAAGCGTAACTCCTCCTGTGTTCACCTGGAGTTGGTCAAACGTGCCAGGGGTAGCGCCGTTGATATCAACTCGAAAAGTGGCGCCTGCCAGTGTGAGCGCGCCTGTTTGAAAAGTTCCGGTGTTATTGCCGCCGTTCCCAGGTGCAATGTTTCCTCCTGCATTGACTGTGACCGTGCCAGCAATTGTGCCGGTTCCGCCAAGGGTAGTGCCAGCGTTGTTGACCGTTACGCTTCCGGTGCCAGTGCCGGAACCAGCTGTGTTGTTCACGAGAAGGGTCCCACCGTTCACGGTTGTTCCACGGGTGTAGATATTATTCCCGGTAAGAGTTAACGTGCCGCTCCCATCCTTCGTAAGGGTTGAACCGGCAGGAATACCGCTGATTATGCTTGAGATAAGCGTGTTGCCAGTGCCGTTCACCGTAAGGGCATTACCACTGAGAGATACATTCGCCCCGCTAACGGTGAAAAGGTTACCGGAGTTGTTTGTCCAGGCCTGATTATTGTTGACCCCTAGACTGGCAGTAATCGTCAGCGTGAAAGCATTGGTGTTATCGACCAGAATGCCGGTCCCGAGAATACTGAGGGCACTGATGTTGAGGACCGCGCCGGGGTTGGCAGAGAGCGTGACGTTTTGAGTGACACCGTCCGTCATGTGCAGAGTGCCTACAGTAGCACCAGTGGTGAGATTGGGCTGAAAGGTGAATGCGCCGTTGAAGAGGGCGGTATCGCCAGGGCCTGGCGGACCCCCTCCAGGGCTCCAGTTACCGGGATTATTCCATCCTGCCGCGGTGAAGCCGGTCCAGGAAAAGTTACCTTCCGCAGGTGTAGGCGTCGGAGTAAACGTCGGTGTTGGTGTCGCTGTCGGTGTTGCAGTTGGCTCGGGAACGATCGTGCCATTTACCTGGATGTTATCGATCAAGGTCTGAAGCTCATTGCCGGGGTCCCCGTTAGTAAATACCAGTCGCAGGATTAATAATGGTGCGTTGTTAGCTCCTTGAGGGACGACCAAACCTATGTTTTGTGGCGCGCCTGTAAGTAACGCCCCGGGACCAGGGATAAAAATTCCTCCTCCATTAGGGCTGTAGAAAAGCTGTACATTCCCGAAGCCGTTGCCGTTACCGGAAGTAGCCAGGAAGGAAACCGACATGTTCGAAAAGGAACCCTGCGACGTGAAGAGAGGAATATCAAAATGAGCTCCGTTATTGCGGTTGGTTCGTCTTAGACCCATCGCGCGAAGCCCGAACGGGGGGTTGTCCAGGTCGCCGGCCACATGATTTATATCTATACGATTGGGGACCGTAGTCATATTGCCAGGAAGATAATTGGTCGTGATCGTCGTGGCGACTCCCAGGCCTTGGTCCGCCTCCGACGTAAAATCCGGAGGGCTGCCGACGGTAGCATCTTCAAAGTTAAAATAAGCTATCAGGCCCACTGTCGGTGCTGGCGTAGCCGTAGCGGTGGCTGTGGCCGTAGCCGTTGCCGTAGGCGTCGGAGTAAACGTCGCTGTCGCTGTAGGTGTAAACGTTGCGGTTGCTGTCGCCGTAGGCGTAGCAGTAGCCGTAGGCGTCAAAGTAAACGTCGCTGTCGGTGTTGCAGTAGCTGTCGCTGTTGGAATCGGAGTAAACGTTGCCGTAGGGCTTGGAGTAAATGTTGCTGTCGCTGTAGGTGTAAACGTTGCCGTTGCCGTAGCTGCAGCCGTAGCTGTAGCAGTAGCCGTAGCGGTAGCTGTTGCACTAGCCGTTGCCGTAGGGATTGGAGTAAACGTTGCTGTCGCTGTAGGTGTAAACGTTGCCGTTGCTGTCGCCGTAGCCGTAGGCGTCGGAGTAAACGTCGCTGTCGCTGTTGCAGTTGCTGTCGGGGTCGGCGTAAATGTAGCTGCGGCTGTCGCTGTTGGCGTAGCAGTCGGTGTAGGCGCCGGAACGTCGCAGTCAACGAAAGAGGAGCCCTCGTTTAAGCCGGGGATTCGGGGGCCGAAGGAACTTTGAACATAGTTAGTCCCATCGAAGGTTACGAGAGAGGTGTCTGCACCCTCGAAGCCTTGCTCACTCGTAACGAGAACGTTGCCACCCAAATTTGTGAAGTCGCTCAGCGGATATTGCCAGAGCCCATTAGTGTCTTCTATCGCCTGGAAGAAGGCGCCGCCCGAGCAGAAGGTGCACGGAACCGACGGGATAACGACGACGGCTTCCGCGGTAGCGTGAGGGAAGATATTTAGAGTAACGGTGCCATCGTTCTTGATTGCGTGGACCTGACTGTTGTTCTCGTCGGCCGCCCAGATCTCACCGCCGTGGGGCCCGAAGCCTGGCGGCACTACAGCTGGTCCTTCAAGCGTTGTGCCCGTGCTCGCGATGTGCGTGACAGTTCCAGTCCCGTCAATCTGCCAGACGCCGCCGTCGGCGTTACACGTTACGATCATGTTGAAGCCAAATGTGCCAAAATGGTCGAACGTAATCCCGTTGTGGTCGTACGCGCTGCACGGGATCGTCGCAAACAGCGCCAGGGGACCGGGTGGCGTGGCCTTATAGACCTCAGCGCCTTGTGCGAGGAAAACGTCGCGCGGGGTGAACCCGGCCATCGCGGACTGCGATGGAGCCATAGCCATGTATTCTTCCCGGCAGGAACCAGACCCCGGGATGGTCGCGAACAACGAGACAGTCCCGTCGCAGTCGACCTTATAGATGTTATCGTTGCAGTATTCGGTCACGAGCAAAAGATCCGGCGCAGCGGCCACGCCTACGGGCGTGGGGACAAAGGTAAAGAAAGCTGGATTGGCTGCGTAAAAAACTCCTGAAAGCGTTAACAGCAATACAATTGTCAGAGTGATTTTTGTTCTTAGCCTGATTTTGGTTCTTGTTTTCATTTTTGGATTCTCGTTTTTAACTGCGGGCTGCCTTGCGAGGAATTTTCTACTAAATACCTTCGCAGCGTTCGCGGTTGCGTCACCATGTTAAGCGCAGCACCTGCCTCCGGTGTGCGCGACGCCGGGCCAACTCGATCACTTTGTGGCGCTGGCGTTGCAGCAAAACGGCCAGCAGTCCGCTTTGCGTAAGGGTCAGGTTTGATTTTGTCATCACGTAGTTTTTTCTGTTTTTCATAAACGTCTCTTTACTTGAGGTTGATGCCCCAAATCCGCGCGGAACCGAGGAAACTTCTTCACGGGCCGCTTTGAACAGCGGCCTTGCTTCGGAAGTCTCGGGGCTCCAGGTGAATCTGGGATCGCGCTAAGCGGCGTCTCAGCGAAGGTTAAGCCCCTCAACCGGCCTTTAGTCCGGCCGAAAGTGCGTTAAGACGTCGGGTGACGTGATCACAAAGGATTTTTACAGTACTTCCAACAGCTGCACATTAGACCTTAGTCCTATGCCTTTTAGAGGACGTCAGGCTATTTATGAGCGTTGAGGCTTACGGAGTGGGCCAGCGCATCTGATCTGTAGAGGCAGCCGTGTCGGCTGCGACTTGCACGCGACCAGCCTTCGCCCGGCTTCGGCTCGGCAGGCACGCGTGCCACCACAGCTGTGGAGGCGGCCCCGAAAGCTTTCGGGGCTGCGATGTTTAAGATCCTGCAGGCGACACGCCTGCCACTACAAACGAACCGCCCTACCTATTTCGTCGGTTCACGCAAAACTACGGCACGAATCAAATCGCGAAGGTGTACGAGACTTCTCGGGAAACCCCGAAGAACAGCGTAGTTTCCTTCTTCCGTTCAAGAGCCAACCGCACAGCGCCGCGATATCAACTCCCGCCACGGAGAGCTGACGGTTGTCGTAATTGCGCATCGACTATCGACCGTGCGCAAAGCCGACTCGATTATTGTGCTGAATCGAGGAGAAATTGTCGAGCAGGGCACCTGGCAGGCATTGCTTTCACGGCCTGGCTCTCTCTTTGCGGGAATGGAGCAGGCTGGTGCGCAGTAAATGGCAGGGTAGCGCACGGCGCCTCGTGGCCAGGGACGCCGCCGCCGCAGCGCGGACGATTGAAGCGACACAAATCTGGAGGTTGTGCAGACAGACGGGAAATTGAGCAAAATAAATGCTTGCATCTGGAAAATATCGCCGTCAAAATGTGACAAGTTAGAGCCGGAATTTTGCAATTATGGAAACAGCGCAAACACCTCAAACAACCGCGCCCCGAGGTGAGTCGAGACGCTTGGAATATAAATCCCCTACCTTGCGCAAGCTCGGGAAGCTGAGTGATGTGACTCTCGCCGTGAGTACCTCGACGCGCAACGACGGCACGGCAAGTAAGACAGGCTGAAACCGCTCACCAACTGCCGGCTCCAGAAATACTTTCGATTCGCCAAAGCTGGTGTGCACTTCCCGGAGCCCTTCGTGCTTTGGATGGCCTTCGACTTAAAACTGTCGGACGGTGGGTTGCACTTGATATTCTCTTCCTATCGGCGAGGGACTGCTAAATATTGAAGAGCGCCAGAGCCACCTCTCACTACTACGATCTGTGACCTGATAGATTCTCGCAAATGTCCCGCTAGGCGAGCTTCCATGGAGCTGCTCGTGGTTTTGGCTTGTGCCCGGGCTTCCATTTGCGCAGCCAGCGTGGGCGAAATCCGCCAGGCTGTGGCAGGGCCGGTTGATTTTCTCAAAGCCATCAATTTGGCGTCCTGCCATAGATTAGCCCCCTGTGTGATTGAACAGCTCCAGCAACATGCGGCAGCGGCGTTGCCTGAATCTGTCGTCGTTGAGTTCCAGCGCTGGCTTCGCGCTCATACGATCAGGAACTTCGAGCTCACCAAGGAATTACTCGAGATTCTTTCACTGCTCGAAAAGAGCGATGTTGACGCGCTGGCATTCAAAGGGCCCGTATTGGCCCAACAACTCTACGGTGATTTAGCGCTCCGCGAATTCGGAGATCTGGATATTCTCGTCTCGCCAAGCGACGCCTGGACTGTGATTGAATTGCTTTCGGCGCAAGGGCTTCGAGCCGCACTTTAGCCTTACCCGGCGACAGTTCGCCCGTTACCAGCGGAACAGGTTTGACATGGGGCTGTATCATCCGGCGAAGAACGTGCTGGTCGAGGTGCACTGGGCTCTGGTATCACCTGGCTACACCTTCTCACCGGCCACCCGGATCGTCTGGGAATCCGTTCAAAGCGTTTCAATTGCCGGTCGCTCCATCAAAACTTTTTCGTCTGAAAACCAGTTGCTTTGCAGCTGTCTTCAACAGGCCAAACACAACTGGTGGCGGCTGGGGTGGCTGATGGATCTGGCGGCGCTAATTCGCCAGTCACCGGCGATGGATTGGCAACAGATTGAAAATCGCGCCGGCTCTTTTGGCACGGCGCGTATGATTCGCGTTAGCCTGCGCCTCGTCCAACGACTTTTCGAGGTCACCTTACCCGGGAGTATTGCCGAGTGGGTCGAAAACGATGTCTGTAGCATCAAAATTGCTGAAAGAATCCTTAAGCATTTGCTGTTAGTCGATATAACAGCGAAGCAACCCACGCCGTTGGACCCTCTATTCCGGGCCTCCATGGAATCCTTCGTTGATCGGGCTTTTTATTGGTTCGATAATGTTCTTTGTCCGACCCCCCTGGAATGGGCATTGCTCCCTTTGCCGGACAGGCTTTACGCGCTCTATTATCCCATCAGGGTCGGACGCCTCGTATGCAAGCATACGGCAGGCAGACTGCTGGCTCGCCGTATGCCGTTGCGTAGTCGTCTCATAAATGCTGTAGCCACGGCCTGCCTGCCACGCCGAAGCTCGCCGCGGCGACCGAAGGCGGGTGGGGCGTCTGCATCTTCGGAACGCATGTTCTGGACGGCCTTCTCCCGGGGAAAGCCTCGCCAGAACGAGGCTGCTACAGGGCCTCCCTTTCCTCCGAGGATTTATGGTCTTTCGTCGCGACGTCTACGTTTTTTGGAGAGGGCTTCCCTCAATTGGGAGAGGTATTTTGGTCTAGGTGCAGAGGGGAAAAGCGGCAGAACACTCCAAAACGTGGCCGTCATGGTGTATACCGATTATCGCTTGCGTCTTGGAGTGCGGCGGTGCTCCGCCGCTTTTGTCGCTCACTCATCAACAACAGGAATAAAATCATCCTTTACACTTTGCGCGTCGATTTTGAATCTGTAAATAGATCGGACCATCGCTGGCGAGGCGATTCCTTCGAACCACATCGCCGAGCACCATGGGTATTGGTTCGCGACGGGTACGAGTCGATGTTTTACCGGGTTTTGATGCACATAGTTTAGCCTGGCAAGATACGATTTGTGGTATGTAAGCTTCGTGTCCCAGAAATTATGCCAAATCTTGCGACCGGGCGTTTTGTCGAGGCGATTGACCCAGATGGCAGTGCGGCGATGAAGTACGGTGAGCATTTCCGAGAGACTCGTGCTTTGTTCCGCGTTTTCAGGTGAACGGCCAACGAAGTGATAATGATTCGAGAACACTGCCCAAGCTTCGAGCTGCCACGAGAAATCCTGCGCAACCTTGAGAAGACCTCTGTGCAGAACATCGAGGCGATCGCGTGCTCGAAAGTGATGCGCCTTAAGATATGTGCCTGCCGTCACGAAATAGACTCCGGTTTCGGATAAGTGGTGAACCGGGGCATGCGGCCAGGAACTGACTGGATTTCGCATGGAATTAGAGTGAGAAAGCATCTTTTGGAAGACAACTCCTTTCCAGCCGCGAGCCTTAAAAAGCGGCAGAACACTGCCGCACTCCAAAACGTGGCCGTCATGGCGTATACCGATTATCGCTTGCGTCTTGGAGTGCGGCGGTGCTCCGCCGCTTTTGTCGCTCACTCATCAACAACAGGAATAAAATCATCCTTTACACTTTGCGCGTCGATTTTGAATCTGTAAATAGATCGGACCATCGCTGGCGAGGCGATTCCTTCATCTTTTGGAAGACAACTCCTTTCCAGCCGCGAGCCTTAAAAAGCGGCAGAACACTGCCGCACTCCAAAACGTGGCCGTCATGGTGTATACCGATTATCGCTTGCGTCTTGGAGTGCGGCGGTGCTCCGCCGCTTTCTGATGACTCGGGTTAATCCTCGCCGGGGCGATCGGTCTCCATGGCAGTTGGCCTTGCTCATCCGTGGTTACGAACTCCGGTTACGGCCTCGCAGCGTTATGGGCTGGCTTATGGCCCTCTACTCACTCCAGCGCGCTGAGAGATCACCGACGAAACCGAGCGCATCGTCCGGGCTGGGAAAACGCTTCGGGAATTCTGCCGCTATCGCTTCAGCTATCTCGCCCAATGGCCGCCGATTGTTCATCAGTTCAAGCGCGCGCATATGGACAACACCTTCTTCCTTCAACGAAGGGATATGCTGATCGGACATTTTCCTGAGTTGTTCAGGGCCCAAAACGTTGCTAAACAAGGACGATTGGTGATAGAGCTTTTCTGTTTTATCTGGCGAGAGCGCGCTTGTTGTGTGGGTGGTCCACTGCCAAATGTAATCGCCGCCAATGGGGTCGGCACGAAGATCCACGGTGATTGTCTGATTTGGCAGAACTGACAGCGGCTCCTGGAACGGAAAAAACAATTGTCCATAGATTAACCTGGGTTGGCCAGGGCAATTCGAAATGCTGATGCCGTCGATGAGTTCGGAATCAAACCAGAGTGCGAAGCCATGCGCCGTCCCTGGTCGTTTGACTGCGAACTGCACCCTGCCACCAGCTGAGGCTGTTTCTATTACCCGGTAATCCAGGAGCAGCCAACGCACCGGCTTACTCAAAAGCTGATCCAACTCGAGGTTGTGTCTGCCGAAATTATTGATGGTTCTGTGGCGTGCAGCCTCCATGTCAAATCCGTCGTTGTCCGATCGCCAGGCGTTGTCGTAATTCTCCTGGTAAATACCCGGCGCCTCAACCAGTGCCGCCCAGATGGTGTCCCGCTGCGGAATCAGAACTCCGCCTGGCTTGAGCAGGCGGCGACGCGCATCAATGATCGTCGGAATGGCTCGCTCCTTCAGCGGGAGAACGCCGCGGGGATCGGTCACGACAACATTAGCCGGTTGGGGAAGTTCCACGTCAAAGGACATCGCCTGATGAAAAGCCACCCGGTCTGAGAAGCCATTCGCTTGCACAATTTCCCTGGCTACCTGGATGATGGGGTTGGGTTCGATGGCATGGACCAGCTTCGCTCCAAGACGGCACGCGTGGAGAGTGAACAGGCCGGTTCCAGCGCCCAGGTCAACTACGACATCCCCCGGTTTTATAGCACGCGCCAGCGCCTGCTGGTGAGCACTCGTGCGAATGCGATCCTGGATCATTTTTCCGTATCCGGCAAGATCGTAGAAATACATGGTTCTTAGAGGGAATTGTTTGTCCTAGTCGAACCGAAAACTAGTCATGACGCATCCTGTTCCAAAAATGATCCTAACATTTCGAAGCATTCCGGTGAAGTGCCCAGGATCAGGCGTTTGATAATGACCTTCTCAACGAATCGGCCAAGCGCGTGGAATTCCCTTCGCCGCATATCAGAACTTAGCGCGTAATTGACGCTAGTGTTCGCGACCAATCGAGGAAAAGCCTCGATGGATGGGATGAGATCGGCGTGGGCAATTTGAACATTTTGAGATCGAGGCTCAAGAATGTACGTGAACCGGACGGGCAAAGCCTCGTCGTGGAAGTAAAACCCATCCCGCTCGAGATCCAGGAAGCGTTTGTCCCACCAGTCACTCGAAGGAACCAGCTTGGGTAGCGCGTCCTCGGTTCCGAAGAGAATACTCACCGAGTCCGGCCAGAGGCGGATGTGAGGATAGGAAGGTTTGATTCTAAATGTTCCTGACGCTTCTTCTAACACTGCAATATCGTCACTCAAGATTCTGTGACCAGCACGCGCCAGAGCGGCAACAATTGTCGACTTACCCGCGCCACCGCCTCCGACAAATGCGACAGCGTATCCATTGATTGCCGCCGCGCTCGCATGGAGAGCAGTAAATCCGCGGAGGCGGAGGATAAAGCCAAAAACCGGACCGAGGAGGTAGGTCAGCGCATCTTCCAGAGACATCTTGGCCGGCCAACTACCTCGTACGTTTTCCCCGTCACTGCTTATGTCAAACGCGATTCCGTCACTGTAAAGGAAACGGTAAAATCGCGCGGAGGGAAAATACTCAATCCGCATGCATGGTTCGTTCTTTTTTGACTCGAAAACCAGAATGCCTTGTTCTGCTGCAGTTGCTATTTCCTGGCTACTGTAACCCCTCAATCGAACATAGACTGGAGCCGCATTTTCCTGCGGTAACCAGGTCCGCAATTGTACACCGGGTAGCGCCACGTCGCTATGCACGTCCAAACCGAAAAGGCGATAGTAAAACCCCATGTCAGGCCTTGGATAACGAGTCCCGCTGCAGCCAATGGTTAAGACTTACTACTCGAAGCGACTCCCATAACGGCCAGGTTTCAAAGGACGTTTCTCTCAATGATTTTCGCCACTCATCTACGTCAAGAATTTCCTCCAGGATCGGACTAAGGAATACTCCGGATAGGTTAATAAGAAGTTCCTTGTTATGCCGGAGACTCTGTGCGACCGGATCGACGTGCAATGGAGTTTTTGGCCGGGAGGTTATCTCATCCGGCAAAATTCCCCGGCCAAGTCTCCTCATCAGGTACTTCTTGTGTGTCCATGGCATATTCGGCAGACCAAGGCCAAACAAGACCACTCGCGAGTCGAGATATGGAAGCCTTACTTCTATGGGGAATCCATAAAACCCCATATCACACTTAGTCAAAACGTTCTCCCAGAGCGGGGTAATGAAACGGACCTTCGAGCCCGTAGCCAACGCGTCCAAAGGGTCGTTCGGGGTTCCATCACTGATTGCCGACCCGATTCTATGGTCCCTAATCCGCCAGCGCTCAGTTAACGAGAGGCGCGCCACGAAATCCTTACTCAGCCATTTTGGAAGTTGTGGCTTGGGGACCTCCCCGGTTCGGCGCCAACTTTTCCACAAGGCCCAGAGTCCGGTGCCCACAGCAGGGAAAACATTGTGCCTGAAGATGCTGTTGCAGAAATCGACGAGCGTTTGAAGTGATTGATCGTGACGTAAGAGGGTGAAAAGACTAAAGGGTCTAAAAACTTCGTCAGCCCCCTCTCCGTACAGAAGAACGCGACTAAAGTTGGCACAATGCTTGTAACGATCTGTTTCCCACAGCAAAAGTGGGTCGTGGGACGGTTCTGGCTGAGGGAATCTACATTCCCAGCCGTCGTATGGCCGATGAGCATCCTGTGCCAGATGCTCTACAGGCATCTTGAGCGCCCTTGCCGCCAGACCGGAATAGTACCTTTCATTGTCAGGAATCAAACTGTCCCAAACCGTAGTGAAACCCTTAAACTTAATGTGGCTTCCCTTGCGTTGGGTCACCCTTCTGGATGCCAGTGTCATGTTGGTAGAGTCCAGACCGCCACTGAGGGATATGGCCACGTTGTCGGTCCGCATACGATCGGAAACCGCCTCATCAAGTCGCTCTCTAAAGCCTTCGATGTAGTCTTCTTCGTTCCTGAAGCGCACTGTTTCCGGCTCGACCAGTTGCCAGTACTTTCGCCGCTCGAAGTGAGTAGCAGTCAGCGTAAACTGATGGCCTGCTGGCAGCTTTTGGATGTCAGTGAAGAACGTCGTGTCGAGAGTCCAGTTGGAGTCGAAGAGAAGAAAGTCGCCAATCGCGAATTCGTTGAGACGGCTCGAAACTTCGGGGTGGAAGCGGAGCGCGGTGATCGTGTTAGAGAAGACCAGACATGAACTCTTCCGAGCGTAATAGAAAAGCTTAACACCGAAGCGATCACGAGCGCAGAAAAGTTTGCCCAGGCGCCCATCCCAAATCGCAAAGCTAAAGTCTCCAAGCAAGTGGTCCACGCATCGTTCACCCCACTTAAGGTAGGCCCTGAGAATCATCTCTACATCAGGTGTCTGCCCTAGTGGAAGCGGATCATCCAAGCCCAGCGCGCGAACCAGATCCTCGCGCGCATCCACACGAGCGTCGGCGACGATCCAAACTTGCTGGTCCAGGGTAAAAGGTTGCCGCTCGTACCGGGCCTCCCAAGTGGTTCGGAACAAAGTGTGCCCGAAACCCACCGAACCCTGGCACCAAACTGCGCGAGCATCCGGCCCACGGAACGTCAGCGATCCGGTCAAGCGTTCCAGCAGTTCGGAATCGACGGGCGCTCCGTCGGTATTAAATATTCCAATAAAGCCGCTCATACAGGGAGCCTGCTACCACCGCGTTGAACAAGCGCGCGAAGCCGAGAAGCCGTCTCATAAATCCGCACGCGCTGTAGCCACGGCGCTATGCGCTGTCCGGAACGTGCGGCTCCGACGATGCAGACGCCCCACAGGGGCGTGGCTACAACATTTATGAGACGGCTTCGAGTGTTCACTTTCATGTGAGGTTTAGCCGGCAAGGCGGCGCGAGTAACAACATGCTCGCGGGCGGCGCTATTCTAATCCACAAGAGGACGGCAGTTTGACTCGATCGAATGCCAGGCTGTTAAAAGGAAGATATTGTCTTGCAACATCCGCGGCGTCGTTTAGCACCTCACCGTTCCACTCCAGCCAGGCATGCGACTCAAACTGACCTTGCGTATCATAGCGAACGCCGATGCGAACATCAGCTCCTATGCCCCGGCGTTGTAACAAGCTCCAAAGTACAACGGTGCGAGGAAGGCAACTGCTGCGGAGCGGATGCCGCCGGCAAGCCACAGCCACCATTTGTGCTGCCCGCCG
The DNA here is from genome assembly GCA_963725505.1 of uncultured Verrucomicrobiae bacterium. Classification (GTDB taxonomy): domain Bacteria; phylum Verrucomicrobiota; class Verrucomicrobiia; order Chthoniobacterales; family UBA10450; genus Udaeobacter. Next base: position 62,950 of record CAVRYN010000013.1, on the reverse strand, counting down.
GACATTCGCTCGCGTCTGTTCTGTCGGCGGAACCGTTGGTCCGAGAGAATTTCTTGTGAGCCACGACTGTGTCCTTCGCAGGCCCACAGTTTTCAGACTCGCAGCGACGATGGGCAAGAGAAACATCGCCCTTATTACCAGAGCTCGATCGCTCTTCGAAAGGCTGTGCCACGTTTCGGCCTTACGCCTCAGTGACCTGTAGAAGCCCATGTTGTTCACACTCCTCGACCAGGCGGATGGCGTCGCTCGTCAATTTGCTTTCATCCACTTCGTAAATCCCCACGAGTTTCCGAACGGCTTGTTTTAGAGAATCGCTTTCTTGGAGAGTGTTGATTATGCGGGTGCCGACTTCATCGAGGGTAAAGTAATTTTCCGTATTCAAATTGAGAAGGATCGCATCGTCGCCAACCTTCTGCATTAGGACATCTTTGGCCAGTCGCACTCGTGCTGTCAGTTCCATGCTCATGAATTTGACATCTGGTGGTCTCTTGCAAAGCAGGTACTTCAGTCGGCTTCCTAATCATATAGAAGCTAAGCGGTGGGTTTTCAAGTTCCTCCGGCGCCCAAAACGGGTTTTTGCAAGCAGATCGCTTTCAACTCCACCGAGGCGCGCCACGGCGTCACGAATGAAAAGTCATGCGTAAGAATTATCAAATTCACCAGCGCAAAACGCGAATTGATCCTGGCTGTTTTCACGGCGAAATTCTGCAGAATGATAACTAAGCATTCGGGGCTGACAGACGCCGACCCCGTTTGACTCGCCTTAGCGATGTGGGACAGTCCCACCATGACTTTGACGGCTGATAGCAAGAAGCGGGTGGTAATCCCTGGCGCGGCGCCGGGCGATGTGTTCGCTTGCAGACAAAAAGGACCTGAGCTGATTCTAAGACGAGTGCATCGCGCTGCGCCACAGAAAAAAAAGACAAAAGCGCAGGTTCTGAAGGCGATACGAAACTGGAAGAGCATACCGAAGATTCGCTGGGAGGAACTGCGGAAGATGACGCGGGAGCCATGATTTTATTAGATACGAATGTCATTATCGATGCGCACTACGGCGTCGGGAATGACCGAACTCGTGCCAGGAATCTGATTTCGTCCGCAATCATCGACTCTGGCGCAGCGATTAACTGTATCACATTGGCTGAATTGTATGCTGGCCCGAGGCGCGGCGATGAAATCGAAGAAGATATGCGCCAAGCCGGCATCGTCGTCCTTGATCTTCCTGTTGCCGCCGCAGCCATCTGCGGCCGCGCCTACAGGCGTTACCGACTCGCCCGCAGGAGTTCGGGCGGAGGCGAAGCTCCCAGCGTGCCCCTGCCTGATTTCTTTATCGGCGCACACGCAGAGTTGATGGGTTGGAAGCTGGCCACCCGGGACGCTGAGCGGTATCGCATTTATTTTCCCGCAGTCGAACTGATCGAGCCGACTAGAGTCTCGTGACGAGGTTTAACGAATCTGACATCGGCAACTTTTCGACCTGCCACATTCTCGGTATCGGCTTCTTCAATGGTAGTGTCGATGAAGCGGTCGCGTTGATGTCTCACCATGGGGGATTTCTCGTTGCGCCGTCTGGAACTTGCTTCGCTCGCTTGCGCGAAGACGAGGCGTATCGGCGCGCCATACTTGCCGCTGATCTGGCGATTGCTGACAGCGGTTTAATGGTCGTTCTGTGGCGCTTGTTGCAACGCGCGAAAGTCCACCGCATTTCCGGTCTCAGATATCTGAAACATTTGCTGAGAAAGCTGAAAGGCGAGGGGAACCGAGACGTTCTCTTTGTGCTGCCCGGTAAAGCCGCGCAGGAAGCATTGTTCGATTGGTCGCGCCGTGAAGCATATTCCATCGATACCGAGAGCTCTTACATTGCGCCATGGTACGGACCTGAAGTCGAAGATCGAAATCTTCTTTCCCTGATTGAACAGCAGCGTCCGGCGCATGTGATCGTTGCCATTGGCAGCGGCGCACAGGAAAAGCTCGGATATTATTTGCGCGAAAATCTGTCGTATCGGCCGGCGATCCATTGTATCGGCGCGGCGCTCGGTTTCATCACGGGCGATCAGCCTGCAATTCCCGATTGGGCGGACCGGTTCTATCTCGGCTGGCTCTGGCGATTGGTTGCGCAGCCGAGGATTTTCATTCCGCGCCTGATGCGAGGATTTGAATTGCCGTGGCTGATTTGGAAATATGGCGAGAAATTGCCGATAGCTAGAGGTCAGTAGTTCGCCACGGCGAATCCGTCCTTTGGCGAATCAGACGCCAGATGTCAGAAGTCGGTAATCAGACTTCGCCGCTTTGGTAAAGCTCTCGATCACGAAGATCACGTTTTGACGATTTCCGCGATTGGCCGATGATTCAGATTTCGCTCGCCGAGCTGGAGAAGAAATTCGGGCGCAAAATCTGACAGAGGTGAACGATTCCAAGAAACTCGCCCTGATTACCGGGATCACCGGCCAGGATGGATCGTATTTGGCCGAACTGCTCCTGGAAAAGGGCTACACCGTGCATGGCATCGTACGGCGCACCAGCCATCTATTGCGATCGCGCATCGAGCATCTGCGGCGCGATGAAAAAATCTATGGTCGCCGCTTGTTTCTCCACTATGGCGATCTTTCCGACAGCGCGACTCTGCGTCGCATTGTTGCCGATGTTCGGCCGATGGAACTGTATCATCTCGCCGGACAAAGCCATGTTGGCCTGAGTTTCGAGATTCCAGAATCGACTTGCGAAGAAGCGGGAATGGCGACGCTTCGGTTGCTTGAAATCGTGCGGTCTCAACCGCAACCATTGCGATTTTATCACGCTTCCAGTTCCGAAATTTTTGGGGACGCATCTGAGATCCCCCAAACCGAGAGCACGTCGTTGCGGCCGACCAGCCCGTATGGCTGCGCCAAGGCTTTTGCGACACAATTGGCGCGAGTGTATCGAGAATCGTACGGCCTCTTTGTTTGCAACGGCATTCTTTACAACCACGAATCGCCGCGGCGCGGAGAAAACTTTGTGACGCGGAAGATCGCGCGTGCGGCTGCGCGAATCGCGCGAAATCTGGATAGCGAACTGGTGCTTGGCAATATGGAGAGCCGAAGAGATTGGGGTCGTGCCCAGGATTATGTCCTGGCAATGTGGCTGATGCTGCAACACCACACAGCCGATGATTATGTGGTGGCAACCGGTGAGACTCATTCGGCACGCGAATTTGTCGAGGCGGCTTTTGCCGTTGTCGATCTTCCATGGCAGAAATATGTGAAATATGATGCGGCGTTTGATCGGCCGACAGAACCAGCCCGGCTGGTCGGTTGCGCGGATAAGATTCGCAAAATACTTGGCTGGAAGCCCGGCGGAACGTTTCGCGAGCTTGTCCACGAAATGGTTGAGGCGGAGCTCGCTGCGATCGATTCGGGTCGTTAGACGGCGCTGCCGGTCACCCTATGTGGGGATCGATGATATATTTTGACGCGCTGAAATTTTTTCTGCTCCGTTTTTTCGCGCTTCTTGCTTTAGGCATTTTCGCCGCCACGTGCCCGGCGAACGCGCAATCACAAAGCGGTCAGGCCAAGACGCCGCCCGCCCGTCAATCTCCTCCCGTGAAGCGCGGGTTGGATTTCTCTGTTGGGCCCCGCGGACTTGATTCGCTCTCGTATAATGGACAGTCGCTTCTCGTTTCGCCCGAAAAGGGCGAACTGCGGCCCGCAGAAATCTGTTTTTCGTGCTGTGATCGACGCACTTCTTCCTCGTTCTTCACCGGGAGTCACGACACCGAATAAAAAGGGCGACGTGATTGATTTCAGTTATCCCTGGGGCCGCGTTTCATGCAGCTACGGCAAACAAGGCGACAAAATCACAATGCGAATTGAGGTTTCGAACGCCGGTGCCGAAGAGATCGATCAGCTCTCGCTTCGTTTAATGGAACTGAATTTTCCGCAGCGTTCCGAACGGCGGCACGCTTGAGGCGGGCATGTTCGGCTTCGGCTTTAAAGGCCCGGAGTGGCCTCTACACCAAGGTCCGGCTTCCATTCCTTCAGTTGCCGATCCACAGTTTGTCGTGCCGATTGTCCAGCTGGATTACGGAACCGGCGCGGTCAATTTTTGCAGCGATAATCTGGAATCTTCTGTAGATGTGCCGTATTCGACGAATTCTCCGGCCAGCACCAGCTATCCGTTCGTGGTCACGTGCCGCGGTATTAGAGCCGCGCGCATCGAAAACGCTCAATGTCTCTTTGCGTTTCGGGCCGTCAGGTTCACGAGTGCAGGATCTGTCGAGCGACGTTCTGGAGGCATACGCAAGGAAATATCCATTCCAAATAAATTGGAAAGATCGTCGCCCCATCGGCGCGATATTCCTTGCCGGCCCGCAAATCAACGTGGCAAGCAACCCGCGCCGCTGGATCATGAACTTCGGCGAGATCGACATTACCAATGACAAAGGCAAAGCAGCTTTTCGAGCCGCGCTTCTTAAGCTGGCCGATAACAGCGTTCAAGTCCTAAAGGATACTGGTGCCCAGGGAATGATCACCTGGGATCCGGAAGGCGAGGAGTTTCTCGGTGCCTGCTATTACGGCGATCCGCGCCTTGTTCCGACGCTCGCGCCTGAAATGGAGTTTAAGAATAACGGTGCCAAAAGCGCGATTGACGAATACTTCGAGAAATTCCGCGCAGCCGGACTAAAAGTGGGTGTCTGCATTCGGCCGCAGCAAATCGCGATGGTAGATGGCCAGCCGGTGCACCAGGCTGCCGGTGACGAGCACGCCGCCCAGGTTCTTCGGGAAAAGATCGCCTATGCGAAGCAGCGATGGGGTTGCACACTTTTCTATGTGGATTCAACCGTGACCATAAGTGGCTCGCTTAATCCGGACGTTTTTAAAGCGGTCGCACAGGCGTATCCCGATGTCTTGTTGATTCCGGAAAACGAGACGATGCGTTACTTTGGGTACTCCGCTCCGCTTAATTCCTATGTGCATCACAAGGTGACCTCGACGCCAGTTGGCGCACGAATGGTTTACCCAAAAGCGTTTAGTGTGCTGATGGCGCCTGACGGCGATCGGCCGGAAGATCACGATGCTCTGGAAAGCGCCGTCCGGCGTGGTGACATCCTGCTTTTCAACGGCTGGTATCACAGCGATGGCGCGGAGAAAATCAAAAGACTCTACGAAGAAGCGAGCCGGTTATCCGAGGTCAATAGTAAGAGTTCAAATCAGTGATCCGCAGTCGTTCGGTAATCTTTGACACCTGAGTTTTACCCGCAGATAGTTGGCCTCAACTCGCCATTGCGGGTTGTGATGCGCGCATTTTTCTTGAACGTGTAACGACGCCTTGCCCCAGTTTATTCATAACGTTGCCGACCTGATCCGTCGCGTTCTCTTTCTCGATTCTGGAATTTATCGAAACCGCGCTGCGGAACGCTTGAGCACTACTGGTGTAGATAAGTCAGCTGCCCAACATTGGGACCTGATCATTCGGCCAAAGACCGGGTGGTTCGATCTGCATCTCGCTGATCTGTGGCGGTATCGGGATCTGACGGGAATGTTCGTGTGGCGCGATTTCGTAGCGCAATACAAGCAGACAATCCTCGGTCCGCTCTGGCACATCATCCAGCCGCTTTTCACCACGCTCATCTTTACCGTGATCTTTGGAAAAATGGCGAAGCTTTCCACGGACGATCTGCCCCCGCTGCTCTTTTATCTGGCGGGTGTGACCTGCTGGTCTTACTTCGCTGATTGTGTGACCCGCACCTCCGCAACATTTATCAGCAACGCCGCCCTCTTCGGGAAGGTTTATTTTCCACGGCTCAGCGTGCCGGTGTCGCTTGTGATCTCGGGCATGATCAAGTTCGCAGTCCAGTTCGCGCTCTTCCTTTCGTTCGTGATCTTTTATTGGCTAGACGGGGCACGCGTGCGCCCGAATGCGGCGATCGCCCTTACGCCTTTGCTTCTTTTGCTCATGGCAGGACTCAGTCTTGGAGCAGGCATCATCGTGTCGGCGCTCACCACGCGATATCGCGATCTGCAACAACTTGTCGCGTTCGGCGTCCAGCTGATGATGTTCGCGACGCCGGTAGTCTATCCACTCTCGATGATTGGCGGGGGCAGCTTCCGCTGGCTGATCCTGGCAAACCCTATGACGCCAATCATCGAGGCGTTCCGCTATGCCTACTTGGGCAGTGGCACTTTCACCGCCGCAGACCTTTTCTATAGCGCCGGGTTTACGGCGGTGGTTCTCTTCCTCGGCATCGTGCTTTTCAATCACGTCGAGCGCACCTTCATGGACACGGTCTAGGGCAAGGCAAAAGTGGAAAGCGGAAAGTGGAAAGGTTTGGGAGCCAGAAACTGGTAGATGGCAGATAGCAGATAGGAGAGACGTATGATGTTCGAAGATTTGAAGGCATGGCAGCAGGCTCGGCAATTGGTCAACGAAATCTACAGTTTGACGCGCGAAAATAGTAGTCTCAGCAAGGATTTTGGGCTTACGGGCCAAGTGCAAAGGGCCGCTGTATCAATCATGTCGAACGTCGCTGAAGGTTTTGAGCGGACGCATCTCCCAGAGAAAATCCAGTTCTACAATATTGCGCGTGGTTCAACGGGCGAAGTGCGCTCGCTGCTTTACGTAATTTCCGACAATTACCCACGATCAGCGCCGGAGGCAGAACGCCTGAGAAGCACCGCAATTTCAGTTGGAAAGCTTGTCTCGGGTCTTTTGCGGTCGACCGAGGGACGCAAAGGCAGATTTCCACGAGCTTTTTCGCTTCTGCTCGCCCCAATCTCCTATCTGCTAGCCTCTATCTTCCGATGAACGAAACGAGTCTCCGATGAGCACTGTCATTGAAGTTGACGACATCTGGAAGAAGTACCGTCTGGGGGTGATTGGCACAGGCACGCTCCGTCACGATTTTGAGCGATGGTGGCATCGCATTCGCGGGAAACCCGATCCGCTTACGACAGTGGGGGAGCAGTTAAACCGTTCATTCGCACGTGACGACGATGAAGTCTGGGCGTTGCGCGGAGTTTCGTTCGAAGTAAAACAGGGCGAGATTCTCGGGATCATTGGCAGGAACGGCGCGGGCAAGAGCACGCTGCTGAAGATCCTCTCGCGGGTGACCGCGCCGACTAAAGGGGAGGTGCGGGTGAAAGGCCGGATTGCAAGCCTATTGGAGGTAGGGACTGGTTTTCACCCGGAGCTCACCGGGCGCGAAAACATCTTCATGAATGGCGCGATCTTGGGAATGACGCGTAGCGAGACCAAAAAAAAGTTTGATGAGATAGTCGCATTTGCTGACATCGAGACCTACATCGATACCCCAGTAAAACGGTACTCGTCAGGCATGTACGTCCGGCTCGCGTTTGCTGTCGCTGCGCACTTGGAATCTCAGATTCTAATTGTCGATGAAGTGCTCGCTGTGGGCGATGCACAGTTCCAAAAGAAGTGCCTGGGGAAAATGCAGGATGTCGCGGAGCAAAAGGGACGGACCGTGCTCTTTGTCAGCCATTCGATGCTCGCCATTGAACGATTGTGTTCCAGGGTGGTACTGCTGTCTAACGGGAAACTTGAAGCAATAGGGATAACCCAAGAAATGACACACCACTACCTGGCAACCGGAGTAGCGATTCCGTCATTGCGCGTATGGCCTGAAGATGGCAAAGCGCCCGGCGATGCCTACGGCCGACTGAGGTCAATAGCGGTTAAAGATGGAAAAAACCAAGTCAGAGAATCTCTCACAACAAGCGAGCCATTCTGCATCGAAGTAAATTACCTTCAGTTGGATGACCGGAAAAGATTAGTGATTTCTTTGCATTTCGTTCACGAGAACGGAACTCTGTTGTTTGTCTCAAATGATTGGAATGACAAAGGCTGGTGGACAAGCCCGCGGAAGAAAGGATGTGTTAAATCGATTTGTTCGCTACCTGCGAACTTTTTCAATGCTTCTCGCGTGAGTGTCTTGGTTGGCTTGTGCAGTTACAATCCCAACACGGTGCATGGAATAGAGCAAGAAGCCGTTTCTTTTCAAATTGTGGAGGACCTGAAAAGCCAGTCTCCGCGTGCAGAGCTCGGCGGCAATTGGCCAGGAGCCTTGAGACCGAATCTGGATTGGCATGCTTACTATGTGGAAAAGACTGACACGAACCTTCCGCCAGCCTGAGTTAGCGCCGCCTCAACCGCCCTCTCCTCCGCCTTTGATGGCGGGGCGGGTGGAATATCTCGGATACGAAATCGGCGCGTGGTCGTATGGCAGCCCACGTGTGCTGTGTTGGGGTGAGGGTACAAAGCTGCAAGTCGGCAAGTTTTGTAGCATAGCTGATGGAGTTACGATTTTACTCGGTGGCAACCATCGAACGGACTGGATAACACCAACAGGGCGATTGAAATCAGAATCAATAGATAGCCCGGCTAGGGACTACTCTTCGAAACGCGACATGCCTTTGAAACCATCGTGTGGCGCAACTTAGCGATGATCAGTCTTCGACAATCTCTCCTCTCAATGTTGCCCGACCGACTGCATTCTGTGCTGAGGCCGTGGTGGCGTCGGTTTTTCCGTTTGAAGCTTCGGGCTCGGGCATGGATGCGGTTCATCATTCGGGCTGTGGTGCCACCTTCTCTCCTGCTTCGGCTACATTATTTTCGCCGCTATCAAGACTACGTCTGGCTGCCAAGACAAGCAGTTCAATACGGCGAGGATCATCTTTTTACTTTCAATGCCGCGCCTTTCCTGGATGACGAGGATTTTCTGCGCGCCTACCACCTCGGCGAGAAAACCAATTCCTGGAATGGCGCTTCCATTCGCTGGCGCGCTTATGTCGCCTGTTGGGCAGGATTATATGCCTCGAAACTCGACGGCGACTTTGTGGAATGTGGCGTAAACCGAGGGGGGCTTGCCCGTGCAATTATCGATTATGTCGGTTTTGAGCGCTTGAATAAGCGATTTTATCTCATCGACACCTTTGGGGGATTAGTTCCGGCCTGTCTGTCTGAAGAGGAAATAAAGAAAGGCATTCCCAGCGTATATTCCTATTATGCCGACAACTCTGCGGAAATTGTCGGAAAAACTTTTGCCCGGTTCCAAAATGTAAGGATCGTGCAGGGTGTTGTGCCGAATGTTCTGTCGAATCTGCCCATAAGCCGCGTGGCATTCCTATCGCTGGATATGAATTGCACGATGCCTGAAATCAGGGCTGCCGAGTATTTTTGGGAGCGAATGTGCTGCGGCGGAGTGATGGTGCTGGATGACTACGGCAATCCTCTGCATTGTGAACAGCAAAAGGCCTTCGATCGTTTCGCCCGAGATCGCGGCGTTGAAGTTCTGGCGTTACCCACAGGTCAAGGGCTAATTTTCAAAACCGGAGAAACGTAAATGTCGCCGTACTTGAAGGCGACCAGCAGCGCGTTTGAATGATGAACGCAACTATAACGCGTATTCGTCAACGTTTGTCTCCGCAGCGCTTTCCCGATACTGCCGAAGACCTGGCAAAGAGCGATCTCTTCACCGGATGGTGGTACTACAGCGTTAAACTGCTGCCGAATTTAATCACGAAGGGCCATTGTCCCGATAGTTTCCCGATGTTGCCACGGATCCCGGCCCCGAGCAGATGCAGATCGAGGTGGTCGATGACTGCGTCCGGCTGGTAATGGCGGCAATTGACGAGCACGCGCGAGCAGTAATTGATTCTAACAACCCGCAATGAGTACGTTACCAGGCTATTTTAAAAGCAAGCTTCGGCCAAAGATAATCGACTACTTTCACCGTGTCTATTACCACAGCACGGACACCTGGTTTAAGAACACGTTTCTTGGATACGAAATTCAACAATGCCCGTTAGATTTGCAGTTGTATCAGGAACTCTTGGCGCGAATTCGCCCATCGTTTATTCTTCAAACAGGAGTCAATCAAGGCGGTTCAGTTCTCTATTTTGCCAGCCTCTTGGACTTGATCAAAGCGGGTGTTGAAGGACTCGTCATCGGAATTGACGTCACCCTGACAGAACGAGCTCGGACATTGACGCATCCCCGAATACGACTCATTGAGGGAGATTCTACAGACCCGGCAATCGTTCAACAAGTGAAGGCTCTGGTTGCCGGACGTACGGGCCTGGTTTCATTGGATTCGGATCACTCAAAAGCTCATGTGCTGAAGGAGCTGCACATATATAAAGAGTTTGTTGGAATAGGAGGATATCTCGTAGCAGAGGACACAAATATTAACGGTCACCCAGTCGCACGGCAATGGGGACCTGGCCCATTCGAGGCGGTAGAGGAGTTCCTAGAACTTGATCACTGTTTCGCAAGAGATGACGAACTGTGGCAGAGGAATCTCTTCTCCTTTCATCAGTATGGCTGGCTAAAACGAATTCGGTAGCAGCAGATCCGTATTTTGGGAAGTGCGCTCGATGCTTTTATGAGAACACAGGAGCAGTAGCGTCAAACCTCCAGCAATTGGCGTCTTGCCCGTCAACAGCGACTGTCCTTTTTGGTCTGTGATGATACCGACATACAATCCGGCGAGCGAATGCCATGGATGGGCTGCCACGACTGCGATTGGTGGTCGCGGGCGCCGTTCATGCCCGGGGAATTCAGACATTTGGATGAAACTGCCTTTGACTACCGGGTGCGTGACGGCGCCATGATTGGACCACCAATCTTCACTTTAACGACTCATGACCTATATTTTTAACAAGCCCGAAAATCGGGCACTTCGCTGGTCAGAAATCAGCAGGTGGAACTTCAAAAATTTGACCGGGCTATATGAACAAATAAGACAATCCAAAGATTACCGGCTGGGAAGATGGCTGGTTGATCCGCTAAGAAGACTCAAAAACCACTGTGCCTAGCCAGAAGCGTAGAGAACTGCCGGGAGTCAAACCTTCAAAACATTAATCCATGATCCGCGTTGCTGAACAAAGCGCCTGCGACCAGCCCACGGTCAGCGTGGCGATGATCACTTACAATCACGAGCAGTTCATCGCCCAGGCGATTGAAAGTGTGCTCATGCAGGAGACGGCATTTGTGGTGGAATTGGTGATCGGGGAGGATTGTTCCACGGACGGCACGCGGCGAATCGTGCAAGCGTATGCCGGGAAATATCCCAATGTGATCCGCGCTCCTCCTGCCGGAAAAAAACCTGGGCATGGCCAGGAACTACGAAGCGGTGCGGCAGGCCTGCCGGGGAAAATACATTGCCTGGCTGGAAGGGGACGATTATTGGCGGACGCCACAAAAATTGCAAAAGCAGGTGGCCTTGATGGAAGCCAACCGGCACTATTCCATGTGTGGAACCAAGACCCAATTCGTTACCACTTCAAGCGATGGTACCGACAAAGATGCCGGAGTGCTGGAACCGGCCGTGCTCAAGCCGGAATATGACCTGCCTGATTTCCTGACGGGCTACCCCATGCACACCACCAGCATGCTGCTGCGGCGGGAATTGGTGGACTTTCCGGATTGGCTCAATGGTTTGGTGATGCTTCGGGATACCTGTGTGTTTGCACTTTATGCAGAAAAAGGCCCGGTCGGTTATTTAAGCGAAGTGGTGTCTTGCTGGCGGATCCACACAGGAGGCATCTGGAGCACCAAGTCGGCCGCAGATCGACTACAGTGCCATCAAAAGGGGATTGATCTTTTAGACGCTCATTGGGGCGGCCGCTATCACCGGCTATTGAGGTTGCGGGAATACCAAGTCTGGCGGACATCGCTCCGCAGCCTCGCAGAGCGCGGAAAGTATCGGGAGGCAAGAAGGTTATACTGGGAATCCGCCTCGCGACTGGTGCGGTTGATGCCGTTAAAAGTGTTGGCCTTGGGTTGGGCCGCCTATGGAGGATACTGGTGTCTCAACCATTGGAACCAACTCACGATGTCATTAGCCATTCGGACCCGGGTGAGGCGGTTGATCGGGCGCGTCAGGCCGGGATAATGAAATCGTAAGGTACCCGCTCCCCCATGGCATTGTGACTAGCTTCCGAGAATTTGTGGTTTCGATTCTACCTGGTCCAGTGCATTCCGCACTGAGGCCGTATCGTTCTCCTGGGTCAATTCCCATTTGATGCGCCTGACCCCTAATCGCTCCAGCCAACTCCGAAAACATTCGCGAGCAGGTGCGCTGGCCGCTGCGATGCGCCGATTTGATTTTATGGACCAGTTGTCGATATTGCGAAAGCTCGCTCCCGCCAGCGGTAGCTGGGCTCTTTCTCGTTAGACCGCATAACAAAAGGAGAGCTTATGTGTAACAAAGCTTGTATACAGTTTGGAGAATCTCATCTTTCCAAAGCTGAAGTTATGGGCAAGAAAATCATCGAAGTTGGCTCGATTGATGTCAATGGTTCACTCAGGGGTAGCATTGGAAGCCTTCAACCTTTGAGTTACTTGGGGGTTGACATTGCGGATGGCCCAGGTGTCGATGAGATATGTGATATCAACCATCTGATCAACCGTTATGGCAAAGAAAGCTTTGATGTGGTTATTTCTACTGAGCTTCTGGAGCATGTTCGGAACTGGCGTACTGCAGTTTCCAACTTGAAGAATATCCTGAAGCCTAACGGAATATTGATTTTGACCACGAGATCGAAGTTGTTTCCTTACCATGGTTATCCGTTCGACTTTTGGCGGTATGAAGTGGAAGACATGGAGGCAATATTTTCTGACCTGGCAATAGAGATCATCGAGCGAGATCCTTTAGCACCTGGAGTATTTGTGAAAGCACATAAGCCAGTTGATTTTTCCGAGAAGGATCTGAAAGATCACGGCTTGTACTCGATCCTTAGAGGTCGACGTTGCAGAAATATCCATGAGTTTGACATTCTTCGTTTTAAGGCGAAACGATTGCCGCGATTGATGCTTTCACGAATACTACCTACCCAAGTCAAGGCAAGCATCAAAAGGGTGATCTTTCGACGAGAAAGAATCTAACAAAGGCATGCACACGGACGAGGATTCCACTGCGCTCTATCCCCGCCGGCGATGCCCTATCTAAACTGGCAGCGGGTTTCCTCGTGTGAGGACAACTCAGTGTTTAAGCTTAACCACTTCCCCGCCCTCGATGAGTTATTCCATTGTGAACTAGACATATAAAACGCCAATGCCAGCCCATCCCTGTTCCCGGTTTTCAATGATTTCTTCATGGCGATATGACGTTTTCACTTCATTCCAGAAGCGGGACACGTCACAGTCAGTTTCCCTGGGATGTTCGGCTATGTCATGGAAGGCGACAATTCCACCTGGGCGGACAAGCGGAGAGTAAGAGAGAAAATCGCGCTTCACTCCCTCGTAAGTATGATCGCCATCAATGAAAAGCACATCCAGGGACTCCGTTATGTCTCTGACTGTGGCGGCGATTTCTTCCGAGTGAGAATCCCCACGAATCAGGTGCACACTCTGAAACGATTTCCCGAACGCGTGATAGAGCAAAGAGCGGAGCTTGCTCTGTCCTCCGCCGAATTTGCCGCCGGGAAGATCAATGCTAATGATCGTGGCCGACGGAGCGGACAGTCGGCAGAGGATGCAGAGGGTTCCTCCTTGGAAGGTGCCTATTTCTAACACTCTTTTCGGGCAGATTGAAGCGACGATTTCCGCGAATCGGTTCAATTCCGAAGGCACTTGTGAAGGTCGTATCAGAGGATTTGAGAGGACGAAATCAACTATCTGGTGCGCCCCGTGCTGAAAGCGAAGGTTAAAGATAAGCGAGAAAAAGCATGCTGCGCGGGATATTTTGCCAAGCATGGTCCCAGATTCTAACACTTCGCGTCCCTAAAGCGCATGCGTATATTTGGCGGTTCAACAAAACAGGCTTTTGACGTGATTACGAGGGTGCAGAATGAATTCAAGAGCATAACGCTATCCTCTTTGGATGCGCTCGATTTCACCAACGAGATTATTAGATTATTGGGTTGGCTACGTGGTGGGATTGGCTCATCACCGCAGGACCGACTTTCGGAACCCGTAAGTCGGACCGTCGGATTTATGCTGCTATCCCGCGGCTAAGTGAAATAATGGCTTTTCACGAAGAGCTTCTGAAAAGCTGCCCTGCGCCAAGCGGCAGCATGTTTGGCGAGAAAGCAGATGGTGCGGCTGCTCGAAGAAAGGAGGCGAGCTTGCTGTCGCGGCTTATGGCGACCAGGCGGCCGTTTTGTTTCTTGCGAATGGGAGACATGGAGCTCGTCTATCTGCTGGCTGAGCAGTACGAGCGACTTAACGAAATTGAGTTTGGAGACGGACCGATGTCCGGAACGCAGGGGTATGCGACTCCCGGCCTCAGCGCAAAGCATGCGGAACGATTGCGCAGAGCCTACGAAGAAGCTGATTATCTGGATTTCCACGAGAAAAATTGGCCAAATGAGCATCTGGTTCTCCGTTTAATTCTCCAGAGGGCGCCGGGTTCTTATCGCAATCCGACGAAAGAGGCGTCGCTCGTGTTTCTCACCTGGACGGAGAGCGAGTTTAAACAATACTGCCAGGACCGCAGGGTTGGGTTTGCTGCCGCCGAGGCGCGCTTGCTCGAACTTCTTTCACAAACGCCTGAGTTTAAGCAAGCGGCTAAGGCCTATTGGCCGGAAAAGACAGAGATTTTCTACCACCAGGTGCGAAACGACGGCCGGGACCTCGATGCCAATCTGGACCTGGTGAAAGAGGATCTGCGAGAGTTTGTTAAAGCACATCGACTTGATACTCTTTTTTTGTCGTTGGGAGGAGGCGCTAAAATTTTGGGCTACGAGTTGTCGCGGGAACTGGGAATTTGTTGTTTCGATTTCGGTGCGATGATTCGCGCGTTCACATACAGCGGATGTGATGGAAACCGAGTTGCGCGCTCTCCACATTCGCCGTTCTTTTTTCGTATCCTGTTTCAAACGCACATGGACGCCCTTGAACAAGCTTTTCCGAATCTGACGCCGGCTGAGCTTCTCGCGAAGGCACACGGCCAGCTCCTGCTGGAAGTGATGAAAAAAGAGGTCGGCTGGACTTTTGCTTCCTGGGAATTCGATTTCAGCGAAGAAAACCGCATGACTTTCCAAAAAGCCTATCAGGTTTATCGCACGCGCTATCGGCACCTTTTCAAGGCCAGTCCCGAAACGCGAAAAGAACGGGCCGGATTTTTGCATTTCTGCGGAACACACCGCCTGACATTGGAAGGCCGCATATTCATACTGTGGTTTCGACTTAAAGCGTGGGTCCACCGCGCGATCAGGTTCGTTGCAACAAAATGAGGATTCTGCATCTCGCCACCGACGACACCACCGGCGGAGCGGCACGTGCGGCCTATCGACAGCACATAGCTTTGCGCAAATATGGAGTCGATTCCCAGATGCTCGTGCGGCACAAACATTCCAACGACACATCAGTTGTTCAATACGCCGGAAATTCCGGCGCAGGACATCGTGCCGCCCGTGTTCTCCGGCGCGCGTGGATCGGTTATCAAGAGAAACAGTCGCGAAAGGATTGCCGGCAGATCATTTGTGGATTGAATGATCCGCGCGCTGATCTTCTGCGGAATGTTGATAGGCGAATTTCCGAAGCCGATGTTATCAATATTCACAAGGTTCAGCATTTTGTTGATCTCCCGGCCCTGCTCAGGCGCCTTGCTCTCTCCAAACCGGTGGTCATTACACTCCACGATCTGAGTCCGATAACCGGAGGCTGTGACTACCCGGGCTCGTGTCGCCGGTTTGAAACCGCATGTGGTTGTTGTCCGATCATGGATTCACAGCGACCAAACGACTATTCGCATCGGATCTTTCGCATGAAAGAGATGGCGTATTTAAGACCGCCGCGGGGGCGTTTGGCTTTCGTGGCCAACAGCGTTTGGAGCGGCGAAAAAGCCAGGCATAGCGCCCTAACCAAAGGTAGAACAGTCGAGGTAATCCATTATGGTTTGGATCAGAACGTATACTCGCCTCGAAAGCGACGGGAGGCGCGCGAAGCGCTCGGCATTGGCGCGGAAGAGCCGGTCCTGTCGTTTGCCGCGCATGACCTGAGCTTGCCGCACAAAGGCGGGCGCTATTTGCGGGACGCACTCGCGAATGTCCGCTGCCAGCGGCCTATTCGCCTTTTGACAATGGGAGCGGGGCATTTTCAAGCGGGCTCCGAATGCCGGCATACCCATTTTGGCCGGATTGAAAGCGATGAGCTGCAAACATTGCTTTACCAGGCAGCGGATGTGTTCGTCATTCCGTCGTTGGAGGAGGCATTCGGCCAGAGTGCCCTGGAAGCTATAGCCTGCGGCACCGTCGTCGCGGGGTTTAACACCGGAGGGATCCCGGACATCGTTAAGTGCGGTCTCAATGGAATATTGGTCGAGCGCGAAAACACCCAGGCTCTGTCCGAAGCCATACGAAAACTCTTCGAAGACGAGGCGCTAAGACATCACTGGCAGAGCTCCTCCGAAGCCTGGGTGCATGAGCATTTTTCCTACTCCAAAAACGCTGCCGCCTACGTCACACTTTACCAGTCACTACTAAGCGCTGAACCGCGGAATCAAGATTTGGAGCGTCAAGATCTGCAGGTTTCGCTTTGATAGCTTTCCCAAAATGACGCAGCGAAGACTCAAAATCGGCATTAGCATTTGGTGCTTCAAACCGGAAACTGGCGGACTTCAGGCATACGCTGAGCAATTGTGCTGGGCGTTACAGCGCCGTGGGCACGATGTAGTGGTTGTCACGCGGGCCGCGACACGCGTTCCTCACGGGCGCGATTATCTATTTTTCAATGAGCGCGCTGCCAGCCTGTCGGTTAAAAATATTCCGGTCAGACCGCTTAGCTTTGCCAGGGCCTGGCGTCCGGTCCTCTGGCTGTTGGGCAAGCTCGTCGCCCGGCCCAGGTTCCAGGCCATTGCGGTGGAGCTGTATAAGGTCGTTTCCAGAAAACCTGCGCGTCTCGCTTTTCGCGGTGTTGATCTTATTCATCACATCGGTGAAGCACCGCCGTTGAATGGTTTTGCCGCCGCCGCCGCTGCGAAACACTGGGGCATTCCCTTTGTTGTCTCCCCCACCTGCCACCCGCATCACGTCGGAGATTCACCATTAGACCTTCGCCTGTACAGGCAAGCGAATCGTTTGCTTGCTTACACTCAGTACGAAGCGCAGTACTTGAGAGAGAAGTTAGACGGCTGCGTCATCGACGTCGTCGGCATCGGTATTGAAGATCGGTCCGACGGCAACGCTAAACAGTTTCGTGATAGGACCGGAGTTCATGGCCCGTTTATCTTGTTTATTGGGCGAAAGGATCCGCAAAAGGGCTACCCGTTGCTCGTCGACGCCTTCAAGATTGTTCGACGTCAGCGACCGGAGGTCAGCCTGGTTTGCATGGGCCCGGGCAGTTCCGCGACCATGGCAAAGAACGTGGAAGGTATCGTCGAACTCGACTTCACCTCGGACAAGGTGAAGCACGATGCGCTGGCAGGCTGCACCTGCTTGTGCGTGCCGTCAGAGGGTGAATCTTTCGGGCTTGTATTCATGGAAGCGGGACGCTACGGAAAACCTGTCGTGGGTCGAAACGTGCCAGTACTGCAAGAGCTCTTAGGAGCGGGTGAAGGCGCGTTGTTGCTTGGTCAGTTAGACCGAACACGGAACGAGGCAGCACTCAAACCGAAGGAACTTGCCGCAGCCCTGCTGGACTTGATTGCCGATCCGCAAGAGTGCCGTCGCCTGGGCGAGAATTGCCGGCTCGTCTCGGAGGAATTTCTCTGGCGGGACACGATTAAACGATACGAGAAGAGCTATGAGCGGACGCTCGATCGATTCAAGCATGGTGAGCGCAGCAACCAGCCGATTCTTGAGCGCACCACTTGATCCTAACCAGTTGCGAAAACTCGCGCGGCCACTTCGCGATTTGTGCTGGCGCCTTCCTTTGGAGCTGTTTCACCTACTGGCCAGACTAACGTTTACGCCGATCACTCGTTGCTGTGACACAAGCCGGTTGAAGGAATACCTGCCTGATCGCGGCGCGACTTTTCCGGACACGACCGTCACTTCGGGACAACGGGAGCTTCTGCTCCGGGCCATCCAGGCAACGGACTATCTGGACCTGCCGATTGTTGAGCTCGGAGCGTGGCGAGGGGTGACGACTGTCGCCATAGCCATGGCGACGCAGCGGCCTTTGTATGTGGTCGATCCGTACTGCGACCCTTCAGGGGACGAAGCGGACCTGCAGGCCATGCGAGAGCGCACGCGAGGATTGCCTAACGTGAAACATATCCGAATGTCCTCGGGTGACGCGGCCAGGGCTCTTGGGCAGGAAAATTTCAGTGTGGTGTTCGTTGATGCTATTCATGATTACTGGAATACCTGGTTCGACTTTAAAGTGTGGGGCCCATTACTGACTCCCGGAGGAATGATTGCGTTTCACGACGTAGACGATCATCCGGGAGCAAATCTCGCTTGCCGTCGCATCTTGAAAGCCTCCCGATTTGCGCTGTGGGGCTATTGCCCGAACCTGGCAATATTTCAGAGAAAATGATGCACGAGAATTTGTTGTGGTAGCGCATTTCACTTCTCAGTTAACTGGAGGGGCTGGCACCGCAGCTCAGCGATTGCATTCCGCGCTGTGCAAAGCGGGAATAAACAGCCGTCTTTATTTTGGAGAAGGTCAGCCATTAAATGCCGCGATGGTACCAGCGTTTCAAAACCGTACGTTCTTTTGGAGGAATGCTGTGGTCCTGGCCAATCGCTGGCGTCGCCATCGTGAGGCCAGGGATGGGTTCGTGAGCAGTCCGCGTTGGGTACGCCGAACGCCAATACAAAAGCTGGGACCTCTGCCCGGCATCGTTAACCTCCACTGGGTAGCCAGATGGCTGGATCTGCCAAGCTTTCTTGACTCGCTCCCGGCCGGGCTACCGCTGGTCTGGTCAATCCACGATCTCATTCCGGTCACGGGGGGATGTCATTATCCCGGTGAGTGCGACCACTTCACCCGTCATTGCGGCGATTGCCCGCAACTCAAAAGACCCGCTCGTTTCGATGAGACCTATCGCTTCTTTGGGATCAAGGAGCGTTCCTATTCACGAGTGAATTTGCACCTGGTTGGAAATAGTGAGTGGACCACATCTCAAATTCGCCGTTCCGGCCTGGCAAAGTACGCGAAGTCAATTCGTACGATTCATCTCGGGCTGGACCCGGAACAGTATCGGCCCGTAGAGAAGCGGATTGCGCGAAGTGCGCTCGGCATACCAGATGACCGTTTCGTGATCGGATTCGCCTGCTCTGACTTTTCGGAAGAACGTAAAGGGGCGCGGCTGCTGGTTGAGGCAGTGCGAGCCTTACCCGAACCGACGCTATTGCTGACATTTGGCGCGGGTCGCTGGCCCAGTTCGAGTGTCACCGAGATGTTACAGCTGGGAGTATTGCAAAGCTCCCGCCTACAGAATCTTTTTTATTCGGCGGTGGATGTCTTCGTTAGCCCGAGTCGAGCAGAGACTTTCGGCAACACTGCGATGGAAGCCATGGCTTGTGAAACTCCGGTAGTGGCCTATGCGGCTGGGGGGTTAACCGATGTGGTGGAACATGGCAAGACCGGTCTTCTCGAACCGGAGATCGGAAGCGTCTCGGGTCTGACCCGGATGCTCCAGTGGATGTCACAACACCCGACGGAACGGCAGATCATGGGCGTTGCCGCGCGACGGCGTATCATTGATCACTTCACAGATGTGGCAATGGCAGGGCGATACTCTGAGCTTTACCAGAAGTTGTTAGCTACTTCGTGATTCAATGACGCCACCACCTTTGATGCCCGGTTTTTTGCGATCGCAGTTCACTTATCTGTTCCGGACGTTCCCACTTCGGTGTCGGATGGCGCTGGTACACGTTGTTCCCAGACCAGCATTCGCCTGAAAAGCCATTTAAGAAATGCTTTTCAAAAAAGTGCCGGCAGTTAAGCGTACATCAGAGTTGCCACCGGATTATTCATGAAGGCGTTCCTGCCCTTACAGATTAGTTATTTGTGGCGAACGTTACCGTACCGACACACGTGGCGCCACAAACTGTGGACATTAGTGCAGGGAGCGCACTTGCTGGTGGGATATATTCGTTTGAAGATCACGCTGCGGTTCAGTACGGGGGGCACCTCCCATCGGGGGCAAAACGTGCGCGGTGGTGCTTTTGACTCACAATCGCCCGCAAAATATGTGGCTTCTCGTCGAGGGCGCGCTGCGGAACCGGTTTGTCACCCGAGTCATTGTGTCCAATAGCAATCCAGAAATCAAAATTCGAGACTGGATAACATCGACAGATCCCCGCTTGACCCTTATTGACGAAACAACTCCAACACAACCCGGCCACCGGCTAGTCCTCGCCAGACAGATCGGAGCGGAGTACGTTCTGGCGATCGACGACGATATCTTCCTCACCCCGGGACAATGGAAAAATTTCTTTGGGTTGCTCCTTGCTGACGAGCAATGTCCGCATGGAATTATCGGACACATGTATCTCCCGGGTACTACGTCCTCGAATGGCAGCCCGTTTCATCACGTAACCGGACGAGAAGCAGACGTGGACGTGTTGATCGGGGCGTACGCGTTCACGAGCGAGCATCTGGAACGCGTCTTCGAGGTAGCCGCGAAGATTGGGATCTCAGATCTTTCACAAGTTCGGAACTACGACGATGTTCTACTTTCCTTTGGCGGCACAAAGCGGCCACACATTCATCCGCTGAAACCGGCGTTGTTCTGTGCTTCCGAAGGCCTTCCGGGTGTCGCTTTATGGAAGAGTGATGAAGGATTCTGGGACGAGCGGGTCCGCGTCTTTGAGAACGCCAGAGGCGCGCGACTTGCAATGAAAACGTCGTGGACCGACGGGGAGCAAAAAGATCGAAATCGAAGTCATATCCACCATACTTTTCCGGAAAATCCGAAGTTGTTCTGCTAGGTCATTCGAAAGGTGCAGCCAATTACTTTCCTTTTAGCTTTGTGAGGGTTCTACATCTCAACCCGCATTTTTCCGGAGGCAGCTATGAATATGCAGCGCTTCTTTCGACGGCATTAGCGGAGCAGGGGATTGAGAGCCATATGCGCTGCAAAAATTTGGCGCCCGAACAGCACTCGTGACATGAAAGTGCAAGCGCCGTTTGGTTTTGTGACCGGCTGCCATGCGGCAGACAAATTCATGGTTCAGGCAACGCTGGCGAGCATGAGGCATTATTGCCCCGAGGTGCCAATTTGCCTGGTTGTGGACGGTCCGTTCGATGTTTCAGATTTAGTGAATGAATATGGTGTGATCCCGTTGCGCGTTGTTGATCTGTCCTCGCCAGATATGCGCAAGCTTATCGGCGGGGATGGCCGGGCGAAACTGGCGGCGATGTGGGAGGGTCCGTTTGAATATTACGTCTGGCTGGATTCGGACGCGATTGTCTGGGGAGACTTTACTCCACAAGTCCGCACCGACGTCGATTTTCAGGTTTTCTGGAGCGAGATTTCTATCCCACCAGATGCCCAAGAAGTTCCACCCTGGCTGCCGCATTTTTATTTTGATCCGCAAAAGTTACGAAACTTCGATGCCGAGTTTGATTGGCGTGGAAATGCCTACTTTTCTTCCGGGGCCTTCGGATGCAGGCGCGACGTTATCCCATTCCGAAAATGGACGGAGGTAGAGCGCTGGGGGAAGGAAGCGCCTGGGTTATTTGGTGATTTCTACGAGCAGCCCCTGCTAAATTACTTTGTTCACTCCATGACGCAACGCAGAGAAATCAACACGGTTATCTCGAATCTACAACACGTTTGGGGACATCATGGAAAAGCGGAACTGATGAAAGACTGTTCTGGGGCCGGCTGGCATTTCCCGAAAGGGATTGGCCGCCCGCGCGTGGCTCATTTTTGTGGGCGCAAGCCACTTCTATTTGATCGCAGGGCGTATTCGCGTCCGTTCACGATTGCCCGGCTGGAGCATCATCGCAGACATCACGGCGACGTAGGAGCTTGGTTGGCAGTCTTGAATGAGGAACGACGTGTGCTGGCCGGCAAATTCCAACGCCGGTTGCGACGCACTATTGGCAAGTCGGTGTAATAGGTGAAACTTGCCTTGCGATGAGCCACAGACCACGAATGGTTTTCTTGATTGCCATCGCGTCGCCAAGAAGGGTAAAGAATTGGCATCTTGCCTGCGCCTATTTTAAGCAAACACTGTCCGCCATATTCAATTCAACTGATGGAAGCTATTGCGTGGTAGTGGCCGGCCACGAGCCTCCGGATTTTCAACTGCCGCAAGATCCAAGATTCAAATTCTTATCACTTGATCATCCTTTGCCATCTCTAGAACACGGACGTTGGGTTGCGGCAGTTAAAGATAAGATGATCAAATTGGCGACGGCTTGGGACCACGCAAAATCAACATGGAATCCCCAATATGTGATGAAGCTTGATTGGGATGACCTGGTCAGTTCGCGCCTGGTGGAGTGGCTCGTTTCGGCAGAAGATGAAGCTGGGTATCGCATCAAGTATGGCTGGGTCTGGCGTTCAAGCTTCCCCCGTTTGATCCAGCGTACGGAACGTTTCGATCGCAGCTCTGGTTCGTGTTTGATAATTAGAAGCGACCTGGCGGATAAAACTGGCCCATTTCTCCATTCGTGCGACGGCACAGAATTCGACGAGGTAAGCCAACAAATCGAAGCCGCTGATCCATACTCGCTGGTTCCTGGCGCGGCAACCGGCACACTGCTATTGAACGACACCACGAACCGTGCCGAGGCGCAGTTTGCTTACTTGGGACACCGCCTCGCGATCGTTCCATTCAATGCCGCGGTTTACCGTATCGGCCACGGAAACAGTGCCAGCGGCCGGCACCATCGGATACAAACCATGCGGATGTTTTTGGGATGCATCCGGCGGACACGCCTGGTCACCCCAAGCCTCAAGAAAGAATTCATGCTTGGTTGACCGGATGATGAGATCGGAGCGACGCTGTCCGCCACTGAATCAGACCATCTAAAAGTTCGTGCGCAATAAGCTCGCAGGAATTCTGAAGAAATTAAAGAACCTGCCCCAGGTCCAGCAATCCATGAGCTCCCCGCTACAAGAATTACGCTCGGAAAATTTCGACAATTCTACCGGGGCGATTTATTGATGTCGGGGCTTTTCATCCCTTCATATTTTCAAACACAGGTTGCTTAGTAAGCCAGGCTGGCGCGGCATTAACATACCTTCTGGTCATCTGGTCGGCCCTTCGTTCTAGCGCCTTCTGATCAATACCCTTGAACATAGTTGCGCAATTCGTGAGGCTATTGCGGAAGGGGCCAGCCGCGAGCCTTCCGTCACATCACTTTGATGCTCTCAGATGGCATATTATAGTCCGCCGCGATGCTTCGCCTGCTCCACCACATTCTGTCCCGCAATCGCATGACCAGCCGCATTCAGCGGCGTATCGTCCACCGTGTCAAAGACCTGCTCAACATGCCCGATGGGTACTATTCCATGGGCCAGATCTATCGAAAAATTAAGCCTGCGGCGATTCTGGACATCGGCGCCCATCATGGCTACACCGTGGACAAGCTGTTGGATTACGCGCCGGGAGCAAAGATTCATGCCTTCGAGCCTACACCAGACAGTGCCGCGGTGCTGCGCCGCAGAATGAACGGACGGCCAAACGTCCAGGTGCATGAAATAGCACTTGGTGACACGACCGGGATCGTCAGCTTTCACCTGAACGTCGGCGAGCAGACTAATTCTCTGCTGGACAATCTGGCTCCCGGC
Organism: uncultured Verrucomicrobiae bacterium; assembly: GCA_963725505.1. Taxonomy (GTDB): domain Bacteria; phylum Verrucomicrobiota; class Verrucomicrobiia; order Chthoniobacterales; family UBA10450; genus Udaeobacter. The sequence continues at coordinate 39,315 of CAVRYN010000013.1, read as the reverse complement.
CAATCGCCATACGATCCGGTGCAGCAGCATCTGTCGCAGGTGCAGGTGCAGGCGATGACCCTCGACGATTGGGCCGCCAAATTCGAGCCCAATGGGATGCTACTGATCAAAGCTGACATCCAGGGCGCCGAGCGCCTCCTGGTGGCGGGCGGAAAGAAGACCTTCGCCCAGCGGGTAGCAGCGTTTTATACCGAGATTTGTATCCTCCCTCAATATGACAATCAGACCAGCTTGTGCGAGCTGAATCAAACGATGGTGGAGGAGCTGGGTTTCGCTCTGTTCGACATCTATCCGTGTACGAAAGATGAGTTGGGGCGAGCCGCGTTTACCGACGTGATGTGGGTCAAGCCCGCCGCGCTGCCGTTGAACGGTTGACATTGTGCTGAATTGTCGTGTCAGTTGGCAGCAAAGCGAAGATGGAGTTTCGTGGACGCCTTAAGCCAGTTCGGACAGGACACGTTCATCGATCAGCATGTATTGCCGGGCACGAAGTTGATTATGAGTGTGCAAGGGCGGGGCTCGGTCGCTTCGCGGAATCGGACAATTGTGAGGCAATGGATTCCCCAGGGGTGAGTAAAAACAAACTGGTCGATACGGAGGCGGGCCGATCCTGAATACGAAGACGGAATACAGCTGTAGAATCGTCTCGCAGCAGTTCAAGGCCGATTCATGCGATGATTTTCGGGTCGGCGCCATCCTCTATTCGCCGCGCGTGCCCCTTGCGAAAGCGGATGCTTTACTTGTGCTGTACGATCCAAGTGACGAACTGCTCAGATTCGACGGCCCGAAGCTCTGGTTCACGATTGAACCTTCCTGGCATCACCATTTCCATTCGCATCCTGTTGGGAAGCGGCTTGTTCGAGAGCTCCACGCTTCGGAACGAGCTTTCTACGCGCATCCGGACCCAACCTACCGCCTCCCGCATCCAACCTATAGTGGAAGCTTGTCGCGGCCACGAGTACCTTCGGTAAGACATGCCGCAGTTGCTACCGTCAACAATTTCGGTGGACGTCTTTGGTTCCTTAAGTCTCACTTCCGGACCCGGAATCGGATGATAACAGACCGGCGCGTCGAGCTGTTCGGTAAGCCCGACGCCTGGGCGAACTTCCGCCATTTTCCGGCCATTTGGCGGTCTGGCCCGCCCGCGAACTATCAGGGGCGATCTTCTCCCAGACAGTTTTCCGATGGGCCGCCCATCGAGTTTCTGTCCACGTTTAAGGTAGCGGTGTGTCTGGAAAACTGCGTAGAGCCGCACTACTTCACTGAAAAGTTTGTAAACGCAGTCAGAGCTGGCTGCATTCCAGTTTATCATGCGCATCCCACAGTTCGTAATGAGTTCCTGCGCAACGCAAAGTGGGTGGATCCGGCAGACTTCGGTTTTTCGCCTCGTCGCACTATAGAATTTGCCCTGGATCAGGACCAAACGAAGTTCCGCTCCATTAACGACGCATGGCTTGAGTCCGGAATTTTGGCGGATACTGACAACTCAAAAGTGTTTGCAAAGCTCCACGAGATCGTAAGTACCAAGTTACGAGACCAAAATGTCCATTAACCTCAGGTACCAACTTGGACGTTTGTTTGGAAAGTGCGGCTACAGACTAGCGCGCGACTACCGCTGGCCAGAGGTCCACGGGAATCTTCTCGTCTTAGGATTCGCTCTCTTACGGGCAAGGCGAGAGGGGACAATTCGTGTCCTCCAAATTGGGGCATTTGACGGACACGCTTGTGATCCACTTTTGGAGGTTCTTCAAAACGAAAACGTTTCGGCCATCTTGGTGGAACCGCAAAAAATTCCGTACGAGCGTTTGGTGGAGCGCTATGCAACTAATCCAAGAATCTGTCTAATCAACGCCGCGGTGGCAGAGCACGATGGTGTGGTAAAACTTTATGTGCCCGGTTCGGCCGCGTCGCCGAAGGCAAGCCTTATCGCTCAACATCACCGCCGATTTGGATCCGATGCGAAGGAAGTTCGCGAGCTCGAAGTATGTTCGGTTTCTGTGGGTTCCCTGGTGAAGAGATTTCATGGCGAACGCCTCCATCTCCTTCAGGTGGACACAGAGGGCATGGATTATCAGATACTGAAGTGGTTTTTTGATGCCGGTGTTGAACCTGACGTGCTCAACTTTGAGTCGCTGCATCTGAGTAAAGCCGAACGCCTGGCATCACGTCAGTTGTTGAACGCCAGGGGGTACTGGTGGATCGACAGCGACCAAGACACGTTTGCGTTAAAGGAGTCTTTGGTAAAAATCCAACAAAATTGAAGCGAGCAATTGACTGTTTCAATCATGATCACAACGCGCAACCGCGCAGAGGCTTTACAGCGTACCTGTGAAATAATTGCCGCGCTCAATCCCCCGCCTCTTGAAGTGTTGATCACCGCCGACGGCTATGCAGATGACACAATCAACGTCATCCGGAGGCACGTTCCGCGCGCAACAGTGATCATAAACAAGAACGCGCGCGGGTCTGTTGCTTGTCGGGATGTTATGATGCGGCAGGCGAGGGCGGATCTTGTGTTCGCGCTCGACGACGACAGCTACCCGGAGCAGATGGATTGCATCGCGCTCGTCAGTCGTTTCTTTGAGAAAAAACCAAATTTGGCTGTTCTTCACTTTCCGCAGCGAAGCGATGAATATCCCGAAACGCTTTCGCAAACGGAATTCGGCCCGGAACATTTGACGCGTTCGTTTGCTAACTCCGGCGCCGTCCTGCGCCGATCCACTTATCTCCAGCTGCCCGGGTTTGAGCCGCGATTCTTTCACATGTATGAAGAGCCGGACTACGCCCTGCAATGTGTGGCGGCGGGTTATGACGTGTCTTTTTCTCCGGTTATCTCCATCCGTCATCATTACTCCGGGCAGGCCCGCAATGAAATACGGGTGCATCATCGGCACGCGCGCAATGAATTGTGGAGCACACTGATGCGGTGTCCTTTTCCCTTCGCACTTGGAATGGTTGCGTGGCGCGTTTTCTCCCAGTTCCGTTATGCCTGCAAGCGAGGCTGGTCGTGGGTAATTCGCGAACCCGCATGGTGGTGGCAGGCGTTGGCTGGGGTTCCGTATTGTCTTCGAAAGCGCAGGCCTGTTTCATGGAGAAGTTATAAACGCTGGCTTTCGTTGCCATGAACGCTCACAGAATTGTCATTCTGAGCGAAGCGAAGAATCTCGGATTAAGACTTTTGAAGTGATCCACGAGGCAAACAAACCGAGATGTTTCGCTTCGCTCAACATGACAGTGCTATCTATGTGATGAGCGTTAAAACAGTGAAGTGGCTTTGCTGTCAGTTGGGCGCGCGTGAACACTATGCCATTCCCCGGGCATTACTTCGCGTGGACATGCTCGCATATCTGCTAACCGATGCGTGGGTCCCGCCCTCGTCTTTGCTTGGGAAAATCTGCGGTGGCGGGTCAAATCTCGCAGCGAGATTTCACGACCAGCTGCGAGACGCACCAGTGAAAGAATTCAATTCGTCATTGATCGTGTTTGAGATGCTTGCACGCGCGCGTCGCCTCAGGGGATGGACAAAAATAATTGCGCGCAACAACTGGTTCCAACGCAAAGTCGTTTCATTTCTTCGCTCTCAACTCTCAACTCTCAACTCTCAACCTATCCTATTGAGCTACAGCTACACCGCTCTTGAACCGTTTCGGTACGCAAAAGCACATGGGTGCAAGACGCTGCTTGTCCAAATCGATCCTGGCCCGGAAGAAGAAGCGATCGTAGCGGAAGAGGCAGCGCGCGTGCGTGAACTAGCTGCTGGCTGGCAGCCCGCGCCGCCCGAATATTGGACTCTGTGGCGTGAGGAGTGCAAGCTTGCCGACCGGATCGTTGTGAACTCCGAATGGTCGCGGGAAGCGTTAATTCGCCGCGGAGTTTCAGCCGAAAAGATATCAATCATTCCGCTGGCATACGAAACGCCAGCCGCCTTCGCCGAGGCTCCGGCGGCCAAGGACGTCAGAGGCGCGCGATCGTATCCCGCGCGCTTTACCCAAGAGCGTCCGATGCGCGTGCTCTTCCTTGGCCTAATCAATCTGCGCAAGGGCGCGGCGAGGTTATTGGAAGCCGCTCGAATTCTGCGTGATGAGCCGGTTGAATTTTGGATGGTTGGCCCTGTGGAAACCACACACGCCAGCCCAATCGGGAATGCCGGGCGCGTGAAATGGTTTGGCCCCGTAACGCGCAACCAGGCAAGTGAGTTTTACAGAGATGCGGATGTATTCATTCTCCCGACGCTCTCCGATGGATTTGCGATTACGCAGCTCGAAGCGCAGGCGCATGGATTGCCCGTTATCGCCTCGAAATTTTGTGGCAAGGTCGTGGACAACGGCCTCGACGGAATCGTTCTCGAGGAACCGACTGCCGCGTGCATCGCAGCCGCCGTTCGCGATTGCATCGGGGATACGGATCGGCTGCAAAAGCTTGCTGGCGCGTCACGTTTGCGTGATGAATTCACAATCCAGGCGCTTGCTGAGCGGCTACAAAAGCTGGGTGCAGAGCTGTGGAGCCCATCGCACCAATGATGGTATCATGTGGCTTGCAGCGGATCCAGGACGGTAATGATGCCTTTAACTTTCCCTTTTTTTACTTATACTGTGCGCCTCGGTTTCCTGCTCCATGGTCACGCATGAGTTGACGTTCTATCTTGCTGCCGCCGCGTTGCTGATCTTGACGGTGGAAAGTTGCGTCAAGCTGCTCCGGCGAGATAGCTCCGGCATCGCAATCGCGGTGTACGTTACGGTCTTCGCATGGTATTTCGTCGATCCTTTTCTTAATCCGGAGGAATATGAATACCTGCCTCCTTTCTTGTTAGGCCAAAGTTATGGGCAGGTACTGTTGTTTTTGATCGGGTTCCGCGTTTTCGTGCCGGCGGCAGCACGTTGGGTTCTCAGCCGGCGAAGTACCGGCGTTTTTGCCATGCAGCGCTTGACCCCTGAACAGATCTTAATGGCCGCCGGGACGATTTGGCTTCTGCTCTTTGCGATTGGTATCGCTCGGATGGGTGGTGATGTGATCGGCGCGGTGTTCCCGATCGATTCCCGCGCAGGCGCGACGATGTGGGGGCGTGGTGCAGTGGAAAGTTCGGCGACCGGCTTTCTGATCGCCTCAGCAGCGTATGTCTTTAACGCCGTAACAGCGTTTCTTGGCGTTTTGATATTTTTTCAGCGTAGTACCTTCTGGCGGGTCCTCGCTGGCGCAATGTTCGCCATTACGCTCCCATATTTCCTTTTCGAAGGAGCGCGCAGCCACTTTCTTGCGGCGGTCTCGCCTTTTATGCTGACATATTTGTTGTATGGCCGGCATCCGCTGATCATGAGATTGGCCATTCTGGCGGTGGCGTTCGTCTGCCTGGATCAAGGTTCCAGGTTCGTGACGGTGTTTCGCGCCACTGGCTTCAGAGAGTTGCTGGCTGCTAAGAATCCGTACGAACTCGTCGACGAAGATTTCCGGCAAAAAGCGCTCAACATGATTCAGGAGCTTTGCTTTGTGAACGCTTACCTGGATTCCGGCGATACGTCTCCAGCGTATGGCGCAAGATATTTGAGTGAGCTACTCAATTTTGTTCCGCGCGTGATTTGGCCCTCAAAGCCGTTGATTGGAATTGACTACGCGATGTGGCGCGGCTTCGGGAGTGAAGAAGGGGAGCTGGGTGTGAACACCACGATTTCCACTGGAATGATCGGCGGCGGCGTTTTGAACTTTGGCCAAATCCTTGGTCCAGTGGCAGCCGGCATACTGATGGCGCTTTGGACCGGTCTGCTGATCCGCTGGTGGGAACAAAGAAAATCGCTGCTGCGCCTGGCGTTGTTCATGCTTGGCGCCGGCCTTACCTTCAACCTCGGCCGCGACATCACCCTGCTGGTGCTTTGGCCTGTCATATTTGCATACTTTTTCGTTCGCCTTACTGAGATCTGGGCCACGAGGCGATTCGGACAACTGCCACAAACAGCAACCGTCGTCCCCGCTAGTGCTGGCCCAGTGTTAGCTGGCCGGCTGAGCCGGTGACGCCATCCGGTGCCACTGAGCAGGGCGCTGGCGGCGATCTTCGGCGCGACAGCCCCGCCTTTCGTGCCTCAAAGCGAAGGCCTGGCCTGCCAAGCCGTAGTCTTTTGAGGCGAGGGAAGTTCAAAATCCGCCTACGGTCGCCGCGGCGACCTCCGGCGTGACAGCCCCGAAAGCTTTCGGGGCTGGAGGTAAGGGGATTCGAACCCCTGGCCTTCTCATTGCGAACGAGACGCTCTACCAGCTGAGCTATACCCCCGGAACTTTTTCGCGCGCCAGAGTTTAACGCGTGAATTCAGAATTCGCATCTGAATTGTGGTCCCCCGACGACACCTCCCCTCAAGTCGGTAGCACGCAGGATCGGGGCCGACACTACGAGCATTTCCAGCAGCAGAACGAGACATAGAAGCTTGTAGCGCATCGGGAAATTAATGACTCGATGTTACTACCGGCGGCCCAGCTAGCGCAGGCAACGGCTGCGGGGGCGAACCGGAAGCAATGGGCGGAAGGAGCTTTAGCGTAATTGGAGCAGAAAGGTTGATTTTGCCATCGTGGGCTGGAACGCCAGTCAGATGCAAACCCTATTCTTGATTGTCTACTATATCAACCTGGTGTCCGACCCGGGCTATTACCGAAGAAAAGCAGAAAGGACAATGCAAGAATTGAAACGGAAGGGAATCGAGGATTTGGAATCGAAACGTTAGGCGCGACTGCGCGAACCATTTCTAACCAAGGCTACGCAAAGTTCTACAGCCGATCACATGATGCCGTGATTCGCGTTTACGATAAAGCGGGCAACGTGATCGAAACGCATAAGCACGGGCGCGATTTCAAAAACTGTGAGTTTTGCTCGCATCGCGTTGCACTTTCCGCTAAAACGACTTTTCGAGAGGTGGATCACGACTGGCGCAAGCGGATTTCATAAGGACATCCAATGACACGACAACTCATCATTGCCTTGACTATAGCGTTTGTGAGCGTGCCCGGAGCCCGGGCGCAATCGGGACATGTGGCGAAGGTGCTGATCGCACTCGAGAATGTATGGGTGGAGGCGTTGGTGCAGGCTGACACGGCAAAGCTCGAGGCGATCCTGGTCGATACGTACGTCGACACCGATGAAGGCGGGCATCAGTCTGACAAATCGGGCACTCTGGCCGTGTTGAAGTCAGGCGATCTGAAGTTTAAAACCATCAAGCTGTCGAATATGAAAGTGTATACTTATGGCGATGCGGCGATCGTCACCGGCATGGCCGCGCAAGATGGCACCTTTAAGGGAGACCCAGTTGAGCCCAATATCGTGTTCACCGACGCCTTTGTTTTGCAAAAGGGGATGTGGAAGGCGGCAGCGTCAAATCGGACCAAGGCGCCAAAATGAGATCACTGGCCGGTCAGTCCCGGCTTCGGTCGGCAGCAGACCCGCTGTCCGGTCCATGCACAGTTACGGTTCGCCCGCGCAAGGATCATCGCGGCATCGATCTGATTTCCGATGCGCTGCCACTTGGTCGGCTGTGGTATGACGAGCGGGATGCAATCGACTACGCGAAGTTTCGCAGTCGCTCACACAACACTGCGGTTCGCGTTTGCGATGAAGCTGGCAAAGTGGGCGAAAAACACGAGGACGCGGGCGATTCAAAGAGCGATGAGCGTTACGCGCACGAAACAAAAAGCCGCCACGCGGTGAAGCGGGACGGCTGATTGTGAAATGCTGCTGCTGTTAGGGCAGCCGCGGCTTTAGGGACTGTTGACCACTTGCGGCGCAGGTTTGCTCGCTTCAAACTGTGCGCTCACTTTTTGGATGAGCGTTTTTTGTTCTCTTAGCTCTGCTTTGAGAGCGTCAATTTCCTTCTGCTGCCCTTGCACAGTGCGATGCTCTTTAAGGAACTCATTGAGCAGCATCGCGTTCACTTGGTCGTAGCGCACGCTGTATGGCTTGCCATCGGCATCGCGGACGACCAGGTCAGGATTAATCTTTTCAACATCCTCCGCTACAAGGCCTAGCTGACGCGTCCCCGTCGGATCAATCTCATTGCGGTAGCGGAACGTAACCGGCTTTAGCGCATACAGTGTTTCGCTAGCTTTATTCATCGGCGCGATTTCTTCCTTGAATCGCACCGATGAGGGAGTCGTTCCAAGCTGGCCACTGGAATCGATGTAGACTGGCGTTCCGTTGAAGAGGGCCGCCCCAAAAATCCCGGCGATTCTGGTTAAATTTTGTATGCCCTGGGTGCCAATGCGGATACTCCCCGAAAAGTCAATACCGCCGCGCCTACCACCGCCAATATTGCCAATATAGATATTGTCGTTGCCTGCGACAACGCTTTCACCAGCCAGGAAGCCTATTCCAATATTCCTACTGCCGGTGGTGGCTTGTTCTAGCGCGCCAGCCCCCACAGCAACGTTCTGAAAGCCCGTCATATCATCGCCGAGCGCTTCAGAGCCAATAGCGACATTGTTTATGGCGCTCGTATTCTGCTCGAGCGCTTCGAAACCCACGGCCGTGTTATCGCTGCCGGTGTTCTTAAATAGCGCCCGATACCCATCGGCGGTGTTCCGGTTTCCCGTGTTGTTTTTCAAGGCCGCAGAACCAGTGGCAGTATTCTCCGTTCCGGTCGTCACGCTAGAAAGCGCGTCAAAACCAAGAGCCGTGTTGTCCCTACCGGTAGTGAGACTGAAAAGGGCTCGATCTCCCTCAGCAGTGTTATCGTTCGGATAGCCGCCATCGGGCGGTGGGCTAACCGCTCGAGCGGCATGCGAAAGGCCAAGGCAAAAGAGGCCAAGCGCGAGGAAAAATATTGTCATTGATGTATTCAGTTTGCGCAGCGGATTCATGGTGTTTTTTACAGTGTTCCCCACTAGCTTCCCTTGGATTTACGGTGGCCTGAAGAGGCGAAGAACCCAGCGGGGAGAAGGCTCCGCCTAATTCAGACCTGTTTACTGGCGCGAGATTGCAAAAATCTCGCCAGCTTGTCAAACCAATTTGCCCGAAGCGTGAATCACAGATTCAAGTTCCACAAACGCACTCAGCTTTTCATCGGCTCGCACAACGAAACGCCGCCCGTCACCGGGGTGTGCGTCTGCAATCCAGATCGTTGGCCCGTTGGAATCAATCGCTGAGACGAAGCCCAAGCTCCAACCGGCTTTTGCTGAGATTGTCAGCGATGATTTCCCAGTACTTCATTTGCGGCGGACAAACGCCCGACTCCGTAACGGATTCTCGCGGCATCCGATCTCATCTCCGATGCGCTGCCATTCGGTCGACTCTGGTACACCAAGCCGGATCACGCATCGAATACGCGAAGTTTCTCAGCCGCTCACATGATGCTGTGATTCGCGTTTACGATGCGACTGGCAACGTGATCGAAACGCACGAGCACGCTGGCGAGTTCGAAGAATGGTGAGCGCGGTGCGCACAATAATCCGTTTACCAATAGCGATAATACCCTGCACGCCCCCCATTGACGCCGACAACCCAAGTCCGGTGCCGATAGTAGTGCCCGTGATCGTGATATCGATAGTAATGCCCCCGGTAATTATATCGGTAATACCGTCCACGGTAATAATAAGCCGAAGCTGGCGCCGGAACAAAACAGGCAACACCGAGCGCCACAGCAAACGCTAGCAGAAGAAGATTTTTCATAAGTTTCCCCGACACTATTAAACGCGGTGACTGTTTTTTAGAAGCGAAATTTTTTGTTCGCCGCGATGTGCGTCAACAATCCAGATCGTTCGCCCGTTGGAATCAATGACTGCGACACAGCCCCAACTCCAACCGGCTTTGCTGAGATTGTCAGCGATGATTTCCCAATACATTTTGTCGTTGCTGTGTGGAGGACAAAAGGGACAGAATGCAGCGCGTGTGATGTAATTAACTACTTAATGAGAAAATTGCGCATTCTCGTTCTCTTCGCAGCGATGCCGCTTTCTTCCGTGTTAGCTAAAGAAGGTTTACTGAATTCTTCGTTCGAAGAAGTGGCGTCAATTCTTGGTAAGCCATCTAGTCACGATAGTGGGAGCGTGTCCGGCATCCGGTATGACCGATACCACTTCGAAACACGTGGCTGGAAAGCGGCTGTTCTGTTCATCGACGGCAAAGCACAAAAACTCGACACCGAAAAGAGCGACGGTTCGCCGTTAAGTGTTGAGGACAAGAAGGCAATTTTCGAAGCATACGACGTGCCCAACACAGGGCAGGACTCCAAACTCCGGGGCTGGCGTCAATTGAGCGAAAATCACTTCATACGTGGCGATGGCCGGGTGCACATAATAGCGCATCCCACTTCCATGACTATTTTTTGGGACGACCTGCCCCGTGAGTTCTGGTGAACTAAACTGCGGATTCAATTTTTAATAGCCGATTCCAGTTCCAAAAACGCAGTCAGCTTTTCATCAGCGTGCACAACGAAACGCTTTCCGTCGCGATGTGCGTCAGCAACGAAGATTGTTCGCCCGCGCGCAAGTCGGCCTTTCATGCTGTTGGACATATAGGGATCTCATATCGGGAAAAAATAGGCGTCACCGCCCCCTCGCTCGCCCGATACGTCCAAAAGGACCCGCTATCCGAATAGTCTTCTGTTCTGGGGGGAACAGGGGACGCGTCGCGTTTTTCTTTTCGGGCGCGTCCCCGCTTTTTTTCCCCTCAGGCGCTTTCTTCCCTTTTGGGGATTGCGCGAAGTTTCGCAGCAGGTCACACGATGCGCTGATCCGCGTTTACGATGCAGCGGGCAACGTGATCGAGACGCACGAGCACGCGGGCGATTTCAAAGAGTGGTGAGCGGTTTGTTCGCATCAGGTCACGCACGCTATCAAACAGCTTTTCGGCTTGCTCCCGCCGGGACTCGTCGCTAAAACGTTGCTACGAAATAATTGGGAGGCCATTTGAACATGAAGAGACAAATCCCAAACATCAATATGGTTCGATCCGCTTGGCGCAGAATCAAAAAGGACATAAAGGACGCCATAATTCGTGACCTGAAGCCAGTAAAAGACGTCAAAGGTGGCGGCGGTGTTACGGGCGAATCCAAACCCACCACTGGCGCGGGCACCACGGGCACCACAGGCGACCACTAATAAGGATAAAGTCGCACCATGGTAATCAAGCATTGTTGGTGCGCATAGTGCCGCCTAGCGGCAATTGTGCCGAATTATTCGCAACTTAGGAAGCGCAATGATTCGCGTGTGACTCTTTCAAGTTCAACAAACGCAGTTAGCTTTTCATCCGCGTGCACGACGAAACGTTTTCCGTCGTCCCGGTGTGCATCGACAATCCAGATTGTTCGCCCCTCACGATCGACGGCTGAGACGCAGCCCCAACTCCAACCGGCTTTGCTGGAGCCGTTATCTCCAAGGCGCGGTCAAAAAAAAATGAAGGGCAGCGGCCTAAAAAGCAGCCAGGGCGGTCTCAAAACAGGTCCAGGCGCTCAGGCTACTTCTCCCACCAACTATCAATTTTCGCCCTTTGAGATCTCATATCTGGGAAAAAATAGGCATCACCGCCCCCTCTCTCGCCCGATACGTCCAAAAGAACCCGCTATCCGAATAGTCTTCAGTTCTGGGGGGAACAGGGGACGCGTCGCGTTTTTTCTTTTCGGGCGCGTCCCCGCTTTCTTTCCCCTCAGATGCTTTCTTCCATTTTTGGGGATTGCGCGAAGTTTCGCAGTTGCTCACATGATGCTGTGATCCGCGTTTACGATGCATCGGGCAACGTGATCGAAACGCACGAACACGCGGGCGAGTTCAAGGAGTGGTAGGGTCTCTCATGAATCGTGCGTTCGGCAACGTGTATGAAGACGAGGAGCGTGCGCGCGCATATGCGACGCTTCAATTTCCTGGAACGTACTACCTGGCGTTTCGCGACTTGCCTGCTTTGATTCGCCGCTACAACCACGGCCGTCGAGCGCTCGACTTCGGCTGCGGAACCGGTCGATCGACTCGATTCCTCAAAAATCTTGGGCTAGAGGTCATTGGCGTAGACATCTCGCAACCAATGCTGGATCAAGCGCGCGCACTTGACCCTTCGGGTGAGTTCTACCTTGTTCGTGGTAGCATTGTGGGCGAGTTCGCGCCAGGCAGGTTTGACGTCATTTTGGCGGGCTTCACCTTTGACAACATCCCACCGACGAAGCGAAGGCGGACGCGCTGAGAGGGCTACGCACTCTTCTAGCTCCGGATGGGTCCCTGTTTTTAGTTGTCTCTTCACCAGCAATCTACGTCAACGAGTGGGCATCCTTTAGCACGCGGGACTTTCCGGAGAATCGCCACGCGCGTGACGGTGATCGGGTCCGCATAGTAATGCTAGACGTTCCTGACCGTCGTCCCGTCGAGGATGTCGTCTGTACTGATGGTCGTTACCGGCAGTTATTTGAGAGTGCGGGGTTGGGAGTGCTCGACGTCCAGAGCCCACTTGCGACTGGGAAAGAGGCGACGCGATGGGTCAGTGAAACGAGCACGGCCCCCTGGACAATTTACGTCTTGAGCCGGCTACCATGAGATGAAGCCAACTCCGAAAGCATTCGCGAGCAGGCTGGCCCCATTTCGAAATGAGTTCAGTGTGTTTGCCACGACACCCTGCCGTGGCTTATCTCTTTCTCGATAGGTCACATGGGCGCGTCTCGCGCTACTTAGACTAAGATCGACTGGAAAGCGCGATGCCTCTCAAGCTGTAGGACCTGAGTTCCAGGCATGATCATTCGCACTATCGGGCATCGTACCCATACAGTTACGGGTTAGGAAGCCAACTTTATCGGAAACCATACCCCAGCGCCCAATGCGTGTGGGCTGCTGGCGATTTCTCCACGCTAACGATGATAAAGTAAGTGCCTGTGGTTTTTGGAATGATGTGCGCAGCCGCAAAGTGTTCTTTCGCCCAACTGTCTCGTTGTTCCGCGAGTTTTCCGTCCGAATCATAAATATGAACGGACACCTTTGCATGATCGACTTCCGTTCCCAGCCAGAACCAATATTCATTCCCTTTAAACAATTGTTGCCGAATCGCTTTCCTTTCACCCGGAGCGAGGTCGCCTGGCCAGTAATCCTCGCGCACGTGAAATCCTTGTTTTACATAGGGTTCTGCCGCCAGAATAGCCCATGCCCGCGCGTACACTGTGGTGGGGTCCACCCCCGAGGCGAAAATCGCAGGCGGTAGCACAACGATGGCCGGCAACAGGGAGGTCGTGCAGAGAAGGACCTTTGCGAAAGGGTTCACCCGAAATTTCTCAGTCTTTCTTGATGATGTCGTTGCCGAGCCGCGTAGTGATCTCGTTGACCTTCTTAACTGATTCGGCAGAAATGCGAGCATTGCCGATATTGATTAGAGGCTTTACCTCCACCAAGGCGTCCTGAATTTGATGAACGATCGGAAGGTTAAACTCGGACATCGCCTGCAGTCTTGTCTGAAAATAGGTCAGCAGATCGGGCTGATGCAGAAGCTCAGCGCCGTCGGTGGAGAAACGCTGTTTCACCACGGAGGTCAATACTTCCGTGCCCCTCAGCCACCCGCCCAAACTGACGAGCTGCGACAGTTTTTCATCGTGCACTTCGTGCATTGCCTGTTGCACGCTGTTTTGAGTGCGATCCAGTTCCTGCCGCATATTTGCCCAATTGCGCTTGTCTGCCGCATCGATGATCGCCTTGGCGTGTGGCGTGATTGAATTTCCTACGCCGATCCCCTTGGCCAGTGCCAGGACGCGCTGGCCAATATCTTTTACTGCAGGCGCATCCTCCGCTTGCACCGCTATAAAGCCATCGGCAATCACTGTCCCAAGCAAGAGAGCGATACGCGGTCGCTCGGTGAAATTGGGTTCTTCATCGCTGCGGACCTGTTCCTTCCAGTTTACCGCACCCAGCTTGTTCAGTGCCCCGAAAATTTCGTTCGGCAACGGCACGACAACGTCTTCCACAGTCGTGGATAATTGGTTAATGTTAATGTGCTGCGGGGCCTGTGCGCCGTGTGCGCACAAGGCAAGACCGCAGACGAGAGCTACAGTTAACTTCAAATGTCTAGTAAACAGCATCATTGGGAGCTTTGAATGTTGATTTCGGGTCCGTATTCAGGATTTAATAACCGAACCTAAGCAGAACCGCTGCCCTACACAAATCCCGCTCAATGGTCGGGTGTACCGATTGCAATCCTAGGGAGATGACCAGCGACAAGAACTATGATGGTACGCCGCGCCCGTCGCGATTTGGATTGATGACGCCATGCTGATGAAAGGCTAACAGCGTTTCTTGAACTTGAACGAGTCACACAAGGATCATTGTGCTTCCAAAATACCGACTGGCCGGACACAAGATTCTCGCCGTGCACCCGTCAATCGCTGTACTCTCACAACTGCAGAAATGGTTACGATGAAACTTCGGATATTAGGGCTTCTTGCCGTTGTCCTGCTGGGGCTTCTCTTTTCTTCCTGTGCGGCGCCTCACCGACGCGCCGCCATCAGCGGCCCGGCTCCCACCGGTGCGGCCGAATTGAAAATCACGCAGAACATCATTCCCCCCGGGCAATGCGGACGTCCCTTGCATCGGCCGATGCGTCCGACGTTTATCACTATTCATTCGACCGACAATACGTCTCGTAGCGCCGACGCATTGCATCACGCGCTCGCCATGAACAAGGGGCTCCGAAGCCGTCACAATCGCACTGGATTTCTCACCTGGCATTTCACTGTGGACGATCATTCCATTTACCAAAGCCTCCCGACTAACGAAACCGGAGAGCATGCTGATTACGAAGGCCAGGGAAACAGGTCGTCCATCGGGATCGAAATGTGTGTAAACCGGGGCAACAATCTTGACATCACCATTGATCGCGCCGCGCAACTCACAGCCAGACTGATGCGTCAATATAATATCCCTCTCAATCATGTTGTCCCGCACATGCACTGGCGGATGATCCGTTACAGTGACGGCCGCGATTTGGGGTTCAAAAAATGCCCGAGAATCCTGCTCGATGGCGGTCGTCTTGGTCCAAAATGGAGTGCATTCATGGCCAAAGTCTCATTTTATGCACGATAAAATGGGGAACGACGTCAGCTCCGGCCCTTCATTTGGCCACGATGATTCTGTTTTGCAAAAAGAGACCTAACCAATCGATGAAGCCAACTCCGAAAGTATTCGCGAGCAGGCTGGCTCCATTTCGCAATGAGTTCAGCGCATTTGCCACGACACCCTGCCGTGGCTTATCTCTTTCTCGTTAGGCGACAGTTCTCCGAGGCCATTCGCATGTCAAACAACCAAACACCGGCCGCTTTCATCAGCGGGCTTTTTGAGGCGCATCTGCGGGTTGCGAATCTCGAGCGTTCTATGCATTTCTATGAGGAGGTGCTCGGGTTGCAGCTGGGGGTAAAGGATGAGGCACGTCGAGGGGCGATTTACTGGGTAGGCGGATGGGGTAGGGCGTTTCTGGGTCTGTGGGAGAAGCCCCCTAACAAGGACTTCAGGCCGTGGCGAAAAGACGAAATTCTCAAAGAGCATCTCTCCTTTAGGGTCGCCCCTGAGAACTTGGACCGGGCAATTGCAGCCTTAAAGCGGAAAGGAGTCGAGGTTCGTAACAATTCTGGCGAACGCACGGATGTCCCGAATGTATTCGCGTGGATGCCGGCAGCCGCGGTGTTTTTCGACGACCCGGATGGTCACCTCCTGGAGTTGTTGGCGATGCTTCCCGGTAAGCCGAAACCCGAGATTGGGGTTGTGTCGCTAGAAGAGTGGAATCGCCTGCACGGATCTCCGGCTGAGCCCAAACGAGGCTCCTAACCAAGGCTCCACCCAACCGCTGATCCGCTCGATGACTATGCTTATTTCTTTCCGATTGTTTTTCTCCTCGCCGCCCAACGTGCTTTCATAAGCTGCGAAAGCCGCTTTCTTCCGGCAGCGGTAATTCCGCCTTTCCTTTTTGTAGTCGAGACATGCGCTGCCTTTCCCTTTCGCTTTGCCCATCTTGCTCTCATTGTTGCGGCAATTTTTGCACGGGCTTGAGCAGACATTCTTCGTTTGCCTCTGCGAGGAGGAGAGCTTGATGGGGAAGCTCGCAAAATGGCATCAAGACGTTTTTCGAGTGACCCAATTTGCCGGCGGATGCTGATAGCCTCTTCTAGCGATTTGAGTGATATGTCCATCCGTTGTGGATAACGTTTCAATGAGTTTTAAGCAACTAAGTTTTCACTCGCCTTTGCCACAGCCGCAGCTGATCTTGTTCTCGTTAGATGGCAATCTCGACCATACTCGCATTGCTGTTTGGTTTGGTGACCGCTTTCTTTGCGGCGGTTTACTGCTTCATGCCCGACATGATCGTTCGTCAGATCAATGAAACTGCACGGCGCACGCCCAAGTTGCTACACTTCGCCCTTCCCATTCAGCCGCGCGAAGGCCGCATCACAGTCCGACAGGTTCGTAGCACCGGACTCGGTCTGTTCCTGATTAGCGCGTGGTTTTTGCTCGTCGCAATCCTGTCTATCCTTGGACATTGATGTTGCAGATTGCGCATCGAACCAATCGATGAGGCGACGGCCCCATTGCGACGCACCTCAATGTGTTTGCCACGACACCCTGCCGTGGCTTATCTATTTCTCGTTAGGTGAAATTCACATCATGGAATTTAAAAGAAGCGCGATCTTCGTGATTCTTCTGCCTTATCGTTGAACTCAGGCAATACACGCTCCACCATGGGAAGCGTGATGCTTTGATTGATCTATTCGATCGGGAATTTATCGAAACTCAAGAAGCGGTCGGAATAAAGGTTATCGGTCAATTCAGAAATGTTGATGATCCGGATCGCTTTGTTTGGCTGCGAGGTTTTCGGGATATGGCTTCACGTGCAAAGGCATTACAGGATTTTTATGGCGGACCTGTCTGGAAAGCGCACCGGGAAGCTGCCAATGCCACCATGGTTAACTCCGACAATGTCCTGTTGCTGCGCCCAGCAGCTCCGATGTCCGGCTTCTCACTTGAAAATATGAAGCGTCCCCCGGTCGGCGCCGACAACGTCCCCTCAAGCTTGATCGTCGCTACCATTTATTATTTTGAGGCTCCTGTGACTGGCGATTTTGTGGATTTCTTCGAGCACTCGCTCAAGCCTATAGCGAAAAGTTTTGGGGCGGCAATCTCTGCATATTTTGTGACGGAAAACAGCGAAAACACTTTCCCAGCTCTGCCGGTGCGGGAGGCGAGACTGTCTTTGTCTGGTTCTCGATCTTTGAGGATTCGGTGGTGTACGAAAATTATGTAGCCGCGCTCTCTCGATCCGAGCAATGCGCGGCGAAGCAAATACCACCACACCACGATCAAACGTCGCCCGCTGCACTCGAACCCCGACGAAGCAAAGCCCGTAGCCGAAGTTGTGTTCGAAGCCGAAAATCCACACACCGCTACTTCATCCATTCTCGACGCTCTCGAAGCGCTCGGTGTTCCCAGAGCTGATTCAGCTACGTTGACAGAATTCGGGGGGATTGAGCGCTTGGACAGTTTCCCGTTCGGGTTCGACGCGGGTAAGCCCGATTGGAGTAATGAAAGCGTTAAAGTATGGCTGATCGATTTATGCCAAGTTGGAATACTATGCACAATGTATGCAAAGTTACGTGTTAAGCAATTATAATTCTTTTATAGTTTATAAAAGTAAATAGCTGCGTCTGAGTGTGTTCGTGCTTCACTGCACGCGCATTATACGTACAAGATACATTATTTCATACTTTTACTCGCGCGTACTTCATTAATTAATACATGCAAAAAAAGTAACCAACTCCAAACGATCTTCTCAAAATTATCGCCTAACCAGACAATGCAGCCGACGACTGACTGAAGACCTGCTGCGCGGAATTTACTTCTTTCCGCTTGCTTTTCTCCTCGCTGCCCAACGTGCCTTCATAAGTTGAGAAAGCTTTTGCTGGCCAGCCGACGTAATTCCGCCTTTCCTTTTTGTAGTCGAGACATGCGCCGCCTTTCCCTTTTTACCATCCTTTCCTTCGCTTTGCCCAGCGTGCTCTCATTGCTGCGGCAATTTTTGCACGGGCGTCAGCAGACATTCTTCGTTTGCCTCTGCGAGGTGAGGAGGTTGACGGGGATCCTTGCAAAATGGCGTCAAGACGTTCTACCGTTTGCAGCTGCGGATGCGTTGATAGCTTTTACCAGCGCGTTATGCTCCTCTTTGCATGCTTAACTTCTGTGTGTTCGCTGCATTCCTGCTGAACTTTTTGATGGCGCTCAATCTTCGCGTGCTGCTCCTCGATTAGAATGCGGAGCGGAAGCGCGAACACATTACCGATCCTGCACAGCAGCCCTCAGCCATATAATCATCGTCGTTGTCGACATCGTATTCATGGCCGAGTAAAGCAGCTTCCAAATTTTTCGAGCCCAATTTGCCGGCGGAGTGCGATAGCTTCTTCTAGCGATTTCAGCCGATACATATCCAGTATCCGTTGTGGATAACGCGGGCAACGTATCGGACGCACGACACCATTTCAATGAGTTTTAAGCAACTAACTTTTCACTCGCGTTTTCGGCTCGCGAGTTTCCGCCTTAACGGTTCCAGTTAGCGAGACATCTCGCGTCACTAATAAAACGTATGGAAACATTCGAGATCGGCTCGCACGGCTTTATGCGCGTGGGCACCGGCGGACGAGGCGTCGGCCGTGGCCTGGGCGTCGGCATAATTCTGGACGGGATAGTCGGGGTTGGCGACGGAGGAGGTTGAGTCGCTGTCGGCGTTGACGTGGCCGTGGCCGTAGGTGTCGGGGTCGGCGTCGGTGTACGCGTCGCTGTCGCCGTAGCAGCGGCTGTTGGTGTTGGAGTCGGCGTGTAAGTGTAAGTGGCTGTTGGAGTTGCTGTCGGCGTAGACGTGGCCGTAACCGTTGCCGTCGGTGTTGGGCTCGGAGGTGTTGGAGTAGGAGTAAAGGTGGCTGTGGCTGTCGGTGTTGGCGTGAAGGTGGCTGTGGCCGTGGCTGTTGCGGTCGGAGTCGAAGTAAAGGTGACTGTCGGCGTTGGCGTCGGCGTGTGAGTAGCGGTTGGTGTTGGCGTCGGCGTGAATGTTGCCGTAGCCGTGGCTGTCGCCGTCGGAGTCGGAGTAAACGTAGCGGTTGGGGTCGGCGTGAACGTAGCCGTGGCGGTAGGCGTAGGCGGCGGTGTAGTTGGAGTCGGTGTAGGCGTAAATGTAGCTGCAGCTGTGGCTGTCGCCGTTGGGGTCGGAGTCGGTGTAAATGTAGCTGTTGCGGTCGGTGTAAACGTGGCCGTAGCCGTGGCTGTCGCAGTCGCAGTAGGTGTTGAAGTGAATGTAGCCGTGGCTGTGGCCGTCGCGCTTGCCGTTGGAGTCGGGGTAAACGTGGCTGTAGCGGCCGGGGTAGGTGTCGGTGTGTGAGTCGCGGTTGGGGTCGGAGTAAATGTAGCTGTGGCTGTTGGAGTGGGAGTAAACGTGGCTGTGGCGGTCGGGGTAGGCGTCGGTGTGTGAGTCGCGGTTGGGGTCGGAGTAAATGTAGCTGTGGCTGTTGGTGTTGGAGTCGGGGTAAACGTGGCTGTGGGCGTAGGAGTGAATGTGGCTGTCGGAGTCGGAGTAAATGTGGCTGTTGATATGGGCGTGGGGGTGTGAGTCGCTGTTGGTGTAGGCGCAGGTGTGAACGTAGCCGTGGCTGTAGCAGTAGCTGTCGGTGTCGGTGTTGAGGTTGCCGTAGCTGCTGCGGTGCATGTAGGTGTGGGGGTCGGTGTCCCTGCCGGCAGTTGGAAAGCATAGATTTTGTTAGCGGCGCCGAAGTAAATTCGGCCGCGAGCAACTATCCCAGTGTTGAACGGCGCGGTCCCGCTCATCAATTCGTTAGTCCCGCCGCCCGCGTAGATCACGGTGCCGGTGTCGCCATCGTAGGCGTGCAAGCGCTGGTCTCCCGCAACGCCGGCCACCCACACGATGAAGTTGTTAGTTCCATCAGTGGTTGTAACCCAGGGCGAGCCGCGACCGTTCTGACTTTGGCTCCAGGCGCTAACAATCGTCGGTGGATTTGTCGCCGTCACCTTGTAGGCGGCAATCGTCCCCGAAAAGGCAGTATGAAAACCAATGTATGTTCCCTGACTGGTGTGATAGGTGACAGCCGATGTGCCTAAGTTTTCACCAACGGATGCTTGGGCGACAGGTGCACCGATACCGCCGAGATTACTCCGGTTCACCAGATAAGCATTGCCATCCTTACCCAGGGCAAGCACAAGCTGCGAAGGCGTAGCTCCAGGGACATCAACCACTGTCGCACTCACACCCCCCAAATCGTTGTCGCTGTTATCGAGATCGAACCAGTTAGTCGGTGTCCAGTAGTCGGTAGGCTGACCGCTCCAAACTGGCCCAGCTTGCAGCCGGATGATTGCTTCGCCGCCCATCCAGTTGCCGCCAGTGTTAAACGTGTTCCCGGTAATCACGAACATGTTAGTGCCATCACTGGCAACACCGCCATGGCCCCAGATCCCGCCGCCAGTAGCTGTCGTAGCCCAGGCATGTACATTGGAAGGATTGTTGATATCTACGCCTACAACCCAGCCGTGATAGATGCCGCAATCCCCAAAGTAACCAGAGTAGGACACGTACACGATCCCATTCACCAGAGCCAACGCTGCGCGCTCCTCCTGCGCGAGGGAAACAAAGTTGATGCCGTTGTAAGTGGCCGTGGCGTTCACATCCACTGGCCACCCGGTATTGGTGGCACCGGTGTCCACGTTAAGTGAGTAAATGAAATGCTTAATAGGCGTGCCACTGATCAACGCGTCGAGGAAAAGTGATCGGGACGCGAGATCGACGACGGGCGTGCCAGTGATGCCATCCGGATTTATATTCCCACACTGGAGACCGGAAGTGACAGCAGGTCCAAGGTTGGTCTGCCAAATCACCGTGCCGGTATCAGCACGGAGCGCGTAAACATTATTTGATTCAGTGACAGCAATGATCATCGGCCCATTGGGACAGCCCTCGATATAAAGCGGCTGAGCGTAAACGTTGCCCGAAATCGTGCCGTCAAAGTTCAGGTCACGCGTTAGCTGAGCAGCAGCCGATGGCGTGAAGCCTCCGTCGATATAAACGCCGTCACGTGAAAGATTGTTATGCTCCCGGGTCACGTTCACCTGCTGCGCGCCTGCTGGAAGAACTGTGCTCCACGAAAGCGCGACGAGAAGTGAGAACGTGCCAATCGAAGATTTCATACACAAGGCGATCAGGAACCGGCGCTACCGTTACCACACTGCGTGCGCTGCTTGTCAAGGCTTACCGTGCGATAAGCCACCGGCGGACATGTAGCCCAAATTGTTAATTTCTTGTGGGAGCGGTCGCCGCGGCCCTGGCGATCGCGCCTCGCGCTCGCGGATCCATCCGTTGCGGATAACGTTTCAATGAGTTTTAAGCAACTAAGTTTTCACTCGCCTTTGTAAAGGCGGCGACTGTTGTCATTGCCGGTTCAATAAGCAGCGGGCTTCACTGCTGTCGGCGTGTAGGGCGCGGCCCTACATACAAATTAGGCCGCGCCTGACTTGACGAAATCTGTACGGTTTCCGTACAAACGGTGCACATCAAACGGATCATGAATCAGGCGGCGGACTTTCCCCCGCTGGGTTCTTCGCCCGCTTCCGGATCCCCCGCAAACCCAGAATCAATTCAGCGGTGAAAGAAAGGAAGAATCGTGAATCAACTGATCCGCTTATCCCAACGGATGGCTGTCGGGCTTGCGTGCACGGTGTTTCTCTGCGGTTGCCCGGTGACAGTCGATTCTTCACGGAATGCCACACCGTCGACCATCACTTGGAGCGTTATAGATAAGTATACAAACCAGGCGCTGCCCGGAAGCCCTTTTCCGGCTAATTACACGATAACCATTGATCCGATAGTAGGATCTTATTTCGTAGTCATGCACGCAACCACGCCGTCGGGGCCCAAAGCCGCGTCAGTGCGCGGCACCGCCTCATGGACCTGCAAGCACGAAGTGCGCGGTGGAGGGACGCAGAACAATACGCGAATCTTTGGTAGCAAGTTGGTTTCGGTGTCACCGGATGCGTCCAACCAGGTAGACAATCCCCTGCTTGTCGTGTGGGGGATGGTAGATCTTAGCTCGATTAGTTTCGGTGAATTCGGCTGTGGTGACCCTGACTGGGTGTGGTGGGGCGGACAGATTACTCTGAACGGCTCGGCTCAGAATTTTGCGAATATGAGCACCCACGGAACGCTCTCTTTTAATATACGGCAGTTGCCGACTTACTGAAGGCGCGAAGCCCGCACCAGAAAGCGTCCTTAAACGAGACAATTTATGCCGACGAAATACCAAACCAACAAAACAACGCACCATACAAAACAACATGAATAAACAATCCGAAACCACATTCCGAGGAGGAACGTATGAGTTTAACCGCTAGCTGGGTTCACGGGAACGCCCTAACCGTCGAGAATCCCGAAAGATTGACGTCTTTCAAGCATTGGGGCTGGGGCACGGTCGCGTGGGTCAAGTGGAACGAAGGAACTTGGTTCCACGTTCCTCTACCGACACCAGTAATCCTGAACGACAAACGATCAAGCTTGCTTCGCGTCTTCCTTATGTTCGAGACTGAGTACGGGAGCATCCAAGAAGTTGATGTATACGATGGCATGTCCAACGTGCAACAGTTCACCCACCTGTCGCTTGAAGGTGAACACAGGTTTCAACTCGACGGAGCAAACACGTTCAATCTTGATAAGCCTCACCCCGTAGTCTTCGGTATTGGGGTGAGCTTTTTTTTTAAGACTTTCGGTAACCTTGATTCCCAAGATCCGCCGCCGGTCAAACTGATGTTGGGAAGTGCTGGGGGTGACTATACGACCTGACCTTCCTGTTGGTGACAGCGATCCGAATCCAAAAAGCGAGAAAGGTGTCTTCAACCAATGAGGCCTAACCCCTATGTAAGATGTCAAGTGTAGCGGGCGAATGTGGTATAGGTAGTTGTTAGTTCATAAGGTTTGTTGGTCGAGGTTGAGCGTTTCCTTGGGAAACGCTTCCTCTTCCTTTTTTACTCACTGATTGTTCCAGTGTTTCAACTCCTATCCGTGCGTTTGGCTGAGCCAGAGCACCATTTGATCAATGCGATCAATTAGGCATTTTCCCGCCAGATTCCGTCCATAATATAATGAGGAGATCAAGCTAGCTGACAGTCAGCGAAGCCTTTTCTGTTACACTCCGCAGCTTTCGCGTGAGATTGTCTCCCGGCTTTATTTCAAAGCCAAGTCCGAGCGCGTGCCCATGACGGTTTTGGCAAACCGCATCATGGAAAACGCGCTTGGAAGGCCGGAGGCGATCGCGCCGACAGCGGCGGAAAAGCAAAAGCAACGAATGCCGGACTGAACGTCCGACAATCGCGAACCGACCCAAGCCCGGCGTTGCTGCCGGAACCTGGGAGTTGCAATTCCGTAGTTACCATTGTAAGTTGCCAGTCCCGTGACACAGTCGTCCGCTTTGCTCGCGCTGCTCGATGAACCGGTTTGGTTCTGTCTAAAGGCGCAGCCGAAGCGGGAGCATCTGGCTGCCATCGCTCTCCGGCGTCAGTTCCGCATCGAGTGTTTCTCGCCTCGATTGCGCTTCCGCAAGAACACCAACAGGGGGCCGGTGTGGTTCGTAGAAGCGATGTTTCCCGGTTATCTGTTTGCGAAATTTGTGTATTCGAAACAACATCGCGCTGTTGAAGCTTCTCACGGCACCCGGGGGATCGTCCGCTTTGGGGATCGCCTGGCGACCCTACCGGAAAGTATTGTCGCCGGGCTTCAGTCCACAGTGGGTGCAGAAGAAGTCGTGACCATCGATTCGTCCATCAAAATTGGCGAGGCGGTTGAAATTATTGAAGGGCCTTTTCGAGGCCTGGAGGTCGTGGTTACTTGCCTGCTCCCAGCGAAGGAACGGGTTCGGGTCCTGTTTGACTTTCTTGGGCGATCTGTCGAACTGGAGATTTCGACAGCAAAAGTCCTTGTCGCCTAAAGGTTAAATCGAGCCATAGGCAGTACTGGATTCCAGGTCGGGATTTAGCCAACGGTTCCCTCTGCTTCTGCGCGCCATTCTTTTGGAGACGGCCTGCCCTCAGGCCGTGCGGGACGAGGGCGTCCCGGCTCCAACTACGCGGTTTTTGGGGCCGGATTCCCAGAGCCTTTGGCCACAGAAGTTTCCTGGCAGAAGACGTCCGAATCGCTAACGTTGGAAGATGTGCCTGTATTTAGTTCATAATCAGTAACTTAAATGAGCGACCCTTGAATCAAGCGTCGGAAATTCTTACGTTTTCTCACCAATTGCCGATTACACCGAGCCGGAAAGTATATACTCTAAGATTCTAATATAGAATGACTTACATATTACTCCATTAATTGGCATCAGACGTGCTGGGATAGCGAGAGTCCCCGCTCCATGTTGCCCCACTTCATGTTGCTCGAACGAAGGAAAATTAATAGCTAAAAACGAGATTTTTTCGAAACTTCACACCAAAAAATCCGAAGAACATGGTGGCGCACCACTTTAATTTAGTGAAATAAAAACAATCAGCGAAAACCGAGATGGAAAGGCGCCGGGTACTGCCCGAGCACAGAATCAATTTCGGTCAGGACCACAACAACCCTGCGCTTTAGGCAACAGTGAGCAATTGGATATCAAAAAATTAGAACGCGAACACAAGCAAGGCAGCCCAGGAATATGAATATGGATAAGACAATCAAACGGACGCTCTTCGCCGCCGTTGCTTTGCTCGGCGCAGGCGTAACCGTTGCCCTGCTCGGCGCGGGCGCAATCGACACACCTGAGGCAGCGCCAATCAATGGCTACATCACACTCAAGGGCGGCGCGGAGCTCAACCCGGGTTCGGTCAACACTGCTACCCGGGTAACAGGATGGCTCAACGGGAATCACCTGCCGCCAACAGTTGTCAGCCGATCAGGAGACTTCGCGACATACGTAAACGTCGGAGCGCAAGTGACGATGGCCGCGCCTTGGATATTTAACCCTTCTACTGGCCTGCCTGGTCTGTGGAGTGTTGGCGGATTTACGTTTGACCTGACAACATCCACCATTGTCCAGCAGGGTGGTGGGTTCCTTAGCGTCAGCGGGACGGGGATGATTAGCGGCAATGGCTTTGACCCAACGCCTGGCTCGTGGACGTTTACCACCCAGAATCCGCCCGCCAACGGTGTGTTTTCGTTCTCCGGCTCCACGACAGCTAGTCCCCCGACGCCGACGCCGACTCCGACGCCTACACCCTGCGCTGGAGCAGGGATTACCTTCACAAACCCGACGGCGATCGTGATCAATGATAACGCAGCGGCCACACCCTATCCTTCGAATATCGTGGTCGCCGGTATGCCGGGCGCGGTCACTAAAGTGACAGTTAAGCTAAACAGCATCACTCACACCAACCCAACCGACATTGACATGCTGCTGATCGGACCCGGTGGGCAGACCGCCATGATCATGTCCGATGCCGGAGGGTGCTGTTCTGGTATCACTAATGTGACGCTCACGCTGGATGATTTCGCCGCTAACCCATTGCCAGGTGGAACGCCGGCGCCTCCGGTAGTCACTGGGACATACCAGCCGACTAACTACGGCCCGGGACTCGACGTGTTCAATCCACCGTGCCCTCAATTCACGCCTCCTCCCAGTTCTGCTCTGTCGGCCTTTAACGGCACAAATCCGAACGGAACCTGGTCGCTCTGGATCATGGATGATACACTAACTAATGCGGGCAACATGGCTGGTGGATGGGAACTGACCATTCTGACCGACGCTTGTCCGACGCCATCCCCAACACCGACAGCTACTGCGACAGTTACACCTACGGCGACAGCGACGGCTACCGATACACCGACGCCGACAGCGACGGCTACAGCTACATTTACCCCGACAGCTACAGCGACGTTTACGCCAACAGCGACAGCGACGGATACACCGACGCCGACAGCCACAGCTACAGCGACGGCTACAGCGACATTTACGCCTACCGCTACAGCTACATTTACGCCGACAGCCACGGCAACGGATACACCGACGCCGACAGCGACGGCCACAGCTACAGCGACATTCACGCCGACCGCTACAGCTACATTTACGCCTACCGCTACAGCGACATTTACCCCGACGGCCACGGCTACGTTTACCCCGACAGCAACGGCAACGTTTACCCCGACGGCAACGGCTACAGCTACATTTACCCCTACAGCCACGGCTACATTTACGCCGACAGCTTCGGCTACGTTTACTCCAACAGCTACGGCTACGTTTACCCCGACAGCCACGGCTACATTTACCCCGACAGCTACGGCAACGTTTACCCCGACAGCTACGGCAACATTTACCCCGACAGCCTACGGCAACGTTTACCCCGACAGCCACAGCTACATTTACCCCGACAGCTACAGCGACGTTTACCCCGACAGCTACAGCGACATTTACCCCGACAGCGACGGCAACAGCCACGCCGACAGCGACACGGACACCGACGCCAACGCCAACAGCGACACGTACGCCGACACCAACGCCAACAGCCACGGCTACAGCTACCGCTACAGCGACGGCTACGGCGACAGCAACTCCAACGCCGGTTCAGGTGAGTCAGATCACGGAGACAGGAACAACTTGTGCCCAGTTCCGGGACCACACGGCCGTGACCCTCAGCAGCCTGAATTACAGCGTCAATGGCGGGAAGATCAAAAACAAGTCACCCCCGGTGAGTTCTTCTACTGGGTGAAGGTGACGGTGCCAGCCGGTAACAACAGCGTTACGATCACTCAAACGATCACCACGGCCAACTTCACCGGCGTTAGTTCGACATCGCACAGCGGGAGCAATGTGTTTGACTCCAACTGTAATAGTCAGTCACCGACCCTCACGCAAAACCCCACGACCGGCGCCGTGACCGCGCAGTGGACCGCACCGGCTGCGGGCACTTACTATCATCTCGATTAAGTACGACTCGAAGAGCATTCGGGTGACCCCGCTCCCAGCCCGGGAACAACCGTTCACTTCAACTTCGCGACGACCGGCGTGCCTGGTTCGACCAGTGGGCTCGATCTGATCAAGCAGTAATCAAATCAGAACGTTAACAGCGCGCGCGCGGAAGGACGCGCGCGCGCTGAAGTTTAAAAGTTCCACCACGCGCCCTTCTTTTCCACGGCCGGGCGCCTCAGGGTCGTGCCCCTTCTTGTCAGGCAGAGAAGAGAATACCGATGGCCGTGTTGACCGCTCCATTCAAAACGCGCGACCGATACCGGTACGACATAGCCAAATTAGTTGCTCGCTCTTACCAGAACGACGCAAGGGTGCAAGACTGTACGTACCTGTACGTACGCAATTGTGCGTATTGCGCAAAAAGAGAAAGCCGCGAGAGTCCCTGCTCCATGTTGCCCCACTTCATCTTCCTCGAACGAAGGGAAATTAATAGCTAAAAACGAGATTTTTCGAAACTTCACGCCGAAAAATCCGAAGAACATAGTGGTGCACACTTTAATTTAGTGAAATAAAAACTATCAACAAAAACCGGGAAATCCAAAAAATGAAAAGAAAAACAACAATCACTCTGACAATCGCAGGATTGTTAGCGCTCACAGGAATCTTTTACGCCGCCAGTCCAACTCAGTTTGCCACTCTCCCCGGGCCCGTAGGCGTGGCCGCTGCGGGGACTGATCTGTTCGTGAGCGAATACTGCAGCCAAAACATCGATAAGATCGACTGCTCCGGGAATGTCTCGTTATTGGCGACGATTCCGGGCCCCATCGGTTCGTGCTTGGAAAAATACATCGCGATCGCTCCAGCCCAGTCGGCGAGTGCCGTGCCGCCGTGGACCCCGCGCGACATTTTCGTCACACAAGGCACTGAGGTCTATAAGGTCGGGGGGGGTAGCGCCACGCCGTTTGCAACGATCCCAGGGTGCGCAGAGGACCACACCGGGATTACGTTCGACCATTTCGGCGGATTTGGCTACAACATGATCGTGACGTGCCAGAACGGCGGCGTCTGGCAAGTTGACTCGACCGGAGCAAATCCCACAAAGATCGCGGATCTGAGCACGGGCACGGATCTGAGCGGGAGCACCACTTTTGACCACCCGAGCACCAGTCTTGTAGCGCTAGTCATAGAAGGACCAGCTGTAGTGCCGAAGCTAACCTTCGGGCCCTACAGCGGCCAGATCCTGGTGGCCGACGAGAACAACGGTCAGGTCCACGCAATCTCGAACACTGGCACCGTTACTTATAATGTCTTTAATTGGTTGGGTGCGGAAGCCGTCCACGTCATCCCTTCGGTTCCGAGCACCTTCTGCGCGGGCGGTTCCTTCTTCTTGGCGATAGAAGACATTGGGCAGCTCGACCAATATCCGTCGGCCAACTTCGCAGGGTTGGGTGGCAACATCCTCGTTACGAGCGAGTTCGGCGCAGGCACCGTTCTCATAAGTGTGTCCTCCGATAACACTAGCTATAATTACACTTCCTTCGATGGCAGCCTCGGCACCGTAGTGGAGGGCTCCTCTTTCGCTGACCCCGACGTTCCGGCGCCTACAGCTACACCCACGGCAACTGCAACAGCGACAGCTACGGCGACAGCCACGGCAACTGCAACAGCGACACCTACGGCTTCAGCCACGGCGACTGCAACATCTACACCGACTCCCACGCCTACGGTGACACCGACGCAGTTCTTCACTAGTTTTGTTATTGGTGATCTCGATGCAGTGGTGGGTAATCATGTGACGTTTTGGGGCGCCCAATGGTGGAAGCAAAATCATTTGAGCAGAGGGGGAGCTCCAGCAAGTTTCAAAGGCTTTGCCAATTCTCCAAACCCAAATCCGTCGATCTGTGGAGGCACGTGGCAAAGTGATCCGGGCAATAGTTCGGGGCCACCACCGAGCATCCCGTCTGACATTACAGTAATTGTCTCAAGCTTGATAACGAAATCGGGCCCGATAATCAGCGGTGA
The DNA here is from genome assembly GCA_963725505.1 of uncultured Verrucomicrobiae bacterium. GTDB lineage: Bacteria > Verrucomicrobiota > Verrucomicrobiia > Chthoniobacterales > UBA10450 > Udaeobacter. The sequence goes on along the minus strand of CAVRYN010000013.1, from coordinate 10,405 downwards.
CGTGCCCATGATGGTGATCGTCCACACCGATCCCGGCTACGGCCCGAACCCCGGTCACGATGGCACCGGAACGGTAACAGCAGTTGTCTGTCGGCATTAGTGCGCACCTTTACGATCACTCAAACGATCACCACGGGCAACTTCAACAGCTTCTTCGCCACGGCAGAGCGGGAGCAATGTGTTTGACTCCAACTGTAATAGAACTGCAATCAAATCAGACACGTTAACAGCGCGCGCGCAAGGACGCGCGCGCGCTGAAGTTTAAAAGTTCCACCACGCGGCCCTTCTTTTCCACGGCCCGAGCGCCCTGGGCCGCGCCCCTTCTTGTCAGGCAGAGAAGAGAATACCGATGGCCGTGTTGCCCGCTCCATTCAAAACGCGCGACCGATACCGGTACGACATAGCTCAAATTAGTTGCTCGCTTTTACCAGAACGGCGCAAGGGTGCAAGATTTTCGTACGCAATTTTGCGTATTGCGCAAAAAGAGGAAGCCGCTACAGTCCCTACTCCATGTTCCCCACTTCATCTTCCTCGAACGAAGGAAAATTAATAGCTAAAAACGAGATTTTTTCGAAACTTCACCCCGCAAAATCCGAAGAACATAGTGGCGCACACTTTACTTTAGTGAAATAAAAACTATCAACGAAAACCGAGAAACCAAAAAATGAAAAGAAAAACAACAATCACTCTGACAATTGCAGGGTTCCTGGCAATAGCAGGAATCTTTTACGCTGCACCCAATAACCGTATACACCCAATACGTATATAGCTCCAAATCCCTTTTCCGCGGTCCCCTTAGGCTTAGGCGTGGCCGCTGCGCCGATCGATCTGCTCGTGAGCTCATACTGCAACCAAAACCTCTATACGGTCGCCTGCGACGGGACTTTCTCGGTGTTGACGCAGATTCCTCTCAGCCCCCCGATTCTTCAGGACTGCAAAGAGAAATACGAGGCTATCGTTCCATTGAAGTCCGCGAATTTGGCCGTGCCGCCGTGGACCGCGCGCGACATTTTCATCACACAAGGCGCTGACATCTTTAAGTTCACGGGAGGTGTACTCATCCCAACGCCGTTTATGACGATCGCAGGGTGCGCGGAGGCGGACCACAGCGGGATTACGTTCGACCATGTGGGCACATTTGACTACAACATGATCGTGTCGTGTGAAGACGGGAGCGTCTGGGAGATTGACGCGAACGCAAATATTGTCGGTGGCGGGGACATCGGGAACACGCACACCCAAGCTGAAGGACCAGGTGTAGCGCCGCTAAGCTTCGGCTTTTACGGTGGCTAGGTCCTGGTGGCCGACGAATCTGGCAACGGTTGGGTCCACGCAATCAAGCGCGATGGCACCGTTACTCTGAACGTCTTCCACGTGCCCGGTGCGGAAAGCATCCAGGTCATCCCGGACAATCCGTGCACCTTCTGCTCGGGTCACGCCTTCTTCCAGGCGTTACCATTCGGTAACGGTGGACCGAACCCGGCTACGATCTACGGATATCTGCCCATCGACTTCGCCGGGTTGGGTGGCAGCATCCTCGTTCCGAGCGAGACCGGCGCAGGCACATGGCTCATACAATCGACTGGCCCCGGCCCAAATGACTATAGTGTAACTGGGTTCGATCTCATCACTTTCCAGGTCATGGAAGGCGGCTCTTTCGTTGACTGCGACGTTCCCTCGCCTACGCCGACGCCGACAGCGACAGCAACAGCTACATTTACGCCTACAGCCACAGCTACGTTTACGCCTACAGCTACAGCTACGTTTACGCCTACAGCTACAGCTACGGCCACAGCTACAGCTACGGCCACAGCTACGGCTACGGCCACAGCTACCGCTACACCTACGCCTACTCCGACTCCGTCGGGACACGTGAGTCAGATCACGCCGACAGGAACGACCTGTACACAGTTCGTGAACCACACGGCCGAGACCCTCAGCAGCGTGAATTACAGCGTCAGCGGCGGGAAGGTCAAGAATAACGTCAACCCCGGTGTGTTCTTCTACTGGGTGGCGGTGACAGCACCAGCCGGCAACAACAGCTTTACGATCACTCAAACGATCACCACTGGCAACTTCACCGGCCTCTTCGACTTCCACAGCGGGAGCAATGTGTTTAACTCCAACTGTGTTAGTCAGCACCCGACGATCACGCAAAACCCCGCGACCGGCGCTGTGACTGCGCAGTGGAACGCACCGACTGCGGGCACTTACATCATCTCGATCAAGTACCAGACGAAGAGCATTGTGGGTGACCCCGCTCCCAGCCCGGGAACAACCGTTCACTACGACTTCGCGACGACTGGCGTGCCTGGTTCGACCAGTGGGCTCGATCTCGATCAAGCAGTAATCAAATCAAACAAGTTCACAACAGCCGCACGCTTGACGCGCGTGGCGGCTTTTTGTTCCACCACGCGCCCTTCTTTTCCACGGCCGAGCGCCCCTGGGCCGCGCCCCTTCTTGTCAGGCAGAGAAGAGAATACCGATGGCCGTGTTGACTGATCCTGCATCCTTCTCGCGGCATTCGGATTCTGACGCCGAGAGCATTTCTCGAAAGCGAATTGTAACGGGCAAGCAAGAACTCCTCGCGGGGCGATTAGCACCGGGAGTGGGAACAGCCTGCTCGGTACTCACATCGGGAACACTATCCAGGGCACGCTGCTTGGGCCGAAAGTCGGCGGCACGCTTGACGGGATGTTTGGGAGCCTGGACTCCAGGTCACTCTCTTAAGAAAACGTCGGAATCGCTAACGTTTGGAGGATGTGCCTGTATTTAGTTCATAATCAGGAACTTAAATGAGCGACCCTTGAATCAAGCGTCGGAAATTCTTACGTTTTCTCACCAATTGTCGATTACACCGAGCCGGAAGTATGCACTCTAAGATTCTCATATAGAATGATTTACATATTACTCCATTACGTTGGCATCAGACGTGCTTATATTCTGGTGTCAATTAAGCAATTGACAGCGAAAACTATGAAAAATAGATCAAGTAAGACAATTTTGGTTTTCTTCGCCCTGGGGTTAATCAGTTGCGCACTTTGCGTGCAGCAAGCTCAGGCCGTCCCGATCACCGGTGTTATCACTTTCGCAGGGGGCGTAACGTTGGACCAGCCTAGTGTCAATATCGGCAACACAGGTCACCAGTTGGGTGGCCCCCACAGTGCAGAGCGCCAGTGGAAGTTACGCCGGGTTTGTTCATATCGGAGACGCGGTAACGTTTACTCCTATGTGGTCTTTTAGTTCCGGCGCAATAACTGCGTTTTGGCAGGTTGATGGGTTCACGTTTGACTTAATCGCATCCAGCATCGTCTTTCAAGGAGGCGGTGTTGTTGCCGTCTCCGGAACGGGCACTATTTCAGGTCACGGCTTTGATGCCACAGCTGGCACTTGGAGCTTTACCGCTCAGGATGACTCATCAAACGGGGTGTTTTCCTTTTCTGCCTCGACTTTCTCCAGTCAGGCTACCCCCGACGGCGGTGCTACGGTTGCTCTGCTGGGACTGGCATTGGCGGGAATCGAAGGCACCCGCCGAAAACTCAGGAGGTCAAAGAGCTGAGATGGCATTTCAGCCTTTCAGCTTTCAGCTTTTCAGCACTCACCCCCCAACCAACAGTTAGAAAAATATGAGTAAACTAATTCGACACACCCAAAAACGAGGCACCGCCCTGTTCGTGGCGCTTTCACTAACCGCTTTAACAGTGCTAAGCTTGGTTTCCTTCGTCGGTAGCCCGCAGCAGTCCGCCAAGACTCCGGCAGAGACACAGGTGAGCGCGCCTGTAGCCGGTATTTCGTCCGACCAGGACCAGACACAGACCGCCCAGACTTCAACAGCACGCATGTCTCGCGACGCTCTGCGCAGATCGGCCCACTTTGCGAACAAGCTGTACGAACCGATGGCCTCACAGGTATTTAATCTGGCTACCACGCGCGCTGCCGCAGCTGAGAACGCCCGGAACGCCCAGGGCCCGCAGCCTAACAACGGGCCGACCCTCACCACCGATCGCGAGGATTACCCGCCATTTTCCTATGTCTATTTCCACGGCACCGGCTTCGAGCCCGGCGAAACCGTGCAAATGATCGTGGCCGAGACAGACCCCGTTCAACAGTCGTTCGAACCGTGGGAAGTCGTGGCCGACGCGAACGGCGACTTCGACACAAGCTGGTACTTCTTCTCCCAGGATTTTAATGGCGCCTCGTTCCTGGCCACCGCCACCGGCGAAACTTCCCAGCTCACCGCCTCGGTGACGTTTACAGATGCACATTCAGCAAACGGTGATGGTACCATGACGGTTTCACCTGCACAGGCGGTGTCTGGCAGCACCGGCAACAGTTTCACTTTCAGCTTTCGCACTGAGAACGGGGATTTCAGATCAGGTTCGTATGTCACTATGGTGGTTCCAGCGGGTTGGACAGCGCCGCAAACTTCGACTCCAAGTAACCCCGGCTACGTCAGTGTTGCGCTCGTTGGCGGGACAAGCGCGGGCCCGCCCTCAGTCACTGGTGCAGGACCTTGGACCATCACAGTGCCCATCACCCTGAATTCCGGGTCAGCTAACGGATTTGATCTTACTTACGCCGGCGGCGGCACTAAGGTCACCGCGCCGAGCACAGGCGATTACACTTTCACGACCAGCTCGCATGAACAAAGCGGCGGCACGCCCGTAGCGATCGCCTCAAGCCCGATAATCGTAGTCAGTCCGACCATCCTCCAGCGCGGCACCGCGACCACGAATGACACGGCTAGTGCCGCATCGCTAACGATTACTAAGCCGACTGGTGTTGTTTCCGGCGATGTGATGATCGTCAGCATTGCGCTGAGAGCCGGCACCGCAAATACGTTCCCTCCTTTCTCTACTTTGTCCCCAGCTTGGACGCTGATTGCCTCAACAACTTATGAAGGCAACAACAACCATCGCACCGCAATAGCTTACAGGATCGCCGGAGGATCAGAACCGGCGAGCTATAGTTTCACCACCGGCGGCACCAATGCGCAAATGGCCGGCGGGATTGTTGCATTTTCAGGCGTTGATACCACCTCGGGGCCCTTCGACGTTGCGCCGGGCAGCTATACCACTAACACTGGGACTGCCCAGATTACGGGTGTAACTTCGATCACTACGGTCTCTGCTAATGCGGCGGTCCTGATGTTCTCAGCTTCCAATGAAAGCCGATTTTTCAGTAATTTTGCGACGGCGACATCCCCGGGCAATCTAGGCCAGTTATTTGGCGGCTCCGGGGACGCAAACGGTAACGCATCGACCGGTGGCGCGTGGGGCATACGAGCGACTGCCGGTGCTACGGGCACTGGATCGGCGACAATCGACACTGCCGCCCGTTGGGGTGCCATTTTGATTGCGCTAAAGCCTATCCCGCCGGCAACGCCGACAGCTACAGCCACAGCGACATTTACCCCGACAGCTACAGCTACATTTACGCCGACAGCCACGGCTACATTTACGCCGACGGCTACAGCGACGTTTACACCGACGGCTACGGCAACGTTTACACCGACGGCTACGGCAACGTTTACGCCGACAGCCACGGCAACGTTTACCCCGACAGCCACGGCAACGTTTACGCCGACGGCAACGGCAACGTTTACCCCGACAGCGACGGCTACCGATACGCCGACGCCTACAGCCACGGCGACATTTACGCCTACAGCCACGGCAACATTTACCCCGACAGCGACGGCTACCGATACACCGACGCCGACAGCTACGGCTACGTTTACCCCTACAGCCACGGCTACATTTACCCCTACAGCTACGGCTACCGATACCCCGACAGCCACGGCTACATTTACCCCGACAGCTACAGCTACATCTACACCCACGGCGACGGCGACGGCGACGGCAGCGACAATCAGTGGCTCCATCTCAATCAAGGGCGGCGCGCAGCTCAACCCGGCTAACGTCAATACTGCTACCAAGGTAACAGGATGGCTCAACGGGAGTCACCTGCCGCCAACAGTTGTCAGCCGATCAGGAGACTTCGCGACATACGTAAACGTCGGAGCTGCAGTGACGATGAACGCGCCTTGGATCTTTAACCCTTCTACCGGCCTGCCTGGTCTCTGGAGTGTTGGCGGATTTACGTTTGACCTGACAACATCCACCATTGTCCTGCAGAGTGGTGGGTTCCTTAGCGTCAGCGGGACGGGGACGATTAGCGGCCATGGCTTTGACCCAACGCCTGGCACTTGGAGGTTTAGCACCCAGAATCCGAGCGCCAACGGTGTGTTTTCGTTCACCGGCTCCACGACAGCTACACCCTGATAAGACAATCAAACAGACGCTCTTCGCCGCCGTTGCCCTGCTCGGCGCAGGCGTAACCGTTGCCCTGCTTGGCGCGGGCGCAGCGCCAATCAATGGCTCCATCTCAATCAAGGGCGGCGCGCACCTCAACACGAGTTCGGTCAACACTGCTACCCAGGTAACAGGATGGCTCAACGGGGCTAACTTGCCGCCAACAGTTGTCAGCCGATCAGGAGACTTCACGGGATTCGTAAACGTCGGAGATGCAGTGACGATGGCCGCGCCCTGGAACTTTAATTCCGGACTGGCTAATCTCTGGAAGGTTGGCGGATTTACGTTTAACCTGACAGCATCCTCCATTGTCCAGCAGGGTAATGGGTTCCTTGCCGTCAGCGGGACGGGGACGATTACCGGCAATGGCTTTAACGCAACGCCTGGCACTTGGAGGTTTAGCACCCAGAATCAGCCCGCCAGCGGTGTGTTTTCGTTCTCCGCCTCTACGACAGCTAGTACGCCTACGCCTGCGTCCGGCCGGACCGAGTCGATAAAGATCTGTCCCGGGGCAGCGACTCCCGCCGCCGCCTCGGTCGCGTAGTTTGCCTTCTGGATCGCGAACGTGACGCCGATCAGCAGCACCCAGCCGGGCGATGAGCGAGATCAGGATCGACATCACGATGCCGCGCGGGCCGCTGCGCGAGGCGTCGTGCGTCTCCTCGGTCATGTGCGCCAGGCGTCGTACCCCGTGAAGGTGTACTGGGCCATCAGCAGCCCGATCGGCAGGATGTACCACCAGCCGATGTGGAACCCGGACAGGTTCTCCAGGCCGGTGAACACGAACGTGGGCGAGGCGTGGTGCACGCCCGCCTGCAGGCCGAACGTGACCGCGCCGACGATGATCAGCACGCCGGCACGTGCCACCAGACGCTAACGTTGTTCAGCAGCGCCACCAGCCGGATGCCGAACTGGTTCATCATGCCGTGCACGAACAGCACGACGGCGTAGATCAGGATCGTGTGCCAGTGCGTGGTGGTGTCGAAGTTGAACCACAGGCTGAACAGGAAGTTGATGAAGAACGCCGCGCCGAAGTCGATGCCGGCGGTGACCGCGACCTGCCCCAGGAAGTTGAACCAGCCGGTGAACCAGGACCAGGCCGCGCCGTTGCGCGGGGCGAGCTTGGCTGCCCAGTAGTACAGGCCGCCGGGCCGTGGGGAAGCTGGAACAGACCTCGGCCATGGCCAGTCCCACGAACAGGGTCATGATCCCGACGATCGGCCAGCCCCAGACGATGATGGCGGGGCCGCCCTCGTCCATGCCGAAGTAGAACAGGGTCAGGCAGCCGGACAGGATCGAGATGATCGTGAACGACACGGCGAAATTCGAGAACCCGGACATGCGGCGCATAGCTCCTGCGCGTAGCCGAGTTCGTGCAGGCGGCGCTCGTCCTCGCCCGCCGTCGTCGCGGCGGCTACGTCGTCGGCCATGGGATCTCCCTCAGCGAACAAGCACATATGGATGGAATCGATCCATTGAATGAACGTAATATTTCACCCACCGTGCCGGGGAGCGTGTCAAGAGGTGCCTACGGGCGTTACCCGCCTGCTACGCGGCCGTGACGCGGGCCGTCCCCCGGGGAAAGTACGCTTCTCGCCGAGAAAGCCGCGGAGCAGCGCCGCGGTCCCCGCCACGTGCTTCTCCATCGCGCGCCTGGCCCGGTCGGGATCGCCGGCCAGGATGGCCCGGACGATGCTGGCGTGCTGGACGTTCGCGTGCTCCAGGTTGCGGCCGAGCATGGGGATGGCGTTGAGCAGGTCGACCAGCTGTACCCGCGCCTCGACCACGCTCGCGGTCAGCATCGGCGAGCCCGCCGCGTCGGCGATGGCCAGGTGCAGCCGGGTGTCGGCAGGCCGGTAGCCGGAAGGGCCGCACACGTACATGGCCGCCAGGCATTCGGCCAGACTCTCCCGCTGCTGCATGGTCAGGCTGGCCCGGGCCGCCATCTCGGCCGCGCCGGTCTCCACCACCCGGCGGAACGTCAGCGCGTCGTCGAGCTGGGTGCCCATGCTCCGCGCGGTCCTGGTGAGCTCGTCGTGCACCATCGGCTCGGGCTCGCGCAGCACGAAGGTGCCGCCGAACCGGCCGCGCTTGGTCTCGACGTACCCGGCGGCGGCCAGTTCGCGCAGCGCTTCCCGCAAGGTGATACGGCTAATGCCGAGCCTGCGGGTGAGTTCCCGTTCCGGCGGGAGCCGGTCGCCGGGCGCGTACACGCCCAGCTTGACGCCCTCGAGCAGCCGTTCGACGGTCTCCTCGAAGGCGTTGCCCGTCCGCACCGCGCGGAATACCGCCGCGGTGATGGCGGGCGACCCTCCCGGCACGGTTCTTATCTCCTATAACCCAATGTCGCCACTGCGAGGCAACGTAACGCACAAAGACTAGATCATAGGCGCAAGTACCGTGCTCTCGGTGGTGGCCCGCTCCGCCGCCGACCGTTCGGCCGCCGCCCCGACGAGCGCGGTGAACAGGCGGGGATCGGTGCCCTGCTCTGGGTGCCACTGCACACCGAGCACGAAGCCGGAGAACCCGCCGAGCTCGGACGGCCCGGCCTCGACCGCCTCGATGGTGCCGTCCTCCTCCCAGCCGCCGCCTTGAGCCCGTCGCCGAGCAGGTTGACGGCCTGGTGGTGGTGCGTGGGCATCTCGATGAAGCCGTCCTCGGGCAGGATCGTGGCCAGCGTGCTATCCGGGCTGATCCGCACCTGGTGCAGGCCGAGCCCGTTCGGCGGCCCGTCGTGCCGTCCGTGCCCGACCAGGTTCGGGCAGGTGCTGGTACAGTGTAGCCGCCCCGGCAGACGTTCAGTACCTGCATGCCGCGGCAGATGGCGAGCAGCGGTACGCCGAGTCGCAGCGCGTGGCCGGTGACGGCCAGGTCCCACGCGTCCCGGAGTGTCGTGGGGGCCTGCGTGCCGCGGGTGCCGGGCCGGCGCCGTACCTACCGGGTTCATGTCAGGTCCGCCCGTGACCAGCAGGCCGTCCAGGCTCGCGACGGTGGCGCTGGCCTCCTCGTCGCCGCCGCCCGGCGGCAGCAGGACCGCCCGGCCGCCGCCGCGCCGCACCGCGTCGACGTATACGTAGGGAAGCATCGCCGCCCGGGCCGACCAGTCTCGCCAGGACGCTTGCCGATCCTCGTAAGTGGTAATGCCAATAACCGGCGTCATAGTTCCCCTTTGAACTGATCCTCTGTGCGCCGCCACCCCCGAGAACAAGATAACTCACGATCATTCCGAACGGGCCGTGGTCTCCTGCTCGCCCTCCGTGTTTCTGCTCACCCACCGTGCTCGCGGCACGAGCACACGCCTGACGGATAACGGGTGGCAGTGTTGAGGATCAGGTTAGCAGTGGTCCATCTGGTGTTTCGGAATGTAACTTGACGTGACAACCTGTGCTTGCGGGATAATCTGAGTGTAGGTCCATGCTCAGCGGTTCGCCTGGCGAACGGAAAAATTGGCGACTCACAGTTAGTTTGGACCGTCTTGTGACGGTCTGCGCAACCTTGGACTCGACGTTCCTAGATCGTAAGAAGGTCGCGAGCGCGCGCCTGGTGAGCGGGCCAGCAGGGGAAGTGGTACTGGGCCGGATCGGCGATGAGCCGTTCCATGGCCGTGCGGGTGGCCTCGTTGTCGGGGGTGTAGACGACCAGCCGGGTGCCAGGCGCGGTCTGCACCGCGAAGCTGGCGGAGGTCATCTCCAGTCGCGGAAGAGCGGATGCCGGTGGTGTCAGTACCAGGATAAGTAGTGTCTTGGGATCCGGATCACGCACACCAGGCTTGAGTCATGACCAACATCCTCAACCCGAGATCGCCGGCCGCCTGCTGGACCGGCGTGACCGCCCGGTGCGTCCCGGTCTCGCCCTGGCCGTGGTCCTCATCGGCCAGTTCATGGCCGTGCTCGACGCCTCCATCGTCAACGTCGCCGCGCCGTCGATCCACGCCAGCCTGCGCGCCTCCAGCGCGCCGGCCTGCAGCTGGTCGTGGCCGGGTACACCATTACCGATGCCGTCCTGCCGGTGACCGGCGCCCGGCTGGGCGACATCCTCGGCCACCGGCGCGTGTTCCTCGGCGGGCTCGTGCTGTTCACGCTGGCCTCGCTCGG
>CAVRYN010000012.1:0-85671 GCA_963725505.1 uncultured Verrucomicrobiae bacterium | reverse complement strand
CATCGTCGCGAAAAACTATAATTTGTTGCTCAATGAGATTGAGGCGGCGAAGTTGGCGTCACAGGCAAGAGCCAATCACCCCGGCTCTCTCCCCAGGCGAGAGGGACGCGCGTCGCCGAAAGACGAGGGGAAGTCTTAGGGCGACTTCTTCAGCCGCTTATTCGGCCGCGAGTGATGGCGCATGGCCGGTTCCTGCTTTGGCGTTCCAATGCTACCATGCTATCGCGTGGCAAGGGCGTGGTCTTGCGCCCGTGAGCGGCTGACAACCGGGAAGTAAAACATGCGCGGCGAGTATACCGCTCTCTTGAGACAAGACGGCGATTGGTGGATCGGCTGGATCGAGGAAGTACCTGGCGTTAATTGCCAGGAGCGCACCCGCGATGAACTTCTTGAAACCCTGCGGGAGACCCTAAGGGAAGCGCTTGCGTTCAACCGCGAGGATGCCCTTCGCGAAGCAGGGATCCGGCTATCATGAAGTCGAGAGCCCTGTATGAAACGGCGGGACTTGCTCGCCCACTTGACGCGGCACGGTTGCAGGCTCGTCAGCGAAGGCGGCAATCATTCGTGGTGGGAGAACCCGCTTTGGGACGCCGTTCGGCTGTTCCCAGACATACGGAAATTTCGGATATCCTGGTGAGGAAGATCTGCAAAGACCTCGGTGTTGAGACGCCGGGTAAATCCCAGCCCCGACGCTCATAATTTGCGGTCGTGAAGATCGTCGCGAGATAAGCGATCTTCGGCCGAAACTTCTCGATCTTGCGAGCGCCGCCTCTTCTTGCTTTTTCAGTCGCTCGAACCGTGACTCGCCGCGCCGCACAGTTTCGCGAGCGCCTTGTCGAATGTCTCCAGATGCCAGCCATTGTGGCGCGCGATGGCGAGAACGGTCGCGTCCACGAAGTCGATCTTATCGGCGGCGTAGATCGCCAGAGCCTCTTTCAGGATGGGCAGGTGGCTGCCGGTGAAGCCTTTGTAGTCCAGGAGTTCGCCGAGCCGGGCCGCCGCCTCTTCCCTCGGCACTTTATAGAACTTCGTCAGGATGAAAATGCATTCGGCGAGCACGCTTTCCGCCAGGTACGCCTTGCGTTTCCCGGCCTGCACCTCGGACATGAGCTTCGCGGCGCGCTCGAAATGCTGCTCGTGATCGGCCAGCAGAAAGCGCAGGACGACGTTCGTATCAATAATTTGGATCGCCATCGCCCGCCGCCGCCTGGGCCGCGCCTTCGCGCGCCTCCTCGATGGCTACATAGCCTGTCGCATAGCTGCGGAGGCTACCGGCGACATCGCGGACAGGCTCGATGCGGACGCCTTTGTCGTCGCTGACGAGGCGCACCAGGTTCGAGCCGAGGCGGTCGCGCACGGCCTTCGGTAAAGTGATTTGCCCCTTGCTTGAGATTTTCGCAACTTTATGCATCGCCTTACTCTCTGAAAACGCTTTACTTCAATCTAATCGCTTTACGTGCGCGCTTCAAGCCGCGGCCCATGGCGTTCTCGTTCCCGGAGACGCCAACGGCGTTATCCGGGATCGTAGCAAATCGCGAGCGCAGAGTCTTGGCGATCCGCATACGGCGCAAGCTGTTCAGGGATAACGAACGGAGAATGCCAGCCATTAAAGGTAAACCGGTTCGTTGCCGCCCACGTAGCATTAACCGGGAATGGTTAACAGGAGCGCGCCGGATTTATTTCCTGCCTGGCTTATCCTTAAAAAGTCCGTTTATTCGCGCGCAAAAGCCAGGAGCGCCGCGCCTTAGAGCAGACGGTAGCTTGCGACCTGTAACCCACTGAACGATAATAAGATTTTTATCGCTTAACAGATTCCCCATTAAATAGAATTTAATGCCGGAATTTTTTCCATTTACTGGGACGAGCAAAAGTCCGTTAAATATATTTCGGCTTCGCGAATTAACCGCGCGCGCAGCCGGAACAGCTGCGGCGCAGGCGGCGGCGATGGCGTCCCGTTCGGTATTTTTCCTCGCAATTATCAAGGGTTGGAGCGGGCTGGAGCTCTCGTTAACCTGCCGGCAAGACGATTTCGCTGAAGATCTTTCAGAAGAAGGGATGCGGACGCAAGCGTCAGGGACAAGTTGACAAACAGATGCCGCCATTCGCAAGATGCATACAAAATGCCAGTTGGCCTGTAAGCCGGGTTCTGTGCGGCGGATCGCTCCGCCGCGATGGCCATTCATCTGGGACGCGCGTCGCCGCGCGCCTCAAGCAACCAACCCGGACGGCGATGCGGAAACGCATTCCGCCCCGCAGCCGAAGCCGCGGAGCTGTGCCGTCCCTATTCGGTTTTGCTCCCGGCGGGGTTTGCCTTGCCAGCCCTGTTGCCAGCGCCGCGGTGCGCTCTTACCGCACCCTTTCACCCTTACTGTATCGAGGGCCTAATCCTCGGAGCCTTCCGGCCTCAAGTAGCGCAAAGCGCGATAGGCCAACAATAAAGCGGTTTGCTTTCTGTGGCACTTTCCCTGGGGTCGCCCCCGCCGGACGTTATCCGGCGCCGTGTTTCCGTGGAGCCCGGACTTTCCTCCACTCAGAATACGCTACGACCTTGCGGCCCACAACGCGCCTCCGAGCAGCGGCCATCCGGCCAACTGGCGATCTGAGTAAGGGGTGAAGGCCGCGCCGCGTCAAGTGATGGCTGAAAAAAATGCACGGGCTTTGTTGCCATGGAACCTTCTGCCGTGCCTCCGCTGTTACCTGCCGGAGTGAATCACAAACAAAGGCAGTTAGGCGTCCTATGGCACACAGAAGAACTGTAGCAGCGATTATCGCATCCTGCCTCATATGGTCCGGCGCGGCTGCGGCGGACGAAAAGCCGATTGCGGAAGAGATCGTCGACGCCATGAACAAGGTGTTCGGCGTCCATAAAGGCTTCCGGGCCAATCACGCGAAGGGCATCGTGGTCGAGGGCAGCTTCAAGGCGACACCCGAAGCTGCGGCGCTGAGCAAGGCGGTGCTTTTTAGCGGAAGCGAAATCCCGCTGACGGCGCGCTTTTCCGATGCCACGGGCATCCCGAATATCCCGGACGGCATCCCCGACGCCAACCCGCACGGCATTGCGATGAAGTTCCACCTGCCGGATGGCAGCGATAGCGATCTCGTCATCAATGCGCTGAAGTTCTTTCCCGTCTCGAACGGCGCCGATTTCCGGGATCTGTTCCTGGCCATCGCCGCGAGCCCGCCGGATGCTCCGAAGCCAACGAAAATCGAACAATTCGTTGCCGCGCACCCCAACATCGCCGCAGCCGATGCCGCCGTGCAGACGCCTGACAGCTTCGCCCATGAAGAGTATCGCGGCGTCAACGCCTTCGTGTTCGTGAACAAGTCGGGCCAAAAGCAAGCCTTCCGCTATCACCTTGTGCCCGAGCGCATCGTGCACCTCGATCCAGCCGAAGCGCAGAAGAAAGCGCCGAATTTTCTCATCGACGAGGTGCAGGAGCGGCTCAAGAAAGGCCCGATCACATTCCACCTGAAGGCGCAACTCGCCGCGCCGGGCGATCAAACCAACGATGGGTCGAAGCCCTGGCCGGATGACCGCAAAGAGGTGGACATCGGCGTCTTGACCATCGCCAAGGTGGCTGCCGATCCTTTCGAGGCCCAGAATAAGTTGCTGTTCCTCCCCGGCCAGCTCCCGGACGGGATCGAGCAGTCCGACGATCCGATGATCGACATCCGGAACGCCGCCTATCCGATTTCGTTTGCGCGCCGCAACCAATAAGGACGGTCATTCCTCCTCTCAAGGAACAGCGCAGCCTTATCCGGGGTATAGCGTAGATGAGACGCCTTCCTAAGGTTTTGCGGTATCCGACCAACTTCGACTTGGCCGAGTCGATCGAACCTGCAGCGAGCCGGGCGGCGAGTATCTCCTTCAACGAGTGCGTCCCAGTTCATGAGCGAGTAGCGCCAGCGGTATGTTCAACATCGTGGTGCGGGCGCTGCGCAAGGTGCCGCTTGATATAGCGACGACTTCATGTCGGCACGGTGTCTTCGAGAGGCCGCTGTCGTGCTTCGCTGAGTCTATCATGACGCGCCACGGTTCAATGGCTCGATGGACTTGTGCTCGCCCCCATAATGCCAGCCAACCGATTGGTTTCCTCAGTTTGAGCCGATCGCCAACTCGCTGACGTCGTCGGACATGATAAAGCCAGCCGAACGTCGCAGCTCGCAGTCCTCTTCATCAGGCCTTTTCCCGTGCTGCTTGCATGCACCGACTCTCAGCAGGACGCGATAGCTCGTGAAAGCTCATCTTGTATTGGCCTAGCGTCTTCCATTGATGCCACGGCCTCGCTTTCCGGATCAGCTGCTTCCTTAGTCAGGCCGTCCATCGATAGGCCGCATGTTCTGCAATCGCCCTCTTTCTGTGCTGGCGCGAGAACTGCCGCCCCTTCGCCGTGTCGCGCCGCTTCTTGGCTGTCGTCTTGGAATACTCGGCGGGGGAAAGCGCTTTGCGTGCATCGCTGGGGAGATAGCGCTCGCCGGTCTCCGTGCTCTTCTTGCCCGATTTCGTGTCCCAGTCTTCGTCGGTCCACTTCACGAGCGAGTTGTCTTCGCTCTTAGGGCCGATATAACCACCGCCCTCTTTGTATTCCTGCACGGCCATTTGGGCCTTGCGGGCCGACCACTGCCCGGGACGGCCGCCCTTGTCGCCCGCGGTCACACCCTCTTTCACTTTTTCCCAAAGCGCAGGCTCGGTTTTCTTTGACGTTTTGGCCACTTGCATCTCCAGTTCATCGAAGTGATGAACCGGAGCCTGCAGGCGATGTTCCGCCTAACGGTCGATCTCGCCGAAGACGATATCGAGGCTGCCGAGCACAGCGGCCACGTCGGCGAGCATGTGGCCTTTGCAGAGGAAGTCCATGGCCGCGAGATGCGGAAAGCCGGGCGCGCGGATCTTGCAGCGGTAAGGCTTGTTTGTGCCATCGGCCACGAGATAAACGCCAAACTCGCCCTTCGGCGCTTCGATGGCCGCGTAAACCTCGCCTTCCGGCACGCGGAAGCCCTCGGTGTAGAGCTTGAAGTGATGGATCACGCCTTCCATCGTCTTCTTCATTTCGGCGCGTCGCGGAGGCGTGACCTTGTGGTTCGGCAGGAGGACCGGGCCGCGCCCGGCCGGTGAATTCAGCCGCTCAAGACACTGTTTCATGATGCGGACCGCCTGACGCATCTCCTCCATGCGGATGAGGTAGCGGTCCCAGTTGTCGCCATTCTTGCCGATCGGAATGTCGAATTCCAGATCCGCGTAGCATTCGTAAGGCTGGGCCTTGCGCAAATCCCAGGGAGCGCCGGAGCCACGCATCATCACGCCCGTGAAGCCGTGGGCCATCGCGTCTTCCAGGCTGACAACGCCGATATTGACGTTTCTCTGCTTGAAGATGCGGTTGTCGGTAAGAAGCTCGTCGATGTCGGCAAGAACCTTCAGGAACGGATCACACCACGCAGCAATGTCGTCAATCAGAGCCTGCGGCAGATCCTGATGCACGCCGCCCGGCCGGAAATAGTTCGCGTGCAGACGCGACCCGCTCGCGCGCTCATAGAACACCATGAGTTTTTCGCGTTCCTCGAACCCCCAAAGCGGAGGCGTCAGCGCGCCGACGTCGAGCGCGAACGTCGTTACGTTGAGGATATGGCTCAGAATGCGCCCGATTTCGCTAAAGAGCACGCGGATGAGCTGGCCGCGGATCGGCGCTGTGATTCCGAGGAGACGCTCGATCGCCAGACAGAACGCGTGCTCCTGATTCATCGGCGCGACATAATCGAGCCGGTCGAAATAAGGGATTGCCTGAAGATAGGTCTTGTACTCGATGAGCTTTTCAGTGCCGCGATGCAAAAGGCCGACATGCGGATCGATCCTTCGCACCACCTCGCCGTCGAGCTCCGTAATCATGCGCAGCACGCCGTGCGCGGCCGGATGCTGAGGGCCGAAATTGATGGTGAAATTGCGGTTGTCGGGCGGCCTCACGCAAAGGTCCGAGCCCGCGCCTCCCGCTTCAGGTGTTCCACCCCCATCAGCCATCGTATCGCTCTCTTTCCGGGAAAGGCCGCCTTTGTCAGGCAAGCCATCGTGGCATCATTTTCAGCTTCAGAAGCTTTAGCACCAAGTATTCCTGAGGCCGCAGATATTTCAAATATATGTTCGTTGCGGGCGTCCTGAAAGCGCCATTTGTTTCGCCGCGCCCTAATTTCCCTGTGAAAAAGACGCGTCTCCGCAAGACGATGGCCGGCGCGAGATTTCTTACATATCGGGAGAAAACCGCCATGCACCCTTCGAGCGAACCAAGCTCCCGCTGCGCGGCCCAAAGATCGTAAGTAAAAATGAAGAACTTGCCCTCGGCAAGCTGGGAGAGACGCGCGACAAAAGCTTCCTCGTCCTTCAGCCAATTCTACGCCGCGCGGTGAGCACGTTGAAATCCAGTGGGGGAGGGTGAAATCCGGCGCATTGAAATCCGCAAGGTGGGTTCCGGGAAGCGTGTCGACGCAGTCGACAGCAATATATAATGCTCCTTCAGGAAGGAAGCTCCTGAGGGGCTGGGCGCCGGCTCCGAGATCGCAGACGATATCTCCAGGTCTTAAGAATGCCGCCGCAAGTTGCGCACGGTCACGCCAGCATTCTTTGACGTCCTTCGATGCGACACTTCTCCAGCCTTCCAAATCTGTCGAGCCCGCACTTATGCGCAAAGCGCCTTCCAGTGCAGACGTACAACCTCCAAGAGCGATTCTATACAACTTTCGCGCCATAACAGGGTGTAACTGCAATTGTAAATAACTCTCGCATCTCGAAACTCCCGGTCAAAGCTGCGGCCCCGTCTGCCGTTCGCCTCTTATCTTTCGTTGCCGCTTTCTCGTCGCCCGGCAGCGGCGCGTAGTGGGCGCCTTCCCATGGGCTCAGGAAATCGAAGCTGCGGAACTCCTGCGGCAGTTTCACGGTTCGTAGACCACGCGCTTCTGCTCCTCGTCATAGCGAACCTCGACGAAGCCGGTGAGCGGGAAGTCCTTGCGCAGCGGGTGGCCTCGGAAACCGTAGTCCGTGAGGAGTCGGCGAAGATCCGGATGGCCTTCGAAAAGGATGCCGTAAAGATCGTAAGCCTCGCGCTCGTACCAGTTTGCCGCCGGGAACACGCTTACAATGCTGGAACGGTCGAGATGGCGTCTGTCGACAGCTTGAGGCGCACCCGCAAATTCTCGTAGACGCTCAAGAAGTGATAAACCACCTCAAACCGCTCGCGCGCGCTCGGGATAGTCCGCGCCGCAAATGTCGATCAGGATCTTGAACCGCCAAGCGGGATCGTCGCGCAAAAACTGCGCAACCTCGGCGATTTGGGCGCGCTCCACCGTGAGCGTCAGCTCCCCGATGGCGAGGCGCGTGCCCAGCACCGCATCGGGAAAGGCAGTCTTCACAGCCTCGGCCAGGGCTTCAAGCTTCCCCGTTTCCGTCATTGCTTAGCTCCGGCTGTTAGCGTTCGATCGTGCCCGTGCGGCGGATTTTTTTCTGAAGAAGCATGATGCCGTAAACAAGGGCTTCGGCGCTCGGCGGGCAGCCGGGGACATAAACGTCCACCGGGACGACGCGATCGCATCCCCTGACGACAGAATAGGAATAGTGGTAATTCCGCCACCATTCGCGCAGCTGCCCATGGAGATGACATAGCGCGGTTCCGGCATCTGGTCGTAAACCTTACGAAGAGCAGGCGCCATTTTGTTGCAAAGCGTACCAGCGACGATCATCACGTCGGATTGGCGCGGGCTGCCGCGCGGCGCGAAGCCGAAGCGCTCCACATCATAACGCGGCATCGAGGCTTGCATCATCTCGACGGCGCAGCAGGCAAGACCGAACGTCATCCACATCAACGAGCCCGTGCGCGCCCAATTGATAAGCTCGTCGGTGCTCGTGACAACGCAGGCTGCTCCTTTCAATCCAGCTGTCGGAATGTCGACTGGTTGTTGCGTGAATTGCCAGATCGCGATGACCGCCCCGAGAATCAAGAACGAGTAGAGTGTCATCTCGATCAGATTGCGTCTTTTCTCTTCCGAACGTATCAGAAGTGCATAAGTAGATTCCTCGTGTTCGTTTTCTGATTTGCTGGTGTTGTTTGTTAATTCTTTCATGATCGTAACTTTTGCGGAAACTCGATTGGCAGCGATGACAACGATCATCAAATTTCTGCCACATACGGTATCGAGAGGGAGAGACCTTGGGGGAGAGCCGTGGGTCAGATCTCAATTCCGAACCACTTTGCGAGCAGGCATTAGAAGTTGTTAATGGATTGTCTTTGGCTCCGGACGGCCAAGATTTTTTGAAACGGTCCATCGATTTCGTTCTTGGCAGTTCATTGTTGTGCTGCTGAAATATCTGCCATCGGCAGCGGCTTTGATGAATCCATCCGCCGCACTAGAAGCATTTATTATGACTACAAGCCATCGCACAACTGTTGTAGCCACGCCCCTGTGGGGCGTCTGCATCTTCGGAGGCCGCCGTTCCGGACGGCGCACAGCGCCGTGGCTACAGCGCGCGGGGATTTATGAGACGGCTACTAAGAAATTCATGAGTTTACTGGCGGCACTGGCGGTCATCGGCGGCGCGGCGACGCTCTTTGCGCAAGAAGGGGCCAAGCCAGCAAACGCCGCCGAGGGGACATTGATGGTTAACGGTAAGAACTATCCTCTGACGCACGCGCTCGCCTATGAGACCACGAGCGATGATGAGGAACTGATCGCGGTGGTTCTGAGCGGTCAGGCGATTTCCAGCGAAAGGCTCAAGGAGGCGATCGAAAAAGAAAAAGATGGTGGGTACCCCGATTTTAAACGGCCCTATATCAAGCTGGAGTTCACAAAGGCAGGGGCGCTCAAGCTGTGGAGCGCCAGCGCCGGCAACACGTCGTTGGGCAGGCGTCGCGGTAATGCGACCGGGGAACTAAAGCTGCAGGATGGCCGGGTAAGTGGCAAAGCCAGCCAGCCGAATGAGACGGAGGAGATGTTTTCCGACGGCTTTGACGTCCGTTTCGATGTGGCGCTGCTCCGCGCCGGGGAATCGATGCCGGCCACAGTCGCCAAAAAGCCGGGCCCGGCAGCCAACGTGAAGCCTTCGGTGACGGGCGTCTTCAAAGGGAACGGCAAGGAGGCGAAGCTGGCTTATGTGTCGGCACATTGGCGCGAGCCCTTTGGCGATAAGCCGTCCATGGTGCTGGTGTTCACTGAGAAGGATCATTCCAAAGATAAGAAGCCCGACTTTAATGCCGTGTTTGGTAAATTCGGCAGCGCGCTGATCATCTCGCTCCACGAAGACGGCGACATCTTTGGCTGCGAGGTGGTTCACACCGCGCATAAGAAGCAGGGCTTCAGCTCGATCGGCCAGATCAAGACAAACAATTTCGAGTTTGCGGACGGCAAAGTGCAGGGAGAACTGACTACCGATGGTCAGGCCGAAGTGTTCGGCGAGACCTGGGAGGTCAATCTCAAGTTTGTCGCGCCGCTTGGAGAGATCCCAAAAGAGTTTCAGGTCGCCGATTCGGAAAAGCCCGAAAAGGACGCAGCGGACAAGCCGACGACTGAGCTCAGTGAAAAAGCTGCGCTCGAACCAGCGCAGGACAAACTCAACGCCAAGGACCTGGCCCTCACGAAAGACGCGTCCGACGTCGAATATAAGGAGCTTGTTGAACACATTCTCTTCAAGAGCAAGGCCAACGTGAAAAGCGTCTGCGCTGAATTAGCCGCGAATCTCAAGGTTCAAGGCTGGACCAACGACGGCAGCGATCTGGTCACGCCGGCCTCTTCAATACTGAAGCGGAAACGGGGAGACGCTTCGCTCACGATCTTTGTGAAGCCGGAGAACGGAGGTAGCCAGGTGCAAATCTTCACGGAGGGCCTTTCCTGGGACGAAGAATAAGCCCGGTGGCTATTGATGGACACGTTGGGAACACGCCGTTGACTCGACTATTTCGGTGCAAGGGAAGCGACGATCTTTTCGAAGCGGGGATCGCCGCGGAGCGGACTCCAGAGCGGGTGTAATTTCAGGCGGGCGTAGTTGATGTAGCTGGGCATGGTCACGAGTTTCTGTACCAACTCAATCGCGCGATCGCGCTCGCCGCTCCAGGTGTAAACCTGGGCAAGCCCTTCCAGAACCAATGCGCCATCGTAAATGTCTTTCGAAATTGGCATCAGATCGATCGCGTGTTGCGCTTCGCGGATGGCCAAATCCTTCTCGCCCAATCCCGCATCGACCTGCGCGAGGACAGCAATCGTCCGCGCGTGTTCCGGTTTGACGATTAATCGCTGGGCCAGAATCCCGCGACACTCACGAAAAGCCGCGGTCGCACGCGCTGAATCGCCTTTCGCGCGCGCGATCATTGCCTGGTACCAACTCTTCGGGAAATAAAAGCTAAGGTCGGTGTCTTGAAAGTCTTGTCGAGGCGAGTCGGCCAGGGCGCGGTCCGCTTCGGCGTAGTTGCCGTCGAGCATTGCCATCAAGACGCGGGCCGGCGTTTGGGAGCCGGCAAATTCCATTTCTGGAAATTTTGCCAGAATATCACGGAGCGGTCCAGAGTCGCCGGTCCCAGAAAACGCGCATGAGGCGCGCCGGAAGCGGACAATTGGGACGTCCTCGCCGGCAGCAAGCACGTTGTCATAGACGTGGACCGCTTCAGAAAACCGGCGTTCGCAGCACATAGGTGTCAGCCAGAAGATTGTAAGCATTCGGATTTCGCGGATCGAGTGCGAACGCGGTGGAGAAATCGCGTTCGGCGTCGGCAAAATGGTTGCGGCGACGATTGATGTAACCGGAGAGAATAAAGAACGGTGTGCTGTTCGGCAGCCCGGACCGCGCGATCGCCAGCTCTTCCTGGGCGCGATCGTAGTCGCGGAGGCACCGGAAGTAGTAATCGCCCTTGGGCGAAATGCGCTTCCGCTGAATTGGGGAGCAGCTGCAGCGCTGCCTTGACTGCAGCGTCGGCGAGAGAAACGCGCTCCTGGCTTGGATCGAGATCGAAAAAGAAAAGAAGATCGTTCGCGCGCGCCGCATAACAATAAGCGGAAACGAAGTTCGGGTCGCGCTGGGTCGCTTCCTCGAGCGACTTCAGCGCCTGAAGCAACGCCGCCCGCACGTCGGTCGCATTAAGATAGCTGTCGATGGATGGCTTGGCCTGAAGGTAAAGCTCGAAAGCATCCAGGTCTTGAGTCGGGCGCTCTTCGATTTCCGCCTTCTGTTGCGGCGAAAGTGTCGCCTTCAGTTGGGTGACAATCGATTGAGCCAGCTCACTCTGGATTGCAAACAAATCAGCCGCGGTGCGATCGTAAGTTTCGGCCCATATATGAGCGTCAGTCCGGGCGTCGATTAACTGCGCGTTGATGCGAAGACGGTCTCGGTCCCGTCGAACCGAACCTTCCATGATGTAAGCGACGCCGAGCTGCTGGCCAATTTCGCGCATGTTGCGTTCGGCGCCGGTCTTGTATTGGCGCACGCTGGTATGGCTGATCACCTTTAAATCGGAGACCTTGGCGAGATTGGTCAGGATCTGATCCTGGACGCCATCGGCGAAGTAGGCGTCGCTCTTGTTTTCGCTCAGAGCTAGCGAACGGCAGCACGGCGATCGATTTCCTATCGCCCGACGACGCTGTTCTATTTCCCGCCGTGTAGCGACCGAGGAAAAACAACGATAGCGACACTGCGGCGCCGACGACAACGATGTAAATCCAGGTGCGATTGCTTGGCCGCGACGATGGCGGCATCGCGTCGGCTTCTTCGGTGCTTTTGATTCCTTCGGGAGTGATCTCGAACGCCCATGCCAAAATGAGCGTGATCGGAAAACCGATGATAACTAAGACAACGATCAGTCGAACGACCCAGTTCGGAACGTCGAACACCGGAAAGACTTGCGCGATTCCCTGGGCGAGCGCCCAGCCTGCGACGATGTAAGCGACCGCAGCTTTGTAAACGTTGCGACGCTTCAGTTCCCCGAAGAAATTCTTCGGATTCATTGCATGGCTTCTGCCACACGCCCAGCGCTCGAGCAAGAAGGAGATTGCTCACGGCTCGCGCCGAGTTGAGGACGTCTCGTTTTCGTCTTGATCACACTTCATAAGCCGCCAAAGTCTCGCCGTAATCACATTGTCATTGAGCGATCAGGCACGCGATTCTTTGCAGTAAAAGGCAAGATGAAGATTCTCACCTCTTTAATACTATGTTTCGCGGCAGTCGCGCTCGCTGACGATTTCAAAACGATTGAGGGTAAGGAATACAAGGACGTCACGGTTAGCCGAGTCGAACCAGACGGCATCGTGCTCAGAACCAAGTCGGGAATCTCGAAGGTTTATTTTGTCGAGCTGCCTAAAGAGGTGCAGGACCGCTTTCATTACAATCCCGCGATTGCCTCTGCTCACTCTGCGCAACAAAAAGTCAATCAGGCGACGGCGGCCATTGCTGGTCGAGGTCAGCCAAGCGAAGTGATTTCTCATGGCGAGCAGGTGGACATCAACCAGTGTCTCGCACTAGGCAATGTGACCGTTGTCGAATTTTATGCGGACTGGTGCGGCCCGTGCAGACGCCTCTCACCAAGCCTGGAGCAGATGGCGCAAATCGATCCTGAGGTAGCGCTGCGCAAGATCGACATCGTCAGGTGGGGAACACCCGTGGCGCAGCAATTCAACATCCACTCCGTTCCGCAGGTTAACGTTTACGATCGCGGCGGGAGGCTCGTCGGTAATGTGTTCGGCGTCGATTTCGACCAGGTCAAAGCTTACGTCGCGCAAGCGAAGACCGGCAGTTGATCGGATCAGATCGCGACCACGGCAGACTGACTACTGACGGCTGATTTTACTGCTCATCGTAAACCGACGTGCTCTTGACCTTCTTGCCGTTCGGATCGGTCCTGGTCGCGGTGACCGTGCGGCTTTTGCCGTCGGCAGCAACTTCAATTCGACCCGTAGTTGTGGTTTTTCCGCCTTTCTTAACGGCGAAGTCCATTGTTCGATCATTTACCTTCGTGTAGGAACGCGCGTCTGAAGTCGGATCGCCGGTGACAGGATAATCTTTCCCGTCGATTTTGCCCGACCACTCGTTGTGAGTGGGTTTGCCCTTAGCGTCCACGCCATCTACGGCCACCTTCACATTCCCCAGTGTGTTTTTATAGGTAACCATGGTGACTTTCCCCATCCCCGGGGTGGCCTTTGATTTGGCCTCGTTCAGCTTCCACGTGCCCATTTGTAGGTCCGCAGCAAAACAAAGTCCGCCTGCCAGAAAGCAAAACGCTACAGTCAATCCAATCGTTTGTGTTTTCATGCGCTCGATCGAATCGGGATTCTCGTTTTGCGTCAATAATTTTCGCGTCGCTACACCGGTCGTTCTGAGCCCTTGTCTTTTTGTGAGAACAGGCGATTGAAAATTCATGGCTAAAACAATGCGTGTTGTGCAGGTCCCGCGTGCTGGCGGACCGTTCGAACTCATTGAACGAGATATTCCCGAGCCGCAGCCGGGATGGGTGCGGATCAAAGTTGACGCGTGTGGCGTTTGTCACAGCGATTCATTAGTCAAAGAAGGACTCTGGCCCGGTATTCAATATCCGCGCGTGCCGGGGCACGAGGTGATTGGAGTTGTCGATGCTGTGGGTGAACGCGTGAAGCCATGGAAACGTGGCCAGCGCGTCGGTGTTGGTTGGCACGGCGGCAACTGCGGCTATTGCGATCATTGCCGGCGCGGCGAGTTCTTTGCGTGCGAAGTTGCGCTGTTGACGACCGGCATCTCTTTCGATGGCGGTTACGCCGAATACATGGTTGCGCCTGCGGAGGCGGTGGCTCTTGTGCCCGACGAGCTCTCTGCTGTGGATGGAGCGCCTCTGATGTGCGCTGGCGTGACGACTTTCAACGCGCTCAGAAACAGCGGCGCGCGAGGCGGTGATGTCGTTGCGGTCCTCGGGATTGGCGGACTCGGTCACCTCGGCGTGCAGTTCGCAGCCAGAATGGGATTCAAAACCGTCGCGATCGCGCGCGGAAAAGACAAGGGAGCATTTGCGAAACAACTCGGCGCACATCATTACATCGATAGCCGGGCATCTGATCCAGCGGCGGAACTGAACAAGCTCGGCGGCGCACAAGTTGTGATCGCGACTGTCACGAACGCCGATGCGATGACAGCGGTGCTCGGCGGACTTGCGCCGAACGGTGTGCTCATTGTGATCGGCGCAGCCGGCCCGGTCTCCGTGGATCCGATTCTGCTCATTACCGGTTGCCGATCAGTCAAGGGCTGGTACTCCGGGACATCGATCGATTCACAAGACACGCTGAACTTCAGCGCGCTGAACAGCGTCCATTCGATGAACGAAGTTTTTCCGCTGGAGCGAGCCGCCGAGGCTTACGAGCGCATGATGAGCGGCAAGGCGCGTTTCCGCGTGGTGCTCAACGTCGGTGGGAAGTGAAATCTAACGGAGAACGCGTAATGATGCGGATCTTTTTTCTGATCGGGATCGTTGCGTTCGTCTCTCCGCTGCATGCGCAAACGTCGTCGCCTTCTGCTTCACCGTCGCTTGAGCAGCGCATAGCTGATCTTGAAGCCTATGTAAATAATTCGGCGCGCGGCGCCGATACCGGCTCGCCAATGGTGTCGAACATCGCGGGTCCAGGCCCCGGCCACAATGCGTGGATGATGACGTGCGCCGCGCTGGTGCTTTTTATGACGTTGCCGGGGCTGGCGCTTTTTTACGGCGGCCTTGTCCGCGCAAAGAACGTCCTTTCAGTACTGGCGCAATGTCTCGGCATTGCCGGGCTGGTGACTATTCTTTGGTGGGCGGCAGGGTATTCTCTCGTTTTTTCCCGTGGAACGCCCTTCATCGGCGGATTGAAGTTTGCTTTTTTGAACGGCGTCGATGCGCGACCGAACAGCGATTATTCGTACTGGGTTTCGCAGAATGTCTTCGCGATGTATCAGCTGATGTTCGCCATCATCACGCCGGCGTTAATCATAGGCGCAGTTGCTGAGAGAATGAAATTCGCTGCTGTGCTGGTTTTTGTCGGGGTGTGGATGTTTGCAGTTTATTTTCCAATCGCGCACATGGTATGGGGAATCGATGGCTGGATGAACGGCGTGTGGAATCCCGCGGCGAAAATTACCGCCATCGATTTCGCCGGCGGCACCGTCGTTCACATGACCTCTGGTTGGTCGGCGCTCGTCTTGTGCATTCTTCTCGGACACCGGCTCGGATTTAGAAAAGAAATCATGGCGCCACACAGCATGGTGCTTTGCATGGTCGGGACCGGTTTGCTTTGGGTGGGGTGGTACGGTTTCAATGCTGGAAGCGCCCTGGCGGCGGATGGAATCGCCGCAAACGCATTCATGACCACAACACTTGCGACGGCAGTGGCATCGTTCACATGGGCCATGCTCGAGTATGCGCTGCGCGGCAAACCGAGCGTGCTCGGATTTTGTTCCGGCGCAGTGGGCGGGCTGGTGGTAATTACACCGGCTTGTGGATATGTCGCTCCCAGTGGCGCAGTGATTATCGGTGTCGCTGCGGGGATCGTCCCATTTTTTGCCTGCACGAAATTAAAATCCTGGCTTGGCTATGATGATGCGCTCGATACTTTCGGCATCCACGCAGTGGGCGGAACGCTCGGCGCATTTCTCACCGGCGTGTTCGCCACGGCGACTGTGAATCCAAATCTTTCGTTAAGCGTCGCCGGATCGCTCAATCCCGCCACGCAAAACGGATTGGCGCGAATTGTTGGTCACACGTTGTGGATCGAACAGTTAAAAGCAATTTTGATCACGATCGTGCTGGCCGTGGTGGGAAGCGCGATCATCGGCGCCATCGTTAGAGGTGCGATCGGTCTGCGCATCGCGCCGGAGATCGAGCGACAGGGCCTCGACATTAATCAACACGGCGAAGAAGGCTATATCACTTCGTGAGTCTTCCTCTTACTCGTGCTCATGCTCTTTAGAATCAAGTTGGCGGATGAGCATGAGTAAGAGCGAGAGCAAGAGACAGCGCAGCCTGTAAGCAAATGAACCAGGAGAAAGAACATCTGCGGTTGCTTGCGATATTCCACTACATCGTGGCTGGGCTCGCTGCGCTCTTCTCGTTCTTCCCGCTTCTTTACACGACGATCGGCGCGATTTTCATATTCGTGGCGCGCCATCCGGCAGCTGCCGGACCAAAACCAGGTGAGGAATTGCCGCCCGAATTTCTTGGCTGGATTTTTGTCGGACTCGGTTCGTTCTTGTTTTTACTCGGGATTGCGATGGCGATTTGCATTTTGATTGCTGGGAGATGCCTTTCCCGCTGCAAATGTTACACTTTCGCTCTCGTGATGGCGTGCGTTGAATGCCTCTTCATTCCCTTTGGAACAATTCTCGGAGTCTTCACGATTATTGCGCTCTCGCGAGAGTCTGTGAGGACATTGTTTTCAACAGCGCCGCTGTAGCGTCCGCTGTCCTCAGCGGAAAGTTGCGTTAATGCCCGGGTTCAACTGGCGGCAGCCAAACCATTCACGCCTTTAAACGCCGAACATCGAACATCCAACGTCGAACGGAAGAACTGCCGGCGGAGGGGCTCGAACCCACACGGCCTTGCGGCCACTGGATTTTGAGTCCAGCGCGTCTGCCAGTTCCGCCACGCCGGCGTGCTCGCAGGAACATAGGCATTTTGCCTGTGCGGCAAACAGCCATTTTGGCTGTTTGGAGTTGGCCAAGGAAGCAACTGCCTGAAAGCCCGCTGGGCACACAGGCTGCAAGCCTATGTTCCGATCGTATCGAGCGCTCGCAAACCGCGCGGTGGGCCCCGCGTCATTGCGCCCGTTCATATCATTTTGTCATTGCGATGTGGAGAGCAAAAGCGGCAGAATCTGCCGCGTGAAATACTCGGGAACCGCACTGGCAATTTCAGCGTCGCTGTTTGCGTCACTCGCGCTGGCCGAGGACTTCAAAACGGTTAGGGGTAAGTTATACAAGGACGCCACGATCATCCGTGTCGAATCGGAATGGGATTGTGCTTAAAACCAAAACGGGAATTTCTAAGGTCTATTTCATTGAACTCCCTAATGACGTTCAGGAACGGTTTCATCCCAGTCCCGCGAAGACCGCCGCAGCACAGCGCCAGCACGAGCCGATCAAGTTAGGGGGCTCGGCAGCGGTGAAGGCAAATCCGACTGCCGTTGTCATGTTCTTCGTTGCCGGGACAATCATCATTGCCGGCGTGGTGTTTGTTGTCGTCCGTCGTCGTTTTCAATGACAAGCAACGATGCAAGCAAAGTCTAAATGAATTACTGGGAAATCGTCACCGACAATCTCAGCAAAGCCGATTGGAGTTGGGATTGCGTATCAGCCCTTGATTCTGAGGGACGAACCATCTGGATTGCTGACGCGCATCGCGATGAGACATCCAGACGGGTCTGAGGGTCGGCTTTCGCTGGCATAGTCACGCGTCGATCTGGGACGGGTGTCGAGAGTCGGCGCGACAGCGGTCGCGAATTTGAACGTGCTGTGTTGGCATCGGCTCCGGCGGGCATTTTACCGACCGATTTGATTGCCTTGCTCTCCCTAGTCGCAGCTCGCCACGCAGCAGGACACCTTTAGGCCGATTAACCCGGTAACCTGTCTGCCAATACGTCTGCCTTCTCAATCTTCGGCGGCTCCGCCAGTAGCTCGGGAGCTTTCTCCATCAGCGCCTTGGCAACTTTTCCCGACAGGTGCGCGTCGCGTCCGGCATCATCCGGAAATGCGTCAAAGATGGCGAACGTGGTTGAGCCAAGTCGAATTGCGAACCAGGCGGTTGTTGCAGGCTCTTGTGCAACCAAGCCCTGCCCGTCGCGCAGAAATTTGGCGACTTCGTTTTCTTTGCCTGGTTTTGCCTCCAGCTTAACAAGTAAGGCTTTCGTGGTCATGTGGTGATCTCCTTGTGACTGTTTTGCTGTCCAGCTGTGGAGATCGTATCTTTGTTTCAGTTCAAGTCGAACTGAATCAGTCTTCTCCGAGCCGTCCCGCCGCAAAAGACGCAGCTTGTCGACTCAGATCGGAACAGGGTTCGTACGTCGCGTTCTGAGCTGCTAAATTTGTTTCCCTTTCAATCCCAACAATCCCCAAGCTTTGCCAACCACTAATGGCGCGACTGTGATTGCGAAGATGATTAGAGATCGGATAGGCATCATGATGGCGGCCTGTCGAGTCAATTGGCAACTCGTTACTGTGCTGAGGTCGCGCATGAAGTTATTGGGAAATTCTCGCAGATGCACACCGCGATGCCGGAAAGCGTTAGGTTGTGCGGGCGGATGAAAAGCTGACGGCGTTTTTTCCGAAGAGACCGCCCGCAGGACGGTGGCTACAGCAAGCTCGGCCTGTCGTGCTACGGCTGACCGAAAGCACATCTCCGTCTTGCATTCGGCGAAACAATCCCTAGAAGTTTGCGTTTTCAATCGCCGGGGTCGCAATGCTTTTCAATTCACTCACATTTGTTGTCTTCTTCGCGATTGTCGTCACGCTTTACTGGAGCCTTCAGGGGTGGGAGCTGAGAAAAAACCTGCTGGTCGTAGCGAGCTATATTTTTTACGGCGCGTGGAACCCGCCATTTGCCGCGCTGCTCTTTTCGACAACCTGCATGGATTTCTGGCTCGGCCGTCAGATTGCCAGGGCGCAAGCGCATCGGAAGCGCCGCTGGCTGGTTGCCAGCGTTTGCATGAACCTGAGCATGCTCGGGTTCTTCAAATATGGAAATTTTCTCCTGCAAAATTTCCAATGGTTGCTTGCGCGCATCGGAATCGTTTACCAACCGCCGCATCTCGACATCTTGCTGCCAGTCGGCATTTCATTTTACACCTTCCATTCGCTCTCTTATACGCTGGACATTTATCGCGGCGTGCTTCAGCCGACGCGGTCTTTGCGCGATTTCGTGCTAGCGGTTTCGTTTTTCCCACAGCTCGTTGCCGGACCGATTGTGCGCGCTGGCGATTTTTTGCCGCAGCTTAGGCACCCTCCGCGACTCAAAGAAGGCCAGTTCTTTTGGGGACTGGCGCTGATGACGCTGGGACTGTTTGAAAAAATTGTGCTGGCGGACACGTTGCTCTCTGTCTCGGCCGACCGTGTGTTCGGCTATGCCGGGCCGCTGGTCGCGCTTGATTCGTGGGCGGGCGTGCTCGCGTTTGCGGGGCAAATCTTTTTCGACTTCGCCGGTTATTCCATCTGCGCCATCGGCGCTGCCTTAACCCTGGGATTCCATCTCAAAGACAACTTTCGCTTTCCGTATGCGGCGATCGGCTTCTCTGATTTTTGGCGACGGTGGCATATTTCGCTTTCCACTTTTCTTCGCGATTACCTTTACATTCCGCTCGGTGGCAATCAGGTCAGACCTTTTCGTGCGGCGCTTAATCTTGTGATCGTCATGTTCCTGGGTGGCCTTTGGCACGGCGCCGCATGGACTTTTGTTGTGTGGGGCTTATTGCACGGCTCTTATTTAGTCATTGAACGGATTTTTCGCGTTTTGTTCGAAGCCAAACGGTGGGCGAGCACGTTGCCGGTGCGCGTCCTCGCCGGTTTTGCCACTTACGCGGCGGTTTGCATTGCGTGGGTATTTTTCCGCGCGCCTGATTTCACGATCGCGAGCCGGATGCTGGGCGGTATGTTCGGCCAACACCCACACGGCGACGCGATTCTTACCACGCGCGAATTATTGCAAATTGGAAGCGTCACCGCCGGTGTGATCGCGATGCATTGGGCGATGCGCGATAACACGTTTGAGACCGCCGTAATGCGTTCGCCGCACTGGGCGATTACCGCGATCGGGTCCGCGATGGCGTGCGCAGTCATTTTCACTCAAGGAACCAGTAATGCGTTCATCTATTTCCAATTTTAAGGAACGGCTCCGGCTACCGCGCTTGTTTTTCCGCAAACCTTCGCGGGAGGAACAGATTCACGGCGGTCCACCTCTGGAATTTGAGCGCCCGATTCCGCCTGCGCCCTGGCGCGGAATCGCCGTTGTTGTGACCATCGTTGTAATCGCTGCGACCACGGCGTGGGAGTTATACTGCCGCTCGCTTGGCTACGCCCCGACGCTCAATGATAACGAGGATCTGTGGACGCTGCGCCGGCGTATTGTTGCGCCGGAATCCATTGTGATTATCGGCGATTCTCGCGCCTGGTTCGATGTCGACCTGGATGAATTCCAAAAGGGGTTGGGCAAACGACCGATTCAACTTGCCATGGCTGGCTCGACCGCTTGGCCTGCGTTGGCCGATCTCGCGAATGACAAAAATTTTCACGGCACCATCATTTGTAGCGTTGTCCCGTATTTGTTTTTCGCGCCGCCGGGCTCTCCGCCGATGGACCGTGCCGAAAAAGGAGTAAAGCGGTTTCACAATCAGACGCCCGCCCAGCGTGTCAGCGAATATCTCGCAATGCCGCTGGAAGAGCATGTCGCATTTTTAAAGCCTGATGATTTAAGTCTCGAAGCGCTTTTAAACCAATTGCCGATCCCGAATCGGCCCGGTGCGTTGGTGCCTCCGCGTTTTCCGCCCTACTTTCAAACTGAAGATCGAGAACGTCGCGCACGAATGTGGGAGAAATGCGCTGAACCCGGGAGCGAATTAGCGAAAAAGATCCAACAGATCTGGATTCCGCTCTTCACGCCGCCGCCGCCACCTACTTACGTGCCGAAAGATGTTTTTCTTCGCGAAATGAATGAAGCAATCCAAAAGCGTTTTGCTGACGTGACCGCTGCCATCGAAAAAATTCGATCGCGCGGTGGAAACATTGTTTTCGTCCGGTTTCCCAACGCCGGTGGGTTGAAGGAGCTCGAGGACCGGATCACGCCACGGGAAAGAACTTGGGATCCGCTTTTGAAAATGACCGGCGCGCACGGAATTTATTACTCTGACTTTCCGGAGCTCTCTGCGTTTAACTGTCCCGAATGGTCGCACTTATCTGCTGGCGATTCGGTGGAATTCAGTAAACGTCTCGTCCCGCATCTGCGCGCTGCACTGAAGATGTAAGGGCTCGCATTGTCAGGGCAAGCTGACGCGCGGGCGAGAAAAAGCCTGAAGCTACGAAATCAAAGGTGAACCTCAAACAGTTCCGGCCACCGAATCCTCTTCTATGATAATGGGTTCGCCGTTAAATGGCGGCTCGGGTTTGGCTGGAACAAGCGGTCGTAAAACTGCGAATGCTTGAGGCAAGAACGCAATGGAAATGAGTGCAGACACTACCGCACACGTCATTTTTGTTGGCAGGAATACCTTCATAGACGTTTCCCATTGTGGTTCAGTAGGTAACTGGTTTTTCCAGGTCAATTTCTTCTGCCAAAAGGTTTGCGTAGAAAATCCCAGTTGCCTCGCTTGCACAATATCGCGCGGTTTCGGCGCTTACTTGTTCGCCAACAGCAACGGGTATTTGTGAATCCAAATCATAAACAATAAAGGTTTTCATTTTTCAAATTCCTTTCCACTGACGTAATGCGGGAAATCCGGCGCGAGGTTACGAGGAAAAATGCAAAAGCGGATAAAAAGCTACGGGCATTTATTGAACTTGAAATCAGCAATTCAGGATTGACACGAGCGGCGCCGCAGACGAATCCGAGAAATAGAGTTACAAACCGCAAAAATTTAAGCTAAGGAGAAACATCATGTTCGCCGTCATACGCCACTACCACTTTAATCCGAAGGACAGTGCAGAGATCGATCGCCGGGTACGCGAGGACTTCGTGCCCATCGTTAAAAAAGCGAAGGGATTTGTGCGCTACTATTGGCTTGATACTGGTAAGGGCGAGGGCGCGTCCGTCAGCGTCTTTAGGGACAAAGCCGGCGCAGATGAGTCAGTGCACCTGGCTGCGGACTACGTCCAAGAGCATCTGTCTAAACTTATCACGCAGAAACCCGAGATTATAGAAGGGCCGATCAAAGCTCACGATTGAGCGCTGACAATCAAGGAAAGCCGGTTAATGACCAGCTGCCGCGATTAGCTGATCACGCCAGTCGATCGCGAGGCATCAACCGAGCCAGAGGAACCGCGTGAACCGCTGCAGCGCGCCTCGGCTGGCCAGCACGCCGATCTTCGGCGCCGGGACGCTG
Organism: uncultured Verrucomicrobiae bacterium; assembly: GCA_963725505.1. Classification (GTDB taxonomy): domain Bacteria; phylum Verrucomicrobiota; class Verrucomicrobiia; order Chthoniobacterales; family UBA10450; genus Udaeobacter. The sequence goes on along the minus strand of CAVRYN010000012.1, from coordinate 63,642 downwards.
GCCCAGAACGGGTACCTCACACCGGTCAGTCGATTGATGATGATCGCCTGTCCCACGAGCAGACCGACTGCGGCCTCAAGGACGACGAGGTACGCGGGCCTGCTCACCACGCCAAGGGAAACGATCAACGTCGTCGCCGCCGCCGGAGGATGCGGAACGTTCAGGCGAATCATCAGCGCTCCCGTCGTCGCCAGGGAGAGAGCCGCGGCCAGGATCCTCGCCCAGCCCAGTTCCGTGACGATGGCCGGCCCGGCATACTGTAACCCTGTCATCCACAGCGATGCGTATCCGCAGGCGATACCGATTGCGTGACCGCACAGCGCGTTCCGCGGACTCGCCGCGGGAGTCGTGGGCGTGAAGAACACCAGGAACGCGGTGGCCCCGAGCGATGGAAAAATGAACGGCGTCCGGAAGACCATCGCCAGCCCACAGAGGATACCGATACTGATGAAGCCGTTAATGAACATGAAGAGCGCCCACATCCGGGCCAACCTCGTAGTGCGGATCACGTTCGCTCGGACCTGCTGCTGGCCTGTCGCGGACAACAGGTCTTTCAGTGTCTGTCGCTGCGTGAGGATCTTCTGGAATTCCGCCTTGGGGATTCGGAGGAGCGTGGTGTCCTCACACGCGCGAAGGCTCGCGTTGCGACGGCCTGAGCGGCCGGGTAACAACGACTGCTCACCGACATGGTCGAGCTCCTTGAGCTGCGCCAGGACGACTTCGTCACCGTTCCGATCGATGGCGAAGACCTCCAGCGAACCCCGGACGACAACGTAGGCGCAGTCGCCGGCTTCGCCTTCCCGGAAGATGAGCGCCGAGGCGGGGAACTGGACGACCTGGGCGACCTCGGCAAGCGCGCGGAGCTCGCCGGCCTCGAGATCGCCGAACACAGCTAGGCGCTGGAGGAATTGTTCGCGTTCCGGCGCAATCATGATTTGTTCAGAGTATAGGAAGCATTGAGAGGCGCAAATCATCACGGCCTGATTGGTCCGGAGCGCGCTAACAGGGTAATAGAAGCCTTTTTCAGTCTAGGGGTTCGTTATGCTCTGCGATCTACTTGTGTTTACGAGTAAGCATACAGGTTTACGCTGTTTGACGGCCTAAAGGCACACGTTTACGTATGCGCACCTGCTTGCGTTCTCAACAATCCGTAAAGCTATAGACAATCTCAGCATCGCTGGTTGGAGTTAGGGCTCCGTCTCAGGAGTGGGTCCTCGCGGCCGAACGATCTTCGTTGCTGGCGCACATCGCGTCGCCATTGAGTACCGGAATTTCTCAAACGAAATGCCGTTCTGGTTGTCTAACCGCTCGCTGAGTGAGATTTACGATTCGCAAGAACGGCTCAAGTCTCAGCTTCGATAGCAACCCAAACCAAGAAAGTTAGCTCCTAATGAAAATCACAAAGAAACTACAAATCGTCGCGCTCGCTGCGCTTTCGCTCTGCGTTGCAAGTCTGTGCTCCGCACAGAGCGATGCGCCTTATACCGAAGGCCCGGTCTGGAACGTCACGATGGTCAAAACCAAGTCCGGCATGACCGATGAATACCTCAAAGGCCTCGCCAAGACATTGAGAGGCACGCTTGAGGAAGCGAAGAAGCAGAATCTAGTCCTCGATTACAAGATCCTGCTCGGCAACGCCGCCACATCGCAGGACTTCGACATCCTGATAATGGTGGAATCGAAGAACATGGCCGCGCTCGATAACGGGCGCGAAAAGTTCGATCCGATCGCCAGAAAAGTCGTGGGCACAACCGATCAACAGCAGGCGATGGCAGTGAAACGCCTCGATATTCGCGAGATCATCGGCACCAAGCTTATGCGCGAAATTACGCTGAAGTAATTTCGCGTGCTCGATTAATTCGGAGATCTGATGCCACCGCCGGTGAGAATCGCTCATCGTCGGCGGCATCGTGGCGGCTTTTTGTTCGGCTCGAAATCCCAAACGGGATCGCTCACCACTCTCTGAACTCGCCAGCGTGCTCATGCGCTAACGAGATTCTTGTAATTGCTGTGTGGAGAGCAAAGATGATAAGGGTTTTCGCATCAAGGGCGGCAGGGTTTTGCTTGGCCATCGCACCGCAAGGCGCATCAAACCGAGCATTCTCTTTATGTGTGAAAAAGTAATGGGAAATCATCGCTGACAATCTCAGCAAAGCCGGTTGGAGTTGGGCTGCGTATCGGCGATTGATTCCAACCGGCGAACAATCTGGATTGCTGACGCGCATCGCGGATGATCTTTCCGATGTGAAAAACATAATCGATACGCCCGGATGGTGATGCATTCACGATTGAAGGAATTAAATGAACAAAAGCGCTTTCCCAGCCACTCCGGTGCCGCGTCAACACCGCCCGAATGTCCTGCCGCTTACAGGCGAAATCGATCTGCACGTTTCGCCTGCTGTCACAGAGTCACTTAACGCAATGACCGAGAAACAGCCGGAGCGGATAGTGATAGATCTTTCCCGCGCGACTTACATCGATAGCTCGGGCCTGGCAGCGCTTATTCTAGCCATGCAAAAGGTTGAAGCCTATGGTGGCAAGTTTTTTCTGACTGGTCTGCACGAAACCATGCGCTCGATTTTCGAAAGTTCGCGACTTGATCAAATATTTCAGATTTTCCCAGATGTAGATGCTGCGCTGGCCGCGAGCTGAGCCTGGTTTAACGTGGCCGGACGGCACGCACCACCGATTTCGAAGCAGAAACAATTTTCTTGGCTACTCACATGCGGTGATCCGCATTCATTATGCGGCGGGAAACGTCATCGATTCGGCGTTGCCGGTGTCCATAGACAAAGGAGGCGGCATTCTGGTGTTTGCGAACAGATCAGAGATCACCGCCCACTTGGACATACCGTCGTGCCAATACAACGTGTCCTTAGGAAGTTGGCCGCGGTTCCACATTTCTTCCAGTTGCGCCTTTTCGTAAGGCCCGCGTCGTTGGCCCTGCATGTATACGTAGATGTCCACGGTTTTTGACTTCCTTCCGGGGAGAAACCGAGAAACGATCAAAGGTTCGGTTCGGATTCAAAAGCTGGTTTGGTCGCCTCGACCTCGCAAATTTCTGCACGAATCGTCCATCAGGCCGATCGTAGGCGATTTTTAACCGCTTGTCAGCTGTAGCGGCTTCGCTGTGCGAAGCCTGCCGCCGCTGCCGCTCGCACGCTGAGGGTCGCGTCGCCCACAGGGCGACGGCTACAGTAGATCCAGAGGTTGCATGCTTCGGGGCGGCCCGAAAATTTCGCGTAGAATGATTGCGTCGCGCAAACCGGATTTCGATGCAAGCAAGGTAGCGATGTCTGTTTTCAACTCTGCCTCTTTGCGGACTGGACGCGTGGCTGCTGCGTAAGCTTCCACTGGCGTCTTGATAATCGGCGGCGGTTCGATCGGTAACGGTCCATCGTGAACTTCGAACGCAGGCGCACCCGTTATCGCTGGCGGGAATATTTTCTCCACGCGTCTCGCAGTTTCACGCGGAGGACTCCCTCTTCGAATGACGTCGGGCTTGCGTCGTTCTTCTCGGATTACTTTCCACGCTCGGGCCAGAGGTGGCTGCACCGGCGCCAGCGGTCTGGGTGGAATGTCTGTGCGAGGCGCCACAGGCGGAGGCGGCCTTGATGCAGCCGGTTGGCCAAGAGCTTCCAGGAATTTGCGAATGCGTTCTTCATCCGATTCTGCCGGTGCGCGTGGAATTGGCTTCGGCATTCGCGGCGCAGGTCTTGGCGTTGACTCTTCATCATCTCCGCTCGTCTTGCGTGCCGCTCGCCCTAGCAACTGGAACAAGCCGGCGAGGGCCAGAAGCAGAAGGAAAAGCAGATTCTCGAGATGGGCCGCGAGCATTGGTTAGTTGCAGTTAAATCGTTAAATTGTTGTCAAAGGGCATTGTCATTCTGAGTGAAGCGAAGAATCTCTGCTCAATTCCTGCGACAAATTCTAACGCAACAATCTGAGATGTTTCACTTCGCTCAACATGACAACGACAACGCTCACCCGGTTCAACCGCTTTAGCGCTTCAACAAATCACGTTCCATCCGTCCGCGGCTTGTCTCCGCCAGCGATCGATTCGCGCATCGAGGTGTCGGCCTGGACATTTTTCATTCGGACATAATCCATAACACCGAGGTTGCCTGAGCGAAATGCGTCTGCCATTGCCTGGGGGACGAGCGCTTCGGCCTCGACAACTTTCGCTCGCATTTCCTGAGTCTTGGCGCGCATCTCCTGCTCCACAGCGACAGCTGCTGCGCGGCGCACCTCCGCTTTCGCCTGCGCGACGCGTTTGTCCGCCTCGGCTTGTTCGGTCTGCAATTTTGCGCCGATATTGTCGCCGACATCCACATCTGCGATGTCGATGGAAAGAATTTCAAAGGCTGTATTGCTATCGAGCCCTTTGGCCAGAACTGTTTTGGAAATCCGATCTGGATTCTCCAGCACTTCCTTGTAGGAATGCGCGGAGCCGATTGCGCTGACGATGCCTTCGCCGACGCGGGCGATGATTGTTTCCTCAGTCGCGCCACCGACGAATCGATCGAGATGCGAGCGCACCGTCACACGCGCTTTGACTTTTACGCCGATGCCGTCCTGCGCCACTCCATCGATGGTCGTGCGACCCATCGCCGGATTGGGCGCGTCGATCACTTTTGGATTGATACTCGTGCGCACTGCTTCCAAGACAGTTTTGCCAGTTCCTTTCGTAGCAAGGTCGATGGCGCAGGCACGATTGAAATCGAGCGAAATGCCCGCCTTGTCAGCGGCGATTAACGCGAGCACCACGTGGCTCACGTCTCCGCCCGCCAGATAATGCGCTTCCAGCGGATCGCTCCGGACATCGAGACCCGCTTTCACCGCCGTGATGCGATTGTCCACAATCAAACCGACTGGCACCCGGCGCAGGCTCATCCCGATCATTTTTCCGATGCTGACTGGTGCGTTCGCAATACGGGCCCGCAGCCACGTCATGAAGTATTTCGAGACAACAACTACAAGCACAAACCCGATGAGCGCCAGCACCGCGATGCCGACGAGATAAAGTGAGTCCATATTGCTGCGAAGATTATCGGAAGAGAAACGGGGCGAAAAGGTCTAATTCAGCGACCGAGTTAAAACGTTAAGAAGTTTCAACGTTAAATTGGGTCGCGCTCCGACGCTTCAAGGTTTTAACGTTTCAACGAGTCAACGATTTCGTTTGGAAATGGTGCTCGGGGCGGGACTCGAACCCGCAAGCCTTTCGGCATACGCCCCTCAAACGTACGTGTCTGCCAGTTCCACCACCCGAGCTTCTGTAGGGGAAGCCGTCGGCTTCCCGTTGGATAGTGACTGGTGAATGGTAAATGGAGGAGAGCGGCTCGCAAGCGCTTTGTCGGGTCATGTCAGAGAGTGGATACTGAGATGCTGGATGTTTGCTTGGCGGAGCTGTTTCGCTTTCATCCAGTATCAAGGATTGATGATAAAGCATCGAAATTTGAGCATGGGCGCGAGAGCATGAGTAAGACCAACGAATCTGATTGGATCAAAATCGATCTGCACATTCACACGCTCGATGATCCAAGGGACGCGGTGGATTTTTCCGCTCATCAATTGCTGGAGCGCGCGGGGTCGCTTGGGTTTGGCGTCCTCGCGATCACGCTGCACGATGCTGTGTTCGACCGAAAGGAAGTGTTCGCGGATGCGGCCGCAATGGGCATTCTGCTTATTCCAGCGGCCGAGATGCGCTTGTGTGGCGCTGACGTCATCGTGCTCAATGTGACTTCTGAAGAAGTCGCGCAGTTAAAAAATTTTGACGATCTGCGACGGCTGCGAGCGTAGCGGGGAAGTTCTATATTTACCATTGCGCCGCATCCGTTTTACGTTCTTGGCGGCTCAATCGGAGCGCGTCTGTTCACGGAAATCGATTGCTTCGATGCGATCGAGCTGTGCCATTTTCACATTGGCCTGTTCAATCCAAATTGGCGCGCGAAAAGGGTGGCATCCCGATTCGGCAAACCATTAATTGCCACTTCCGACGCGCATCGACTGCACGCCTTTGGGCAGCATTACACCAGCATCCCGATACCGCCTGCGCTTACTGTCGAAAATATCTTCGCGGCTTTGCGCAACGGCCCATTGCGCCTAACCAGTCCTCCTTGCAGTTTCACCGATCTTGTGAGCGCGATCTATTTTGTTTTCCTTGCGCACCCGTTCCGGCTACGGCGGAAAATCGCCGCCGCGATGAGATAGAAAACGCGCGTAGCAGCTTAGTGCTGAGGAGCTGCCGTCGCCAGGTCGTAAATTGCGCCCCAATCGCCGGACGCCACCAGAAACGACGTAGCTTCCCACGGGCGGCTGCTTGATTGGTAGTTGGTCTTTTCGTCCTGACCCCAAAAAATATAGCGGACGCCCAAGGTCTTCGCAGCGTCGCGCCAGTTTGCGGCTCCGTTCATTAAAGCCGTCAGCTGATTGTTTACGTCGCCGAATTCAAATCCTTCCGTCCACAGATGACCTGGGTATCCCAGCACAGCTTTGCGGCCTTGTAACAAGACCGGACAGTTGAACGTCGGGTATGCGGCGAAGCGGGCTTCGAGCGGCAACGGCCGCATCGCTGCGCCGGCGTAATCGAGTCTCGCGCGCTCGATGAGTCCAAAGCCCGGGTGCCCGGCGGACAAGCCGCCCAGCAAAGTGATAAAGCCTGAACCAAACAGCGCGATGCAAAGCGCCGCCCGTTCCGGAAAGGCCCAGCGCCCGAGGATATCGCTCCACAGAAAAGGCAAAACGAGAAAGTAGCCCCAGACCATGAGCTTGAGGTTGTCCCATTCCCATGGTGCGGTTTTGAAAAAGTAACCCAACGCGAAGATCGCAACGGCGGGCAAGACAAAGGCTACATCCGCTGGAGGCCTGTCACCCCAGCGCCATCGAGCTTTCCAAATACGCCAGCCGACCAAGCCCACGAGCACCAGCGCCAAAGGAATCCACAAGCCGAAGTTTGTTAGCCAAAATTGAAAAAACGGAGCGATGACGCCGTTCCACGTTTTTTGCAACAGCGAACCAAACGCCGTGGACGATCCAAAATTCGCAGCGCCACCCATTCGGAAAAAGGGCGCGGCAAATTCCTGCGAATCTTGTGCCCAGCCGGGATGCCATTGGATTACCGATCTTGCGCGAAAGTGATCGGTAACCAGCCAGACAAAGAAACTTGCTGGAATCAATGCAATGGCCAGCATCGCGGCCGCGTATCTGCGAATCGGCGCGCCACGGAAAATTTCCGGCCACATTCGCGGGTGCGAAATCAGGCGACCGAGTCCAGAGCTGCCTTCGTTGCGAGCTAAATCCACGATAAACTTAATTTCGCTGGGAGGTTCAAGAACCAGCGCAAAGACCAGCACGACAGTCAGAGCGATAAACGTGTGCAGATTGAACAGGGGGATTGATGCGTAAAGGGAGAACGCGACCCAGAAGGGCAGGGGACCCCTTCGGGGGCCACGGATCTCGACTGCTGCGGATTGGCCAGGGTCGTCCGCCGGCGCTGAGACTGCGGCGGAGCCGCCGGGGTCACCGCCCCAGGCTACAGCGTTTTGGCGAAAAAATTTCTCTCGCCAGTGCCAGAGAAGCACTAAGGCTACCGGGATCGCGTACAGCCAGCCGCGTTGCGTCACGAACATGGACAACGGAATGCTTTTCCATGCGATCGGTTTGTGGGCGATATCCGCCGCTGTGCCCTGATAATCCAAAAACTTCCACGTCTTAAAGAATTGGAAACCGGCTATTCCGCCGTTGAACAAGAAACCTGCAATCGCGAAGGTGCCGCCCCAGCGATAGAACCCGTAGAACGTTGCGAGCGATGCAACCAGACCGACCCAAACCAACCCGGTGATCAGATCGACGTGAACCAGTAAAAGCAGCGCATTGAACAAATCGATCCCTGCCGGATACCGCAGTTTGCTGAAGACGTAGATGGGATTATCCGGCCAAAGCGGGACGCCGTTGGCAAAAGTTTTGATCAATGTCAGATGCAGCGAGAGATCGCCGAGATTGTTGGGCGATTGGATTTTATAGTCGCTGCCGTCGATGTAGAACAACCAGCAAAACGATCGGACGGCAAACATGGCAAAAAACACGGCCATAGCCCAGAACCACACACGGCGGTAGCGCATGAGTGCCGACCAAATCCGTGCATTTGGCTGACTTTCCGTGGCGTTCCGCGGCTTCCGTTCCGGTTCCGGAGGATTTGCAGTTTTTTCGCGACTTGCCGGATCGGAAGTTCCAAGAAACGCCGCAACCGCAAACGCAGCGCCGCATATCAATGCGAGAGCCGCCGTCAACGTGTTCAAGCCTCTTCCGGCCATTCCCAGAACAAGGCCGCAGATGACCGACAAATTAGCAAAGGTAAGAACTGCCGTAAGCCACTTCATGGAAACTAGGGCGTTGCCGGACTCTGTGCGTTACCGACAAAGTCCGGTGCTTTGCCTGGAAAAAATTCCTTAAACACTTTGGCGCTAAAAAAGATCTTGGATGGCTCCTGGTAGTTACGAAGCGTCATCATCTCGGTGTAATACGTGCCTTTCAGCTTTGACTCGACGTCTTTGATTTTGTCTTGTTGCACGAGGAGAAAATCGCCATCGAGATTCGCCGGCATGTTGCCTCCTTCGTAGTAGCCGACTCGATCGAAATCGCCCAGCGTCCACGGAAGGGGATAAACGCTGGATCGGATCAGATGACCGGTGAGGTGATAGTAAGCCGGATCGCGTTTTGCCAGCGTAAGCAGCGGCTTGCTCAGCTTAAAAATGTCGTTGTATGTCTGAACGTACGCGTACGTCTCGGTGGGCGACGAGCACCGGAAGTAGTTCAGCCAAACGGATCGGCCGAGCGAAAAGCACAATAGAACGCCCATCGCCATGTACACTTTGCGAAGATTTTTTGGCCGAACCAGCAGCACCCACGCGCCAAAGATAAACAGGAATGGCCATCCGAAACTGATTATGCACCATGGCGTTTTGTATTTGACGTAGCTGTAAGCGACCAGGCTTCCTACGCCGTAGATCGCCAGATAACGCAGACTGAGGTTCTTAAACTTCTGGCAAAACAGGCAGAGGATTAACCCCGCCAACATTGGCAGTTCATAGGCTGTAAAATTTTCTCCGCCGGCTTCCCACGATGGCCCCATTATTTTGAACCAGTAGTCCCAGGCCTTTTCATGGCCGTGACCCGCGGTGCCGGTCTCGGTCCACGCTTTAAACGCTAGATAAAGACCTTTGACACCATCCCAGTTGAGAAAAGTTCCCGAGTAGAAAAAGAGGATCGCAGCGGTGCCGACACCGAGAACCATTGCGAGATCGATCCAGGTCCAGGTTTGCTTCGCCGGCTTCGCGTCCGGGACGCGGCTTAGCGCATAGGAAACCGCCAGGGCCGGAATCGCAAGGATCGCGCAGGCGAGATGGATGGCATAGGTTTCCTTGGTCAGAATCATGCCGGCTAATCCCATGCCGGCATACCAGAGGTAATTCAGCCTGCCGAACTTCCACAAACCAAGCAGTCCCAAGATGAACATGGTTGAGAACAATTGCAGCCACACTTCGTGAATTGCGTAGCGTCCGTAGAAAACGAAGCCGGGCGAGATCGCCATGGCCAGAGCTGCTATGCGGCTTACATTTCGACCTACCAGCGGTTCGAACTTAAATATCAGCCAGAGAGAACCGATGCTCACAAGCACGACGGGCAGTCGCAATGCCCACAGGTTGCGCCCAAATAAATTCTGCGCGAGCAGCAGGACGTAAAAGTGAAGCGGCCCGTGGTAGTTCGTCGGGTCGTATCTGTAAAACCCATTTTTCACCACCTGATCGACGAACCATCCGTTGATGCCCTCGTCAAAGTGTGGCGGCTTCATGCCGAGCAGGAGAAAGCGCAGGAAGACTGCGAGCCCCATGATTGCCCACGGGACCCAATCGGTTCCCGCCAGCGCAGCCTGCCAGTGCTCCAGGTAACGGCGCACTCCCGCGACTGCGGCAGAAGATTCTGCTGGCGCGCTCTTGTCGGCGCTGCTAGTACGCGCTGCCATGCGCATCCTTGTAACCGGTGGCTGCGGATTCATCGGGAGCAACTTTATTCGATATATTTTGCAACATTACAAGCCGGCATTCGTGACCAATGTGGACGTGCTCACTTACGCGGGCAATCTCGCCAATCTCAATGGCGTGGTCGAAGAACATGGCGAGCGTTACGAATTTTTCAAAGCCGATATCGCTAACGCCGATCAAATGGACGCTCTGATGACGGAACACCGGTTTTACGCGGTGCTCAATTTCGCGGCAGAATCGCATGTGGACCGGAGCATCAACGATCCTCTGAACTTCATTCACACGAACGTAATCGGCACGAGCGTGCTGCTGGATTGCGCGCGCCGCCACGGCGTCCAGCGCTTCATCCAAATCTCAACAGACGAAGTCTATGGCTCGCTTGGCCCGGCGGGCAAATTCATCGAGCAATCGCCTCTGGATCCCAGTTCCCCGTATTCAGCCAGCAAAGCCGCCGCCGATCTTCTGGCAATCGCCGCTTACAAAACTTATGGCCAGGAGGTGCTGGTAACCCGGTGCTCGAACAACTATGGCCCGTATCAGTTCCCGGAAAAACTAATTCCGCTCATGATAATCAAGGCGCTCCGGGACGAGCCGCTCCCGGTTTATGGCGATGGGATGAATGTCCGTGACTGGATCCAGGTGACCGATCATTGCGCCGCAATTGTGGCCGCGCTTTTCGAAGGGAAACCGGGCCAGATTTACAATTTCGGCGGCGACAGCGAGATGGCCAACATCGATCTGGTAAAAATGATTCTCGATCAGCTGGGCAAACCACACAGCCTCATTTCGTTTGTGCCCGACAGACTTGGTCACGATCGCCGGTACGCGATCGACTCTTCATTCGCGCAACGGGAGTTGAAGTGGAAACCGCGCTGCAATTTCAAAGAAGGCTTGGAGGAAACGATTCAGTGGTACGTTGCCAATGCATCCTGGTGGCAGCCTTTGCTGGAGCGCGCGGGAAGATATTAGGAGCACGCCCGCGGCGCAGGATACTCGCTTCTCACTCGCGACGTAGAAGATTCAAACGCAAGAAATGAGAATTGTGATTGTCGGCACGGGTGGGCGGCTAGGGGCGGCGCTGCTGCGCGAATACCGGGAGAAATTCGACAGCACAGGATTCAATCACGCACAGCTCGATCTCTCGAATTTGGATAAGGTTCGCGAGAAACTCGGTGAGACAGATTTTGATGTGCTCATTAACGCGGCCGCGTTCACGAACGTCGATCTTTGCGAAACACAGCCTGACCAGGCTTTTCGCATCAACGCCGAAGCGCCGCGTGTGCTCGCCGAGATTTGCGACGATAAGAACGCGAAGCTGATTCACTTCAGTACGGATTATGTCTTCGATGGAGAGAAACGCGCACCGTACACCGAGGAAGATGAAGCGAATCCGATCAGCATTTACGGCGAATCGAAGCTAGCCGGAGAAAAGAATGTGCTCGCCGCGCAAAACCGGCATCTCGTTGTGCGTGTCTCCTGGGTGTTTGGTCCTGACCGTCCGAGTTTTATCGACGGAATGATCAAGCGAGCGCAGGAAAATGAAAAAGTCGATGCAATCGCGGACAAATTTTCCACGCCTACCTACACTCACGACATTGCCAAGATGTTAGCCTCAATTTTTCGAAGGTGACATCGAAGGCGGCATTTTGCATTTTGCCAATGCCGGCAAATGCAGTTGGCAGGAGTACGCACAATGGGCGCTGGATTGTTGCAGAGAGTTTGGCGTGCCGACGAAAGCGAGAACGGTGGGCGCGCTTAGATTGAAGGACATGCGGGGCTGGGTCGCGCGCCGCCCGGTTTATTCCGTGCTTTCCACTGCCAAATATGCCCAACTCACCGGCACATCACCTCGCACTTGGCGAGACGCGGTTGCTGATTATATTAGGCGTTTCTATTCCAAAAAATGAAAACACAAATCCTTGCTTTTACCTTGTCGATCAGCGTTTGCTTTGGCGCACGCGCCGAATTGAAGTTTGATAAGACTGAACTCGAGTTGCATCCGACGCCTGCCGACAAACAGGCAATAGGCCATTTCACTTATCAGAACACCGGCAAGACCCCTGTAAAATTTAAGTCTGTTAAGGCATCTTGCGGGTGCACGGCTGCGCAAACTCAGAAGGACGAAGTGCCGCCGGGAGAAAAAGGCGAGGTAACGGCGACGTTTAACATTGGCGATCGCACTGGCACTCAAGTGAAAACGGTGACCGTGGAGACCGATGATGCCGCGAATCCGAGGACAGTACTCACACTCAAAACAATCATCCCGCAGCAACTGGAGATAACGCCAACGTTTGTTTTCTGGAAGCAAGGCGAAAAGCCGGACCCGAAGGTGATCACGGTGAAAGTGGGCAAAGAGTTTACTGTGAACCATATCAAGGTGACGTCATCGAGTCCGGATTATCAAACGAAGGTGGAGGAAACCGGTAAGGGCGAGTTCAAAATCGACGTTCAACCCAAGGATACGAACAGCATTACCGCTTCGACGCTGACGATTCAACCGGAGGATTCACAGAAGGTATTCTATGCTACTGCGCGCATCACAAACGCGCCGACGGCTCCGGTTCCTCCGGTTGCTCCGAAAGGCCCGGTTGCTCCGACGACTCCGGCTGGTCAAACACATTGAAATTTTCCCTGGCACGCCAGGCGCTGATTCTTGCAGCGCTCGCGCTCGTTCCCGGGATGGGCGAGGCGGTTTATTTCCGTCACAAAATATCGTGGCAGTCGGCTATCCCGCCCTCAGAACTGGCTACGGTCGCTCAAGCGCGCGCATGGGGCGAAAACGTTATCTGGGTGGATGCCCGGCCGGATGAAGATTTCGCTCGCGATCACGTTCCCGGCGCGCTCTCGTTGAATGAAGATCGGTGGAACGAATTGCTGCCGCAATTTCTGGCGGTGTGGTCGCCGGGCAAAAAAATCGTCGTCTATTGCAGCAGCCTGAGTTGCAACGCCAGCCGCGAAGTTGCACGGCGGCTACGGAAGGAAGCGCAAATTCCTGACGTGTTCGTGCTCGAAGGCGGATGGGAAGCGTGGCTCAAAAGCAAGTGACGAGTGAACGGTGACAGGTGATGAGCGGGCCCTCAACTCTCAACGTTCAACTCTCAACTCGTCCACAATTCCCCTGGCGAATTGTGGACGTAATTGTTGCCGGCATTTTCATTTACGCCGGCGTGATCAAAGTCATTCGATCCAGTTCAGTTCGCCAATGACATCGACAATTACAAAATTCTGCCGTGGCCCGTCAGTGTCGTCCTGGCCTTTTATTTGCCGTGGCTGGAGATTTTCTGCGGCTTCGCACTGGTTGTTCGCTTGTTGTATCGTGGTGCGTTATCAATCTTAACCGCGCTGATCCTGGTCTTCACGCTCGCCACCGTCGCCGCAAAAGTGCGCGGCCTCGACATTACCTGCGGCTGTTTCGGTCACGCCAGCCAACACTGGAGCTTCCCTGCGCACTTGGTGACAAATCTCATTTTGCTAGCGCTGGTGATCTTTCTGCTCTGCGTTCGCCGGCGGGAATTGCCGGCATAGCGTGACGCAGGAAGATGGAGGTGTCGCCAGTTGTTTATGCTTCGGCGCCATCTGGACGCTCATTCGGTGAAAATTTTGCGAATAAGGGAGCTATCGCACGCGGCGCGCGACTGCCTGCGAAAGCTCCGAAAAGCCGGCCGCGCGTTTTTCAAGGTAGATCACGCAACTGCGGCAATCGCGAGGCGGCCAATTGTGATTCTGCTCAGCGCGGTTCGGAACGCGCCACGTGGTTATCGGCTGAAAATTTTTCGGCGATCGATTAGTTCGCTGTTTGCGCCGCCTTCGGCTAAACCCGCCGAGGTTTGCGAGATCAATTCATTGGCCGACTTTGAGTCAGGTTATGCTCGCCTGGCCACGATGCTGGGGGAAACTGGCAAAAGTCCGTCGGCTGGCGAGCTGACGTTTCTCGATTTAATCGGCAAGCGCCGGACCTATTATCCTGGCACGATTGGACCGAGTGATTATCTTTTTTTGACTGCCTTTCTCAGTATTCTCGCGCCGCAACGAGTCGTCGAGATCGGAACTTTGACCGGCTTTTCAGCTGGCGTTATTGCGGCTGCGCTCCGTCGCCGGCACGGCGCGAGCTGGGTTGACACGATCGACATCAACGTTCAATGCGCCATCGATCGGACGCGCCAGAGCGGATTTGAGATTGCAGAATTGTTTCCGCAACTTGTGCCGATGGTTCGTCTGCACATTCCATGCGACTCGAGCTTCGCCTCGCAAATCGCACGGCGCGACGAATTGAGGATTGCCTTTATCGACGCCGACCACCGCCATCCTATGCCGCTGCTGGATTTGCTCCGGCTCACGCCTTACGTGCAGAGCGGAGGTTGGATTGTGCTGCACGATATTCAATGGGGCACGATAGGCCGTCGGGCAGCAGAAGCTGGTCAGACATCACCTTGGGGGGCATCGTACGGGGCGGAATGGCTTTTTGATCGGTGGCCTTTTTGCAAGATCAGTGGCGGAAACATCGGCGCGGTACAGTTGCCCGAACAGAAGAGCGCGCTGATTCCATTCGCACTGCGGATGATGTCGATCCGCTTTGAGACTGCGGAGAAGCAGGCGCGCTCTACGCGGCGCGCACTCTTCCAGAGTCTCGGTCCGCTGTGTTAAAATATTCGACTGACGACACAGATGCGTTCGTCTCACTAACACACGGCTTTTAGCCAGGTGTTGATTGTGGACGCGCTGAATCTAGCTGGTGTGCGAATACCCGATGGGCTCATGATCAGGAAGCTGAAATCTGGCAAGTACCGGCTGTATTCCCGCAAGAAAAATCCGAAGACGGGTAAGCGAAGAAATCTCGGCACCTTCAAGACAAAAGCTGCTGCGAAGAAACACGAGAAAGCAGTGCAGTACTTCAAACGTTATTGACTCCTTTCACGGCGACGATAAAAGAGCGGTAGGAAGGAGACCAATCGATATGCACATGCTGGTTCGTCACAGAGTTGCTGATTTCGCGAAATGGAAACCCGTTTATGATGACCATCTTTCGGCACGACAGAAGGCCGGACTGAAAGAGGTTCATCTTTTGCGAAACATCGAGAACCCAAATGAAGTGATTCTGCTGTTTTCAGTGGAAGATCCTGACAAGGCGAAAGCGTTCGCCGCTTCGGATGACCTTCGCCAGGCGATGCAAAAGGCCGGAGTGAGCGATAAACCTGACGTCTATTTTCTCGAGTAGTCGCGAAGACAGGGAGAATTTCGTGGCCTTGATCAAGTGTGGTCCAAGGCGCGACAATACATTCGAAGGAAGCAAATGAATCCCCGACTGCCGCTGCTTCGATACGCTCTTTGGCTGGCTGTCTTTGCGGCTGTTGGATACGGGCGAAAATCGATGAGCCAGGTTGTCAGCGGCTCACCCGTGGCGCAGTCGTCATCGGTATCGCGGGTCACCACTGCAACTCAATCGCCGGCTGTCGCGCCGTCAACCACTCCGTCGCCTGGAGCAAAAGCCGATCAAAGTCCGTCGTCCGATTTAGCAAAACTGGAAACAAGGGTCCGGCCTTCGGTGATTTGGGTGACCGTCTTTGATGCAAAGGGGAATTTGCTGCGGACGCAGAGCGGTTTCTTTATTTCTCCAGACGGTAGATTCGTTACTACGGAAGGTGCAATCGAAGGCGGAATCAATGCCGTCGCAAAGACGGCAGACGGCGGAATCTACAATGTCAGTGGCATTCTCGCGGCTTCGAAAGCATTGGACCTGGCAGTTCTACAGGCCGACGTGAAGCCCCGGAAACTTTTGCGGTTTCTCGAGTTACACAAAGACGCCGATCTAACGGTCGGCACAGGCGTTGCGGTGGTCGGCAGCGCGCTGGCCGGAAGTGAGGGCAGCGCTCGTGAAATGACGATTGCTTCACAAGGCCCCGAACGTCTGGAAATTACTGGAGCGACTCCTCTCAGTGCCGTCGGATCTCCGGTCGTCAACCTAGAGTGGCGAAGTAGTAGGCATCATTACATCAGGCGGGGAAAGAACCATTGCGCATCCTTCTGCCGCATTGGACTCGTTGTTGTCTCGCGTTGCGGCTGGCACCCAGTCGAACTGGCCGGCAACAGCCGCGAGCGCTACACCACGGGCAACACCGAAACCGCGATTGGTCTATGCGCCCGCCCCAGCCTTTCCTCCCGGGGCCTCTCTGCCCGGCCTTTCGGGAACAGGCCGCTTTCGTCTAAGTTTCGATGCCCAAGGAAACGTAACGAATATCCAGCTGGTTCAATCCACAGGAAATCGGCTCTTTGATGAATCTGCCATCAGAACGCTTCGGCAATGGAAATGTTCACCGGGCCAGGGATGGGTTGTAACAGTTCCTGTGACATTTAGAATCCGATGAAGCCGCAACTTGCGGCGCTCGGTTTTCGAGTAAAATCCGGCTGGGCGGCTGCTGTGCTGCTGACGGGTCCAACTCTTTCGCCTCAGCTGTGCGATGTCCGGCGGATAGACCTGTCCGATCCGCGGCTTCCTGAAACGCGACAGCCGTATCACGCCGCGATGGGAAAACTCGAAACGGACACCACAAAAATAGACCGGCGCGTGAGTGTGGTGCGAAGCATTGCACAACAGTCGATTGCGACGCTCCTTGCCAGTTATCGACAGAAAGGTTACGCGATCAGGCGCGCGGCCCTTGTGGTGGGAAGCCAGGTCGAACCCGATTCGATCGCAAATGCACACATCCGCGCGCACGCATTCGAAGGCCAGTTATTTCGCTCCGTGCTCGGGGAAGCCTTGCAGGCATGCCGCATTCGCACGGAGATTCTTGTCGAGCGGAACGCGTACGCGCAAGCCGCCGCGGAACTCAAAGACTCGAATGACAACGTGCAACGTATGATCCGGGATTTTGGCCGAGTTGCGCAAGGACCATGGCGCGCAGAACAGAAACTCGCTGCGCTTGCTGCGTGGCTGGCGCTTTGTTAGCGGGAAATCCATGAGCAAGAGCAAGAGTGATACTAAAGCCATCACATGATGTCATTCTGAGCGAAGCGAAGAATCTCGGATCAAATCTAGACCGATCCAGCAACGGAAATAGACGGAGATGTTTCGCTTCGCTCAACATGACAGCGCCATTTATGAGATGAGTTGTAGTGCCTTTGCTGTGAGTGATGAAAATACGCGCGGCAACTGAATCGGATCGCGACGCGATCTGGAATATTTTTCAAGAGATCGTCGCGGCGGGCGATACCTATGCGTTTGATCCGAAAATGTCCCGCGAGGAGGCGCTTGCTTATTGGTTTCGAGCCGATACGCATACTTACATGGTGGAAAAAGATGGCCGCGTCGTCGGCACTTATATCTTAAGACCGAATCAACTCGGTCCCGGCTCGCACGTCGCCAACGCCGCGTTCATGGTGGCTTCAGACGCGCAGCGCTCCGGAGTGGGACGCAGCATGGCCGAGCATTGTTTGGATGAGGCGCGCCGAATGGGTTTTCGCGCCATGCAATTTAATTTCGTTGTTTCTACGAACACGCCGGCGATCCATCTTTGGGAGCAACTCGGTTTTAAAATCGTCGGCACTTTGCCAGGCGCGTTTCACCATCCTGAAAAGGGATATGTCGATGTTTACGTCATGTACCGCTCGTTGCTGACGTGACGCGGACAATCCTGTCTGCGTCTCAAAGCTCGCAGGCAAGATTGCCTGCGTCACGTGAAAGAAGCATTGCAAAAGGACTGATTTCCTGCTGAACCTAGGCGTGAAATGCAAACCGTGATCCAAATCATCACAACCGGGCGCGGATCGCTGCGGGAAAAGATCATGACCGATCCGCAACTTCGGCGGTTTGAACTGATTCCCACTGAACATCAGCGCCCGGGTCGTCCCCACGGCTGGGCGAAAATCCATAGCGAAACCGCGCACGGCGCCATCAATCTGGAATGGCACGGGCGCAGCCACACTTTGATTTGCCGTGTCGTCACCAAATTGGGAAACAAGCCGAACTCAATCATTGGCGACTTCGTCGATTATTTGCTTGCCCGTCATCAAAGCCGGATTCTTTCCATCCACATCATGCGACGTTGAACTCGACGCGCGCTTTTTCGCTGATACGCTCATGGGTGAAGTGAGACTCGATCCTCCGATTTAGGTGCAGGCAATCAAAATATGAAAGATCGACATCAACACGAGCACATCGTTAATCGCAGAGTTTTTCTCAGGAGCGGAATTATTTTCAGCGGCGCAGCGTTGGCTGGAGCGGCACTGTTGCGTGGCGCGGAGAAGGAGAAGCAAAGTGAGGAAATCGAGATTGGCCCACCGGAAGACCTGATGCGCGAGCATGGCGTTTTGAAGCGCGTGCTTCTGATTTACGGCGAAGCGTTGCACCGGCTCTATGCCAAACAAGATTTGCCGCCGGACGCGTTGGTTGATGCCGCGGGAATTATTCGCAGCTTCGTTGAAGATTATCACGAAAAGCTGGAGGAAGATTTTCTTTTCCCGCGGTTCGAAAAGGCAAATCAGCTCGTCGATCTGGTGAAAGTGCTTCGCACGCAGCACCAGGCCGGACGACGCGTTACGGACATCACGTTGCGCTTTGCAAATTTGCAATCACTGAAAAATGACTCCGAGCGGGCACAGCTCATCAATTCCTTGCAGCAATTCATCAACATGTACAACCCGCATGAAGCGCGAGAGGACACGGTCCTTTTCCCCGCATTTCGCAAGATCGTTTCGCCGCATGAATTCGATTCTCTGGGCGAAGACTTCGAGAAGAAGGAAGACGAACTGTTCGGCGAGGACGGATTCGAAACGGTGGTGGATAGAGTCGCCGGGATCGAGAAGCGCCTTGGCATTTACGATCTTGCGCAGTTCACCCCGAAGTGACGAAAAATAAATCCGGAGCCTACACGGTCCGGTACCATTTTGTCACTTGCGGCTTTTCCTTAGCCGAAACGGAAAATCTCGGAAGACCATTTCTCCTGGGTCGCCTGCCGCGCCGTAGCTAGGCGAAGGCGGGAGCCCGTGAAGGCGTGGGGTCCGAACCTATTTGACATCGCTCACAAAACATCGGGCGAACGTGGTCAGATTTTGGGGTTATGGACCCGCGTTTGATACCCCTTTTGACATTCCGTGAGCGGTGGAATACCGCGTCTTTTACACGAGCTTCGTTAATCGGTAGCCGGCGCCGGATTTATTGTGCGAACCGCGAGCGAAAGGACAACTCTGGAGACGGCGCTTAGCATCAAGCTAATACCAACCAACGTTCCTATTATCTCTGGAGAAGCTGGTGGCCATCGCCTGATCATCAAGATCCCAAGAATCAAAGTACCAATCCCGTCAATCAGCAACCAGAAGGAGTGGCGAAATCGCCGCAGACAGAAATAAAGAGCAAGTTCAAAAATGCCCTCCAGGAGAAGAAAAATCGCCAGAAACAACGTCACTGAAAGAACACTCAAAAGCGGGTTCACCAGAAGGCAGATTGCCGCTACTCCATAGAGTACGCTCACCAATATTTGCCAGAGAAAACCGTCAACGCTCCGTGTCTGAAAAGCGAAAACTAAATGCGCGATTCCTGCGACCAATACAAGGCAACCAATGATGAGCGCGATTCCAAAAGAGAACGTCAAAGGAAGAACTATCGCCAGTATCCCGCAAACAAAAGTCACAACACCCCAAACGATCACCCATCCGGATGCTTTTTTTATAACCGGTTCGATCGACTCAATATTCATGAATTTCGAGCATCCATTCCAAGTTAGTCACGTGCATGGAAAAAGATGCCGATTGTGGCGAGCGCGAAAATCACCGGGAAAATTACACGGCAGTATAGGTCGATTCTCTTGGCCACTTTTGTCTGCTCTTTGTTGTCGAGAATTGTCGTCACCAAGACTTCGATCAAAGAAAAAAAGACAAGCAGGGTGCTTGTTAGAATGAAAGTGTCGAGTCGGGTCGTGTAAGGGAGGCGAGGCAGCTGGGTATCAACGGCAAAACGATAGGCGATAAGAGTAAGCATGGAGGTCATCGCAATGCTGAATTGGATGCCGAGTTCACTTGGCTCAATCCAAAAAACAACCCATGACATGATGACGATCAGAACAAGAGGAAGAATTACCTTTAGAATGTAGTGCAGCACGTTGCGCGAAGCGGTGAATTCGAAAGCATAACCAGAGTACTCGAAACCCGGCGCCAGCGCGTATGTCACCGGCTTGGTACCCCACTTTTCAATCGTCCAGTCTGGCAGTGTAATCGATGGCGCGATTCCAGCCCCTTCTTTGAGGCCGTTGTTTATCCAATTTTGATCTGCGACAAACATTACTTCGTCAGGTGGATATCGGACCGCAACGAGCTGAATGTGAAAAGCCTGCCGGTCGAACGGAAACGATCTCAACCGCAAAGGTTGAGTGAATGCTCCGACATAAAGCTGCCGATAGAGAACAGTTCCATCAGGCTCCACCTCGGCCGACTCCGGGAACTTGCGAACGACTGAATTCGTTTCATTCGCGATACCTACTCGCGGAGTCCAGATTTGATCGAGCGCGTAGGTACGCCACACCTGTTCCCGTGTGCGTAAGTCGAGCGTCCTTCCAGCGAAAGACGATAGCGAGGTCGGCGGTGAAGTTTTGTTGGGCGCTGTCGATGTTAGTGATGTCGACAATCCAGATTCCAACGGAAACTTGAGTTGGCCCGGCACCGGCCGCTGGCCGATCAATTAAAGCGGGCGTTTCCGCGCTCCACGCGACTTGGCTTGAGATCGCAAACAAAACGAAGAATCGGAAAAGAATTCGCTTCATACGTCGCTACCGGGAGGCGCTCAGATTCTTTTTCAGAATCCGTTCAACTTCTCGAATTGCTTGCGGATTATACTGCGCGCCGTGATCTGAATTCACGATTAACTCCGACTGCGCGCCTGGGAGATGAGAGCTCCAGTAGGGGACCACACCATCGGAACTATTGGGTGTGTCGCCCCGGCCGCGGTCTCCCATGATCGAATGATAAGGAATTCCCGGCGAGATTGGCAGTTTGTTAACAGCTTCCACAAAGCGATCGTTAGGCTGAAGGGTATCGACGCTATTCGGCATGCGATTCAGCGGTCTGGCCGCAGGATCAGCGACAAGGAGCGGTTTGGTTGCAGCGTAGACCGACGTGAAGAATCGCGGAGTTCTGACGAGAGCAGCGCCGATGCGCCCGATCCAGTTCGACGCCAGCTCACTTCCTCGATGCGGCGTCGAAATAAATATGACCCGTTGAACATCCGGCTGATGACTAAAAATCAGCGCTTCTTCCAAAAGTTTGCGCGTATCCGGCGCTAGCGGAGTTTTGCCGGGAGACGTGGCAAAAAAATCGCGCCAAATTTTGTCGCCCGCGTCCGTGATCATTAATCGACAAAGCAATCCGCCCATGCTGTGACCAATGAGGACGATTCGTTTGTGTTTGGGAAAGGCGCGCTCAATCCCATTCAGATCTCGGCGAAAGAGCATTGCAGCATAGGGATAGGGATAACCACTCGGATAACTGAAGTACCAGAACTGATAATGCTTCCTTATCGCGGGGTCATGACGGAGGGAGCCGATCATTGGCGCCCAGCTCGCTCCTGTTTCTTGCAAGCCGTGAACGAAAATCACGGGCGTCCGCGCGGGATCGAATTGCTGCAACCGAGTCAGCATCGCTGTATCTGCATAGGCTTCCGGGTTCATGACCCGCGACAGCCCAAGCCGTTCCGGGCGTTCACGAGCGACCAGGAGTGCCGTAGGCGCATCAAAATCAGCGGCAAGAGGAAAGACTTGTTTGTTCAGTGTGGTTCTTTCGGCGTTTAATGGATCCATGAACTCCAGGTGCGCTTTCCGGCCGGAGAAGCGGACGATCGCGGTGATCGGCGCGTAAATGCGGCGAAGTTTGTATTGCTGACGGAAGTGTGGACTTTCTGTCCGCCCAACCACTGCAATCGGCGCGCCAAGGCCACTCACAGTCGAGTAGGTCTTGAAGAATGTTCCGCCGATCTTCAACGTGTCGGTCGGAAATAAATCGTATCGACTCGGATCATGGTCCGCGTCGACGGGCTTGGGAGATACGAGAGTATAACGACCTTCATCCGTCACGACAGTGACGGGATGCCGCCACGGCTCAAGATCTGTTCGATCAACATCCTGAACGACACGCGCTACAGCGAAGTTGTAGAGACTTCGCGCTGATTCGTTTTTTGGCTGTCGTTCCAACACTCCCTCGGAAATTTTAACAGCGAGCAGGTCATGGCCCAAAGCCGGCAAGCCCTGTTCATGTTCTGCTGCCGCAAGATATTTTGTGGCAGAATCAAGTGGCTCCTCCACCCGTAGCCCCGTGGATAGACGCGCCGGTATTGTTTTTACCGTCGCCAGATGAGAGGCGCACCCGCATAATCCAACGAGAAGCAGACCTTGGAAGAGAACGGGCGTCGACTTCATTATGATTCGCCAGATCCGATTCGAGCCCGCTCGGGCCAGATATATTGGAACACAAGTCCGGTGACGATTAGGCCAAAGAGGATGCCGACGACGCGATTGCGGACGTTATCGAGATCTGTGTCGGGCGCGTAACCTTGAAAGACGCTGTAGAAGAAAGCGAATGCGAGTTGCAGCCCAGCATAACTGATTCGTTGGCTTCCGGTCGCGACCCAGCCCGCGATGGCCGAGGCACAAGCGACGAGTACGACGAGCGAGGCGATCGTTTCCATGTGCGGCATCAAGAATACGATCGAAAAAAGCGCGAGCGCGCCGCCGATAAGGCAACCGACGAATCGCAAAGTTCCTTTGTAGAGCGTCGCCTCAGTGCTCTCCAGCGCGATGAACGTGCAGGTAATGAACGCCGTATGGATTCCCGACCAATCGATCGCCTCATAAACGACGTAGCAGAACATCGCGGCGAAGGTGACTTTAAGGGCGAAATGCACGTGCGCGAAATTGGTGAACGCGTCCGGCACAAATAAACTCTTCGGTTTCGACCGATGTTCAGCGGACTTCGGCGTGTCTGGCAAAAACAACCGGTTCAGCACGACGGTGACTGCGATGGCGTAGGTCAGCGCCACCCATAGCCACAGAAGTTGACGAACCAAATATTCAGGTGACGGAATCTCTTCGCCAACGGATTGAGAGACGGCGATAACAAAGCCAAGGAGGAATCCGAGCGGCCCGATTACCAAGGCCCGGGACAACCACATTCCAAGAAAGAGCGCGATTGCCATTCCGGGAATGCGCAATTCGGGATGACCATAAGTGAACTTGTACAGTAGAAGGGTGCCGATAATCCCGATGGTTAGGACGAAAATTCCGCCGACTCCTGTAATCGTCGTGAGACGCTTGTTCTCCTTGGAGGCGAAGAAAACCATGTAGGCGCTGGTAGCCAGCTGCGGCACTTGCAACGTCATGGAAATGATGACGCACAAGACCGCACCGCCGACGATGATGGCTGTTCTAATTTCGCGCTCGCGCGTCGGCGCCAGCTCGCGTCTTAGCCAGCCGATCCAATCGGAATCGATCGGTCGCGCTTCGACAAACGTCGCGCTCATAAATTATTTCCGCGGCGGACCTTTGATGATCGCAACTGCCGATGCGCCCATCCGGAAAAGATTCTGATCCGGATTTTCGACTTCGATCCGAACGGGAAAACGCTGCGCGACCCGTACCCAGTTCAGTTCGCGTTTCACAATCGGCACAGCGCCAAAGGGCAAATCGGTCTCGCCTTCGGGCTTCACTGCCCATCCAATTCCCTGCACTCTTCCCCGAAATCGCTGGTTAGGCGCGGACGAGAGATAAACAATCGCTTCGCTGCCCGGAGCCATATGTCTGACTTCCGCTTCGCGAAAATTCGCGATCACGTACCATTTGCTCGTGTCTAGCAACGAGAAGACGGGAACCCCGGTGGTCACATGGGCGCCGGCCG
Organism: uncultured Verrucomicrobiae bacterium; assembly: GCA_963725505.1. GTDB lineage: Bacteria > Verrucomicrobiota > Verrucomicrobiia > Chthoniobacterales > UBA10450 > Udaeobacter. Next base: position 39,733 of record CAVRYN010000012.1, on the reverse strand, counting down.
AAATGTTGAGATTGATGACACGTCCGGAAAAAGGCGCGATGACCTTGCAGTAGGAGAGATGGAGTTCCTCGAGGTTGATGGTGGCCACCACGCCTTGGCGCTGAGCCTGCAAGGTCGTCTCTTTCGTTCGGGCTTCATCAATATTTTCGGCCGTCGTAAAGTGGTTGGGCAGGAGCGGTTCCAGGCGCTGCAAGGTGCTATGAGCTTGCGCAATCTGTCGATCCAGAGCGGCCAATTCAGCTTTGGCCTTTTGCAGGACGAGTCTGTAATCCTCCGGGTCGATTTCGAAAAGCACGTCGCCTTCTTTCACCGCTTGGTTGTCTTGCACATTCAGCTTAAGGATTTGACCAGCCACACGCGGCGCAATGCCCACCACGTTGGCGCGCGCTGTGGCATCATCGGTCCGGGGATGTCGTTCGATAATTCCCCAGACATAGAGTGTGATCAGCACCGCGCCCGCGACGATGATCAGCGATGTAATCTTGCGAATGAACTTGCCGCGCTCGACAGCTTCACCCGCTGAGGCAGTAACGCCTGCGACATTCTCGTCTGAAGAACGGGCTGCTTGATGCATTTTAGTTTTGATAAAAAAGAATCCAGGTCGCAAACGTGAAGATGATCATCAGGCATGAATAAACGAGCGGCGCCGGACCGAGATATGGCTTCAGATGGCATATTTGCACAATCCAGTGCGCGACAAGCGTCAGCGTCAGCCCGCTTACAATGCAGATCATCCAGGCCGGAAAATAGGAACCGAGGATATCGATCGTAGGTGAGCGGTGACTCAACGGTCGAACCACGAACACCAATGCCCCGATGAGCAGGAGCAACCCAACAAGCACGACCGGCCGAGACCGATCGCGCCGGACTCGTGGAGGATTGTTGCTGCTGCCCGGGGCGACTGGCGCAAATTCCGTTTTCATCTTCGTGGCTTCCTGACGAGTGGTGGCGCCGGGCGGGCAAGATCTCCGACGCTCAGTGCGAGGGCCGCTTGAGTGGTGTAAATTGCTGCCTGCGTGTCGTGACTGGTCGCAAGCGCCGCGGTTAGATTTCGTTCCGCAGTAACAACCTCGGTGTACGTGCTCAGCCCTTGCTTGTAGGATTCGAGCACCGCGTCGAATGCGCTCTTCGATGCCGTGACTAACTTTTCAGCCGCGTCCTGTTTTTTGAGCGCTGTTCTATAACCGGTGTACGCCTTCCACACATCTCGCGCAGCCGAGTCGCGCGCTCCAGCAAGTTCATTCTCCGCTTGATGCAAGTCGGCCTCGGCCATGTCGAGTTTGTGCCCGCGAGCGAACCCATCGAAGATCGGCACGTCCAGCGTTGAGAAACGCGCCAAAGGTCGGCCGGGTGCCACCGAAGTAGTCCGATTTGGCGACGCTGACCTGCAGGTCCGTTTCGCTAAAGTGCGTGTCCAAAGTGACCTTTGGATAATACTCGGCGCGGATCTTGCGAATCTCATATTCCTTTGAACGAACGTTGGCTAGTTTTGCAACGAGATCCGGCCGTTGCGCCAAAGCTTTCGTGATCAAATCACCAACAGAATCTTCAGTCTGAGCATCGGCACGACTTTTCGCTGGCAGGTCCGCCACCTTGAGCGTCACAGTCGGCAGAAGGCCGATGCTCTCGATTAGAGCGACCCTGGCGTCGCTCTCCGCGCCAAGACTGGCCTGAAGATCAAAATTGGATTGCGCACTCTGCTGTTGGGCCTGGAGCAATTCAGGTTTCGTGGCGAGCCCGGTGTCGAATCGCGCCTGCGCCGCCTGCTCCACAGTTTTCGCCGCTTCCAGCGCGCTCTGAGTGACCATCACCTTTTGTCGCGTAGTGCCGAGTTGGTAAAAGCGATCGGTGACATCAAAGACGATTTTTTGGTGCGTTCCGTTGAAGCCGACATTCGCCATCATCAATTTCTCTCGCGCTGCTGCCCGGATCGCGTTGCGTTCGCCGAAGTCGATCAGCAACCACTTTGCGTTCAGCTCGGCCCGTGCCAACAACGACTCAGTGACTAACGTACCTCCGCCGACAATCTCCACGTTGGGGAGGTTACCGTTGGTCGGCGGCGGTTGAAGCTTCGTCCGTAACTGCGGAAACGGAATGAAGGCGCGGTCGTATCCTCCGACTGCAGCCGCGACGATATAGGGGTAATAGGCGCTCTCTGTGAGACCGACGGCAGCCGCTGCCATCCGGGCGCGCTCCCAGGCAACACGTGTTTCCGGGTTACTGCGCTGCGCGATGTCAATCAGCTCCGCGAGGTTGTAAGTCTTGCGCGGATTGATCGCAGGCAAATAACGGCGTTCAGCTTCAGTCGGTTGGTACTGGCGAAGTTCTCCTTCGTACCTCGGAAGCGCTGGCGGTGCCCACGGTCGCACAGGCGAGGGGGGCGGCTCATCGCGCGCATAGGCGATGCCGACAATCACCAATGATTCTGCGACTACAATGAAAGAGGTTTGCACCACAGCCTGTCGAAGTCCCCACCACGGTTTCATCGACGTTCATTTTGCCTGATCGTGACCTGAATTGGCGAGCACAGAAGAAGGGACGGCCTTTGATTGCTTTGCGCGCGCGCGGATTCGAGCCCACTGGCTGCTTAGCTCTTCGACATCGCGCAGCGTGATCATCTGCTCGATTTCCTGGCCGAAGAAAAGATCAAGTGTCCAACTCACCATGACTCGCAACTTCTTAGCCAGGCGTGGAAGCTTCATTAGATACACTGATCGCCAGAACCACCAGGCGATAAAACCGGAAAACTTGATCCCAAACACCATCGCCACACCGGTATGATGACCAATGCTCGCCAACTGTCCCAACATTTTAAAACGGAACGGCTTGAGCGGCCGATCGAGAATCGTAGCTTCGATGTTCTTCGCAACCGTCACTCCTTCCCGTAAGCCGTGCTGCGCCGTTGGTGGATGAAAGTTTTCGGTGTTTAGGATAGGCACGGCTGCGCAATCGCCTGCCGCCCATAAGCCAGGAACACCCGTCACCGCCAAGTACTCACTAACCAGGAGTCGACCACGTTCCTTCTCGCAAGATAATGGTGCAATGACCGGACTTGGTTTCACACCCGCCGTCCAGATCAGAGTCCTGGCAGGAATCGATGTGCCATCGCTTAACGTGACGACCAGCCCATCGTAGTTTGCCACGCGTGCGCCCTTGATCACTTCCACCTTGCGTTGGCGCAATTTGCGTTCGGCGTAACGCCCGAGTTCTTCGCCTAACTCCGGCAACAGGAAATTTCCCGGATGAACGACCACAACTCGAATCAATTGCTCGCTCAACTGCGGGTAATAGCGCACGGTTTCCCGCACGAAGTCGTTAACGGCGCCCGTTGTTTCGGTGCCCGAAAAACCGCCACCGGCTGTGACAAACGTGAGTAACTCCCGGCGCGCTTCGTCATCGGTCTGGAACACCGCCTCTTCAAAAAGCGCGACCATGCGGTTACGCAAGAGTGACGCGTCCGCCAGATTTTTCATGGTCACCGCCCAGTCACGGACGCCGTCCATGTTGAAGAAGTTTGTTTCCGACCCGAGTGTCAGAAGCAGATGATCAAACTCGAAATTCAGCTCGCGCTCCGCTATGCCGCCTCTGCAGCCGACTATTCGGCCGGTCAGATCACACCGTGCATACATCGGCTTCGACAACCTTCACGTGACGAAGAATTCGCCGGAGCGGATTAACGATGTCGCCCGGATAAAGATCGCCCGCTGCGACCTCGTGCAGCATCGGCGTAAAGAGAATGAAATTCTCGCGACTGATCAGCGTCACCTCTACGTCCGATCGACGCGCGAGCCGTTTGTCGAAGTGCATCGCCGCGTAAAGCCCGGCGAAGCCGCCACCGGCAATGACTATTCTAGTCGTCTTCATGCAATTGCTCCGAATGGGATTTTATCAAGCGAGCCAGAAACCGATCAGCAGAATCAGGATAAGCGTAGTCAAAACGAGCCACGGAACCATGACGACCTCGACTCTCAACTTGCGAACGGCTGGGATGTCATCCTCGACATTTGGATCGCGGTCAAAGAATCGGTGACGGTTGCGAAAAATATACGCGCCGCCTAACAAATTGACGATGAAAAAAAATGTCGCGGCGATTCGAAGAGCCGGCAGAACTGTAGGATTAATCTGTGCGAGCATATGCATATATATGTTCATTTTTGGACCGGAAGCCATTCGGGTTTGTTTGCCTAGTTGAGACCATCACTAAGTGGCGGGCTCATTTCATGGTCGAAGTTACGGATGCTTGAGCCTCAGTTGGTCGATCTTGCGGTCGCAGATGACGTTTGCGGGTTTCCAAGAATGCAACTAACGCATCGAGTTCGCCCGGCTTAAGCGAAGGACCGAAAGCTGGCATATTCGTGCCGCCATTGACAATGCGGATGACAAGATTGTCGTGCGTTAGCTTATCCGCAATGTAGGTCAGTTCGGGTCCGCGGCGACCGCCGTCGCCCTGAATGAGGTGGCAGTTGAGGCATCCTTTGGCATGAAACAATTGAGCACCCGTGAAGACCGGGCCGCTTGTTGCTCCCACTACTTTCTCGCTTAGCGGCTGAGCCTCGAAGTTAGGCGACCAGGGCGACTGCTGGCCTTCCCACCAAAGCGCGCCAATCATGATCACGGAGAGTAACACCGCTGCTATCGCCCAGGGGCGGCGTGATGCAGCGCGCTCGCCTTTATGGTTCCAAATAGGAACAAACAGCAAGAATAGTCCGATCAGGATTGGAAAGCCGATCATGACATAGCCTTCGATTCTGTCCGGGATGAGCGAAAGCAGCCCGAAGTACCAAAGAAGATACCAATCCGGTCTCGGATTGGCCGCCAGTATGCTCGGGTCCGGCGGTTTATCCAACACCGGAGGCCCGACGAAGAATGCGGCGAGCGCGATCGCGATGATCAAAAGGGTGGAGACAATCACATCGCGCCAGGCGAGGTCCGGCCAAAATGGCTTGCCACTCTTCTTGAGCAACTCTTCGTATTCCGCGCGATACGTTGCCGGATCTACCGGTTTTCCGGCAACAGGCGGTTCGGAGATGCCATGACGAAGGACAAGCCAGAGATGTAGACCGATAAAGGCGAACATGATTCCAGGCAGAACGAAGACATGGATGGCGAAGAAGCGAGTGAGCGTCGCGCCGCCGATACTATTACCACCCAGGATAAAGCGTGCCACCCAGTCCCCAATAATTGGAATACGCCCCGCCTGCTCTGCTGCGACGACGACCGACCACGCCGCGGTTGAATCCCACCGCAGTAGCTGGCCGGTAAATCCCATTCCAAGAGTAAAAGTCAGTAACAGGATTCCGGTGGTCCATGTCATCTCGCGCGGAAACTTGTAGGCGCCAAACAAAAAGGTCTGCGCCATATGCGCTCCGATCATCAACACCATCGCGGACGCGCCGAAGTAATGAAGTCCGCGCAGAAAGCGGCCAAATGGCGCGTTGTTAGTTATGAATAGAAGAGTCTCGTAAGCTTGTGACGACGAAGAGATGTATGAGAACGCCAGCGCAACGCCGGTTGCTACCTGCACGATAAAGGCAACCAGTGTTGCGCTGCCAAATACGTACCACCACTTCGCGTCCTGTGGCGCGATATGCAGCGCCGGGGAGAGCAGGACGCTGATCCCGAGCCGATCGTCGAGCCACTGCCAGATCGTTTTGAATAGCTTGATCACAGCGCGGTGGAAATCGGAACGATCGCCTGTCTCATTTGCACTTCGCCATTTGTTACCCGCACGTCATAGCGAAAGAGAGGCTTCGGCGGCGGGCCGGCAGCGACATCGCCGTCACTATAATAGACGCCGCCATGGCAGGGGCACATGAACAATTCCGCGCCTTCGAGCCAGCGCACCGGGCATCCGAGATGCGTGCAATTAACGGAGAAGGCAATGAAGCTATCCTGGCTAACTCGACGCAACCAGACAGCGCTCTTCGCAGTCACACCAGCCCACGGCAGCGATGAAGGATCGGTCACCGTCACGGCCACGGTCTTGCCGATTTGAAAATCATCCGGCTTGCCCAGCGTCACCCATTTCTCGGGCACCTTTCGAAAGAACGGCGCGACGAGAAATCCGATCAACGGTACTCCAACAATCGCGCTACAGAGTCCGACCAGACCGATTGAGAGTTTTTCAAAAAATCGCCGCCGACTGATCTCCTCCGGAGTTTCAGTTAGCGGCGCAGACGACGACTCAGTGAGATTTGTATTCATGGCGGATATCCGTGATCCAACCGGCAAGCGCTGCGATGAAGAGGACAACACCGACCAGCCAAACAACCCAGGTGGTGATCAATCCCCAAAAGAGAAAGGCGGCTCCCATGGCTAGCCCGGCCGGGAAGTAGGTTGGGTGCGGCAATGGTGTATCGGGTAGCACCTGCCAGCCGGGTGGTACGACGTCCGATTGTTGCGTGGTTGATTGTTCGTCAGGCATTTGATTCCTCCGTTTGTGGCGCCGGGCACGAATGCCAGCGAGAGAGCTGGGCGAGAATTGCCGTTACATAAATCGCACACATGGGAACCCACATCAGTAGTCCGCCGATCTGTTGGTCACGATCACTCGTTAGGCCCCAGTCGCCACGAATCGTGCTGAGCATTCCCAATCGATCGACGGGATGTTGGTAAACCGGACAAATCGAAACTGGGGCAAAGGTCAGGATAATGCCGAGCACACTGCAGGCAGTGCATGCGGTAAAGAGGTAAACAATCCCGGCGAGCGGTGAAAGCCGTTGCTCTTCACGCGGCGCGAGGACCTGCCACCAAAAAACGCTTCCCATTATTAGAAGTGAAGTTGTCTGAATCGCCGAGACACTCCTCGACGTTGCCGCGGCGTTACAAAGTGTGGGCGCGTGCCACAGCCACATCGCACCAACTCCTGCAACCCATCCGACGAGTGGATGAGTAAGATAAGTTAGGGAAGGACGAAGCGAGAATGACCGGGGGAGACTTAGCAACAAGAGCGCGGGAACGATGAGCACGAGGAGAATGTGCTGAAGCATGTGCGCACTGAAGAGGTAACCGTTAGCCAGTGCACCAAACGGTGAGATGAAAGCCAAAAGAAACACAACAACCGCAGCCGCGAAATAGAGCGGCCTGCCTCGTTGTCCGAAGGCGAGAAAGTAACCCACGAGTGCAAGCGCGCTGAGAATGAGAACAATAAAATTCCACGTCCAGACGGTAGTGAAGAATTGGTAGGTAGTCATCGAATAAGTGGAAGGATGTAAACAGTGAGTAGAACAAAAACCCAGACGACATCGACAAAGTGCCAGTAGTAACCGGCAGCTTTAAAGGCGGAGCCGGGCCGAGAAGAAGCGAAATCGCCCTCCCACGCGAGCCACAGAAAGATCAGTAGCGCGATTAGACCAATGAGCACGTGCAAACCGTGGAAGCCGGTCAGGGTGAAGAATGTGGTCGAAAACATATTGGTGCTAAGATCGACGCCGGTCTGAAACAGTTTCCAATACTCGTTCGCCTGACCACCGAGGAAGACACCGCCGAGCAGGATCGTCAGCGCGAGCCAGCCGAGCATGGAAGCGCGACGCTGTTTCGTTAGGGCAACCTCAGATCGCCAAAAAGTGAAACTGCTCGCGAAAAGGCAAACGCTGAACACCAATGTCCGCGGAACATCCAACTCCTTTGGTCCGGGACCTGCTTGTGGCCGAGCGTAGAAATACAGATAAGCAAGGATAAGCGCCCCGAAGAATCCTGCTTCGGAAAGAATGAAAGTCAGAATGCCAACCTTGTTGTGATCGGGAAGGGTTACAGCGGCGCTATTCTTTCCTACGATCGGGTCAGGCCGGTCGGGGTTAGCCAGGTCCCATAGCGGCCGCCGGCTGCGGATCGGGGGCAGCGCGACAAAGTTTTCATGCGGCGGCGGCGACGTTGTCGCCCATTCGAGGGTCCATGCCTCCCAGGGGTTATTGCCCGCTACTTTGCCTCGGAAAAATGAAGTAGCCAGGTTCCAAACCAGGATAAGGGCGGCGGCGCTCATGAAGAAGACTCCGCTGGTCGAAACGAAGTTCATCCAACCCCAATGTGGAAGATCGGGATAGGTATAGATGCGGCGTGGCATACCTAACAAGCCAAGAACATGCTGGATGAGGAAGGTAAGATTAAAGCCGATGACCATCAGCCAGAAGCTCCACTTACCTAACGACTCCGACATCATTCGGCCGGTCATCTTTGGGAACCAATATTGGATACCGGCGAAAGCGGCGAAGACGATCGCGCCTACCGCGACAAAGTGGAAATGCGCAACGAGGAAGTAGCTGTTCTTAGTCTGCCAATCGAGCGCCACGCTGGCATGACTCACTCCGGTCAAGCCCGCGACAAGGAATTGGATAAGAAAGGCGATGCAGAACAACATCGGCACTTGAAAACGGATTCGCCCGCCAACCATCGTTGCCGTCCAGTTGAGGACTTTTACGCCGGTTGGAATTGCGATGAGCATGGAGGAAATGGCGAAAAACACATCAAGCGGACGACCCATTCCGACAGTGAACATATGATGTCCCCACACAAGCATGCTTAGGACGGCGATAGCTACACTAGAAGCAGCTACGAATTCGTAACCGAAGATCGGTTTGCGCGAAAAAACCGGGATGATTTCGGAGACAATGGCGAAGGCGGGAAGGGCCATGATGTACACTTCCGGATGGCCGAAGGCCCAGAAGATGTGTTGCCATAAAACGGCCGAACCACCGCCAATGGGTAGAAAGAAATGGCCGTGCAGCTGGCGATCGATCAGGATCATCGCCAGGCCGGCATTTAAGACTGGCAGAGCGAAAATAATGATGAAGGCGTTAACGAAGTTGATCCAGGTAAAGAGGGGAAGACGACGCATCGTCATTCCTGGCCCCCGACAGGAGATCACGGTTGCGATGGTGTTGATCCCGAAACTAATCGTGCCGAGACCCAGGACGAAGATAGCTATCGCCCAGTAATCGACTCCGGGAGATGAAGAATACGGCGTCTCACTCAAGGGCGCATAGGAGAACCAGCCGACGGCGGGAGCGCCGCCGGCAAGCACGCTAAAGTGCAAAAGAATTCCGCCAAACGGCTGGCACCAATACCCAAAAGCGTTCAGACGCGGGAAAGCCATGTCGCGCGCGCCGATCTGCAATGGCAGGACGTAATTGACGAAGCCGAACATTAGCGGCATGACGACGAGAAAGATCATCGTCGTCCCGTGCATAGTGAAGAGTTGGTTGAACGTGTCGGGCTGGAGAAAGTGGTTGTTAGGTATGGCAAGCTGCAGGCGCATCAAAAGCGCTTCGATACCTGCGACCACGAAGAAGAACAGTGCGGTCAGCATGTAGAGAACGCCGATGCGCTTGTGATCAACCGTGGAGAGCCAGGCGAGCTGATAGTGTCTGCGCTTGGCCGGATCGAGGACGGCGTCCCGGAATTCTGCAATGGTGGTCGTGGTGCCGTTCATTGTAGCGTGGACAGATATGCCGCGAGTTGATCGAGCTGCTCGTCGGTGAAGTTAAAGTCCGGCATGAGGGCGCCCGGCTTAATGTGCTGCGGACTCTTGAGCCAGAGCCGCATGTTCGCTGGCGTATTCTCAATAATGCCAGCGCCTAGTTGTCTGCGGCTGCCAACGTGCGTCAGGTCCGGCGCGACACGAAGATCTGCTCCAGCTACTCCGCGAATAGCATGACAGTTGATGCAGGTCGACGTCTGAAACAGTGCCAGTCCTTTTGCCGTAACGTCACTTGTCGCCGCCTGACCTCGTTGTAACTGAGCACGTTGCCATTCTTCGAACTTAGAAGGCTCCTCGGCAATAACCAGGATGCGCATCCAAGCATGTTGCGTTCCGCAAAATTCCGAGCACTGGCCGATGTAAGTGCCCGGTTTGTCGGCTTGTAACCAGATGTGGTTAGGTTGGCCCGGCACATTGGTCATTTTGCGGGTCAACTCCGGTACCCAGAATTCGTGCAAGACATCCTTTGACTCCAGGCGCACTGACAAAGGTTTGCCGGTGGGAATATGGATTTCGTTTGCTGTAATTGCTCCGGAGCCCGGGTAATCCACCTGCCACCAGAATTGATGTCCGGTTATTACTAAATCAGGCGAAGGGGCCGACAGCGGATCAGCGCGATTCATCGCGCTAAGTGTCATGGCTAAAAGAAGAATGACGATCAGGAACGGAATGATCGTCCACGCGATTTCCACCTTCCTGTTACCCGGGACCTGCCTCGGGTCGGGCTCACCCGCGCGCCCGCGAAAGCGAAGAATCGCATAGATGATCGCGCCGGTTACGATGACGAAAATCAGAGCGAAGATAATCGTCGAAGGGATCGCCAAATCGTAAATCGCGCGTGCCTGCGGCGACTGTGGATCTAGAGCATTTGAAGTCTGCATCACGATCTCTTTTCTAAGATTCCGGAAATCCAAACGAGCAAGTTCGTGAACACATCGCGGCGATTTGTTTCGTGTAGCATCTCGTGCCGGCCGCCTGCATAGAAATCGTGACTAATCGATGTGAGACCTGCGCTGCGATAGCGGTCGATCAGCACACGCACCCGTTCCAGTCTTAGTCCGACCGGATCTTCGCTGCCCGAGAAAATGTACGTGGGAAGGTCGTCCGGCACCTTGCGAATCTCGCGCGGATTAGCCAATCGTGGGAAGGCGTCGAGGAACGACTGCATCGATTCTGGCTTGAGGCTTGGAAAGCAGAGCGGGTCGTTGATGAAGGCATCTACTTCGGCGTTGTCACGACTAAGCCAATCGAAGGGCGTGCGCGCCGGCTCAAAAGGAGCGTTCATCAATTTCATCGGGTCTTCTCCTGGAGGGACCGATTGCACAGCGCGAGCCAGGCCGTCGAGTGTGCCCGAACCTGATAGCACCAGGCCGTCGATTGAGTGACCGTGGTCGAGTACGAATTGCTGCGCCGCAAACGAACCGAGGCTGTGACCTAAGAGGATGTAAGGTTTGCCTGGATGTTCATCCTTTGCGATGACGCGAAGAGAAACCATGTCCTCGACGAGTTGGTCGAAACCACCGGGTCCGAATTCGCCAAAACTTCCGGAAGGCTTTGCCGTCAGGCCGTGCCCGCGGTGGTCGTTGCCGTAGACTGCAAACTCATCCTCCAACAAAATCTCGGCGAGCTCCGCATAACGACCCATGTGTTCGCCGAGACCATGGGCGATCTGGATGATTCCACGAACCTTTTGCGGGCGGACCCACTTCACGCAGGCAATCGAAAGGCCGTCAGTACTTGTCAATTGGAATCGCTCGGGCTGAGTCATACGTCCTTCACTCGGGACTGAGGTGGCAGCGTACCGATTCGTCGAGTCCACTCTACGAGGTTCTGTAAAAGCGCGAGGATGAATTCCTTCGTGATCACATCGGTCAGATTTCCTTCCTGATCAAAGCGCTCCTCGGCGTGAGCGATCATCACCTCTGGTTGATTGATCGGGAACATGTTTAAGAAAACGAGCATCTGCCGCAGATGATATTGCGCGCGCGCGGTGCCGATGGCTCCTGGCGATGCGCCCATGATCGCCGCCGGTTTGCCGTTCCACGCGTTGTCGCCGTAGGGGCGCGACACCCAGTCAATGGCATTCTTCAAGACACCAGACACCGAGTAGTTGTATTCCGGCGTCACAAACAAAATGGCGTCCGCCTCGCGTATCCGCCGCTTCAACTCCGTGACTTTGGCGGGCGGATTCTGCTCCTCGTCTTGGTTAAAGACAGGGATTCCGTCGAGCTCGAACGTCTCGAGAATCGCGCCTTCTGGCACGAGTTTGGTAGCAGCGCGCAAAGCGGCACGATTGTACGATTCGCGCCGCAGACTCCCAGCTATCCCGAGAATACGAATAGGTGTGTTCATCTTTTATTGCCTTGGTCAACCAACGGCCCGTTCTTGATGAGCCCAGAAAGGCTCACGCAGGACCTTCTTAAGTATCTTACCAGAGCCGCTCTTCGGGAGCTCGGTTTCTGAGAACTCGATGCGGCGTGGAATTTTGTAATTGGCCAGAGATCGGCGGCAAAAAGCAATCAGCTCATCCGCGCTGAGAGCCTTTCCCGGCTTTAACACTACGCAAGCCATAACGAGCTCGCCCCACTTTGGATCAGGGATGCCAAAGACGGCCGCTTCACGAACGGCCGGATGCTGGTAAAGAACTGCTTCGACTTCGCCGGAATAAACGTTTTCGCCACCCGTGACGATCAAGTCCTTAATGCGATCGAGAATATAGAAGTAGCCTTCGCTATCCCGGTAACCAACGTCGCCAGTCCGAAAGAAGCCATTTCGAAAGGCGTGGGTTGTTTCGTCGGAGTTATCCCAGTAATCACGCATGACGTTCGCTCCGCGAGTTACTAGCTCGCCGCGCTGGCCCACTTCGACTTCGTTTCCTGACTCGTCCGCAACGCGCAGGTCGATGCCGGGACACGGGCGCCCGCAGGAAGTAAGTCGATCCGGTGTGTGCTCCTGATTCTGGAGACCAGTCAGGAAGCCCGTTTCACTGAGCCCGTAGCCTTGAAACAACCTCACATTTGGCAGGATTTGCTGCACACGGTGAATCAGCTCGGGCGCGATAGGCGAGCCGCCGTAGGCAATCACCTTTAGACTTGTTAGGTCGTACTCGCTGATTCTGTCGAATTGCGTCAACAGATTAAGCATCGTCGGGACCAGGACCGTGTGACTAACTCGTTCGCGCGCCACGGCCTCGCAGAAATCTTGCGGACTGAACTTCGGAACGGTGGTCTGAGCGATCCCGAGCGCGGGCGCTGCGAATACGAACGGGAAATCCAGAATATGGAAAAGCGCTCCGGCATGGAGATAGACTGTGGCGTCGCGGTAAACTATCCAGTAGTTAAGGTGGTCTACGTTGGCCCAGATGTTGGCGTGGATTAGCGCTACGCCCTTCGGCTTGCCCGTAGTCCCGCTGGTATAAATAAGAGCCAGTATCGCTTCCGGATCGTAAACCGGTTCCGGAGTAGGGCTATCGTTAAGATGCAGCGGTTGTTCGTCCAGGACGACCTCCAACGGCGGCCGAACTTTCGGCGTAGCTAGCGCTGAATGCCTAACCAAAGCGTGTGGCGACGCATCAGTAAGGACATGATCCATTTCCGGAATCGACAGCCGCGTGTTCAACGGAACCGCAACGACTCCAAGCCAGGCACAGGCGTAGATTAGCTCCAGGTAATCTGGCTCGTTTGGCAGAAGAATGGCCAACCGGTCTCCGGCTTTGAAGCCATGCTCGTGCAGGGAAGCAGCAATGCGACCGACCCGCTCGTGCAGCTCACGGAAACTAAGTCGACCTTCGCCGGAGACGAGCGCCGGTTGTTCCGGATGGTACCGTGCCGCTCTTCCTAACGAGTGGATGTGAATCATCCCTAAATGCTCCGGATCGAAAGAAGGTCTTCAGCTCCCGTACTTGAACGACAGTTGCAACCGCGTACGGTATTCCAACACCTTTCCGTTCTCGATCTTCACATCCATCTTCACCACCTCGGCGATGCGCAGATCACGCAATGTGCCAGAGGCAGTTTCGACCGCGGTCTTCGCCGCGTCTTCCCAGGATTTCGTGCTGGTGCCGATTACTTCCGTTACCTTATAGACTGAGTCATTTGATTTATCTTGTTTAGCCATAATACTTCCTTTCTTCCTATCGGTTTGTTACAATTTGGGGCGTTGTTAATGAAAACTAATTTCTGTTTGGTGATGATGATGTCTAGCTTAGGCGGTAGCAGGTTCCTTCGGTTTTGTGAAGTCCGGCTGACGCTTCTCAAGGAACGCCGTGAATGCTTCCTTGGCTTCGGCCGATCGTACGCGCGCTGAGAATTCCTCGTTCTCGAGTTTAACGGCTCGCTCGAGTTGATCGCGCGTTGACGTTCGCATCAATCGTTTGCAGGCCTGCAGCGCAGCCGGCGCTTTCTCCGCTAATTTGCGCGCCGTGTCAGTTGCTGTGGCGAGCAATTCCTGATCGGGCACAACTCGTGTCACCAAACCAAGCTCGGTGGCGCGTTTAGCATCGAAGCGTGATCCGAGCAGAATCAGCTCGGCCGCTCGGAGATATCCGATCCGTGCTGGAACTGTGCAGCTCGATCCGAACTCCGGAACCAAAGCGAGATTAACGAACGGCATTTGGAATTTTGCGCTCTCGCCCGCGAACACGAAGTCGCAGTGAGTTAACATCGTGGTTCCGCCTCCGATTGCCGCGCCTTGCACCGCAGCAACGATTGGCTTGTCGAAGTTAATCAGCGCTTCCATCAAGCGAGCTTGTGGACTTTCACCGGGTCCAGGCGGGTTCTTTAGAAAATCTTGTATGTCGTTGCCTGCTGAAAACGAATCCCCAGCACCATGCCAGAGCACGACGCGAATCTGATCGTCTTTCGCCGCGTCGTTAAGTAGATCCGCGATGGTGATGTACATCGCCGAAGTCATGGAGTTTTTGCTTGCCGGACGATTGAATTCGATCCGAAGGATGCTTCCGGAACGTTCTGTAATAATGTCACTCATCTTTCATCTCCTGTGACAGTTTGGGAATAACCTATCCACCGGCCGCTAACGCGGGTTGTTTTGCTTTCGGGACGGCGCCGCTCGTGCGCAACCCCTCGATTTCCGTCGCGCTGAAACCGAGTTCACCAAGCACCTGATCATTGTGCTCTCCGATTCCCGGAGCGCGCCTTGCGGGTACCTTATCGATGCCATGCACCTGAATAGGACTGCTGATCGTCGAGTTAAGCTTGTCACCTGCTCCTTCCAGCGGAACGACAATGTTATTTGGTCGGAGTTGCGGGTCGTTTATCACTTCGTGTGGATCACGCACCGCGCCGAAGGGGACGTGAACGCCGCTGAAGATCTCGTTCCAATGCGACATCGGCTGCGAGCCGAAGATATCGTCAAGCATTGCTGTTAGCTGCGGACGGTTCTCTGCCAGCTTCTTCGGATCGGAGAAGCGCGGATCGGTCAGCAGTTCCTCCTTTCCCATGGCTTTCAGGACCGCTGGTATCTTGTCGGGTGGGGCGACAAGGAGGAACCAAGTCCCGTCCGAGGAGCGGTACACGTTCAAAGCCGCATTGGCCGGATGTGTTCGATCATGCAGCCCGTAGAAGCTTGCACCGGCTAGTGCGGCCTGGATGAAGACACCGGCCGACCAAACACCTGCAGCCAGGAGCGAGGTCGTGACGTAGGATCCTTTGCCAGTCCGTTCGCGACGATAAAGCGCGGTGGCGATCGCGGCATAAATGGCGACGGCAGTTGCGTTGTCACCGCTGCCTGAAACCGGCCAGGTCGGCGGCGAGCCAGCGTCGCGGGTCATAGATAACAAACCGCTGCGCGCCCAGAAGGCCGTGAGATCGAAACCCGGAAGACTGGCATCGGGACCCTTTTCGCCGAAGCCGGTAAGATCAGCATAGATCAGGCGCGGATTCCATTCGGCGACATCCTCATATTCCAGCCTCAATTTCTTGCGCGCCGGATGTGGCGTGTTGACGATGAACACGTCAGCCCACTTAACCAGGCGCTCGAGAACCGGACCAGCGCTTGGAGACTTCAGATCGAGTGTGAGGCTGCGCTTATTGCGGTTCGAGAGCTGGAAGGGATAAGCGATATCAGAATTCGGTTGCGGCGGGATCTTCTGGCCCATTCGCCACATCTCGCCCTTGGGCGGCTCCACCTTGACGACGTCGGCGCCGAAATCGGACAGGATCACGGCAGCACCCGGGCCTGCGATAAAGCTTGCGAAATCTACAACTTTTAGTCCTGAAAAGATATTGTCGTTAGGCATATGTAAGTCCTTCCTTATTGATTCACTTTCCTTGAAACTGCGGCTTGCGCTTTTCGAGAAAGGCCTTTGTGCCTTCCTTCTTGTCCTCCGTTCCAGCGCAAAGGCCGAACAAAGAAGCTTCCAGGGCCAGGCCTTCGGCCAAATTTGTCTCCAACCCTTTGTTCACCGCTTCGAGTGAGTACCTCACTGCGACCGGAGCGTTCCTAAAGATTTGATTCAAGATTGCTTCGGCGCGCGTGATCAGCTCCGCGGCCGGAACGACTTCGTTAACGAGACCTATGCGATAGGCCTCCTGTGCAGTGATCATCCCTCCAGAGAGAATGAGCTGCAGAGCTCGACCCTTTCCAACCAGCCGCGGCAGACGTTGTGTGCCACCGCCGCCGGGAATAAGACCTAGAGTAATCTCGGGCTGACCAAACTTGGCGTTATCCACCGCGATCCTGATGGTGCAAGCCATGGCTGTTTCGCAGCCGCCACCAAGGGCGAAGCCGTTGATGGCTGCTACGACCGGCTTGCCAAGGTTCTCAACAAGATTGAGGACATCTTGCCCGAAACTGCTCGACTTTTCTGCATCGATTGCAGAGGCTTGAGCCAGTTCGCTGATGTCCGCTCCGGCGGCGAATGCTTTGTCGCCTGCTCCCGTCAGGATCACGCCACGCACCGCGGCGTCATCCCGTGCATCCTCGAAAGCTGCTCTCAGATTCTCCCACGTTCTTTGGCTGAGAGCATTGAGCACCTTGGGACGATTAAGAGTTACATAAGCGATGGCGCCCTTTTTTTCGTACAAAACATTCTCAAGGGTTAGTGCTGTTCCTGTCTGACTCATAATGTTATCTCCTGTCTAGAAGGTCTGGTCATCTGTTCACATTGCATATTAGTGTACGAAGGCGCTAAATCCTGTTATCGCCTTGCCGACGATCAGGTTTTGCATCTGGAACGTCCCTTCGTAGGAGTAGAACGCCTCGGCGTCCGCGAAGAAACGAGCGACGTCGTAGTCGAGGACGATTCCGTTGCCGCCGAGTATCTCGCGGCCCCATGCGACTGTCTCGCGCATCTTGGACGTGGTGAATGCCTTGGAGAGCGCCGCCTGCGCGTCCGTCAGCTTACCCTGGTCGTCCAGTTGCGCCGTGCGAACCACCATGCACTGACAGGCCGTGATGTTCGCGAGCATCCGGGCGAGCAACTCCTGGATGAGCTGGAACGAGGCAATCGGCCTACCGAACTGCAAACGCTCCTGGGCGTATTTGAGCGCGTGCTCGTAGGCGCCCATCTGGCAGCCCGTCGACTCCCAGCCGACGAGATACCGCGTCTGACGAAGCACCTTCGCGGTGTCGCGGAACGATTGTTCGCCGCCTTGGAGGCGGTTCGCGTCCGGCAACCGGACGTCCTTCATGGTGATCTGGCCATTCTGCACTACCTTGAGTGCGATTTTGTTTTCAATTTTCTCAACACTGAAGCCGGGCGTAGTCTTGTTCTCAACGATGAAGCCTTTGACCTGATTGTCGGCGACGTCCCTGGCCCAGATGATTGAAATATCGCACCACGGCGCGTTACCGATCCACCGCTTCTGACCGTTAAGTATCCAAGTATCGCCGTCGCGTTTCGCCGTCGTTGTTAGCCCACCGCCCGTGCCCGATCCCACCAACGGCTCAGTTAGGCCGAAGCAACCGATCTTCTCCATGCGCGCCATTGGCGGAAGCCACTTCTGCTTCTGCTCCTCCGACCCGACGATGTAAATCGAACCCATCGCCAGGCCGCTGTGGACGCCGAAGAAGGTTGCGATCGACCCATCGACTCGCGACATTTCCATCGCGATAAGGCCGGTGAGCAGCGCACTCCCCCCTCGACACTCATATCCCTCCAACCCCACGCCGGCGATGTTCAGCGCCTTGACCCCCGGCACGAGCTCGAACGGGAACGAGTCTTCGGCCCAGTACTTGTTAATGATCGGCGCGACCTTGTTCTCCATGAACTGACGGACCTTTCTCAGATCCGCGAGATCGTCGGAGGGCAGCGTTTCAGCGAGTTGGTAAAAGTCGCTGTTAGGTGCTGGCAGTGGTTTTTGCGGTTTGGTGGGTTTAGCTTCGGCTGGCATTTTAGTTCTCCTTCATTTGGTTGAGATTGAATTCGTTTGTTAATGGCTCAGTTTAGTCGTTTTTTCTTATGCGCTGGCTCCGGTTGTTGCTCTCTGCGAGGATGACTTAGGTTGGTCCGACTTTGTCCCTGCCGCTATATTCCTCAGCTTGAGCAGCCCAATTAACACTCGATTTTCATCTTGAGCGAGCTGATCGACCGAGCGTCCGTCCGCTTCGCGCATTACGCCATCGACGACTGTTTGCTTCAGCTCGGGCGTGATGTTTGGAGTTCCGAGAGCCTTCATCATGCCATGCTAGTGGATCCATAAGATGATCCATGAAGTGTTTGATCCCGCCCGCGCCGCCGCCCAGGTGCCATTGCAGGCTTTGGCCCATCACGCCCCAGCGAAGCCCCGGTCCGTAGCTAACGGCAGCATCCGTGTCCTCGACGCTCAGCACGTTCTCCTGAATGAGATAAAGCATCTCGCGATAAAGCGCGGCTTGGAACCGGTTGGCCACATGTCCGGGAAGTTCCTTCTTCAAATGAATCGGTTTCTTGCCAATCGAAGCATAGAACGTCATTGCTTGTTGGATGGCTTCCGGCGAGGTCTTACTCCCGCCTACAACCTCTACTAACGGGATGATGTGCGGCGGATTAAACGGATGGCCGATGACAACACGCTCTGGGTGCTTGCACTTCGATTGGATCACACTCGGTGTTATTCCCGATGAACTCGAAGCGAGAAGCGAATCAACCGGAGTCACCTCGTCCATCTGGGCGTACAGCTTCATCTTGAAGTCCGGACGCTCCGGTGCGTTTTCCTGAACGAGATCGGCTTTCGAAAGCGCTTCCTTCATGTCGGTCGTGAAGCTCAAGCGGTCGCGCGACGCGCCTTTCGACAGACCGATGTTCGTTAGGTCTGGCCAGGCTTCATCGACGTACTTGCGCAAGTTGGCTTCTGCGTTGGGCGCGGGATCAGTCGCGACGACATCGAATCCGCGAGCGAGATACTGAGCCGCCCAACTGGCGCCGATGACTCCAGTGCCGACGATGGCGATGCGACGGATAGGTTTGTTATATGACATGATTTTTCTCCGATTTGTTTGGTTTGAGGTTTAACGATTCAACGGTTTGCGGTTACTTCTGCGTAGGCAATGCCGGTAAGGTTTCCCTGCGCGAAAAGCACCGGCTTTTTCTCAGAGCCATCCAGCTTTGCGGAATAGACGGACCCGGCCAGATCGGTGAGGAACATCCGGTTCCCCGCGAAATCGATCGCGATGCCCAATTCCTTCCATCAAGTGGGTGAAGCAGGATGTCAGGCGCCGGACGCTTCTTGAACTCCGCATCCATTGGTGCGCGATTCACGGTGTTACCGCGCGGAGGATCGCCGCGGTCGGTCCAGTAGATCAGCCGATTCTTGAGATCGAGCTCCAGGTCGATCGGCTCAGGCAGACCATCGTAGAGAACTTCGATGTCGCTCCGATTAGCCGCAGTTTCACCTTTCGGCATTTCAATATTCGCGCGAAAGATGCGACCTTGTCCCGCATCGTCCGGTCCTTTCTGCGTCCAATAGAATTGGCCGCGGTCGGTGATCGACGCTGATTCCGACGCACCATTTCTTAGCGTCGGGACCCGGTCGCGGATCGCCTTTGCTCGTATCGACCAGCGTCTCGATCGTCGAGCCATCGAGGTTGCAGCGCATGACGCGCATCCCCTCGCGATCGCACCAATAGATCTTACCGTTCTTCCTATCTAACGTTAGCTGCTTCGGCGTGAACGTTCCGCCTTCAGGCACGATCGTCGTGCGATTCTTTCCATCGAAGTCGGCGCGTTCGATCGAGCCATCGTTCTGCTTAAGGTCAGCACCCATGTTAGTCCAGTAGATGTGCCCCGCCTCGGCATCGACAACGATGCCATCAGGCATCGGACAACCCGTGACGATGACCTTCTTATCGGTGCCATCGGGATTCGCCGACAAGATCGCGGCCATCGGCGATATCGAGAACGAACAAGCGCGCAGTCTTAGTTTTAGCTTTCAGAGTCCGTTTGCGCGTTGCTCGGTCGGTTGTGTTGATGTTGTTGCCATAGTTTTAGTGAGTTGGTTGAAGTTCGGGTTTGGTTTCGTTAGGAGGAATTGTTGCGGAAGGTGTGTTCGACTTGGCCGTTTCTTCGGGTGTCTTTTCAACGATGAGTCGCGAACCGCGCTGGCCGGTGAAGAAATGTCCAGAGCCACTGCAAGAAGACGCTGATCCTCAGGCTATTTTGTGACAGGTAGAGGATATGGATGGCGGCCCAGGCGAACCAGGCGAGCAAACCGTGCATCTTAAGCTTGCCGCTTTGCAGAACGGCGTAGCCTTTGCCGACTACCGCCATGTTACCTTTGTCGAAGTAACGAAAAGGTTTGAGGCCAGTTCTTCCCAGCAATATGCCGGCTAATTAATTTCCCGACGTAGCGTCCCTGTTGCATCGCTACTTGAGCGACGCCGGGTAATGGCTTGCCGTCCTGATCGAGTGATGCGGTATCACCGATGACGAAGATTTCCGGGATGACCCGGAACACGAAGATCTTGTTGAACGCGAACTCGACCGGCGCGATCGGTCTCGACGCCTAACCACTTCCCCGCCGGTGAAGGCGCGACGCCCGCCGTCCAGATGACCGCCTTGCTCGGAATGCGCTCGCCGCCGACAATAACGCCCTCTTCGTCGATCTTTTCGACGGCGTGGCCGAGACGAACTTCGACACCGAGCTTTTCCAGGCGGTTCTTGGCGCAGCTTCAGAAAGATCAGGCGCAAACGGTCCGAGAACCTTCGGTGCAGCATCAAGCAGGACAATCCGGGCTGAGGTAGGATCGATCCGCCGGAAATCTGAACGCAGCGTGGTGCGAACAAAAATCGCCAGCGCCGCAGCCATCTCCACACCGGTCGGACCAGCGCCGACCAGGACAAAGGTTAACAGATCGCGATGACGGCTAACGTCTTCTTCGGCCTCGGCTATCTCAAATGCCTTAAGAATCTTGTTTCGAATCTCAACCGCATCGGCAAGACTCTTTAGACCTGGAGCGAACTTTTCAAATTCGTTGTGCCCGAAGTAGCTGTGCCGCACTCCGGTAGCGAGGATGAGATAGTCATAGGGCACAGGCACATGCTCGCGGTCGGCGTCATTGACAAACACACAACGCTGCTCCTTGTCCACGCCGGTGACGTCGCCCATGATCACGGTCGTGTTTTTCTGTTTCCGCAATATTGCCGGATGGGAGAACTGATTTGCGCGGGGCCGAGCACCGATGTCGCCACCTGATAAAGCAACGGCTGAAAGACGTGATGATTATTGCGGTCGATCAGAACGTTGTGCGTTGGTGCCTGTGCGCAGAGCCTTGGCTGCAGCAAGGCCGCCAAATCCTCCACCGACAATCACGACTCGTGGACCGGGCTCGCTCATATTGGTATCCTGCTTTCGGGGCGATTCATCGGCGAGTAGGTCGGCACGCACACGATACGGCGTGTCTTCGGATAATTTTCATCGCCGTGTTCATCGTTGAATTGCTACATCTCTATAAGGGATCTAAGGAACACATTTCAGACATTTGAAATTTTCGGGACAAGGTCTGACAACCGGTGGTTCAGAGCGCGATCGCGCTCTTTGGAAACTCTCTCCGGAGCTTCGAGTGGGCTTTCATAAGGTCGTATCGCCGATATTTCCCTATTTTTCCCAAAGATCGGCGACGTTCGTACTTAGCTTCGATCATGCCAAATGGTGTACGGAGCCGTGTTCTACGAGGGAAAAACTTGTTTCGTTTACTTTTTCGAAACCGCGCGGTTAATAAATCGCGAACGCTTCTCGCGAGATTCGCGAGATTCGCGAAGGCAGAAAGGATGATAACTCACCCCAAATCTTCGCGGGGTGGGACAGTGGAGTTTAGATCGAGGCGAATTTGAACTTCGCCTTGTCGATCCTAAGAGCGCGAATCCGTGATTCTAAGGTCGAGGCAGGAACACCCAAGCTAGCTGCAGCGCCAGATTCACCCGCTACCCGCCCTTTGCTCTGCGCGAGCGCTGCCTCGATCCGTTCCCGCTCGCTCGAGGCTGGAACGAACGCCGCCCGAAGCGCCGGCGATCTCGGTTCGTTTGATATCCAACTCTTATCAATGGAAAACTCATCCGTTTCACCAACGATAAGCGAGCGTTCGATCACGTTCTGCAGCTCGCGCACGTTACCGGGCCATGAATATTCCTGCAGCGCGTCCATGGCTCTCTTGCGAATATTCTTGATTTTCTTTCCGGCTCGCTTCGCCAGCCTATCAACGAAGTAATTAACCAGAAGCGGGATATCTTCTCTTCGCTCGCGTAAAGGCGGGAGATTAATGGGAAAGACGTTGAGCCGATAGTAAAGGTCGCTGCGGAACAGGCCCGCTGCGATCGCAGGTTGCAAGTCACGGTTCGTTGCTGCAATCACCCGCGCATTCGCCTTAAGAACTTCGGTGCCGCCGACGCGTTCAAACTCCCGTTCCTGCAAGACGCGAAGTAGCGCGATCTGCGTTTCCGAAGGAAGGTCTCCTATTTCGTCGAGGAAGAGCGTGCCTCCTTCCGCTAACTCAAAACGGCCGAGTCGTCTTTGAATAGCTCCGGTGAAAGCACCTTTCTCGTGACCGAAGAGTTCCGACATGATAAGCGAAGAAGGAATTGATGCACAATTGACGCTAACGAATGGCCGGTCGGCGCGTTTCGAACGCTTGTGAATGGCACGGGCGATTAGTTCCTTGCCGGTCCCGGTTTCGCCGGTGATCAAGACCGTGGAATCGGTCGGAGCTACCTTAGCCGCTCGTGCCAGGACCATCTGCAAGGCAGAAGAAGTGCCTACCACTTCTTCAAACATCGAGGTCTTACCAATCTCTTCCCGTAAAACGATGTTCTCCTTATAGAGTTCGTCCTTCAGCGTCTGAATCTCCTGGAATGCTTTCTGACGAGCAGTCACATCCATGACCGATCCGATGAGTTCTACGTTGCCATTCTCGTCCTTGAACGGCCGCGCGATGACGTGCACATGCTTAATCTCTCGACTTGGCAGCAACACTCTGTGCTCGAAGTCGAAACCGTCTTGATCTTTCGACGCGCGACTTAGTGCTTCTCGTACTAAAGCCAGGTCGTCGGGGTGAACTCGGTCGAAAACCAGGTCGAGCGACGGCTTGAGAGTTTTCTTGTAACCGAGCAGATTGAATGTTTCATCTGACCAATGCAACTCGCCGGTCGTTAGGTTCCATCCAAAGCTGCCGGTGTGGCTGAGCCGTTGCGCTTCCGCCAAGTAAGCTTCACTGCGCCGCAGCTCGCTTTCGGCCTGCACGCGCTGCGTTACGTCTGCCACTGTCCCGATGTATTGCAGGACTTCTCCATTTTTGTTGAGTACTGGGTGCCAGAGCTCATGCAGGTGTTTGACGCTGCCGTCGTCCAGCAGAATGCGGTGATCCACTTCGAAGTCAGCTTTGTCGCGGAATCCGTTTAGTATCGTTTCGCTGGTTCTAGCGAGGTCAGCTGGGTGGACCAACCGGCGCGTCTCCTCGTAAGGAGGGATGCCGCGATCCGGGTTCACTTGGAAGATTCGGAAGATTTCATCGGACCAGTACCGGGTGGTTTTGGTCGCCGGGTCGTAGACGAAACTGCCCGTGTGGCTCAGCCGCTGCGCTTCAGTCAGATACGCTTCGCTGCGACGCAAAGCGTCCTCCGCCCGTTTGAGGTCCTCAATGTCGGTCTGTGTTATGTACCAACGATTGATTTGACCACTGCCGTCACGATGGGGATTGGCTCGAAATAAGAACCATCTGTATTCTCCATCGCTTCGCCGCCGCCGGAACTCGAGAGTGAAGAGTTTTCCGGTTGCAATTCCGTTCCAATACGCGGGCCCAACCCATTCTTTGTCATCCGGATGGACGACTTGCTCTCGACACTCAGCCAGACTGGTAGCCGCCCACTCGTCGTGCGTCACGCCGTAGTATTCGAGCGCAGCCTTGTTTACAAAAAGCGGCCGTCCGTCCGGAGCAGCGACCAAAATGTGCTGCGGAACCGCATCGATCAATTCTTGCAGATCTTTCTCCCTCTGCCGACTCGCTTCTTCAGCCCGCTTCCGGTCGTCGATGTCGATGCTGGATCCGAACCATTTCACGATCCTGCCCTCTTCATCGTGCATGGGCACTTTGCGATGGAGGAACAGTCGGTATTCTCCATCCGCGCGTCGCACGCGCGCTTCCGCTTCGAAAGGCTCGCCACTGGCTAAAGCGGCATGCCATTTCTGAACGATTCCGGCCACATCATCCGGATGAATAAAGTTGGTCCAGCGCCAGCCGCAGACGTCATCCAGCGAACAACCCAACAAATCCAACCAGCCCCGGTTGAAATAATCCAGATGACCGTCCGGCCGTCCGGTGTGGATTAACGCCGGCGTCGTGTCGACGAATAGCCGAAGCGTGTCTCCAGTGGCGATCGATTGCTCGACATCCTCAGATACGATCGCCTTCATGGTGCCCTGCATCCTACGCTTCGCACGCACAGAAGCGAATCACCATTTTGAGCCAGATCTCCTTTTCGTTAGGTTGAGAGTTGAACCGACCAGGCGTCGGTCTGATTTGGAACGGCGGTCAGTTTTGATCCGTTGGTGCGGCTAAGTGCCCAACCGAGTAAAACGACGACTCGGCATCAGGCAGACAATAAACGCGGGAGTCGTATCAACGGCGCGGCGAAGTGCGTTTTCAGTCGCAGTCGATTGATCGTTCTGAAGGGACTCACTTGCCTTCATGCTGGTTTGCTAATTGTTGCTTAAGCCTCTCAAAAGCTGCACCAACGGGTGGGTGGCTTTCATTTCATTCGCGCGGGGGGCCAGGTGGAAGGAAATCGCGGGCAAGTGCGATCGCGATGGCCGCGAACAATCGCACGGCTAAAAAACGCGGCGTCATTAGCTAGCGGTCTGTTTGTTGCTTTTTGCCCTATTCCACGGACTCGAATATAATCGTCTCAGTTCTGACTCACAGGAATCCAGCAAATAAAGGAGTCCTATGCCATTTGAAAAATTCGAGGACGTTGAAGCCATCGACAACGAGCGGCGCAAAGCCATCGCGAAATCCATCCGAATCATCAGCGTTGAAGAACTCAAGAAACTTGGTGAAGAGATTTTCGATTCGCCTGATCGACCGTGGCGGGAAACGTTCCTTTCAGTGGTCACCGAAAATCCCGGTGCCACCTTTTATCACGCATCAGCAGGCGAGGGCGTGATTTTTCTTTACTCCCGCGATAACGACAAAGGCTTGTGGTATTTGCCGGGAAGCGGCCTAGGGCCATTGCCGGAGGGAGGTCGGCAGATGATGAAAGAAGCGGTCGCGGCAGGCCGTTAAATCCTGTTTCAACAAGCGCGCAGTACAATCGGGTACGTTGTGTGAGCGGGTCTAGAGCAATCGGTTAATCGCCGCTGCTGAAGGCGCGGACTCGCCGAGAAAATGGTCGATCACATCGGCTACCGTGGTGAAGCGGTCTATGCCACCCAATCTGCCATCGACATGTGCGTGGCGGAGTCGATCGCGCACAGATGAGCGCGGTTCGACCGCGTGGAATTGGATACCCGCAGCGGTGAGTTCGTCAGCCATGCTGGCTAGTGTATGGGCACTTTGCATGTCCACGTTCGCTGCCTCGGAAAGATCGAACACTATCAGCTTCGGTGGTGTCGGCTCGGCGCGCACACGGTTCAGGATCGCATCGTAAACATTGTCCACATTGAAGTAGACGAGGGCTGATTCGGGCCGGAAAATCATTACGTTCGGAATCAATTCGTTGTCTGCATGCCGGTCGCGATCCGAGAAACGGCGTGTTCCAGGAATTCGTCCGAGAAGAGCGACGTGCGGATGAGACGATGCGCGCACCAGTTGCACGAGTGAGATTGCGGCGCCGATCATCACGCCGTCGAGCAGGCCGAACGTGAGCACGCCACCGAAAGCTGCCACCGCCACCACAAACTCGGATCGATCGCTGCGCCAGAGTTCTTTCAAGGTTGAAAGCTTGAGCAGACCCGCTATCGCGACCAACACCACGGCCGCGAGGACCGGTTGCGGTAAGCCGCTCAAGAGGTGCGAGAAAAAGAGCACAACCATAAGAATGAAGACTGCAGCGAGCGCGGTGGAGAGCGGTGTGCGCGCACCGCCCTCTTCGTTGACGAGCGACTGCGATGTACCACCACTCACCGGAAAGCCGCCACCGAGTCCGGCGAACAGGTTCGACGCCGCGAGTGCCAGATTCTCCTGGTTAGCATCGAATCGTCCGCCGTGCTTCGCGGCGAACATCCGGCCAATCGCGGCTGTTTCGACCGCACCGAGGAGAAAGCAGGCCAGGGCTAGTGGTAGCAAGTCGTTCAAGTCATTCCAGTAAACGGCAGGAACTCTCAGCGGAGGTATTCCCTGAGGCACGGCGCCAATCAATTTCACGCCGCGTGTCTCCAGCGAAAACGCCGATGCGGCGACAATGCCTCCGATCACGACGAAAAGCGCGACCGGTTTGTGGTTGAGAAAAATTTTTCCAAGAATCAGGAACGCCAGCGCGATTCCTCCAACCAGAAGTGACATCGAATTCGTCTCACTCAGGTGCTTGAAGAAGAAACCCGTGTTCTCCCAAAAGCTTCCATGAGCGCCATGGAAACCGAAAAGCTTCGGTAATTGCGTGCTGGCAAGGAAAAGCGCCACGCCGCATTTGAAGCCGGTCATAACACTCTCCGAGATGAAATGTACCATGACTCCGGCTTTTGCCAGCCAGGCAATGAAAGCGATGAGCGACACGAGCAGCGCCGTGCCGGACGCGAGCGCGCCAAAGCGTGATCATATTTCCGCCGGTCATCTCGCTAAGCGACGAGCCAATGACGAGCGAAATGGCGGAAGTCACTGAAACGGCGGTGTAGCGCGAACCGCAAAACATCCAGAAGACCAGTCCACCGAACAAGCAGGCGTAAAGGCCGGCTTCCGGAGGCAAGTTCGCAAGAGACGCGTCGCCTAGCGCCGCCGGAAGCAAGTATGCGGCAAGCGTAATGCCGGCGAGAACGTCGCCGCGCAGCCAGCTCCGATCATAAGTGCGCAGCCAGGTGAAAGCGGGAATCCATCGAGGAGAGGCGATGAACTGATCACGGCAATCTTCTCACAGATCGCTCTTGAATGCGGCCTTAACTGCGCGATCTTTGCGATGGCGCTACTTTAGGCATTCATGGATTCTTGAACGTGGAAATTCGTGAGATGTGGATGGGAAAAAGTGCAGCCAGCAAAAGAACTCCACTAACAAGCTGAGCAATCACTACAAGCTGACCATAGCCAGGCGCCGGCGAGTAGTCGGTGAATCCCATGATGAAAAAGCTGATGTAAAGAGCATCCAGCGGCGTTTTGCCGGACGGAAAGACTTTCGCTCCAACATACAGACCGGCAAAGCCAGAAACAATTGCCAGAAAAAGCAGTGCAACGACAAAGATGCCAGTCGTCTTTCTAGGGAAAAAACGCGTTATCCATGAGTGCCTGCGCAAAAAACGATCGTCATCGGAGCGAAGTGCCGCGAGCAGCAATACAATGGAAAGATATAAGTCCGAAATCACTATTACGATCGGGGCAAGGAACCGACAACCTAGAAAAACGGACGCCATACCCATTGCTGAAACCAAAGAGAAGATAACAATGAGGACAATGTCCCTTCTTGTTTCTTCGCTCATATGACTTTCAAATGCTTACGCAGTAGCTGGCATTCTGTGCCGTCGGCGCGCCGAACGCGCGATTCTATTTCGAACGGTTCACCGCTAGCCAGAGCGGCGTGCCATTTTCGAACTATCGCTGCTACGTCTTCCGGATGAACCGTTTCGGTCCAGCGCCACCCACAAACGTCTTCGAGTGGCTTACCAAAAAAATCCAACCAGCCGCGGTTGAAGTAATCCAAATAGCCGTCGGGCCGGGCGGTATGAATCAGCGCCGGCGTCGTATCGACAACCGTGCGAAGCTGATCTTCAAATCGTGAGGATTGCTTATTGACGAAATCCATCACTGCCTCCCAAAATCGTGCGCGCCCGCGCATTGCGCGGCTCACGCATAAGCTCTTTTAGTCCGAGCGCAGGCAAGTGTCGACACCACATTATCGCGCTTCAGTATCGACGACCCGGTTTGGTCGGATATCGCCCTGAAACACATCGCTCGTGTCAGCGTAACGTCCCGCCGAGGCACGCTAAAAATCTGACTACTGAGATTTCTGATCTCGGACCTGTCGTTCTTTCGGCGTAATTTGGCGTTTTTGGCGGATCATAATTTCTCCTATCCGTTCGATCCGCAAAATCCGCGGTAAAATTTTGCGGTTTCGGCATAACCTTTGCCGAAATTTCGTTTTGTACATGTTTGGAAAATTCAATTAAGGAGACAATAAACATCATGAAACCAAAACAGATATTTATCAGCATTCTGGCAGTTCTATTCGTGTTCCCATTGATGGGGACGTTCGCTCAGCAAGCAGCGAACTCGGGCTCTATCGAAGTGATCACGACTTTTGATTATCCCGGGACCGGAGTTGTGACCACCTCGCCGCAAAAGATTAACGAAAGAGGCGACATCGTTGGCGAGTTCATCGATTCGAGCGGAGTGGTGCGCGGTTTTGTCCGGTTCAGCGATGGTAGCTTTAGCGCGCCGATCGTCGACCCTAACGATACCGTGGGTTTTACCGAAGGACGAGGCATCAATAACTCAGGCACTGTAGTCGGTGACTACGCCATCAGCGATGGCAACCTTCACTCGTTTTTCCTGTCGGGCGGCACCTTCACAGAATACGATGTTCCCGGCGCGGCCACCACCCTTGTGCTTGGGATAAACGATCCCGGCGACTTTGCCGGCGGTTTGATGACAGCAGCGGGATCTTGCAGGCGTTCATCAGCGTTGACGGAACCTTAACGTCGTTTAGCGTCCCGGGAGCTATCCGACCCTTGCTTACGACATCAATAATAACAAAAAGTTGGTGGTGGGATACTATATAGACAGCCTCAGGAATCCCTCACGGCTACTACCGGGACAACAATGGGGCGCTGCACTTCCCGATCGATCCTCCGGGTTCCGTTGGGACAATCCTGTTTGGAGATAACAATAGGAACTGGGTGGTGGGCAGATATGCGGACAGCTCAGGCGTGACTCATGGACTCTTCTTTACCGCGCCAAACAATTTCTTCACTTTCGATTTTCCCGGGTCAACCTTTACATCGCTTAACGGAATCAGTTCGCAGGGGAATATCACTGGTCGTTACGTCGATCCTTCAATGCCGGGCATTGCCCACGGATTCATAGCTCGCGTCAGAGGCACACCGCCGACAAAAGCGGCGGGCACGGAAATGAAGGCGCACAATTCCCGGTCGGCGCGCTGAGTTGAGCATCGCGGGGCCCGCGCCGTCGGCGCTTTGTGACGACGCGGGCCTGGATGCGTGGCCGACGCCGGGGGGTTGCTCCAAATATACGTTGGATGGAACGGACGATAGCTGGCCCGTTGTCTAGTGGAAAAAAATCAGCTACTCTAGGTTTTAGGTCCAATGCACAGCAAACTTTTGGCAACCTCTCCCTCCATCGAGACTTTTGCCAAGAGACCAATCGGGCAGCTTTCCCAAACCGGGCAAAACGGCGCTGCGTTTGTCACCACGCATTGGAGCATCGTGCTAACTGCCCGAGGCGAATCACCAGAGGCTCGCGAAGCGCTCGAAAAGCTGTGTCGCAACTATTGGTGGCCGATTTATGGCTTTGTGCGGCGCCAAGGCCATACCCCGGAAGAAGCACAGGATCTTACCCAAAGTTTTTTTGCATTCCTGCTTGAGCGAAAAGGCTTGGATACAGTCGGGCCGGAGAAAGGACGTTTACGTTCGTTCTTTTTGGCATCGGTAAGGAATTTCCTCGCAAACGCGCACCGTAGCGCAATGGCTGGCAAACGCGGACACGGCCGTCCGGCACTGAGTTTGGAAGAGTTGGTCGGACGGGAGCATGCCCATCTTGAGCCACTAGACACTTTGACCGCCGATCGAATTTATGAGCGCGAATGGGCTCTGACACTGCTCGATCAGGTGCTTGGCCAACTTGCGGAAGAATATCGCATGGCGGCTAGCGCAGCGTTATTCGACCGATTGAAACAACTTCTTGTCGGTGAACCGGACCGGCCTTCGCAGGCCCAAATCGCGCAGGAGTTGGGGATGACCGAAAACGCCGTAAAACAAGCGTTTCACCGTCTCCGTCATCGATATGGCGCTCTGTTGCGCGATGAGATTGCCGAGACGGTCGCCAAACCTGCCGAGATTGAAGATGAGTTGCGGCATTTTATCGCTGTATTGCAAAACAATAGCTGACGTAATGGGGAGAGCCGAGACGACGAATGCCCGAGTTTGCGGTAAATGCGGGAACACGATCTTTGACACCGCACCGCAGGGACTTTGCAGTGTTTGCCTTTTTGATACAGGCCTAAGCATTCTGACGGAGTCCGTAGGCGGCCCCAACGCGAAGGATTTTGGAGCTGATAACGACTCCAGCTCCACAGACGCCGCAGAACTGTTCAGTGCGTCCGACGATTATGAGCTACTGGAGGAGATTGGCCGCGGTGGACAGGGTGTTGTGTATCGTGCCAGACAGAAAAGTCTGAACCGCACTGTTGCATTAAAGATCATCGGAATCAGCCATGGGAGGACCAAAGCACATCTCAAACGGTTTCGTCTTGAGGCGGAAGCTGCTGCCAAATTGAACCACCCCTTCGTGGTCCCAATCCACGAAATCGGGCAGCGGAAGGGCCGCTGTTATTTTAGCATGGGATTAGTCGAAGGAGGTCGACTCGATCAAATTGCTAAGCGCGCAACCGATGTCGCCCCGCCAGGCTACCGAAGTGATCGCGAAGCTGGCGCGGACGGTTCATTATGCTCACCAACACGGCGTCGTTCACAGAGACATCAAGCCAGGGAATATTTTGCTCGATACCAAAGGCGAGCCGCATTTGACCGATTTCGGTGTGGCGCGGCTCCTTGAGACGGAAAACGATGCAACTTGTACAATCGAGGTTTCAGGTACGCCGAGCTACATGGCGCCAGAACAAGCCCATGCAAATAATGGGCATCTCAGCAGCGCAACTGATGTTTACGGCCTAGGCGCGGTACTGTATCAGCTGCTCGTGGGGCAACCGCCTTTCATCGGCGGCACGCCTTTTGAAACAGTCCGCTTATTGTTGGAGACCGAGCCGCGACAACCGCGCCTCTTAAATCCGAAAGTGGATCGTGACCTTTCCACGATCTGTTTGAAGTGTCTCGAGAAGGATTCAAAGCGTCGCTACTCTTCTGCGCTCGCGCTGGCGGAAGACCTTGAACACTGGCTAAGACACGAACCGATTTGCGCGCGTCGCACGGGCGTTCTCGCTCGCGGAAGAAAATGGATACGCCGCAATCCAGCTGCTGCTGCCTTGGTGGTGATGTCCGTTCTCCTGGCGTCAGCAGTAGGCGTTATCGTCTGGAAAGTCGGAGCGGTGGGGCGCCAACCATCAACGGGAATCGCCGTATTGCCATTTGAGAATTTGAGCAATGACAGAGAGGATGCCTACTTTGCCGAAGGGATGCAGGATGAAATTCTGGCCCGCCTGTCCAAGATCGCGGACCTGAAGGTCATCTCACGCACTTCCACGCAGAAGTACAAAAGCGCGCCGGACAATCTGCGCGAGATTGCCAAGCAACTTGGGGTGGCAAATGTTCTCGAAGGTAGCGTCCAAAAAGCGGGCGATCAGGTGCGGGTTAATGTGCAGCTGATCAACGCGCTGAATGACACCCATCTCTGGGGAGACATTTACGACCGCAAGCTTACTGACATTTTTGCGGTTGAAAGCGACATCGCGACAACGATCGCTGACACGCTGCAGGCGAAGTTAAGCGGCGCGGAGAAGCAAATGATAACGGCCCAGCCGACGAGTGACTTGACCGCCTACGAGTTTTATCTCAAAGGCCGATCGCTTTGGGGCAAACGCAGTGGGGACAACATCCCCAAGGCAATCGCATTTTATGAGCAGGCGATTGCACGCGATCCGAACTATGCCCTGGCTTATGCTGGTCTGGCGGAGGCTTACGCTATCCTGCCAGCGTATACCGCGACAGCACCACAGGATGCCTACCCGAAAGCGAAGGCTGCCGCAGTAAAGGCTCTTCAACTGGATGACAAGCTGGCGGAGGCGCATACTGCGTTGGCATTGATATTGTGCATCGGTGACCTCGATATGGCTGGTTCAATATCGGAATTTCAGCGGGCGATCGCACTAAACCCCAACTACGCAACAGCCCACCATTGGTATGGAAACGGTCCACTCCTCGCCCTAGGCCGGTTCGAGGAAGCGATCGCCGAGGGCAAACGCGCCGTTGAGCTTGATCCGTTCTCGCCCATTATCAATGCAGACCTGGGACAGAATCTGTTTTGTGCGCGTCGATACGATGAGGCGATCGCGCAGTTGCGAAAGACGCTGGAGATTGATCCGACGTTTTATTACGCACATTATAATCTGGGCATGGCGCTCCAGCTAAAGGGCGACCTGCCTGCCGCGATTGCCGAATACACACAGGCACAGCAGTTGAGCGACGATCTGTTTGTTCCAGTGCTGCTTGCATCTGCTAAAGCCAAGTCAGGCGACAAGGATGCGGCCGTGCGACTACTGGCTGAACTGGAAGAACTCAGCCAGCATCGGCACGTGCCCTCATACTGGCGTGCTTTCCTCTACCTCAGTCTGGGAAATCGCGACGAAGCAGTTCGTTGGTTGGAGCAAGTTATTGCCGACCATGACGGCCTAAGCATCAACGTGATTAAAGTTGACCCCTGGCTCGATCCACTCCGTGGGGATCCGCGATTTGAGGCGTTAGTCCAAAAAGTGGTTGGTCCCAAGCAGAAATAACAAACGTTCTTTGCCAAGCAAAGGTAAACTGGCGAGACGAGAAGACATGGCCCAACTGATCAGAGAGGAAAGGCTAGCAATGCGGGCCGGCTGTAAAGCTTTACGGAGCCGACTGCACACGAGGAGGAGTTGAAGAATGCATCGCGGTACGTGGCTGTCATTTGTCAGACCGACCGGTTTCCGGTACCTTTTTGTCATTTACGGCTTTTCTGTAGCCGAAACGGAAAAAGTAGAGGTGGCGTTTCTCCTGGGTCGAGCCCCTGACACCCGACCATTTGGAACCTTTTTGACATTGGCCGTGAAAAACCGAGCCCAAAGCGGCCCATAAATTTAGCCAGTTTTTGCAGGTTACGGACCCTTCATTTGATACCCTTTTGACACTGCGAGGTCGCGTTGATTCAGCTTGGAACGAAGTGCGCGAGCCCCTACTTTCCGACAAACGTTGTCCCAAGGTTGGAAAGCACCAAAGCGTTACATTCGGATCGTTCCTCAGCCGCAGTAAGAAAGGCCGGCTCCGCACAATCGGACAAGATGGCTCTAACGAGTGCTGCTAACGTTCACATCACAATTCTTTAGTCAAACCGAACCATATTTGCGTTTTCAGTATCCCCCGAAAGAGTTATTGTACGAGGGAACGTTTCTGTGAAAAAAACTTCGGCAATCCTCGCCAGGCCAGCAGCCGCTTCCCCGGCACAAGACGCGACAGCGATCCGCCCCTTCACCGTCCCGACCGTGCCTCAGTCCGCGCTCGATGATCTGCGCCGGCGGATTGCGGCCACGCGTTGGCCGGAGAAGGAAACAGTCACCGATGCTACGCAAGGTGTGCAGCTCGCAACCATGCAGAAACTCGCAAGCTATTGGGGGAAAGACTACGACTGGCGCAAGTGCGAAGCGAAACTCAAAGCACTACCCAACTTCATCACGACGATCGATGGGCTGGACATTCATTTCATTCACGTGCGTTCGAAAAGTCCCAACGCGCTGCCTATTATCATCACGCACGGTTGGCCGGGCTCGATTGTCGAACAACTGAAGATCATTGATCCGCTGGCGAATCCTACGGCGCACGCCGGAAAAGCAGAGGAGGCATTCGATGTCGTCGTTCCGTCGATGCCAGGCTACGGGTTTTCCGGGAAACCGACCACGACCGGCTGGGACCCGCAGCACATTGCGCGCGCCTGGATCGTGCTGATGAAGCGCCTGGGCTACACGAAATTCGTCGCGCAAGGTGGTGATTGGGGCGCAGTGGTCGTCGATCAAATGGGCCTGCAGGCGCCTCCGGAGTTGCTCGGCATTCACACCAACATGCCTGGCATCTTCCCGAACGACATAGACAAGGCGGCTTTCTCCGGGGCGCCGGTGCCATCGGGCCTCTCTGCAGACGAAAAGGTCGCATATGAGCGATTGCAGTTCGTGTATCAAAAGGGAATCGCTTACGGGTACCAAATGGGGCTGCGTCCTCAGACGCTTTACGGAATTGCAGATTCGCCCGTCGGCTTGGCGGCTTATTTCCTTGATCACGACGCGCGCAGTTACGCGCTGATCTCGCGCGTCTTCGCGGGAGAGACCGAAGGCCTTACTCGCGATGACGTTCTGGACAACATCACGATCACCTGGTTGACGAACACGGCGCTTTCTGTCGCCCGTCTCTATTGGGAATATTTTGGAAAAGGGTATTTCAATGCCAAGGGGTCTCCAGTTAACTTCTTCGGGCAGAATCGCCGCGAAAGTTGATTGACCGGGCTGATGAGATCGAGCCGCTTCTTTCTTTCCATCTTTGTTAGGCACGTTTCTCTTTGCTGACATAGGAAACCTCTGTTCCGGGCCGGGCGTTAACCGTACTTGAGCTCGGTGCTCTGTCCGACCTCGATAATATAACCGTCAGGATCGCGGATGTAGCAGCGAATCTCGCCGTACTTGGGTATCGGCTCCGTGATGAACTCGGCCCCTCGACTTTTCCATAGCTCGTAGCACGCTTGAATATCCGCAACGCGGATATTCATAAAGCTGTTGATGTGATTCGGGTCCGGGACGCTGAGCGTCACCTTCGGCTTGTCCGGCGTCGGCCCGCCCCCAACGTTCAGAATCATCCAGATATTTGCAAGCTGAAGGTACGGAGGCGCGTTGCCGTCACCCATGGTCAGAATGCGAGCGCCGAAGACCTTTTCGTAGTAGTGAGCCGATCGCTCGACGTCGGCGACGGTGAGAAAATGCGCGATGCTGATCCCGTCGCGCGGGGGCATCTCATAGCTTTTCTGTTCGATTTGCACGCTGTCCATTGATAACTCCGACTCCAATCCAGTCATGAGTTTCAAGAGCGCCTGAGCTGCCGAGGTCGACGACGCGGGATTCTGCCCGGTCACGAGTCGGCCATCGACGATGGAAAACGGCTGCCAGTTCGCCTTTTTCTCAAAGACGGCACCGAGCCGGAGCAGTTCATCTTCGACGAGGAACGGCACAACCTTCGTGAGCTTCATCTCTTCCTCTTCGCCGTTAGTAAAACCAGTTACGCGCTTTCCCTTTACCAGCGGTTCGCCTTTGTAGGTGACGTGGCGAAGCACACCAGGCGAATGGCAGACCAGCGCGATTGGCTTGCCCGAGTTGTAAAACGATTCGAGCAAGGCAATGGAAACGGGGTCTTCGGCCAGATCCCACATGGGGCCGTGCCCACCTGGATAGAACACGGTGTCGAAATCTTCCGACTTCACGCTCGAAAGCTTGGCTGTATTAGCGAGAGCTTCCTGCGCCGTCTTATTTTTCTTGAAGCGCGCCATCGCCGGCGTTTGATTCTCCGGAAGATCGCTCTTCGGATCGAGCGGCGGTTGTCCTCCCTTCGGTGAGGCGAGTGTCAATTCCACGCCGGCATCTCTGAAGACAAAGTACGGGGCAGCGAATTCTTCGAGCCAGAATCCAGTCGGGCGACCGGTGTTGCCGAGTTTATCGTGCGAGGTCAATACCATCACTATTTTCATGTTCGTTCCCTTTATAGTATTATCGCGTAGGTTGATCGCTTCGTTCGTATTAGATTCGCTTGGCCACGTTAAATTTTCGTGACGAATCGCGAGATGTAGGCGTCGGCCTTATATGATGCCTGCTCGGCCTAACGAGGTAATCGGCCTAACGAAAAGTTTTTTGTAATACAAAAACCTCGGAGCCTACACGGTCCGGTACCTTTTTGTCATTTGAGGCTTTTCTTTAACCGAAACTGACCTGATTTCCTTGGCTCGCCGTAGCCTTGTGCGAAGGCGGCTCCTGGGTCGAGCCCTTGAACCCGACCATTTGGAACCTTTTTGACATTCGGCCAAATCCGACCTCTGACCACTGACTTCTGACCTCTATTCACCGGGGTTACGGACCCTCGTTTGATACCCTTTTGACATTGGCTGAAGCGCCCGCCAATGGCCGAATCTTGCAGAAGTCCTCGCACCCGGCCCTCTCATCGATGGTTTTCTTATCTAGGGGTCCGGCGGACCGAGCGGACAAAGACTTCTTCAGCGTCTCCACGTTGCTGCTAAACCCTGTCGGGCATCATTAACTCAGATTGCAGAGCAAGTGACTCTTAACGACGGTTGTTCTAAGGGAAATATGCCACCGCTACCGAATACGCTACGGATGTTTTCGAATGAGGATGATGCTTCAATGCTGCCGGGCAGAGTCGTAATCACAAAAGCCGAGTTGGGAGAAATTCTCGTCATGAACCGGCCAAAATGCTACGAACCGAAAGAGCCACGGCGATGAGACGAACACTGCTCGCGCTTGGCATTGCGGTACTCGCGTCGATGATGCTTGTTCCGCGTGGCGCAAGCATGGAAATGTATGAGCGACTGCCGTTCTTCGTATCGAGCAGCTACGCTGTTGCATGGCCAGCCTTCATTCTGCAGACAATATTCGTTTGCGTCGGTGCTGCCGTGCTCGTCAATCTACGCGGCTCGCCAAAGTGAGCGGGATCAACGACGTTTAAGAGTTCGACCGCATAATCGTGGTAGAGCGCGCATGGAAGACTTTTTCTTGCGTACTTATAACGAAAACGTATAAGAGCTTTCCTTTTGGGGATTTTGCCTATGGAACTTCGGCATTTACGTTACTTCGTGGGTGTGGCGGAGACCGAAAACGTCTCGCGTGCCGCGTTAAAGCTTCACATCTCTCAGCCGGCAATAAGCCGTCAGGTTCGTGATCTGGAAGATGAAATCGGATTGCCCTTGCTGAAACGCGCCGGGAAGTCAGTGAGGTTGACGGAGGCAGGGCGTATGTTTCTCAATGAAGCCCGCGCGATACTGGAACGAACGGACGAAGCACTGAGGAACGTGCGTGCGCTCGATGAGCGCCAACACATGGATCTGCATGTCGGCTTCTCGTCTTGGGGGATTGATCGTCTCTTTCACATTATCTTAAATGCCTATAGCTGCGCGATGCCGAAGGTTCACCTGCGTCTGCACGACCGTCGCGTTGAGGACAACGTGGATGCGCTGCTCGCGGGCACACTAGAGCTCGCCTTCATCTTCGCAGCGCCAAAACCCGGCGCGCTCCGCGGCCTTCGTTTCCTTGAGCTGAGCCGGGAGCACATCCGTCTCGCCGTCTCGCCGACGCACCCATTCGCACGCCGGCGCGCTGTTTCAGTCGAGGACGCCGCGAGCCAACCGTTCATCGTTTTGGTGCCGGAGGAGTTCCCTGACTATCATTGCTTCGTTGATGTGGCTTTCGCCTCGACAAAGAACAAACCGACGATCGTGGAGGAACACGACAGCGTCGCCAGCCTCATTTCCGCAGTAGAAGGTGGCAGGGGAGTAGGCTTGGCCGGCGACAGCTTCGGTTATGTCTTCGGGAACCGGGTAAAAATATTGCCGCTTACGCCTGATCCGAAGATGATTTCCATTGGACTTGCGGCGCGAAAGGGAAGACTTAGTCCCCCCGCGGAAACGTTCTGGCAATGCGCGAAACAAGCGCATTCAGCCTTCACCAAGCGTGACGCAAAATGACGGCGACTCGGTACCGTGAGCGCTGCTTGGTGATCGTCAGCTTGTCCGACCCGCCCGTGGCTTATCTCTTTCTCGTAGGTGTAGGTTGCCGCACGTAATGAACGAGGCGCTAAATACGCGCATCCAAATAAGGGATGGGTTCTATCCAGTCGAATTGTCCGAGCTGATGAGGCAGCCTACATGGAACGCTTCACTGATCCGGAGGTCGCCGCAACAAACTAGCCATTCCATTTCCTTACACTGAGGCTGATGCTGATTGTTGGCTATGAAGCAAAATCGCGTCACTGAACCATTAGGCTTGCTTGTCGAGCGCACTCGCCGCGAAATGAACGTAACCGGCCCGCTTCGATTCATTCCCGAAGCGATGATTACATAATTGCGATGTCGGAAGGACAAGAAACGAGATCGCAACCTGCGGTAGCGCTGCTCTCCAACGGCTCGTACACCGTGATGATCACGGCCGCCTGCGCAGGCTACAGCACCTGGCGCGACTTGGATATAACCCGCTGGCGCGAAGACGCCACGCGCGACTGTTGGGGCCAGTTCTATTACGTCCGTGACCTCAGCGACGAAAGCCTGTGGTCGATTGGCATTCAACCGTTGCCTAAGACCGCTGATGAATGCGCATTCGAGTTTCACCCCGATCGCGCCGAGTTTCGTCGATGGGATGGCGATGTCGAGACCCGCTGTGTTGTTTGTGTCGTGCCGGATGCAGATGCCGAGGTACGCGCGGTGACGCTGATCAATCACAGCTGTCGCCCGCGCGAATTTGAACTGACGAGCTATGCGGAGGTGTGTCTGAATGACCGTAGGGCGGATCAGGCCCACCCTGCTTTCGCAAAGCTCTTTTTGGAGACGGAATTCGATCCTCGGTGTGGCGCACTCTTGGCCCGACGCCGGCCCCGCGGCACGAAGGAGCATCCAGTCTGGGCAATTCACGCTTCGGCAGCGAGCGTTTCGGCTAACGAGATTGAATACGAGACCGATCGAATGAGATTTCTCGGACGTGGTCGCACGCCGGCCAATCCCGCCGCCTTGGACTCGGGGAGTCGCTTATCGCGGACCACTGGCCCGGTTCTCGATCCGATCTTCAGCTTGCGCCGGCGCGTGAGCGTCGAAGCGGGAATGGCGACACGCATCGCATTTGTGACCGGAGCGGCTGACAGGTATGAAGTCGCCATCGGAATAGCCGAACGATTCCGCGAAGTCGAAGCGATCGATCAGGCATTTGCAAGCGCCAAAGCCCACAGTCAGCGCGAACTGCGGGAGCTTGGGCTTAAACCGGACGAAATTGCTCTGTTCAACCGGTTGGCGGCGGCCGTCATTTTTACGAGCTCCAGTTTTCGCGACCTTGATGCCGTGGCTGCCAACCGGCTTGGACAGGCGGGTCTGTGGCCGCACTCCATCTCAGGTGAACTACCAATTGTGTTGGTCCGAGTCGCTGGGATCGACGATGAGAAGATCGCTCGTCAACTTGTTCAGTGGCGCATCTATACCCGCTGCCGGAGATTGAAATTAGATCTCGTGATTCTAGACAAGCGCCGCGGCGAGCCCTCCGATCAGTTACGAAAGGAACTAGAGACGGGAGTCGCCGGCGAGATGCTCGGCAAGGCGGGCGGCGTGTTCTTTTTGACCGCTGATAAGGTGCCGAACGATGAGGCGGTCCTGCTCGCGGCGGCCGCGCGGGCTGTACTCGGCGGTGATCGCGGTTCGCTGACCGAGCAGATTGATCATCGCGCTACCGCACAGACAGTTTCTTCGCCGCCATTTACTAAAACTGCAATTGCTACAAAGCCTGTCGCGCAACGCACCCGACGGCCTGCAAGATTGAGTTTCTGGAACGGCTTTGGAGGTTTCACCCGTGATGGCCGCGAGTACGTGATCGTCATCGACGGCACGTCAAAACGGGGACCAAGCTTGCCTCCTGGCCCCTGGACGAATGTGCTGGCCAATCCGCAGTTTGGTTGCTTGGTGACAGAGGGTGGTCTTGGCTACGCTTGGGCGGGCAACAGTCAAATGAACCGCCTCACT
>CAVRYN010000011.1:0-6069 GCA_963725505.1 uncultured Verrucomicrobiae bacterium | reverse complement strand
ACCACTACCCGATGGTCTCGCCCTCGGTCGCGACAAGTTCAATTTGTACTACGACACGAAAGCGTATGGGCGGGAGTTTCATCCGTCGGCAGACGATATCCGCCGCTTCGGCTCGTACGTGAAAGACTTTAATACTCGATACAGCAGCTTTGTCGGACGAATTTCACTCTTTCTCGTTGTCTCTGGTTCGTTTTCTTCGGACAAAAACGCGATTACCGAAAAGATCAACGATTTCTATGCGGAGTGTGCAACTCCGATGGCGTTTGTTCGGGCAAGAGATCTCGCAGATGCTGTTTCTGAGTGCGCAGGTGCTCATTCGCGACGTGCAGCCATAAACTGGCAGCGGGTTTTTGTGCCTCAAGTTTTCGAAATTGGTCGACTGCGAAAAGAATTATTGCGCGTCGGCAAAGAGCGCGATCGTGCGGTAATAATATGGGCACCTCCGTAAGCCAACGCTCTCCGAATACGCCGGGCTGGCGCGTGGTGTCAGCGTGTTACAGCAGCGACACTGTACCTGTAGATCGCGCCATTGTCGAAATTTGGCGTGCGGCCGCCAAACAAGATCAATCGCTTCTCCAGCAGCTTGGTTCATCCACAGTCGAAACATGCGTTAACGCGGCAAA
This sequence comes from uncultured Verrucomicrobiae bacterium, assembly GCA_963725505.1. Taxonomy (GTDB): domain Bacteria; phylum Verrucomicrobiota; class Verrucomicrobiia; order Chthoniobacterales; family UBA10450; genus Udaeobacter. The sequence continues at coordinate 5,446 of CAVRYN010000011.1, read as the reverse complement.
TCGGCGTGTGGATGCCGAACTTGCGGCGAGAACTGTCCACGAGCTGAGCGCTTCTAAACAGAACACGGTCATAGGTGAGTTTGCGAAGCGCATGTTGGCATTGAAATCGAATGGCGGCGCACAAGGAGACACTCCGACTGCGGCTCTTTTTCGACAGCTCACCGACTACTACGTTTCCCGCAATATCGCCGGCTACGTAGGTGGGAATTTCAGATGCAAGACGTTGTCTGAGCTACGTGCGTTCAAGCAAGAGCTCGGGGACGCTGCCGCGGCCAAAGTGAAAAGACTCGAGCAAGCAGAGCGGTTATCGCAACGCGATTGGGGCGACGCATATCGGATGATCCTCAAGAAATTACAAGAATGACGGGTAATACCGGAACTATCACCGACAAGTTATCCGGTTGGACCCTTTCGCTGGAAACCGGTGGCAACCTGTTTATTAATGTCGAACCATTCACTCAGCTTGGGACGATTAACTCACTCGATGAGGATTTGATCAGACTTGCTGCATTCATTTATGCGGCCGATCTCGCAATATTGCGGCGGGAGCGTGAGCAGCATCTGCGGTCAATCGTCGTTCGCGTTCCTGTTATAAACATCCAGGCGTTTGAGCGCGTACGCGCGTTGCTTGAGCAAGCGCTGACCACAGTCAGTGTCGACAATTGGACTTTGGAATTTGTGCCGATCACAGAAGGCATGCCGGCGAAAAGCTCAAAGTGGCCGGCTAAAAGTGAGGCAACACTCATGTTTTCGGGCGGGATTGATTCTTTTGCCGGCGCAATCGAACTGCTCAAGAGAAACGACGAAATAACGTTAGTCAGTCATGTAACTCACAATTTGCCGGTCAAAAACGCTCAAGTTGCGCTGGCAAAGGCTGTTCAGTCTGTCACGAAGAAGCAAATCACTCACCTTCAAGTGAGAGTTTCCGGGCGAAAGTATCGGAGTCTAAAATTTCCCGCCGATCACGAACGGGAGGATACACAAAGAACACGCTCCTTTCTATTCACAGCATTGGCAGCGGTCGCCGCGCGTCTCGATGGAGCACGGCGCATAATTGTTATGGCCGAGAACGGCCAATTTGCGATTCACCTCCCGCTCACCGCAGCACGCATCGGCTCTTTTTCAACACATACTGCCCATCCGAAGTTCTTGGCAACTATGCAGCAAATTCTTCGGCAACTGTACGTGTGCAACGATCTTGAAGTTGTTAATCCATTCGTGCACCTAACGAAGGGCGAGGTCGTAGGACTAATTCCTGCAGCGGTGCGCCCGCACATAAAGGAATCGAGCAGCTGCTGGCGCGTAGCGAGAGTTTCGGCTGCGGCGACCCACTGTGGTGAATGCATACCGTGTCTATCGAGGCGAATTGCTTTGGAGAAAAACGGGATTCACATAGCCGAATATCATCGCGATCTTCTGTCTCTGAACGTCGGAAACCTTGCTGAAGATGATCTCGGTAAGCGCAATATCATCGATCTCTGTCAATTCATCGCGTTGTTTAATGGCAAGAAACGACTGCGTTCCGACGATGATGTTTGTTACGAATTCCCTGAGCTATTCGAGGAGGGCATCGATCGGAGGCAGGTCATAGCAATGTATCGCCGTTTCGCTAAAGAAGCGTTTTCGGTGCTAAACCGATATAAGAACATCAAACCTCTGTTAAAATGATCCTGCCGTTTCCCCAACTAGAAACCGCGCGGAAAAATCCAGCTAAATTTGGAAAGAGATATACGCCTGGTTCAGGTGGGTTTAATAGCCGAAATTTTCGCACATTTCTGTCTACAGCTGTTAGGGATTTTCATCGCGGTGCTACGAAGGCCGATGTGCTAAAAGCATTCACGAAGAAATGTGAGGATAAGCTCAAGCTTCAGGCGCATTTCAACCCGCGATTGAAGCACTACGTCAAGATCCTTTCGGAGTATTGCGATTCGTACACACCCAGGGGTGTCAGTTTGTCGAAGCAAAGAAACCTACACAGCTTGTGATTGGCACACATTTGCTTCGCGGCAACGTTGATCGATTCAATATCCGAGTGGCTGGTGGCTATCGCGCGACGATGACTCAGCTAGAGCAATCTCCTTGGGAGGCAGAGCTTCGGTGGCCTTTGATCCAGAAAGCAATCGCGAACGGCCTCGGAGCGCTAACGAACGAAGTTGAAGTGGGTGTGTTCTCTTATGCAGACGCAACATACGCATACCGTAAATTTACGGATCAGGAGATAGCCAACGCGGAAACTGAAGCTCTAACCGTGCTAGACCAAGTCGAAGCGAACATGCCTTGATTTACCCGGCCTACGTTTCACCGGAGCCGAACGGCGGTGCTTGGAAGGACAATGGAGCGGCGAAGAAAAGTGACAAGTGACGCGCGGAAAGTTGAAGGTTGAGAGAACGCTTCGCTTTAGTTGAGAGACTTCGGGTATAGTCTGGCCGATCCACCAATGGCAGCCGGACAAACCGGCAATTGCATTTTGTTCAAATTTTTTCTGGACGACTGATGGCGAACCTGATGTGATGCGAGCTGGAGTCAGATCCAATGAAGACTCGCTTCCCCTCGCGACTGGGTCGCCCTCGGTGGCAGGCTCTCCTCAGCCACATACGCATCCCTGAATATTCAAAAACAGCGGACGTGTTCCTCACCACCGAAGCACTTTCGATAGAAAAAAATCGTTCTCTAACAAAAAAAACCAAGGATTAACCATGTCATTTGAACTCGATCACAAGCTGCTTTCTGCCGTGTGCGCACGGAATTTCTTCCCCATCCCCGACGATCAGATGGTGTTTTTCGGTTTACGCGGTTGTCTTCCAGTCGATCCCGAAGACCATTCGTTCCAACCATCGCGCACATTGAAGGTCGCGGAGGTCAATTATGTAAATCCGCGGTGCACGCTTGGGCAATGGGTGCCCGCGAGCAAGCGTCTCGCGGTTTATCCGGGAAGTACATGCCCGAACCAGGCTTGCGTAATCGGTGCGAGAGGCCGGGGTGGACAGGGCGCGAACCAGCTACTCACGGGTTATTATACTTTCGTCAAGGGCGTTCATCACCCCGACAAGGGCAGCGGCCACCAGGCTTTTCGACAGGAAGAGACGCGGGTCGTCTTACGCAACGTCGACGACATGGATTTCGATTTTCAAGATACGGCAGATCCCGGCATGCAAGCGGACAATCTGCACTGCGGATTCTGTGCGGGTCTTAACGGCGGCTATTCAAGCGCTGGCTGTCAGGTCGTTGCCGGATTCCCTAACCGGCTTGACGGTCAAACTCGAGAATCGGGCCCCTGGGCATTTTTCAGACAGGCCGCCTACGCGCTAGAACAGAAAAGCTTTCGTTATGTGCTGCTTCACGGCACAGACGTTGAGGCTATGGCTCAAGATCCGGATCTGGTGAGGCCAGCGCTGATGCGTTTCGGCTCGCACGGAGAAGAAGTTCGAGCAGCGCAAAACAGGCTGCGGGAACTAGGACTGATAACTTTTGTTCCAGACGCAAATTGCGGTCCGCAAACGCAGTTAGCAGTGATTCGATTCCAAGTACAGCGAATGGGAGCGCAGAATGCCGACGGCATTCTTGGACCCAACACCGCGACGCAACTGGGAATTACTGACTGGCCGACGGTCGGCAAAAACAAGCCTACGGCGGCGGACGGCAGTCCAATTGATTTGCGCGATGCTCATGTCGGAGATGGAGCTAAGCCGAAAGGTGCGAGTAATTTTCGGTTCGCCGGAGATTACAAACTTCCCAAATATGCAGTAGCGGAATTTAGCGCTGCCGCCGGAGTACCTTGGGATGGCGCCGAGCCAATCCATGACTGGAATCAATATGAAGGGTCTGTGGCAGACAGTGGCTACGCTTTCCCCAACGCGCCGGTTCCCGCGCTGTTCTACGAAGCGAAATTTGCGATTGATGCAGACGGTTCTGCGCCGGCCGCGGAAACCGACGTGACAGGACAAAGCAACACAACTTTACATGATCGTAATGACGCTCCGCTCAATTCCGACAAATTTCCATTCATCGTTTTGCCATTAAACCAGCAGAGAAATAAGCAGGGAGCGGTTCAAGCGATAGCAGGCCGAACGCTCAATCAAATGGGCGCGCAACTGGGCGATCTAGGTGTGGTCTTGTACAAGAATGGCACGGTGGTCCCTGTGGTTTACGGTGATCGTGGCCCTGCGCTTAGACTAGGCGAAGGCTCGATGATCGTCGCGCGGACACTCGGCATCAACGATGATCCGAATAAAGGGGGTATCGATAAGGGGGAGATCCCGCCGGGAATTGTTCATCTTGTATTTCCTGGAACAACCGACGCGCCTAACAAGATTACGAAGCGAACGGCGCAAGATGTTCAGCGCGACGCATTACGCCTTTTTGACACGTTTCGAGGCAAGGCATGATCAAAGGCGCGAAAGAGGATCACAACCGTCGTTTTTTGATTGCCGGATGGCAAAACGCAAATTTACGCTGAAGTCAACATTGAAAGAGCCACCCGCGAATCGTTTCGCTTATCAGTGCCCAATTACTCAAACGCGCTAGCGAGACGAAGTATGACTAATAGTCGATCGTTGGGTTCATGCCTAACAATCTTGATCAATGCAATTGCCATTTGTCTGGCCTTTAGACCCGGAATGCAAGCCGCTGATGCCGCATGCCCCAGCGCCGCCGAATGCCGCGACGTAGCACCGAAAGGGAAACTTCTACACAATTCAGGGATCTGGACGTCACCCTGTAACCCAAATGCTCTGCGCGATGGGCATGACTTAATTTGCGAAGATATTGTTAAGTGCCCTGCCGCAGGAGCGTTCGGGAAATTTCTCCAAGCGGTCTCGGGAAACTGCACGAGCAAAACGTTCGATAGTTACTTCGGCTTGGATGGCCTAACCTTTGGGATACTAGATTGGACGTCCAATAATCTGCCCGCAGTATTCGAGATATACAAACGGCGATCTCCTGAGAGGTTCGACGCTATTTTTGGAGCACTTCATTTGCCGTTTAACGGGGGGTGCTTGGACCCCAAATGGGTGTGCGAAAGCAATCGCTCTGGTGCTCTAAATTGTGATGCGAATTTTCGTTCTGCTTTCGAACGCTCCGTGCGCGATCCTGACCTACAGAAAGGGCAACTTGAGTTTGCCTTGCATCAATTTTCTGAGCGCATCGAGAAGTTTCAAGACTTGGGTCTACAAACCCAATACGGTCTTGTCTCCATGGCGGTTGTTGCAAACAATTTACGGGGGAGCGCTGAATGTAATCCGGCGAAGTGGAAGCAGGAGTGTCAAAGCCACGGTAGTGAGGCTCAAATAGTTGACTGCATGTTAGATAAGTACGCTCAGAACGCCTGCCGGGGCGGCCACAGGGAGGCCGCACAGAGACGGCGGAATCAAATCGAGCAGGTCTTTCAAAATCACAAAGACGATCCATATAGCAAACCTGAACTTAGCGCGATTGAGAACTGCAGTAG
>CAVRYN010000010.1:0-14998 GCA_963725505.1 uncultured Verrucomicrobiae bacterium | reverse complement strand
CCAGACGCGCTTTTCCTGTCAGAAGCCGAGTTGGCGGCAGTAGAGAATGTTCTGCCCGACCCGGAAATTGCGGCGGAACGGCTGGCGTTGCTAATGCAAATCGGGACCGGTCCGCGCATCATCGTCGCGACGCGCGCAAGTCTCGATCAACCTGCGCCAAAGCGCGGCACTCTCCAATCAGCCGTTACTCAACTCCGACGCGGAGCAAACATAAAGATGGAGAATCTTTTCGACCAACTCGTGAGCAGCGGTTATGAGCGCGTCGCGCAAGTAACCACTCGGGGGACAGTTCGCCGTCCGCGGCGGCATCGTCGATGTCTATTCGTGGCAGGCGCCGTTGCCGTTCCGGCTGGAATTTTTCGGCGACCAAATCGAATCGATGCGCGAGTTCGACATCGATACTCAAACGTCAGCGCGAGACCTAAGGTCGGCCGATATCCTGCTCGAAATAGCGGACGGCCACAGCGGGTTCGTTCGCGATTACGTCGCTCCAAATCATCTCAAGATCGAAATCGAACCGGAAACAACTTCGAACGCACAGGTCCAGATCAGCGAAGGCTGGATTGAAACCGGTCCAGAAGATTTCGGCAGCGCGTTCGAGGATTGCGACGTCGGCGAGTTTGCGGCCGGCGATCTCGTGCTCGCCGAGGCAAAACGCGCGCACTTTGTCGAACGCTTAAAAGAATGGCGCGCGAACAAAGCGAGGATCGTCATTTATTTTCAGACCGAGGGCGAGATTGAGCGCTTCCGCGAGATCATGGCCGGCGCCATCAACGGTGTCGATTTTGTCGAAGGAACTCTCGCCCGCGGCTTTTGTTTCCCGGCAGCCAATCTCGTCGTCCTGTCGGCTGCCGAATTGTTTGGACGATTCGCGGTCCATGCGCGCAGCATTGCGTCGCGCGGAGCGACACCGCGCACAAATCGATTTCAGCGAGTTGAACGAAGGCGATTTGGTCGTGCATCTCGAGCACGGCATTGGACGATTCCTGGGGTTGCTTCGCCTCCCAAAACCTCCCGATGCAGTCGACACGGCTGCCAATACAGACGGGACGCAGGAAGTTCTGGCGCTGAGTTTGCAGATGAAGCTAAGCTGTACGTCCCACTCGAGCAGGCATACCTCGTTTCCCGCTATGTTGGTGCAGGGAAAATCGCCGCCGCTAAGTTCACTCGGCGATGGGAAATGGGCCCGCGCCAAAATTAAAGCCGCGGCTTCCATTTTCGATTACGCCGGCAAAATGCTCGCGATCCAGGCGGAAGAGCCAAGAAATGCACTCCGGTCATGCATCGCCCCGGACACAAAATGGCAGGCAGAATTCGAACATTCCTTTCCGTTCCGCGAAACGCCGGACCAAATGAAGGCAATCATCGATACGAAGATCGACATGGAGCGTCCGCGTTCGATGGACCGTCTGATCTGTGGCGATGTCGGTTTTGGCAAGACCGAAGTCGCCATTCGCGCCGCGTTCAAGGCGGTCATGAACGGCAAACAGGTGGCCGTGCTCGCGCCGACAACGGTCCTCGCTCAACAACACTTCGAGGTGTTCCGGCAACGCATGCTCGATTACCCCGTGCGCATCGAAATGCTCAGCCGCTTTCGTTCGCAATCCGACAGAAAAAAGTGATAAAGCTGCTGCGCGAAGGCGGCGTCGATATTGTCATTGGCACGCATCGGCTGATCTCGGGGGATGTCGTCTTCAAAGATCTCGGACTGGTGGTGATCGATGAGGAACAGCGCTTCGGCGTTTTGCACAAGGAAAAGTTCAAGCAGCTCTTCAAGCTGGTCGATGTGCTAACGCTTTCGGCCACGCCGATTCCGCGCACCCTTTATCTCTCACTTGTCGGCGTTAGAGACATGTCCACCATTGAGACTCCGCCGCTCAACCGTTTGCCCGTAGAGACAGTCGTATCGGCCTACGATGAACGAATCATTCGCGCGGCAATTGACCGCGAGCTGGAACGGCAAGGGCAGGTATTTTTCCTGCACAATCGCATAGCGACCATCGAGCGAGCGCGCGACCGAATCGGCCATCTTTGCCCGCAGGCCCGAGTTGAAATCGGGCATGGCCAGATGGACGCCGACGAGCTGGAAGCGGTCATGGCACGATTCATTGCTGGCAAAACCGACGTGCTGGTTTGCACCACGATCATCGAAAGCGGTCTCGATATCCCAAATGCAAACACGATCATCATCGATCGGGCAGATCAGTTTGGTCTCGCCGACTTGTATCAACTGCGTGGACGCGTCGGCCGAGCCGAGCACAAGGCTTACGCCTATCTGCTTCTTCCGCGGGAAATGATGACAATCGGCGCCGCGCGCAAGCGGATCAGCGCCATCAAACAGTACAGCTCGCTGGGCGCGGGTTTTCGCGTTGCCATGCGCGACCTGGAGATTCGCGGCGCCGGCAGCCTCCTCGGCACAGCCCAGAGCGGCCACATCGTGGCGGTCGGTTTCGATTTGTATTGCCAGTTGCTCAAGCAGGCGGTGGCCCAGCTGAAAGGCGAAAAGGCGCGGCTCCGGCTGGATGTCGATTTACGACTCGATTTTGTCGTGACAAACGAAGCGGAGTTCGTTTCGCCGCCAACAAGGAGCGGCGGTCTCCAGTCCGCCGAAGCATTTCGAGAAGCGCCTCTCGAACGCATCCCAGCGTTCATTCCGGTCACTTATGTCGGCGACTCCGCGCTGCGCATCCGAGCGTACCGCGATATTGCGGAAATCACTTCGCATGAGCAATTGGATCGGTTGCGGCGCGACTGGCGTGATCGCTTCGGCGCTTTCCCTCCGGCAGTTGACAACTTGTTTGCTCTCATCGAAATCAAGTTGGCCGCAGCAAGATCAGGGGTGACCCGAGTGGAAGTGCGCGACCGCAAACTAATGCTGATGCGGCATGGGGATTTTATACTTGTCGCGGGCAAATTCCCTCGTTTAGTTGCAGCGAAAATCGAGCAGCACCTCTGGGAAATTGTGGAACTGATTAAGAAACTATGAGAGACCTCGTACGTCCATTTGCAGTCGTTTTACTGGCGGTCTGCGGGCTTGCACTATTGCCCATTTGTTGCGCTGCGTTTGCCCAGGAGCCGCTGGTGGTGGATGGCATCGCAGCGATTGTGAATGGCGATGTGATCGCCATATCACAAGTGCGCGCTCTATCCGCACCACGGGAAAAGCAGCTGCGGGCGCAATACACCGGACAGGAATTGGAAAAACAACTGAAAGCAGCGCGCGACTTGGCGCTGAAAGACCTGATTGATCGGCAGCTTGTCATTCAGGCGTTCAAAAAAGAGAAGTACGAAATTCCAGATCACTTCGTGGATGAGCGGATGCACGAGATCATCCGGGAGAATTTTGGGGGCGACCGCAATACGTTTATCAAAACGCTCGAGGCGCAGAATTACACGTTGGGCGAGTTCAGGCAAAAGGAGATGGAGCAAATGATCGTTCAGGCGATGCGCAGCCATAACGTCAAGAAGAGCTCGATTATTTCGACCACGAAAATAGAAGATTACTACAGGAAGCATCGCGACGAATTTACCAGCAAGGAGACGATCAAGCTGCGCATGATCATGATTCCCGGCCAAAAAGATACCGCGACGGCTCCGGCACAAAAGGCGCTGGCCGAAGAAGTGCTCGGCAGATTGGCCAGCGGCGCAGAATTTGACCGGACAGCGCAGGTTTATTCGGAGGACAGCACTCGGGACAATGGCGGCGACTGGGGCTGGATCGAACGCAAGACTCTCGCCGAGCCGCTGGAAAAGTTCGCCTTCAACATACCAGTCGGCAGAATTAGCAACATCATCGATTACGCCGGGAATTATTACATCCTCAAAGTTGAAGACAAACAGGGCGGCACGACGAAATCACTCAACGAGGCGCGGTCTGATATCGAGAAAAAACTGATCCAAGAGGAAGCGCAACAAATTCAGGAACGCTGGATCGCCAGCCTGCGCCAAAAGGCCTACATCAAGACCTTTTGATCTAGCGTTGGAAGTTGGAAGTTCAGCGTTGGACGTTGGGCGTTCGGGGTTCGGCGTCTCCCGCGCTGGTACTCCTGAACGATCACGAGCATGAGCACCAGCCTTCGCACAGCTACGGCTCGGCAAGCGAGCAGGAAACCGCGCATTGGCATCACGTTGGGCGACTGCGCCGGAATCGGGCCGGAGATTGTCGATCTCGCTCTCAAGTCTGACCGCATTGCGCGGCTCGCCGACTACCAGATCATCGGCAAATATCCCGATTGCACGCCAGGACACCCGACTGCGGAAACCGCGCGTGCCTCTGCGGCTGCGCTCGAAGAAGCTGTCACACTCGCGCGGCGGGGCAAGTTCGATGCAATTGTAACCGGGCCCATTCACAAAGCCCGCATGTACGAAGTCGGCTTTAAATTCCCAGGGCAAACCGAATTTTTGGCTGAGCGCTGCGGCGTCAAAAATTTCGCAATGTGCCTGACCGGCGGAAAAATCACAGTCGCGCTCGTCACCACGCATATTCCGTTGCGCAAGGTTCCGCGCACGCTCAAGCAATCGGAGATAGTCCGTGTCGGTTTGTTGCTCGCGGATTTTCTTCGTTGCCGCGGGACGCGCGCACCGCGCATCGCCGTTGCAGGATTGAACCCGCACGCCGGCGAATCGGGGAAACTCGGGCGCGAAGAAATCGAAATCATCGCGCCGGCCGTCGCCGAGCTAAACCAATCACTTCTCACTTCTCACCAATCACCTTCTGTTTTCACCGGCCCACACTCCTCCGACACGGTTTTCCACCGGGCGATTGAAGGCGAATTCGACGCGGTGCTTTGCATGTACCACGATCAGGGATTGATCCCGCTGAAGCTGCATGCATTTCATAACGGCGTGAACGTGACGCTGGGTCTTCCTTTTCCGCGCACCAGTCCCGATCACGGCACCGCGTTTGAAATCGCCGGAAAAGGAATCGCACGACCCGACAGCATGATCGCGGCGATCAATCTCGCTGTGGAGTTGACCGGCAGGTCATCCTGAGCGGAGTCGAAGGATCCCGCGGAATTAGCTGAAGGTTTTACCACGGAATTCCTCGACTTCGCTCGGAATGCACGGAGGTTCTTCGATATGCCATCACGAGTAATTGTCGATGTCGTCATGCTCGTAATCGTGCTCTTGCCTGACATTGCTTCATTTCGATTACGATTACGAGCACGAGCATGAGTCCTATCGACAAATACGTTTCCGTCTTTAACATCGGGCTCCAGAACACGTTCGTGTATCGCTGGAATTATTTCCTGCGCGCGCTCTTTGGTTTGATCCCACTGGCCGGCACGGTGTTTTTGTGGAGTGCAGTGTTCAAGGAGCGCGGCGGCAGCCTTCACGGCTACGATTACGGCTCGATGATTTATTACTATTTGCTCACCCTCCTGGTCAGCAATTTGGTCGTGCCGACAGAGGACGAATGGCAAATTGCCGCTGATATTCGCGAAGGCCAGATCAATGCGCTTCTCACCAAGCCGATGAGTTATCTCGCGTACCGGTTCAGCATTTTTATGAGTGGCCGACTCGTTTACAGCTTCGTCACTCTTCCGCCGATTGCGCTGATCTTCATTTATTTCCGGGGGTACATCGTGCTGCCCACCGATCCCCTGATTTACGCGTTGACAGCGATCTCGATATTGATGGCGGCGTTCATTCAATTCTTTATCACCTACAGCCTGGCCATGATGGCGTTTTGGATTTTGGAAATTTCCACGATCGTGTTCATCGTTTATTCGTTCGAATATTTCCTCGGTGGCCAGATGTTTCCCATCGATATCATGCCGTCCGCGGTCCAGGCCGTCATGAAATGGCTGCCGTTTTATTACGAGTTGTTTTGTCCGGTCGCGATCTTTCTCGGCCGATTAAAGGGGCCCGACCTCGTGCAGGCGCTGGCGATCCAATCCGGCTGGCTATTGCTAGCCTGGGCCTGGGCGCGTTTCATGTGGCAACGCGGCCTCGGCCATTACCAAGCTGTCGGCGGATAGGGTAGCGCGCGCGTCTCGCGTGCTGGTTTCGGCGTCGCGCCGAAACATCTTTCTCTTAGTCTCATTGAGCATAGAGGTTGAGTTTTCGCCGAGGAAGTTCGCGATCGCGAGGACGCGTTCGCCAACACGCGAGACGCGTGCGCTACCCGAAAATCTCGCTACGCTCAACGCCATGGCGCGGCTTCACGAATACCAAGGCAAAGCCATTCTCGCCGCGAACGGATTTAAGATCCCGCGTGGCCGCGCCGTCTCGAGTGTCAATGACGCTGTCGCGGCAGCGAAAGAATTAGGCGGCGAAGTCGTGATCAAAATTCAAGCATGGACAACTGGGCGCGCCGGTATCGGCGGAGTCGCCTTCGCTAAAAAGCTGGATGATGTACGCACGCATGCTGAGCGGATGTTGTCGATAAAAGTGGGACAATTCCCAGTCGAGGCGCTGCTGGTAGAAGAGAAGCTCGACATAGATCGCGAGTTTTTTCTTTCGTTCGCGATCGATGACGCTGCTCGTGCGCCAGTGATTATTTTCGGCGCTGGCGGCGGCACCGGAATTGAGGAGCGCGCGGCTTCAACGCGGCGGGTTCCGTGCGACGTGAAAAGCGGGCCGCTGGATTCCGCTGTGAGCGAAGCGGTTTCTTCGTGCGGCCTTTCGCCAGCCTATGCGAAGCAATTAGCCGAGTCGATTCGAAAATTATTTGACGCCGCGCGCGGCGTTGAAGCGCGCTCCCTGGAGATTAATCCGCTGGTGCTGACCAAAAGCGGCGAGTTCGTGGCAGCCGATTGCCGGATCACGATTGACGATTACGCCGTGGTGCGACATCCAGAGCTGGGAATTGAAATTGCGAGAGAATTCGATCACCCGCCGACGCCTCTGGAGCGTGTCGCTTATGCAGTCGAACAAAACGATCATCGCGGCACATTTTATTTCGCACAATTAGCTACCGCGGCTCCGAAAGATTCCAAAGGTCTGGTTGGTTTTCACGGCGCAGGCGGCGGCGGCTCGATGATGTCGATGGACGCCATCGTCAACGCAGGATTCACCATTGCAAATTTCACCGACACCAGCGGCAATCCATCTGCGTCGAAAGTCTATCGCGCTGCGCGAATCATTTTGGCCCAGCCGGATCTCGTCGGCTATTTCGGTTCCGGCTCCGGCGTTGCGAGCCAGGAACAATATTGGTCTGCCTACGGTCTGGCGAAAGCATTCTGGGAACTCGATCTCGATATTCCCGCAGTGATTCGTCTCGGCGGCAACACCGAAGATCGCGCCGTGGACATCCTGCATCGCATGTCGAAGCTGGTGCGCGCGCCAGTCGAGGGTTATCGGAAGACGGACACACCGGCGTTCATCGCCGCTCGTTTCACGGAACTTGTCGCAGGTGCGCGTGGCAAAAAATCGAAACCTCGCCTGTCGCGTTTGCCAAAGTTTATTAAAGATCCGTCAGCCACGAAATTTCCGGTGAAAGCCGGTCATGTTTGGATCGAGACTTCTCGCTGGCTGCAAATTCGCGCGGCTGTCATCGAATACTCCGGCGGTTTGATTGTCGATCGTGTCGGGGTGCCGGCATTGTCACTTCCGAGCGAAGAATTTGCCACCAAAGACTCCGAGCTGCTCGCCTGCGACGTCGAATGCCGTCTCGCCGGAGTCGAAGGTTTCCATTTGGAACTTGATATTCCCGGCTTGAATGAATTGATCGGAAGGAATCCGTAAATGGCGATCTTGATTGACGAAAAGAAGCGCGTGCTTGTGCAAGGGATCACCGGACGTGAAGGTCGGGCGCGCACCCGCCTGATGCGTGAGTACGGCACGAACGTCGTCGCCGGTGTGACGCCGGGCAAGGGAGGACAAAGCGTGCTGGGCGTTCCGGTGTTTAACACGCCGCGAGAAGCGGTGGACGCACTTGGCAAAATCGATGTCTCCGTCGTTTTTGTCCCCGCGGCTGGCGTCAAGGAGGCAGCCATTTCCGCCATCGATGCAGGAATCAAACTCACCGTGCTTGTGCCCGATCGTGTCCCCCTGTGGGACGCGATGGAAATCGCGGCGGCAGCGAAAGCAAATGGTGCGATGTTTCTCGGACCGAACACGCTCGGAGCATTGAGCCCGGGCAAGGGCGTGGTCGGGATGATTGGCGGACGCGCGGAAAGCGCGCGACAATGGTTTAAGCCCGGCGTGCCAAATGGCGTTGGCGTGATTAGTCGCTCCGGCGGCATGGCTTCGAGCACCGGTTATTATCTCGGGCAGGCGGGCGTGCGCATTTCAACAATCGTGCACATCGGCGGCGACGCGGTGATTGGAATTCGTCTGCCGGACGCGGCGCTGATGTTTGAAGCCGATCCGGTCACGGAAGCGATCGTGATCTTTGGCGAAATCGGTTCCTCGCAGGAGGAAGAACTGGCGCAACTGATCGTCGATCGAAAAGTCACCAAACCTGTGATCGCATACATCGGCGGCAAAGCTGCGCGCGAAGGCACGCGCTTCAGTCACGCGGGCGCGATCATCGAAGGTGGCCGAGGCACGCATGCCGGCAAAGTGAAAGCGTTGCGCGAAGCCGGCGCGAGCGTGGTCGATGCATTTGGCGAGTTGCCGGATGCGGTCGTCCAGATTCTCAAGAAAATGAAAGGACAAAGTCTTATGAGCGAAGCCGATAAAAACGCGGTGTGGAATACCGCCATCACGCGCGTGGAGCCGAACAAAGTGGCGGTGCGCGGGTATGACATCGCCGAGCTTATGGGGCGCGTCTCATTTGGCGCGGCGGTTTATTTAGTCTTGACCGGCGAATTACCATCGCCAGCCGTTGCGCGTTTGATGGACGCGATTTTAGTGTCATCGATTGATCACGGCGCGACACCTCCCAGCGCGTTAGCTGCGCGAAGCGTCGCATCAACTGGGGCGACGTTGAGCGCGTCAGTCGCCGCCGGAATCATGTCGATCAATCGCCATCACGGCGGCGCGATTGAAGATTGCGCACGGCAACTGAGAGCAATTGCCGATCGCACCACGCGCGAATCGATTTCGATGGATGAAGCAGCCGCGCGCACGCTCGCCACGATGAGAGAAGCGGGCGAACGCATGCCGGGATTTGGTCACCGTCTCCACACGAAAGATCCGCGCACTGCGCGTTTGTTCGAGCTCGCGCTCGCAGCCGGCGTGGACGGCGTGCATATGCAGGCGGCACGAGCGGTCGAGAAAGCGTTCGCCGACGCGAAGAAATCGTTACCCATCAACGTGGACGGCGCCATCGGCGCGATCCTTGCCGATCTGGGAATGAACCCCGCCGCGTTCAACGGCATTTTCATGATCGCACGCATGCCCGGACTGGTGGCGCATGTTATCGAAGAGCAAACCCGCGAGAAACCGATGCGCCGCATCGATCCTATGAATCACGGCTACGACGGCCCGCCAGCCAGGAGTCTTTTAGACAAATCGTCCTCGTAAACCTTTTTAAACGTTGCGGCGCTTCCTCGCCCGCAGCAGTCGAAACGAAAGTTATTGATTCTCGGGGTCTTTAACGCCAACGTCCCCGCTTCAACAGCTCCCCACTATGAAGAAAAACTCCACTTCACAATCTGCGTTCTTTAACCTTCGCGTGCTACTTGCTTCAGTGCTTGCCCTGGCCGGCGTGTTTATCGCGCTCGTTGACATTGGCGCGTTCTCGAATGCCTCTGCCCAGGCAACCGCCGCTCCGGCCGGAAGCGAGGAACAATTCGGCCAAACCACCGTGATCCACGCGTTGCACAGCGATCTGTCGCCGCCGCTGCGCGAGCAGCCATTGATTTGGCCGCCAGTCGAGGCCGAACACGAAGCTAATCTCAACCCGAAAATACCGCTTCAGCATCAGGATGCACCGGATCCGGTAATTCAAAACAGTTTTTGGCAGCGAATGATAAACACGCCAGCTATTCCAAGTCCCGTTCTCACTTGGAATGGCATTATTTACCCGGGCGTCAGTTGCAATTGTGCTCCGCCAGATCCCAACGGCGAAGTGGGCAAAACTCAATACGTTCAGATGGTAAACGAAGGCCTCCAGGTTTTTGATAAAATTACGGGTACATCCGTGTTCGGTCCCGTCGCGATCGGTTCGATTTGGTCGGGCTTTGGCGGTGCCTGCACAAGTGGCAGCGGTGATCCCATTGTCGTGTACGATCAGCTCGCCGATCGCTGGATCATTAGCCAGTTCGCCGTTCCCAGCGGCGCCAATGTGCCTCAAGACGAGTGCATCGCTATATCTCAGACCGGTGACGCCACCGGAGCGTGGTATCGGTACGACTTTCACCTGACCAGCAACTTCCTTGATTACCCCAAGCTCGGGGTCTGGCCGGACGGCTATTACATGGCCGCAAACGTTTTTAATGCCGCTGGCAATTCCTTTCTCGGACCTCAGCCGTTTGTATTTGATCGCGTCAAGATGTTAGTGGGCGATCCCAGCGCTACCAGCCAAACGACGGGCATCACTGGCGGATCCAGTGAAGCGCCTTTTCTTCCAGCAGATCTGGATGGCATTCTCCCACCATCAGTTGGCGATCGGAACCATTTCGTCTCATTCCCGCAGGGTAGCCCGCTGATTTACAAGGTGCGGGCCTATCACGTCGATTTCGGAAACCCAGGCAATTCGACGTTTACGCTCGAGGCCAGTGTGCCGGCAGCATCCTTCACATCGCTTTGCTCAAACACACGCAACTGCGTACCTCAACTTGGAACGAACTCGCGTCTCGACGCGATCGCCGACCGCATGATGTTCCGGAATGCCTACCGTCGGTTCTCCGACGGCCATGAGTCGCTGCTCGACAATTATACCGTAAGCGCGAACTCCGTTGCAGGTGTCCGCTGGATCGAATTGCAGCGCACGCAGCCGGGTAGCTGGGGGAAAGTCCAGGAGAGCACGTATCAGCCGGATTCCACCTGGCGCTGGATGGGCAGCATTGCCTCGGATAATC
Organism: uncultured Verrucomicrobiae bacterium; assembly: GCA_963725505.1. Lineage (GTDB taxonomy): Bacteria > Verrucomicrobiota > Verrucomicrobiia > Chthoniobacterales > UBA10450 > Udaeobacter. Next base: position 4,085 of record CAVRYN010000010.1, on the reverse strand, counting down.
AGGGCAACATTGCACTCGGGTTTAGTGCCTCCAGCAGCTCAATCAATCCGCAAATCCGCTACGCCGGCCGGCTGGCAACCGATCCATTGAATACGTTGTCAGGCGAACAACATCTGTTCGACGGCACCGGCAGTCAATCCGCCACTTCCAATCGCTGGGGCGATTACAGCGATATCACTGTTGATCCGGTGGACGACTGCACGTTCTACTACACAAACGAATACTACGCGACCACTGCTAGCTTTAACTGGCGTACGCGCATCGGCTATTTCAGGTTTACCGGGTGCACCGCGCCACAAGAGGGTACTGCGCATTTTGTCGTTACGGCATGTAACGGAGGCGCTGCGATTTCTAACGCGTCGGTATCAATCGACAGCAGGCCTTACGGTGCAACGCTTTCCAATGGCACTTACGACGCGGTATTAACGCCGGGATCGCACAGTTACTCGGTTTCCAAGTCCGGCGTGGGAACCCAAACGGGGAACTTCAACATCACCAATGGTCAAACGACAAACGTGAATGTCTGCCTGGGAGGGAGTCCTAGTCCGACACCAACTCCAACGTCTACACCTACGCCTACCGCGACCGCCACTGCCACGCCAACAGCCACGGCAACCGCAACAGCCACGGCCACAGCGACTGTGGCCCCAAGTCCAACCCCTACAGCTACACCTACAGCAACTGCGACTGCCATTGCCACGCCAACACCAACGGCCACCGCGACAGCGACGCCTACAGCGACCATACCCCCGAGCCCAACTCCTACAGCTACGGCTACGGCTACTCCTACAGCTACAGCCACAGCTACAGCTACACCAACGGCAACCGCAACTTCAACTCCGACCCCGACACCTACGCCTACGTCAGGAATCACACTCACCGCCAGCGGCTCCAAGGTGCAGGGACGGGAGGTAGTTAACCTCTCATGGAGTGGCGCCGTGGGGGCCACTGTGGACATTTACCGTAACAATGCGTTCCTCGTGAACACCGCAAACGACGGTGCGTACACCGATTCGACCGGTGCTCGTGGCCATGGCACCTTCACGTATAAAGTGTGCAACCAAGGAACCCAGACCTGTTCCAACCAGGCAACGGTGACATTCTGACGTTTGCGCAACTGTAGCGGTAGCTGTTTAGCGCCAAAGGCGTGGCCTCATGTTAGCCTGGGGCATCGCCCTAGGCATCCGATTATCGGGCAAGTCAAGCGCTGAAAGCGCGATTCAATCCGTGCCCGGTGATTGGCGCATGGCGCACATGATGATCGAATTCGTGCAGGAAGTGAATCGCGCTTTCAGCGCTGGCGCTCTTTTTGTTCCACGAATCCTAGGGCGTTGCCCCAGGCTCGCGGTGAATTGCGCCTTTGGCGATAAACTCGTTCCCGTAGCGCGCATCGTCAGCCTGCCTCGCCGAAGCCTTGGCGGAAGCGGGCGATTGGGGAGTACGGCCTCGCAGTGCGCTGAGGACAGCGCACACTACAGCGCCAAGTTTGCATTTCGCACGCAGTGCTTTTCACTCGCGAAAGCTTTCGGAGTTGGAGTGCGATGCGTCTTCGCATCGCTTTCAGTAGAGTGGGAGCGGCCAAAAGCGATGCAAGTACGCCCATTCGACTTGCTCAGGGCAGGCTTTCAACGCACTCCCAAAGTCCGGCGATTGCCGGACGAAAACGGCCTTGTCATTGGGACTTCATCATTCCTTCGTCATTCGACATTTGTGCTTCGTCATTTCTTTCGCGATTTCGCGTTATGCACGCCATCCGCATAATCCTTCAAGCAAAATTTCAAAAGGATGTTGACACACTTCCTGCGTGTCACCTAGCGTAGCCAATATCCTCGCGGATTCACCGCAGACGGAAATAACTCCACTTCATCCATGAAAAAGAAATCCACTTCACAATCAGCACCTGCCCGCCGTAGCTTTAGCGAAGGCGGGTTCTTTAACCTTCGCGTTTTAATCGCCTCCGTCTTCTGCCTCATCGGCGTCTTTGTGGCGCTGCTGGGCTCTGGCGCGTTCTCGAATCTGTTCGCCCAAACAAAGGGCATAAAACAAGCCGGCGTCGCTGCAAGACAAGACGCCACCGGCGCACAGACACCGAACGTGGTGCGTTTAATAGGTCCGGTTGTCATGAACACAAACCTGCGAAACCTGCCTTACGTCGCTCCGCATGCAGAGATCGACCGGCCACGCTTGACACGATACCCGTTTCCGTTGTCAGGTCGGGCCGGGGAAATCGGGAACCTCTTCTTACCCGCACGTCCAGTCGCTATTGAAGCAAATCCTTCCCGCGATCCCAAACATGCCGCCGCCACTGCTCACATTTGACGGAACCGATCGGGTGGGAAGCGGCTGCAATTGTCGGCCACCTGATACCAACGGCGATGTGGGCCCGAACCATTACGTGCAAACGGTCAATGTCGGGTTCAGAGTGTATGACAAGTCCGGCAATCCACTCGCGCCTTTCGTCACGTACGACGCGTTCTTTGCTCCATTGGGTACCGGCAATCCCTGTGGCAATAACCAAAATGGCGGTGACCCCTTCGTTTTCTATGACCAGGTCGCTGATCGCTGGGTGGTGAGCGACCTTGGCTTTGACTCGTATCCGGGCCCTGGCCCATACTATGAGTGCATCGGTGTATCACAAACCCCTGACCCTGTAGCTGGCCCTTGGAATCTCTACGCCCTGCTCGTGGATCCGGTGAACCTGGACGATTACCCGAAGGCGGCGGTTTGGAATAATCCCCAGCCCGGCGGTGCCTACTTCTTCACGTTCGATTTGTTTGACCAGTCCGGAGACTTGCCAGGCGTGAGCGTATTCGCCCTCGATCGCGGCTCGATGCTCACTGGCGGACCCGCCAACGCGATTTCATTCGTGATTCCTTCAGGTGATCCCGGCTTGGGCGATTCCTATCGTCTGGTACCAGCAGATTTTCGCACCGGCACCCCGCCGCCTGCGGGCCGGGATGAAATGCTCCTCGCGGTCGATAGTCCCGGCAGCGGCGGCGTGACGTTGACCCAGGTTAAGGGCTGGAAGTTTCATGTCGATTTCGTGACCCCGGCGAATTCAACTCTGGGCATTGGTCCTAGCCACTCTCCGAATGCTTTGATCACAGTCAACGGGTTCGTTGACGCGTTCAACGACACGACAACCAACGTTGTGCCACAGCCGGGAGGGCAGCCGCCGTTGGATACACTCGGCGACGGCATCATGACGCCGGTCGTTTACCAGAATCACAACGGCACCGAATCATTGTGGTCTGACCACACCGTATTCCTGAATTACCCGGACGGGCCGACTGCTGTTCGCTGGTACCAATTCGATGTTAGCGGAGGCAATTTCCCTGCCGCGGCGGCTCAACAACAAGATTGGAGCAACAGTAACGACGGTTTGTGGCGCTGGATGGCCGCCATAGCTGTCGACGCACACGGAAACACGGCTATCGGGTATTCAACGTCCAGCTCGAAAGATTTCCCATCGATCCGTTATGCCGGACGTTTTGCTACGGATCCATTGAACGACCTCAGCCAGGGAGAAGCTACGTTGTTCGCCGGCACCGGGTCCCAGACCTCGGCCAGTGGGCGCTGGGGGGACTATAGCATGACCAAACTTGATACCGATGGCACGACCTTCTGGCACACGAACGAGTATTACGCAACAACGGGCAGTTCGTGGAACACGCGCGTCGGCAAATTCACCTTCCCACAACAACCACGAATTGTCCCGACGCCGAGACCTCGCCCCACTCCACGGCCACGCCCGTAGCACTAGCTAGAATCCCTTAAGGCGGCACTCGCGAGTTCTCGCAAGGCGTCAAAGGTGGAACGGTCGCCGCGGCGACTCCCTAACGCGTTGCAAGGCTCATCGTCTTTGGCCATCCTCACATTTCGTAATGCCTGCCCGCCGCGTGCGAGAAGCGCTGGACTCGCGAAAGCTTTCGGAGTGTGGAGTCATTTCTTGCGCGATTTCGCGTCATCCCGAATATCAGTGTGATCCGAGTCGAAGCAAAAATAATGATTGACACACTTCTCACCTCTCAGGTAGCATTTCCGTCACTATCTCGGGTTCACAACAGAGGGAAACAACTGCACTT
>CAVRYN010000009.1:0-129937 GCA_963725505.1 uncultured Verrucomicrobiae bacterium | reverse complement strand
CTGCGGATTCCTGATGAGTTTCAAGTCGAAGCGATGGCGGCAGTCGGCAAACCCGGCGCTAAAGAAGTGCTGCCTGAAAAATTGCAGGTGCGCGAAAGCCCCAACGATCGGCGCGAAGTCTCGGAGAGCGTTTTTGAGGGACCGTTTAAGTCTCGATAGGAATTACTCAGAGCACCACGGTTCCGCGCAGTATTTCCACGGCATAGCCGCCTACGCGGACGTTGGTAACGCGCTCGCCTTCGCGGATTGCTCGGACGTACAGTTCGCTTGGACGACGGCACTCGATCCCCTGGCGAATCAGCACCTGCTCATCGCTCTTTGCGACTTCGTGTTGGACCATCCAACTGGCGGCGCAGCCCGCCGCCGACCCTGTGGCAGGATCTTCGCCACCGTAAAAAAACATTCGAGCTCGAGCTTCAAGCCGGCCTTCGCGCCGTTCGGGACACAGAAAGTAGAAAAAGTTGGCGCCGGAATTCTTCAGAAATTCCGCTGCCTGTGCGTAACTAAACTTCAGATCCGAGAGCGTTTGTCGATTTCGGAAGGGCACGATCGTGAAGGTCAACCCTGTCGAGACCGGCTGTATCGGCCATTCCGAAGCAATCTCGTCAACGGCGATTCCAATGACGCGAGCCACTTCTTCTCGTGAAAGTGCCGGTCGAAATTCGGGATCGCGTTGTCGCATTTCGCCGAACACCTGACCGTCCACACGATCACGCCCGGCGTTCTCGGAATCCGGAGTGAAACGCACCGGGATTTTCCCGGCTTTCAAATCAAGGATGATCTCGGCAGATTTCTTTGAATTGGACCGGGCCTTGCGACACATACAAGTGCAGCGCTGTCCCAAGTGTCGGATGGCCGGCAAACGGCAACTCCTGCTCGACGGTGAAGATGCGGACTTTCTTTCCTTCGCGAGCTTCAGTGGCGGCATCACGCGGCAGAATGAAAGTCGTTTCCGAAAGATTCATCTCCCGCGCTAAAGCTTGCATCTCGCCATCGTCTAAGCCGCGACCGTCCGTGAAGATGGCCAGTGGATTGCCCGCGAGCGGCGTCTGCGTGAACACGTCAAGCTGAACGAATTCGTAAGTACGGTGTGGCATAAAGGAGACTTCTCCATGGCTATCCGAACACGTGCAAAAAAAATGTTAATGTCTTACGGCGCGCTTAGCACAGCTTGCGTCATCCCTTTCGCAATCTTGCGCGCGGCAGGAATCTTCTGAGGAAAGCGGCGGAGCACCGCCGCACTCCAAAGCGCTTCGCGCAAAAGAAATCTCTCCTGCGCTCCTGCTTTCCTGATTAAAAAAATCAGGTCAGTGCACTCGCGATGGCGGCTACGGCAGTCATCGGGAAACTTTTTGGGACTACGGTTTCTTAACCGCCAAAGCAGCGAGCGCAGCTCAGAGTTGGATTGTGCTGAGTCGCGCGTAAAGTTTGCACGTGACTGACGAGGAGCAGGACGAACAGTTCTACCGCGATACTGAAAGCATCGCGTTTCCAAAACTGAACGATCATCAGCTTTCGCTACTTGAGCCTTTGGGCGAACGCCGCGTGATGAAACGCGGCGACGTGCTGTTCAAGGCCGGGCAACGTGATCTCGGACTGGCAATTGTTTTGCGCGGCGAACTCGAAGCGTTCGAGACGCGCGACGACACTGAATATAATCTGGCTAACGCGCGCGAGCGGGAGTTCATGGGCGACGTATCGATGCTCCAGGGCACGTCGATCCTCGGTTCGTCCAGAGTCGCATCGGATGAGGCCGAGATACTCCTCATTCCCGCGGCCGAACTTCGGCGCGCGCTGGCGGAAATTCCCGCCGTGAGCAAGACGATCGTCGATGCGCTGATCATGCGACGACGCCGGCTTCGTCGCGATCGCGAATTTGCGGGCATGCGTGTTCTGGCCAGCCGCAACGCGCGCGATGGACATCAGCTCGATGATTTTCTCGACAAGAATCGCATTCCGCACCGGCTGATAGAATTTGAAAGCGAACAGGGCGAAGCACTGAGCGAACGTTTTCACCTAACGACTCGCGATTTGCCGGTCTTGATCACCCCGGCCGGTGCGCGCTTGCGCAAGCCGTCGTTGCGCGAAGTTGCCCGGGAAGCCGGCTTGCTGCGGTCGCTCGCGGAAGAAAATGAGACCGAAGTTTTTTGCGATCTCGCAATCGTTGGCGCTGGACCGGCCGGTCTGGCCGCAGCGGTGTATGCCGCGTCCGAGGGATTGAAGACGGTCGTTGTGGAAAGTTATGCGCCGGGCGGACAAGCCGGTTCCTCGTCGCTCATTGAAAACTTCTTTGGATTCCCGACCGGCATTGGTGGCGGTGAACTAACCTGGCTGGCTCAGCTTCAGGCCTACCGGTTCGGCGCGAAATTTTCCACACCAGCCCAGGCCCTCTCTCTGCAATACCACCCTGATGGCGAGTACCGTGCATGCCTCGAGACGGAAGGTTGTGGTGCGGTGCTCCGCGCAAAAGCTGTCCTGATTACCACTGGCGCCGATTATGGCCGGCTCGAAGCCGAGGGCCGCGAACAATTCGAAGGTGTCGGCGTTTATTACGCTGCCACCGCGCTGGAGGGTCAGCTTTGTCGCAACGAAACTGTTGTTGTCGCCGGCAGCGGCAACTCAGCCGGCCAGGCAGCGATGTTCCTTTCCGACGGTGCAGCCAAAGTACTACTTGTCGTTAGGGGAAACAACATTGCCAACAAGATGTCGGACTATCTTTCGCGTCGGGTAGAAGCCGGTGAAAACATTGAGATTCTCTATAACACTGAGATCCGCAAAATGTCTGGCGGCAAAAAGCTGGAACAAATCGAACTGGAAAATACCAAGACAGGCGAGCGCCGAGTCGTTCGGACGCCCGCCGTGTTTTCCATGATCGGCGCGCGCCCATGCACAGAGTGGTTGCCGCCGGAAATCGAGCGGGACGAGAAAGGATTCATCAAAACCGGCGCGGACATCGCAGAAGCACCAGCCTGGCGCGAAAACAAACGCCGCCCCGCTCCGCTTGAAACGAGTCTTCCAGGAATCTTTGCCGCCGGCGATGTCCGCTCTGGATCAGTGAAGCGTTGCGCTGCGGCCGTCGGCGAAGGCGGAATGGCCGTCGCCGGAATCCATATGAGCCTCGCCTCACGACGTAACGCATCACGAGATAAAATCTCACAACCGTAAGCCAACCATGAATGACCGCGGGTGCTCTCATTTGGATGCAATCGAAGCAGTCAAGCAGCCGCAGCGCGCTGAATGCGAAGAGTGCGTGAAGATCGGCAGCTACTGGGTGCATCTGCGGACGTGCCAGACGTGTGGCGTCACGCTGTGTTGTGACAGCTCACCGAATCGACACGCCAGCAAACACGCCCGCGCCACGGAGCATCCGGTCATTGCTTCTGCACAGCCGGGCGAGCGCTGGTTATATTGCTATCCGGACGACGCGTTTTGCGAATATTGATTTCGCAAATATGTGGGCGCTGGTCCAGGAACCTTGTGACGAGAACGTAATTCGATCCGCGCCGCAGACAGCGCCGTGTGCTAAATCGCGCGGACCCTGGATTCTCGCTGCCACCATTCTCGCGACGAGCATGGCGTTCATCGATGGGACTGCTGTAAACGTCGCGTTGCCCGCTCTTCAGGCGAACCTGAACGCCACCGCCGTGGACGTGCAATGGGTGATCGAAGCCTATTCACTTCTACTCTCGGCGCTCCTGCTGCTCGGCGGTTCGCTTGGCGATCACTACGGGCGTCGCCGAGTTTTTCTGATCGGCATTGCGGTCTTCGCGTTCGCATCGGCCGCGTGCGGATTAGCGGCCAACATTCATCAGCTCATCGCGGCTCGTGCTTTTCAGGGACTTGGCGCGGCGCTCCTTGTTCCGGGCAGTCTCGCTATTATCAGCAGTTCGTTTTCGGAGGACCAACGCGGACGCGCCATCGGCACCTGGTCTGGCTTCAGCGCGATCACAACCGCGATCGGGCCAGTGATCGGCGGCTGGCTTATCGAACACGCATCCTGGCGCGCAGTGTTCTTCATTAACATTCCGCTCGCGGTTTTGGTGATCGTAATCTCGCTGTTGCGCGTCCCAGAAAGCTCTGATCCAGAAAGCGCCGGCCTCGACTGGTTAGGCGCAGCTTTGGCAGCATTGGGTTTGGGCACGTTGGTTTACGGGTTGATCGAATCTTCGCGTCTCGGTTTCAACGATCGATCGGTGCTTGCGGCGCTCACTGCCGCTGTCGTGCTCCTCGCGCTGTTTGTGATGAGAGAGAGGCAAGTTCCGAATCCGATGTTGCCCCTCGCTCTTTTCCGTTCACGAATATTTACGGGAACGAACCTTTTAACCTTTCTGCTCTACGCTGCGCTTGGTGGAACATTGTTTTTCCTGCCGCTGAATTTGATTCAAGTTCAGCATTACTCCGCGACTGCTGCGGGCGCGGCGCTATTGCCATTCATATTGATCATTTCTCTTCTGTCGCGCTGGTCGGGTGGACTCGTCACCAGTTACGGTCCGAAGCTTCCGCTCCTGATCGGTTCATTTATAGCCGCCTCAGGTTATTTGCTTTTTATGCTGCCAACGGTCGGGGGCAGCTATTGGACAAATTTTTTTCCGCCGGTGGTTGTTCTCGGATTAGGCATGGCCATCAGCGTGGCGCCGCTTACCACGGCGGTAATGGGTTCAGTCGCTGAAAACCGTGCCGGAATCGCGTCGGGCGTCAACAACGCAGTCGCTCGCACCGCTGGCCTCATCGCGATTGCTGTTCTCGGAATCGTGATGCTCCACGTGTTCAATCACGCGCTCGATAAGCGAGTGGCACAATCAAACCTGCCGACATCAGTAGCGCGATCGTTGCAGATGCAACGCACGAAGCTCGCCGCCATTGCGATTCCGGAAGATCCAGGCCCGGCAACCCAGCAGGTGATTCGCCGCGCGATTGACGAATCTTTCGTTTCCGGATTCAGAATGGTCATGGCGATTGGCGCAGCTCTGGCAATCGCGAGTGCAGCTACCGCACTGATTTTCATCGGAGCTGCCGGAAAGTCAGCGAAATAGGTTTAGCTTGCCGCAACCGTCGGCTTCACAGCCTCGATCGTTGCGGAAACCAGATAATCTTCGGCCTGTTTTCCAGGAAGCCATTCGCGAATGAACGAGCGAGACGCGTCCTTCGGCGCGATCTTGATCTTGTCAAAGCCGGCCTGTCGCAACATCTCCTCCATGTCGCCGATTTGCGATGCACCAGCCATGCATCCGGTGTAAGCCGCCCAATCTCCCCTGATTTCGTCAGGCAGTGTTGCGGTCGCAACGATATCCGCGACTGCAAGTCGGCCGCCAGGCTTCAGAACACGATACGCTTCCGCGAACACACGCGGCTTTTCCGGCGACAGATTGATAACGCAGTTGGATATGATTACGTCCACGCTTTGATCTGCCACAGGGAGAGCTTCGATTTCGCCTAAGCGAAATTCGACGTTGCTGAATCCGTGGTTTTTGGCGTTCTCGCGCGCTTTCGCTAGCATCTCGTGCGTCATGTCGACACCGATCACCGTGCCACTCGGACCAACCGCTCGCGCTGCAAGAAAGGAATCGAACCCCGCTCCGCAACCGAGATCGAGAACCGTTTGGCCCGGCTGCAGCGACGCGATTGCCAGCGGATTTCCACAGCCAAGCCCGAGGTTCGCAGGTTCCGGCGCGATTGCTGAATCTTCGGCGGAGTAACCGAGCATCTCGGTACTGGTAGAACTGCAGCACCCGTCACCGCACGAAGATGATTCTCCACGAGCAGTCGCGCCATAACGTTGTCGGACTTCTTCGCGAATGGTTTCCGAAGATGATTCGGCAAGCTTTGTCCTCATGCAATGAATGAAATCCGCGCGAGACGGTTGCGCAACTTGAGGGGCAGAAGGATCGGGGAAACTCCAATGCAATCGCTGAGTTACGGCCGGAAACATCGGACAACGCGCCGCTTGACAGTCACAGGCGGTTCTATCGTTTCGATCACCGGCCCCCCGTATGTCTTCCTCCAAGAGCGACCGGCGTTCGCAACGCGTGAAATCTCAATCGACGCGCGGCAAGAACTCTTCGCGGACGATCTTTCCGTCCTTAACCGTATAAACGCCCACTTCGGACAATTGTCGGCGCTCTTTCGACTTTTTGTCCGTCACGTCAGCATCGTATTGAACGACGAATCGATCGTGTCCAACGAACGGCCCGCTGGCATTGAAGCTATGGACTTCCATCGCGTTGACCCACCAATCGATCTTGCCGCGAACGCCTTCTTTGCCGCGCGTCTCCGGCGAACCGCCGCCGGCGCTGTATGCTTCCACGCTAACGATGTTGTCGTCGTACAAGTCGAGCGCTTCGTACCAAGCCTGTTTGCGAACCAACTCCATCACTTTTTTTGCAACTTCTTCAGTGTTCATTTTTTTCTCCTTTGGTTTTATTTGCTGACAAATTGTAGGGCGTCCGCCGCGGCGGACGCCGGGCGTTTCACAGAAACGCCCTACAATAAAAATTTTCCCAACCGATCGAGAACGCTGTTCCAACCTTCGTTGTGACGATCGCGCGATTCTGTGCTCGGCAGTTGTTCGTGACGCAAATGCAGCTCAGTGCCGCCAGCGGCGTCGAAAAGTTCCACCGTCACGACGCTATTGCGATTTTCCCAAACATCGTCGTCATCCCATTTCCAGGTAAAGACAATTTTCTTTTCCGGAACCAGCTCGCGGTACTCACCGAACACGCTCATTTCCTCGTCTTCCTGGTTGATGAGGTCCCAGCGATATTTGCCGCCGACACGTACGTCTGCGGCGAAGTTGCGGGTACGAACGGTCTCGGGTCCCCACCATTCTTTTAATTGCGCCGGATCGGTCCACGCGGCGTAAACGCGAGCTCGCGGGGCGTTGATGAACCGCTTGATATGAAGTGATGTCTTCTCGGCTCGCTTTGGTGGTCATGATTTTCCTTTCTCTTTCTTCTCAACGAATTGCTTGAGCTCCGAGCCGATAATGGCCGTCCATCCGGCCTCGAAATTCTTCCGCGCATAGGCCGGGGTTTTCGGAAATGTTTCAATGCCCGTGTGTGTCAGTTTCACCCGCGTCTTTTTGCCTTCGTCGAACAGTTCAAACGTAACCAATGAATCGCCCGGTTCGGCCTTGTAACGCCAGGTGTAGGCGATTTTCTGTTGCAGAATCACTTCAGTGACTCGGCAAAGATGGTGATAAGTCGTGCCTTCGTGCTCGACGACGAATTCAAACTCAAAGCCGACTTCCGGCTTGAATTCCTTCAGGTCGAAATACCACTGCCGCATTTCATTCACATCGGTCAGCGCTTTCCAAACGCGCGTGATCGGCGCGTCGAAAGTGCGCTCGACCACAACGCCTTCAGCCAGGTTTTGTTCCGTAGTCATAATCGTTGGATCAATATTGGTCGTGGCGGCGGACCCAATCCATCGTCGAATCCGGATCCTCGTCGCGTCCTTTCGGCACGAGATCGAGAAAGTTGTAGGCGCCAACTAAACTGTCGAGTCCGCGCGCGTAAGTCGAATAAGTGTGAAAGATGTCGCCGTTTTCATCTTTATAAAACACGCTCAGCCCGGGTAGCTCGTCGTTGATGAATTCCCCGCCTTCGTAGTTGTAGTAGACCTTGTTTTTCTTCTCATCCTCCTTTGTGAACGAGACGTGATAGTCGAAATTGAAATCGTTCCCTTCGGATGACACCCATTTGAAGCGCCAACCCATGCGCTTTTTGTAGCCTTCCAATTTGGAGAGTGGTGCGCGCGAGATCGCGACGAAGCTCACGTCTCGATGCGGCAAGTGCCAGTTTGCCCCATCGAAGTGGTCAGCCAGATAGGAACAGCTTTTGCAGCCTTCCTCCCAGTCCGGGCCGAACATAAAGTGGTAAACAATCAGCTGGCTGCGGCCATCGAAGAGATCGGACAGCGTCTCCTTGCCTTCCGGGCCGTCGAAAACGTACTGTTTATCGATCTTGACCATCGGCAGTTGACGCCGCGCGGCGCTGAGCGCATCTCGCTGGCGCGTGAATTCTTTTTCTCGCGTCAGCAAATCTTTTCGCGCAATCAGCCACTCAGCTTCGGAAACGATTTCTCTTTGTTTCGCTTTTGTTCTTGGTTTCATCTCTTGCAGTTTCATTTTGGTTTCCTTTGATTTGGTCCGTCTGTTTTCTCCTGTAAAACCTGCTCATGGCGAGGACGCCTAGTCCACCGCTCGACGTCGCGCCTGCGGCGATGAAAGTAATGCTGGCGATGCAAGCGGGACACATGGTCGTAATTGTTTATCGTTTTTTCGAGGGGTCTTTGGTCTTTTCCAAATAAGCGGCCAAACGATCGAGCGAGCCTTCCCAGAATTTTCTGTACTCTTCGACCCATTGCGCGGCTTGTTTGAGCGGTTTGGCGTCCAGCTGCATTTCATGCACGCGCCCGTAACGCCGCCGGCGTAACAATCCAGCTTTCTCCAAAACGCGGAGATGTTTCGAAACCGCGGGTAAGGACATGGCGTGCGGGCGGGCGAGGTCGGTGACGCGTCGGTCGCCCCGGGCAAGATGGGCGATGATCCGGCGCCGGGTGGGATCGGCCAGGGCGGCGAAGGTTCTGTTCAGTGTGCTCGAATATTTAACCATCTGGTTAACTATTAGCGATTCATTTCTAATGTGCAAACACTTTTTTTCGTTGCGATCTATGGAATCTGACTGATCGCGCCGGCCGCAGCAATAATAGGCCATGCGCAAAGCGCCAGCAGCACTCCGAAGAGCAACCCTTCAATCGCAAACTGCAGGTGATTCTCGCTCGCGAAGAAATCTCGGGCGAATTGGAGAACAAGTCGTCCGCGTATCGTTCGCGCTCGTCTTATTTTCGGGACCGTTCGCTTAATTGTGATTACGCGCATGGGTGAGCGTACTCACTTGCCTGTTGGCCGTCAGGTTACGAATTGTCAAAAGCGCGTGACAAGCCGATGACACAAGCGGCCTGAGCCGGACCACCAAGCTAATCGGAGCAAGCAAGCAGACTCTGTTCGTCGGAAAACGACTCAGTCATTCGGTTGCGAGACGTCCGAGCAACCGAAAGTGGATGGTAATTGACCATGGAAAGAATACCATCCTCGCCCTCGACCAATGCCGTGCAGCTCTCGACCCAATCGCCGCAGTTGTAATACGTCACGTTGCCGAACTCTCGGATGGCCGCGCTATGGATGTGGCCGCAGAGGACGGCATCCACATGATAGCGTTCCGCGTAATGCGCCACAGCGGCTTCGAATTTGCCGATGAAGCTGACTGCGTCTTTCACACGCCGTTTGGCATAGGCGCTGAGCGACCAGTAGCCAAGACCGAAGCGGCGCCTGACGAAATTGATGAGCGGATTGAGCGAGAGCAGAAATTGGTAACCAAGGTCGCCAGCGAACGCAAGCCATTTCACGTTTTGTACCACGGTATCGAGTTCGTGGCCGTGAATGATTAGAATGCGTTCCCCCGAGGCGGTCACGTGAATTGCCGTCTGCTTGATTTCGATGTTGCCGTAGGTCCCGCAGAAGTCGGTCACCAGCTCGTCGTGATTTCCCGGGATGTAGATCACATGCGTGCCTTTGCGGGATTTGCGCAGAATTTTTTGGATCACGTCGTTGTGCTGCTGCGGCCAATAGATTCCGCGGCGCAGCGACCAGATATCGATCAGGTCGCCCACGATGTAGAGCGTATCGAAATCGTTCTCGCGCAGAAAATCCAGTAGCGCTGCGGCGTTGCAGCCACGCGTTCCCAGGTGGGCATCAGAGATCCATCCGGCGCGATAACGTTTCGGTGCCAGCGATTCCGATTCGCCAAATGTGAAACGCTGTTGCGCTGCGAAAGTTCGCGCTGAATCCCGTCGGGGGAAACCGAGTGATTGCATTCCAGATCAAGAACAAACGTAAGAACAACGCGGTACAACGACAAAGAAATTACTGTTACGTTTATATGGCGAACCGGATCGCGTTCGTGGACAGAAACCAGACTGAGGCTTATTGATCGATCATGAGGCGTCGCTCGTGTGCTGCTTTCTTGTTACTGAGCGTTGCCAGTTTCGCTTGCGCGACTTCCTGGGACGACGATTCACATTACGTCTCCTTAGGACCACGAAACGGCTATTACATCGTCCGCCCAGATTCGCACTTGTTTCGTCAACTCGGCCTTTATGAAGCGCCTGTGATCGATACTGCCGATCCGCTGCGCCACGGATACGGAGCGGATGCGCTTGCGTTTCGGTTCAATCGAAATGGCGTATTAATCGCGCCTCCGGCCTACGTCGCACAAGAGTCGCCGAACGATTTTTACACTCGTCGAATCGGATCACTGGCTCGTGGTCGCGCAACGGTCCATGATGTGGAAGCTCTTTTTGGACGCGCACATTCCCTCGCAACGCGTCCAGACGGTTTCATCTGGTATTACGCGTTGGAAATTTATAATCCGTTTGAGGAGCACGGCGGCGATCACCATTGACCTTGCGAGTCTCACACTTCTGCTGCTCGCGTTTCTAATCTGCATTAATTAAATCCCGAGGTTATTTTGAAACAAATGATCGAGTCTGATATTGGACCATTGCGCGTCTCGTGCTGGATTCGTTGGATGCGATTCGCGATTTTGCCGGCCACCATTCTCACGATGAGCGCTTCCGTAATGGCGGACCCGATCTGCATCACCAGTCCCAATCACCCGCAAACATTCGCGTACGGCGAAATGACTTGGCACCAACTCTATCTTGAACGCATGGCCGGCGAACTGGCGGCGCGGATCACGTTCAGTAATTCGCCTTATGCCGGCGACGACGAACCGCGCAGGGACGAATCATTCGACTTTCACTTTCCCGGTGTCCAATTCGATTCCGCGCGCCGCGCCTTTTTTATGAATAGCCGTCACGGCGAACGAATCCCGGTCGCGCGGTTTCGGAAGGATCCGTCCTTTGGGTGGATTGATTTGGCTCCGGGTGCGAAGATGTATTTGCTCAAAGACAGCGGTCGCGTCACTGCCACTTTGACGGCTACCAGTTACCCGCGCGCCGGAATACGCTGGGTTGAGACGGATAACAATTTCTCACTGCAGAATCTTTTGATAGCGCTCTTCAGAGACTTCCGCGTGCAGCCGGACAATTAAGCATTGCCCGGAATGTCGAGAGTCTGTGCGCTCGAAATTGGGCACGACCATCGCGCTTGTTTCATCCGCGGGCATTGATTGCGTTATCGTGAACCAACGTAACCGTGCTAGAATTTAAGAGTCAGGTCTGCCTGGAATATTTGATATTGATTGAGCGGATTGATACCGATGTCGCCATTTCCCCCGGTGCCGAGTGCGTCGTCGATCTGCCAGGCATAGGCGTAGGTGAGGTTGAAGACTACGGCATCAGCCAGCATGTACCCGGCTCTCACAGCCACGCCTTGCAGGTTCAGCTGGCTGTCGAACACCTCTGTATCGACGAGGTTCGGGTCGAGCGCGTACTGATCCTGGTGTTGCCACCAGGCGTCGATCTCCCAATCGTGTTTCTTCTTTAGCTGACCAATACCAAGACCAATCTGGTATGCGTAACGATCGCCGCCCTTGCCCGGATGCCCTGCGGCGTTGGCCCGATCGTTGGCTTCGAAGTTCACCGCGAAATCGCCGAAAACGCGCATCGGTACCCCCCACAATTTCCAGCCGACTTCTCCTGGTAGATCGAACACCAAAAGATTGTTGATGCCGGTCTGGTTCTGCGCCAGCGACGCCGAGTTCGTTACATCGGGAGAACCACCTTGATAGTGGACGTTAAACGTGTCGCCGTTGCCGGTGTAATTGTAGAGGGTTGGCGCGAGCTGGAAGTAAAACTTCTTCGGGAAATCAAACCGCGCGCCGACCTGCCACGCGAGCAGGAACGCGTCCGTATTTGGGACTAGCTGGGTTCCCCCGTTTGCAGTTGTCGTAGCTCTGGCTCCGAGTGGATTCTCAGGATTCGCATCGTCATAAACGAACTGCGCGAAGTTCGCGAAGACGTCGATTTTTAGCCAGGGCTCGGATGGAGCTGGCGGGAGGACACTTTTCCCATCCTTGCTGTAGGACGCTGGCGCTGCGGCTCCGCCGCCAATGGTAAACGTATGTTTCCATTGCTCAGCCAATCCTTCGGGGTTGATATCCGGATCCCACACCATAAGCGTGGTCACGAGCGGGTTCGGCATCCTCCCTCCAGTGAAAGTGAAACCGGGGAAGCCTTTATACCCGCCGTATGCCTGGCCGACGTAGACAACGTCGCTACCCTTTGCGAATGGCCCGCCACCACCCGGCGAGCTACTCGATGTGTCGTCTCCAAAGGTTACGTTCGTTGAACGCGAACTGGCGCTGGTCTCCAATCGAAGGCCGAAAAACCAATCATCGAGAAGAGTTCCGCTGAGGCCCAGACGGAGGCGATAACGCTCGCGCTCGCGCTCTTGCCAATCGTGCGTTCCTGCCACGCCAGGGCCGGGTGGCGCCACCGGGGTGTCGTCGGTTCGGCCACCGCGGTATTCGTACCGCAGACGCATATCCCCGTAGAGTTCCATCTCAGTGATGGAAGTGGATAGTTTCCACTTGTCCGCGCTCGACTTCTCGACGGGAACGGTTTTCTCGACGTATGTCTTTTCGTCGCAAGTGACTTGCGTTTTTGTTTTCCCTTCTCCAGCAACGACAGATGATGGCGCAGGGTGTTTTTTTAAGGTGTTCACCTCCGCTTGCAGCTCCGCGTTCTGTTTTTCCAATAGCTCCACCGCGCGCTCGAGTTTTTCGATTCGCGCAGTCTCAGATGATGACTGTGCGCGCAGCGGCTGCGCACTTAGCAATCCAATCGCAGCCAGGCTCGCGCCCGCTGCTCGTGAGATGAATCTCTTAGTAAACATGAGTTTCTCCTTGCTGGTTAATGGTTGGAGTCGAGAGATAGAACCGCTCGCCTGGAACTGCCTATCCGAACATGCGCGAGACTAGAAGCCTTTTGTTATGGACCGATGGCGAACGAGTACGCCGCGACTATTGTTACGCCTTCGTTGCCCCGGGGCGGCGTTTAATCGCGTACGCTCTTTGAAAATTGCTCGCGCGAACTTTTGATCGACAGCACACAAGTAGGTGAAATGCGCTGGGACGGGAGTCCTTGCTGTTCCCTACGTTTCCCCGTTAAATCATTCGACAATAATTTTCATTCGTGACGAACTCGCTGGGAGGATCGCAAGAAACTACGGCTTGCCCGTGAATCACTCGGCACTCAATTCTTTTGTCCTATCGTTGAGACTAAGTCGACGATCAGCGAGTCGATTTTGCGCAAGTCTTTGCGACGGCCTTTTTCCGGTTTCAATTTGCGATTGCGAACGATAATCGTCAGATCACGGATCTGGTGCAGCATTTCCCGCGGCACCTGTTCGATCGGTCCATATGACCTGAGCGCGGCGAGGCAGACAATCAGGTCATTTTCGAGACGGGCGATGTATGCCTTGGCGACGACGCGCAAATCGCGGTGTAGCGCATGAAGTTCCGATTCAAGCATGGTTACCGGTGTTGATTCCCGCGATCTTCGGCGGCGGGTTCGTTTGCGCTTCACCTTTGCTTTCATGCGCTGGAGCCTATCAGTTCACACGGTAAGGAAAAACCCGCCGGGCGCTGTCCCGGCGGGCTTTGATTAACCTAACCAAGCTGTTTGATCCTCAGAATTTAAGGTTCAAGTCGGCGGTGAAGAAATTGTATTCATTCGTTGGATTGATTGCGATGGCCAGACTACCTGGATTTCCACCTGTGCCGAGATTATGATTGTACCACCAACCGTGGCCGTAGTTCAGGGTGAAGTTGACAGCGGCACTCAGGTTGTATGCCGCTGTGACACCGACGCCGTGCATATTCAATTGGGCATTGAACCAATCATCATCGATCAGGTTCGGATCGAGCGCGTACTGCTCGGAGTGTTGATACCAAACGTCTACCTGCCAATCATTCTTCTTCTTTAACTGGCCGACGCTGAATCCGCCCGTATAGGCGTAGCGCTGACTGCCCTGGCCCGGTTGGCCCGCGGCCGCGGCGCGCTCGTTCCCCTCAAAATTGGTCGCGAAATCGCCGTAGATGCGCATTGGCAGTCCCCAGGCTTTCCATCCAATTTCCATTGGTAGATCGAAAACCAGAAGGCTGTTGATACCGGTCTGGTTCTGCGCCAGCGAGTTTGCGTTCGTTAGGTGTGGATCACCGCCTTGATAGTGGATGTTAAACGTGTCGCCGTTGCCGGTGTAATTGTAGAGCGTCGGCGCGATCTGGAAGTAAACGATGTGCGGAAAATCGAATTTCGCGCCTACCTGCCACGCCATCAGGAACGCATCGGTGTTAGGGACTAGCTGATGTCCACCATTTGCAGAGGTCGTCGATCTGGCGCCGAGCGGATTCTCCGGATTTGAATCGTCATAAACGAACTGGGCGAAGTTGGCGAACAGATCGAGCTTCATCCACGGCTCCGGTGCCTTTGCGGGCACTACAGCTTTGCCATCCTTGCTGTAAGAAGGCGGGGGCGCGCTTTCTCCAAACACAAACGTGTGCTTCCACTGCTCGGCCATGCCTTCTGGATTGATGTCCGGGTCCCAAACCATGCGGGTGCTCAGGAGCGGGTTCGGCATTTCTTCCGGCGGTGAGCGTAAAACCGGGCCAGCCCTTGTAACCCGCATACGCCTGGCCGACGTAGACGACGTCGCTGTTTTTTCCGAATGGTCCGCCGCCACCGGCCGTGCTACTCGCTGTGTCGTCGCCAAACGTCACGTTTGTTGAGCGGCCATTGTTGCTCGTCTCCAAACGGACGCCAAAGAACCAATCATCCATAAGCGTTCCGCGAAGGCCCAGGCGAAGACGATAACGCTCGCGCTCGCGCTCCTGCCAATCGTTTGTCCCTGCGATGCCCGCACCGGGCGCCGCCACCGGCCCCGTGCTTTTGGTCTCGCCTCCGTTATATTGGTAACGGAGACGGAGATCGCCGTAGAGCTCCATCTCAGTGGTGGAAGTGGATATTTTCCACTTGTCCGCGCTGGACTTCTCCACGGGGACAACTTTTTCAACATAAGTCTTTCCGTCATAAACGACTTCCGTTTTTGTTTTCCCTTCGCCAGCGACGACCGTTGCGGGCGCAGGGTGTTTTTTCAAGCTGCTGACCTCCGCTTTCAAATCCGCGTTCTGTTTTTGCAACGCCGCAACGGCCTGTTCAAGCTTTTGGAGCCGTGCGTCGTCGGATGATGCCTGAGCCCTTAGCGGCTGTGCCGCCAGCGAAAGAACTACAGCCAGGCTGGCGCCGGCTACCCGTAGGGTGATTTTGTTAATGCGCATTCGTTGGTTTCTCCTTTGTTGTGATGATTTTTGGCTGTTCGAGGGGTCTTCCAATAAACCGCGGAGGCTAGGAACCGATTGTTACGGTTTCATGACGAAAGTGTTACGATTCGGCAAACTTTCCGATCACATACCGAAGCGATTGCGTGAATCCGCGCAGAAGTATTGCAATTTAGCGCGGAGGCGAGTTGACTCCCTATTCCATGGAAACTGGCGCTGGCAGGAAAATCCTGGTCGTTGAGGATGAGAGCGACGTTGCAGATCTTCTTACGCTGAACTTTCGCAAGGCGGGCTTCAGGATTTCGACTGCTGTCGATGGCGCAGGCGGTTTGCAGAAGGCGCGCGAGGACAGGCCCGATTTCATCGTTCTTGATCTAATGTTGCCAAAAATGTCGGGACTCAAAGTCTGCAAAATTTTGAAGACGACACCGCGACGAGTCACATTCCGATTCTGATGTTAACGGCGAAAGCAGAAGAGATCGATCGCATCGTCGGTCTGGAATTTGGCGCCGACGATTACGTGACAAAGCCATTCAGCCCGCGCGAAATCCTGCTGCGAATTCGGGCAATTTTGCGGCGCGGCGAAAAGCCGGGCGAAAGCCTGAAGGCCGGCCCGATCTCGATAGATGCTGCGCGCGCACGAGTTCGCGTTAACGGCAAACACGTGCATCTCACCAGCCTGGAGTTCAAATTGTTGCAAACATTGATGCAACGGCGGGGCCGCGTGCAGGACCGCGACCGGTTGCTAAATGAGGTTTGGGGCTACGAGACTGTCATAGACACCCGCACGGTGGACACGCACGTACGCCGCTTGCGCGAAAAACTCGGCAAAGCCGGTGACGCGATCGAAACCGTCCGCGGCTTCGGTTATCGCGTGCGGGAAAATTAACGCGAATGATCTGGCTTGTGCTCTGCCTGTTTGTCGCGGTGACAGTATCAGCTGCCCTGATCGCGTGGCGCAAATGGATTGCACCGTGGCGGCAAATGGAGGAGCCCGTTACGCAAATCGCGCGCGGCGAGCAGCCGCGGACATTTCTGATTCACGGCGCGCCGAGGCTCAACGTATCGGGTTACGCCTGGAAAAGATTTTTCAGGACTTAACGAGCTCAACAAGCAGATCACAAAACGCGAATCCGCAATGCAGACGATTTTCGCTGCGATACATGACGCATTGCTGGTAGTCGATTCCAAGCGGTACGTGATTTTGGTCAACGAGACGTTTCGAAAACTTTTCGCGCTCCCGGAAATTTCAGAAGGGACACCTCTGCTGGAGATTGTGCGCGACGCGACGCTCGACCGGGTAATTAATGATGCTTTCGATGATGGTGGCCCAGTTCGCAGCGAGTTGACCCTGGACGGTTCGCAAATCGAACTCCACGCTGTCGCGACAAGGAACGACGCGGGCGAAATCACCGGACACTCGTTTTGTTTCACGACATCACCGAGCTGAAGAAGATGGATCAGATCAGGCGGGATTTGTCGCTAATGTCTCGCACGAATTGCGCACGCCATTGTCGATCTTGCGCGGCTACATCGAGACCTTGCTGGATAATCCGAAAACGTCGCGCGAGGAATCTTCTCGAATTCTCGGAGTGATGGAGCGCCATTCGAAGCGTCTCGATTTGCTCGCCCAAGACCTGCTTACGCTTGCGCAATTGGAATCGGCAAATCCGAATTTGCAATTGGGCAACGTCGATCTGTCGAACTTATTCGGGGAAGTGATTCGCGATTGGGAAAAGAAGCTCGCAACCAAGCAGCTCAGTGTCATTGTCGATGTTCCGCCCGACATGCCAACCGTTTGGGTTGACCGGGTGCGGTTGGAGGAAGCGCTCTACAATTTGCTCGATAACGCCGTGATATTCGCCCGAGCACGGCGAGATCGGGCTAGATCGGTCGGCGGCGCGACAAACAAATCGTCCTGAGCGTAAATGATAGCGGCATCGGCATCGACAAAGAAGACTTGCCGCGAATTTTCGAGCGCTTCTATCGGGCCGATAAAGCCCGCACCGCCGAGAATATTGGAGGAACTGCCCTCGGCCTGGCCATTGTGAAACACGTCGCGCAGTTGCACGGCGGGGATGTCGAGGCCAAGCGAGCTCGGTAAAGGCACAACGATTCGTTTGGTTCTGCCGGGTGCAATGTGACGTTCTGGTGACATTCCCACGGGTCGCTTTGATTCATATTCGGTTTCATTTAACATCCGGCCCGTGAAGAAAAAGGTTCTTTTCATTTCCGTTCCATAAACAGTGCGCGCAGCCAGATGCCTGCGGCCCTGCTCCACCTATAGTGTGTGGCGAATTTTTTGAAGCGCATAGTGCTGACACTCGAGTCGAACGACGCTCGACCCGCCGCCGGTTTAAATTACACTCTAGGAAATTGGGATCGACCATATGTCGTACGAAACAGAATCGGTTTTCGACGTTTTTAAATCCGGTCTAGCTATTTCGCCTATGTAGTCACCGTTTGCAGTGAATCCGAATCGAAGGGCTACCCGTGTTCGCGGCCGTAACTAAATCGACTGCACTGGTCATTTCCCGATCCGTCGCAGTTTACTGGAACCCATCATCATAAGATGACCATGACGCGCGAGGTGTTAGAGCAGATTCCCGCGCGGATCCATACCTTCTGCCATGAGCATTGCCCCCTCGAGCCGCGAGCTTAGCGTTTCCAGGATTTACCCAGCCAGCGTTCCACGGCTCAGAGCATGATATCAAGAAACCGGTTGCGGAATCTCCGACTTGTTTCCGGTAATATAACCGCGTCAAGGATTTATCTTTTCGCTCTCGTGACCGCGTAGCGGAAGCGGTACGCGGCCTCATTTGGTCGCTGTCACACAATCGTAACACTAAAGGTTTTGACCGCATGAAATCGGATGCGGCAGTTTCTTGGCATGACGAAACTTCAATTGCCGAAAATTCTCGGGCTCATTTTGCGCTGGGATTAAGCGCGAGCGCGTCGGCGCAAATGATGATTAATGGCGCGGGCGCGACGTTTCCGTATCCGATCTACTCGAAGTGGTTCGATGAATACGCAAAGGTCGACCCTTCCGTCCGCTTCAATTATCGATCGATCGGTTCCGGCGGCGGCCAAAAACAAATCCTCGCGCAGACGGTTGATTTCGGCGCTTCGGACGGCCCGATGAGCGACGACAATTTGAGCAAAGCCCCGGGGAAACTTCTGCACATTCCAACAGTGGCAGGTGCGGATGTGATCGCCTACAATTTGTCCGGAAGCCCGGCGTTGAAGCTTGATGCGGATACGATTGCCGGGATTTTTCTCGGTCAAATCAAAAAATGGAATGACCCAAAAATCGCATCGTTGAATCCGGGTGCAAAGCTGCCAGATCAAGAGATCGTGGTCGTACATAGATCCGACGGAAGTGGCACGACTTACATTTGGACCGATTATCTGAGCAAGATCAGCCCGGAATGGAAATCGAAAGTGGGCACGAACACGTCCGTGAATTGGCCGACTGGAATCGGAGGCAAAGGCAACGAAGGCGTGGCCGGGCAGATTAAGCAGACGCCCGGTGCGCTCGGGTATGTGGAATTGATATACGCAGTCCAAAATAAAATGCCTTACGCAGAGGTGAAGAATGCTTCTGGGAAGTTTGTAAAGCCATCGCTCGAATCTATCACCGCGGCGCTGGGGACAGCGGACATTCCGGATGACTTTCGTTTTTCGATCACCAACGCGCCGGGAGCGGATGCTTATCCAATCTGCGGCGCGACGTGGCTGCTTGTTTACGAAGAACAGAAAGATCCGGCGAAAGGGCAAAAAA
Organism: uncultured Verrucomicrobiae bacterium; assembly: GCA_963725505.1. Taxonomy (GTDB): domain Bacteria; phylum Verrucomicrobiota; class Verrucomicrobiia; order Chthoniobacterales; family UBA10450; genus Udaeobacter. Next base: position 110,857 of record CAVRYN010000009.1, on the reverse strand, counting down.
CTGGTCGAATTTTTGAAATGGGCTGCGAAAGACGGCGAGAAAATGGCGACGGATCTGCAGTACGCGCCATTGCCCGACAGCCTTCAGCAGCGCGTTCTCAAACGAATCGACGAAATCAAGATGTAACCGAGGGGTGTACCGCAGTGGCCTGCCGCTGCTAATCAAAGTATTAAGTTTTTATGGGTGTGGCCGCATCGATAGCGGTGGAAGAGCGCTCCATCCAAGCACGGATGGCGTCTCCGTCCCGCTTTGGCGACAAGGCATTCGAATGGTTTACGCTCGCGATGGCGCTCGCGGTGGTTGTGCTGATTATCCTGATCGGGTGGCAACTCTGGATTGGATCTTCGGTCGCTATCAAGAAATTCGGTTTTCATTTCCTCGTCACATCCACATGGGACCCGGTCGCGGAGCAATTCGGTGCACTGCCGTTTATTTACGGAACGCTGGTTTCCTCGCTGATCGCGCTGCTGATTGCGGTTCCCTTGAGCATCGCAACGGCGGCATATCTCACGGAACTTGCTCCGCTGTGGATTCGGCAGCCGCTTGCGTCTTTGATCGAGATGCTGGCGGCCATTCCGAGCGTCATCCTCGGGCTCGTGGGGCATTTTCGTCATGATCCCGTGGCTGCGCGATTATCCGTTTCCAATGTTGAAACGATTCTTCGGGTGGACGCCCTTCTTCACCGGGCCGATCTACGGAATCAGCATGCTCGCCGGCGGAATCATTATTGCGATTATGATTCTGCCGATCATCACTTCCGTCTCGCGGGAGATTCTGCGCAGTGTGCCAGACTTGCAACGCGAAGCGGCCTACGCTTTGGGCGCGACGCGCTGGGAAGTCACGCGCATCGCGGTGCTGAGTTACGCAAAGAAAGGGCTGTTCGGCGCAGTGATTCTTGGCTTGGGCGCGCTCTTGGGGAAACGATGGCGGTGACGATGGTGATCGGCAACACGCCGCAAATCGCCGCGTCGCTTTTCAAGCCTGGCTACACCGCTGGCGAGCGTGATTGCGAATGAGTTCACTGAAGCGACGACCGACATTTATCTTCAGGCATTGTTCGAAATCGGTTTGGTGCTTTTCGGAGTCACGATTCTGGTGAACCTGATCGCGCAACTGCTTCTGCGAACTATCGCGACGACATCCGCAACGCGAGCGGTGCAATAGCCATGCACTGGAACGAGCGGACAATCATTCCTGGCGCAAAATCAAAAGCGCGTTGGCATCCGGAATCGCCTTTGTGTCCGCGCTTCTTGTGATCGCGCCATTAGGACTGGTGTTTTTCCATCTCCTCGTTAATGGCGCCGGTTCGGTGAACTGGGATTTCTTCACGAAATTGCCCGCGCCTGTCGGAGCGGTCGGCGGCGGCATGGCAAATGCGATCGTCGGCACGCTAGAGCTCCTAACGCTGGCGGGCGTGATTGGAATTCCGATCGGCGTGTTGGGTGGAGTTTACCTGGCCGAGTACGGGTCGGCTCGCATCAATTCTATCCTGCGGTTTCTATGCCGACGTTCTTAACGGAATTCCATCAATCACCTGGGGTGTGGTTGTTTACGGTTTGGTTGTCCTGCGTTTCAAAGGCTTCTCGGCCTACGCTGGTGGCCTCGCCCTCGGTCTCATCATGATCCCGCTGATCCTGCGCACGACAGAAGAGGTCGTTTTGCTCGTGCCAAATGGTTATCGCGAAGCCGCGCTTGCCTTGGGTGTCAGCAGGTGGAAAACGATCGTGCACATCGTGATGAAAACCGCGTCGAAAGGCATCATCACTGGGATTCTGCTCGCTCTCGCTCGCGTGGGCGGCGAAACCGCTCCGCTCCTTTTCACGGCTTTCGGCAATCGATTTTGGAACCACAGCCTTAGCCAGCCGATTGCTGCGCTCCCATTGCAGATTTTTACCTATGCAATCTCTCCCTACGACGATTGGCATCGCCAGGCCTGGGCAGGCGCGCTCGTCCTCGTCACGGGTGTTTTTTGCGTTAATGTAATAGTTAGAATTCTGACTCGAGGCCGTACGGCGTCGGTCGTCTAGGGCTTTCGCAGATGGAGAATCTGGTTATGGAAACAACTGAACGAAGCGTTATCGAGCGCGCCGAACAACGGTCCGCGCCGCCGCCCGACACGGAGGCTCCGATGGCATGCACGTTTCAAGTAAAAAATCTTTCAATTTGGTACGGCGAGAAGCGCGCGATCGATAATGTTACGCTGGACGTCGCCTCAAATGCCGTAACCGCAATCATTGGGCCGAGCGGCTGCGGTAAATCGACATTTCTACGGGCTCTGAATCGCATGCACGAGCTGGTACCGAAAACGCGGGTTGAAGGGACAGTCTTGCTGAACGGCGAGGATCTTTATTCCAGCACTGTCGATCCGGCGATCGTTCGGCGTCGCGTCGGCATGGTTTTTCAAAAATCGAATCCGTTTCCGACCATGACGATCGGCGAAAATGTCGTCATTGGCTTGCGATTAAACGGAGTGCGCAACCAACGGTTTCTCGATGAACGCTTGGAAAAATCGCTTCGTATGGCTGCCCTGTGGGATGAGGTCAAAGATGATTTGCACAAACCGGGAACCAGTCTTTCCGGGGGACAGCAGCAGAGGCTCTGCATTGCGCGCGCGCTCGCAGTTGAACCGGAAGTGATTTTGATGGACGAGCCGTGTTCGGCGCTTGATCCCATCGCTACGGCAAAGATTGAGGAATTGATCTACGAACTCAAAACGCAGTACACCATCGTGACTGTGACCCATAATATGCAACAGGCGGGTCGCGTCTCCGATTACACTGCGTTCTTTTACCTTGGACGGCTAATCGAGTTCGGGCCAACCACGAAAATCTTCACAAACCCAACCGAAAAACAGACGGAAGACTATATTACTGGCCGATTTGGCTAAGAAATTGATGAAATGATCGCGCATAAACACATTTTAGGCACATTCGACGAATCGCTCGCCGCTCTCCGTAACAACGTGCTGATGATGGCTGGGCTGGCCGAGCGTAGTCTGGAGCGGGCAATGAAGGGTTTGGTCAATCGCGACGACAATATTTGCATAACTGCAATCGTCGACGACGAAGAGATCGACCAGTTGGAGAAGCAGATCGATAAGGACGGCGTGGATATTTTACTGCGCTTTCAGCCGGTTGCATCCGATCTGCGCCGCGTCGTAGCAGCAATGAAACTTTCATCAAACCTCGAGCGCATGGCCGATATGGCGACTACAATTGCTCGCCGGGCGCGGAAACTAAATCAGCACCCACCACTGGCCGAAGTCGAGCTGGTCCGGCCGATGTATGATCATGCCATGTCGATGTTCAAAGACAGCGTAGATGCGTTCGCACGGGAGGACGTCGATCTTGCACGCGCCGTCGTTCCTCGTGATCAAAAACTGGATGATCTGAACCGCGTGGCCAGTCATAAACTGGTCGATCGAATGGCACAGGACCCGGATCAATTACGGGGCTATTTGAATCTGATTTTTGTTGGCCGCTGCCTCGAACGCGTCGGCGATCATGCCACCAACATTGCCGAGGACGCCGTTTACGCAGCAGCAGCAGAAGACATCAGGCATCAAACTGCTGCGGCCTCCGTCTGACGTGGCACGCGTTGCATATGCGCGGTTAATTGTCGATGTTGACTGATGCCGGAAGCTCAGGCAACTGCACGAACCGAAGAGGAAACCATCCCGATCGTTGCTCCGCAAGTGGTGCAAACCGCGCATGAGCGTTTTGGCGACCCGAAAAATTTCATTAATCGCGAGCTGAGCTGGCTCGAGTTCGACCGCCGCGTGCTCGAAGAAGCGCAGGACCCGGCGCAACCGCTTATCGAGCGAGTCAAGTTTCTAACCATTGTCAGCTCGAATTTGGACGAATTTTTCGAGATTCGCGTTGCCGGAATCAAACAACAGATCGAGAGCGAGACCAGCGACGTCGGTCCGGACGGTTTAAGCCCAACGGAGACGTTCGATCGGATCCAGAAAACAGTCCGCCAACTCGTGGCGGCGCAATATGCGCTCTGGAATAATGAATTGGTGCCGGAGCTGGGGAAGAATGGGATTTACGTGCGCGAAATCGCCGAATTGCCGCCGAAACGCGCCGCGTGGGCGCATCGCTATTTTCAGCAGGAAGTGTTTCCGATGCTCACTCCGTTGGCCGTGGATGCCAGCCATCCGTTTCCGCATCTTTTGAATCGGAGTCATAACTTGCTGGTGCGGGCGAAAACGCAGCGGCGCGGGGAGCCCCTGCATGCCATTGTCCAGGTGCCCCGCGCGGTTTCGCGACTGATCGCTTTACCGCGCGGCAAAGGCGCGGACGAACCGTGGAAGTACATTTACCTCGCTTCACTCATCAAACAGCACATCGGCGAATTGTTTCCCGGTTTGATCCTCGATGGGGTGCACGCTTTTCGCGTCACCCGCAACAGCGATCTATACATCGATGACGAAGAAGCGGAGAACCTTTTGCGCACCATCGAGCAGGAGCTGCGGCGCTCCAGCCGGGGCAATGCCGTCCGCCTGGAAGTGGAAGCCGATTGTCCGAAAGATTTTCTCGAATTGCTCCTGCGGTTTTTCAATTTATCCGAGGCCGATGCGTACAAACTCAACGGACCGCTCTCCATGACGCACCTGGCGCCACTGGTTGCGAATGATGCATTTGCGAAATTAAAAGACCGCCCGTTTCAGCCCGCGCGCGATCCTGCCCTGCCGCCCCATGCGGATTTTTTCGAAGTGTTGCGGCGCCAGGATGTGCTGCTGCACCAGCCGTACGACAGCTTCGATCAAATAGTGGAGTGGATTGAAGAGGCGGCAAACGACCCGCAAGTTCTGGCAATTAAAATCACATTGTATCGCACCAGCGGCGATTCAGCTATTGTCGAAGCCCTCATCGACGCGGCCAAAGCAGGAAAACAGGTCACCGCCATCGTCGAACTTCGGGCGAGATTTGATGAAGCGACGAACATCCAATGGGCCCGGCGCCTGGAAGAGGCCGGAGCGCACGTGATTTATGGCGTAGTCGGTCTCAAGACACACAGCAAGGCGCTGCTCATCGTGAGGCGCGATGCCGATCAGCTCCGACGCTATGTCCAACTCGGCACAGGCAATTATCATCCCAAAACCGCGCGCATTTACACCGATTTCAGTTTGCTCACGAGCGAGCCGCAATTGAGCGAAGAGGTGGCGACTGTTTTCAACACGCTCACTGGCCTGGCTGGTTATCCGGGTCTGAAAAAAATGATGGTCTCGCCATTCGATATGCATAGCCGATTGATTAAGTTGATCGAGCGCGAGCGCGATAACGCGCAAGCAGGCAAACCGGCGCGTATCGTTGCGAAGCTAAATGCGCTCGTCGATCAAGAGATTATCGAGAAACTTTACGAAGCTTCCTGCGCAGGCGTGACCATCGATCTCATCGTCCGCGGTATCTGTTGTTTGCGCCCTAAAATTCCCGATCTCAGCGAGAACATTCGTGTCATCAGTATCGTTGGTCGGTTTCTCGAGCACAGCCGGATTTTTCACTTCGAGAATGCCGGCCAACCCAAGGTCTTCTTCTCGAGCGCAGATTGGATGCCGCGAAATTTCTACCGGCGGATCGAACTGGCGTTCCCGGTCGAAAATCCAACGTTGCGCGACCAGATCATTAACGAGGTGCTTCCAAGTTTTTTGCATGACCGCGTGAAAGCGCGCGAGCTTCAGCCGAACGGAACTTACCGGCGCTTGAAACCCGAAGGTTCGGAGCCCCGCGCCCAGGCGCAATGGCATTTCCGTGAAGTTTCCCGGGAACGCACAAAAAAAATGACTGGCTCAAAGAAGAAATTGCGCGCCGACAAATTAATTCCGATCATGGTCGCCAGCGACAAACCTGCGGCTCCAGCGGAGCCTGGGACTGATCCGCAGCCGGCGTCATCCGCCTTCGCCAAGGCTACGGCGGACAAGCCGCCCTCTGCTGAAACGACGAAACAGTCGTGATGGACAGAAAAATCCTGGTCATCGACATCGGCGGCTCGAATGTGAAGCTGATGATTTCGCGTGGGGGAAAACGAAAATTCAAATCCGGGCCGCAATTTACGCCGCGCGCGATGGTGGCGCAGATCGAACAGCTAGTCAGTGATTGGAAATTCGACGCGATCTCGATGGGTTTCCCAGCGCCCGTGCGCGACGGGCGAATCGTAAGCGAGCCGAAACATCTCGGAAAAGGCTGGGTTCGATTCGACTTCGAAAAAGCATTCGGCAAACCAGTCCGCATCATCAACGACGCGTCCATGCAGGCGCTCGGCAGTTATCGTGGCGGCCGAATGCTTTTTCTCGGACTTGGGACAGGTCTGGGCTCAGCCCTGGTGTGGAGCAATTGCGTGCTCCCGCTGGAATTGGGCGATCTGCCGTATCGCAACGGCAGCATCATCGAAGATTATCTCGGGAAACCGGGTTTGGCGCGGCTTGGCGAAAAGACTTGGCGGCGCGACGTCGAGCACGCGCTGGTCCAATTGAAAAAAGCACTCATTGCCGATTACGTGGTCCTCGGCGGCGGCAACGCCAAAAAATTCGATGAACTGCCGCAAGGAATCGAACGCGGACATAATCGCAATGCATTTTTAGGCGGAACACGGCTCTGGCAAATCGACCCGCATACGCAACGGCCAAAATGGCAGATTCTGTGAGCACGACTAAAAACAAAAGGAAAGATCGATATGGAACTCTATTTTCTTAGGCACGGCGAGGCCGATTGGCCGAACTGGAACAAACCCGACGACGAACGCCCGCTGACCAAACGCGGCAAAAAAGAAATGCGCGAAGTCGCGAAATTTCTCGCGCGTCTGAAAGTGCGACCGACCCTGATCGTTACCAGTCCACTGCCGCGTGCATCGCAAACAGCTGAGATCGCGGCGGATTATCTCAAGGCGAAACTTCGAAAGGATGAATTGCTCGCGCCCGGATTTGGAATGAGCGAACTGCGGACGGTGCTGAAGCGGCATCGCGCAAAAATTTTAATGCTGGTCGGCCACGAACCGGACTTTACGACTGTCATTTCGGGATTGACCGGCAGTTCGCTCAGACTCTCCAAAGCGGGCGTCGCGCTGGTCGATGCCGATCCAGAGTCCGAAGAAGGAAAACTTCTCTGGCTTTTCCCGCCAAAATTTTCTCGAAAGTCTAAGTGACGAGCGCTTTCGCCAGCGAGTGCGATGATTTGCCTTCCCAGTCTTGGAGCCAGTTCATGACGCAAGAGCCGAAATCGCGCGGGCGCTCGGCGAAGAAGTGTTCCGCCAGCTCCGCCGCGCCCCGTTGCAGATCGCTCTGGCTGACTTCAATCACGGCGAGGAGCCTGTGACCTTCGCGTTGCCATTCCGATTTTCCATGTTCGCTCCGCAATCTCTCGCCGAGAAAACTCAAGTCGTGCGCACGACCGAGCAGATCGCCTAACGAACTCAGGTCGTCGCTCAGGGTCTTTAAAACAACCGGGTTGATCGGGCGGAGGATGCGTAATTGATACCAAAGTGTTTTCGCTTTGGTCCTGAACGCGTGAAAATTTTCGGTGGTCGGATTTGCTGTTGCTTTGGCGAGCGCTTTCCGGGCCTGCTTATAGCTTGCCTGCGCAGCGCCGCGGAGCTGCTTACAGCTAAATTGGTCGAGGGTCCAGTGATCGATGGCTGAACCCGCCTGCTCCAACAGAGGGACTGCCTGTGTTTGCCACTCCGCAAACGCAGCCATGAAATTTTCCAGTTCCATGGTAAGCATTGCTTCGAGTTTTCCGTAGGTGCTCCGGCCATGGCGTTGGGTGACTTCTTGAAGTTGCCGCACAGTCTGCAAACGCACTTCCGCATCACGGATTTCCGAAGTCAGCCGCCCGACATCGCGCAGGCAACGGTCTTGCTGCTTAAACAAGCCGCGTCCGATTTCTTTGCGCACCAGCCGCAGAGCCGCACGCGTTTTTTTCAAATGTTTTCGGGTTTCGTGCACCGGCGTGTCGTTGGGCTTTTTCTCGCCTTTGGCAATGGCGATCGCTTCTTCGATCTGTTGTCGGCAAATCCGACGGAGGTTCTCGCCCAGAGTTTCGCGATGCTTCAATTGATAGCTCATGGCTGATTCATTCGCGGGCCAGTCTCACATTGCTGTAACGTTTTTCGCCGGTGATTTCACGCCCAAACCAGGGCGGCGGTTTGAATTGTTGGCAACTCGCGTGGCTTGGAAATTCCACTTCCGCCACCATCAAACCATGATTGCTGCCGTGATAAATGTCGATCTCAATCTTAAGATTTTTCCACGGAATTTCGTAGCGGGTTTTGCGCAGTCGCCGCCCCGCCGTAGCCGGCCAAAGCGTGGCAAATTGCTTCGGGCTCAGCCGGATTTCGCGTTCTTCTCTGGCCGACGCCCGTCCGACCTTGAACGTAAGGAAAGCCGTTTTTCTTTTTTTCCGCAACCGGACGTGCCGCCCGCCCGGTTCGTTCGCCAGATAGCCCTGCGCGATTCGGAAATGCCGTGAGCGCAAGATTTCCAAAGGCAATCGCTTGATCAAAAATTTCCGTTCAATCTCGCGCGACGAGACGTGATGGCGCCGGCGCATGTCGTCGATTCAAACGTTTCTTGAGCGAATCGCCAACAATTAATTCGCCAGAAAAATTCACATCTTGCGAATGCGGCCGGCGATCATGCCAATTTTTGCAGCCCGGTTGCAGCATCAACAGGCCCGATGCGAGCCTTATGGTTTCGCGGAGGCTGCTGGCGAAACGGCTGGTGGCGCGCTCCCGGCGGGTAAAACACCCGCGCCAGAATCTGGCGCCGGGGAGACACCCGGCGAAGTCTGAGTAGGCGTAGTCGCTGGTGACGAAACCGGCGAAGATTTCGCCGCTGCAGGCGCAGGCGAAGTTGGCGGCACGGCCTGCTTTTTCATCAACTCTCGCCGGAAAGCGCTGTCGGCGGTGCTTTTGTGCGCATTAAGGATCGACAAGGCAAATGTCAGCACGAAAAAAATGCCGACCAGCCATGTGGTGAACTTCACCAGGACGTTGGTCGTTTGCGCGCCAAAGATATTTTCCGTGACCCCGCCGCCAAATGCCGCCCCCAGACCCTCGCTCTTTGGCCGTTGCATCAGGATAACCAGCACCATGAGCACCGACACGAAAACGAAAAATCCCAGCAACAGGTTGATCAGAAGATTCATCGGGACGCGAAATATCGCTGGTAAACGACGAATGACAAATGACCAATGACGAAGGCAGCCCCATGACCAAATTGTAGGGCGTCTGTGTCAGACGCCATGGCGTTTCGCAGAAACGCCCTACAATCATTCGGGCTTCGTCATTGATTCGGCATTCGTCATTCGGGCTTCGCCGCGTATAAAGCAACGTTAAGGGGCAAAGCGAGGTTCATCTTTTACGCGGCTTCGTCATTCTTGATGCGCTCCCAAATCGCGTCCATCTCAGCAAGATCGACATCGCCGAGGCGTTTGTCCTGCCTTCGCAGCTCGTCCTCCAGTCGATTGAATCGCGCCACAAATTTGTTCGTGGCTTTCTGCAACGCGCTTTCCGCATCGATCTTGCATTTCCGCGCCAGGTTAACGACGGCGAACAGAACGTCGCCGATCTCATCTTGTATCTCGTGGCCCGGGCTTCCAGCCCGCGAATCATCGGCAGGATGCCGATGCCACTTCGCAATCGCCTCTTTCATTTCGCGAAGTTCTTCTTCCACTTTCGCGATCACGTCGCGCACTTCGGTCCAATCAAAATTTACCCGCGCCGCCTTCGATTGCGCTTTTTGCGCGCGCATCAGCGCCGGCAGCGCCCTGGGCAAACTGGCCAGATAATGTGAGTCGGCTTTTTTCTCTTCGCGCTTGATTGCTTCCCATTGTTTGAGCACTGCGTCAGCATCCCGCGCGTCGCTTGCCCCAAAAACATGCGGATGCCGCCGCACCAGTTTCTCCGAAACTTCGCGAAGGACCTGCTCGATGTTGAAGCGACCTGCTTCGCGTGCAATCTCGGCATGCATAACTACCAGCAGCAGGAGATCGCCCAGCTCCTCCCGAAAATGCGCATCATCTTTCGCGCGCGCGGCCTCCGCCACTTCGTAAGCCTCTTCGATCAAGGCAGGCAGCAGCGATTCATGCGTTTGCTCCCGGTCCCATGGGCAACCGCCGGGCGCGCGCAATTTCGCGACGATTTCGCAAAGCTGCGCGAAGTGATCGGTGATCTGTGATCGGTGATCAGACGCGCGCTCGGAATCTTTACTGTTCACGGATCACTCGATCACGCTTTCAAATCCGCCACAGCGAGCGGTGCGTGCCGAACTCGGAGATTTCGCCGGAGGATCGTTTGCTGACGTAAATTGTAATTGAAATGACGCTGACAAAAGTGCCGGCAAAGACCAGCGCCACCAGCCACGACGGGATGTGCCCGATCCGCAGGGCATGGTAAAACGAGACGATATCGTTAATCGGCGCGCTGGCGTGCAAAAATATTTTCGTTAGCCACGCAACCAGGATCAAAATAAAAATGAAAACGTAATTGCGTTTCAAGCGGCGTCCCACTGCTTCCAGCTTGCTGATCTTGAAGCAGGGCAAAATCAAATCTTCGCAGACGAGCTTTTTCCATTCGCCCTGAAGCATCTCACGATTTTCCATCACCATCGGGACAAGAAAATGCGCTTCGAGCATTCGCACGCGCGCGCGGAAGGCATCGTAAAAACGATAACGGCGCGCTTCGATCCAGAGCAGCACCCACACAATGGCCAGATTGAAAAAGAAAATGATGTGCGGCACTTCCCGCGTGGAAAATGCGATGGTGATAATGGCCGTGGTGCTGGTAATTGCCCAGTTGGTCGTCACGTCCAGCCGCTGCCGCCACACCATGATCCGCCCCATTTCGCCGCGATAAAAATGCGACATCGCGTTGACATAGCCAGGGTCATAAAGGCTGCGCTGGAAGGACACGGTCCTTTCCTCTTTTGTCGCTACTGCTGTATCTTGGACTGCCACGATTTTTTATAGTGCTGCAGGCGATGCGCCTGCCCTACAATCTACTGGATAACTGGCTTTGCCGGATAATCCAATAAATCTCTCCCCGCCCAATGGCCATCGCGCTCTCCGACCTTCTCGACGAAAGACAGGTGATTCTGCGGCTGCGCTCACGGAAACTGCCGAATGCGCTGCGCGAGATTATTCAGTTACTCGCGCAAAATCGAAAGATCGACGATGCAGAAGGATTTTTCGAGCAAGTGCTCGCGCGTGAACAGGAACACCCCAGCGTAGTCGAAAACGGCGTCGCGTTCCCCCATGCGCGCACGGATTTGGTTGATGAAATAGTGGTTGGAATTGGGCGCAGCCGCGCCGGGATTCCAGCGGGCCCAGATCAAAAGCGTGCGCGACTAATTTTTGTGATCGGTGTGCCGGAACGCTTGGTGAACGATTATTTGATTTGCGTTGGCACGCTCGTGCGGCTGGTAAAGGACGACGCCACCCGAGCGTCGCTGCTCGAAGCCGAGACCCCACGCCAATTCCTCGACGCACTGATAGTGGAAGGGCTGTAGCCGCGACCGATGATCGCGGCAGGCTAGCGTCGTCGATGCTAGCTACGCCGCGACGCGCTCGCCTTCTATTTCGCCTACTGGAGCAACAGCCAATTTGCTCTTGCGATATCGCCAGATCGCAAACGCAACGAATAAAAGATCGAGGACAATGAACGTCGCAACATACGTCTCGCCGCCGATGCCAAATCCGTAACTGTGCAGGCCTTTGCCCAGCACAAAGTTCACTCCGTACCACGCCATTAGCACAGCGAGAAAACAAACAACGCTTGCCACAGCCAGGCCGAACCGTGTCCACCAACCCGCGAGCCGGCCGTGCAACGCCAGGATGTAACAGAGCAGCGCAATCAGCGCCCAGGTTTCTTTGGGGTCCCAGCCCCAGAACCTGCCCCAGGAATAATTTGCCCAGACGCCACCGAGAATTGTGCCCGCTGCAAGGAGCAGTACGCCGAGCTGTAACACGCGGTACAGCCAGAAATGCATAGGCGCGTCCGCGCGCGCTGCGGCAGGATCGCGCGCGTATCGCCAGAGCAAGATGTGCCCAAAACCCATCGCCAGCGCGAACGCTGCGTAGCTCAGCGTGATGGTGAGCACATGAATAGTGAGCCAGAAATTGTCGCGCAACACCGGCACCAGCGGATCGATGCTCGACGGCATGGCGATCGGCATTTGATGCACAAGCAACAATGCGATGAGCGTGACCGGTAACGCCGCCAGCAAATACATACGCGCCCGGTAACGCGCGAAAAAGATCATCCCGAAAAATGAGACGGCGAATGAAACCCAGATAATCGATTCATACATGTTGGTAACCGGCGGCCGGCCGGCAATCATGCAGCGCATCACGATCCCGGCTGCGTCGCGAGCAGACCCCATTGCTTAAAATCCAAGTGGCTCGTATCTGCCGCGGACGCATCCGTTGATGCAGCGTAATCGGTGGCCCTAAAAAGCGCGTTGGCTACCGCGATAAGGATGAAAAGCTGTGGTTTCAAGCCGCGCGAATCTAATTCTCACAGCGCGGTATGTCGAGAAAACCGGCGCATATTACTTTTACTTTTATTTGATTGACGAAGAATCGCGAACTCGCTTGCATTGCCGCTGTGTGCTTGTTGCGTAGCCGAGTTACAAGCTGGTGGCCGACATGACGCACCGCGGTGTATTGCCTGATGAACGAATGGGGATGTGATAAGTAAGGACTGATATGGCGACGATCGATAACCGCGCCAAAGCCGGAGGGCCGCTCGCCGGTCATCCGCTGCTTCTGTTTTTCCTTTCCTCCTTTGTGCTCACTTGGGGCTATTTTTGGCTGATCTGGGCGCCGTTAGGCTTGCCAGCCTCTTTGATAGCGCTGGGTGGTTTCGGGCCAGCCATTTCAGCTTTCCTCGTGCTAGCTATCACGTCGGGAATGCCCGGAGTCCTTAGCTTGTTGCGCAGCATTGTGCATTGGCGAGTCGCGCGTGCGTTGGTACTTGGTGGCCCTGCTCGGCGTTCCGCTTTTGAATTTGTTCGCTTTCCTGGTCGTACCAGGGACTCTTTCGGATTTTGTGGCCCCGGGTTCGCGCCTTTTACGGGTTTACCTGAGTGAAATGGCAATGTCGCTCACGATTGGCATTGCTCCGCTGTGGGAAGAAGTTGGCTGGCGTGGTTTCGCACTACCGTGTATCCAGCGGCTATACGGTCCTGTAAGAGGTACCCTGATTCTTGGAGCGCTCTGGGGATTCTGGCACCTACCTTTCTTCTTTGGTCCGCTGGCGCAAACCGGACCAGATTCTACTTGGCTTAGCGCCACCATCGCTCTAGTCGAGTTTTCGATTGGCTTAACGGGCCTTTCGGTCGTGATGACGTGGATCTTAAATAACTGTGGTGGCAGCACGCTACTGGCGATTTTGATTCATGCTGCTTTCGACAGCTCGGGCCTCGCGCTCGTAGCGCTCTTTCCGTCGACTTCCCCGTATTATCTCCCAGTTCATTATCAAACCCTCGGTATAGCTATCGTCTTTAGCATCGCGGCATTGGTTCTTATCGTTGTGACTAAGGGCGACCTGAGCTACCAGCGCCACCAGCGCGAGGTAGGTTAACAGGAACTACGATACGCCGAAACGGAATGTCGTTAAGTTTGAGAACATCACCGGCGTTAGATGGCGCTGACAGCAATATTCGGCTCCGGGCGCGTCGCGGTCTGACCATATACTTCGCAGTCCTTGTCCCGCTCTCTGTCGTGTTCGAGACGCTTATGATCAGAGGTAGTTCCTCGTGGGTTTGGGCGCTGATGTGGACCCCCGCGGCGGCGTCCGTCGTAGCGCGTCTGGCACTCCGTGACGGGTTCGGCGACGTGTCATTTCGTCTTGGGGGCCGACGCGGCTCGAAGGCGATTGGGCTGGCGCTGATTTTTCCGATCATTGTAGGGCTAATTGCTTACGGCGTTGCTTGGACGACGGGCCTGGTGCAGTTCGGTGCGCGCCCCCTCGCGCTGGCGGCGCCGTACATCCCGAACACAACTTCCCCAGCCGTAGTGTTCATGATTAACCTTGCCGTCGCTGCCACTGTCGTAACCGTCTACAGCGCTCGCACGGCCGCCGGCGAAGAGCTCGGCTGGCGTGGTTACATGCTCACGCGCCTCGTTGACGCTGGGTGGCCCAAACCCATTCTAATGAGCGGCTTGATCTGGGGTCTCTGGCATGTGCCTTTAATCCTGGGAGGCATATACCTCGTGGGTCCGCCGCGCTTCCTTGCAGCTCTGCTCTGGATGATCACGGCCACGGCATTTAGCTTCGTGTTCGCGCGCCTGCGGCTGGAGACGGGCAGCATCTGGCCCGCGATCACGCTACACTCAGCCTGGAACGCCATTATCCAAGCCGCGTTTGATCCGGCGAGTCACGGCGCTCAGGCAGAGCTGTGGATCGGCGAGTCGGGAATCCTGGTCGCACTCACCATGATCGTTGCGGCCATTGTCTTCTCCTATGGGCGATGGACGATCCGCAGAACACCCGAATAACGACGGGAAGATGCGAATCAAATTGATGTTTCACTCATTAATGAATATGCGTACTGCGAGAATGGGCGGACGGATTAGCCAGAAGGCCGAAAAATTGGAGCTTAGACTTGGGACACGAGTGCTTATCTTTCTAATTGGGATTATCTCACTGACCGCAGACGGGCAATTATCATCACCTGCCAACAGCACCACGAGCGGTTCTAAGTCTTTGCTCCCTCGCAAGGTAGTTGTTCCAGTCAGCGTGGTGAATCGCTCGTTTCCTGAACTTCGTCGCGAAGCAAGTACGGGCGAAAACGTAACCGCCGTCGGTAACCCGATAGCAACGAGGAGCGTCATCTACGCGAACAACGACAACTCAAAGAGAGCAACGATCACCGTGGACCAATACGCGAGCGCAAGTGATGCGTCGTCGGCCTTTCAGGAAGCTGTTCAGAAGAGCAAAACTGTTGTGGGCTTCAAGCCGGTTAACGAAAAGAATCTCGGCCACGAGACTTTTATTGGAAGCGTGACCCAGGATGGCGAGACCCACATCGGCCTCGGCGCGCTCGATGGCACACTAATCGTGGGAGCAACGTTAGCGGGCTATGATCTTGCACCTGCCACTACAGCTAAGCTTGTGTCTTTAGCACGCCAGGAACAGGCCGCTGCCAAACACGTCTTTGCAAAAAATGTGCAGAAGTAGTCTCCGCGGCGGCTGCAAATTCATTTCGGCAAACATGTTTTCAATATTTGTTCCCGTTCGTCTTTCTCGCTGTTTCCGTTTGCACAAATTGAAATCACGCGACTATCTTGAGACCCGTGTTTAGCTTGACCATGCTCGGGAGCGGGAGCGCGGGAAACAGCGCCCTGGTCGCAACCAATCATTGCAAGATCTCCCCGGGGTTCACGAGATAAAAATGACAGCCGTTTCATACGAGGAAGAGCTTCGGGAATTCATTCCTATTGTTCTTGAAGCAAAACAAAAGCCGTCGCGTTGCTGAAAACGCGACGGCTGATTGTGAAAGACGCCTGCTTGTCAGGCTTACCGATTGTTGTTGACCGTTCGTAGCGCAGGTTTGGCTAGCTCCACCTGGTCGCTCACTTTCTGGATCTTCGAGTCCTGTTCTTTGAGACGTGCTGTGAAATCTTTTTGTTGCTGCGCCACCGTTGTCATTAGTTGGGTGATGGTGGCTTGTTGTTCCTGGACTGTGCAGTGCTCTTTTAGAAACTCGTTAAGCAACATCGCGTTCACCGCGTCATAACTCACAGTGAACGGCTTTCCGTCTGCATCGCGAACAACCAGATCCGGATTCACCTTTGCCACGTCCTCGGCAACGAGGCCAAATTGCTGCGTGCGGTCAGGATCAATCTCCTTCTTGTAGCGAAAGGTAACGGGTTTGAGCGCGAGGATCGCTTCGCTAGCGTTAGCCATGGGCTTAATCTGTTCCTTGAACCGCTCGGAAGACCCTCCAACGCCAAGCTGGCCGGCCGCGTTTATTTTAACGGCCTGACCTTGAACTCCTGTTGCACTGATCCCGGCAATAAACGTCTTCGACTGCGTTCCCCCTGTACCGATTCGAATGGTGTTTGCTTCTGCGGCAACACCTTGATTACCAATATCGATGTTGTTACTACCGGTGGTCAGGTTAAAACCAGCACCGTTGCCTACCGCGATGTTGCTGCTGCCGGTCACGTTGTTAAAGAGCGCGACAAAACCAGTGGCCGTGTTGCCGGCCCCGGTCGTGGTATGACCGAGTGCAAAAGCGCCAGTAGCCGTGTTGTTGCCAGCGGTCGTGCTGTTCTGAAGCGCAGCGGTCCCGGTAGCCGTGTTGTTGCCAGCAGTCGTGTTGCTAGCCAGCGCACCGTACCCAGTGGCGGTGTTTTGGGGCCCGGTCGTGTTGTCAAAGAGTGCAAAAGCACCGGCGGCCGTGTTTGAGGGGCCGGTTGTGTTGAATTGAAGCGCTTCATTGCCGTTGGCCGTGTTGCTGCCGCCGGTTGTATTGAAATAGAGCGCTCCATTGCCCGTAGCAGTGTTGTTGTTGGCCGTGGTGTTGCTATAGAGCGCGCCCCAACCGACCCCCGTGTTGTTGACGCCGGTTGTGTTGGTATAAAGCGCTGACCAACCGTCGGCCGTGTTGGAGTCCGCGGTCGTGTTGTTCTGGAGCGCAAACGCACCGGTAGCGGTGTTTTGGGGGCCAGTTGTGTTGTTCAGAAGCGCAGTGTACCCGACAGCGGTATTTTCGTCGGCGGTTGTATTATTCGCGAGCGCGAGGGTTCCAGTGGCGGTGTTGTTGCTGCCGGTATTGGAAAAAAGCGCGCCGTAGCCGGTGGCGGTGTTGGCGCCATGAACCGTGTTGTTCTGGAGCGCAAGAGAACCGATGGCCGTATTTTGTGGACCGGTTGTATTGTTGGAGAGCGCATTAGAGCCAATGGCCGTGTTGTCGCTACCTGTCGTGAGGCTGAACAGCGCAGCATCCCCCTCAGCAGTGGTGAAGTTCGGATAGCCGCCATCTGGCGGTGGCGATAGCTGTGCTTGGGCTGGCGAAAGCGCAAAGCAAGCGACTACAAGGGTGACGAGGAATAGTGGATTAGTGTTTTTGGCCCGATTCGATGGATTCATGGATATGTTCTTTCTTTCTCTCGGTAGTTGACCCTGCTGCTGCGAGGTCTGAAAGAGGGGAAGAAGACACCGAGAAAGGGCTCCTTTCCTTAACCCCGGATTCAGATCTACTTTTCTATGAGAGTCTAGACGAAATAGCCGGTGGCGGATATAGGACCTTAGTCGTACGTTTTGCCGGTACCGCATGGCCGACTCTCCGGATCGACCGCATATGGGCAAAATGAATGATCGGGATTTTGATGATTCGGTTCATTCTGCCGAAAGAGATCGTCTGTGCATGACCAGACTCCGCTACGTCACGCGAAGCGACCAGAATTCTCGCCTCGCTTACGTGTTTTCGACGGCACGCTCTGGGCCGAGCAGCCGATTTCCGTTTGCGTAAGCTGAAGCAACACGGTTAATTTAGGACCCGTGTTCAGCTTGACCATGCTCGGCAGCGGCAGCGCGGGAAACAGTGCGCTGGTCGCAACCGATCATTGCAAGATTCTTGTCGATGGCGGCCTGAGCGCGCGGCAATTGGCGTTGCGCCTGGAGCAGTGCAGGGTGGCGCCGGAGCAGCTGGACGGCGTACTCCTCACGCACGAACACACCGATCATATCTGCGG
This sequence comes from uncultured Verrucomicrobiae bacterium, assembly GCA_963725505.1. GTDB lineage: Bacteria > Verrucomicrobiota > Verrucomicrobiia > Chthoniobacterales > UBA10450 > Udaeobacter. Next base: position 93,158 of record CAVRYN010000009.1, on the reverse strand, counting down.
ACTTGAAGTTCTCTGCCGTAAATTCGATCTGCCGATTTATTGCAATCGGCTCACGGCAGAGGCCCTTCGGTGCAACGGTCTCTTAGACGGACGTCGGAATTGGCGAATTTTTGAGACTGGTTCGGAGTTTTCCATCTGCGACATTACCGTGCAGGCGTTTCCCGTGCCGCACGACGCCGTGGATCCGGTGGGGTTCGTCTTTCACGCAGGTTCAGGCAGCCTTGGGTTCGTCACCGATCTCGGTTACGTGACCAAGCTGATCGTTGAGCGCTTGCGCCAGGTGCAAACGCTCGTGATCGAGACAAATCACGATGAAAAACTTTTGCAGAACGACACGCATCGGCCGTGGCCGGTGAAACAACGCATCCAATCGCGACACGGTCATCTGTCGAACACGGCTGCAGCAGGCGTGATCGAGGAATTATTGCCGGGAAAAATCGAGCGCATCGTGCTCGGGCACCTCAGCCGCGATTGCAACACGCCCGCGCTGGCGCTGGCGACAATGCGCGCGTCGCTGACAAAGTGCGGCCGGATGGACATGGAAATCCATTGTGCTACCCAATTCGAAATCAGTCCCCGATTTCGAATCGGCGAAACCGAGCCCGGCCCATTTCAGCCGACATTTGACAACGCGTTTTTCGAAGGCTCTGGGTAACGCCCTGCTAGCGGCCTGTCTACGACTTGCCGGCATCATTGGGCGTTGGACGTTCGATGCGACTTAACGCGTTGGGCGTTTTCTTTTTCTTCTTCGAGGCGACGTTGTTCGCCGCAGCGTCGAGAGCAGCGCGCACAACGCTCGCTCTCGCTGAAGCAAGATAAACATTCGTGGCAGCCTCCGCGGCCCCAGGCGCCGCTACACGGCTTGAAAACTTTAGGTACCTTCCCAATGAATCTGCGCTGCTGCTCGGGCGTGAGCTTCACCATGCCCCAGTTTTTGTCGGGGACACCAAGTGACGCGAAAATCTTTCCGGCGACGCGGAAATCGGGGTGATTCATGTGCGACCGCTCGACGGCCGTCGGAATCTCCAGCGCTAACTTTCGAAACTCGTCGGTTGTCATCTCACGCGTGATCTTTGCCTAACGAGACCCAAGATCAGCGACGGCTGGCGACTCCGCGCGTGGCTGCGAGTAAGAGGTTGTAGCTAGCATAAGCTAGCCATCGGAGCGGCCAGCCGTTCGCTGCAGCGCTTAGATGACATGATGGGGATTGTCGGGTGCGGGTTTGGAACCTACACCCGGCAATATGAATAGTGTTTATCACACTGAGTTGTCCTCACACGAGGGAACCCGCTGCCAGTTTAATGGCGGTAAAGCTGACATCAAGCTTGGGATTGATGTGCATCAGGATTTTTATGTGGTGGTGATGCAGCAAGATGGCACCAACCCCAAACCGCCCCGGCGTTTCCACAAGGAAGCGTTTCTGCATTGGGCAGCCAAACTCAAGGCCAGTGGCGCGACAGTGCACGCGGTGTATGAGGCGTGCGGGTTTGGCTTTTGTTTGCAGCGGCAGCTCAGTGCCTTGGGCATTGATTGCTACGTGGTTTGCCCGCAAAAGTTGGATGAGCAAAACAAGCGGGTAAAGACCGACGGGCTGGATGCCAAAGCGCTCTGTTTAAAGCTGGATCGCTTTCTCCAAGGCAATCGGCACGCGCTGGCGAGGGTGCGAGTGCCCAGCGAAGAAGAGGAACGCTCTCGGGCCATTCATCGGCAGCGGGAGCAGTTGGTCAAAGTGCGCAAGGTGTTGGAAGCCCAGGGGCGCAGTTTAATGGTCAATCACGGCATCGAGCCGGTGCAAAACTGGTGGAAGCCGCGTGGGTTTGCCTCGCTGTGCGTGCCCAAGTGGATCAAAGAGCTGCTGCAAAACAGTCAACCGATCCTGATTGCTCTACAGCAAAAGATCGCCGCGCTGACGCTTCAGCTCCAAGACGCCGCTGTGCCGGAACAACCGCGCGGCCTGGGGAAAATGACCAGCGTGGTGATTGATCGGGAGATCGGCAACTGGCATCGGTTTAACAATCGGCGTCAGATCGCCAGCTACACCGGGCTGTGTCCCGGGGAATACTCCAGCGGCAATACCCGGTTGCAAAGCTGCGTCACCAAACACGGCAATCCGCGTCTGCGCGCCGCCCTGGTGGAATTGGCCTGGAGAATGGTCCGCTTCCAGCCCAACTACAGAGCGGTACGCAAATGGAAAGCCCGCCTGGCCAAAGGCCAGCTCACCACCGGCCCCGCGCGCAAAAAAGCCATCGTGGCTTTGGCCCGACAGTTGGCGATTGATCTGTGGCGCATCCGCACCGGCCGGCTCACACAAAAGCAACTAGGATTAGAAATTTAAAAAACACAGAACGAAAAAAGACAAAGGAGGTTCGAGGGGAACAGTTCTTTTTTTAGCGCACCTTGGAACGTGCGAGGTGAGTGCCCGGCGTCTAACCGGCTCCGATTCGCTTCGCGAGCGTCGCTTTAGATTGGGCCCGCCTCCACGCTCCTCTTCCACACGTGATCGCATTGATCAAATGGTCCCGCGCCTGCGGGACGGATAGGAGTATGACCACTGGAAGACCAACTCCGGTGAGTAAACCGAAGAGGACACGCTCCAAACCACCACCAACCTCAACCCACCCCAAACCTATGAACTGACTAACTTACCGCGCTTGACTCCCCACATAGGGGTTAGATGTTGCGGTGATTCGTGAGGCGCTGGCACCCGTATCAGTCGCAGGTTAATGCGGCAATCTTGTCGTCACTGAGCGTAAAGTGGTAGTGCAGTGGAGCTGGACTTCCCGGAAACGTGCCGCTAACTTGCGTCGTAACAACAATCTTTCCGTCCGAGTGGGCTAAATCGGTCGGGACCGCACGTGGTTTGTAGGAGGCGTTAGCTTTCTGTATCCATGCTTTGATTGCATCCGTGCCGCGATATTCGCATCCTTCATCAGTCACAAGCGCATCCCCGGTGAAAAGAGCGGTGAGGGCATCCGCGTCGTGCGCGTTGAATGCTTGGAAAAACGTGGCGATGGTCGGCGGTACGTCGATATTCATCGTGTGCGCTTTGATCGCTTTGGTTGGTTAGACTGTCGGAATGGTTCCGCCGTCGATGACGATCTCAGTGCCGTTGATATAGGGAGCGCGGTCGGATACCAGGAAAGCAACAAGCTCGGCAACTTCTTCCGGGCGACCGGTGCGACCGATAGGAATGCCGCCGAGTGAATCCATCAGCCCTTGTCTTGCCGTATCGAAGTCTGTCCCTGCATTAGCAGCTAATCTCTCGATCAGTCCCGTGGCCGCTGTCGTCTCGATGAAACCGGGAGCTACCGCCATGACTCGTACTCCCTTGGGCGCGACTTCGTTCGAGAGTCCTTTGCTATAGTTGGTCAATGCCGCTTTGGCCGCAGCATACGCCAAAGTCGCATCATAAAGCGGGAGTGAGCTCTGGATAGACGAAATGTGGATGATAACACCTGACTTCTGCTCCAGCATCTTGGGCAGCAATGCTCGATCCAAACGGACAGCGGCGAACAAATTCGCGTTGAAGGTCTGCTGCCAATCCTCGTCACTGAGGGCAAGCGCGCCGCCACTCGGCGCAGAAGAACCGCCCACATTATTGATAAGGATGTCCACGCCGCCGAGACGGGCGAGTACCTCCTTCACCACTTTCTCCACGCCCTGAGGCGTGCTGATGTCGGATTGAATGAAGAACTCTGGCGACTGAAGCCCATCGGGCTTTGAGCGAGCGATCGTCATAACCGTTGCACCGGCCCGCCTCAGGCGCCTGACGATCGCTTCGCCCATCCCCTTTGTTCCGCCTGTAACTAGTGCTCGTTTGCCGGCAAGTTCGTTGGAGTCATTTTGGATCGTTGTCATGAGATTGGATTCCATAGCTATAGCTTTAGCTCCATGAAAACGAGCCAGTTCCGGACATCCTCCGGAAGTTCATAGTAAGGCTTGGTGGCCTGGAAGCCCAGCCGTCGGTAAAGTGCGTTGGCCTCCTCCTGGCGAACACTCGTGTCCAGTCGCATGACTTGGTAGCCCAAGCCGCGCGCCTCTTTGATGATTGCTTCGGCTAAGGCCCGTCCAACGCCTTTGCCGTGATGCTGTGGGTAAACAAACATTCGCTTCATTTCGCAACTGCCGGAGTCAATCTCGCGCAAGGCCACGCAACCGACCGGCGCTTCATCCAGCGTTGCCAGAAGCAATTGTCCTCGCGGCGGGCCGTACTTGCCGGGCAGCGAAGCCAGCTCCTCCTCAAACGCGGCGTCATCAAAGTATGCATTGATGAGGTCAATGTCCTCGCCATGTCGCTCTTTGTGCCAAGCGATGAACGATCGCATGAGAGCCCGAACCTGGTCCAACTGCGCTGGAGTTTTCGGCACGTGAACGGCTAGTGGCATCTTGCTTTCACGACAGGCGATGGGTGTCACACAAACATCTAACGAGACGGAGCTGAGCCACCGCTGGCGAGGGCGAGCGTGGCAAACACAAAGAACTGTTTCACAAAATCAACGTGGACTTCAAAGCGGCCAGCGGTTGGCTCGAGCGATTGGTTAGGTCTGACGCTTTGTCCGCAGTGGATCGGTTTCATATCGTCGCCGTAAGCGGCGCAAGGAAGGAATCATCCAAAATACCGCGATGACTAACCAGAGCAAAGCGGCGAGCAGAAGAGCGCTGACAGTGCTGAGCCTCTCCCCAAACCTTCCGACGAGCAATCCGAAGATCGCGCAGATGACCACTACCCAAACCGGAGGGGACATCCGGATCCTTCGGTGGCTTCTGTCATCGGTCGCGGGCTGCATAGACCTAACTACAATTCGACGAAAGTCTCGTTCGCATTATTTCGGCTTCTTGCTGGGAGGGACTCCGCGTAAAGAGAATCCATGGCTTCTCTTCTAACGGCAGGCTTCCTGCGGGCACAAGCCAAAATCGCCGAAGCGATCTTCCGCAGCACGGCGACATAGCGCCGCGGCTACAGTTACGGAAATCATTTTTTTCTGTGGCCGAGCATTTCGCCGCGCAACGTGCGGCGATCGACGCGGGTGAGGTTTTTTTCCATTGCCGGTGTGAGCAATGAAATGTGCGGGATTTCGCAGAGATGTTCGGCGATGAACCAGACCGGTTTTTCCGTGCTCATCCAGTGCAGATGATCGAATCGCGCGAGGTTTACCGGGCGCGAGTACCGTCGCAGCGTGCGTTCGCCGCGCAGGTTAAAGTAAATATTAAAATAACTCATGGCCAGCTCGCGCAGGGTGCGATACACCGGCTCGCGATAACGGCAGCCGGTGAAATTCGATTTCGCTACCGCACCCCAATGCCCGCGCACTTTGAAAATCGCAACGACATGATCGGTATCCTGTTCCGCTTCCAGATCGAAAATTAATGGCGGAAACCCGAGCACGCGAAGCGCGGCCGCTCCGAAAATTCCACCTTCAAGACATGACGCGGTTCGATCGTGCAGAACCTTTTTGGGCGAGTGCGCGGTGTAACTCAGGTTGTAAGGCAGCTCGTCGAGAAACTTCTGTACGCCCGCCGGCGTTTTCAACGCGCGCAACTGGCGCAAGTCGGACGGCGTGAAACCGAAACTAGATGCATCCCTTCTCCAATTTGGATTGCGGCGCGCAAATGTTTTCAGCCGAGTCGTCATCAATTTCGCATGGGCGCGGTCATCCACACCGACGGATTGCGGACTGCCTCGACAACCTGCTTGATTGCGTCAATCACCAGTTGCGGTTCCTGAACTTGAATATAGTGCGAGCTTTTGGTCGCGACTGTGTGCTTGGCATTTGGTGTAAGTGTCGCCAGCGCGTCCTGTCCCGTGTGCCATGCCGTGTTCAGTGCTCCAGGAAAATCGGCGGGCAACGGCTGCCATGGGCTGAGATCGAACGGTTGACCTTGCGTCAGAACAAAAAGAGGGATCGCACGGAGCGGTTCTGCGGTCGCTGCTTTTTCCATCTGATCCAAACTGGTATCTACGTCGAGCGTCTCGATCTCTTTGTATTTTTCGAGCCCGGGCGCCGGCTTCGTAAATCCAAAGTTCACATACAACTTCCATTGTTCGGGTGTTAGGCCGGACCTCACGTTCTCGGATAGCGCATCAACCAGAACCATTCCAACAATCTCATTCGGGTAAGTGCTGGCATACAAGCGAGCAAAGATGCCGCCAAAGGAATGGGCGGCGAAAACATACGGACCGGGAATATCCGCCGCTCGCAGCAAGACATGAAGATCGGAAACGAGATCGCGCGCAGTGCGTGGCATCGGAACTGGGGTGCTCCGGCCCAAATGATCCGCGTCAAGAAAGGTTCCCGGGCGGTCATAGGCGCAAACCCGCGTGAACCTGACAACCTGCGGAAACACAGTGCTCATTCCAGGCTCAAGCGGGGCGCTCCAGATTTCGGCATCATTCCGGTACCCGGACTCGAGAATCACCGTCGGGCTGCCGGCGCCGCGGCACTCAAGATACATCTTGCGCTCACCGCCAATCTCGACGAGGCCGGCAAAATCACCGGACGCGGGGCCTGGAGTGCTATTCTGTGATGCAGCTTGTGGCGCGGGCTCGCGCTTGAAAACTCCTTCGCCGTGGACGTTAAGATTTTCTACTAGCACCTTTGTCGCTCTACCGTCCGGCCCGATGGTAAAAGTGATGCCGCTTGGGCCAACGGCGTTTTCGCCTTGTGTCTCGTACGTGAAGGTGTCGCGATCATAATGTTTCATGGCGAAGGTCATTCTTTTCGGGCCTTGCACGATCGCCAACCCGCCGTCCTTTTCGATGATGGAGATGTCGCCAAAGAAATCGTTCGCATATCGCCCGACGTAGGCGCTGTTTTTCAGCGCAGGCGCCAGCGATGCCGGCGGTTTCGAATAATCAAACCCGAGTACGGTGCCGGTCGTTGCCGGATTTGAAAACAACTGTTTGAAAAGAGTAAACCAGTCTTGCGTGGACCTGCCATATAGCGCGAGATCCACAAAGATCGTTCCCAGTCCTTCCGCGAAACCGGTTGGATAGCCGTTGGTGAGTACGACAACGCCGAGTTGTTCAGCGGGAACGAGATTTACATAAGTCGCCGCGCCCAGGTCAAAGGCGCCGGAATGATTCAAGCGCAACCGACCCTGCTGATCGTAGCTGACGTTCCACCCCAGCCCGTAGAAAGTCGGCAGTTGTGTGAAAGGATTAAAGCCGGTGAGCATGTGCGGATGACGCGTCTCGGCCAACGCTTTTTCTTCAACGATTTGTCTGCCATCAAACTTTCCATTCCCAAGCTGTAACCGCATCCATTTCGCTACATCATTCACCGACGAACTCACTCCGCCTGTCGGCGATTGCGCATCTGGGTCGCGCTTGAACTTTTGCACCCATTTGCCGCCAACCAGTACGTGGCCCAATGCCTTGTTTGAGCGCGTGACAAAATCGGCATAGCGCGAACTGGTTGAAGTCATGCCGAGTGGCTTATACAATTTTTCCTGGCAGAGCGCTTCCCATTCGAGCCCGTATGCTTTTGCCGCCGCAACAGCGGCTTCGGTCATCCCAAAATTCGTATAGGCATAATGCGAACGAAAACTGGTCGCGGGATGTTGGTACCGCAGGCGATGCAAAATTTCCGCGCGGGTAAATCCGAGATCCTCGAGTAAATCGCCCGCGTGATCCGGCATGCCGCTCCGGTGCGAATACATGTCGCGGATCGTGATTTCGCGCGTAACCCACGGATCAAACATCGCGAAACTGGAATCGAGGATGTTCAGCTTTGAGTCCCAGCTGATTTTTCCTTCGCCGACCAGCTCAGCAATCACCGTCGAGCCAATCGGTTTGGAAACCGATGCAAGCTGAAACACAGTGTCCGCGTCAACCGGCGTCTTTGTATTCGCATCGCGGACGCCAAATCCTTTCGCATACACGACCTTGTCCTGAAACACGACTGCGATCGCCACCCCGGGCGCCGCGTTTTCTTGAATTTTCTTTTGCGCAAGCTTTTCAATTTCTTGAACGGCGTGAGTCACTTGCTCTGAAGTGAGATGAGATTTTTCCTGCGCCGTTGCGGAAAATGGCGTCAGCAACAGCGGCGATAACATTGAAGCCACAACGACTGAACGAATGATCTGCATATGGACTTCCTTTCGCGTCGTCGAACCGCGCAACATTCCTTAACAAGTGGTAAACACAACCGCGGATCACGATCGCTGTAGTGTGCGCTGTCCTCAGCGCGTCTGATCCGGCGAGCGAACGAAAATCCGCTGGGAACAGCTACAGCGCATTCGGTTTCACAACCCGATGGGATGCCTCGCGTCGAAACCGCGCGGTGGGCGATAGACGGTTTGCCAGCGCGGCGCCCATTTGCCGGTGTAACGATCGAATGGTGTTGTATCCAGTCGCAGGCCGGCGATGACGGCGAACGTGTGACCCTCGCGTGCGTAGACGGTGATCCATTTGCCAGGGCCGCGCTCGCCGTAGCTGCGAAACTCGGTTGAGCTTATCGGAGAACCGATCAACCCGGCCGCAGCCAGCACATAGGAAACAGTTCCGGAACAATCGTAACCGCGGTCATCAAACGATTTGTGACCGCCGCCGTATCGATACGGCTTGGAGCGAAGTTGATTGGCTGCCCAGATCGCTCGTTTCACTGCGAGCGGCGCATGTTTCGGCGCAGCCGCACGCCCAAAACGAAGATGGGCTGTCTTTCCCGAAACTATCGGTCCGGAATCTGGAAAGAGGTCGGCCAATGCCGGTGAGACGATCATTGCCAAGATCGCGATGCATAGCGGAACCTGACGACTAGCCGGATTGATAAACTCCTCCGGAGCGGTCTTGTATCGAAGGAAAGCGGCAGTTGGAAAGAAAAATTTCAGAAATTTTGTGCAGCTTGTGGCCGGAAGCGCTGAGACAGCGCACGCTACAGCCGCTCCAGCATCAAACTGCTGTAGTGTCCGCTGTCCTCAGCGGACTCGCGGATCTGTGATAAACTCGCGACATGATGCGCGCAGTCGCGTTGCCGGTCGCCCTTCTGGCTGCAGCGATCGTAACACTCGCCGCAGATCCATCGGCGATGAACAAATCCGACGAGCCCGAGGCGTTCGACGTCGAGCCACCGATATTAAGACAAAACCTTTCGGATGAGCCAGTGCCGGCGACAGGGACGCCTGACGCGGAGGTTGCGCGTTTGGAAAAACAATTGGAACGCGCAAAAAGAAATGCAGACGGCGCGGAGCGCCTCTACAAAATCGGCGTGCTCGCAAAGGTAGAAGTGGAGCAACGTTTGTTGAGGGTGGTTCGAACTGAATCGGATCTCGCCAATGCGCGGGTCACACAGGCCAAAGAAAAAGTTGCCGAGGACGAATCTCGCGTTGCGTCTGGTGAAACTCCAAAAGATGAGCTAGATGCAGCTAAAGCGGCGCTGGCGCAATTAACCGAAGCCGCGCAGGTCGCGGTGGCAAAACGCCAACGCGCCGAGCTCGAAGCCGCGGAAGCAAACGTACGCCGCCAACAAAAACTTCTGAAGTTGGGCATCGCGGGTAAATCCGACGTTGATCGCGCGGAAGAAAAACTCGCCGAACTCAAGGCGCCGAAGAATTGATAAAGAGGGAATCGGTGAAACGGCGAGCGGGCGAATGGGCGAGTCTTGCGCGTTCACCTGTTCTTCCGTTCGCCAATGACCCACTTCTCCGGGTGATCGATCATCCGCACGAGCTGGCCGAGGATGTGTTCGTACGCATTATCGATTGTCTGGAATTGGGTGTTACCGACGTAGCCGTGACGAAATGCAAACTCGATGTGCACTTGCGTTTCGGCGGCCTCGCCTTCGGAATCGCTCAGCTTGGAAATGAAAGCCGCAGTATAACGCCGCTTCCGCCACGCCTCCGCAATGTTTGCGCAGACGGAGCGCGAGGAACGACGAATTTGATCGATTAACGCATATCGCTCGTCATCGGGAAACTTCTTGCTCAACTCGTAAACACGCAATCCGGTCTCGAGGGCGTTTTGATAAACATCCAAATCTCGAAAATGCCTGATCGGTTTCTTTGTCGTTTCTCCATTCCGCCATTTCGGCTTTTCATTTTGCTTCTTGTCGTCAGAATTCATGTTTCTTCTCCGTTTCACCCATTCGCCGTTTCTCCGTTTCGTGGAGTCAATACCCTGCCGCTTGCCCGTCTTTACGCGATTCGCTGGCACCGACATAGACGCGTTGGCCATCGTGCATTTCGACTTTGATCGCCTGGTAACCGCCATAGCCGCCGACATCAAAACGAACGTCGTGTCCTTTCTTGCGCAGTTCGCGCACGGTTTCGTACGGAATGCCGCTCTCGACCTCGACGTAGCCGCCTGAGTCATTCATTTTTTCGCCGGTCGGTTCGTTATCGCCTTCGTGTTGCCAACGCGAAGCGTCGCCGGCTTCCTGCACGTTCAAAGCGAAATCGATCTGATTCGTAAGCACCTGGACGTGCCCTTGCGGTTGCATGCCGCCACCCATGACGCCAAACGCTTCCCACGGTTTGCCATCCTTCATGACGAAACCCGGAATGATGGTGTGGAACGGCCGTTTCCCGGGCGCATAAACATTCGCGTGACTCGGATCCATCGAGAAAAGTTCACCGCGATCCTGAAACATGAAACCCAAACCAGGCACTACGATCCCGCTGCCCATGCCGCGATAATTGCTTTGTATCAGCGAGACCATGTTGCCTTCGTTGTCAGCTGTGCAGAGATAAATCGTGTCGCCATGATCGAGCGCCGGATTGCCAGCCTCGACCTTTTTCGCCGCGTGATCTGGATCGATCAATTTGCGACGCTCCATTGCGTAGCTTTTCGAAAGCAGGCCGGTGAGTGGAATTTTTGCGAAATCAGGATCGGCATAAAACTTCGCGCGATCAGCCCAGGCAAGTTTTTTCGCTTCGATCATGGTGTGCAGCGTCTCGGGCGAATTGCGTCCCATTGCGCGCAGATCGAATCCTTCGAGGATATTCAAAATTTGCAGCGCAGCGATACCCTGACCGTTCGGCGGCAACTCGAACACATCGTAACCGCGATAATTCACCGAGACCGGCTCAACCCAAGTCGATGTATGCTTCTCGAAATCGATTTTCCGCAGGAAACCGCCATTGGCCCGCATGAACGCGTCGATCTTGTCAGCGATCTCGCCTTTGTAAAAAGCGTCGCGCCCTTTTTCGCCGATCAATCGTAGCGTCTTTGCGAGCGCCGGATTCTTGAAAATGTCGCCCTTCGAGGGTGTGCGACCTTTGCCGTCAAGCGTGTAGGTTTCCAGAAACGCGCCGGGCAATCCTTTATACAGCCGCGGGCCAAACGCCCAGTAATACGCAATCAATTCCGTGACCGGAAAACCCTCTTCGGCATATCGGATCGCAGGCGCAAGGTCATCGCTCAGTTTCAGTTTCCCGAATTTCTTGTGCAGCTCCGCCCATGCGTCCACTGTTCCAGGCACGCTGATTGGCAACATGCCGATCGGTGGAATCGTTTCGCGATGCAGCTTCGCCAGCTCGGTCTTCATCTGATCATAACTCAGACCGGCCGGCGAACGTCCGCTCCCATTGATTCCGTAAAGTTTGTTTTCCTTCGCGCTGTAAACGATTGCGAAAAGATCGCCGCCAATCCCATTCGAGACGGGTTCCATCAAACCAAGTGTCGCGTTTGCCGCGATCGCCGCGTCCACGGCGCTGCCGCCGCGTTTCAAAATCTCGACGCCGACCTGCGTCGCCGCAGGCACGCTGGTGCAAACCATTCCATGTCGCGCCAGAACTTCCGATCGCGTCGCGAAATTCTTTCCCGTAATGCGATCGATCTGGGCGTCCAGCCGAAGACCGGCTAACACAGCCAGCAGCGCAAAACTTAGTGGCTTAATCGAGCGCACCAGCGACATTAATGCCTTCCATTTAAAGAGTGCACTTGAATTTTAGTGTCGGATTGTATTTGATTGCTCACCGCAAATGAGGATTTCTACCGATGACCAAAAGGCGATCGGCTTGATACTGATTTGCGTAGGATTTCTTTTCTTTCTGATCGGGCTTGCTGCGCACCTCAAAGAAAGTTTTCAGTCTCGCGCTGAAATTTCGACTGTGGGTTTCACTGCTGCCGCGATTGCGGCAGCGCTCGGCATCATCTTCGTCTTGTTTTCCTTGAGAAAGAAACAGGGCTGAAATGGAAACGTAGCGCAGGCCAATCCTGTCTGCGACTTCAACGTTCGCGCGGCAAACCGTCACTGATGGTTGCAGGCTCACTGCAGCGAGTCCGTCCTCCGGCACGCAGGATCGCCTGCGTCACGAAAAACAAACGACGGCGACCGTTTCCAGGTCGCCGCCGTTCTCCCATCGCTCCCAAATTTGGGATCGTTATTCCTGCATCGCGTTTTGAAGCTCTTTATGGGCGTTCATCATGTCCTGATGCGCTTTTTGTATCGCATCGAGCTTCGTCTGCTGATCGGCATTAAGCAGCGGACGGATCTGGGACACTGTACTATCCATGACCGTCTTCATCTTCTGCATCGCCTCCTGATGAATGGCGGCGATTTGCGGTTTGGCCGCATCGAGGATCGGCTGGACCTTCGCCTGTTGATCAGCGGTCAGGTTCAGTTTGTCGGTGATCCCCTTCAGGCCGAACGCGTGTCCATGCCCGGGTCCAGCGCCACAAGGGCCGCCCGGGCCGGGTTGTGCATACACGACGACAAAGCCGCCAAGCGCAATCGCACTGGCGGCCAGAACTGTTAATAGATTTCGTTTCATAATTAATGTTTGTTGTTTGCTGTGCGCTCTTCGCGCTTTCAAAGATGATGACCGAATGTGCGGAGCACCGGTTACAAAAATTTTTGTTTGATGCGCCACATGTAGCGGCGCTCGCCGCGGGGAGCGCCCGAACCGGCGACAGACGCTTGGCACGAGGACATCTACATACAAACTTGTAACCGCAACCCGCCATTGTCGGTCATTGGTAATGGTGTGGATGCGCTCTTGACCACATGGATGATTTTGATGCAGGCGCGCTGGTTCAGGCTGCGCTTCAGCACGACGATCAGGCAGCTCGCGCGCTGGTGCGGCACCTTTATCCCATGGTTGCCAAAATCGTCCGGGCGCATCGATCGCGTCGAACCGCCGAGGAGGACCTTTGCCAAATGATTTTTATCAAAGTTTTCCAAAAATTATCGCAATATTCGGGCAAGGTGCCGATCGAGCATTGGGTTTCGCGCATCGCGGTGAACACCTGCCTCAACCAAATCGAGTCGGAGAAAGTGCGGCCTGAACTTCGCCATGCCGATTTGAGTGTTGAGGAGCAAGCGACGATCGAGAATCTGGCCACCTCGGCCGAGGAGTTGGCTCCAGACCAGCAGGTCGCATCGCGTCAGCTCGTAGAGCACCTTTTGGCCGCGCTGAAACCGGTCGAGCGGCTGGCGATTGATTTGCTATACTTGCAGGGACGTTCAGTTGAGGAAATCCGTAAGATCACCGGCTGGAGCGCAGCGCTGATTAAGGTGCGCGCGTTCCGAGCCCGGCAGAAAATGAAACAACAGCTGACGAAAATTTCGGCAAAGGAGAAACAATGAAAGACGAAAAAATCGATCGGTTGCTGAGATCCGCGGCCCGGGCACGCGAAGAGACCGCGGCTACGATGCCGTTTGGATTTGATACGCGTGTGGTGGCGCTCTGGCGCGCCGCTGCCCCGAGGACGAATGGACTCACGTCGCTTGTCCGGCGCGTCGCTGTGTTGTCGGCAGCGGTGATTATCATATCTACAATCGCAGCCGTCCGTGAAACCAGTCAAAACCGCGAAATCAGTGAATCTTTTACGAACGAATTCGCTATCGCAGACTCGGCGATCCAAGATGAGTTTGTGAAATGAACCGCGCGTTGCAATGGAAACTCATTGCGGGATTCATCCTCGTGTTTGTCGCCGGGGGGATTAGTGGCGCGTTCCTTGGAGGATTGTATGCCCGCCATCTCTTCTTTGGATTTCATCACCCCGAGCAGATCGGCGCACGAATGAAGGAAAGGCTCCGCACCGAGCTCAATCTGACGCCAGAACAAGTCGCCAGGATTTCGCCCATTATTGACAAAACAGCAGCGCAACTCAGAGACATTCGACGAGAGACGGGCCGGCGCGTGCATGAAACGATCGGGGAGGCGCATCGGCAGATGGCTGCCAATCTTACTGACGAACAGCGCCAAAAATTACAACAAATCGAAGATCGACATCGACGCTGGCGACATCGCTTCCCGCAAGAACTGCCGCCCGAACCCCCGCCACCGACTCCGTAGTGCTGTAGCGTGCTACAGCGGTTGCGATCCTACCAGGACAGGTTAGAACCGCAGTCCCTTTTCAAAGAAAATTCGTTCGCGCTCAATACTTGCGCCTCGGCTGAGGAAGAAATCGCGCAGCTCGGGCGTGTAGAAGTCGCCATCGTATTGTGGGTTAAGGCCGAAAAAGATTTTGCCGCCCGGGGCGAGGTGATGCTGCAAATCGCGCAGGAAAAAATCCCATTCCTGTGTGCCCCAGCGTTTTTTCGATGGATGGTAAAGGTTGAAGTTGACCGAAAATGCCGTGATCCAATCAAACTTTTGAGGGAGATCGGGCAGCGGCTCGAACGCGCTGATTCTGCACACGACCCGCGGAACTCCGAAAAGCTCGAGCAATTCCGTAAAAAGAACGACGCGCTCTACGTCCAGTCCCAGGACTGAATGGCCGAGGTTTTTGAGGATGAACAAGAAAAATCCGCCTCCGCAACCGAGATCGAGCACACGCTTGGATGCTGAGCGATGGAGTTTCAAATCCTGCACGCGTTCCCGGTTCAATCGCAACCACGGCTCGATGTTTGCGTATTTGGCGTATCCCGCAGTGGAATCCGCATATCGCTGCTGGATTTCCCGGGCACGTTCGCGATCGATCTCCGCCAACATCGGCTCAAGCGGCACGCGAAAAATCGTGCGTTGCGCCCTGCGCCAGCCGCGCCGATAGGTCAGCGGCTCGGTAAATTTGAGGATCTTCCGGGAAAGTTTCATTTCCTGTTGTCCAAGATGCGTCCCATGGTGCTGTAGCCGCCTCGCTGTGTCGAGGCGGACGCAAAAAGCACGGCGACACAGCGCCGTGGCTACATCGCTTCCATTATTTCGCGAAGAAGTCGCGGCCCGCGATAAACGAATCCGGTGTAAAGCTGAATGAGCTGGGCGCCAGCCTGAAATTTCTCCTGCGCCGATTCAGCGTCGAAAATTCCACCGGAAGCGACCACCGGAATTGCGAACTTTGCGACAATCTCGCGCAGCAACGCGGTCGATTTTTCCAGCAACGGCGCTCCGCTCAAGCCGCCTTCCTCATCCAGTTCTCTCGGGATTGACGAATGATCGAGAGTTGTGTTTGTCGCGATAATTCCGGCAACGTTGTTTTCTTCACAGGTTGCAATGATAACTTCCAGTTCGGTGGGCGATAAATCGGGAGCGATTTTCACGAGGACCGGCTTGGCGGCTGTGCCCGGTTGATTGCCAATCGCGTGCAACAACTCCGAAAGCCTTTGAGGTCCCTGCAACTCGCGTAAGCCGGGCGTGTTGGGAGAGCTAACATTCAGCACGATGTAATCGGCAAAATCCCGAAGCAATCGAAATGAGTAGAGATAATCGTCCGTGGCCTGTTCGAGCGGCGTTGCCCGGGATTTGCCGATGTTGATCCCGACTGGAACCGCCGGCCATCGTCCGCTCCTCCGCAGCCTGCCCAGTCGTTCCGCGATCGCGTCCGCACCGTCGTTGTTAAAACCGAGGCGATTGATCAACGCTTGTTGCCCAGGCAATCGAAAGATGCGCGGCTTGGGATTTCCCGGCTGCGCTTTCGCGGTCACCGTTCCAATCTCGATGAAGCCGAAACCCAATGCTGCCCATGCAGGAATGGCAACACCGTTCTTATCCAATCCAGCCGCAAGTCCGATCGGATTTGGAAAGGTGAGGTCGAATAGCGTTTTGGGCTTTGATGGAGGCTGAAAAGATCTGAGCACGCGCAGCGCGAGATCAAAATGCGAAGCACCGCGAAGCAACTCGATGGTGAGACGATGCGCCGTCTCCGGATCGAACGAAAAGAGAAGTGGCCTAACGAGTCGATCGTAGCCGTTTTTCATGCCCAACTACAGCAGGTCATCCCGAGCAAAGCGAGGGACCTCTCACAGGATGACTGATTACGCTGTTTATCCAGTGTGGCGCAAGCTCCATACGTGAGATCCCTCACTTCCTTCGGGATGACACGCTTTGCATAACAATTGCGAATGTTCGCGCTGTCATTTGCCGATGCAAAACTGGCTGAAGACCGAGTCGAGAATTTGTTCCACATCGACTACGCCGATTACTTCCCCCACCGCGCGCAATCCCTGATCCAGATCAACCGCAACGTACTCTGGCGATATCTCCTGGACCAAGGCTGCCCGCGCCCGATCACATGATTCCAAGGCGCGGCGCAGGCAATCGCGATGCCGCGTATTGATCGCCACTGCGCTTTCCGGCCTCAGATTTTGGTGCCTGATCCGCGCCAGAATTTCCGTTTGCAGCTGAGGCAGGCCTTCTCCAGTTACGCAGGAAATCCGCACCGCCGGGAAATCTTTCCAGTCAGTCTCCTCAGGCAAATCGCTTTTGTTTAAAACGACAATTTCGTTCCCGTCGTCGGCCCGGCCATTGAAATGCGCCGGCTTGGGCGCGTTGCGATCGGCGATGTGAAGACGCAAGTCTGCCAGTTGCAGCGATTTTTCGGTGCGCGCAATTCCTTCGCTCTCCAGTTCGCTTTCCGAAGCGCGCAGGCCGGCGGTATCGAGCAACCGGATGGGCACACCGTCCAGGTTGACCGTCTCTTCGATTGTGTCGCGCGTCGTGCCGTGGGTGTCGCTGACGATCACTCGATCGTAGCCAAGCAGTCGGTTGAGCAAACTCGACTTACCCGCATTAGTTGCTCCGTAGATCACTACGCGCACGCCTTCGCGCAGAACGCGACCCTGATCGGCGGTCGCGAGCAACGCGGCAATCTCTTCGAGAATGCAATCGAGCCGGGCGCACAATGTCTCGCCTTCATCGGGGGTTATGCCCTCCTCGGGAAAATCGATCGACGCGTTGATGTGCGCCAGTAGCGCGATCAATTCATCGCGGATCTTCCTGATTTGTTCGCCGAGCCTGCCTTCGAGTTGTTCGGTGGCAGAACGGAGCGCCAGATCAGTCCGGGCACGAATCAGATCGATCACGGCCTCGGCCTGGGTGAGGTCCATTTTGCCGTTCAGAAATGCGCGCTCAGTGAATTCGCCGGGGCGCGCCGCCCTCGCCCCTGCGCGCAGGCAGGCTTCAAGAACTTTCGCGGAAACCAGCGCGCCACCGTGACAACTGATCTCGACCAAATCTTCGCCCGTGTAACTCGCGGGTGCGCGATGGATTGAGAGCACTACTTGATCGATCAACTGATTTTCCGCGCCGACGATTTCGCCAAGGTGTTGAACGTGTGGGGCAAACCGGGACGGTTCTTCTTTGCCGCGGAAAATCTTGTCCGCGATTTGGACCGCATTCGCGCCTGAAACGCGGACCAACGCGATGGCGCCTTCACCCGGCGGCGTCGAGATGGCGGCGATTGTGTCGCAAACAGTCATGACTCTGGCATTCCAATTGTATGGCAACCGCTCCGGTTGCCAAATTCGGCTGCGGCGGTGCTCCGCAGCTTTTCGATTGAGATTTTTTCGCGCGCGCTATTGCCTGCGTATCAGTTCTCTGAGCGCCGTGATTAATTTCTTATTTTCCTCCATCGTGCCTACCGATATGCGGACCCATTCGGGTAAGCCATAGCCTTTGAGCGGTCGCACGATGACTTTCAGTCGCAGCAGTTTCTCGAAGACCGCACAGCCATCGCCCACGTTTATCATCACAAAATTCGCGACGGCTGGCACGAAAGGGATCTGCATTCCGGAAAATTGCTCCTGCAAATAAGCGCGACCTTCGTCAACAACGCGCTTCGTCTCGCGCAGGTGTGCATCGTCCTCTAGCGCCGCGAGCGCACCCGCTTGCGCGATGCTGTTCACATTGAATGGCTGCCTCGTCTTATGAAGGACTTCGATCAAATCTGGGGTAGCGACGCCATAACCGATCCGCAGACCAGCGAGGCCATGGATTTTCGAAAACGTGCGCAGCACCACCACATTTCGCCCTTCGCGAACGTATTGCAGCGTGTCGGGTGGATCATCGAGGAATTCAAAATACGCTTCGTCGAAAACGACGACGATGTTCTCTGGGACGCGCGGCATGAAGCTGTCGATCGCGCGCTGCGAAATCAAGGTGCCGGTGGGATTGTTTGGGTTAGGGATGAAAATCAGGCGCGTTTTCGGCGTGATTGCATCCAACGTCGCACCGAGGTCCTGTTGAAAATTCGGAGTCGGCAATTCGATCGTGCGCGCAGCGAAAGAGGTCGCGAGCAGTTTATAGATGATAAACGCATACTGAGAAGTAATTACGTCATCCCCCGGATTCAGAAACGCGTGACCGAGAAATTCGATCACCTCATTTGATCCATTGCCGAGGATCACGTTCTCCGGAGCGACACCGAGCTTGGCTGCCACCGCTTTGCGCAAGTAAAATCCGCTGCCGTCCGGATACAAATGCGCGTTTTCCAATGCGGCGCGCATGGCCTCGATTGCTTTGGGAGACGGCCCCAGCGGATTCTCGTTCGATGCCAGCTTGATGATTTCCGCTGGCTCGACACCGAGTTCGCGAGCCGTCTCTTCAATTGGTTTTCCCGGCTCGTAAACCGCGATGTCACGTAGTAGCGGATTGGCCAAGTCCCAGATGGACGTCATGGGCGAGAGATTAGATGGAAGTGGGGAACTTTCCAGTTGACGCGTCTTCTACGTCTTCTTCTTAATGAGGTGTCACGTGAAAAGAATCGACGCTCTATCAAGGTCAGTCATCGCGGCGATTCTACTGCCGGCGTTTCTGATAAATTGCGGCAAGAAAACTCAGGGCGGTAAAGAGAGAGCCGCTCAAAAAAGCGAGGATGATTTTTTAGACAAGGACGCGAAACCCGATGAACGCAAATATCTCCTCGCGGCAAAGCCGTTCTTCATTGCCATCGCCAACCGGAAATATGCGGACGCTTACGCGCTGCTCTCGAGCCATGCCAAGGCGCGAATGTCCTTCAATCAGTTTACGCCTGCTGAGGAACAGGCCACTTTCCAGCAATACGAATCACAACCGTATATGAACGTGACGGCGGCGCAATTCGCCTACCTGATGCAATACGTCGAGGCGGCGCGTGGCGCACCTAGCGGGCCTAAGATGCTAAGCGTGTTTTCGACCGAGCCCGACGTTTTGAACCGGCGCAGCAAGGAGCAATTCGGCGCGATGGACTCCATGTTCGCCATCGGCGCGATGCCCGACTGGATTCCCGCCAACATCCGGCGCGCGAGTTTACGCGGACAGATCCACACCGAACTGTCACAGCAGGAACTTCAAAAGGTGGCGCAGCAGCAGGGCATTAGCGTGGAGGAGTTGAAGAAGGACGAAGATTTTGATCCCTATTTAAATCTCAAGGTCGTTCTCGTCGAAGAAGGCGGCCAGCTCAAGGTCGGCTACTTCGAATTCCTGCCGCCGTCCATGATGGACTGACGCTGGAGCGCCCGCGCCGAGCGGGAATCGACAAAACGCCGACCCACGGGAACAACATTGCAGCAGCTGCGACTAGCTCTACAATGGAGTCCATGGCGGACGACGAAATCATTTACCTCGATAACAACGCCACCACACCGCTAGATCCCGCGGTGATCGAGGAAATGCTGCCGTTTTTGACGAAGTATTACGGCAACCCTTCCAGCGGTTACGCGTTCGCAGCCAGAGCGCGAAAAGCTGTCGATCTGGCGCGTGAACGGCTGGCAGCGTTACTCGGCTGTGCACCGTCGGAAATTGTTTTCACCAGCGGCGGAACGGAATCCAATAACGCGGTGATTCATTCGGCGTCGCAGCTCGACCCGCGCGGGAAATTCGCCACTGGACGAATCCGCTGTGGCGGACATGTGGTGATAAGCCAGGTAGAACACAGCGCGGTCTTGCGTCCCTGCCAGGACCTCGAAAAACGCGGCTGCGCCGTGACGTTTCTCGGCGTGGATCAGCATGGCAATGTTGATCTTGCTGAATTGGAAGCCGCGATTCGCCCGGAGACAGCGCTCGTTTCGATGATGTGGGCGAACAACGAAACTGGCGTGCTGTTCCCCGTTCAGAAAATCGCTGAGATTTGTCGCCGGAAAGGCGTGCTCTTTCATACCGATGCTGTGCAGGCGATCGGCAAAATCCCTATTCGCTTGCGCGAAACGGCGATCAATTTTCTTTCCCTTTCCGCGCACAAATTTCATGGGCCGAAAGGCGTAGGCGCGCTTTGTGTCAACGGGCGAGCGCGCTTTAGTTCGTTGATCGCAGGCGGTGGCCAGGAAAATGGGCGCCGCGGCGGAACCGAAAACGTGGCAGGAATCGTCGGCCTTGGAAAAGCCGCTGAACTGGCCGCCAAATATCTGACACAAGGGAAAGGGAATGTTCACTCGATGCGCGATCGATTCGAAAAAGCGATTCTTGAATCCGTGAGCGGCTCATCCGTGAATGGCGCTGGCGCGCTTCGGATACCAAACACATCAAGTTTTTCGTTTGAAGGAATCGAATCCCCCGCGGCCCTGCTACTGTTGGATCGACATCGTATTTGCTGCTCGGCTGGATCGGCCTGCCGAACGGGTTCGCAGGAAGCTTCGCATGTGTTGCGCGCGATGAATCCTGATGGCGATGGCGCCCGGCGCAGTCTGCGCTTTTCATTTGGCCGGCTTAACACCGAAGCCGAAATCGATCGCGCCATTGAAATCATTCCCAAAGTCATCGAGAAACTGCGTGAAACCGCGAGGCTCGGAGCCCTCGCCGCGGCGACCTAGTTTCGGAATCCCTGATGGAGACGCCACGAGACCCAACGGCCTCGCATTACGAGCACGCCGGTAAGGGTCTGCGCCGGAGCGATCTCGATCCCGATCCGATCAAGCAATTTGGAAATTGGTTTACTGCCGCAATCGAGGCCGGCATTCGCGATGTTAACGCGATGAGCCTCGCAACGGCTGGTCGCGATGCCAGACCGTCAGTGCGGATTGTGTTGCTAAAAGGATTCGACCAGGACGGGTTCGTCTTTTTTACCAATTACGGGAGCGAAAAAGGAAAGCAGCTCGAGGGGAATCCGTACGCGGCGCTGGCGTTTTACTGGATCGAATTAGACCGGCAAATTCGCATCAGCGGAAAAGTGGAGAAAACCTCGCGCAAAGAATCGCTGACTTATTTTCGTTCGCGACCGATCGGGAGCCAACTGAGCGCATGGGCGTCGCGTCAAAGCGAGGTGCTCGACGGTCGGCGCGTTCTCGACGCGCGAATGGCAGACATGACCGAACGCTTCTCCGGCAAGCCTGTTCCATTGCCGCCGCACTGGGGCGGTTATCGGCTCAAACCAGATAGGATTGAATTCTGGCAGGGACGCTCAAACCGGTTGCACGATCGCTTTCGTTACACGCGGCAACCGGATGGTTCGTGGCAGATTGATCGACTTGCGCCATGATCGCTTGGATTTATGGGAGAAATCGAAATCGTCCGCGGCGACATCACGAAGCTCGATGTTGATGCCATTGTGAACGCAGCAAACACGACGCTTCTCGGCGGGGGCGGAGTGGACGGCGCGATTCATCGCGCTGCCGGACCTGAATTGCTCGCCGAATGTCGAACGCTGGGCGGTTGTGAGCCCGGCCAAGCGAAAATTACTCGCGGATATCGTTTGCCGGCCCGGTTCGTCATTCACACGGTCGGGCCGATCTGGCGCGCCGGGAAACATGGCGAGCCTGAGACGCTGGCAAATTGCTACCGGAATTCATTGCAGCTCGCGGTGGAAAACGGAATCAAAACGATCGCGTTTCCGGCGATCAGTTGCGGTGCTTACGGCTATCCGATTCCGGAAGCGGCGCAGATCGCGCTGAAAACCACTCGCGAATTCCTAGCGAACACCGACCAGATCGACAAAGTGATCTTCGTTCTCTGGGGCCAGGAAATTTACGACGCCTATCGCCGAATCCTGTAGCCGCTTCCCTGTGGGAAGCGCAATTCACGCGTTGCATGAACGGCTGCCGCGCGCTTTACTGAGTGGAACGCCAGACTTGAGAAACGCAATCGCACGGCGGGATACGATTTCTTTTTGTATGATTAATCCGAACGAAAACGATCTTACGAGGGACGAACCGCTTCCGGCGCAGCGTCAGCCGCGCGAAGAAGAAATTGGCTCAAGTGGGCATGAGCAGTTTCGTCGAGCAACAAGGAAAATTTCCACGGCGATGAGTCAGACGTGGGATGGAACAAAAGAGAAAGCCGGCCGCGCGCGGGAGCGCACCGAATATTTCGTGCGCAAAAATCCCGTGCCCACGATCCTCGGCGCACTGGGCGTCGGGATCGCGATTGGATTGGCGATCCGCCACGCCTCTGCCAGTGAGCGAAAGACAGAAATTGAGATGAAGTCGCCGCTGGAAAACCTGGACTGGAGCCTGCTCTCGCTGCCGTTCCTCTGGCCACTGTTCAAATCGGCCAGGGAAAAATATGAAAAGTCGGCCGACGCGATGAGAGACGGCGTCAAACGGCTGAAGAAAATCGATGTGAACCGTTACGCGCAAGCCAATCCGCAAGCGTTGGAAAGCGTGGACGCGCTGAGCGTCGATTCATCCAAGTGCGAGAAAGCCGTTGATCAGATCCCCCAGCGGACGTGGATACTGCGCCATGAAAGCGTGGCCACCGCCCGGGAATTGAGCCAGCCATGCGTTGGGAACGTCGTTGACGAGTTTCAACGCATTAGAGGGAGGGATTACTACGTCCTCAGTGCCCGTGGCGATAAGCACTGGCGCGCTTATCTCTCGCAGTCGGCTCCCGACGCCATTGCAGTGCCACGCGTCCATCGCCGCAGCTTGACGCTTGACCAGGTCAGGAGATAACCGCGCTCGCGCAGCCGCCACGATGTCGCCGAATTCTCGATACAAGGATTCGGCGACACCGCTCGGAAAAAGCAACGACAGCAATCGCCGAGCCTGCTCGTGAGGCGTGCCGGACGTGTCGACCAGTTGCGACCTCACGGCGGCCGAGGCGAGCTCTGCATCAGCGCCTCCCGGGTCTGTCGATAACAAGATGAGCTTGTTAACGCGATCTGGATGCTGCAAGGCGAGCGTCTGGGCAATGAATCCACCCATCGACCATCCCAGTACGCTTGTGCGTTCGAAGCCAAGCGTCTCGATCACATGCGCGACGTCACTGGCAAGCTGGGCGATGTCGAATGGCTTTCCATCATCGGTAGAGCTGCCGATCCCGCGGTGATCCAGAAGAACGAGATCATTGGAAGACGCGAGCCCATCGATGAATGAAGGGTCCCAGTCCGCGCTCGTCGCGGCGAAGCCGTTCAGGACCAGAAGCGGCTGGCCATTGCCCATTCGACGATAACCAATTTGCGCGCCCTCGACTTGGATCCTCGCTAACGACTCGGCTGCCATCGGACAAACTCAATCATTGAAGCATGGCCTCGTCTCGGGGAAAGTGCGCTGTTAGCATGGGACACTCGAATTCAAGGGAGCAGCCAGTCCGCCAGTCGGACGGACTCGTCCCGTGGCGAGCATGGCAACGCAACCCGGTCTTTGAATTCTTTGCGTCGCTCAAACTCGCTGTCGTTTTGCTCGCAGTGCTCATCGTCGCCGCAATTGCTGGCACGATTTACGAATCGAGTTTCGATGCGAAAGTTGCGCGCGCCTACGTTTACGGTGCGCCTTGGTTCAATATCTGGCTGGTTTTGCTCGGGGCGAATCTTGCCTGTTCCGCCCTGTCGCGCTGGCCGTGGCGCAAACATCATCTTGCATTTCTCATCACGCATCTCGGCATCATCACGCTGCTGATCGGTTCACTAATCGGTCGAATTTGGGGCATTGAAGGAACAATCACGCTCTTCAAAGGCGAACCGCCAACCAATCGACTTCTGGTCGATCGAACGCCAGCTTCGTGTGCACGATGTCGATGGAATCGTGAAAGGTTATCCGGCAGAATTTTTGCATCATCCGCCTTCTCCACAGCACCCGCGCGATCTTGGTCTTCTCGCCAGCAGCGCGCATCTCCAAATTGTCGATTACGCGCCTGCGATTCAGGGGAAAATAAATCCGAAGCCGTCGAGCGAGGGGGGCGGCGCGTCCGCCTCCGCTGAAGCTTCGGCGGGCAGGCCGGCACTGCATTTCACAATCGCGACTGCGATGATGAACCAGCATCTCGACAGCTGGCTCCTCGCTGATGATTCGCAGCACGGAAATTTCTCGATGGGTTTGGCAAACATCGAGCTCAAACGAGGCGCCGCCAACTTCGACGTATGGGACGCATCGAGACGGATATGTCCCAGTCCGTCTCGATCAAGAGACAGAGCTCGAGGAATCAATTTTCGCGTTTAGCAACGCGCCGGACGAACAGATCGGCCACGTTCGCAAAGGCGGCAGCACCGGTGCGAAAGTGCGTTTGGTCGCACCTGTGAACGGAAATAAGGGCTACGTCGTAGTTTCGTCCGGCGAAAAGGAAACGATCTTTGATGTCGCAAAAAATCTCGGGCGCGACGTGCTGATCGAGAACACACCGTTCACGCTCCGGATCGAGAATTACTGGCCCGATTTCCGAATCGAGAAAGGGAAACCGAGTTCGTTCGGTGATGAGCCGAACAATCCGGCAGTGTTCGTCACCCTCTTCGGCAAAGGTGTTCCTGTTTCTGAAGCCGAAACCAATCCGCATGGAGGCGGCAAAGAACTGACTACCACCGGCGGGCCGCCAACGATGCCTGCACCCGGCGGAGGAAACGCAAAATCATCTCACGTTGTTTATCGCCGATGATGGCGCGATCACTTACGAGCTCGCTTCACGAAAGAACGGGAAATCGAGCGGCAAGCTCGATTTGAATAAACCGCTGCCAACGGGTTGGGCCGATTGGCAGCTCGTTGTTGACGAGACGATGCCGAGCGCACAGGCGCAGATGGATTTTATGCCAGTGAACTCCGGACAAACATCGGCATCTTTGTCCGGAGCAGCCGATTTGCCAGATGGCGTGCGCGTGCGCGTTCAACAAAACGGCGAAACGATCGAGCGATGGGCTCCAGCCGGCTGGCAGATCACGATTCCGATTCGCCAAAGGACGGATTCGCCGGGGCGAACTTCACCTGATGCAATTATGGTTGCCTACGGCTGGAAAACAGTTTCGCTGCCGATCGGACTAGAACTGCTCAATTTTGAAGTGAAACGAAACGAAGGCAGCGACAGCCCTGCCGGATTCAAAAGTACGCTGCGCGTCGTCACCGCCGACGGCGACACTGCCACCGGCGCATGTTGGATGAATAACCCGTTCAGTTTTCCTGGTAACTGGTGGCGCACGTGGACCGGATTGACTTACAAAATTTCCCAAGCCTCATGGAACCCGGAAAATCTTAACCAAAGCACGGTGCAAATTTTGCGCGACCCCGGCTGGCTATTGAAATGGATCGGTTCGTTGCTGGTGGTGATTGGCGTGTTCATGATGTTTTATCTGCAACCGTACCGGAAACAGACCGAAGGCGAGCCGATCACGCCTTCGCTCCCGAAACCAGAAGAAGGGAAGCGCGAACCTTGCCTTGTTTCCACATCAGCGTTGTAGCCGGGATCGGTGATCCCGGTTTTTTTCCACGAGCCCGTTTCCCTCAACCGGCATCGGCGATGCCGGCTACAACATCGAGCCAATTACCCATTCGTCACAGAGCTTTCGCAGAAACAGGAGCGCGACGTGCGCGTTGCATTGTCATTCCGAGCGGAGCGAGGAACCTCACAGTCGAGGTGGGTGTCACACAGAGCAACGTGTGTGAGGCAACAACCTATGTGAGGTCCTTCACTTCGCTCAGGATGACCCGCGGGGAACAATCTAGCAGTGACTCTGAGCGCGTTCGCGAGTTGAAAGCCAGTGCAAGCCGTTGAACGTTCCCCTTTCACATGGGAATGCAAAAGGGAATTCGATTCTTGGCGCTCGTCAGTTTGCTCGCCATCTTGACCGGGTGCGCATCACATAAGAACTCAGACGCGTCGTCTGTCGCGACGCAATCCGGCGCGACCGGGTCCAAATGGGGTTACTACAGCGGTGACCCGATCTTAAAATGGAACCCGGATGGGCGGACGATGACGGTGATGACCGAGTTGAGCTACACCGATCCGCAGGGCCTCATTTGGGACGCGCCTGCCGGTTCAGTTACCGATGGCGCATCCATTCCGCGTTATCTCTGGTCCGTCATGGGCGGCCCGTTCGAAGGAAAATATCGGAACGCTTCTGTGTTGCACGACGTTGCGTACGAAAAACACAACCGGCCATGGTGGGATTGTGATCGCATGTTCTACAACGCCATGCGTTGCAGCGGCGTCAGCGTCGGTGAAGCAAAGACGATGTATTACGCGCTCTACAAATTCGGGCGTCATTGGAAGTTTCCAATCAAACGCGGCAAACCCGTGAAGTACAAGGGTGAACTGGTAACAAGAGGGGAGCAGATTCCGCGCGCGGTTCCGGTAAATCCGGTTCTAATCAACCAGGCACGCGATTGGATCAGCACCACTGATCCCAGTCTCGAGCAGATCGAACAACGAGCGAACACCGAAGGGTGGTGATCACCCACGCGTTTCGCGCCGGTCATCCCGAGTCGCGCAGACGACGAGGGACCTCACAAATGCATGTGCAGTCACACAAACGACTCCGCCGCTGAAGTTAGCTTCGTGGACGCCCGAATTTCTTTCGCTATGATTGTCGGAGTCCGAATTCCAACGAATTCAAGAAAAGAAACTTCAACAGGAGGAAATTTATGCTAGGCGAAAAGATTGGTGAAATATCAGGCAAAGTTACTATGCAACGGGTGTTGCCGAACCTGGGCGGAGCGCCCAAAATGGAAACCTCGTTTCAGGCAAACGGATCGTTGCTGGGCACTGACCTAAAGGACACGGGCACCTACTGGACCGTTGTCCGTCCGGACGGGACACACTACGGCGAAGGACAAGGTGTGATGATAACCAAGGACGGGAAAATGGCCACCTGGACAGGCCATGGTGTCGGCACGATGAAGAAAGATGGGAGCGCGAGTTATCGCGGTGCCATTTATTTGCAAACCATGCCGCCAAAATGGTCCCGGCTGAACAAGGTCGCGGTGCTATTCGAATACGCGGTGGACGCAGACGGCAACACGCACTCCGACTACTGGGAATGGAAATAGCTCGTAGCCAAGATTTGTAGGGCGTCCGCCGCGGCGGACGCCGGCCCAGCACCAAAACGTTCGCCTCACGATACTGCGTTTCCAGCTTGCGTTCGGCCACGCAGGAGTCCACTCTTTGGACGTCATGAAAACGCGATTGCTGATGATCGCGGCCCTCGGCCTGTTGCTGGCGGCGTGCAACCGCCAGGAGCCGGCGGCGCCGGCGCCCAAGACAGACCTGGACAGGTTCCAGGGCACTTGGTATCTCGTTTCGGCGATGCAAGACGGGAACGCCTTGGCCCAAGGATAAGGTGAAGCAGACGACCATCGTCTTTAAGGGTGACACCTTCCGCTTCCCCGGGTCGGCGGAGTACGCCACCAGCAAAGAGGGGACGATCAAGCTCGACGAAAACAAAACACCCAAGGAGATGGACGCCATCTCGACCGAGAAAGAAGTCATGCTCGGCATCTACGCGCTGGAAGAGATCGGTTACAAGGTGTGCTTCGCCCCGGCCGGCAAGCCGCGTCCCACCGAATTCACTTCCACCCCCGGGAGTGGCTACATTCTCCAATCCTGGCAGCGGCAGAACAAGCAGTAACCGAGCTTTCGGCACACGGGCGGCCGAACTCCCTGTTGGATCCTCAGGCGGCTCATCATTGCCACGGTTGCTGCGGCATTTGTTTGTCTCGGAGTATGCACGCCCGCGACTCAGGCGGCTTTCGACTCTGATGCAGTCGGCGCACCGTCTTTCTCCAACGCAACGGCCAGGACTTCATCGACGTTTTCGACCGGGACGAATTTGAGTTTTTGTTTCGCTTCCTCGGGAACATCGACGAGATCTTTTTCGTTGAGCTTGGGAATGATGACCGTGGTAATCCCGGCACGCATCGCTGCCAGACTTTTTTCCTTTAAGCCTCCAATCGGCAGGACCAGCCCGCGCAAGGTGATCTCGCCGGTCATAGCGACATCGGGACGAACCGGCCTGTTGCTGAAGAGCGAAGCGAGCGCAGTGAACATGGCGATGCCGGCAGATGGTCCGTCTTTCGGCACCGCGCCGGCTGGCACGTGCACGTGAATATCCATCTTGCGAAAATCTTCTGAATTCACGCCCAGTTGTCCGTCGCGGCTGCGAAGGAGACTCAGCGCGGCCTGGACGGATTCTTTCATCACTTCGCCAATGTGTCCGGTGAGCGTGATGTTGCCTTTGCCGGGATAACGTGTCGCTTCGATGTGCAACACTTCACCGCCAGCAGGCGTGTAAGCCAGACCTGTGACCACACCGGGCTGGCTTGTTTTTAGTTTGCTCTCCCGAACGTAACGCGCCGGTCCGAGCGTTTGGCCGATGAACGCCGGAGTCACCGTGAAGCTAGCGCATTCTCCGCGCGCACATTTCGCGGCGACCGTGCGGCATACGGCGCCGATCTGGCGTTCCAGTTCGCGGACACCGGCTTCGTGAGTGTAATCGTTAATGATTCGGCGAAGCGATTCTTCCTGGAATTCGCATTGGTCGGGTTTGAGTCCGTTTTCTTCAACCTGCCGCGGAACGAGATACTTTTTGGCGATTTCGAGTTTCTCGCGCTCGGTGTAACCGGGTATTGAGATCACTTCGATCCGGTCCCGCAGCGGTTCAGGTATGCCCTCGATGTAATTTGCAGTGCCGATGAAAATCACCTGCGAAAGATCGAACGGCACGTCGAGGTAGCGATCGACAAACGTATTGTTTTGCCGCGGATCGAGCACTTCGAGCAACGCGCTGGCCGGGTCGCCGCGAAAATCCGCGCCGATCTTGTCGATCTCATCGAGCATGAACACTGGGTTGCGCGTACCCGCGCGCCGCAATTCCTGAATGATGCGGCCGGGCATCGAGCCGATATACGTGCGGCGATGACCGCGAATCTCCGCTTCGTCGCGCATCCCGCCCAGGCTGATCCGGACAAACTTGCGGCCGAGCGCGTCGGCAATCGATTGGCCGAGACTGGTCTTGCCCACGCCGGGCGGTCCGAGAAAACAAAGGATCGCGCCGTGCCCCTGCGGATTGAGTTTGCGCACGGCCAGATATTCGATCAGCCGCTTCTTAACTTTTTCCAGGTCGTAATGGTCGCGATCGAGGATTTGCTGCGCCTGATCGAGATCGAGATTGTCCTTGCTCAATTTATTCCACGGCAAATCGGCGATGATCTCGATGTAACTGACGATGACGGAAAATTCCGGGCTGGCCGACGGAATAAAATCGAGCCGTTTCAATTCGCGCTCGGCCTGTTTCATCACCGCTTCTGGCGGCTTGGCTTCCTCGAGCCGCTTGCGCAATTGCTGCGCCTGCTCTTCGCTGCCGCCCTCGGCCTCGCCTAGCTCGCGCTGGATCGCTTTGATCTGCGAACGCAGATACGCGCGCCGCTGCGCATCGGAAAATTGCGAGGCCACATCTTTTTGCAGTCGCTGTTGGATCTCGGCGATCTCCAATTGCGCCGAGATTTGCTTCTGCACGGCACGAACACGCTTTTCCACATCCAGCTCCTCGAGAATCGCCTGTTTTTGCGCAACATCGACATTCAGGTTCGGCGCCAGAAAATCAGTGAGCTGCTCGGCGTTATCGATATTGAAGACCATCAGACGCGCCTGCTCAGGTGCGTCCGGCGCCAACTCAAACAATCTCGCAGCCGAATCGCGCAGGTTCCGGAAAGTTGCTTCCCACTCCTTGGTTTCTGGCGGCTGGATGGACTCGGGCAAATCGACTTCGGCGCGCAAAAACGGAGACGTCGCGACAATTTTGCGGAGAGAAAAACGGCGCAGTCCTTGCGCGATAACCAGCACATGGTCATCCGCCTGTCGTATGAGCTTGAGCACAAGCGCGACTGTGCCGATTGAGTAGAGGTCTTGCGGCGTCGGGTCTTCCTTCGTTTCATCGCGCTGCGCGAGCAACCCGATCACCTTTGTTCGCGGCAACGTGTCATCGAGCAGTTTCAGCGACGCCGCGCGCTGGATATTGAGTGGAATAACCGTCCCCGGAAAAACGACGAACCCGCGCACCGGCAAGATGGATAATTCCTCCGGGATACGCGGCGTTTCGCTTTGGTCCGCAGGCGCTGCGATCGTGCTCTGCGGCCCCGGTTTGAGTTCGGGGCCCGGCTGTAACGCGCTGATTTGTTTGTCGCTCATGGCTCTTTCAACGGCAGCGAAATCCAGAGCAATCCGTTTCGCTGCTCTGCGTGGGCCTGGTCGATTTCCACTTCGGCTGGCAACGGCACTTCCCGTATGAACGGTCCATAATCGATCTCCATTGCCAGTAATTGCACGGCGCTTCCCTCCTCGTGCGTCGGCTCTGGCAGCTCGCGCGTGCCGCGAATCACCACGCGTCGCGGTTCAACCGTGAGATCGATTAGCGAGCGCTCAACGCCTGCCAGATCGACGCAAATGCGAATGCATGTTTCGCAGCGGTACGCGTTGATTGCCGGCTCCCATGCGTGCGGAGCAAACCTGGAAAATTGCGAGCGCGACAGTTCATAGGTGACGTCCTGCAAGGCACCGTGCAGCCAACGCAACTTAATGTTCCTGATTGGATCCATGACGGAAAACTAAACTTCCACCCCGTGCGCTTCGTTTTCAACTGAAGCGCGATCATCAGTGCCATCTGTAGCCGTCGCCCTGTGGGCGACGTGGGTTTGTGGCTACATCCTGCATTGCGCTCCCCACAGGGAAGCGGCTACAAGACTCGCGTGCGCGAATATCCAAGAGTTCCGCCGCGCTTGCGCTGGATTTTCCCGCACAATCCTGTGTTCTTTGTTACGTGCTGCACGTACCGCCGCAGGAAATTACTCGCATCGGACTCGGTGCACGCCGCATTCGTAAGATTCGCGACACACGCGTATTCGGAGCATAACATTGCCGTGGGCCGCTATGTGATCATGCCGGATCACTTGCATCTATTCGTCTGTGGACCCGATGACTTCGAGCTGGGACGCTGGATCGGCGTGCTGAAACAAAACCTCGCAAAGCAAATCGAGCATCCAGGAACGAAATCGCCAATCTGGCAGCGGGGGTTTTTCGATCATCTTCTGCGCAGCGATGAAAGCTACGCGCAAAAATGGAATTACGTCCGGGAGAATCCAGTTCGCGCGGGATTGGTCAGAAACGCAGACGATTGGCCGTATTCCGGGGAGATCGTCGTAATCGACCGGGCGTAACTGTAGCCGTCGCCCTGCGGGCGACGTGGGTTTGAAAACTCCATCCGCATTGCGCTTCCCACAGGGAAGCGGCTACAGGTGTCGATCTTATCGCGTGGAATCTGTTTTCCTTACTTCGTTTTTCCCGGACCCCACAGGGCCCGGCCCGGTTTTGCGCCGGTGTGCTCGCCGTCCTTGAGAACCTGTACGCCGTTCACGAATACGTGTTTCACGCCAACCGCGTATTGGTGCGGTTTCTCGAACGTGGCGCGATCCGCGATGGTCGCAGGATCAAAGACCACCACGTCGGCAAACATTCCATCTTTGAGAAATCCGCGATGATCGAGGCCGAGATTCGTGGCGGGCAATCCGCTCAGGCGATGAATCGCGTCGGTCATGGGAAGAATCTTTTCGTCGCGCACATATTTGCCAAGCACGCGCGCGAAATTCCCGTAGGCGCGTGGGTGCGGATTCGATTTCAAGAAGACTCCTTCCGGTGCCTGTGACGCCTCGTCCGAGCCGAACGAAATCCAGGGCTTGGCGAGCTCTTTCTTGATATTCTCTTCCGAGATCATGAAATAGATGGTCCCGATCCGCGATCCGTCCTCGGCGATCAAGTCCATCGCCGTATCGATTGGATCTTTGCCGCGCATCTTCGCGACTTCGGCGAGCGTTTTGCCAGTGAGCGGTTTCAATTTTTCCGATTTGAACTGGCCGAGAAGAATGTGTTCCGGGCCGCCTGCAGCGAGGTACATATTTTCCCAGTCGTCACTTGGCGTTTGCACTTGCGTTTTGATTTTTTCACGCGTCGCAGGATCGCGCAGTCGCTTGAACAACGCCGGGTATCCGCCGTCCTCAGTCCAAGGCGGGAGACACGCGTCGAGCCCGGTACCGCCGGCCGTATAAGTGTACATGTCTGCCGTAATTTTCAGTCCTTCCTTCTGCGCCGCTTCAATTCGCGACAGAAGATCATCGATCTTGCCCCAATTCGGCTCGCCCGCCGCTTTAATGTGATAAACTTCCGCCGGAATTCCTGCTTCCCGGCTGATCCGGATGAGTTCGTCCAGCGCTTCAAGCAATCGGTTCCCTTCGCTGCGCATATGCGAGATGTATTTGCCGTGGTATTTCGCGGCGACTTTGCACAGCTCAATCAGCTCTTCCGTCTTCGCATAAAATGCAGGCGGATAAATCAGCGAGGTGCCAATCCCCAGCGCGCCCGCCTCCATCTCTTTGCGAACGAGTTCGCGCATTTGATCGAGCTGTTCCGGCGTCGGCTGCTTTATCTTCGAAACCGATCACGTTCTCGCGGACCGTGGTCGCGCCGATGAACGATGCGACATTGCAGGAAATACCGCGGCTCTGCAGATAACGCAGATATTCCGCGAGCGTGTTCCATTTGATGTCGTATTTGATGTCGCTCTGTTCGCGCAACAAGTGCTCGCGCACACGATCGTTCACCGGGCCCATCGATTCGCCTTCGCCCATGATCTCTGTAGTGACGCCCTGTCGAATCTCGCTTTGCGACCGGCCATCCTGAATTAGCGACTCGGTTGACCACGAAAGCATGTTTATGAACCCGGGCGCCACGGCAAGCCCCCTCGCATCGATGATTGTTTTTGCCTTTGCGTTCTTGAAATCGCCGACGCCTGCGATCCGGTCGCCGCGAATCGCAACATCGACATGTCGCGGCTCAGCGCCCGTTCCGTCGTAAACCGTGCCGCCTTTGATGATCACGTCGAAATTCGGCGGCTCCTGCCCGAACACGGGCAAGAGACCTATCAGGAAAACAGCAAAAACAGCTCTCGTCATCGCGCGGTGCAAAATGAGCGTCCCGCGCTCCGCGTCAAGAAGCGAAAAATGAAATTCAGATTCACCGAAACAGATTCACTGAAAGGGTGTTATATTAGCTGATGAAAAGAACAAGGAAATGCGAAAGCAAACACCGCAGGCGAGGGGTGTTGCTGTCGTTGCTTTGCGCGGTCGTCGTCGCCGTCTTTATCACGGGTTGCGCGGAAGCGCCTCCCGTGACCGCGTATGACAGCGGTTATTATTTTCCGAGCGGATCTTACTGGCGCGACTACGACGGGTACTACCAAGCGTATCCGTTTTCGGATGCACCTAACGGCCCGCGTTACCGCATCATCGATGGCATGCACGTTTACGAGCCGTACTACTACGGCGCTTATTCGCACTGATTCGCGACGCGTGTGGTGATTGACGTGTCGGCACAGACACCGTGTGCCGATGCGCTCAAGTCACGTGGCAAAGGTGATTCGCTATTCGCTTAAATTTCGCGAGCGCTGTAGCCACGGCGCTTGCTTGCCACGCCGAAGCGACGCGAAGGCGGGTGCGCCGTCCACACAGGGGATCTAGGGAAGCAGGCGCCTCACAGAGGCGTGGCTACGGAATCTATTTTTTGGCTTTGTTTCTTTGAGCCGCTGCATTTAAATGACCTGGAGAGAGGTTTCATTGAGCGCAACAAGGAAAACACACTCCGGGCCGGCGGCATCGATTGTCTCCTGGCTGTGCGCGGGCCTTTTTGCTCTCTCATTCGGCGGGTGTGCCGAATGGAGTTACACCGAGACCAATCACACTCCGGAGTCCCGCTACGACATTTATTACGGGCCGGATTATTACCCTTACTATCCATATTACAGTTACTACGGGGGCGCGTATTACTAGCGCCCAGCCCGACCATTTCTGAGTTCATCACGTCCACATTCCGGTCACTGATAAATCGCAAACTCATCGGCGCGCCCCGATCCATCGCGGCCCGCCCAGAAATGTAGGGCGCGTCACTCTGTAACGTTGCCGCTACCGAAAGTGACAGGAGCGTTACCTTTGCGGGTAAACGCGGAGACTCAAACGGTTGTCTATTGTCGACATGAACATGGAAACTACTAACTCGCTGCTCGTTCGCGTCTCTCGTTTCTTCAGTGATCGATATGCTTACCGGACACAACCTGGATATTTATCCGAACTGGTTGCCTTCGGGATGATTGTGTTCATAGCCGTCTGGCCAATTATTTTATTGGCTAACGCGATGGCGGCGGCACCGAGGTAAGCGCAGACAGGTCAGTGGTCATGCTTCAACAAGTCCAGACCTACGCAGAGTTGCGGAAACAGATTCACGATGACCTGCGGATCCAACATCCCGAATGGGTCCAGCCAAATGGCGAGTCTCCCACGTGTGATTCTTACGAGACGCGCCTGATGGAATTGCTCGAGGGCTTAACGCAAAGGCAACCGAACAAATCTTATAACGACCTCGCGACGAGCTAAAGCGACGATAGCTTGAGTGAGTCTTTGCTGCGGTGCAGCTCAGTCTCGCTCATTTGCCGGGTTGGGAAGGAGCTGGCAGCGCGCCGTAGAAATACTCGCCATCGTCGTCCTGCTGCGGCGACTTCATAAACACTTTCGTAATATCACCGGCAGCAGGTCCACTGGGAGCCTTAAACAGATACAACGTAATGCGCACGTTGTCGGCGCGCACCGCGGTCAGGACTTTTAGCGGGAATGCATATGTGAATGCCTCTTCCCCGCTAACCTGTCGCTGACTCTCGGGTCCGTTCGTCGATTCGAAAATGGTTATTGAGAAGCCTGATGGATCCGTTTGCTCCCCGGTCACGTTGCCCGCAAACCTGCCTGATTGATGCACGACCACGCTCACGCGGATCTCCGTTGGATGACTCTCATCGGGAAAATACGACCACTCTTTTAGTTCAATCACATTCATAAGAGGTCTGCGACTCTCCATGAACCGCTCGGTGTTCATTGGAGATGGCCAGACGGCGCAGTTTCCCGTAAGCCGTGACGCCCTGTAACGAGCAGGATCACGGAAAGCACCATCGATCCAAAGTGAATGCGCAACGCTCCGGCCTTGGGAAATAACGGAACGGCAATCGAACTTAGGGTGACGTGGATGGCGAGTAAGGTGACGTACGTCCAAAAGATAAGGCCCCGGAAATCCAGTGTGATCCAATTGCCGCCGCCGCCTCTGCCGAGCAACGCCCGATCCAGGAAATAGATTGGGA
Organism: uncultured Verrucomicrobiae bacterium; assembly: GCA_963725505.1. Taxonomy (GTDB): domain Bacteria; phylum Verrucomicrobiota; class Verrucomicrobiia; order Chthoniobacterales; family UBA10450; genus Udaeobacter. The sequence goes on along the minus strand of CAVRYN010000009.1, from coordinate 57,727 downwards.
CGGCGAGCAGCCCAAGAAACAGACAAATGATGAGATGTTTGCGCCAGACGGACCTCATAACATTTCCCTCTATCAGATTTCCCAAGTGAATACACCTGTCGTTATGAGTTTCGGCGACGCCCTGTCACTTGCGCCAGCCGAACCTACGGTTGAGCTTCCCGCTCGCTAGCTCGCAATGAAGCGCAATCTCACCGCTCTTCTCGTCATCGCCGTTTTCGGTTGTGCCGGTCTCGCTGCTGGGCAAACCATCAACGATCCCGCTCGAATCGAGATTTATGTCACGCCGTACTACAATTCCAAAGGCCCGGCTATTGACGTCGGCCCGTTTAGCAGTGGCCTGGCCGCGAAAAGCGAACCCGAGTTTGTCGCGACGATCTCGAAAATGAAACAGTCATGGGCCACTCTCAATTTCGCCGAGGTGTACGTCGCCGCGATTCGGCTCTATGATCTCGGCTTCAGAAAAGAATCAATTTACTGGTTTTATTCGGCCCAATATCGCGGACGTCTTTTTGCGAGTCTGATCGATCGCGACAAGATGGGCAGCATGGGCGATCCCGGCTTCGAACTGTTCCAGGCGCAGAATGCCTTTCAACAGTTGGTCGGACCACTACATCAACGGATATGCTTTTGGTGACATCGATCAATTGATTCCGATCATTGAGAGAGTTCAAAGAGAAGGAAAAGTTGTGCCAGACCTAACGAAGATTTATCCGCGCGTGACTTTCAAGCCAAAGTCGGAATGGGACGCGGGAAACAAGGGGCTGAATGACGGAATGACAAAACTGCTCGTGACCCTCAAGAACGCAAAAAGCAAGTATCAAGCAGCAAAGGATCGAACACGGAATGGAAGCCAAATTCTCGAAGCTGCCGAGCAAAGAGCTACCAAAAGGGTCGGGGCCATGATGGTCCGGGATTACTGACTCCGTTCGGTTTCTTGTAGCAGGTTCACCAAGTCATCTTTCCACAACGCCGCGATCGTGTGGCTGCCGTGGCCGCGTGTTTTGTCGCTCAATGGGATCACAATGGCGCGCCCGCGCGGGACGCGCTTGATCTCGCGCTCGAGGATGCCCAGCTCCGGTGGGTTGATCAGGTCGTCGGCGGAATTGATCGCCAGAAGCGGCGCGCGAATTTTTTCGAGGTTTGGTTCGGGATCATAATCGTGTGAGGCTTCGACCGCGTAGAGCACGTCGTTTGCGTCGCTCGTTTTCACGTAGTCATTGACGAATTTGTCGAGCGCTTCGTCAGTTTTCGCTAGCGTTGGCGCTTCTTTTTGACGCAACACCGGATTGCTGCTCATGAACCAGAGCATCTGAGCCGCGGTGCGCAGACTCGATGGTTGTGTTTTGTATTCGCCGCCGTTCCATGCCGGGTCGTTGCGAATCGCGTCGATGACAGTGCGGCGCCACGCGCGGTTCCGCCCCGAAATTTGGGTCGGCAAACTCGCCAGCGGCATGAGCGCATCCATGAAATCGGGATGCGACTCGCCCCAGAGCCAGGTGTGCATCCCGCCCATTGAAGTTCCCATCACGAGGCGCGCGTGGTTCACTCCGAGTCCTTCGGTGAGCAAACGATACTGCCCTTCCACCATGTCGAGATATCCGTAGCGCGGAAATTTTGCATGGAGTCCGTCGCTGGGCTTGCTCGATTTGCCGTGACCGATTCCGTCCGGCAGGATGATGAAAAACTTCGTCGCATCGAGCGGCTGATCTTTCCCAAAAAGCTCATTCGCAAATTCCGGGCGCGGAACGAACTGCGCGCCGCTGCCGGTTGTCCCGTGCATGATCAGAACTGCGTTCATCGTTTTGCCCTGCGCATCTTTCTCCGGTTTGCCCAACGTCCGATAATGAAGACGCAACTCCGGCAAGCTTTCGCCCGAGGCAAACTTGAAATTCCGAATCGTGAAATCGCCTTCCGTCGGCGTGGGATAATCGGCGGGCGACGCAAAACTCGCGGCAAAGACCGACAAGGAAAATGCAACGACTCGCAGTGTTGGATTCATATTAATGATTTCGTTGGCGTTCGGCTTGGATTTGTTTGAGCAGTTCCGTGTGGGTCCGTTCAAGATCGTTAGCAAATTTCACCCTTGCTTCCAAGGCTTCGGGATATATCTCGAACCGTTTTCGCAATTTCTTGGTGGCTGGATCGTAAAAGAAGGAAATGTCCTGGTCGAGATTCGGGATGATCAATTCGTCACTTAATTTTTGATAGCGCGCCATGCGGCTCAGTCCCCACCGGATAACCGATTCGTCGTTGCGCAGCGCGGTAAGCGTCTCCAGGTCGAGCAGCTGGATGCCGCCGGCTTGCAGCATCGTGGCAAAGTCGCCGGGGCTGTAGTCGGTCGTAAAAACAAATGGATGCAGCGGCGGCATCTCACCGGCGTCGAGGACACGCCGAAACTCCGCGGCTTCTTTTTCTTGTTCCGCGCGGTTAATCTTGTTGCTCTCGATTCCGTCGCGCAGCGTTCGCTCGATCGACGCCAGGATTCGGTCGTGCCGCTCTGTATCCTGCTGATGCTGCTGAAAATTATTGAGCCAAAACGCCGCGTAAACACCGACGAATACAAGGAGTAGCTCCGCCACCCAACGGCTGAAACGCGAGAGACGCGAATGTTTTTCGGTTGCCTCGCTCATTATTAAACCACGAACGCTTTCGGCGGCTTTCTCTTTGCGATGCTTAACATCATCGGCGCCGACATTCCAGCTCGACACATTCTGAGCGGTCTTTCTCGCCTCTCCCCTTGGGCAAGGGGAGAGGATGGAGGTGAGGGATCGCGAGGATCGCGCAGTTGCACTTAAAAACCCTCACCCTCCCCATCTCCCTGTAAAAGGACAGGTGACCCGGGCGCACGCATTGCACTCGTTATCCAATTGAAAATTGCCAGTGGACGGAGCGTTATTCATTGCACAGCGGAATGGCATTCCTAAAGTAGCCGTCTGACAACGATCGATGGAGCAACCGCAGTCAATTGAAAACTTGATCGATTTCGCCGTGCGATCCATCCAAAGGGCGCAGGCAGACGAGTCGCCATTTTATCATTTGAGATTTGATCGCGTGTTCCCCGATGATTTCTACGCCGAAATGTTGGACGCAATGCCGGTGGCAGACGGCGGTTACCGGGCGCTGTCTGGCAAAGCTAAACTAAGAAATGTCACAGCCGAGGGAAAGCCGACGCGCACCAAGATCGATCTTTTCCCGGAATACACCCGCCACCTGCCGCCGAAGAAACGCGAAGTCTGGGACGTCGCGGGCCGCGTCCTCCGTTCCAAAGCGCTGGGAAAAGTTTTCGTAGAGCGACTTGCACCCGGCTTAAGACACCGGTTCGGAGCTGATTTTGCGAAGATCCGAATGTATCCAGTGCCAATCCTGACGCGCGACACTTCCGGATACTTCATTACCGCGCACTCGGACACGCTCTGGAAGGGCATCACCGTCCAGTTTTACCTGCCGCCCGACAACTCAACGCCGCATATCGGCACGATTTTTCACGAGGGATTGCCGAATGGCAAGAAGCCGAAAAAGGCGCAGATGCTATTCTCGCCAAATACCGGGTACGCGTTTGCCGTTGCCGATAACACCTGGCATTCGGTCGGTCTGGTTGGACCGGAGGTAAAAACGCGCGACAGCATTCTGCTCACTTACTTCGTCGATGCCGGGCCTTGGAGACTTTTGCGCAATCGCGGCCGGCGACTGCAAAATCTTGTCCTCAACGAGATGCGCAATTTGCGGCGCAATTGAATAGCTGGCGTGTAGCCACCGGCCTGGGACCGGTCCGCTTCGGCATGCCTTTTCACAGCAAGAGACGGCCCACAGGGCCGTGGCTGCAGCTGCCGATCCAGCAGCAGATGACCCACCGTATCAGCGAGGCAAGGGCTGTTCCATGTTCGCAAGCGCGTACGCAGCGACAGCGACGACAGCGGAATTTTCAGCCAGTTCTTTCGGGACGATCTTGTCCAGCGTGTCAGCGGCGGTGTGGTGATAATTGAAATAGAAACGGCTATCCTGGATTGGACTGAACGCGGGAACACCGGCTTTCTCCAGCGGTTCGATATCGGCGCCAATGTGTTCGGAAAAATTTGTTCCGCCGGCGCCGGATTCTTGAAGGACGGCCAAAACCGGAGCGAGTAGCTTTTTAATTTCGAATTTTCCTTTGATGTTGATGCCGATGGGATGTCCAGCGCCGCCATCTGTTTCCATGGCTGCAAAATGATCCTCTTTTCCATGATCTTTTGCGTACTGTTTTGATCCGGCCGATCCATTCTCTTCGTTCATCCACGCGATCACGCGAATCGTGCGCTTCGGTTTGAGATGAAGTTTTTGGATCAGATTCGCAGCTTCCATCGAAACTGCGACGCCGGCGCCATCATCGATCGCGCCTGTGCCCAAGTCCCACGAATCCAGGTGACCGGAAACGATGACTACTTGCTCGGGATGTTCGCTGCCTTTGATGTCGCCAATTACGTTGTAGCTCTCGACATCGGGTAGTTGCTGCGGTGTGAGAACCAATTTCATTCTGACCGGCCCTTGTCGCACGAGATCGACAATCAAATCTGCGTCCTCCGCAGTGACTGCGCCGGCTGGAATTTTTGGCGCATCGTTTGCGTAATTTGTCTGTCCGGTATGCGGAAGCCGATAGTCGGCGCCACCCACTGAACGAATCAAACAAGCGACAGCGCCCTGACGCGCGGCTGCGCTCGGGCCGTCGCTTCGATAAACAACTGCTTCACCGTACGCTTCGTTGCCACGACTTTCCGCGGCCATTTGCTTGTCGAATGGATAATTGAAGAGCACGATTTTGCCCGCGACTTTCTCACGAGGCATGGATTTGAGTTCGTCAAAATTTCTCACAGCAATGATGTCTGCTGTAATTCCATTTGCAGGCGTCGCGACGCTTGCGCCGAGCGCGCACAAAACAATTTTCTGTGTCGTGTTGTTGGCCTGTCCCGGAAACTGAACCAGTGCGCCCGTTTCTTCGCCGCGCACCCAATGCGGCACCATCACTTTCTCGAGCTGCACTTCGCAGTCGATGGACTTCAATTCGCTCGCAACGTACTCAACTGATTTGGCCGCCTGTGCCGATCCGCTCAATCGCGGCCCGATGTTATTCGCAAGATGTGCAACCTGCTTGTATGCGTAGTTGCTGTTCAAAGCTGCCTGCTGCAATCGTTTCAGGTCCGCGAGTGTCTGCGGCGAAAAGATAGCCGGGGTCGCCGTCGGCGTAGATGTCGATGTTGGCGCGGCTTGTTGGGCGAATGCGCTCGTTAGGCACAACCATGACAAAACGAAGATTCGCATCCGTTTGATCCGCGTCATCCGCGGTTATGTCGACCGGCCTTCGTCAAAATCGATCAGGTCTGGAATGCACTGAATGTCGTTGCGATCGGCGATTCCCATCTCCTTTTTTCGTTGTTCGAGCCGCGGCGTGATCGAATCGCGCCATCCGAGCTTCGATGCGAATCCGTTCCAAACAAAGAGATCGCCATCGTTCAAGCGACGGCCCTTTTCGAAACACCATTCCAGAATTTCTTCGTCCGTCCCGCCCTGCTTCACACGCTCAATCAGATCGCGATGGTGCACGCGCAGAAAATTGCAGCACACCCCGTCCGCCGCTTTGAGCGCGCCGAAGTTTTCTCGATAATCTTCGTGGAGCTCGCCGCGGGCGTGCAGCCGAATCTTGTCCAGCATCCGTGGGAAATACAGCATGCCATTCGTCATTTCTTTTGGGCCTTTCGGATACGTCGTCATACCAAAAGTAATCGACGCCTCGACGCGCTCGCGCAAGTGCCGCGCCTATGCCTGCCAGCGTACGTAGCGATTAGTTCATGCCGCCGCTCGTTAGCGCCAGAATTCGATGCCTTTTTGTGCCGTAATCGAGCGAATGGAACCGCCGGATTTCGTCCAGGCGACGAACGCCATTAAGAGTATCGAGGTAACGCGTGTAACTCGCCGCGAGCTGACTCGTCTCGAGATAACGCCCGCGCAGATTCGCATCGCGGAACGCCTCTGGGCATTGGCGCGCGAAAAGATGAAAGCGAAGCCAGCGGCGGTCAGCTTGTGAAACGCGCTGCGGTTTTCGGAAAAAGGCGACAAACAGAAGAAGGACAAGATACGTATCGACCTGCGCCTGGAGCTCGAGATTGCGGGCGAAATCTTCAGAGGCGATCTCGCGGATTCCCCTTTTGAACTGAAGCGCAGCATGCAGCGCGTGATTCAGTTCCTCCACAAACATGATCAGCGATCGGATATTGCGATCGCCCAACCCTGCGCGCGGATCATGTTGCTCCAGTTGCTCGATCAGCCAGTGCGAATAATAAATGCCGACGTAAAGCTGGTCTCCGGCGCGACGCAGGAACGTGCGCGCGAGCTCGCTCAATTCGCGCGCGGATCTGCCCGCCAGCATCGATAATTGCTTGCAACGCGTCCGATCGATCAGGCAATCCTCCAGATTGATCCCCACCTGAGCGTAGGTCCGCTCGAACAATTTCTGGATTTGGCTGAACAGTGTTTCGTTCACAGGCAGAGCGATGGGCGTCCGGCAGCTGCCGGATCGTCCAGATTGAGCAACCGATCGGAAAGCTCATTAAGTGCGAGCCGGACATCGCGAAATTGATCTGCCAAGCCTTCGAACACGTCATCCAGTTCGCAACGCCGAGCGACGGCATGCGAGGAAACAAGGTGATAGTTCGTCCGGCCGACCTGCTCGTAAAATTCAATGTCGGGTCCGCCGCGGCGGCTGCGTTGTTGTCCGGCAACCGCCGGATGAAAAATTCCACTGATGAACAGCGAATAGTTACCAATGTGCGCCCGAAGCAGAAACGCTTGCTCGGGAGTAGCGCGGGTCAGCGCGATCAACATATCCGAAATATATTCCTGAGCGCGATTACTAATCTCGTCGCAAACCTGCAATTGGTTGGCGCGCGAAAAGGTTTCCAGCAAAGACGCGACATAGTCGCAAAGCTTGCGGTCGCCAATTCCGCCCTGTTGCAAAACGTGCCGGGCCAAAACGTAAAAATAAAACTGAGACGAGATCCGCAGATGTCCGCAGTGATTTAGAATGGCGTCGACCAATCGCGGATGATCGAGAATACAATCGCGCGTTTCGATATCGCTCAAAAGATCGACCAGCGAGACTTGGTCAGTTTGCGAACGCGCCAGCGTGCGTACGATAAAGTCGAAATCAGCCGCCGTGAACCGCGCCCGACAATTCGCCCTGATCATCGGGACTCCATAATGCGTGATCCCCGCGCCTATGGCAAGCTAGATTACTAATGTCGTTGCCCACGATCGGAACCCAGGCATCCTGTTCGCCAAAGGACGAATCCGTCCCGTCTGCGGACCTGTGCAGCGCGCGGCTTTCCAGTGTGCGTGGCTAAGACCGCGATCTGGCGAAATCGCCAAGCGTTTGCCTTTAGCCGGTCCTCGTCCTCAACGTGCGCAAGATTAGGGTCGACCCTGACAATAAGCGGTGAGCGCGATGCACCAAGATGGCTTTAACTCAATCCAGAAAGGTAAAATAAAATGAATACACCAAATAAAGTAATAACATGGAATCCGCTTAGAGAGATGGAACAAGCGACACAAAATCGCTTCAATCCCTTCTTCTTGGGCGGCTTTCCCACCAGAATGGGCAGTGGCGAGATCCACAGCCTGGCAGTCGCAGATTGGTCACCGGAGGTTGATATCAGCGAGGATGATCGCGGGTATCTTCTCAAGGCGGACCTGCCTGAAATGAAGAAGGATGACGTTAGGGTAACAGTCGAAGACGGCATTCTTAGCGTTTCCGGAGAACGCAAAACCGAGAAGGAAGATCAGAAAAAGAAATTCCATCGCATCGAGCGATCCTATGGCACTTTTCGACGCAGCTTCACGCTGCCTGAAGATGCCGATAGCACGAAAGTCACGGCGGAGTTCCGCGACGGAGTGCTAAAAGTGCACCTTCCGACAACGACGACAGCAAGATCAAAAGCTATCGAAGTCAAAGTGAAATAACGCGCTAACACTGACGGCGAGCGTGCGGAAGGTTCCGTGCGTTAGCCCCAGTGTAAACGTTGCGCCGCCCCCGGGAGCAGATCCACGACGCCTTGCGCGTCCAGCATCCCGACTGGGTCGAGCCGAACGGCAATTGCCCCGCCTGCGACTCGTATGAGTCACGCCTCGCCGAGTTGCTCGGCCTTTCTCACAGGAGGAACAGCGCTATACCGAGCGTCGCAGCTTCGGAAGCGCGTCGCGAAATTGCGTGGGAGAACGACGGACGACTCGCTTAAACGCGCGATTGAAGTTCGTCATGGATTGAAATCCGCAAGCGAAGGCAACTTCACTAATTCGCGAGTTGGGATTGAGCAAAAGCGTCTTCGATTTCTCCACTCGAACTCTCGAGAGGTAATCGATGAAATTTATCCCAGTGGCTTTCTTGAACATTTTGCAAAAGTAATGCCTGCTGACATTAGCCACGTGGGCGATCCGCCCGAGCGACAGCGGCTCCGCTTGATGGTCCTCGATAAATTGTCGCGCTCGCGCCATATTCGCGGGCTCATCCTCTTCGCGCCGTAATGCGAGTTGATTCGACAAGATCGAAAGGTGTTGGGCAAAAATACTCAGGAGCCGCAACATCGCGCGATACCGGTCGGGCGATAAAACGCACGACCGAAAATAGGCCCGCTCAAGTTGCTTCCAATCCGTCTTGTAGCCCCACGCACGGAGCTGCCGCGTGATGCTTGCGAAGTGTTTCTTTGTCGGATTCTTGAGCATTACTTCGCCCGTCTCGAGAAAACCGAGAATGTGGTTACCCACATACACTGGCACTGCGCTTTCTGAGAGTCCCGCAAACCAGGTGGCGGTGCGCGTCGTCGAGTCCGGTTCTTGGGATGCGTCGGTTTGGGCCCTTAGGCATGCGGCGCGAGCCTTGTTGAAACGAGCCAGAATCGCGGCGAACGAAGCGTAATCCGTTTTGCCATGGTGTGCAGGTGACCATGAATCGTGTCCTCGAATATTAAGCGGTAAACCCATCGCTTCGCTAAAAGCCCGTTCGTAATCTTTGAAAATCTGAGAGCGCGAAAGATGTCGCATCACTTCCTGATCAGAGGATCGGGCTGCGCTTCGTTTGCTCATTACACTTCGCGAAGCGGTACGTCTAACCCTGCTTGTGTGTCGCATCGCCGCGCGCATACTAAAATTCCAGGCCTCTCAGCCACAGTTGTCCTGATCGAAGCCCTTGCACGATGTATGCGTTGCCGAACGTCTGCTGCTTAACATCGTGGATCTGATTTGCGAGTGAAGCGCGAAGCTGCCGGAAAAGCGCAGCTCGAGATTTAGAGCCTTTATATCGCTTGAAATAAATCGCGCTGCTTTGTTGGACGGTTGGTTTCATATTGGGTTACCGGACTCTCATACGGACTGCGCTCGTCTCGCGCACGTCCTTTCTGGCCCATGATGGCAATGAATGACGCGGCTCAGCGACCGTTGTCCTGATGAAGTCGCGCTACGATGAATAAGTCGCCAGAGGTCGACTGCCGCCGAACATCCGGCCCCCGCTTGTGGGCCGCAGCGCGAAACTTCTTGAAAAGCGCCGCACGGCCTTTTGAAGTTTTATGCTGCGCGAAGTAGAGCGCGCAGTTCTGAGTCAATGTTGGTTCCATGTTAATTCTCCCTTTATTTGCGCTGGCGGCGGATTGACGTGGGCGCTGGTGTCTGAGCAATTCGTATCGAGGCGCGTGATATAAGCATCCAGGGACGCCACGAAACCTATCCCTGAGACGGCAGTGTCGCCCGACAAGTTCTCGAGCAATGTTTTTAGCTCATCTTTATGAGCAGCGATAGCATTCATGATGCTGTTTTGTGTGCAGAGAGAAGGGCCGCACATCTGCGCGATCGATTGACGCTGCGATTGTTAAGACATGATACGGCTGCGACTGCCGATTAGCTAATGGTATTTGCCGCCACAATTCGCCAGCCGCGCGTTTGGCAAGTCAGATATTTTAGCCACGGATGAACACAGATTTACACAGATGAATCAGGAATCGAGGAGCTGGCAGCGACGGGATGCACGGCATAGCCGGCATCTCCTTTTCCAGTACGGCGGTAAATGCTTCCACCATTACACCGTGTGTTTTGGGAACATAGGCCTTTAAAAAATGTTTTCGAAAACGAAGCGAAGAAAGAAGTTACCAGCCCGCCAATCTTGATCAATGCCCAGCGTTTGCTATCAGACTACGTCTTGAAAGAACGAAAGAACCAAATGCGCACCGTCATCGACGTTCTAAGCTTGGCTCAGAAAATGTTTTGAAAGACAAGGCGAGCGAACAGATTTCCATTTGGGTCGTTTTCGCGACCGATTGCTGTATGCATGTAGCCGATTTCAAACTTCGCTATGACCACAGTAATTTGAAGGCCGCCGCCAACCGCCACCCGCACACGGTGGGGAACATTGGGAGCATCCATTCCAGCGACATCGCACAGAACGAGCGGTTTTATCGAATAAATATTTGCTTGATCGGCGATGAACTCGACCGCCGGTTTTACTTCGCCGTAGGTTGCTTTGGCTTTGGCGAGCGCTTCCTCGGGTGAAAGGCCTTCAGTTACGAGTTGAGCAGCGTAGAAATTAGCTGAGTCGCCAGCCTTGTTTTTTAGGAATTGCTTCAATGTGACACCTGGCGCCACTTCTTCGTCGGGAATGAGCGGTTGAGAAAGAAATGGAATAGGTGGCGCGATGTTCACGTTGAATTGCCAATACCTCGTGGCGCCGCGAGAAACTTGTGGGGTTGCCTGTCCTTCTCCAAAGCTGCGAATCCAAGGACCAGCCGGGAACGCACTCATGTTGGGAGAGTTCAAGCTATCGTAAAGAAAGTTTCGATCAGAATTTCCGCCGTAGAATTGCGCATATGACGGAGCATCCCAGGTTTGCCCGCCCCCTATCACCGTTTCAATGCCCAACGTCTGGCCGGATGTAATCACGAATTCTTTTTCATAACCGAGCAGACCAGCGATTCTTTCGTAGCAGTCGCCGCTTTCAGGACATGCTGTGTTGATCCAGATTCCTCCACGTAAAAATCCGCGGGCAGCGCGGCCTTCTGTGATCAAGTGCGCTTGGAATGAATTTTCGTTTGTCCATTTTCGCGTGCCGTTTTCAGTGAAGGTATTGTCCGACCATTGATATTTCACTCCGAGCAAGGTGGTGCGGACAAATTCGAGGTCCGGCCTTAATCTTGCGTTTCCACCAAGTTCGAAAGCCTGGCGCGAAAGGTTGTTGTCGCCTTGGGGCTGTTCCTTTCCTTGATAATTCGTGACCAAACCAAGATTTTCGATGAATGCTCCGGGATTCTGTTTGGCTAGTGTAAGATCGACATCGGTCGTATAAAATGAGTTCGCGAAAGATTTTCGACCGCTTGCCGCAAGCTCTAGACGCAGGTCCGAATCCGTCGTTTCCTCGTGGTGAAGCGTTTTCGCCAGATCCAAGAGGCTGGCCGAGCATCCCCACGTGATGGCCAGGCCATAATGCTCATCCTGATACAAACCCGGGGCGGGATTAAACGCGAGCAATGCTGGCGGGACGGCCTGATAAAAACTCGGAAGCGACGACCGTGGGATAGGCAAAATATTTTGACCGACCTGATAAAGATCGACCCGGAGATATCGGGGTTGAATAACTACGTCGACTTGTTTGCCTTCGACTTTCAAGCAGCGCCCAATATGAAGAACTCCGACGGAACCCAGGTTGTTTAACTCGAACGATTGATTGGCAGAAGATGTGAGCGCCTGCCGGACGGCTTCCATACAACCCTGCACCTTTGCGTTCGAAAATGAGTCTCCGTCCTTAAGTGGCAGCTGAATGGAGGGAACCCACCGCCCGGCCACCGTGACCGAACGCACGACGTAGTGATCGGAATCGCGAAGATCGTCCCGACATTCGCTGCTATCGGCGCCGAGGACCCGCTGTGTGAACAACAGCGCCGATACGACGAGAAGCCGCCTGGATAGAATGTTAGACTTCGATGGCACTAACGGCCGCCTTACTCATCGCATTGTGCAAAGGTTTCTTTTGGTCGGGCGTCGGATCGGCAACTCCGACCAGAGCCTTGGCTGCGGGATGAACGTCCTGCACGACGATGGTTGCCGTCTTAAAGCTAATTGGATTTACCGACATGTTCTCTACTCCCTTACGTTCATTTGGTTCGAGTGCCTGGAAAGAAACGTGCAGAATCTGTTCGTACTTTCCGGCGGTGTTTTTCTTGTACAAATCGAACACCAGTTTCCAAAGAGGATCATTTTCCGCGGAACATGATTTCTCGACGAGCAGGTCGAATTTGTAACCCGATTCGGGGACTGCTGCCCACACTTCGAGGATGAACGGCTTGCACGTTTTCGCGTTGGGATCGACTGAAACAACTGTGGTTTTTGATGCCATGGTGAGACTCCTTGTTAGATTAGGATGGTGATTCCAGCTGATGCTCTTCGAGCCATGCCGTGAGGTTAGCGACTCCGCGAATAACGAGTCAACATCATTTAGCGTGCACTCGTTGAACTGGCAAAGGGCGGCTTTGCCGTAGGCTCCGATCGCGAGCTCGAGAACGCTTTCACGGATGCACTCCAGAACTCTGACCCCATGGCAATTGCATTGATCAAGATTGTTAGGCATGAACCCAACGATCGACTATTAGTCATACTTCGTCTCGCTAGCGCGTTTGAGTAATTGGGCACTGATAAGCGAAACGATTCGCGGGTGGCTCTTTCAATGTTGACTTCAGCGTAAATTTGCGTTTTGCCATCCGGCGATCAAAAAACGACGGTTGTGATCCTCTTTCGCGCCTTTGATCATGCCTTGCCTCGAAACGTGTCAAAAAGGTGTAATGCGTCGCGCTGAACATCTTGCGCCGTTCGCTTCGTAATCTTGTTAGGCGCGTCGGTTGTTCCAGGAAATACAAGATGAACAATTCCCGGCGGGATCTCCCCCTTATCGATACCCCCTTTATTCGGATCATCGTTGATGCCGAGTGTCCGCGCGACGATCATCGAGCCTTCGCCTAGTCTAAGCGCAGGGCCACGATCACCGTAAACCACAGGGACCACCGTGCCATTCTTGTACAAGACCACACCTAGATCGCCCAGTTGCGCGCCCATTTGATTGAGCGTTCGGCCTGCTATCGCTTGAACCGCTCCCTGCTTATTTCTCTGCTGGTTTAATGGCAAAACGATGAATGGAAATTTGTCGGAATTGAGCGGAGCGTCATTACGATCATGTAAAGTTGTGTTGCTTTGTCCTGTCACGTCGGTTTCCGCGGCCGGCGCAGAACCGTCTGCATCAATCGCAAATTTCGCTTCGTAGAACAGCGCGGGAACCGGTGCGTTGGGGAAAGCGTAGCCACTGTCTGCCACAGACCCTTCATATTGATTCCAGTCATGGATTGGCTCGGCGCCATCCCAAGGTACTCCGGCGGCAGCGCTAAATTCCGCTACTGCATATTTGGGAAGTTTGTAATCTCCGGCGAACCGAAAATTACTCGCACCTTTCGGCTTAGCTCCATCTCCGACATGAGCATCGCGCAAATCAATTGGACTGCCGTCCGCCGCCGTAGGCTTGTTTTTGCCGACCGTCGGCCAGTCAGTAATTCCCAGTTGCGTCGCGGTGTTGGGTCCAAGAATGCCGTCGGCATTCTGCGCTCCCATTCGCTGTACTTGGAATCGAATCACTGCTAACTGCGTTTGCGGACCGCAATTTGCGTCTGGAACAAAAGTTATCAGTCCTAGTTCCCGCAGCCTGTTTTGCGCTGCTCGAACTTCTTCTCCGTGCGAGCCGAAACGCATCAGCGCTGGCCTCACCAGATCCGGATCTTGAGCCATAGCCTCAACGTCTGTGCCGTGAAGCAGCACATAACGAAAGCTTTTCTGTTCTAGCGCGTAGGCGGCCTGTCTGAAAAATGCCCAGGGGCCCGATTCTCGAGTTTGACCGTCAAGCCGGTTAGGGAATCCGGCAACGACCTGACAACCAGCGCTTGAATAGCCGCCGTTAAGACCCGCACAGAATCCGCAGTGCAGATTGTCCGCTTGCATGCCGGGATCTGCCGTATCTTGAAAATCGAAATCCATGTCGTCGACGTTGCGTAAGACGACCCGCGTCTCTTCCTGTCGAAAAGCCTGGTGGCCGCTGCCCTTGTCGGGGTGATGAACGCCCTTGACGAAAGTATAATAACCCGTGAGTAGCTGGTTCGCGCCCTGTCCACCCCGGCCTCTCGCACCGATTACGCAAGCCTGGTTTGGGCATGTACTTCCCGGATAAACCGCCAGACGCTTGCTCGCCGGCACCCATTGCCCAAGCGTGCACCGCGGATTTACATAATTGACCTCCGCGACCTTCAATGTGCGCGATGGTTGGAACGAATGGTCTTCGGGATCGACTGGAAGACAACCGCGTAAACCGAAAAACACCATCTGATCGTCGGGGATGGGGAAGAAATTCCGTGCGCACACGGCAGAAAGCAGCTTGTGATCGAGTTCAAATGACATAGTTAATCCTTGGTTTTTTTGTTAGAGAACGATTTTTTGCTATCGAAAGTGCTTCGGTGGTGAGGAACACGTCCGCTGTTTTTGAATATTCAGGGATGCGTATGTGGCTGAGGAGAGCCTGCCAGCGAGGGCGACCCAGTCGCGAGGGGAAGCGAGTCTTCATTGGATCTGACTCCAGCTCGCATCACATCAGGTTCGCCATCAGTCGTCCAGAAAAGATTTTAACAAAATGCAATTGCCGGTTTGTCCGGCTGCCATCGGTGGATCGGGCGAGACCATGCCCGAATGAGCGGTGCCAATCCCTCAACTAAAGCGAAGCGTTCTCCGTAAAGGAGCGTGGCTCCAACGGAGCTTTTACGGTCTCAACAATCAACTTCTGCACTCACGGCCTGCCGAAGCTAAGAGATTTCCCCGCCGCAATCGGCGGTTCCGGACAGACGATGCCGGAGTAAATTGTCGATCTTAGCTCCCCACCTGCGGAGTTCCTCTCGCGGCGTGCCAGAACCGCGCAATCTCGATCACCTTCTTTCGCTCGTTTATTTGATAAACGATTCGATACGAACCGTGAATCAACTCCCTAAGCGTCTTGATCCGGAATTCCGGTACGAGGCGGCCAATCTCTGGAAAATTCTGCAGCTCGCGGGTATGCGCCACCAGCTCGTGGCCGAAACGCGCGGCCGCAGCGGGATTATCGCAAGCGATGTATTCGATGATCTGCGCGAGATCAGATTCAGCGACACGTGACAGGACTATTTCGTAGCCCACTTGTCGATCTTCTTCTCCACTTCATCGAGCGGCACGAGCTCGCCGCGCTCGATCTCATCCAATCCCTTTCGCACTCCGGCAATGAATTCGATGCGTTCGCGAATCTCATCGAATGTAGACTCGTCCGGCAGCTTTCGAATGGCCTCCAGCACAATGACCTTAGCCGGCATCGGTAGATCAGTGACTCGGCCCGCCTTGATGTCGTCATCAACTTCGCGGAGAACGGCTTCGAACCTGCCAGCCGCGATGTCTTGTTCGATCTCCTTGTCCCAAGCTTCCTGATCAAACTCCAGAAACCACTTGCGAAAAGCCGCCAGCTCGTCGCGCGAAAACTTTTCGATCGCTTGTTCGATTTGCTCAATGCTCATGTGCTTGAATTCTATCGCTCAATGACGATTTCAGCAATTCTTCGAATCAGCGTCTGCAGACTTGTCACTTGTCACACGCTTGCCACGCCGTAGCCAAGCGAAGGCGGGTCACACGCCTGCCCGCCGTAGGCTCGGTGGAGGAGGGTCACTGATCACTTCTGCAACGATTTCCCCGCTTCAATCGGCGGCTCAGGCGAAATGGTGCCCGAATAACGCGGTCCGATCTCTAAATCTTGTGGGTCGCTGGACAGCAGCACAACGACTTGCGCACGACTTTATTTTTCGACTACTAATTTGATACTATTATATACTAAAATAGTAGTTGATTGAAGTGCTTTATCTACTGATATGGTATCAATTAGTAGTAAAATAGTAGATTATGAAATGTCCCCAAGAGCCACCGAATGAGGCCCAACGCGCCGTTCTCGGATTGCCACGGCAGCGGTTGGCGACCATTTTAACTGAAGCAGTTCGCAATGAAGCGCAGGGCAAGTACCGGCATTGGGACGTCTTGCGTCACCTCAAACCGCCTGCTGGTTTTTCTTCATCGGAATGGTGGGGTGCGACGAAGCTTGTGCGTCGCGCAGCCTTGAAGGAAATCCCGTTGCGGGACAAAAAAGGCGAGCCGTTTAGATATGCAATAACTGATGTTATTGCACGGCGTCTACACGAGATCGATCTCGGTGCCGGCGGGAGCATCGGATTGCCGGATCCAATTGTGAACCCACAGACGCGAACTCAGTACGTCATGCGATCGCTGTTCCAAGAAGCAGTCACAAGCAGCCAACTAGAAGGCGCTGCGACTACCCGGGCTGTCGCCAAGGAGATGATTCGAAGCGGCCGCCCGCCACGTACGCGCGGGGAGAGAATGATCCTAAACAACTACAGGACAATGCAACAAATTGCCGAATGGAAGCAACGCCCACTCGATCCGGATTTGCTGTTCGAGATGCACAGAATGGTAACGCAGGACACGCTCGATGATCCAACCGCTGCCGGTCGCTTACGCCGACCGAATGAGCCAGTGACGGTCCAAGACGACATCACCGGCGAAATTTTTCACAATCCTCCTCCTGCCGAAGAGTTGACGGCACGATTAGATGCACTTTGTACGTTTGCGAATAGTACCGCCACAGAACCAGCAACGTCGGCCCAACCTTTTATACATCCAGCGGTGCGTTCAATCCTGCTCCACTTCTGGCTCGCATACGATCACCCGTTTGTCGACGGCAACGGTCGAACAGCCAGAGCGCTGTTTTATTGGTCAATGTTACGACAAGGCTATTGGTTGTTTGAATTTGTCTCAATCTCCGAAATCTTGGTGAAAGCGCCTGCACGTTACGCGCTGTCGTTTCTTCACACCGAAACTGATGAGAACGACGTTACGTATTTCCTTATCTATCAGTCTGACGTAATCCGTCGCGCTATCAACAGCCTGCACGATTACATCGATGCGAAAAGCAAAGAACTTCGTTCACTCGAGAATACGCTACGACATGCACCGAACTTGAATCACCGCCAGCAAGCGTTGCTCGCCCATGCATTACGGCATCCCGGCATGCGATATACTGTTGCTGGCCACCAACGCAGCCATGGAATCGTATACGAAACCGCACGAATGGATCTGCTGGACTTAGAACGAGCACGTCTTCTGGAACTTCGTCGGGACGGCAAAGCATTTATCTTTACCGCACCTTCAGATCTCGTGGATCGAGTGCAACGTGGAACGGTCGTATCGCGCTGAAAAGCAAAACAGCCGAGCCCTTGCGAGCTCGGCTGTTTGTTAATTGTTGTTTCGGCTGTCGATTAATAATCCATGCCGCCCATGCCGCCCGGTGGCATTGGAGGAGTTTTTTCCTTTTCAGGAATCTCCGTGACCAATGCTTCGGTGGTGAGCAACAGGCCCGCGATGGACGCAGCGTTTTGCAGCGCCGTGCGCGTGACCTTGGTTGGATCGACAATCCCCGCCTTCACCAGATCGGTGTATTCATCGGCGGAAACGTCGTAGCCTTCGTTGCCTTTGCGCTTTTTCACTTCCTCGACAACGAGCGCGCCTTCGCGGCCCGCGTTGTCGGCAAGTTGACGCGTCGGCTCTTCAACGGCCCGGCGCACAATCGCCACGCCGACTTTCTCGTCAGGTTCGAGGTCCTTGATGTTGTCGAGCGCTTTCTGCGCACGGAGCAACGCGACACCGCCGCCTGGGACGATGCCTTCCTCAACCGCCGCACGCGTGGCGTGCAACGCATCTTCGACGCGCGCCTTTTTCTCTTTCATCTCGGTCTCGGTCGCAGCGCCGACGTTGATGACCGCAACGCCGCCCGCGAGTTTCGCCAGACGCTCCTGCAGTTTCTCTTTGTCGTAATCGCTGGTCGTCTCTTCAATTTGACGACGGATCTGTGCGACGCGGCCCTGGATATCGGCTTTTTTGCCTTCGCCTTCGACAATGGTGGTGTTCTCCTTGTCGATGGTAATGCGCTTGGCCCTGCCGAGGTCTTCGAGCTTGATGTTCTCGAGCTTGATGCCGAGGTCTTCGCTGATCAGACGCCCGCCGGTAAGCACCGCAATATCTTCCAGCATCGCCTTGCGACGATCGCCGAAGCCCGGTGCTTTCACCGCGCAGACCTGCAATGTGCCGCGCAGTTTGTTCACGACCAGAGTTGCGAGCGCTTCGCCTTCCACGTCCTCAGAAATGATGAGGAGCGGCCGGCCGGCCTTCGCGACTTTCTCGAGCAAGCGGAAGCAGGTCCTTCAAGCTCGAGATTTTTTTCTCGTAAATGAGGACGTACGCGTTTTCGAGAATGGCTTCCATCGCCTCCGCGTTGGTCACGAAGTAGGGCGACAGATAACCTTTGTCGAACTGCATGCCCTCGACCACTTCCAGCGTGGTCTCGATCGATTTGGCTTCCTCGACCGTGATCGTGCCGTCCTTGCCAACCTTGTCCATGGCGTCGGCAATAATCTCGCCGATCGTCTTGTCCCAGTTGGCCGAAACGGTCGCCACCTGCGCGATCTCGGTGCGATCGCTGACTTTCTTGGAGAGTTTCTTCAGCTCCTCGACGATTGCATCGACACCTTTCATGATGCCGCGCTGCAACGAAGTCGGGTTCGCGCCGGCGGTGACGTTGCGCAGACCTTCGCGGTAAATGGATTCCGCGAGAATAGTCGCTGTGGTCGTGCCGTCGCCCGCGACGTCCGAAGTTTTGGAAGCGACTTCGCGCACGAGCTGGGCACCCATATTTTCATACGGATCCTCGAGCTCGATCTCCTTCGCGACTGTCACTCCGTCCTTGGTGATCGTGGGGCTGCCGAATTTTTTGTCGAGAATGACGTTGCGACCGCTCGGGCCGAGTGTGGCCTTCACGGCTCTCGCCAGTTTCTCGATACCGCGCAGCAATGTGTGCCGCGCATTTTCATCGAATTGTAGTTGTTTAGCTGCCATAATTTTTTAGTTCTAAGTTGTTAGTTGATCCGCCTTCGCCAAGGCTACGGCGGACAGGTTGTTGAGTGACGGGATTACCCGATGATGCCGAGGATGTCGTCCTCACGCATGAT
Organism: uncultured Verrucomicrobiae bacterium; assembly: GCA_963725505.1. Lineage (GTDB taxonomy): Bacteria > Verrucomicrobiota > Verrucomicrobiia > Chthoniobacterales > UBA10450 > Udaeobacter. The sequence continues at coordinate 38,549 of CAVRYN010000009.1, read as the reverse complement.
CAGATAATTCTGATCGTCGATTTTGATTTCGGTGCCGCCGTATTTCGAAATCAGCACCTTGTCGCCCTTCTTCACCGTGAAATCGATCTTCTTACCCTTGTCATCGATTTTACCGGTGCCTAAAGCGACCACTTTCCCCTCTTGTGGTTTTTCCTTGGCGGTATCGGGGATAATGATCCCGCCCTTTTTCACTTCCTGCTCTTCAAGCGGCTGCACCAGCACCCGATCTCCGAGCGGTTTTACGTTAACTGCTGCCATAGGTTTATCTCCTTCTTTGTTTCTTTTTTTGGGTTGAGCCGGCGACTGTCGATGTTTCGACAATCGCCGACAAATTGTTTCGGTTATTTTTTCTTGTCTTCGTCCACGACTTCGAACTCAGCATCGACAACGTCGCCTTCGCCCCGCTTAGCGGGGCCGGCGCCTTCTTCGGTCCCACCGCGCGGCTGCGCTTCAGGTCCTGGCTCGGGACGCGGGCCGGCTTGCGCTGATGCTTGCTTATAAAGCTCGGCGCTGACTTCCTGGAACTTGTTCTGCAACTCGTCGTAGGTCCGTTTCATCGCGTCCGTGTCGTTGCGATTGATCGCGTCGCGCACTGCGGCGATGGCGTCCTCGACCTGCTTTTTCTTGTCCCCGGAAATCTTGTCGCCGAGTTCTTTCAACTGCTTCTCAGACTGATAAGCGAGCATGTCGGCGTTGTTCTTGATCTCGATCGCTTCCTTTGCCTTCTTGTCTTCTTCAGCATGCGCTTCGGCTTCGCGCTGCATCTTCTCCACTTCGTCCTTGGAAAGACCGGAGCTGCCGGTGATGGAAATTTTCTGTTCCTTCCCGGTGCCCAAATCTTTGGCCGAGACGTGCAGAATACCGTTCGCGTCCGTATCGAACGTCACTTCGATTTGTGGAACACCGCGCGGGGCGGGTGGAATTCCATCGAGGTGGAAGACGCCGAGTTGTTTATTGTCGCGCGACAGTGGCCGCTCGCCCTGTAACACCTTGATCTCCACGCCTGGCTGATTGTCGCTGTAAGTTGAAAAGATCTGCGATTTTCGCGTCGGAATGGTGGTGTTCCGTGGGATCATCGGTGTGGCAACGCCGCCGGCTGTTTCGATCGAAAGCGTAAGCGGGGTAACATCGAGAAGGAGCACGTCTTTGACGTCACCCTTGAGAACCCCCCCCTGAATGCCAGCGCCGATCGCGACCACTTCGTCGGGGTTTACTCCCTTGTGAGGTTCCTTGCCGATAAGGTCGCGCGCAATCTGCTGTACCTTGGGCATTCGTGTCATGCCGCCCACCAGCACGAGCTCGTCGACGTCCTTCTCAGTCACGCCTGCGTCTTTCAGGCAAGCCTTTACCGGCGGGATGGTGCGTTGGAACAAATCATCGCAAAGCTGTTCCATCTTCGAGCGAGTCAACTTCTTCTGAATGTGCTTGGGCCCGCTCGCGTCCGCCGTGACGAACGGCAGATTGATCTCGTATTCCTGCGAGCTCGAAAGCGCGATTTTCGCTTTCTCAGCTTCCTCCTTGATCCGTTGAACCGCGTCCGGCTGCTTGCTTAAATCGATGCCCGTATCCTTTTTGAACTCATTAATGATCCAATCCATGATACGTGCGTCCCAGTCGTCACCGCCGAGGTGCGTATCGCCGTTGGTCGCTTTCACCTCGAAAACGCCATCGCCAATTTCAAGAACTGAAATGTCGAATGTGCCGCCGCCCAAATCGTAAACGGCGATCTCCTCGTCCTTTTTCTTGTCCAAACCGTAAGCGAGCGATGCGGCGGTGGGTTCGTTGATGATGCGCAGCACTTCCAAGCCGGCGATCTTGCCCGCGTCCTTGGTCGCGTTGCGTTGCGAGTCATTGAAATACGCCGGCACGGTGATGACCGCCTGCGTGATTTTTTCGCCCAGCTTCGCTTCCGCGTCGGCTTTCATTTTGGACAAGATCATTGCCGAGATCTCCGGCGGCGAAAAAGTCTTGAGCTGTCCGTTTACTTCTACTTGGACGTGGACGTCGCCATTCGCGGCCTTCGCAATCTTGTAAGGCACACGTTTCTGTTCCTCGTGCACCTCATCGAACTTGCGGCCCATGAACCGCTTGATTGAAAAGATTGTATTCTGCGGATTAGTGATCGCCTGACGCTTCGCGGCCTGGCCGACCAGCCGCTCGCCGCTTTTTGTAAACGCAACGATCGACGGCGTCGTGCGCGCGCCTTCACTGTTTTCCAAAACTACCGGGTCGCCACCCTCCATCACGGCCATGCAGGAGTTAGTGGTTCCCAAATCGATACCTAAAACTTTAGCCATAAATTGAAAATCCTTTCTGGGTAAACCTCCCGACGAGCAGATCGCTCATGGCGAGACTTCAACCCGAGACAATCATCAGCAAGGAATGGGCCAGCCGCGCGTGCTGCACCCTAAGCCCTTGTCGATCAGAACCTAGCACTAATCAGAGCTTAGTGCAAGGCGGCTTGAACTGAGCCAATTCATCTCAATCTAACGCTGGTCACAACCGCAGTTGGTGCCAATCCGGCACGCTTCATTGCAGCACGGGAGCCTGTCACTTAAGCAGCGTGAACACCTGCGTATATGAGCCATCTGCATTCCGCGTACTGATCAATTGGCCGCGCGCGGCCATGTACCTGCCTGTGCCGCCCAGTATCGCGCGGGCAACAGACTTTCCCGCATTAAATTCAGCCGCAGTCGGCGAATAATCGTGAACGCCCAAAGCGATAATTTGATCCTGACGATCGGCAAACGTGAAAAACAGAAGGGTTGCGCGCTTCTCCAGGTCGGGGTTGGCGTCAGTTGCGAGCTTGACCAACGTCTTTGAGCCAAATACCTCGCCCGTCACCGGACCGCCGGGGCTGGAGTGTAGCGGAGCAAAAAAATGATACACGTCGCCCGGACTGTTCCCCGGTTCGCCGAGGTCAAGCAGCTTCATCTTCGGTGCGTCTTGATAGACAGTGAGAGTTTCGGTGGAAGAATTCGTCGAACGCAGACCACACGCTGGGATCAGCGTTGAGGTCAATAGCGCAGCTAATGCTCTTATTATTCTCCGCGAGAAAATCAGGTTCATGGTAACTCCTTTCAAAAGTAAGACTGAATTCGTGAAGTATTCTAAACCTTCCGAGCATTACGCGGCTCGCAATCATAAAATCGTGATAGAAAGAAATTCTGTTTCGCGAATGCACACGCCACTATAAAATTCTCGGGTGCGACAATATCACGATCTGCTCCGGCTAGTGCTGGAGAAAGGCCTGACGCGGACAGATCGTACCGGCACGGGAACATTATCAGTCTTCGGCGCGCAGACTCGGTTTGATTTACGCACCGACGGACCGGGCTTCCCGCTGCTCACAACGAAAAAGCTGCACATCAAATCCATCATTTATGAGCTGCTTTGGTTTTTGCGCGGCGACACCAACGTCCGTTACCTAAATGAGCATGGGGTGAGGATTTGGGACGAGTGGGCCAACGAGAATGGCGAGCTCGGCCGCGTGTACGGGGCGCAATGGCGCGATTGGCGCGGCGAAAATGGCGTGCGCGTGGACCAGATCGATAACGTCATTGCGCAAATCAAATCAAATCCACAGAGCCGGCGGCTCATCGTCAGCGCATGGAATCCGGCCGAGATCGACAAGATGGCGCTGCCGCCATGTCACGTGCTCTTCCAGTTCTACGTGCAGAATGGCGAGTTAAGCTGCCAGCTTTACCAGCGCAGCTGCGATCTTTTTCTCGGTGTTCCGTTCAACATCGCAAGCTACGCACTGCTCACGATGATGATGGCCCAGGTTGTTGATCTCACGCCAGGCGATTTCGTCCATACATTTGGCGACCTGCATCTCTACAACAATCATCTGGAGCAGGCGCGCGAGCAGCTCTCACGCGATTGCCGATCGTTGCCCAGAATGAAATTGAATCCCGCAGTCAAAAGTATTAACGATTTCAAATTCGAAGATTTCGAACTCGTCGGTTACGACCCGCATCCCTCGATCAAGGCGCCAATTGCGGTGTAGTTCGTTTTAGAAATTCGACGCGCAATTTGCGCCGCCAGTTTCCGTACTGGCGGTAAGATGTGACGATCGCTGTAGTGTGCGCTGTCTCAGCGCGTCAGACGGCCACACCCGCTAGTCCCTTTCCGCTGAGGACGGCCCCACCCGCTATTGCGGACTCGTTGGCGCTTGATGGTTTGCGCTAGCGGTCTTTGGTCCGCGCGAAAAATCGGCAAGATCAGCGAGGATGTTTAATGCCTCGTCCCGCTCCGCATCGATAGCCGGTTCTTTGTTGTCACTATCGGGACCGGCGCCGCTGATCAAATCCGAATCCGCATCGGGAGCGGCTTCGGGATCCACTTTCGGCGCAACAGCATTCTTTTTCGCCTCGGCCAATTTCCCCGGATACATGATCAATTGGAGATTCGGTTTATCAACTGTGTCGAGAGTCACCCGATAAATGCGCGGCTCTTCCTGGTTGCGCGCCAGGCGCTCTTTGGAGCGCGTTTCCTTGCGCAGTTTGTCGTCAGCGAGTTCTTTCTTTCGCACATCTTCGTTCAGCGAAATTCGGTTCTCATCGATCTTGTGACGCAACCGATCCATGTCGTCCATCACGTAGTGGAACTCAGGATCGTTCTTCACGCGCTCTTCCGAGCGGCGCCGCAATTGATCGATAAACAGCGAATGCGTATCGGACCATTTGGTGTATTTCGCCTTGGGCACTTCGTCGTACGGCAACGCGTTCTTTAGCGCGCCTTCGCCGAACTCCGGAAGATCACTCAAGCTGGGCAGGATAATATCGGAGGCCACGCCATGCAGCTGAGTGGAGCCGCCTGCCACTCGGTAAAATTTTTGGATGGTCAACTTTAATGCACCGTCTTCATCATTATGGCTGCCCAGCAGTGAAGCGAACCGGCCGATCGGGAGGATTGTCTGCACAGTACCTTTCCCGAATGTACTCTTGTCACCGACGATCACGGCGCGACCGTAGTCTTGGAGCGCAGCCGCGAAAATTTCGCTCGCGGACGCGCTTTGCCGGCTCGTCAAAACCACAAGCGGGCCATTATAAGCGATGCCGTTGTCAGGATCAGACGAAATTCTAATGTAACCATTGTAATCTTTCGTCTGAACGATCGGGCCAGACTTCAAAAACAAGCCGGTGAGCGAGAGCGCCTCTTCCAGCGAGCCACCCCCATTTCGGCGCAGATCCACGACGAGCCCGGCGATGTTTTCTTTCTTCAGCCGTTTGAGCAGCGCCAGCACATCGCGCGTGGTGCTTTTCTGGTGTTTGTCCATGTCGGCATAAAAAGAAGGGAGCGTAAGCCATCCGAGTTTTATGGGCTCGCCGTTCTCGTCTTTTTTCATAATGATATCGGCACGGGCTTCCTGATCTTTCAGCTTAATTTCATCCCGCACGAGCTCGACATTCTTTCGGCGCGACGGATCCGCGGCATCCGAGGCAATGACGAGCAACCGGACACGCGTCCCTTTCTTACCACGGATCATCTCGACAACTTTGTCGAGCCGCATCTCCCGAACATCGACAAACTCAGCCGGACCCTGCGCCACGGCGGTAATGCGGTCGCCAACCTTGAGTCTCCCGTCTACTTGCGCGGGTCCGCCGGGCACCAGGCTCTCAATTTTCGCATAGCCATCTTCCGACCGGAGCATCGCGCCGATGCCTACGAGCGAGAGGCCCATGTTGATGCTGAAATTCTTCATGTCGGCTTTGCTCAGATATTCGGAATGCGGGTCGTACGCTTGGGCGAGCGCATCGAGATAGAGTTTCATTTGCTCGTCCTTGTCCTGCTCATGGACGTTGCGGGCGAGGCGGTCATAACGGCGCGCAACCAGTTGCGGTGCGGGCTCAATCGGATGTTCGCTCAGATGCTCCTGCAACAGCTCGTTTGCGATACGACCACGCCAGAGTTGGTCGGCTTCCGCTTCATCTTTTGGCCAGGGCGATTTTTGACGGCTTAGCTCGACCGTCGCATTGCTCTTGAAATCGATCGGCTGCTTCAACAGCTCTTTTACCTTGGCCACCCGCTCGTCAACGCGTTTCAAATATAGAGCGTAAATCTCGTAAGCTGGTTTTAGCGCGCCAAGCAGAACGTCCCCGGCCATTGAGCTGCTGTATTTGGCGTTCAGCTCATCAACGTCTTTTTGAGTGAAAAACAAATGGCTGAAATCGAGCAACTCGAAATACGTCTGCAGGAATTTGTTCGAAACTTCCTCGTTGAGCTTTTGACGGGTGTAATGGCCTTCCTCCAAGAGCCGGCCGACGGACATGGCCACCGTTTCCTTCGAGCTCGCCATTGTCGGCGGGACGGCAGTCGCGGCTGCTAAAACGATGGCGCACAACGCCAGGTATCGCTGTAAATGTGATTTCATCGGTAATTACGCGGTTTCCCACCTTGGCAGATTTCTCGATCGAACGCAAGATGATCAAACAACGTGGCCATGTGAGTAGGAATCAGACAATCGAAACGAGTGAACATTCAATTAATTCGTAAAAACTCTCGCCTTCAGCCGTAGTCACATTCGGATACACTCAATCACAATGAATTACGAGAGCTTTTGCGGCGGCATTTTTGAAACGAATTGCTATCTGTTTGATGCGCCAGAGGGCTGGATTCTCTTCGACGCGCCCGAGGGCGCTTGCGAATGGGTGCGTTCGCTTGAGATCGATCTCAAACTTTTGCTGCTGACGCATGGACATATCGATCACGTCCAGGATGTTGCCAGGATCAAGCGCCAGTTCGGTTGTCCAATCGGGTGTCACCCTCTCACCGCGCCGATGATTTCCGATCGCGAATTTTTTCGCAACTTCGGGTTCGCGCTCGAGATCGAACCGGTGAAACCGGATTTTCTGATCGAAGAAACGCCAAAGCCGAAATTTTCTCGGCGCGGATTTCGAAGTTTTGGAAGTTCCCGGCCATTGCCCGGGCAGCCTTTGTTTCTTTTTGCGAAACGATCAATTGCTGATCGGCGGCGATGTTCTTTTTGCCGGCAGCATCGGGAGAGGTGATTTGCCCGGCGGCGATATCGATCTGTTGATAAACGGGATCAGGAAAAAATTGTTCCCGCTGGGAGACCAAGTCACAGTTCTACCGGGCCACGGGCCGCCGGCAAAAATCGGAATCGAACGAAAAACGAATCCATTTGTCGGCACCGGCTAACGCCGACTACCCCGCTCTGAGTCCTTGCTGGACAGTTGAAACCGGCGGAGTCGAAGGGGCTTCGCTCAGAATCACAAACGGGAGCCACACCATCGCACCAGATCGCTCATTTTTTTGTGTTGGCCAATGCCGCAATGGCGACTACGGCGGCGGCGGTACGGTTTTGGACGTTTAGCTTGGCCAAAATGCGTTCGACATGCTTGCGGATCGTCCCGGTGCATGCCCTCAGCTTCACGCCGATCTCATAGTTCGTTTTACCTTGTGCGATCCAAGTCAGAACCTGCGCTTCGCGCGGAGTGAGACCCAGTGAACCAAGCGGGCCAGCGTTGTCCCCTCCGTTAAAAACGCGCGATGGATACCGGTACGACATAGCAAATTGGTTGCTCGGTTTTACCAGAAAGGCAAGTGCAACGGTACCGAGAACAAGAAAAATGTCAATTGATATTAGGGACACTCTTTCAGAAAAGGCCCATTTTACGCCAGGAATCACACATACCTTCGCAGCGTAAGAGTCTCGGGTGGTAGGAGCAACCGCCGCGCCGGAGGTCCCCAGCGGCAACCGAACACTGGGAAATTAGCGCCATCATATCGCTACCAAAAAATAAGAGAAATTGTTGTTGACATTAGGGGAGCTCTTTGAGAAAAGACCCATTTTACGTCAAGAACCACGCATACCCCCGCAGCGTGGGAGACTCGGGCCGTGGGAGCGCCCGCGACGCCCGATCTATGCCAAGGCGGGTCGGAACATCGCTTAGCGGCGACATTCCGCCGGCAAGCAAGAACTGCGCAGGTTTTCGCGAGAAACCGGGAAGACAACCTGCGACAGCATCCAGTTGGCTTGTTGGCTAAGCAACTTTGCATAAGCCACATGCGCTCAATTGCTTCGCGCCAAAAACGGGAGGAATCCGAGAGTATCCGGGACCCGAGGCTACTTTAGTGAAATAAAAACTATCAACAAAAACCTAGAATCCAAAAAATGAAAACCAAAATCACCCTTAGAACAAAAATCACTCTGACACTTGTGGGATCGTTAGCACTCACAGGAATCTTTTACGCCGCCAGTCCAAGTCCCTTTGCCACTGTCCCCGGGCCCGTAGGCGTGGCCGGTACGGGGACTGATCTGCTCGCGAGCGAATACTGCAGCCAAAATATCGATTCGATCGACTGCTTCGGGAATCTCTCGGTGTTTGCGACGATTCCGGGGCCCGTTGGTTCGTGCACGGAAAAATACATCGCTATCGCTCCAGCCCAGTCCAAGGATGCCGTGCCGCCGTGGACCCCGCGCGACATTTTCGTCACACAAGGCACTGAGGTCTATAAGGTCGGGGGGGGTAGCGCCACGCTGTTTGCAACGATCCCAGGGTGCGCAGAGGACCACACTGGGATTACGTTCGACCATTTCGGCGCATTTGGCTACAACCTGATCGTGACGTGCCAGAACGGCGGCGTCTGGCAGGTTGACTCGACCGGAAGTCCCACAAAGATCGCGGATCTGAGCACGGGCACGGATCTGAGCGGGAGCACCACTTTTGACCACCCGAACACCAATCTTGCAGCGCTAGTCATAGAAGGACCAGCTGTAGTGCCGAAGCTAACCTTCGGGCCCTACAGCGGTCAGATCCTGGTGGCCGACGAGAACAACGGTCAGGTCCACGCAATCTCGAACACTGGCACCGTTACTTATGATGTCTTTGATTGGTTGGGTGCGGAAGCCGTCCACGTCATCCCTTCGGTTCCGAGCACCTTCTGCTCGGGCGGCTCCTTCTTCTTGGCGATACAAGACATTGGGCAGCTCTACCAATATGCGTCGGCCGACTTCGCAGGGTTGGGTGGCAACATCCTCGTTACGAGCGAGTTCGGCGAAGGCACCACTATCATAAGTTTGTCCTCCGATGGCACTAACTATAATTACACTTTCTTCGATAGCAGCCCCGGCACCGTAGTGGAGGGCTCCTCTTTCGCTGACCCCGACGTTCCGGCGCCTACACCTACAGCCACGGCAACTGCAACAGCGACAGCTACGGCGACAGCAACGGCAACTGCAACAGCGACACCTGCGGCTACAGCCACGGCGACTGCAACACCTACACCGACTCCCACGCCTACGGTGACACCGATGCAGTTCTTCACTAGTTTTGTTATTGGTGATCTCGATGCAGTGGTGGGTAATCATGTGACGTTTTGGGGCGCCCAATGGTGGAAGCAAAATCACTTGAGCAGGGGGGGATCTCCAGCAAGTTTCAAAGGCTTTGCCAATTCTCCAAACCCAAATCCGTCGATCTGTGGAGGCACGTGGCAAAGTGATCCGGGCAATAGTTCGGGGCCACCACCGAGCATCCCGTCTGACATTACAGTAATGGTCTCAAGCTTGATAACGAAATCGGGCCCGATTATCAGCGGTGACGTGCCCATGATGGTGATCGTCCACACCGATCCCGGCTACGGCCCGAACCCCGGTCACGAGGGCACCGGAACGGTAACAGCAGTTGTCTGTCAGTGATAGTGCGCACCTACGATCACTCAAACGATCACGACGGGCAACTGTGAATGGGTCGGTAATCGCATCTGGTAGCAACGCCGGGCATCGTCGTGTCGAAGGCAATTGGGCGGCGCGCAGAAGTGGAGAATGCGCTCGTGTCGCGTTTGCGTGCACACGGGTTTGTGCACGGCAACGCCGTCGCGGACGGGCGTATTCTGTTGTTTTTCTATTTTGAGCACGCGGACGCCGGCATTGCCATGTTGATTCCCGAAATTCACGGCCAGATGGAAGTGGCACGCCTCCGCGTCAGTGGCCGCTATTTAAAAAAGACTGGGAGTCCTACCTAAGAAGAATATGTATTGACTTTCACGGCGCGCTTTTAGAAAGTACCTGCTTACGCCAGGCAACATTTAGTGAAATAAAAACTATCCGCGAAAACCGAGAAACCAAAAAATGAAAAGAAAAACAACAATCACTCTGACAATTGCAGGGTTCCTGGCAATAGCAGGAATCTTTTACGCTGCACCCAATATTTATGTAGCTCCAACCCCCTTTTCCCAGGTCCCCCTCGCCGTAGGCATAGCCGCTTCGCCGACCGATCTGCTCGTGACCGGATACTGCGACCAAAACCTCTATTCGGTCGCCTGCAACGGGACTTTCTCGGTGTTGACGACGATTCCCACCACCCCTGGTGGGAACTGCAAAGAGAAATACGAGGCTCTCGTTCCATTGGTGTCCGCGGGTGCCGTGCCGTTTCCATTCATGCCGCGCGATATTTTCATCACACAAGGCGCTGACATCTTTAGGTTCTCGGGAGGTATACTCAACCCAACGCCGTTTGCGACGACCGGGTGCACCGAGGCCGACAGCAGCGGGATTACGTTCGACCATACTGCTACGGGCATATTTGGCAATAACATGATCGTGACGTGTAAAGACGGCAGCGTTTGGGAGATTGACGGGCACGGAAATATTGTCACTGGCGCGGCCATCGCGAACCTCCACACCGAAATTGAAGGACCAGCTGTAGCGACGGCAGGGTTCGGCTTTTACGCTGGCCAGATCCTGCTGGCCGACGAATCTGGCCTAGGTTGGGTCCACGCAGTCGGTCCCCCCCCCACTTACACCCCTAGTCTGTTTGTCTTCCACGTGCCCGGTGCGGAAAGCATCCAGGTCGTCCCCGACACTCCGTGCACCTTCTGCTCGGGTCACGCCTTCTTCCAGGCGTTACCATTCGGTACCACACTCGGTGACCCGTTTACGATCTACGCATATCTGCCCACCAACTTCACAGGGTCGCCGGCGGGGCCTGGCGACATTCTCGTTCCGAGCGAGGACGGCGGCGGCACCACGCTCATACACTCGACTGGCCCTGGGCCCAATGACTATAGTGTAACTCCGTTCGATCTCATCACTTTCAGCAACTTGGAAGGCGGCTCTTTCGTTGACTGCGACGTTCCCTCGCCTACGCCTACGCCGTCGGCTACAGCAACATCTACGCCTACAGCAACAGCTACCGCCACCGCCACCGCTACGGCTACGGCCACAGCTACGGCAACGGCCACAGCCACACCTACACCGACTCCCACGCCTACGGTGACACCGACTACATGCGGTTCTGCTTTTGTTATTGGTGATCTCGATGCAGTGGTGGGTAATCATGTGACGTTTTGGGGCGCGCAATGGTGGAAGCTAAATCATTTGAGCGGGGGCAGAGCTCCAGCAAGTTTCAAAGGCTTTGCCAATTGTACAAACCCAAATCCGCCGGCCTGTGGAGGCACGTGGCAAAGTGATCCGGGCAATAGTGCGCCCCCACCACCGAGCGTCCCGGCTGACATGACAGTAATTGTCTCAAGCTTGATAACGAAATCGGGCCCGGTAGAAAGCGGTGACATTCCCATGATGGTGACCATCCACACCGATCCCGGCTACAAACCGGACCCCGGTCACGCGGGCACCGGAACGGTAACAGCAGTTGTCTGCCCCCCCTAGGAGGACAAAAATAGTTAGACGTGCTCGCAGCTGTGCTGAAGCGACCGGCAGCGCGACGAGCAAGGCGCAAATCAACGTCAGGCTCGACTCCTATAGCAACACGCCTACTCCACGCCCTTGGGTCGTGCCCCTTCTTGTCAGGCAGAGAAGAGAATACCGATGGCCGTGTTGATCGCTCAATAAGTTGAGCGTCTCGCGATCAGACCTCTGCGAGAAAAGATGCGAGTGGCTGGAGATTATCGATTTTTGCCACAACCGTGCGCAACGAGCCCAGCGCATTGGGAATGTATTCCAGGAAATGTTCGTGATCTTTGACCAAACCGAGAAACGCATAAGCGCCCAGCGCCTGCATGAGGCGTTGCATCGCGCACAGGCGCAATTTCACATCGAAATCGCCGTCAACAGTGATCCCGTTTTCCAGTTGCCGTCTGCGATAGTACGTGAGCAACTCGGCTCGCTCCGTTTCGGCAAGCTCGACATACGGATCGTATAAGAACGACGCGAGATCGTATTCGGCGAGACCGGGACGCATCCCCTGAAAATCAATCAGGTTAGCCTGCCCGTTCTGGATGATGATGTTTTGCGATTGAAAATCGCGATGCACCAAAACCCTTGGCAGACTCGCAAGGTGTTTTGCGATTTGGCGTAGAGCGGGAAGCACTGCCAGCTCTTTGCGTTTTGACTCGCTGACCTTGAAATAGCGGCCAAGACAATTCTGGAAAAAGTATTTCTGTTCCCACCGGTAAAGGGCCGCGTTGAACTCCGCCGGCAAATGCCCCTTCATTTCTACGCAGACCGACTCTGGCAGACTGTGAAGCTTCAAAATCTGGTCGAGCGCTGATTCGTAGAACGCGCGGCGGACGAGCCAGCTCTCGTGTTGGTAACTGCAGAGGTCGCGCTCGCCCAAGTCTTCGATCCAGATGAGGCCTTCGGCCGGATCGTGAAAATAAATCTTCGGCACGCGGATTCCCTGGCGGTCGAGAAATTGCGCGATCTGGACGTAATGCCGGTTTTCTTCACGCTCCAGATTGTACTTAACCAGGATCAGTCCGGCAGCTGCCGGATCTGCACCGCAATGGATTCGATAAAATTTCCGGTCCGAACCTCCTTTTTCGATCGGCCTGATTTTTATCTGATCGACATCCAGACGCGGAAAATGCATTCGCGTTTGTCGAAGAAGCAGCGCGGTTCTCATAGTTAGATCTAGATGTCGATGTTGCGATGGATGCCGCTGACCTTTTTTCGGGAGCGGACAATACAACTGTAAAGCTGACTTTTGGAAGTAATTTCTGCACCCGGCCACAAAATTGTGTCTTCGAGGACCGCTTCCGCGCCGACTCGGCAGTCCGGCCCAACCACAGAACATCCGCGAACTTGTGCGGTCGGATCGATATGAGCGTTTTTCGCGACAGACTCGGCCCAGTCCCGCGTTTTCACGTAAGCCGGTCGCCAATATTTGCTCGAAATCGCCCGGTGGACGTCCAGATATTGCTTGCGTGACCCGATGTTGAACCAATTCCCGTCATCTAGCGCTAGGCCGCCGATCGTTCCGCCCTGGTTGATCCAATCAATCAAGATGGGAATGAATGAAATTTTCCGCTTGGCGGGAATGCGAGCGAAAACTTCCGGGTTCCAGACGGAAATGTTAGCGTAATCAAAGTTTTCCTTGGGATTGGATTTTGTTGAGATCTCGACGATGCGGCCATTGCGCATGACCACGCCCGCCCCGAGGCCAGTGTTCCGCCGAAGGCCCAGCGTCACATCATTGCCGGCGCGAAAATGTTCGGCAATCAGCGGTTCGAGCGCGACGTCGGTCAAAATATCGCCGCTGTAAACGATGAACGGTTCTTTTCCAAGAACGCCTTCCACATTTTTGATTCCGCCGCCGGTTTCGAGCAGATCTGGCTCATGAGCGAGCGTAACGGAACGACCGTCGTAAGCGTTCCCCGAGAAAAATTCATGGAACAAGTTTGGCAGCCGGTGCGTGTTGATGACAAAGGATTGCACTCCTGCCGCAATCAAATGATCGAGCGCAAAAGTGATGAGCGGTTTTTGAAAAATCGGGATGAGCGGCTTTGGAAAATCTTCGGTCAACGGCCGCAAGCGCGTGCCGAGGCCGGCGGCTAAAACGAACGCTTGTGTAATTTGGTTCACCACCAGAAAAGCGAGAGACTCCTCGACTTCATTGGAATGACAAAGTCGATCGGCGGTGCCCGCTATCTCAAATAAAGCGTGCGCGTGCCGAAGTCGATGATGCCGTGATGCCGTCTTAACGTTTCCCCGCCGAGCAGACCGGCGACGGGTACCCCGCCGTCGCGGGGTTCCAATAAGCCGTCATGAATTAGTCCTTCCAGGTCAATGACGCCCACTTCCTTACCGAAGATATCGACCGAGCCTACCGACAGTTTGCGAATAAGCGCCACGCGCACGCCACGCTCCTTCAGATTCACAGCCGACGAACTAAACTGCGTCTCCCGAGTCGCAATTCGCATTCGCCGGACAAAAGAGCGGTGCAACAGCGTGGCGAACGAGCCGGTATCGACCATGAGCTTGGCGGGTTTTCCGTTAACGGAACCATTAACATACAGATTATAATCCTCGCTGACTTGAATCGGAACAGCTCGCAATCCGCGTCGGTCGAACCCGGGTACGCGTCCCATGACTTCCGGGTCGGTCTTTAAAATGAGTAACTGCCGTTCGCAATCCAAGACCGCTTGTGTTGGGAAAAGAATGTCAGCTCCAATGATCCCGTCGATTTCCTGTTCGTGAGCGCGTCGCGCTGCGCGAGCAGAGTAGCCAATGTCCACAGTAACCACCGGCTCATCGACCAGAGTCAGTCCCCCGATCCGGAGCTCACGCGCGATCGCTACACTATTGAACGCGCCGTTAATTTGAACGCGTGCGGGCAACTTTGATTCGGCTGTGGTTGGTTTCAGCCGAAAATACTCGCGACGATTCAAAGCGACTACGCTTACAGGCGCCCCGCTATCGACCGTAAGCCATGCCGGCTTACCATTGATAAAGGCGCGCACGAGTAAATGATTTTGCCGCGAGCGCACCAGCGGCAGCGCTTCAAACTGCGGGGTAGCCCGCGCGTAAGCGCCCTGCGGCGCGGCAGCCAATTCGACAATCACTGCCAACGCAGCGCACGAAATCGACAAAAACTTCCGCAGGAAGGAGAGATGATTTGCGATCGGCACGGGGCGGGAGATTAGCACAGTTCTTTTTTACGCGTAAGCACTTTTGCGTTTTGAATAGCCGTTTTTTTGCATTGCATGATGCGCACTAGTGGTGATTAACTCTGCGCCAAATCAATCGGCCTAGATGACAACTGCGATAACTGAAACACCTGCAGCCGAGCAGAAATTCGTCAGAGGACTCGGCTTGCTCGACTCAACCATGCTCGTGGCTGGCTCGATGATCGGCTCGGGAATTTTCATCGTTTCGTCGATCATCGCCCGACAGGTCGGTTCGCCGGGTTGGTTGCTCGTCGTCTGGGTCGTGACGGGGCTGCTCACGCTAACGGCCGCGCTATCGTACGGGGAACTGGCGGCGATGATGCCAAAAGCAGGTGGACAGTACGTCTATCTTCGCGAAGCTTTTTCGCCGCTTTGGGGATTTCTTTACGGCTGGACGCTGTTCCTTGTCATTCAGACGGGGACGATCGCTGCGGTCGCGGTCGGATTCGCCCGTTACACAGGTGTGCTTCTTCCCTGGGTTTCAGAAAGCAATTATCTAATCGCGCCGATTCGTTTCGGCGGCTATGCGGTATCACTTTCCACCGCACAACTCGTCGGCCTGGCGCTGATTGGTTTTCTCACATTCACGAACACACGCGGCTTGGAAGTCGGAAAGCTGATCCAAAACGTTTTCACCACGGCAAAAACGGGCGCGCTGATCGCGCTCATCGTGCTCGGCATCATCGTCGGCCTGCGATCCGGTGCAGGCGCAGGAAACTTCAGCGACTTCTGGACGATACGTGGAAATTTGCAGGATGTGGGCGCAGGTCTGACCGCTGCGACCGCTTTCGGGCTCTTCGTCGGAATTTGCGTGGCGCAAACAAATTCGCTTTTCTCTGCCGACGCGTGGAACAACATCACATTCACGGCGGGCGAGGTGGTCAATCCGCGACGCAACGTGCCGCTCTCACTCGCGTTCGGCACGTTCCTCGTGATCGGACTTTATCTGTTAGCCAACGTCGCGTATCTGGCGGCGCTGCCTTTCGATGCAATTCAGAACGCGCCCAGCGACCGCGTCGCGTCTGAGACCGCTAACGTCATCTTCCCCGGCGCGGGCGCGGCGATCATGGCCCTCGCGATCATGGTTTCCACTTTCGGATGCAATAACGGGCTGATTCTGGCCGGCGCGCGCGCGTACTATGCGATGGCGCGGGATGGTCTCTTCTTTCGTCGGGTTGGCGAGTTGAACAAGAATCATGTGCCCGCATGGGGTCTCATCATTCAAGGCATCTGGGCCGGTGTCCTCGTCCTGCCGCGAACCGTTAAGACCAATGCAGACGGCAGCGTTACCGGTTACGGCAACCTTTACGGCAACTTGCTCGACTATGTCATTTCGGCCGCGCTCATCTTCTACATCCTGACGATCATCGGCATCTTCCTGCTGCGTCGAAAACAGCCAGACGTGGAACGACCTTATCGGGCATTTGGGTATCCAATCGTGCCGGCTCTATACGTCGTCGGCGCGACCGTGATTCTCGTGGTGCTGTTCATGTATCAGACGGCTACTACCTGGCCGGGCTTGATGATCGTCCTAACTGGCGTGCCGATTTATTTTGTTTGGAAATTTCTCGGGAGTAAATCACCGCCAGCTTGACTTGCTTGGCCCATCCCGATTAGCACATCCAAAAACCAACTTCGCCCATGAATTTATTTCGACGTAAGAGCGTCACCGACCTCCAGGCTGAGGCACTGACCGATCACAGTCTCAAGCGCGCTCTGGGCGCGCTGAATCTCACCGCGCTTGGCATTGGCGCGATCATAGGCACGGGCATCTTTGTCCTTACGGGCACGGTCGCGGCGCAAAATGCCGGGCCCGCCGTGGTGTTGTCATTTGTACTTGCGGGCGTGGCATCAGTGTTCGCCGCGTTGTGCTACAGCGAATTCGCGTCGCTCGTGCCGATGGCCGGCAGCGCCTACACCTACGGCTACGCCACGCTCGGCGAACTCGTCGCGTGGATCATTGGCTGGGACTTAATCCTCGAATACGCCGTGGGCGCGATCACTGTGGCCATCGGTTGGTCCGGCTATGTGGTGTCGTTTCTGCACGATTTTGGCATCAACATCCCGCCCGCGTTGTCGGCCGCGCGCGGCACGGAATTGATTCAACTTCCCGCTGCGCTCGCACCGCTCGTGCAAGCAAAAGTCGGCTGGGTGGTGAGCAGCGCATCTCTGCTGGATCAAATCAAGACCGCGGGAACCGACCCGACGACCCTGGCCCAGGTGACGACGATCTTCAATCTTCCAGCTGTGTTCATCATCTTTGTGGTCACGACGTTGCTCGTCGTTGGCATCAAGGAGTCGGCGAACTTCAACAATCTGATCGTGATGGTAAAGGTGGCGGTGGTGGTGCTGTTCATCTTCGGCGCGTTTCACGCCATCAACTCTGCGAACTGGCATCCGTTCATCCCGGCGAACACAGGCCACTCGGGTCATTTCGGCTGGAGCGGCGTGATGACCGGCGCGGGCATCGTCTTCTTCGCCTATATCGGCTTCGACGCCGTGAGCACCGCGGCACAGGAGGCAAAAAATCCGCAACGCGACATGCCCATCGGCATCATTGGCTCGCTGCTGGTTTGCACGGTGCTCTACATCCTCGTGTCGGGCATCGCGACGGGCGTTGTGCCGTACGGTCTGCTTGACGTGCCGGACCCGATCGCGGTGGCGGCGGACAGCGCGGGCATGGGCTGGATGGGGCGGTTGATAAAGCTCGGCGCAATCGCCGGTTTGTCGTCGGTCATCCTCGTGATGTTACTGGGACAATCGCGCGTATTTTACAGCATGGCGCGCGATGGTCTCCTGCCGCCGTTCGTGAGCCGGGTGCATCCACGCTTCCGTACGCCTTGGCTGACGTCTATCATGACTGGCGTGGGAGTGGCGATTTTTTCGGCCCTGTTCACGGTACGCGAGGCGGGCAGCCTCTGCTCCATTGGCACATTGCTCGCGTTTGTCATCGTCTCAGTCGGAATCCTCGTGCTGCGTGTGCGCGAGCCGAATTTGCCGCGCAAATTCAAAACGCCGTGGGTCTGGTTCGTCGCCCCGGCAGGCGCGATCTCCGCGCTCACGCTTATGGCCGCGCTTCCATGGCCGACTTGGCGACGGTTGCTGGTCTGGTTTGTCATCGGCATTGTGATTTACTTCTTTTACGGCATCCGCCGCAGTAAACTCGCAAAGCCACGCGAAAACGCGGCGCCGATTTAACGGGCCAACAGACTTACGACCCGGCTGAAGCCCAGTGGCCTTCGAATCCGCCTGATGGGCTGCTGGGGCCGAATGCAAGGAGCGCGCCCGTGCGCCTTGCAAGCTTTTCGCTGTCGGCCTCGTCAAAAGCGCGCCGCGTCGCTGCGATGTTGGAGAGCGAAACATCTAGCTCGCGGACAATTCTTTTCTCCTCTGAGCTCAATCGCGTTCGCCCTTCGCTGCTCAATGCGCGCTTTTGAAATTGCGAAATGACAACTGCCAACTCGCTGCCGTTCGCTGGTCCAAGCAAATCGACAAGGTGTTGGAAACTGAGGTGAAACGGAATCGTAACAAGATCCACATCACGAGTTCCAGTGATGCCACTCGGCGGCATCACAACCTCTTTCGACGTTGCGACTGAATGCCAGACGTCGGCGGGTTGATAGTATCCGATCTCAACACGATGAGAGCCATGAGGTTCCGATGTTGTGACATAATGCATCCCCGCCATCGCCTCGACAGCCACACTTTTTTCTTCGAGACCATCTGCGCGATACACCCGAAGATGGACTTGTCGATCCACCGGGATCGCTTTTTCAAACACCGACACCCAATCGATATTCCAGCTAGTGAAGATCGTGCGTGAATCGCGTGCGATGGCGAACAGAATTGGTGGATCATAGACACGCGGTAGCCCTGGGCTATCGCCGACATCTTTTAGTCGAGAGTCTGCGGCAAGGTGCACAACCGGTTTCCTGGAAATCTGGAAGACCTCGCGCGCCTTTGATGTTCGCGTGTTGCGCTTTGTTTTTCTTTCCGCCATTTTTCACACAGTCGCGCAAATCAATCAAAGGCCAACTGCGAATGTTGCCGCACAATACGGTGATGACGCCAAAAGTTTTGACTAGGAAAAGATGAGCCCAAAAATCGTCGATCTTGAGGAACTTTCCGATCGCTGTGAGAAATGGCGTGCTGCTGGGAAAAGGCTGGTGGCTACAAACGGCTGTTTCGATCTGCTGCACGTCGGGCACGTCCGTTATTTGCAAGCTGCGCGTGCGCTCGGTGATTTCCTGGCAGTCGGCTTGAATGCCGATCGTTCGGTCCGCGAGTTGAAAGGGAGCGGACGTCCGATCATGACTGAGAGCGATCGCGCGGAGGTTCTTGCCGCTTTGCAGTGCGTAGATCTCGTCACGGTTTTTCCAGAAATGCGGGCGACACGGTTTCTTGCTGCAGCCAGGCCCGCAATTTATGTCAAAGGCGGCGATTACAGCTCCGAAACATTGGACGAAGAGGAGCGGACGCTCTTGAAGGAAATCGGCGCGCAGATTCGCCTTATTCCGTTTGAGGCAGGCTATTCGACCTCGCGCTTGATTGAACAAATATGCAACAGCAGGAAATGAACGTTGTAGCATCCGCAATGGGTGTCGATTTAAGAACGAAACGCAGAACGATTTAAATGAAACGGTTGCCAATAGGAATTCTTGGATCGGGAAAGGGAAGCAACTGCCGAGCGATCCTCGAGCACATCCGCTCTGGCGACCTTGCCGCGGAAGCGCGTGTGGTGATTTCGGATGTGCTCGACGCACCAATCCTTGATATCGCGCGAGAGTTTTCCGTTGCGAATGCGTATCTGACGCCCGGCCAATTTCGCACGCGTCTGGAGCCAGAAGCAGAAGAGGAACTTGTGAAAATATTGCGCGACGCCGGCGTTCATCTCGTGGTTCTCGCCGGCTTTATGCGCGTGTTGCACGCGCCGGTGCTCAAGGCGTTTCCCCGGAGTATCATTAACATCCATCCATCGCTTTTGCCGAAATTTCCTGGCCTCGAAGCATGGAAACAAGCTCTCGCGGCCGGCGAAACGATGACTGGCTGCACCGTCCATTATGTTGATGAAAAAATCGATCACGGGCAGATCATTGCGCAACGGGAGGTAGCGATCTTGCCTCACGATACGCCGGAAAGTCTGCATGCGCGGATTCAAATTGCTGAGCGCGAACTTTACCCGACGGTAATTGCTGGGTTCTCTGAAAAATATCGTGCACCAAGTTTGTAACCTGGAAGACGCCAGCGGTCGAGGGTTCTAAACTACGCCACTATAGCTGTTCCGCTTTTTGCTCGCGGCTGAGCAATTCTTCAAGCGCAACAGTCGGTTTTTTTTGTTCGTAGAGCACGGCGTAGACTTGATCGATAATAGGCGTGGCGATGTTTAGTCGGCGCGCGCATTCCCAAGCGCTTCTCGCAGTGGGAATCCCTTCGGCCACCATTTTCATGGACGCCGTAATCAGAGCAAGTGGTTCGCCTCGTCCAAGGCGCTTGCCCACAGTGTGATTGCGGCTGCGCTCGCTGTAGCACGTCAAAATGAGATCGCCAGCACCGCTTAACCCATAAAAGCCATTCGCAGTGCCGCCTATGGCAACCCCAAGCCGGACGAGTTCGGCCAATGATCGAGTGACCAGCGCTGCCTTGGAATTGTCGCCTAGTCCGAGTCCATCGCTAATCCCTGCCGCAATGGCGAACACGTTTTTTAACGCGCCGCCCAGCTCGACAGAGACGACATCTCGACTCGTGTAAATACGAAACCGCGGGCTCCCCAAGACGCCTTGCAGACTCGCCGCGCAATCCACGTCATCGCAAGCAATCACTGTCGCAGTGGGAAGGTTTTGGGCGATTTCGACTGCGAGGTTCGGACCCGATAGGACAGCAACTCTTTGTTCCGGGAAAGCTTCGCGCAAGATTTGGCTCATTCGCATCCCACTACGATGCTCGATGCCTTTAGTGCAGCTCAGGAATATGGCTCCAGCGTTGCCGATCACTTTTCGCATACACCCCGCGATCTCGCGCAAAGCCGTCGACGGCGTAACAAAAACGATCAGATCCGCCCGAGCGCAGTTCGTCAACTCGGATGTAACATCCACTGATTCAGGCAGTTTGAGTCCAGGAAGGTGGTCGCTGTTTTCGCGGGTTTTTTGCATGCCTATGACGCGATCGACATTGTGACCCCAAAGGCAAATTTGCCGCCCGTCCTTACCCCACAACCAAGCCAGCGCGGTTCCCCAAGCACCCGCACCTAAGATTGCTGTTTTGGCGATGTTCACTTTCGAGTAAAGCGCGGCTCACTGCCTCGCATCAGCCGCGAAAGATTTGAACGATGGCGCCAAATCACAACCCCGGCCAGACACACGGAACAATAAAATAATGCTTTTTCGCCCGCTTTGCTGCGCGCGCTTATGATGAAAATTACCAATGGCAGGGCAGCTACCGTTGTGATTGACGCCACAGAGACATATCTCGTCAGCCAAAAAACTAGTATCCAAATCGCCGCTCCAATTAGCATCGCGAGCGGCATAAGCCCGAAAAGCGCTCCGGCAGAGGTGGCAACGCCTTTTCCACCCCGGAATTTGAGCCAGGGCGGAAAACAATGCCCGATCACAGCAGACACCGCCCCGAGAACTGCATACATCTCGGCTGAACCCCATTCTGGTCTTGCCCGTGTTGCGATTGCAGTTGAGATAGTCACCGCGCCGAAACCCTTGAGAAAGTCTAACACGAAAACGGGGTAGCCGTATTGTTTGCCGAGAACCCGCACAACATTGGTCGCGCCAATGTTGCCACTGCCAGCCTTTCGGATGTCGATTCCCGCGATCCGGCCCGCGAGATACCCGAAAGGGACAGATCCAAGTAGGTAACATCCGACGACGACAATGGCCAACGTGAGCATCACGGCTTTATACCGGATAATTAGCCTTCCCTGATTGGGATCCTCTATTTTCTAAATAATTCTTGGAGAGCCAAATAGATATAATTGCGATGTCCGCTGGAGTAATCCCGCTTATGTGCGCAGCCTGACCAAGCGAGGTGGGACGCAAAGCCGCAAGTTTCTGTCTCGTCTCAGAACGAAGCCCGCCGATCTGGCTATAGTCGACTCCATCTGGGATAACTTGCTCCTTCCTGCGTTCGAGCTGTCGATTTTGCTCCAATTGCCGGGCCGCATAGCCTTCGTATTTGACATCGGTTTCGACCAGCTCCCAGATTGCGGCTGGCACAGAGGACAAGATCTCACGGGGCAGCTGCTGGACGCCAAAGTCCGGTCTCTTTAATAACTGGGCGATTGGGACCCCGCAAAGTTTCGTCTCGACCGCCACAACCCGTCCCTCCTCCAAAAGACGCATTTTCTCCCGAAAACGATCGTAGCGAGCTTTAGTTACCAAGCCCAAGCTAAATCCACATTCGGTCAAACGCTGATCGGCGTTATCGTGCCGCAGAAACAATCGATCCTCAGCTCGGCTTGTGAACATCCGATATGGCTCCTCCGTTCCTTTCGTGACCAAATCATCGATCAGGACGCCGATGTAAGCCTCTCTTCTTTTCAGCATAAATGGCGAACGACCCTGAACCTTCAGCGCTGCATTAGTGCCGGCGACCAAGCCTTGGGCTGCCGCCTCCTCATACCCTGAGGTGCCATTAACTTGGCCGGCAAAATACAGTCCGGCGACGAGCTTGGTTTCCAACGTCGGAAAAAGCTGAGTTGGCGGAAAGTAATCATATTCGACGGCATAACCTGGTCGCATAATCTCGGCGTGTTCCAGCCCGGGGATGCTGTGAACCAAGTCGAGTTGCACGTCGTACGGGAGGCTTGTGGAAATCCCGTTCACGTAAAATTCCTGCGTATGTCGTCCCTCGGGCTCCAAAAAGAGCTGATGAGAAGTTTTATCCAAGAACTTCACCACTTTGTCTTCAATTGAGGGACAGTACCGCGGACCCGTGCCTTTGATCTTTCCGGCGTAAAGTGGGGACCGATGGAGATTTGCGCGGATGATCTCGTGGGTTGTCTGCACTGTCTGGGTAATCCAACATGGTAATTGTTCCACGTGGAACTTGCCGTCTCTAACGGAGTTGAGGGTGAAGATCTCCCCGTGTGCGTCGCCGACGGCTTCAGGATCAAAGGCAAAGGTCGGAGCTGGCTCGTCGCCGAGCTGAATCGTACACCGCGAAAAATCAATCGACCGCGCATTCAATCTGCAAGGAGTCCCAGTTTTGAACCGCCCAACTTCGAATCCGATTTGTCGCAGGTTATCACTTAGGCCCGAGCTGTTGTCAGCCATCCGACCGCCTGGCTTACTGCTCTCTCCGACATGCAACAGCCCGCGCAAGAAAGTCCCAGAAGTAATCACGACGGTGCGCGCGGCAAATCTCAAGCCGAGGTCCGTCTCCACCGCCAACCACTTTCCCGTTGTCCACAACGATGCCCGAAACTGTCGACTGTTTCACGTCGAGATTTTCTGTAGCTTCCAAGACCGCTTTCATGCGAAATTGGTATGCCTTCTTATCGCATTGAACTCGCGGTGCACGAACAGACGGCCCTTTAGTCCGATTAAGCATTCGAAATTGAATGCCAGTAGCATCGGCATTGACGCCCATGACACCGCCCAAGGCATCGATCTCGCGAACAATATGCCCTTTGGCTAGTCCGCCGATAGCCGGGTTGCACGACATCTGGCCAATCGTGTCTAGATTTTGGGTTAACATCAATGTGCGGCAGCCGATTCGAGCGGCGGCTAGCGCTGCTTCGGCTCCGGCGTGGCCGCTACCGACCACTATCACATCATAGGCTGCTGGCAGCTTGAACATTGGTTGATGTAACTTCCTATAAGTAAACAGTTTATCTTAATATTATTCTGCTCTGAATACCATCTTCTCGTATTTCGCCGCTGGGCTTCGCTGGGGCCTGTACAGTTTGAATCGCCCGATAAGCCACGCGGCCGAGCACGACTAGCAGCAACGTTGTTGTTACAAATGCTCCTCCCCAGATCCAATACTCAACCATGCGCGGATAACTTTTGTCGCGCATGATGCGCACTGCAAATTGCCCCAGTGTCCCCACGTAAGCGTACAAAAAAATACCCGGTATTCTTCCGATTGAGGCCCAGAGCATGTAGCTCCCAAATCGAATTCGTGTGAGGCCGTAAAAGTAGTTCAGGAGGCTCGTAGGGAAAAGTGGATGCAACTGGCTCAGGAGAATGATTTTCCAACTCTCGCGTTCCACGGCGGGGCCCAATGCGCGGACCGTTAGGTTACCTGAAAGTTTTCGCTGAAACCATCGCCTGGCGATCGACCGACTCAGCGCAAACGAAATTGCAGTGGCGAGGACGTTGCCCGCAAACACGATTAAAAATCCCCACCACAAGCCGAAGAAAAAACCGCCCCCCACAGCGAGGATGCCGCCCGGAAGCAGAAGAATATTACAGAGCGCAAAAAGCAGCGGATAGCAAATTGCCGCCCACGCGCCCCAGCTCATCACCCGCTGTTGCAGCGCCTCGATAAAATTGGCCACCGGAACGAAGCGCGACAGCGCAATGGCCAGCGCAATCGCTAGCACCAGCGCCCCAACCTGATAGCAGATCGCGCGGCTGACCTTGGACATTCCGGGATTGTGCGCGTTTCACAGGCTTCGCGCAAATTTAGCCAGCTTGAAATTACTGGAGATCGTTTTGCTTAACTAGCCGCTCCGAGCTGTGCGTTCCGACGACGCGGAATGCCGAGGCTGTCAAAAATTACCCGCGTAGCGTCCGAGCGGTTGAGTGTATAAAAGTGAATACCCGCGACATTGTTATCCAGAAGATCATGGCATTGTTCCAATGCATAATGGATGCCGACGCGCCTGACCATTTCAGGATCGTTTTGGCAACGCTCTAGAGCGCGCAGAAGCTTGGCGGGGAGGCGCGCGCCGCCGGCCAACTCGGCCATGCGTTTTAATCCGCTGATGGAGGTAATCGGCATGATGCCAGCGATTATGGGGATATGAATGTCGTTGAGAGCACAACGTTCGCGGAAATCGAGGAAGTCGCGATTATCGAAGAATAGCTGTGTGACGATGTAGTCCGCGCCGGCGTCCACTTTCGTTTTGAAGTAATCCATTTCAACCAGTCGATTTGGCGTGGCGGGATGTCCTTCGGGGAAACCGGCTACTCCAATTCCGAAACCGCGGTGGTCCGGATGCCCGCGGGATTCGTTGAATCGGCGAATGAATTTGACCAAATCAATGGCATGTTGGAACGACTCCCGTGATTTATCATAAGCGATTCCAACTGGTCTATCGCCGCCGAGCGCGAGAATGTTTCCGATGGCCGACTTCGCGTATCGAAGAAGAATCTCCTCGATCTCCTGTTCGTTGTGGCAGACACAGGTGAGGTGGGGAATCGGATCCAGCTTTGTGGTGCGTCGAATGCGCTCGACAAGATCGTGAGTTAAATCGCGCGTTGAACCGCCGGCACCATAAGTCACGCTCACGAAGTGCGGCATGTACGCTTCGAGATCGCGAATCGTTTGGTAGAGTGTCTCGGCCGCCTCCGGCGTTTTCGGAGGAAAGAACTCGAAAGAGAACGTGGGAGAATTCCCCCGCATAATCTCAGTG
Source organism: uncultured Verrucomicrobiae bacterium (assembly GCA_963725505.1). Taxonomy (GTDB): domain Bacteria; phylum Verrucomicrobiota; class Verrucomicrobiia; order Chthoniobacterales; family UBA10450; genus Udaeobacter. The sequence continues at coordinate 13,087 of CAVRYN010000009.1, read as the reverse complement.
ATGTGCATGACTCAGTGCCTACCTTCGTTCCTGCCGCGACTTTTGGTCAACTCAGCCCAAGCACATTTTCAAACATGAATTCTGTCGCCACAGATTTGCCATCCGGAAAGCCGGGCCAGCGCGGAATTCCCGGCCAAAGAGCGGCCTGCTCGCCACCGTTTGCTTCGTGCGGCGGGCCAGGCGCCGCCCAGTGCTACTAGTCCCGCGACGAGCAAACGACCAGTTCTCATAAACATTTCTGCTTTGTTAAATGATCGCGTAGAAGAATACCAACAACGTCGAATAGCTCTGAATAAGTTCTGTTGGTCCCGCGGAATCCAGCATTGTCGCTATTGACCGCAGGTCTTATTAACAGGTCATAATTAACCCCGGGGTTAAGGCGAAGTCTAAATGTCCGACAAGTTATTGGCGTTAAGAAGAATGAGACTAAACAGAATTTCGTTAGATCATCACAACATATATTTGTGAAAAACTTTTGTGCGTGCGAATGAAACCGTTTCGGGTAATCGATCCAACTCATCCGACGCCAAATGCGCAGGGTCGCTGCGCATTAGCTGTGATGACTAAAGCGCCGCGGGCAGGACAAGTAAAAACACGGCTCGTCCCACCGCTTACGCCAGATGAAGCCGCCGAGGTAAACAAATGTTTCCTGCGCGACACAGCAGCCACGATTTCGAGTGTGACATGTAATGAGGATGCCAGCGGGATAGCTGTTTACACACCAAGCGGCACCGAATCAACGTACGATGATATTCTGCCAGCCGATTTCAGTTTGCTATTGCAACAAGGCGTCGGGTTTGGCGAACGCCTCTTTTTCGCCGCGGAAGATTTGTTCAGATGTGGTTTCGACTCAGTTTGTCTGATTGATTCCGACAGTCCAAGCGTACCTGCTAAGAACTTTTCGAAAGCCATCGAGCTTCTGAAGACGCATGGCGATCGCATCGTGCTGGGTCCGTGTGACGACGGCGGCTATTATTTGATCGGACTCAAAAAACCGCATCGCGAGCTTTTCGAGCAAATCGACTGGAGCACAGAACGAGTGTTGGACCAGACCATGCGACGCGCGCGAGAAATTGATCTCGAAGTCAAACTGTTACCTGCCGGGTACGATGTTGACGATGCCATGAGCCTACGCCGCTTGTGCAACGAAGTGCTGCGCGACAATGGTCGTACCGATATCGCCCCGCATACGCGAAAGTTTGTGCGTGAGCTGAGCGCGCGTAAAAAACTGTAGGTCCGCTTTTTCCGCGTCGATCTCAATTTGCGACGGTAAGAGACCGCCGCTACAAACACGCATGGCAAAACGCGCCTTGGTGACCGGCGGCGCGGGTCTGATTGGCTCGCACGTTGTTGATCTTCTCGTGCGCGAGGGGTGGCAGGTGCTGGCGCTCGATAACCTTGAGCCGCAAACACATCGCCGCGGAAGGCCAACGTGGATTAACGAAAAGGCTAGAATTCGTCGAGGGCGATTTGCGCGATCGCGACACAATCACAACTGCGCTCGACCAGATCGACATCGTTTTTCACCAGGCGGCTTACGGCGGGTACATGCCGGAGATCACGAAATTTGTGCATGTGAATTCGCTTGGCACAGCGCAAATGCTCGAAGTGATTCGGGAAAAGAATCTGCCGGTTCAAAAAATTGTAGTGGCGAGCTCGCAGGCAGTTTACAGCGAAGGTGCTGGCGAATGCCTGAAACACGGCTTGGTTTTTCCAAGCGTGCGCCCAATCGAACAACTGCGTAAGGGCGACTGGCAAGTGCATTGCCCCTTCTGCTGCGCCATTACGAAGAGCGTTCCCACTCCCGAGAACGCGCCGGTGGGCGGCGAAACCGTTTATGGCCTGACGAAGGTCGATCAGGAGCGACTCGTGCTGCTGTGGGGAAAACAGGTCGGGATTCCCACGGTTGCGCTACGCTACTCCTGCACCTACGGACCGCGGCAATCGATCTTTAATCCTTACACCGGCGTGATTGCGATTTTTTGCACGCGGCTACTCAACAATCTGCCGCCGGTGCTTTACGAAGACGGCGAGCAAACGCGCGATTTTTCTTTCGTGGAAGACATCGCGCGCGCAAACCTGCTCGCCGCAGAAACCGACAAGCTCGACGGACGGCCGGTAAACATCGGCAGCGGCCACGGCACACCGATCCGCGAAATCGCCGAACAGCTTTCGGATATTTTGAAGATCGACATCGCGCCCGAGATTAACGGCGAATTTCGGCCCGGCGAAATGCGTCACCTTACCAGCGACACTACTCTCGCTCGATCCGCCGGTTACAAAGCAACTGTCGATCTCGGCGAAGGTGTCGCCCGTTACATCGATTGGATCCGCACCCAATCCGACATTCGGGATTACTTCAGCGAAGCCAGCGAAATTTTGAAGAACAAGGGAATCGTTCATCGGGTAGCGAGATGAACATCGCTACCGGCATTTCGGATTTCGATGCGCCGATTGTCGAGCATGCACGGAGGGATTTTCCGTTGCTTGATGCGAACATGACTGTGGGCGACGCGCTGGAGCGCATTCGGCGCGAGGGCGTGGGTGAGCGCGTCATTTATTTTTATGTGGTCGATGACGAGAAGCGGCTCGTGGGCGTGGTGCCCACCCGGCGATTACTCACCGCGCAACTGGAGACGGCGCTCTGCGACATCATGGTGCGGCGCGTCGTGGCTGTTCCTTCGACTGCTACCGTTCTCGACGCGTGCGAATTTTTCGTCCTTTACAAATTTCTCGCTTTTCCGGTGGTGGACGAGAGACGCCACATCGTTGGCATCATCGACGCGAACTTGTTCGCCGAAGAAATTTTAGAGGCGGGCGACAGTGAGGATCGACATCGCCCAGGCGAATTAATCGGTGCGGAGTTTTTCGAGGCGCTTGGTTTTCACATTGAACAAATCCGGGGCGCATCGCCCTGGCGCGGTTTCCGGTTTCGTTTTCCGTGGCTCCTGGTCACGGTGAGCGGCGGAACGCTCTCAGCGATTCTGGCTCGCTTTTTTGAGGCGACGCTGGCGCGCAGTCTGGTGCTGGCGTTTTTTCTCACCATGGTGCTGGGATTAAACGAAAGCGTCAGCATGCAATCGATGAGCGTAACGATCCACGCGCTGCGCTCGGTTCGCGTGACCTGGCGCTGGCTGGCAACGGCGTTTTGCCGCGAAGTGATCATGGCGCTTCTGCTCGGCGTGGCGTCCGGCCTTGTCGTCAGCGCGATTGTGTTCGTGTGGCGCAACGATCTTGCCAGCGCGTTTGTCATCGGCGGCAGCATCGCCGTTTCGCTGGTGAGCGCGTGCGTGCTCGGGTTGGGCGTGCCGTCACTTCTTCATCGATTCAAGCTCGACCCCAAAATTGCGGCCGGCCCGGTCACGCTCGCCCTGGCCGATTTTGTTGCGTTGGTAATTTACTTCACCAGCGCATGGCTGTTTTTGAAGTAGCCCATGGCGCCGTTGGCAATCGCAGACGCTCCCCTTATTTGCAGCTTGCCAAATGGTAAGCGCTAAACGAGACGCTGACGCTGTCGTGTTTGTCTCGGTCATTATCCCGGCGCTGAACGAGGAGGAACCAATCGCAGGGGTCGTGCGCGAAGGTTTTACGACCGGAGTCCCTGACGAAGTGATCGTGGTCGATAACGGCAGCACCGATCGTACAGCCGACCGCGCGCGTGAAGCGGGTGCGCGCGTGGCAACCGCACCGCGCGGCTACGGGCGCGCATGCGCGGCTGGCGTTCGCGCACTTTCGCCTGAATGCGACGTCGTTGTTTTTATCGATGGCGATGGCAGCGATTGTCCTGAGTTTATGCCGCAGCTTGTCGATCCAATCGCAGCGGGAAAATTCGATTTCGTCATCGGCTCTCGCACGCGAGGGCAACGTGAACGCGGCAGCATGAACTTCCAGCAGGTTTTGTCCGGGCGAATCGTTGGCATGCTTCTACGACTGCTTTATGGAGTTCGTTACTCCGATATGTGTCCGTTTCGCGCGATTCGCCGCGACGTTCTCGCGAAACTCAACATGCGCGAGCAGACTTATGGCTGGAATTTGGAGATGCAGATGAAAGCTGCGCGCGCCGGGCTGCGCATTCTCGAGATTCCAGTAAACCATCGCCGGCGCGCCGGTGGAGAATCGAAAGTCTCAGGCACGCTGCGTGGCACGTTTGTCGCCGGCGCTCGCATCCTCGCGACGCTGGTGCGTGTGGCATTGGAATAGTCCGTTGGAAATACAGCGACGCCGCTCCAACGAATGGCTGCTTGCCAGCTTGCCCGCTGTGGCGGGTCTGATCTACTTTTGCCAATTGAACCGCCAAATCGAAAACGCACGCACAAAGGACGCGGACACGGGACTGCAATCCGCAGAGTTCTCGCGCATTTTGTTGATCAAACTTTCGGGCTTGGGCGACGTGGTCCATACGCTGCCAGTGCTGGTGAAGCTGCGCGCACGTTATCCCGCGGCGCGGATCGACTGGCTGATCACGCCGGAGAACGCGGAGATCGTGCGCTGCCATCCGGCGCTCTCGAATGTCGTTCTTTTTGAGCGGGGCGATTTCTCGAAGCGCGGCCGCAGATGGCATGCGGTGCTGGCCTTTCTCGATCTGCTCAAACAAATCCGCTGCGCGAAATACGATTTAGTGATCGATCTGCACGGTCAGGCGCGCTCAGCCTTTTTCGCCTTGGTAAGCGGAGCGCGTGTGCGCATCGGATTTGATCGGCCCGTCAAGAACATATCCAGACACGGTTGGCGGGGCGCGCGGGAAGGCTCATGGATAGCTTACACGCAGCGCATTCCTATTCCGACGCTCGATGTTCACGCAATCGATCGCTACCTCTGGGTCGGGCCGTTGCTGGGCCTCGACCACAACCCACCAGACCTCACTATTCACCTTTCATCGCAAACCGCGGGTAATGTGCAGCGCTTCTTGGGGGAGCACGGCGTGCCCGCGTCCAAAGCACTCGCCGTCCTTGCGCCCGGAACCATATGGGAGACCAAGCACTGGACCATTGAAGGATTCGCAGCTGTCGCGCGGCACTTTCTTGACGAGGGATTTGCTGTTGCTCTGGCGGGTACGAAACGCGATGAGGCGCGATGCCGGCAAATCGCAGCCGCCGCGCCTGGCGCATGTGATCTTTCCGGCAAAACGACGCCCGCAGAATTGGCAGCGCTTATTGAGCGTTCCGAGATTTGCGTGACGAATGATTCTGGCGCAATGCATGTCGCTGCGTCGCTCGGCAAGCCGATGGTCAGCGTGTTCGGCCCGACGAATCCGGTTCGCATCGGACCTTATCTGCGACCGGAATCGGTCGTGCGCTTGGACTTACCATGTTCGCCATGCAATTACCGCCGGCTGAGCCAATGCCCGTTTGACCATGCCTGCATGAAACAGCTGACGTCTGCGATGGTCTTGGAGCGGGTACGGAAAATTCTTGGGGCTGCAAAGTGAGTTATTGTAGCCGCGTTTGTGCTAAGGTGAAACCGAGTGAACAGGCGTTCGCCGCGGCGAACGCCTCTGCAACTCATACTAGTGCCGAATGAATAGAACAAAGGCGATCTTCGCTGGTCTGGTGGCCGGACTGCTCGGCGGGATCGTCATCACAACAGCGATGCTATTGCTCGCTGCGTTCGGTGTGGCGACACCGCTCGTGATCATCGGCGATCGCCTTTCGGTCTTCATTCCGCCGGGACCGTTTCTTTCCCTCATGGGTAAAATCGGAGGTTACAATCATCTCAAGCAACTTGGGGTCGGCTCGACAATTGCCGGCCAACTTCTGGTCGGTGCCATTGGTGGCGGGATTTTCGGTCTGTTTGCGCGACGCAATGCCGGCCGCGTCCCGGCGATTTGGACGGTATCAATTTTGATTGTGCTGCCGATCGTAGTATTCGCGATTGCGCTCTGGCCGGTACTGGGGACAAGCTACATCGGGCTGCCGATTGCGGTGGCGCGACTGGTCACGCTGATTGGCTTCGCACTGTGCGTCTTTCTCTTCGAACGAACCCTCGTCACTGGTTTCCGATTTTTGACCACGCGAAAAATCGGGAGGGAGAATTACGAGTTCACTCCGGCCATGGGCCGCCGTGCATTCGTGCTGGGCACAATTGGCCTCGCTGCGACTGGCGGCGGGGTGGCGCTGGCGCGCAAATTGTATCACGCGGCAGTGTTCAGCTATGACGGCACGGAATACAAAGGCCCGATCGTTCAGCCGATTACGCCTAACGACTTGTTCTACTGTGTCACGAAGAACGTGGTCGATCCGAGCGTGAACATCGATCTGTGGCATCTGGAAATCGGCGGTCTGGTAAAAAACGCGGCGACGTGGCGGTTCCAGGACCTGATAGGATTCAAACCGACGACACAGGAGACGACGCTAATGTGCATCAGCAACGGGCTGGACGCGGGTCTGATGAGCAATGCGATTTGGAAAGGCGTTCCGTTACGCGATTTGCTCGACCGGGCCGGCGTGCTTTCTGGCGCCGCACGGGTGCGCCTGCACAGTGTCGATAACTACACCGACACCATCCCGCTGGAGAAGGCGATGAAACCAACAACGCTGCTTGCTTACGAGATGAACGGCGTGCCGTTGCCGCATCGGCACGGTTATCCTTTGCGCGTGATTGTACCGGGCTACTTCGGCGAGAAAAATGTGAAATGGCTCACGCGGATTGAGGTGGCCGACGCGAACGCAAAAGGCTTTTATGAAACACAGGGATGGGGGCCGAATTTCGTTGTGCCCACGAGATCGAGAATCGATGTGCCCGATAACTGGGCGTTCGTGTCGTTAGGCAAACTGATCGCTCCCATCGAAGTGAAAGGCATCGCGTTCGGCGGCGACCGCGGTGTCTCGCGCGTCGAGATCAGTTTCGATGATGGGCAGACTTGGGCTGACGCGGAGATTTATTATTCCGGTGGCAATCTGGCTTGGTCGCTGTGGAAAACGCAGTGGACCCCTGCCGCAGCCGGTGATTACGCGCTTATCGTCCGCGCTACCGACGGAGACGGCGATGTGCAGGAATGGGAAGAAGATCGCGGTCCGTACTCCGGCGTGAGCGGATTGCACAAAATCAACGTGCGTGTGACAGCGTAGTGCGGACATCTCGTCTGTGTGATGAATCGACAGACGAGACGCCTGCTGGCCCCACAGACAAGGATACCTGCGCTGCGATTTCTGCAAGTTGCGTCGTGTGCTAAATTCTATCGATGGAGAAAATCATCATCGTCGGGAGCGGTTGCGCCGGATTGACGGCGGCGATTTATGCTGCCCGGGCTAATTTGAGCCCGCTAGTGCTGGAGGGCCGACAGCCAGGCGGGCAACTTTCTACGACGACGTTGGTGGAAAATTATCCCGGATTTCCGGATGGTATCGACGGCCCCGAGCTCGTTCTCAACATGCATAGGCAAGCTGAGAAATTTGGTGCCCGGTTCTCGTACGCGGAGGTGACCGATTTCGATGGAACCACCAAACACATCCGCGTCAAAGCCGATGATGAATGGCTGGAGACACAAGCGTTGATCATCGCCAGCGGAGCTTCAGCCCGCTATCTGGGGCTGCAAGACGAAGAGAAATTGATCGGGCACGGGCTGACCTCATGCGCCACGTGCGACGGCGCGTTTTACAAAAATGTGCCGGTCTGCGTGGTTGGCGGCGGCGATTCCGCCGCGGAGGAATCGTTGTTTCTCACGCGGTTCGCTTCAAAGGTGTATTTGATTCATCGCCGCGATAGAATGCGCGCGTCGGTGATCATGCAAGAACGCGTATTTGCGAATAAGAAGATCGAACCGATCTGGAACACGGTCGTCACAAAATACATTCCGGACGACAAAGGCGAGATGCGCGCCGTGTGTTTGCGCAACGTAAAGACGAATGAAGAACGCGAACTGGCGGTGGCATGCGTATTTGTGGCAATTGGTCACGACCCAAACACGCGGCCTTTTCAAAGCAAACTCGATATGGACGCCGATGGATATTTAATCGCGAAAAAGCTGGTGGAGAGTAAACATCCCGGCGTGTTCGTGGCGGGCGACGTAGCCGATCGCGTTTACAAGCAGGCGGTAACCGCAGCCGGTTCTGGCTGTGCGGCGGCGATGGACGCGGAGAAGTACCTGAGCGAGCTGGAATCGCAAACGTGATTCCGCCGTGTACTACTGCCGCCATTCTTCTGTCATGCTGAGCGGAGTCGAAGCATCTCTAATTGTTAGGTGCCTCTGTGAGCGAAGAATAATTTTAGAGATTCCTCGACTTCGCTCGGAATGACGAAAGTGTAGTGAAAATCTGCGATCTGACTCAGTTTTATTCTCCGCTAAGCGGCGGCGTGAAGCGTTATCTCCACGAGAAGATCGCGTACATCAGGAACCACTCGCCGGAGGACGAGCATGTTCTCGTTGTGCCTGGCTCAAAAACCGGGGTGGCAACTGATGTGCGGTCGCGAATCTATTCGATTCGCTCGCCGTTAGTCTCGCGGAGTTCGCGTTATCGCGCACTGCTTAATCTGCGCGCGATCGAAGAAATCTTGGAACGCGAGCGGCCCGATCTCATCGAATCGAGCGACCCATATCAAATTGGATGGAAAGCGATTGCTGTCGGGCGTGCGTTGCAAGTTCCGGTCGTTGGTTTTTATCATTCGCATTTTCCCGAAGCGTATTTGAAGGGCACCGCGAGATTTTTGGGCAAACGGGGCTCACTGCGCGCCATGAAACTAACGCGCGCCTATGTTCGTAAACTCTATAACCACTTTCAAGCGACTCTCGTTCCGTCGGAGAGACTGGCAGACCTCCTTTCTGAATGGGGCGTGCACAATGTCCGGCCGGTACGGCTGGGGGTGAACACAGAAGTTTTCAATCCCGCACCGGATGATGCACCAGCCACACGCCAGTCGTTAGGAGTGGAGGCGGACCAAAGGCTGCTGCTCTACGTCGGGCGTTTGGCTAAAGAAAAAAATACCCAAACACTGTTTCGAGCATTCGAGCTTCTGTGCATGCGAGGACCGGAATAGATTTCATCTACTGGTTATCGGCGACGGACTGCAGCGACGACAGAGTACAAAAATTGCGGCAGCGCATCGAGAAACATTTCATGGATTTCGTACTGCACTGATTCTGCTGATCTCGCCCGTTACTATCGGGCGGCCGACCTATTTGTTCACCCGGGTGTCCAGGAAACATTTGGCCTTGTTGCGCTGGAGAGCCAGGCGTCCGGAACGCCGGTGGTCGGAATTCGCGGCAGTTACATGGATCGGATTATTTGTCATGACCAGGAATCGTGGGCACGCGAGAACACTCCGGAAGCGCTGGCCGGCGCGATTGAAGATTTAAGTGCAAAAAAATTGACTACCCTCGGCATGAGCGCTGCGCAGACCGCGGAGAACCTCTATAGCTGGCCCAGCGTGTTTGAGGAACTTTTTTGCATTTATCGCGAGGTTCGCTCAAAATACCGCCGTTTTTAAATGACGAGCGACAATCACAACCCATTCCTCATTCGTGGCTATCGCAGATCCGACCGCGAAGCGGTAAGGAAACTCTGCTGCGATACCGGATTTCTCGGCGACCCGATTGATCCCGTGTATCAGGATCGAGAATTGTTCGCCGATTTTCTCACCACCTATTACACCGATCACGAACCGGAATCGTGTTTTCTTCTGGAGGTGGACGGCGAAATTCGCGGTTACCTGCTCGGCTCGCGCAAGCCGCTGCAAAATCAGCTCTACGCGCTTTACCAAAACGTCTGGCTGTTTTTCCGCGCGCTGACCCGCTATTTCCGCTACAACGAACGTTCGCGCCGTTTCATTCGGTGGATCCTGGTGCATGGCTGGCGCGAAGTGCCCGCCGCGCCGCGGCGCATACCGCATTTTCATATCAATCTGCTGCCGGACGCCCGGAAGGTTTCGACGACGCGCGCGCTGATGAGTGCGTATTTGAGTTATCTTTATCGCTCCGGCGAAAAACGTGTTTACGGCCAGATCATTACCTTCGAAAGCCGGCGCGGCGAAAAAATGTTCGAGCGCTATGGATTCAAGGTGTTGAATCGGGCGGAGATCACGAAATACAAAGCGTTTTATCCCGAGTCGGTCTACCTCAGCACCGTGATCAAGAACCTGGAGACGGCCGACCCGCTTTCCGCGTACTCACGCGCCCGCGAGTAACGGAAATGCGTCCGGATGGAGAAGATCCGCTGTGCGACACTGGTTCAGCCGGCAAGCAAAAAAAAGGTAAAGACAGACACAATTCCCGGTTGGCGGCGTCTATAACATTGATGAGTGTATCACCCGAGGCACCGCAACGGCTCGCAGAAATCCTGCAGGAGATTCTGGCTTTGTCTAAACCGGCACCGATCAGCCAATCCGAGTCCGCCAGCGGCAGTGATCCAAGCGAGTTATCCGAGGCGTATCGGGTTGAGGAACATTCGCAACGAAGAGTTCAAGAGGACAACAACCGCCAAACACCGTAGCAGAGGTCGGCGCGCGCTCTTAAGTTGTTATTCCGAGCGTGAAAAACAGCCTCTTCTCGCGCGCGTGGGATTGTTCGGCGAGCCCGCGAAGCAAGGCAACTCATGGCGGCGAAATCAGCACACCTCCGGCACTGCGCCATGCCTTAAATTTTTTCAAAAAAAAGCTTGACGAGCTTTGAGCTTGTTTCCTAATCTCGCGATTAACGGAGGAAATATATATGAACCCCTCGAAATTTGACGAACTAACTAAAGAGCTGGCGAAGTCGACCTCACGGCGCCACGCTCTGAGAACCATTCTCACGGCATCGATCGGCGGCGTCGTTGGTCTGGGTGCGATTCGCAGTGTTTTTGGAAACAAAATTAAGTGCGGTGGCGGTCCCTCGAATAACGACTGCGCCCATTGGTGCGCAGCTGTCTTTGGCCCAAATACACCAGCCGCAGGCCAATGTACCAGTGATGCTGCTCATAACAGGGGAGCCTGCTGTCAATGTGGCGCTGTAGATCCTTCTTCAATCTGTTGTGTCAGGGATAGCAGTGGCTTCTGCGTCGGCGGCACCATCGTTGCCGGGTGCTTCTGCGATAGCACTCAGTGCCAAACCTGCGACACAAGCTACTGGCACCTGTGTTGGCTGTCCCCCGGGTCAGACCTGCCAAAACGGACAGTGCAGCGGCTGCTCAAATCCCGGCGTTTGCGGTACCTACCAACCTTGCGCGGACCGTCCCCTAGGGTTGTTTGGCTGTTTCTGCGGTACTACCTCAGAGGGGACAACCGTATGTTGGCTTGACAATTTTTGCGCCAGCGTGCCGGACTGCACCACCTCTGCCGATTGCCCGGCAAACAGCATCTGTCTAGTCGGCTCGTGCTGTGGTACGCCCAAATGTTTCGCGCTTTGCGGAACGGACGCGCCAGCAGCACAGGGTGCTCTGACCGGAACCGGCCCCACCGGTACCCACCGTTAGTTCAAACACCGTTACAAAATAAGAGCAGGTCGTCTCTATCAGAGCGTTGCAAGTTACCAGGGGTGTTTGCGGAGGCGAACTAAGGTAGAAACGCTGGGGACCAGCGAGAAAGGCGAACGCTATATCTGCAGCGCTTGTGGGTGGGGTGCGACCAGTGTTACCGTTGAAGAGGAGTCCCTATGAGTCTTCTGCTGCTCCTCCTACGTTTGTTCCTGGCTGGGATCTTTGCCGTCGCCGGCGCGGCTAAGCTGGCGGATCTGGCTGGTTCGCGGCAGGCCATGCGCGACTTCGGCGTGCCTGCGAAACTGGCTGACATTTTTGGAGTGCTCTTGCCTCTCGTCGAACTTGCCACAGCCGTCGCGCTCGTTGTTCCGCTAACCGCGTGGTGGGGAGCCGTCGCCGCGTTCTCTTTGCTGCTGATCTTTGTCGCTGGCATCGGCTATAACCTGGCCCAGGGGCGTACGCCCGACTGCCATTGTTTTGGCCAGCTCCACTCGGCTCCGGCGGGTTGGTCCACACTGATCCGCAACCTCGTGCTGGCAGGACTTGCTGGTCTTGTCGTCGGGTTCGGGAAGAGCGTGGCTGGGCCCGGCTTGTTGGATTTGTGGACTAGCCTAACGATTAGTGAACGAGTCGGCATCCTCGGTGGCGTGGTGGTGGTGGTGGCGCTGATTGCCGAAGGCTGGCTGCTGATGCAGATGATGACCCAACGAGGCCGGTTGCTGTTGCGGGTCGAAGCGCTGGAGAAACGGCTGGGCATGGTCGCACAACCAGCGCCTGGACTCGCGCTTGGCACTCCTGCTCCAGTTTTCGAGTTGCCTGACCTCGAAGGGAAGACGACGACGCTGCAAAAATTGCGGTCGTTAGGTAAACCGTTGGTGTTACTGTTCACCGACGCAACTTGTGGACCGTGCACCGCCTTGCTGCCGGATATTGGGCAGTGGCAGCGCGAACACGGGAAAAAAATGGTCGTGGCGCTTGTTAGTCGCGGAACGGTCGAAGCCAATCGGACGAAGGTTAAAGAGGCCAGGGTGACCAATGTGTTTCTTCAGAAAGACGGCGAAGTTGCTCAAGCCTACCGGGCGCATGGGACGCCGAGCGCGGTAGTGGTCAATCATCAGGACGGTACGATTGGAAGCGCATTAGCGCAGGGTCCCGATGCAATCCGTGGGATGATTGGCGCCACGCTTAACGGTACACTTCCAATGGCTGCTCCGCGACCGCCAGAAAGGCTGAAGATAGGCGAACGGGCTCCGGATTTCAGCCTGCCCGATCTCGCCGGCAAAACGGTCAAGCTCTCAGACTTTCGCGGCAGCCCAACGTTGGTCCTTTTCTGGCGACCGAGTTGCGGTTTCTGCGCGCGCATGCTGCCTGACTTGAAGGCATGGGAGGCAAATCGGTCTAACGGTGCACCGAAGCTGCTCGTGGTTTCAACCGATAGCGTCGAGGACAACAGGGCGATGGGCCTACGCTCGCCGGTCGTGCTCGAGAAAGGCGGCATGAGCGTGGGGCCCAAGTTTGGAGCAGCGGGCACGCCGATGGCCGTGTTGGTTGACGCTCAGGGCAAGATCGCTTCTGAACTGGCAGCAGGAGCGCCTGCGGTGCTGGCATTGGCGGGGCTGGACGAGGCCCAACCGGACATACCCAAGCGCCAACTCTTAGAGCATACGCGCCGGGTCGCCCAACTAGGAATTTCGAAAGCT
>CAVRYN010000008.1:0-75425 GCA_963725505.1 uncultured Verrucomicrobiae bacterium | reverse complement strand
CCCGCTGCGAGACGGTGCCTATCCCTCTCTGGATCTCGACCAACACTCCAGGCCGATTTTTGATTTTTTGCTTAAATTGCGGTTTCCGAGGAACCAAAGGACAGCGCTCCTCCGAATCCCATGCAAAACTGCGTTTTCCTCGATGGCTGACCGTCAATCCACTGAGTCCGCATTGCGCGACACAGCCGAACAATTCCACATTCTTGTGGATAGTGTCGAAGAATACGCGATTTACATGCTCGATTCGAGCGGCAACGTGGTGACGTGGAACAAAGGCGCACAGAAAATCAAAGGATACACGGTGGACGAAATCACCGGCAAGAACTTTGCCTGCTTCTATACGGCGGAGGACGTCGCTGCGGACAAGCCACAGCGAAATTTGCGCGAAGCGGCGCGGCACGGCCACATTCGCGACCAGGGGCTGCGCGTCCGCAAAGATGGATCCACCTTCGAAGCCGAAGTGGTGTTAACGGCTCTGCGGGACGCCAACGGCAACATTCGGGGATATTCCAAAGTCACGCGCGACATCACCGATCAGATTCGCAGCCGAGAAGTTGAAGCGGAAAAAAGCGCGGCCCAAAAAGCAAGCAAAGCCAAGGATGACTTTCTCGCAGCGCTCAGCCACGAACTGCGCACGCCGCTGACACCTGCCCTCGCGGCGGCGATCTACTTGGAAGACAACGCGGCAAAACTTCCGCCGGAGTTCGCAGAAGACGTACAACTAATAAAACGCAACGTGAAATTGCAGGCACGGTTGATTGACGATCTTCTCGATCTTACCCGGATCACCCGCGGCAAGCTTCACCTCGATCTGGAAAGTTGCGACGCGCACTCGATTATTCACAACGCAATTGAAACCGCAGGTTCCGCCATCGCGGCGAAGAAATTGAAACTCTCGACCAAATTGCACGCGAAAGAACATTGCGTTTTGGCTGATTGCATCCGGCTTCAGCAAGTATTTTGGAACTTGATCAACAATGCGGTGAAATTCACGTCACCGGGTGGACAAATCGCCATCCACACCTACAACGATGAGCGCGGCCGATTCCATTTCGATATTGCTGACAACGGAATTGGAATTGAACCCGAACGGCTGGCTTCGCTGTTTACGGCGTTTGAGCAGGCGGATGCTTCTGTGACCCGGCAGTTCGGTGGGCTTGGCCTGGGCCTCGCGATTTCGAAGCATCTGGTTGATCTTCACCATGGCAAAATTGAGGTGGAGAGCCGTGGCCGGAGTTTTGGCGCTACGTTTAAGGTAACGCTGGACAGCCTGCCAGAGCGAGTTGTAGCCACTGGTCTGGTTTCCCGCGCTCCCAAGCGTCCTCCAAAGCGGCTGAGGATCCTGCTCGTAGAAGACCACCGGGACACGCAACGCACATTTTCGCGCCTGCTCACACATTTCGGACATGAAGTTCTAACTGCGGGCAACAAACAAGGCGCACTGGAACTACTTGGCTCGGGAAACATCGACGTGCTCTTGTGCGACGTCGGCCTCCCGGATGGAAGCGGTTATGAAGTGGTCTCGCAAGCCAAGCGAAAACAGCCGATCAGGGCCATCGCGATCACCGGCTTCGGGACAGAGAAAGACTTCCGGCGCTCGAAAGAAGCGGGCTTCGATTCTCATCTCGTTAAACCGGTGGATCTTCACGAGCTGCAAACTGTTCTGGACCAGATCGCCTGAGTCAGATACTGTTGGCCTCAGCAGTCGCGGCTTTCAGCACAAGTTCTTGGTCTCGCCATTCGTTTGCAGTGAGGCGAAATCGCACCACGTCAGTTTTTTGCTAGATTTGAACGTGCGAAGTGTGCGGCGTGTCAGTGTGTGCGACAAAGCCACTTGCAAATTCAAATCCGAATCTTGATTTTCGATTACGCTGTTTAAGTTTCCAGCCTTTGCGCCGATGAAGCGTCTTGTTGTTATTATTTACTTTGGCTTTTTGCTTGCGCCGTTTTTACACGCGCAGGAAAGCACGCCGGAGCGGCCTCCTGTTGAGCCACAGGTTCCGGGGCAGCAGCCGGGGCCATCGAGATCGAGTCCGCCTGGGCAGGCAGTAGTGCCGGTTCCCGTTCCGATTGCCCCGCCAAAGCCAAACGGGCCGGTTCAGAAAAGTCTTGTCCGCGTCACAGCTACGGCAGTGGAACCTGATTACAGGGCGCCGTGGAATGCGGGAGGGCTTCAGCGCGGCGTCGGCGCCGGGTTTGTGATAAGTGGCAATCGCATCCTGACAAACGCGCATGTGGTTGCCAACAACCGGTATCTCACCGTGGAGCGTGACGGTGACCCCAACAAATATCCGGCCACGGTGCAATTCGTGGCGAACGATTGCGATTTAGCACTCATCACCGTGGCGGCGCCGGATTTTTTCAAAAACATGATCCCGCTAAAATTTGGCGGCATTCCCGCGCTGGAATCCACTGTCTCGGCCTACGGCTATCCAATTGGCGGTGAACGGATGTCGGTTACGACCGGGATCGTGTCGCGAATTGATTTTCAGCTCTACACTCATTCGTCGGTTGACCAGCATCTGACAATCCAGATCAGCGCGCAGATCAACCCGGGCAATAGCGGTGGCCCGGTGATGCAGGACGGCAAGGTGGTGGGCGTCGCGTTCCAAGGTTACAGCGGCGACGTCGCGCAAGGTGTGGCCTACATGATCCCCACGCCAGTGATCACTCGCTTTTTAAAAGACATCAGCAACGGGCACTACGACGAATATCCCGATCTCGCAATCACCTATGCGAAACTTCAAAATCCCGCTCAAAGAAGGTTTCTCGGATTAAAGGAGGATGACCGTGGCGTGCTGGTGAGTTCTGTGGTGGCGGCGGGCCCTTCGGATGGCTTTCTTCGGCCGGGCGACGTCCTTCTTGCAATCGACGGTCACCCAATCGCGAGTGATGCAAATGTGGAAATAGAAGGCGAGCGCGCGCAGTTCGAGGAGGTCGTCGAGCGAAAATTCAAGGGCGATTCGGTCAAGTTCGACATTTTGCGGGACAAACAGCCGATGACGGTGACAATCAACTTATACAAGCCCTGGCCATACTCGGTTCAAGGACACAGCTATGACGTGCGACCGCGTTACCTCCTTTACGGCGGCTTGCTTTTTCAACCCTTAAATCTGGATATGCTGGAAGCGTATCGCTCAACGGATCTGCGCCTCCGGCATTTCTTCGAATATTTCATTCTGGAGCAAATTTATTTGCAGCATCCCGATGTCATTGTGCTGAGCAACATTTTGCCGGATCCCATCAACACCTACCTGGCGCCCTACCGCGGCGGAATTGTGGATGAGGTAAACGGCAAGAAAATTCGGACTCTCGACGAATTGGCGAATGCTTTTGCGCAAGCACCGGAGCGCTTGGTTATTCGCATGATTGGTGACGGCCCTCCGCTGGTGCTTGATCGCAATAAAGTGGAAGGTGCGCGGGAACGAATCAAGACGCGCTACAATGTAGTGAAAGAGCAAAACCTCCAGGAACGACCGGAACCAGGCGCAGCGAAGCAGGCGAACAAAACTTAAAATGTTAAGACACTCTCTCATTGCTTTCAGCATTGTTCTCATCGCAGCTAGTGGGACGCTGGCGAAAAAGGAACCTGCTGTTCCGACCGTGGCGGGTAAGCAAAAACAGCTGGCGCTGGTTCGCGTAAACGTGACTGGTCAGTCGTATGATTATTTTCGACCCTGGCAAAAGAAAGCGCCGTTTTCAAAGCGAGCGCTTGGAGCGGTTTTGTCCAAGGGCCGTGTCCTGGTCACTGCCGATCTCGTTACAAACCAAAATTACGTCGAGCTCGAGCGTGCGGAGTCGGGCGAAAAAACGGCCGCAAATGTGCAGGTGATTGATTACGAAGCGAATCTTGCGCTCCTTGAACCAGCGGAGAAAACATTCCTCGACGGAATTACGCCGCTGGAAATTGCACCTGATACGGTGGTCGGCGACCGCCTCGCCGCGTGGCAGTTGGAGCCAACGGGTGCCCTGCTCGCGACAGAAGGCTTGGTGACAACGGTGCAAACGATGCCTTATCCGATCGACGTTGGGCAGTTCCTCACCTACCGCATCAGCATTCCGATGCAGTATCGGGAGAACAGTTACACGGTTCCTCTGGTCAAGAATAACAAGCTCGCCGGACTGCTGCTGCGTTACGATTCGCGCTCGCAACTGCTGGACGCCATCCCGGCGCCGGTCATCACGCATTTTTTGAAGGAGGCCGAAGGCCAGAATTATCGTGGTTTTCCCTCTGCTGGATTCTCCTTTTTTCCGACGCGCGATCCGGAACTGCGCGAGTATGCCGGAGAAAAAGGCAAAGGTGGCGGCGTTTACGTTACCAATGTGGAACCAGGCATGCCGGCAATGAAAGCCGGACTCCAGGTCGGCGACGTTGTGACAGCCGTGGCAAATCATGATGTCGATCAAAATGGCAACTACGTCGATTCGCTTTATGGCAAGATCGAATTCACAAATTTGCTGACAGCCCACGCTTACGCTGGCGATGTCGTCCCTTTCCACATTCAACGCAACGGCAAGCCGATGCAGCTGAATGTGACTCTCGAGCATCGCGACGCGGAAGATTACGTGAGTCCGCCGTATAATCTGGATCAGCCGCCGCGATATTACGTCCTCGGCGGCCTGATTTTTCAGGAGCTATCCCGCCAGTATCTCAAGGAATGGGGACCGAACTGGCAACGAGAAGCTCCGCAGCGATTGGTTTATATGGACCATTTCCAATCCGAGCTTTTCCCACAGCGCAATCGGCGCGTAGTGATTCTCAGCCAGGTGCTCCCTGCCAACAGCACAATCGGCTACGATGATCTTGCCTACCTCACGGTGAAAAAGGTGAACGGAAAAGAAATTAAATCGCTGGACGATCTGGCCGAAGCCGCAAAACAACCCATCAACGGTTTCATCAAAATCGAGACCGAAGAAGATCCAAAACAGATCGAGCTCGACGCATCGCAAGTCGCCGCCGAAGCCCCGGCGCTCCAGGAAAACTACGGCATTTCTTCACTGCAAAGATTGCAGTGAACAGTGGAGGGCTTTCTCAAATCTTTCTGAGCGACGCTCAGAGAGCGCCGCTACAGCTCACTGATCAGCGTGCATAATCCGGCTGATGCGGGGTTGGAACATCACCTCTGAAAAAACTCCTAGTAACGCCGTCTGCCCAACCCCCAATACGCCAGGAACGCTGTCAACACCAGCAGGGGGCTCACGACCAAAAAGAAACCGAACGGGTGTTGAGCCAGAGGAATGCCACCTACGTTCATGCCAAACAAACCCGCCACCAGGTTAATCGGCAAGGCCAGCACAGTTACTAACGTCAACACAAATAGCGTGCGATTGGTCTGTTCATTGACAAAGGCGGCCAATTCTTCCTGAAGCTGTTTGACGCGCTCAACCAGGGCCGCTGTGTCGCTGATGGCGGTGGAAAACTTCTCTGCGGCTTGTTGCAGGTTCTGAAGTTCTTCTTCCGTAATCCAACCAGGAGGCCGACTAAGAAGGCGAAAGAATGCAGCCGGTTCCGGGGCCAAAAGCCGTTGGAGCCGAACCAACATCCGCCGCAGAGAACCTAATTCGCTGCGACTGACAGAAACGCGCTTGGCCAACAGTTGCTCTTCCATCGGGCCCACCCGCTTTTTGGACTTCCGCACAATGTCAACCAACACACTGGCCTGATCTCGCAATAAACGCGCCAGAATTTCAATCGGCGAACGAAAGACTTGGCCCGCTTGCACCGCTGCCCGGAGTTGGTCAATCGAGCGCCAGGGCCGGATGTGCGCGCTTACCAGCACGCGCGGCTTTACGCAAAGAGTGGTGGTCGCAACCGGGACGTCAAATGTGAAATCGAAAAGCACATCATGGATACGCGCCACCAGCGAGTCTCCGTCCTGCTCCAAATGAGTGGCGTCTAAATCGCTCTGCAACGATTCGTAAAACGTATCTGGCAATGTCAGGTACCGCCGTAACCAAGGCTCAGAAGCCACATTGGAAAGCGAAAAATGCAACCACAGGAATTCATCCGGTGGGGGCGGACCCGGCGCGGTCAAAAACTCAACCGCCGCCGCCGAAATGATTGACCGTGCTGGTTGGTTGGGCACAAAATGATAACCCCAGATCGGCCCATCCTGGTCTGGACCGGACGTCGGTTCAATATCTTGCGCCATTGTTTGAGCAGCCATCACCCAGCACTTTGAACTCAAGAGTGAGCATAAAATCCATATGTATCAACAAAGTGCTGGATTGCCTCCGTCGTTTGCTAGACCGTCTGTAACTGCTTGCACATTATGTCACCGGGCCGCTGGTGCCAAACGCACGGGCCAAGTAACGTCCAGCCCAGGCGTGAATACCACGTCTGCTTGTCGAGCGTGAACAAATAAAGAGTCTCTATCCCTCGCGACCGCGCTTCGTGCTCGACGGTGGCGCAGAGTGCGGCACCAATACCCTGACGACGAAACTGTGAACCAACAAATACTCCGCCGAGCCACGGAGTCAGATCTTCGCGCCCCTCGAGATCATGCACGCGAAGGGCTGCAGTTCCGAGAAGTTGTCCATTCGCATGCGCAACCCATGCAATAGGCAGCTTATCCCGATTCATGTGCGCTTTTAGTTTTTTGAATCGCGCCTCAGGAGTTTTTTCGCCAAGAATAGAATTCCATTGTTCAAAGAGCCACTGCGCCAATTGTTGGACGTATTCTGGGTGCTCACTCAGGTAGCTGATCTGAACTCCGCGCATAGTGATTAAGTCTTTGCGTCCAACGAGACGGAGCTCAGCCGCCGCTCTGAGAGCGAGGCTGCGCAACGGTTAAGCGTACACTAATCAAGATCGACATCGACGCGCAACGCCAAAGAGCGGTTGGCTGCAGCGATTTGTTAGAAGGGCAAACCGATTTGACTCTTGCCGCCCCGCGATATCTTCTCCGTTTAAATCATCACATCTTAAAATACCCCGCACATTATGATCCAATCCTCACGTCTTCCTTCGCTTCTCCTTTCCGCTTTGTTCGCACTTTCGTTCTTCGCGGGACTGCTCATGCCCGGCAGCCTACGGGCAGCGGAGGAGAAAAAAATAGAGTTTCCCGCTGCCAGCCAGCACGCGGTGGTAAAACAGCGTGTCGGGTTGACCGATGTCGAGGTAGATTATTCGCGCCCGAACAAGAACGACCGCGATATCTTCGGCGGCCTGGTGCCTTACGGGAAGCTCTGGCGCACGGGCGCCAACGCGGTCACCAAAATTAAATTTAGCAAAGCG
The DNA here is from genome assembly GCA_963725505.1 of uncultured Verrucomicrobiae bacterium. Classification (GTDB taxonomy): domain Bacteria; phylum Verrucomicrobiota; class Verrucomicrobiia; order Chthoniobacterales; family UBA10450; genus Udaeobacter. The sequence goes on along the minus strand of CAVRYN010000008.1, from coordinate 68,188 downwards.
GTAACGCTCGGCGGCAAGGAGATCCCGGCCGGTGAGTACGCACTCTTCACGATTCCGACAGCGAACGAGTGGACCATCATCGTTTCGAAGGACGCGAAGGTGCAGAGCACGGCCGATTATAAGCAGGAGAACGATGCCGTCCGTCTCACGGCGAAGCCGGAACCCAATCCGGTCACAATCGAGACGTTCACCATCGCGCTAGCTGATGTGAAAGGCGCTTCCGCAACGCTTAATTTCCTTTGGGACAAAACGCGCGTGCCGGTGAAGTTGACCACGGACGATGTCGAGCAGGTAAGCAAGCAACTCGATGCAGCCGTTAGCGCAAAGACTCCGCTCGACCCGCGCACCGCCTATCAGGCCGCGGCCTTTTACTACGACAACAACAAGGACATGACGCAGGCGGCGAAGTGGATCGACCAGGCGCTGGACAAGAACCCAGACGCCTACTTCATGCACTACAAGAAGGCGCAGATTCAGGCGAAGCTTGGCAACAAGAAAGAAGCCACTGCCTCGGCGCAAAAGACGATCGACATCCTGAAGAAAGACAAAGCGCCGGACGAGTCCGCGATCAAGAACGCGCAACAGATCATCGACAGCTCGAAGTGAGGATCAACTCCGACGTTGCCGGTCCCACCTCGCACTGTCCATCATCGTCGAGACCTAACGAGAATCGAGCAGATGGGAATCTGCGAGATAGACGGGATAGCCCGCGAGGGCGAATGAACTGGGAAGATCATGAGTCAAAGAGGTAAGCCACGGCAGGGCGTCGTGGCAAACACGTTGAATGGAGCCCGCGGGAAGCGTTGCGACATAGATGGGAAAGCCGAAGGCCGAATGAGCAGGAGTGAATGAGTCAACTCATTTCGAAATGGAGCCAGCCTGCTCGCGAATACTTTCGGAGTTGGCTTCATCGATTGGTTAGGCCTTTTGGCTCTCACCGGTGTGTAAACGTGATCGGAGAATGGACAAGCCGAACAGTACCCGGTCGAAAACGCCATCGGCTGAATGCTGCAAGAGCAGCATCGTCGAGAAGCTTACTACCCGTGTACTCTTCTCCATTCGCGCCGACGTGACCCAACCGGTTTTCGGATCGACGTCCATGACGACGACCCCTTGTCCGGTGGGGCGGTGACCTCTCTCATCCTTGGGATAAGCCGGTCGAGGGGCAAAGATCGCTAGCGCTTTTGCTCCTGCCGCCTTTGAAAATAATACGTAAAACGCCTCTGAAACTGAGGAGCCGTTAAGGCGGGCGGGCGTAAAGCGCCATTGTTTGACCGCGTCGAGCATTGCCGCGTTAAGCCGCTTGTCTGCAGATTTGAGAATGACAGGCTCTATCGGACGCCCATCTGTTGTCACAATGATCACGACTAAGACGTCGCCCTTCGGTTCCTGCGTCGATTCACTAAGCACCAGGTGCGGATGGACGGATTCTCTCACTACAGCAGGGTTAAATTCTTTACTATTTCGAACCTCGACAATCGTGAAGTTCTTGGCGTAAGCATTCTCGATGGCTTTGTCGAGTGGGTCATTTTCTCTGGTAATGTGAATATAAACCGTGGGTTTACTTTTCGCCGTTGTCACCTCCTCTGCGTGCGCGGTATTTAGGAATACTGCGAGTCCTACGACGAACAGAACCGCCCTTCTCACAATGCGCGACATAGCTCTAACGAGACCGAGCTGAGCCACCGCTGACGAAACCGGGTTCCGCTTCCGAGTGTAAGGTTTTAGTCATCAAGCGACAGTTTACTCGCCGGTCAGCGGTTGGCTCGAGCGATTGGTTAGATGACTTCGCTACGGCTGAGGCAAATCCATGTTGTGCATGACCATGATGAGCCACTGGCCACTCGAGCGTGTCATGATCAAATTCAGCAGCCCCTTTCTCAACGGGATCTCCTGACCGTCCGACTTTTCGCACCCGTCATCTCCCACCGCGCATCAACCGCCGCCACCTCGGGCGTGATGAACCTGATCTTTGTCTCCGATATCTTTTGACTGCTGTCCTTGAAGTTAGTGGCGAACAACGGCGCGTGGAACTTTTCCACCTCCGTTCGCCCATGCGCGCTCATTCCGCGCACGTTCGTGAAGTCAGCGTCCTCCGCGAAGACCATCGAGAAAGCTTTGGCGTCATGGCGGTTCCAGGCCTCTACGAAAGCTGTTAGCACCTGTTTGATCCCTTTCTCGTCCTGCTCACGGTTCGGCGGCGTTGCTGTCTGAGAAGGTGCGGACGATGAAATAAGAATAAACAATAGCGGCAGAAATAGGAAGGCACGTTTCATTGGTCTTAGTAATAAATCACAGTTTAATTTTCAGCATCTAACGAGACAGAAGTGAGCTACCGCCACCGAGAGCGAGCGTGTGCTCGAACTGAAGAGGTTTTAGTCATCTCAAAACGTAAACGTACGCCGGGTGGCGGTTAGCTCCACTGACTGGTTAGGTCTTGCGATTTGCATTGCCCTGAACGCTGCGTCTTGGTTGTTCATTGATTTGCTCCGTAGTGTGCCGGCATTCTGCGACCGCTACGGAAGATGTCTCCGCCGCGCCGCTTGCCTGACGGCTTCGGCTTTGGGCCTACGATTCTCGTCGCTCGCCGTGCAGCTCGCCGCCGACGGAGTCTGGCTCGATGGCGTGCTTTGTTTGCCAGGGTAATTGCCTGTTTCGCTGCGTAATACGCCGCAGGATTCTCACGGCGCGAACGTTCCTTTTCGCGTCTGCGCAGCCGCCTGCGCTCCTTGCGCTCTTGGCGCGCACCTGCTTTGGCTTCGCGTTGCGCTCGCTCTTGGTGGAGCAATTTGGTCCAGTTTGGTCGCATTAAAAGCGTTTGGGGTCGTCGTACCCGTGTTTGCGCTGTTCAATAGTGCACACTTTTAGACCTAACGAGACGGAGCTCAGCTACCGCCGGCGGCAGCGAGCTTTCGCAATATCGACAACTGTTTCATAAAATTAAAACTGGTTATCGCAACGGCCAGCGGTTAGCTGGAGCGATTGGTTAGGTCTTGGGCCTGGGTTCTAATAAGAGAATGGCACCATTCATCGATTCTTCTAAAGCGAGAGTTGCCCTATCTCTTGTAGGGCAGCCTTGATATTCTCCCTGATTGACCCTTCATTTGACAGTTGCGCTCGGTGGGCCGCGACGAATGCCTGACCGCTGAAATGTCTGCTGATAGTCTGGTCCCAGACTATTTGGCCGGTCCTGGCGTTGATAAGACGCCAACGAATTATGGATTTTATGTTAAAGGAGAATCCCGCAAAGGGCTGTTTCATTTCCAGCAATGTGGCCTCGATACGAAAATCCTCACCGCTGTTGGCCTTAACCACGCGAGAAAACGATCTGTAGCGAAGCAGCGAATCTTCTAGGGCTTGCTTGAAATCCTGGCTCTGAACAAGCGGAGGCCAGTTTCCGTTCACAGTGCCTACGGCTACCGTTTTGGGGTGAGTTTTGATGACAACTGCATCAGTTGGAACCATCTCTGAAGGGTTGGTGGCACAACTCTGCAGAAATAACAGGATAAGGAATATCGGTGAAGCGTGGCCGCGGCGACAGCCGCGGGCTATCAGCGACATAATGTGAGCGTTCTTCATGTTTGTTTTGCGTTGAGCGATTAGAATGATCGCAAGCTTGAATATGACTTGTTCAACTCGCCGGTGGTGATCGCTTCAGATTTCCACGCGGCGAAGAAGTTGCGTTTCCGGCAAATGCCAGCCCAACGTGTCTTGGCGGCGTCCGCGAAATATTCGACGTCATCGTCGAGTGTGAATTTTTGAGCGAGCGAGGAAGGGACAAAGACCGGCCTCACGAGCGACGCAGTGTTAATGGGCTGCATCTGATAGTGTGCGATATACTCCATGATTTTCATAGACCTAACGAGACTGAGCTGAGCCACCGCTGGCGGCGGCGAGCGTGGCAAACATCGGGAACTGTTTCATAAAATCAAAGGTGGACTTCACAACGGCCAGCGGTTGGCTCCGGCGATTGGTTAGCACTCATCAAGTCCAAAACTTCCATCACGGCTTTTTACGGGCGTAGTGTTTCTCAAGGTTTGTAAACATCTCGACTAAGCCATGGAAATGAACCCTCCCGAACTCGTTGAGCAGGATGACAACGCGCGAGTCAGGCTGCGCTCCGGGGAACATCTGATGGAGAAGGAGCCAGCCAATAGTACCCCGGCCGGTAATGTTGAGGGATTGTAAATATGGATCCTCGCGTATGTCGGCCGAGCGACCGTCGTACGCGTCCTTGTACGAGAGGAATCTCGCTTCAACATCATCCTCCCACCGTCGAACCGCGTCGGGCATGTTCTCAATCAGGTTCACCTGCAAAAAAGCCCGACAGCATTCCCGATGAAAGGCGTCCAGTAGCGGTTTCGTCGCTCCATCGCGCGTGAACTTAGGTGAATTGCCGACATACCAGAGCCAGAACATGATGAAAATGCAGAACTCGTATCGCCACTTCGCGGATTGGAAATCTGGAATCGTCGCGCCGCGCACGCCTTCGAGAGCCTTGGCGAAGATGCGGCTCATTTTATCGCACTGTTCGATGAGTGTACGCGCGTGCTCGCAACCGATTTCGCTCCATGGGATATTGGATGTGAAGCTAGACATGGCGCGGGATGAGAGCTAACGAGACCGAGATGAACTGCAGCGAGCCAGAGAGCGCGTTGTAGCAGGATAAAGAAAGGAATTCATGAGAAAACTGGATATAACACCGGCTCGCCGTCAGCTCCAGCGATTGGTCAGGCGCTCGCCCGCGGAGGCTCTGCTGGCGCGAAGGCTGTGTAGGTGGGATGGGCCGTCGCCGTCCCCATCTGAATGAGATATACATTCGGATCATTGACTAACGTTATCAGGTGAGAATTGAGCAGGTTTACGATGCGCTCTCGCCAATGCGGAATATTCTTTTCGTAGTAAGCGAAGTCGACCTGGGAGCCGTACGGGTTGCCCGAGTGCATAATCGCGCCGCACTTCTTGCATAACTTGATGAGGTCGTCCTGTGTGAGGAAGCCCTCTCCTCTTGCTTCCCAGTCCATCTTTATGCCGGGCCGTTTACTCGGCTTCTGGACAATTGGTCGAGGATAAAAGCGGGGATTTACTCGTTCGATGTCCTTAACAAGGAGCTCAGCATTCCAGTATCTTGCAAAATCCTGGTATACAGCGGAGAAAACTTCCTTGTTGGCCACGAGCGAGCCTAACGCGATTGATTCGAGGATTTTTCGGAACTGAAGGTAAATCGACTCGATTGTCGTCGCCTTGTAGACGGCGTGCGCGATTCCATCAGTGAACGCATCGATAACAGCGGTGCGCTTTTTGATTTCAGCCATCAGGCCGCAATACTTCTGAACTGCGTCCGGTTCCATACGCCTAATGAATAGAGCTCAGCGTAACCGAACAAAAGACGCTCATTTTCATTTGGACGTTTCCTGAGGTTTCGCTGCAGCGATGGTTGGCCGAAACGGCTGTATTATGCCGGGCCTGTCAATCCAATTTCACACCAGCCGTTTTGGCCAACGAGAATTAGACGAAAGTTCGTAATTAAAGCCAAACATTGTTTCGTCTAATTCGATTATCACAATTGTTCATCCGCCGCGTTGGTTGTCATCCGCGGCTTTGACAGAAAACGTTCTACTTCGTCGTTGTAGGTTTCAAACGGGTTGCCCATGACGAGAAAGTCGCGGCTGTCGCAGGCGATCGAATCCCAGTTGATGACGTAAGGAATCCCGCAGGCGCGGGACTGGAAAAAAGCAACTGCGCGTGCGCGACCTGATGCGCGCGTGTTAGCCGGAGGAACATGCGTCGCGCCGGGACGGCGAACACTGTTGTTCCACTCCGCAATTCGTTTCCCGGGCGTCACGCCAAAGAACAATCCGCGCCGTGGATCGATGTTGTGATATTCCAGGTCGATGCTTTGCAGCCACGGATCGTCCCAGCTTACTCCTTCGGATTCGACAAACGCTTCCAGCAACCATTTCTTTGTTATCCAATCAACGCCGCCAATCAGCGCGTGACGGTTGTGTGGGATTGCTTCAAGAACGAATCCCCAGTTCTCCAGTAACCAGTTCGTTTCCGCGCTGCTATTTCCCAGATACTTCTGCGCGAGATGGTGAAATTCCCACTGCACGTCGAGTGCGCCGATGGTTTTGCCGTTCTCGAGCCGAACAATCCATCTCTGAGTGGGATCACGAGAGATGTCACGTGTGCTCTGCACTGCATCGGCCAGGACAAGGTTTCGCGGCAAACGGCCCTCTTCCAGCAACGAGAGAACGCAGGCAGTCGTCCCGATTTTTAGCGCATTGGCATAAGGGCTCATGTTGGAATCGCCAATGAGCAAATGCAGCCGGCGATATTTCCGATAATCAGCCAGCGGCTCGTCGCGCGCGTTGATCATGGCGCGATTAAATTGCACCCATTGATAAATATCGTTCACAATGTGGTCAGCGCGCTGGCTCAACTGAAAATTCACCTGCGCCTCCGGTTGCTGCGGTTCGAAATCGAATGCCAGTGGATTCGACTGACCCACTCGGCCGGCACCGGTGAAGATCTGACGCGTCGCTAAGAAGGTCAGCAGCGTTCCTAGAATCGCCGGCGTGAATTGCGCCTCCCGTTTCATCAGATAATTCTCGTGGCAGCCAAACGTGGCTCCGGTGTGATGATCCACGTTGTTCTTGATGAACGACACGCGATCCTCCGCCCCCAGGGCAACGAGTGAAGATTGCAGCAAGTCGTCCCCGGCCAGCTCGTAGGTCACAAGATCGTGCAGATGCAGACACTCCGGCGACGCGTACTCGATGTGTCCCATGTCGAGGTAGAGACGCCCGCCATTGAGGAGAAATCCTCCGTTGCCTGGTGGTTCCTCGTAGTCCCGGTAATGCAAATCGATCGTGCCAGCATCCGCCTTTCGGAAGAGATAGTTCTTCACTTTCGCCGGCCACAGATCCGAATTCACGTGTGGTTCTTCTTCACTCAGAAGACAGCCGTATTCGGTTTCGATTCCAACGATCCGATCCATTGCAGGCAATTATGCACTGAATCCCAATTTGGCTAAGCTAAAAAACAGTTGCCCCTCACCTTCATCCTCTCCCCAAGAATGGGGAAGAGGCGAATCAGTAACGAGCATGCGGAACCAGTTGGCGATGCGCGACGAGGCAATGCCAATTAGTTCTTAATGCGAGAAAGCCGGCCTCTCCCTTTCCTAAAGGGAGAGGACTGAGGTGAGGGATTGCTTTCAAGTCGCTCTTCCAGTGCGGACCAGATTGCTCGCAAGACGCTGTCGAGCTCTTGGCGAACCTGATGGTTCCAAAATCTCAACACAACGACTCCATGACGGGCCAGGAATTCCGACCGCATCTGATCACGAATTTGGCCTACACGATAATTATGTCCACCGCCATCTAATTCGACGGCCAGCTTCGCGCTCGGACAATAGAAATCCAAGATGTAATCATCGAACGGATGTTGGCGGCGAAATTTGTAGCCTGCGAAATTGCGATTCCGTAAGTGTCGCCAAAGAATGCGTTCAGGCTCAGTCGCCTTCTTTCGCAGTGATCTAGCGCGATCCACAACGCTAATTCTAACCATCACCCCGTTTTCCGAAAAGCGGTTTACGAATGCCCCTCACCTCAATCCTCTCCCCGAAGCAGGGAGAGGCGGACGCTTCGTGCCGCACATAGAACTTAACGCTGTATGCCTATCGCGCGGCCAGCGAGCTGAGCTTAGCAATGCAATAAAACTCGCATCTCGATTTCCTAAAGGGAGAGAACTGAGGTGAGGGATTGCTTCGGAGCTGTAGAGTCCGCTGTCCTCAGCGGATTACTCGAGGGTTGTGATCAGTGCGTTGAGGACAGCGCACGCTACAGCGCCCGTTAGCTAAAGCGAGACACTCTTGTCGCACGCTTGAACCCGCACGGGAGAAGGCTCAAGTTTCGTCCATGTCCGAGTTCCCACTTCGCAGTCCTTCTGAGAAAATAGGTGGTCTCTTCTACTTCGGCCGGATGCTCGACAAAATCCGAGTGCACGCCAAAGGCGAACTCCCTTCAGATTATCATGCAAACCTTGGAAAGGGCTTTGACGAGAAATGCGTCCGGTTCCTCCGAGTGAATTACGATGAATTGGTCGAGCGCGTGAAAAAGAGCGGCAGCGATGAGGAGATTTTGCAATGGTGCTTAAGCGTAGGCCGCAAACCATCCGAAGACGACATTTACGTTTGGAACGAATTCATGCGTAAACGCGGCTGGAATGACGAAGTGTCCGAAATTCTAAACCGCCGCAAAGCCGAAGCAGGCATGTCCGACAGGTCGGACATTGAGACGTCATTCCAATTTATCGACGCCGACGAAGGGCGTTTGCCAAAATCTGGGTAGGGATGCCGCAATGCTACGTCCGCGGGCGGCGTCGGAGCGCGGTCCCTGCGAGCATTTATTCCTCAAGCGTATCGATTCGCTCGGCCAGACCAAAATCAAGTTCGGTCAAGCCACCTTTGCTATGCGTTGAGAGAACCAGGCGCACTTTGTTGTAGCGGATGTCGATATCGGGATGGTGTTCTTCTTCCTCGGCCACTTCCGCGACAGCGTTTACGAAGTCTATCGCGTCGGCAAAGTCATCAAACTCGAAAGTGCGCTCGATATGTTTCTTCTCTAGCTCCCATTCCGGGATCTTTTTCATGCGGTCTTTCAGGTCCGCAGTTTTGATCAAGTCAGCCATAACGGCACAACGATTAACACCCGAAAATCGTTTTGCAATGCCAAATCGAGCGCCCTTTTTTGTAGCGGTAGTGTTGGTCGATTGTCGGTTTGGGTGGATGCGTAGATGAAGCCTGCCAGACACGCCTGCTCGCCTCGCCCTTTGAAAGGGAGAGGGTGAGGGTGAGGGTTTGCCTTTGGAACAACTGTCTCTGCGCGGTTCCAAAACCCCTCACCTCAGTCCTCTCCCCTTCTCCAAGGGGAGAGGCGGGGAGAGCGCGCACGGAGAGTTTGCTGCGCATTGCGCCAGCCCCTCTTGGCGAATAAAATTCTTAAAGATCAAGAATTTTCCGAAGATTTTTGACTGAATCGAAAACTTCCACCGCGCAATGGCGCGCTTGCTTGGATAGCCGCGGCCAATCTCGCAGCACTTCTTTCACAGCGGCTTCCGCTTCATCGGCGCCTCGGATAAAGCTGAACCCATTCTTCGCAGGAAGATAACCTTTGGCGCCGGTGTCTTCAGTGATGACGGGGCGCCCGAGAGCAAGAAATGCCGCAGCCCGATCGCTAATCCAACCGGTGCGCCATGCTACGTCAACGCCCTTGATGGCGGTGAATTCAGCAAGTGCGCTGGCAAGGTAGCGGCGGTAAGCGGTCGGCGTGCGCGCGACCCGGTGCGGATCGACAATTTTCCAGCCGAGACCGTTGTAGTCGTTGTCTTTCCGGATCCTCCGCAGCGATGTTCATCGCCAGTTCAAACTGCGCCTCCGGTACACGGCTTGGAAGATCCAAGTAAGGCTCAAACGCATGTCTCTTTGATAAATCAGGAAATTCGCCAGAAACTTCCACAGCACCACCCCAATACCATTGTCCGACAGTTGTGAACTTTTGGAGGCGTGGCCGTGGTTGTGGCCGAAACAATTTCGTGTCCACCAAGGGGTAAAACGTCTTCCAGTTTAGCTTCTTTGTAGGCGCTTCCCTGCGGGAAGCGTGACGCGGAGGGATTAAAGGCGTCGAGCCCCGCGCTTCGCGCAGCGAAGCGGCTACAGCTGACAATTTTCGTAGCTCGCAATCGCTCCCATGAACGTTGAGCCCGATGGTCCAGTATTCGTGATGGGACGATTGCCCCATCTCCATCTTGGTCATCCAATAAAAAATTTCGCTTGGATCGAGATCGCAAAAGATCCGCCGCTCGAACTTCAACAGCAGCGGCGGATGAATTGAATAAGCGAGATTGAGTAGAACATTCGGTCCGCCAAGCCGGTCAAGGAGTTCACGTTTTGAAAGTCCGATGCAACGGATCCCGTCCAGATCGTGTGTGTCGGATGCAGGTTTTTGATAAAGCAAACAGTATCGGCCAGCCAATCCATTCGCCCGCAATTGCGTCTGGAAATTCCTAATCCTCGCCTGATCGGCTGCCGGATCGTTTGTCGCCGGCAGTAACTCCAACCAGATCGCATCCACCTTCAGTCGCCGCAGCCCGAGCATCCATTGCAGCGGCACAGAAAAATTTCCGCCGCCTTCGGGATACTTCGCCGCAAATCCGCAGCCGAGAAAGATGGTCATCTTGAATATAGTGATCGGTGAACAGTGATCTGTGAACGGTAAAACGCAGCGGAACCGCTTTGAAATCCGATCCACTGATCACCGATCACGGATCACGTAGCCGATTTGACGCTCAACCGTTCTACTCGCAAATTAACCGCTCTTCACGGGCGCCCGTAGCTCAACTGGATAGAGCATCTGACTACGGATCAGAAGGTTAGTGGTTCGAATCCTCTCGGGCGCGCTTTTTCTCTTCAATCGCGGGCCGCTTTGCCTCTCAGCGCAACGGCGGCACGCGTGAACCGAACATACCGAGCAAGACGTACTGGAGGCCCGAGAAGAAGATTACTCCGGCGGCCAGCGTTACAACGCCTGCAAGCCGCGCCGGCGATGGCAGCGCGGCGCGGGAAGATCGGCAAATCGCGAACCACAGTCAGGCGGCCCGTTCGGTATTTAATGGGTCGCGTAGAAATAAATGACCACAAAAAGAACGATGAGGACGATAGCAGCAATCCACCAAATGGTTTTTACTCCGGCTGGCTTCGGCGCAGATCCGAACTCCTTGTGAATGAAGTTGTGATAATTGAAGTCCTCATCCGGCAAATCCACGGCGTCGTAAGTATCTGCGTCTTCCCGCCAACCTGAATTGTGATCCGCTCCACACTCGGGACATGCCAATGCACCACGCGGAACATCCTCGCCGCACACGGGACATATGTCCGGGGCTTTAAGTTTAGTTGGCTTCTTTCCGGCCATTCTCAGCTCTTCTTTCAGCATTGAACGCTGAACGTTTTTCCTTTCTCTGAAACTTAGTGAACGCTAAACTAGACTTCGTCATTTTATTCCCACGGATCACAAGGTTTGAGGTTCGAATTCCCACGGGCGCGCTTACCGACGGCTTGATCAAAATGCTTATGGCAAAACTAGTCGAGAAAATGGCCGTGACCTTTTGCTGAACAATCGCATATTTTTCGCTAGCCCGTGAAAATCCTGGTTTCTCTGAAGCTCGTCGCAACCGCTTTCGCGACGATCTTATTGTCATCGGGCTGTGAGAAGAAAACTGCCGCTGGAAATCCCGATTCTCAAAGCAACAAAGAATTGCATGAAAGAACCAAGCCATTGCAGGCTGCGGATCTCGTGGGATACAACGGAACAAAACTCAGAAAGAGCGTAGATAAAATCATACAGGACAACGATAAACATAATAAGGAACTGGAAGATGCCACCGAGCGCCGTTGAGTGCGCTAATCAGTAAATTTCTCACTGAAAATATGGCCGGATCTGCGCATATTTTTTGTCGCCGATCCCGCTGACTCTCTTCAGATCATCAGCGCTTCGAAACGGTCGCGCCGCGATGATGCGAGCCGCCATCACCGGTCCAATACCCGGAATCATTCTCAATTCTTTTTCAGTCGCGGTATTGACGTCGGCCCTTCCTAATTCGGGCGTTTCTTTTGCATGCGACCTTTTAACTTCAATCGGGCTGCCGGTCGCAATCACAGGAGCTGGCGTTGCAGAAATCGAATGCGACGCATCCGCAAAAGGCTGCGGTATGGCACTTGGCCACTTCAATGGCTGCCCGCTTATTGCCCAAGCTCCAAGTTTCTTTTGCTTGGCGTCCTGCTCCAACTGCTCGAGCTTTTGAATTTCGTCCTGTCCACTTGAGCCGTCCGGCGTAGCGGGATGGACCCCGTGAATGCGAGCAAGCCCATTGGCGACGAGCTGCTCGCCCAGATCGCCATCTTTGGTCCGCACAAGCCCATAGATTCGCTGGATTTTGCTTCGTCCTAATCCTTCCGCCAATCGCGTGACGACGGTGAATGGTTCGGACAGTTTCGCGTCGACGAATTTTTTTGCGTCCAGGCCAATTTCAATGACCTGGGGCACGCTGACGCCAAAATATTCGGCTTGCTCGATCAGGCGAGCCGGACCGACGCTCGCCGTTTCCGGCGCATCAACAAAGTAGAGCCGGACGAGATACTCGGTGCCATTCGCCCGAACGTGGAAACTGTCGCCGTCGTTCGCTTTGTTGGGCACGAGCTGACAGCTATCGAGGGTGATCCAATCTTTTTCCTTCCCCTTTGCGTCGACGCGATCGATTACGCTTAACCAAATCGCGCCGCAAATAATCGGGACGAGCGACGATAAAAGTTTCTTGATCACGTTGAAATCTCGACCTGGCTCATGAGTTTAAACATCTCGTAACGCTCGTTGATTTCCTCCATCGACAGGTTGCGCATCAGCTCCAGACTAAATCCCTTCCGCGCAAAAACTGGCGAGCACGCTTCTATAAATCATGGGTCTGCGACGCTCGTTCACCCGAGTTGCTCGGGTTTTGCTCCTCGCGCTCAACCGGGATGCTCACACGGCATTGGAGCCGTGCCAGGTGCGCGGCGTATGTGGCGATGAGCGCGCCCAAAACGCTGCCGGCAATCACATCGCTGACGAAATGATAATTCATCGCCACAAGACTCACGAGCATCGGAGCACAAACAACTGTGGCTACGACTCGACTGGAGGGCATCGCAATCATCCAGACCGCGGCGAATCCGAGGATTCTGCAGGCGTGACCTGACGGAAAACTGCCGATGTCATCGCCGCGCTGAAACGGATGGAAGCCGTACGTGCCGGTGCCGATGAGCGATGGATTATCATGCGTCCAAGTCTCCGGCCAATAGCGACCGAAAACGTCACCTAACGAGACGCGGAAATCGTCGGCAACGATCAAGCTGAGACACGCCACAAGCAGCACTTTTTGCCAGCGCAGAAAAGGTCCCCACGCCCGTCGAACCACCAAGATCGTTAGCACCAGAGCCGACCAATTCTGTAGTTCTGGCGGTGGGTAAGTGAGCCATCGGAAAACCTGGACGCTGTTGATGTGGTGGCGATAGACAAAGAACGCCACAGGGCGATCAATCCAAAAGTAACAGATCAACACCGCAGGAATGCATAGAGCCGTTATGATTAATGTGCAGCGCAGCAATCTGCGATATTCGTTTTCGAGCATCGTTATGACACAGGCACTTCGAACTGGCTCATGAGCTTGAATGTCTCGTAGCGCTTTGCTATCTCCTCCATCGTTAGAGTGCGCAAACGCGCAAGGCTAAATGCTTCCACGCAAAAACTGGCGAGCACGCTTCCGTAAATCATTGCTTTGCGCAGATCGTTGAAGTGCACCCTCTTCACTGTGCCCGCGAGATACCCAGCCATGCCGCCGGCGAACGTGTCCCCTGCCCCGGTTGGATCGTGAATGTCTTCGAGCGGGTAAGCGCCACAACTAAAGAACCGGTCTCCCTCGCCAAAGAGCATGGCGCCGTGCTCGCCTTTTTTTATCGCCACGTACTCCGGTCCCATCTTTCGAATGCGACGCCCGGCCTTGATGAGACTTGTCTCTTTTGTTATTTCGCGCGCTTCGCTGTCGTTCAAGATAAGAAGATTCACACGCTGAAGGAGCGCATCCAGGTCCGGTCTGGCTGTTTCGATCCAGAGATCCATTGTGTCCGCAACGACAAATCGCGGGCGTTTCATCTGATCGAGTACGTGCGCTTGCAGCGACGGCGCGATGTTGGCCAGCAAAACGAAATCGGTCTGGCGATACGATTCCGGTAACACCGGTTTGAAATTTTCAAAGACATTGAGCGCGATTGAGCGCGTCTCGCGCGTGTTCAGGTCCCACGAATATTCGCCGGACCAGCGGAACGTCTTCCCGTTCGCTCGCTGCACGCCTTCTGTGTCGATCTTGCGCGACTTCCAAAACTTAAATTCCGATTCTGGAAAATCATCGCCTACGACACCGACCAGTCGGACCGGCGAAAAGAAACTTGCGCCGAGCGCGGCGTAAGAAGCCGAGCCGCCTAACAAATTGGAATGTTCTTCCACCGGCGTCTTAACCGTGTCGATCGCGATGGAGCCAACAACGAGAAGGGACATCTGGAAAAAGTTAAATTGTTACAAGCGTTACAACGTTAAAAAAGGCAGATGTCAGCAATCCTGCTAGCTGAGTATATCGGTGGCGCACCGCGCGTAATCAACGATGCTGTGCGCCTTGAGCAAAGCCGAAACCATGACTACGCGCTTGGCCCCGGCGTCGATCACACTTTGTAGATTGTCGAGGTTGATTCCGCCGATGCAGAAAATCGACAGACTCACTTCTGCGTGAACCCGTCTGATATCAGCGAGGCCTATCGGCGCATAGTCAGGTTTTGTCGGCGTGGCGAAGATCGGGCCGAACCCGATATAGTCTGCGCCTGCGCGCTGCGCTGCGAGTGCTTGCTCGAGGCTGTGCGTGGATTTTCCGATTAAAACACTGCGGCCTGCTTTGCGTCGCGCGACTTCGATCGGATCGTCATCCTGACCGACGTGCACGCCTTCCACCGGGACCCGACTGGCGATCTCGGCATGATCGTTCACGATCAGCGGCGTGGAAGATCGAGACGTCAATTCATGCAGCCGGGCAGCGTAACCGGCAAGTTCATCGAGCGATTTACCTTTTCCGCGAAGCTGAATCAGATCGACACCGCCTTCGATCATTTCCCCGGCGACGCGAACGATTTCGGATGCTTCGACGTAGGCAAGATCGATAATGCCGTAGAGGCGGCATTCGTCGAGCGGTCTCATAACGCGCTGTAGTGTCCGCTGTCCTCAGCGGAGTTCAGCGGGCTTGATCCAATGCGCTGAGGACAGCCCCGAACGCTTTCGGGGCTACAGCACACACGTCGTCGCATCGAAGCTTCACTCACGTAACCGAATCGGTGGCGAGGCCAGATCGAGTTTGCCAGCCGAAATGAGGCGGTCCATCAATCCAGTGTCGTAGTTTCCATCGCGAAAATCTCCGTTTCGCATCATCGCGGCGTGAAACGGCACGGTAGTCTTGATGCCGGTAATGTAGTACTCGTCCAATGCACGGCGCATTCGATCAATGGCATTGATCCGCGTGGCGCCGACCGTAATTATTTTCGCAATCAACGAATCGTAATACGACGGCACGGTGTAGCCGGTATAAACGTGCGAGTCGATTCGAACGCCGCGACCGCCTGGCGCATAATAAAAATCAATCCGGCCAGGTGTCGCCTGAAAATCGCGGGCTGGGTCCTCGGCATTGATCCGGCATTCGATGGCATGCAATCGTGGGACGGCATGCGCGACGTGAGGGGAAAGAGGCTGGCCGGCGGCGATGCGGATTTGCTCCTTCACAAGATCGCACGCGTACACTTCTTCGGTGATCGTGTGTTCCACCTGGATCCGGGTGTTCATTTCCATGAAATAAAAACGCCTCTCTTGATCGACTAAAAATTCAATCGTTCCTGCATTTTCATACCCGACTGACTTGGCCAGTTTCACGGCGGCATTTCCCATTTTTTTGCGAAGACTCGGTGTCATCAGCGGCGACGGACATTCTTCAATCACTTTCTGGTTGCGCCGCTGAATGGAGCAATCGCGTTCGCCCAGATGCACGACGCGGCCATGGCTGTCGGCGACGATTTGAAATTCAATGTGGTGAGGATTGACGATAAGCTTCTCCAGATAGACCTGTTCATTTCCAAATGCTTTCTGCGCCTCGTGTCGGGCGCTGTGAAAAGCCGATTTCAGACTGGGCTCGTTATGTGCGGTGCGCATCCCGCGCCCGCCACCGCCGGCAGTCGCCTTGATCATCACCGGGTAACCGATTTTCTTTGCGATCGTCATCGCCTCGCTCTCTGTCTCGACGAGTCCATCGCTTCCCGGCGTCACTGGCACGCCGGCCTTGCGTGCAAAAGCGCGAGCAGCATTTTTATCTCCCATCGCTTGCATCGCACGCGACGATGGCCCGATAAACTTGATATTGCAGCTTTCGCACACCTCGGCGAAATGCGGGTTCTCGGCCAGGAATCCATAACCGGGATGAATCGCATCGACGTCACCAATCTCGGCTGCGCTCATGATCCGATCGATCTTTAAATAACTTTCCAGGCTTGGCGCTGCCCCGATGCAGATGGATTCATCCGCGAGCTGAACGTGCAGCGAATCGACGTCCGCCTCTGAATAGACCGCCAGCGTCCGAATGCCAAGCTCCTTGCAGGCGCGAATCACCCGCAGGCGATCTCACCACGATTAGCAATCAGGACTTTCTCGAACATGAATTGGCAATTGTAGGGCGAGCGCTTCGCTTGCCCGGCTAGTGACGCGCTTTGGCAGGCGATGCGCCTGCCCTACCATTGAAATTCGCGCGATGCATTATCGGACTCGGAAGAGCACTTGCCCGAACTGCACCGGTTTTCCGTTTTCAGCCATCACTTCGGCGATGATACCGCTTGTTTCCGCCTTGATTTCGTTCATCACTTTCATCGCTTCGATAATGCAGACGACCATGTCTTCGGTGACGGTTTTCCCAACGTCAACAAAAGCCGGAGCGTCCGGCGACGGACCGCGATAGAATGTGCCCACCATGGGAGAAACAATTTCCTTCAACGGAACGCTTTCGATCGCTTTTGGCGCGGCAGGCGTGGTTTCAGGCGCAGCGGGCACGGCCTTGGGCGGTCCTGCCGCCGCAGATGGCACAGCCGCGGCTGCCTGAGCGGAAGGCCCTTTTTCAAGCTTGAGACGGAACCCTTCCTTTTCGATCTCGAAGACCGAAAGGTCATGCTTCTTCATCAGATCGATGATGGCTTTAATTTCTTTGAGGTCTTTAGGATCCAAGCGCTGTTCCTCTGGTTAAGGCTGAGCGTTTAGGTAAAGCAGCTTTAGGGAGCAAGGTCAAGCACTGGAATGGAGTGTTGGAGTAATGAGTCTTTGAACTGGCGCGTCCTTCGATACTCCATTAATCCAATACTCCATTACCCCGTCACTCCAATTCAAAATCGTCGATGAAACCGACGATTATGTCGTGGTCGATAAACCGCCGTTTCTTCTCATTCACCCGACAAAGCCGAATGAGGCGCGCAATCTGTGGAAAGAATTGCGCGAGCTTCTTGCATTCGAAATCGCCAGCGGCGGTCAGGTCTCGATTGTGAACAGGCTCGACCGCGAGACGAGCGGCTTGGTTTTGGTCGCAAAAACCGCCGCGGCCGCGCGCCGGTTCGGACTGCTGATGCAGAAACAACTGTTGCGCAAAGAGTATCTCGCCATTGTTTGGGGCTGGCCGGAATGGGAAGCCCAAATCGTCGATGCACCGTTGGATCGACAGAGTAAACACCAGCAATCAGCGATCTGGCTGAAACAAATGATTCATCCTGCTGGTGTGCCAGCGCAGACTGAGTTTCGTGTTAAACGGCGCTTTGTTAGATCGACAACGGCCGACGGCAGATTCACCCTGATCAGCGCAATTCCGCGCACCGGCCGCACACACCAGATTCGCGTCCATCTGAGCTCAGTCGGTTATCCAATTGTGGGCGACAAAATTTATGGCCCGGACCAGCGACTCTACCTTCGATTCATCGAGACCGGATGGACTTCTGAACTCGAGCAACGCTTACTTTTGCCGCGGCATGCGCTGCATTCAGCAAAACTAGCGATCGAGGGCGAATGCGAATGGAACAGCCCCTTGCCTCTCGATCTCGCGGAATTCTCTAGCGGCGGTCTATGACCGCCGACGAGTATTGCAATTTTCGTCACTTCAAATTCGGCGCTCACAGAGCGCCGCTACAGGCACGCTGTCCCTACCAATTGCAATCCGATCAACTGCTCCTATGGTAGGCGCGCCGAATGAAAACGCTTCGCGCTTCCGTGGTTTTCGCGTTTTTTCTTGCGTGCTTGCAGGCTTTCGGCGGAACGGAACGACCAAGCGCAGAACTTCCTCCGACTGAATTTAATCCCCGGAGCTTCGAACTCGCAGTCGAGTCGGGATATTTATTTGGGGCCATCAATCCGCCGACTGATTATCAGATCGGCGCGGAGTTTCTGACAGCGCGCGTTCGATGGGGCGTGGTGCGAGGCGACACCTGGCTGCGCGGTTACAACCAATTTTACATCAGCGGCATCGCCGAGCCGATTTTTCGCGGAATCGAGAACCATTACTTCGGATTCAATTTCGGCATGCGCTACAACTTTGTCCGGCCGGGTAGCAGGCTCGTCCCCTATTTCTCAGGCGGAGTTGGCGCGGGCTGGATCGACAGTCATCCGGAAGTTTCCGGAGGACAGGGGCAGGATTTTACCTTTAACATTTTATCCGCGGCCGGCGTTTCTTTTGAGCTGAACGATCACTGGAAACTGAACGCGGGAGTGCTTTATGAGCATCTCTCCAACGGCGGACAGACCGACCCAAATCCAAGCCTGAATCTGTTCGGGCCGCAGGTGGGCGTGACTTATTCGTTTTAGCGTGCCGTTGTCATGTTGACAGAAGCGAAACACCTCACGATCGCTCTTGTGGCACACACGCGATTTGAGCGATCTCGGCAAGATTTTGCGAGGTTCCTCGCCGTCTGCGCGACTCGGAATGACCACCCTGTAATGTTTTGTAATGAATCCGCCTAACGAAAACGTCCTTGTCGTCAGGCGCAGTTTGTTCGATCAGCTCGGGAGTTTCCAAGGCCTCAACTTCGAGCCGCAGAAATATCTCGACGCATTTCTGTCGCGCGGAAACAACTTTTTCCTCCCGCGTCCTGAAGCTGAGATTAATCCTGCCTACAAACAAATCATTCCCTACGCGCTAATCGCGTTTGAGAATAAGGTGGTCTATTACGTTCGCGGGAAAAAAGCGGGCGAACAACGTCTGGTCGCAAAAGGTTCAATCGGTATTGGCGGTCATATGAACGAGACCGACGAATCGCTTTTCGCGTCGGATGAGGCGGCCTATCGCGCCGGCGTGGAGCGCGAAGTGAACGAAGAAATCAAAATCGACAGTCCGTTCGAAGACCGGATTGTTTCCCTTCTAAATGACGACACAACGGAAGTGGGACGCGTGCATCTTGGCATCGTTCACGTTTTCAAACTGGCCGAGCCAAAGGTAGAAAAGCGCGAAGCGATGATCACGGGACTAACGTTTCTTCGAAAAGAAGAGTTGCTCGCGCGTCGCGAAACGATGGAAAGCTGGTCCCAAATTTGCCTCGATTCGCTCGAGCGTTTATTGCTGTAGCCGCTTCCCTGCTTACCACGCCCGAGCCTTGGCGAAGGCGGGTGGGAAGCGCCGCGCTGATTGCTTATTACGCCAAGAATCCCGCTATCCAGGGAACGACGTTCCGCGCCTACCGCTCCCTTTGAGGCAAAAACGTGACCTCGTCGATCTGCCAGCGGCCAACCGGATGCGAAATGAGGAGGTTAATATCGGCGTATCTCGCCGGATAATTTATGCGTGCTTGGAAGTTCCCGTGCGGCTCGAAAAACTGGGAGTTAAATTCGATGTCGCCCTTGACGTCTATCGCGCCAGCAGGCGCTCCAAGCTTGGCAATCTCGGCAAAAAAATCCTGCTGCGCTGATGCCGGGAAATTCATGTGCGCTGCCGGGCTTAACCGCGAGTTGAAAAAGTTAATGTCACGCTGGACAACAATTCGCTGGATCGCGTCCCTGGCGAATTGCTTTCCTCCCCTGGCTATCTCCTGTTTGTTGGAGAAAAGCCACCAAAAACCTACGCCAACCAGTCCCAGCACAATGATGAGGATAACAATGACTTGCCCGGATGATTTTGAATGAGAATGCATTTTAAATTTCTTCATAATTAATTAGTAGCCGAACCCGAGGCCCTTGATTACTTCGCCATTTCGGATGAGAACAGCATGTTTTTGATTGCCCGTGTAACCGCCGAAGCGATTCCGGGCGTTCACGGTGAAATTGACCAGATAACCGTAGAGGTGTTCGCCGTTCTCGCCCAGATCGGCTGGCTTAGGTTCCCCATTCCATTCAATGCGCGCGCTGTCCGGGTCGATCAATTGTTTGTTGAGCCACTGCATCACTATCTCCTTGTAATTGGTCGGATATGCTCCGTAACGCGCCATGTCCGCTTGCGTTTCTGCAATTGCTTGCAGCGTCAGCGTAACGCCCATAGTGAACGCGAAAATGAATGGCCGAGCCGTTTTTATGGAAGCCATTCTGTGCCGTCAGAATTCTTTGTCCAGCCTAATGCGAGCCAGTCGATTCCTTCGTAAGTCGCTAGGAGGGCCGTGGAACATTGTCACGCTGCTTTCCTTTTAAGCGCCCCTTCATTATCAATGCAGACATGAGCAAGCATTTGCTTCTGCTACCGATAACCGTCTGCTTCGTTTTTGCGCTCATTCCGGTATCGGCCGAAGAGACTGCCATACCCGTCGCCTCGGCCGGACTCCAACAAAATGTACAGGCGCTCGATCCCGCCGCCGCCACGCAAGCGTGGTTGGCCACGGTGCCAAGAAACGAGCGCGAAAAATCAGACGCCTATTTCGAGGGCGGTTACTGGCTGATTCTGTGGAATTTTCTTCTGGCTGCAGCGATCTCGATTCTTCTGCTGGCTTCCCGAATCTCGGCGCGGCTGCGCGATTTTTCGCAACGACTTACCAGGTTCAAGACGCTGCAAATAGCCTCCTACGCGGTGCCATATCTGATGATTGTTTGCATCTTAAGCTTCCCTCTGAATCTGTATGAAAACTTTTTTCGCGAACATCAGTACGGCTTTGCGACCCAGAGCTTTCTGCCATGGTTTCGGGAGCAGCTGATCGGTCTCGGCATCGCAATCATTGGCGGCACGGTATTGTTGATTGTGCTCTACGCTGTTTTCCGGCGAGCACCACGAACGTGGTTAATCTGGGGAACGGTCGTCGCGGTGATTTTCGCGTTCATCCTGGTCTTTATCGCGCCTGTGTTTATCGAGCCACTGTTTAACACCTATAAACCGCTGACGAAGCCCGAAATTAGAGATCCAATTCTCGCCATGGCGCGAGCGAATCAAATTCCTGTAAAACAAGTTTTCGAGGTGGACGCTTCGCGTCAGACCACGCGGGTAAGCGCAAATGTCGCAGGAGTTCTTGGCACGACGCGGATCGCGCTGAATGACAATCTGCTCAAGCAATGCACGCTTCCAGAAATCCGCGAGGTCATGGCGCACGAGATGGGTCATTACGTCCTTAACCACGGCGCTAAACTGCTGACTTACTTTGGAATTTTTGTCCTCATCGGATTCGCACTCACTCGTGCGCTGTTCGACGCAGCAGTGAGACGCTGGGGAGGCAGATGGGGCGTGCGCGGAATCGCCGATCCCGCCGGACTTCCGTTGCTGGTTTTGATTTTGAGCGCGCTGGTTTTCGTCGCCACGCCGTTTCTCAATACGGTCGTACGCGTGACAGAACGAGAAGCGGATGCCTTCGGAATCAACACTTCGCGCGAGCCCGATGGCATGGCGAAAGTGGCACTCAAACTTGGCGCTTATCGCAAACTCGACCCGACACCTCTGGAAGAATTCATCTTTTTCGATCATCCCAGCGGCCGCTCTCGTATCCGCATGGCCATGGATTGGAAAGCAGCGCATTTGCCGGATGGAGAATCACCCGTAGCGGACGGTGGCTCTAGCATTCGCTAATGGCGCAGCCTAACCCGTTTCGCGGGGTTTTTGAGAAGGCGCGGCGGCGGTGGGAGCAGATCGGCCTTTCTGGATCAGCATTAGATTGCGAATGTAAATCAGCGAGTTTGGAAGATAGGCGAGGATGCCTATGGGGTCTCGTCTGAAAATAAAGTACAAACACATGATTACGCTGCCGGCGATGCTCCAATACCAGAACGATATGGGGATGACGCTTTCGCCTTGCCGCTCGGAGGCAAGCCATTGGACAAAAAAACGCATCGAGAAAAGAACGTTACCGATGAAACCAAGAATCATGATATAACTCCAATCCAGACCGAAGAACCGGTATTCTTTTCCGATCCACGTGATAGCGATAAGTGCGAGTATGTTCATAGGCTGTTAATTTGATTCGGCGATTTCGGATCGGATCTTTCTCGATTTCATCCAGCGCACCGCAAGCAGGTCGCGGAACGATTTGAACAAGCGATTCCAAACGCCGTAGTGACTGGTGCCCGAGAATCGCGGATTTGTCGAGACTGATGATTTGCAGCCCAGCGACCGATACCGATGAGAAGAATCCGTTTCATCTGTCCTTCAGCTCAAACTGCCAAACACTAACCCCGCGAACTACGAGCGGGCTTTCAATTGAGCAATCAACGTATCGGCGATCGTGGCTGGCGTGTCGGCAATTGCGATTCCCGCAGCCTTTAGCGCTTCAATTTTTCCCGCCGCAGTCCCCTTCCCTCCAGAAACTATCGCGCCGGCGTGACCCATGCGTCGTCCCGGTGGGGCTGTCATGCCCGCGATAAAAGCTGCCACCGGTTTCGTGCAATTCGTCTTGATCCATGCGGCGGCTTCCTCTTCTGCCGAGCCGCCGATTTCACCTATTAAGATCATCGCATCTGTTCCAGGATCGTCGTTGAAAAGCTTCACGCAATCGAGATGCGACAGGCCGTGAATGGGGTCGCCGCCGATGCCGATGCATGTCGATTGTCCATAGCCACGCGATGTTAGTTGCCAAACTGCTTCATACGTAAGCGTCCCGGAACGCGAGATCACCCCGATATTGCCCGGGTTGTGAATGTAGCCAGGCATGATGCCAATCTTACATGCGCCGGGAGTAATAATCCCTGGGCAGTTCGGACCGATCAGCCGCGATTGCTTTCCGCGCATCAACGCTTTCACGCGCATCATGTCCATCACCGGAATTCCCTCCGTGATGCACACGACCAGCTCGACTCCGGCATCGACTGATTCCAGAATCGAATCCGCAGCTGCAGGCGCAGGCACGAAAACCATCGAAGCGTTGCAGCCAGTTTTCTGTCGTGCTTCCCATACGGTGTCGAATACCGGCACCGTGCCATCGAATATTTGGCCGCCTTTCCCCGGCGTCACGCCGGCGACCACGTTCGTGCCGTAGTCCATGCACTGCCGCGTGTGAAACGCGCCCGCGCTGCCCGTGATGCCCTGCACCACGAGTCGCGTGTTCTTATCGACCAAGACGGACATGACTAATTGGCGAGCAGTGAATTCAAGCTGTCATTCCGAGCGAAGTCGAGGAAGCCCGTGGCAAAACCAAGCGGCAATTTCGCGGGATTCTTCGACTTCGCTGCGCTCCGCTCAGAATGACGGTGCAAAGACTCGCTCGCAGCTTCCTCATTTTCTCTTGTGAATGACGAGCTTATTCCCGTCGGGGTCGCGGAATTGCGCCATCCAGCAAACCGGCGTCTCGGTCTTTTCAATATCGAACGTGACTCCGCGTTCTTTGAGCTTCGCGATGGCCGCGTCAATGTCATCGACTTCGAAAGCAACCGTTGTCCCATCACGCGACGGTTTCCAAGCCGGATGACAACCAACTCCGATCGTGGTCGGACCAAGATCATACTCGACCCATGCGCCATCCATCTGCGTGGAACTGGGCTTCAGTTCAAGGATCTCCTGATAGAATTTTCGCGCGCGTTCCTTTTCAGACACCGCGATAGCAATGAAAGCCACTTCATTTGTGATCATTTGCAGACTCCTTTCTCATTTTCAGGTTTAAGTTTGTGAATCATCAGTTTGTTGCCGTCCGGATCTTGCACAACGGCCATATGACAGCACGGTGTCTCAAAGGGCTCGGCCGCGAAACGCACATGCTGGTCTTTCAATCGCTGGATTGCCTCATCAAAATCCTCCACTTCAAGAGCTGCGCCTGTTCCCTGATCAGACGGCCTCCACGTGTCGCTCACATTTGCGATCGCCAGCGTATCCTCGCCAACCCCGTATTCAATCCACTTACCGCCCATCATTTCATCTGACACCGTCAATCCAACTACCTCTTCGTAAAACTTCCGTGCTCGCGGGATATCCGTGACCGGAATAGCCACAAATCCGATTTTCTTAATCTTCATGAGTCACTCCTTCCTTCATCAGCCAGTCAGTTAGCAACTGGATTACTTTTGAATCAAACGGCGCTTCCTTGCCTTTGAAAGCGTCGGCCAAATTCAAATAATGCTGAAACGTGTGACCCATCTTTGGCACCTCGTACGCGTACGCGTCTCCGCCATTTGCTGAAACATACGCGGCGATCAATTGGTGATCTTCGCGGCTCATGATCCAATCGAACTCGCCACGCAACGCATATGTGGGCGCCGTCACGCGCGACCAGGCGGCGGCGAGATTCAGTTTTTGTAACTGCTGATAAAACGCGAGCGGACGTCCATACAAATGCGCGTGATCTTTTCCTTCTGGCCAAAGATCTGCCAGCTGCGGTTGCTCTTTGAGAATGTCACCGACCGGGCGGCCTTTGATCAACCATTCGTAGTAAAGCGGCGCTACTCGTTTCATCATCTCAGTGACTTCCGCGGGCGTTTTCCCCATCAACGTGAAGCGCCGCCGTTCGATCTCGAGCATGTGCTCGAACCAGGTCTTGGCCCATCCGCCGACCGAAATGTAGCCGCGCACCTGTGCCTGTTCCCCGTCCGACTCCGGCACAAGTGGCGCAAAGCCACCGCCGTTGCTGATTCCAAGAATGAAAACGCGGTTGCTGTTGATAAAGTCGTAATCTTTCAGCGCGCGAAAGGCAGCCCGATAACCGCCAAGCTCTGAGTCAAAATCTGTTTCCGCGCAAACGCCTTCGCTGTCGCCAACGCCCTGCTTATCGACACGAAACAGCGAGAATTGTGGCAATCGCACGAGGCCTTGAAAAACAAGGCCACTGGCGTCTTTCGTGCCCGTCGGCGCTTCAACCGAATCGCAGCTCAACCAACCCGCCACGAAAATGACCGGCAGTTTTCCTTTCGCATTGCGCGGTTTGGTAATGATCGTGCGCAAGCGTTTGCCGTCGGGCGCCGTCACCGAGTCGTAGATCACATCGACGTTCGGATAACTTTCGCGAGGCGTCTTCGCTTTGCGCGGAAGTTCCTCCGCCCGGGCCGTGACGGCGAGGATCATTGCCATTGTAAGCATTGATCTCCTTTTGGTTTTACTTTTCGGGAAGCTCCAAATCCCAATTCCCAAATCCCAGGCAAATTCCCAATAACCAAGCTTCAAATAGGACGTCGTAATCATGCGCTCTTCGAAATAATCGACGAAAAAATCAGCACTAACTCGCGTGCCTCGGCCGCGAGTATGTCACGAGCCACCGTGCTGGTTTTATTTAATCCAGTGTCCACCAGCCGCAGAAACAAGCGGCTCTCCTTTGCTTCTTTGCGACAGATTTTGGCACGCAGTAGAAAGTCCTTTTTACTTAGCGCTTCATCCGCTTCGATCCAATTCGCAGCGACCGAACCAGACGCGCGCACTAATTGCCGAACATCCTCAGTATTGCTGACAGTTCTTGGCAACTGCTTGACGAATGCCCGCACCGATTCCGCAAATTGAAACGTTCGATCTTCAAGATCACGTGGTTTCGCACCATCTTCCATTTTGAGGATTGGGATTTGGAATTTGATTCCGTTACTTGGGATTTGGAGCTTGGGATTTGGAGCTTGCAGCAGCGGATTTGGAGCCTGCTGCAGCCACCGCTTTCTTTGCCGCATCGGCAAGATCATCCGCGGCGATCAGCGCGAGGCCGCTTTCTTTCAATAACTGCTTCCCTCGCTCGACATTCGTCCCTTCCAGACGAACAACCAGCGGCACAGATAGGCTCACCGTTTTCGCGGCGTTGATAATGCCCTGCGCGATGATGTCGCATTTCATGATACCGCCGAAAATGTTCACGAGGATCGCTTTCACTTTCTTGTCCGCGATCAAGATTTTGAACGCTTCAGTCACTTGCTCTTCCGTCGCGCCGCCGCCTACGTCGAGGAAGTTGGCCGGCTCGCCGCCATAAAATTTGATGATGTCCATCGTGGCCATGGCCAGGCCGGCGCCGTTCACGAGGCACGCGATGTTGCCGTCCAGCCCGATATAGCTCAGCCCATGCTTTGATGCTTCCACTTCGCGTGGATCTTCTTCTGCTACGTCGCGCAATGCCGCGACATCAGGGTGCCGATAAAGCGCGTTATCATCAAAGTTGAACTTCGCGTCGAGCGCGAGCACTTCGCCGCTCTTGGTAACGACCAGCGGGTTCACCTCCACCATCGAGCAATCGAACGCAATGAACGTGCGATAAAGTCCTTCAAATAATTTCGAAGTGCTTTTTAACTGGGACGGCTGGAAGCCAAGCTGCCTCGCCAGTTTTCGTGTCTGGAACGGTTGCAAACCGGCCAATGGATCAATTGCCTCACGAATGATGTTCTCGGGCGATTTTGCTGCGACTGTTTCAATTTCCACTCCGCCTTCGGTACTTGCGACAATCAAAGGGGCAGCCGTGGCTCGATCGAGCAGAATCGCAAAATAAATTTCGCGCGCGATGTCGGCCGATTCGGCAACCAGCACTTTGTTCACCACGCGACCGCCCGGGCCCGTCTGATGTGTTACCAGGATGTGCCCGAGCATCTTTGCGGCAAGGTTCCGTACTTCTTCAGGTGTCTTGCGAACGTGAACTCCGCCTTTGAACCCATTTTTGAACGCGCCCTTGCCGCGACCCCCGGAGTGAATTTGCGCTTTGACCACAATCTCAACATCGCCCAGTTCGCGCGCGATTTGCTCCGCCTCATTGAGCGTTGAGGCGACCTTCCCACGCGTGGTTGCCACGTCGAATCTCTGCAACAATTCTTTGGCTTGATATTCGTGAATGTTCATTCGCAGATTCCGCGAGGAGTGGAGTAGCCCGCGGAAGACAGATCAGCAAAGATTTTTCTTTTGCAAATTGGCTTGCCTCTTTAAAACCGAGCCGACTACGGTGGCTGGCATGACAACGTTCATCAAAATCTCCAGTCTGGTTCTTGCGTTCCTTGTCTCGATTAGCTTGCCACTTGCAGCCGGCACGCCCGAACAAGAAAAGGCGTTCGTCGACAAATATAAAACCGCATTCGAAGGGAAGGACACCGCGGCCTTGGAATCATTCCTCTACACGCAAGGCGCCGACCCGGCGATTGTCGGTTTTTATAAAATGATGCAGTCAGGCGAAGCCGGAGAGAAAATCTCGAGTATCGAGCTTGTTAATCTCACGCCGGAGGACGTGAAAAAAGCGGCCACGCCGATGGATTCGCCCACGGGCGGCAAAGTTTGCCTGACACTCAAACCAACCAAAAAGCTGGTCATTAAAATCGAGAAAAAAGACGCAAACGGCAGCTCCACCAGCACCACAGAAAATCTCATCGCTGAGAAAGACGGCAAATTCGTTATTCCTGTCCCGGGCCCGTGTAAGTAGGGTCTTGGAAGTAGCATCGTTCTATTGCACGCGCCGTCATCCCGAGCGACAGCGAGGGACCTCTCACAGGCCGCAAAGGTCACGCAAGCTACTTTGTGTGAGCCAGCGCCCGATGCGAGATCCTTCGCCGTCTGCGCGACTCAGGATGACACGTGTTCTCTTATTTTCGTTCCTCGCCGAAAAGCGTTCCTACCGTGCGTTGATCCGCTGGCGGTTCGAGTGAGTTAACGAAGTTGCGAAACCGTTCTGAAAAAACTTCAGGTCGAAGTTTCAAGTAATGCGCCATACCGGGCGCGACGACATAGTGCCGGAGGAGTCCGTGCCAGCCTTCCCATAATTGCTTGTCCATCAGTCCGTAAACGAAATGAAAATGAATTGTCTCGAACGCTTTCAAAAACTGGTAAGCAGCATGGAAAAACCGCGCTCGCTCTTCGATTGAGAGCGCGCCGATGTCTTCCAGGCCAATTCGCCAGATGCGTTCCAGCTCGGCATTCTCCATCAAAGGTTTGGTAACGTCGCGCAGGGCTGTGGTAGCCGCATCTTGCGTGGCCAGTTTCGCGACGCGGGTGCTCTGATGCACCTGCACCGCCAGATACAGCACAGACAAAACCACAGCCACCGAGCCGACCAGTTGCGAGATTGCACTAAGCGCGTCCCAGTTCATGTCTGCGTTATACCACAAGCCGTTTCAAAAAACGTCATTCCGAGCGGAGTCGAGGAATCCCGTGGCCCAACTCAGAGGTAATTTCGCGGGATGTCTCGACTTCGCTCGACATGACAGCGTCTTTAATGGATCGTCGCTTACTTCGGTTCCTCTGCGACTTTCACAACAATTTTCCCGCGCGTGTGACCGGTTGCGGCCTGTTCCTGCGCTTTCACCGCTTCGGAAAGCGGGAAAGTTTGAGACACGATTACTTTGATTTTCTTTTCGTCGATCAATTTGCCGATCTCGGCAAGTTCCTCGGAATTTGGATCTACACTAAGAGTTGCGCCATGAATCCCATGCTTGTCGAGTTCAGCCTGATCCAGGCGCGCAACGATTGAGACAATAAATCCGCCCTTCTTAACCACGCCGTAGGAACGCGCCAGCGTATCTTTCCCAACCGAATCGAGCACCACATCAACATCTTTGGCGAGATCCTCGAATTTTTGTTTGGTGTAATCGACCGCGATGTCGGCGCCGAGTTCCTTCAGCAGATCCTGGTTCGCGGTGGACGCCGTCGCGATCACTTTCGCGCCGCGCGCCTTGGCGATTTGGATTGCAAAAGTTCCGACGCCGCCCGACCCACCATGAATGAGCACAGTCTGACCGGCGCTTAGCTTGGCGGTATCCACCAAAGCCTGCCACGCTGTCAAAGCCACAATCGGCACCGCTGCAGCTTCCACGTACGTGAGCGACTTCGGTTTGGGCGCTGCTTCGCGTTCGGTCGCCAGCGCGTATTCCGCGTAGCCACCACCATTTTTCAAGCTCAGATACGCGAACACGGGGTCGCCGGTTTTAAACTTGGCGATTTTGTTTCCAACGTTCTCGACGACTCCCGCAATGTCACCGCCCAGAATCATTGGGAACGCAGCCTTCTCATGTTTGGCAAACATTCCCGATCGGATCATCCCATCGACAGGATTCACGCCGGCCGCGATCACGCGAACGAGGATCTGATCTTCCTTCGGTTCTGGTCGTAGCGCGTGTTCGTATTTCAAAACCTCAGGGCCGCCGTACTCATGCAGTACAATTGCTTTCATGGTTGGCTTGGCCGTTTGCGCAGGCGAAACGCTTGGTAGAATCGCCGCTGCCATTATCCGCGTGAGAAACGTCAGTTGTCTTGAAACGTGCATAACAGTATCAGCCGGTCGAGTCGCTGATATCTACCTTCCGACTTCCTTGGCACTGTTCCAGACTTTTGCCATCGCTGCTATCCACCCTCTGACCTCTAATCCCTGACTTTCACGCTTTCGTTTCACCCGGCCGGAGGCAAAGGTGGTTCTGGCGGCGGATTCAACGCAGACGCCGAAGGTAGCGGCGCGGGTGACAAGATCGGCAAAAACTCCGGTGGCATGGAGCCCGCCCACACATCGTATTCGGGTCCGAACTGGCGCAGAAACAAAAGCGAAAATGAACGAAGCAAAACAAAGACCGGCAGCAAAATCACAGTTCCGATATACGGAATCGCAGCGATGCAGCAGGTCGCACAAGTCACCAGGCATGCGACGATCACCGTTGCCAGTGCAAGAACAATCAAAAACAAACAATACAAAAGGATTTCACCCGGGTTCGCCGCGATCAGTGTCGTGACGGCCCGGAACGCCTCGTAGGCTCGGCACCGGCGGCGATACATCACGGGCGTCATAAAATTAGCGATTAGCGCCCAGACAAGCACGAGCAGCAGGATGATGAATACCCAGGCGGCGATGGCCGATATCAGATAAATGTTAAGCTGATCTCGGTGAATGAAAAAGTAGTAACGGCCTTTGATCGCCAGGATGATCAACGGCAGGGAAAGCAACGCTGCGAATATCAGAAAGCAGAGCCCAACCACCAGCGAGAACAGGAAATAGCTGTTGCCTTCCTTGCGAAATTCACGCCATGGTTCCGCAACTGCCCCGCGGTTCTTCACGATGCAGTCGATAAACATGAAACCGCCCCGTGCTCGGAGCCAGGCAAACAAGACAATGAGAACGAGAACCAATGAGATCAGAACGCAAACGCCTATAACGAGAATCGAATGCGGAATTTGGCTGATTGCCTCATTTAGCTTCTGCACATCTTCACGGCGGTTGTACTGATAGTTGAAACCGCCGCCACCACCCAGCAGGTTCGCCAGCCACGCGGCAAAGCCAATCACAAACCATTTCTTTACGTCGAACGGCTGAAAGAGAATCCTCTTCGTCAACTCGAACGCTTCCCCAAACGGCTTGAAGATTTCGATTTTGGGTTCGGTTCCATTCATGCGTGGCATTCTGAAACGCTTTGCCCAAAGCGATCAAGCGCGATGTACCAAGGAACGACGGCTTGGGCAGCCGTCGATCTCAACCTCAACGGCTGGGCAGCCGTCGCTCCTTGATTGCTTGATTGCGCGAGCGCCGCATGTTCAGAGAAATGCTTGACGCGAAACGAGAATTTCATCACGCGCAACGCCGCTATCCGATTGGCGCCGAAGTAATCGGCAAAGACCAAACGCATTTTCGCGTTTGGGCGCCAAAAGCTCGAGAGGTCGATGTTGTGCTGGAAGACGGCGCTGGCTCGAAGCCAGTCTTCTATCCGCTGACACCGGAAGCAGGTGGATATTTTTCTGGCGCTGTGAACGCCGGCGCGGGTAGCCGTTACCGATTTCGAGTAAATGGCGGAGAAAATTTTTATCCCGATCCGGCATCGCGCTTTCAGCCGGAAGGACCACACGGACCCTCTTGCGTAATCGATCCACGGCAATTCCGATGGGCGGACACAAATTGGCCGGGCATTAAATTAAAGGGCCAAATCATCTACGAAATGCACATCGGCACTTTTACGAAGGAAGGAACGTGGCGGGCCGCAGCGGAGCAGTTGTCGGAGCTGGCGCGCATCGGAATCACGGTGGTCGAAATGATGCCGGTCGCGGATTTCCCCGGGAAATTTGGCTGGGGTTACGACGGGGTAAATCCTTTTGCACCGGCCCATTTGTACGGAACACCCGACGACTTGCGCACATTCATCGACCGGGCGCACTCGTTAGGTTTGGGCGTTATTCTCGATGTCGTTTACAATCACTTCGGACCGGACGGAAATTATCTCGCTGTTTTCTCCGACGATTATCTGATTCGCGAAAAGGAAAACGAATGGGGTAATGCGATTAATTTTGACGGGCCGAATTCGGGACCAGTCCGGGAATTCTTCATCACGAATGGGCGTTACTGGATTGAGGAATTTCACTTCGACGGATTCCGCTTCGACGCGACACACGCCATTCGCGATCAAGCCGACGAATACATCATCGGCGCTGTCGGACACGCTGCGCGGGAGGCAGCCGATTCGCGCTCGATTCTTCTAATCGCCGAGAACGATCTGCAGGAAGCGAAGATGGCGCGGCCACTTGCCGAAGGCGGCGATGATCTGGACGGGATGTGGAACGACGATTTTCACCACAGCGCCGTGGTGGCGCTGACCGGTCGCAACGAAGCTTACTACGGCGATTACCTCGGCGCGCCGCAGGAATTTATTTCCGCCGCGAAATACGGTTTTCTTTATCAAGGGCAGGCGCTCTCATGGCGCAAAGCATTGCGTGGAACACCGACGTCCGGCATTGCTCCGGAGGCCTTCGTTTGTTTCATCGAAAATCACGATCAAATCGCGAACACCGGGCAAGGCGAACGGTTGCGGTTTCAAACGTCACCCGCACGCCACCGCGCTATGACCGCATTTCTCCTGCTCGGCCCATGGACACCGTTGCTGTTTCAGGGACAAGAGTTCGGCGTGTCCAGCCCGTTCCTTTTTTTCGCAGACATAGGCGATGCTTCCGTGCGCGAAGCGATTCGGAAAGGTCGCGCTGAATGGCTGGCGCCATTTGTATCGCTGACACAAGAAGAGGCATGGAAAAATTTACCTGCGCCGGATGATCCGGACGTGTTTGCCAGGTGCAAATTGGATTTTTCGGAGCGCCAAAAGAATCGGCAACTTTACGATCTGCACATCGATCTTCTAAAATTGCGACGCGAAGATTCGCGCTTCCGCCAGCAGAGTTCTGGCGGAATTGATGGTGCGGTCCTCGGACCAGTGAGTTTCGTTCTGAGATATTTCTCGAGGGAAAACGACGATCGGCTTCTGGTCGTGAACCTTGGAGAGAGCCAAGTCTTGCATCCCGCTTCAGAACCTCTGCTCGCTCCGCTTACCGGTTGCACGTGGGAAACGCTCTGGACCGGCGACTCGCCGCGCTACGGCGGATCGGGCGCGGTTGCAATTGCAAATGAGAAGCAATGGTTTTTACCGGCCGAATCTGCCTTCGCGCTGCGGCCGGAACACAAAGAATGACGGTTTCACAGCCGTCAAATTCTTGAACGACCGCTTGGAAGCCGTCGTTCCTTGAGAGCGTTCCGCCAGTAACACGTTTGCATGGTGGGATTCACAGCGCGTAACTTCCGCCGATGAAATTCGGCTTTCCAATTCTCCTGCTCGGCGCGCTATCGATCTCCGCACTTGCCCAGGACACGTCTACTCCGCCACCCAGAGTTTATCCTGTGGCGTTGCCGAATTACGACGAGGAAACCGCTACGCGGTTGCAAATCTTTTTGGACAACTGCGATTTCGGGCCCGGCAAAATCGACGGAAAAATGGGTGAATTTTTTCGGAAAGCGCTCATTTCATACAAACACGCTCGGGCGATGCCAAAGACCGGCGCAGTCGATCAATGGATGCTCGATCAGGTGCCAGTGACTTACACCACCTATACAATCAAGGAAGACGATTTGAAATTGATCGGCGACGTTCCAAGCGGCCACGCCGAGCAGGCGCGATTGAAATGGCTGCCTTACACGTCGCTACTGGAATTCGTCGCCGAGCGCTTTCATTCTGCCGAGGCGTTCATCCAGAAACTGAACCCCGGCAAAAATTGGGAACACCTTCAGTCAGGCGAGGTCCTGAACGTGCCAAATGTCCTGCCATTTGAGGTAGAAAAATTCACCGAAGGAAAAGTTCCCGAAAATCCGGCATTCGCGGCGCGGAAGATTTTCGTCGATACAAAAGAACACCTGCTTGAAGTCTTCGACAAAGATCAACTCGTCTGCGTGTTTCCGATTACACCGGGATCAAAAACGTTGCCTGCGCCGGTGGGCACGTGGAAAATTCTCGGCGCGAGTGTTTGGCCATGGTTCCGCTATGATGAAGGGATGCTCAACTACGGCGTGCGCACCGAGAACTACTACAACCTCCCGCCAGGGCCGAACAATCTGGTCGGCATTCTCTGGATGGGCTTGAACAAACCTGGCATCGGCATTCACGGCACGAATAATCCCGAGACAATTGGCCGCGCTGCGAGTCACGGTTGCATTCGTCTGGCAAACTGGGACGCCGCGCGAGTAAAGGACCTTGTGAGCGTCGGCAATACGGTCATCATTTTCTGATACTCCCGTTTGTCATCCCGAGCCGCGTAGACGGCGAGGGACCTCACAATCGAAGCCGGTGCGTTCCGAACTGCCTTGTGTGATCAATCGGCTTGTGTGAGATGCCTCGCTTCGCTCGGGATGACGAATAAATAAGTGAAAAATTTTCGCGCGGAATCGCGTGTTTAAACGTCTAGGCTTTAGATCGCAAAACAATGGATGCCAGTGAACGCAAACAATACCAGGCGGCCATTCACGGCGATCGGGAGGCATTTGAAATGATTATTCGCACCCACAGCCGGGCCCTTTTCGCCATTGCCTACGGCATCCTCCAAAACCGCGAGGAAGCCGAGGACGTCGTGCAGGATTCGCTGGTCAAAGCATGGAAGACGCGCTGGCGCGTGCGCGACCCAGAGAAATTTCCCGCGTGGCTGGCTGCGATTGCGCGATATCGGGCGCATGACGTGTTGCGAAGACGCCGGACTATTCCCTTGCCTCCAGAAACAATCGAAATCAGCGAAACGGAAGCACTCGACCCAACTGCTTTGGATCAACAGCTGCACTCCGCTCTCGCAGCTCTTCCGGAGCTTCATCGAGCTGCGCTGACTCTGCGTTACTTCGAAGAAATGGATTATCGCACTATTGAAAGCACGTTGGGCCTGACCAATGGCGCGCTGCGCGGAATTCTCGGCCGCGCGCTGGCTTCGATGCGCAAACAACTTCGCCCCGCTCTCGCTTCAACGGACTGAATTTATGGGAACCGTTCACAACGAAATCGACAACTGGCTGGCTGCCGATCTTTACGGGGAACTTTCAGAGGAGGAGCAGCGTCAGTTGCATACTCATCTCGTCGAGTGCGCCGCATGCCGAAAAACTCATCAGGAAACTAAGACCATGAACAAAATTCTGGAAGAAACTCTCGCTCAGCAGAAACCCGATCCGGCTTTCGAACAACGAATGCTGGCCAGCTTTCGCCAGCGCATCCCCGAAAGAAGCGGACCAATAAAATTGCTTGCTGATCTGATGCGTTTGCGCGCCGCACAAGTCACCGCAGTCGCTGCGGTGTTGCTCGGACTTGTGCAGCTCGGCCGGATGGTCACCGGAGAAACTGCAACTGCGCCAGGGGCTCGTGACCGCTACGCGAACGAACAGTTGCTCGAACAACCGGCACAGGCGGCAGGCTCGGAGCCCGCTCGCGCAGGCGCTCTGGATAAATCGGATGAACTTGCCGCTGGAAAACCCAAAGATTTGGCACTTGCAGCACCGCAGTCATCCAGTGAAAGCAGATCAAAACTCCAGCGGGACTTCAAAGCGTTTCCGGCAACAGTTGCACCGGCCAAGACAGCGCAGTTAGAAGCCACTCAAACTCAAGGATTAGCCGCAGCAGCGGAGAATCTTGCCCGTGCCGACGTGACCGAACAACCTCGGCCGGACAGGCCCGCGCCGGAACTGGGCAATCGGAAACTGATTCGCAACGCAACGGCTGAGCTTGAGGTCGTTAGCTTTGATGATGCGGTGCAAAAGATCACGGCCATTGCAAATGAAGAGAAGGGTTATGTCGCGACGACAAATTCGGACAAACAGGCGAATGGAAAGTTGCGCGGGCAAGTAATCGTCAAGTTACTGCCCGAAAATTTAGATCACTTTCTGCAAAAAGTTCGCGGGCTTGGCGAGTTGAAAAACCAAACACTGGGCACGGAAGACGTGACCAAGGCGTACTTCGATACCGACGCGCGCTTGAAGAACGCCCGGGTGATGGAGCAGCGTCTGATCGACATGCTGAAAACCAAGACGGGCAAAGTTTCTGATTTACTCCAGGTGGAGAAGGAACTCGGTCGCGTTCGCGAAGAGATCGAGAAAATGCAGGGCGAACTGAAGTATTGGGATTCCCAGGTGCAGTTCGCCACGGTAACGATTTCGCTCGCGGAGAAGGACATGGAGCAACCAGCGGCCTTCCTGCTCAAGGAGCGCGCGCAGCTCGCGCTTTACGCGCCCGATGTGGAGAAAATTTATAACGATATCAAAAGCCTGGCATCGCTGAAGGTGCAGATCACAAACGCGCAACTGAACCGTGATTACTCCGGACGCGTTTCAGCGCAAATGAGCATGTTGATTGCTCCGGAAGAGAGCGAGGCGGTGATCGCTCGAACGAAAGGGTTCGGACGCGTGGAAAATTTCCAAACGCAGACGGAACGTATCGCCCAGGGCGGCGAAGGAATGTCTGAAAATGCCAGGACAAAGCGCGACAAGGTGCAACTCAACATCACCATCTCGCGCGAGGAACAGGAGCAAGCCTTGCAGCAGACCAGTCTGCGCATTCGCACCTCGTCAGTGGACGAAAAGGCCAAGGAGCTCCGCGCTCTGGCGGAGAAGCAAGGCGGACGGATCCGCAGCTCATCGTTTTCGCGTGACCCGGACGGGCGCGAATTCGCCAACGTTTCGCTACGCGTGTCGATGAAAAATTACCCGGCGCTCATGCAATCGCTCAACTCGCTCGGCAAAGTCGAGAACGTAAGCGTGCAGCGCCAGGACCGCACAGGCACACAGGTCGATGAAGCCAACGCGCCAGCTGACATCTCCATTCAGGTTTACAGCCAAGGCAACATCGTTTCGCACGAGAGCGGTTTGCTCGCCACGCTGCGAGGCACGCTGGCGCAAAGCGCCAGCGCAATCATGTGGAGCTTGCGTATGATCGGCGTGGCGATTGCGTTCCTCGGGCCATGGGTGATTGCGTTGATTGCGCTAATCTGGATTACGCGGCGCGTAATTCGCGCGCGACGCCCCGGATCGTAAGCTGCGCGCCCTTTCTTGTCATCCTGAGCCGCGAAGACGGCGAAGGACCTCACGGTCGAAGTGTGTGTGTTCCTGTAGATTGTGTGATCAACCAGCTTGTGTGGGGTCCCGCGCTTTGCTCGGGATGACATACTGAGGGCTGCGAATCACGGAATCATTCTTGCCCGCTTTGCAAACGAGTCATAACTTACATTCGCCCAAGAAGGAGGTGCCTCGATGAAAGCCCAAGGCGGTATCAGCTATGACAACGCGGCAGTCGCCAGTTGTCCTAAACATTTGCTCCAATTCGCAGTTGATCAGCGTTACGACGATTACACATCGGTCGATCACGCGGTCTGGCGGTTCATCATGCGTCAGAACATTTTTTTCCTGCGCGAGTATGCGCACAAAGTTTATTTCAAGGGGCTGCTCAACACCGGGATCTCATTCGAGCGTATCCCGCGCATCGAAGAGATGAACGATATTCTGGCGAAAATCGACTGGGGCGCGGTGGCCGTGGACGGGTTCATTCCACCGGCTGCGTTTATGGAATTTCAAGCTTACAAAGTGCTGGTGATCGCGTGCGACATGCGCCAGATCCATCACATCGAATACACGCCTGCGCCGGATATCGTGCACGAGGCTGCGGGTCACGCGCCGATCATTGTCGATCGCGAGTACTCGAAATATTTGCAGCGCTTCGGCGAAGTCGGCGCAAAAGCGATGTCTTCGAAAAAAGATTTCGAGGTGTACCAGGCGATCCGACACCTGTCGATCCTGAAGGAGCGACCGAACGCGGACCCGAAAGAAGTCGAGGAAGCGACAAAGCTGGTTGAGCATCGACAAAAAACTTTGGGCGAACCTTCGGAAATGGCGCTGCTCTCGCGCTTGCATTGGTGGACAGTCGAATACGGTCTTATCGGTACACTCGAGAATCCAAAGATTTACGGAGCGGGATTGCTCTCATCGATTGGCGAATCGGTCTCATGCCTAGAGCCGGCTGTGAAGAAGATCCCCTACTCCATCGACGCGATGAATCAGCCGTTTGATATCACCACCAAACAGCCGCAGCTTTTCGTCTGCCGCGATTTTCAGCATCTCAAGGATGTCCTCGAAGAATTCGCGAACAAAATGGCATTCAAGGTTGGCGGCCTCGAAGGGATCAACAAGGCCATCGAATGCAAGAATGTCGCCACCTGCGAATATTCATCCGGCTTGCAGGTCAGCGGAGTTTTCACCGAAGTCATCACGGACGAAGACAATTCCCCGATTTATCTGCGGACAAGTGGCAAGACGGCGCTGGCCTTCCAGAACAAAGAACTCGAAGGCCACGGCATCGATTATCACAAGGAAGGCTTCGGTTCGCCGATCGGGAAATGGAAACAAACATCTACATCGCCTGAATCGCTCACCAGCGATCAACTGCATGCGCTCGGAATTGTTGAGGGCACGAAGGCAAAGCTTGAGTTCGTCAGCGGCATCGTCGTTTCAGGCAGGGTCGAGAAAATCTTGCACCGCGACGGCAGATTACTGTTGATCACATTCTCAAATTGCAGCGCGAAATACGGTGAGCGCATTCTGTTCGATCCCGACTGGGGCATGTACGACATGGCAGTCGGCGAGCGAATCAGTTCGGTGTTTAATGGAGCGGCAGACAAGGACGCATACAATCAGGTAGCGCTCGTTCCGAAGGAGCGGACCATCAAAGTTCCTTTGGACGCAAAACGAAAGCGCCTTGAAAATTTGTACGCGCAGGTGCGCAAGATTCGCGAGAGCAAGGCGGGTTATGAACGACTCGGCGAAATCTGGGAAACACAGCAGGCCGAACACTCCGAAGACTGGTTGTTGTCGATGGAAATCTTCGAAATCCTCGACACCTCCGATCAACAGCCGGAGCTGAAAGCCAGGATCGGGAAATTCCTGAACGAAAAGAAGGCCAAGACCAAAGATTTTTCGACGCTAATCAGTTGGGGATTCCGCCTGGTCGAGTATCACAAGAAACCCGAATACCAGGCGGCGCTCCAGGCCTCGCCGAAATAGCTGTAGCCGCTTCGCTGTGCGAAGTGCGGGACGGATAGTCGAGGGCTCACGTTGCGCCGCCCACAGGGCGGCGGCTACAGCTCCGGTCATTTGTCATTCCGAGCGGAGTCGAGAATGTCGAGGCTTCCCCAGCCGCTCCATTCTCGACTGCGCTCGAGATGACGGGTTCGAGTGATCAAAACGATTCGTCCTTGAAATGCCGTTTGCCCTTCAATGCCTTGGCGTATTCGTCCTTGCTCAGAATATTCTCATCGAGCTGCATGTCGGTGCGGCAAAAGTTTGCGAACCAATTTTCGATCCGCTGCCGATCTTTCAGCACCTCTTCGGTGATGTAATTAGCGTCGATGTTGATGCAGATCGCGCCAACGATTCCGAATTCCTTTCGCTTGATGGGGATCGTTGTGCATTTGAATTTTCGCGCGCCGATGTTCAGCTCGTAATTCAGTTTCTCTTCGTTGAGAAGCTGGCGGCGTTTCAGGTCGATCAACAAGTTGGTAGTGCCATCGCGTAAATGCCGACCGGTCACGTTGTTTTCCAGGGTGATGAGTGAGTGCGCCGGGTCCGCGAGGTTGTGCAGCAAGATCTCGATCCCGGTGTTCGGAAACGATTTCCCGATCAGTCGCACGATCCGCTCGTAGTTTTCGAGGAATTCGTGCGTATCATCGGCGATTGTCTTGCCGTTGTATTTCTCGAATAGCTGCGCGTACACCTTTTGCTCAGTGGGTTCGAGTTGTGCGCGAACGTTGTTTTGCTCGCCGATAAAGATGAGCTGCCGCGCAGCAGTATGATCTTCGTTCTTGAGGAAGTAATGCATGCCCAGCCGGAAATCTTTAAGGCTGAATTCACCAAAGTTCTCGCGCGTGACCGTAAACGGGTAGAAATCGTACTCTTCGAGATTTCTCCCAAACTTCCGACGCCGTTCCTTGTATTTTCCCCAGACAAAGCCTGCCGCTAAAAAGAGCAGCGATACAATGATCGAAGCGACCACATTGATGCTAAGCTCGCTTTGCAGGGCTTTAATCATGGAACGAATAGTTTTTGCGCTGTAACCACGGGTTGCGCCGCATGGACGAATCCGTCCGGTGTGCGGACCTGTGACCGCTTCTGCTTGGGAAGGTCATATTCTTCGGAAGACGGCTCACAGAGCCGTGGCTACAACGCGTTTGTGTCGGGAACTTGCGCCATCAATCACAGATTTCCAGCGAGACTCGAGAGCGTGATATTCTCGACGAGTGTGTCCGTCGGGCGCGCCAGGGCGAACGCGACCGCATCGGCGACTTGTGTGGCGCTCATCATTCTCTTACGCGGCCATTTGCCTTCGATTTGGTCCCAGATATCGGTGGCCGTCGCCGCAGGGTAAACATTGATCACGCGAATTTTTCGGTCACGTAATTCCTCGCGCACGCATTGGGAGAATCCTTCAAGCGCGAACTTGCTCATGCAATATGCGCTCCAGTTTGGAAACCCTTTTTTGGCTGCGACGGAGAGAATGTTCACAATGCTCGAACCGGGCGGCATTCGCGGAGCGAAATGCTGCGTCAACATAAATGGCGCAGTGATATTGACGCCGACGGTTTGTTCCCATTCGATTGTGGTGATCTCTGTGAACGGTTTCACCACCGCGACGCCGGCATTGTTCACGAGCAAATGGATTGGCTCGTTGCCGACTTCAGCGATCAAGTCAGACACGCCAGCGGAAGTCGCCAGATCGTGAATTAAGAGCGTCACTTTCGCGCATTGCGACTCGACGGCTTTTCGCGTCTGCGCCAGCGCAACCGTGTCGCGCCCGTGCAAAAGCAGCTCCACGTCTTTCGCGGCAAGCTCCTCAGCTATCGCGCGACCAATGCCGCGGCTCGCGCCTGTGATGAGATAGCGTTTCATCTTTCGTCACAAACTATCGCCGCGAACTCAGAGACTCAACATCAGGGAAGACGGGTCGCCTCTCCCTTGCTAAGGGAGAGGGTGGGGTGAGGGTTTTAGTACATGCAGCCACCACTTCCCCTCACCTTCATCCTCTCCCCTGACAAAGGGGAGAGGGGATCAAAGTGCGAAAGCTGCTACGTGGTTCTGCGCAGCGTAAACCGGTTATTCGCCGTTTCCCACAAACGTAAGCGAACGAGCCGTTGCCCGAGGCGATTATCGAGCTTAGGCCAAAGCGCGCGCACGATATTTTCTCCAGTTGAAGGCGCATCGCGAAAATCCTCCGTTTCGAGATCGAGATGGCGATCCCGCCATGGCTCAAGCGATTCTGCCAACGCGTTCTTCAACGCCACAAAGTCGTAGAGCGTGCCGCTGCGCACATCGTACTCGCCTCCCACTGTCGCTTCCGTCAGATAACCGTGACCGTGGCCGCGCGGATTGTTGCACTTGCCGTAAAGCTTCCAGTTCTCGGCGTCGGAAAGCATGGCTGCATGCAATCGATGCGCCGCATGGAATCCCACCTGTAATCCAAGGAAAACAACATTGTTTGCCCACGCTTCCGCGAAAAAATCGTTCCGCTCGTGCAAACGAACACGGTGGACTGGCATCAGGCTCTTTACGCGCTCGTAGATGTATCGCGCCAAACTCTCGGTTGTGATGGGACGATCCTTTAGTCCAACGACCTCTTCGTTGAGATAGCGATGATCGAGTTCACTGCGCAACGCGCGAAGACAAGCGTCGATTGTATCGTAGCGGACCAACGGCCCTTTCCCATCGAACCGTTCCGCCCGAAACGTGAGACGAGCGCGATAGTTGTGTCCGTGCGTTGAAGTCGCCTGCCCAAACAGCCGCGCGTTTTCTTCCGTGCTCAGCTGCGGGCGACATCGTTCTGCGCGCCGCTGAAAATTCAAACCAGTAATTCGCCTCGTAAGCGCCACTGTAATAATAAGTCGCGCTGCGTTCGGGCGACTCAGTCAGGTGACAAGCGCACAGTTTTGCTTCGAGATCAGCGAACAGCGGCGCGACATCGACGTAGAGCTGCCGGGCAATGTTCTCCGCAGTCGGTGCAACATCGCCAAAAAACAAATTGTCCTCGTTAAGAAACTTGTGATCGAAACGGTCACGCAGAATTTTCCCGGCGCGCTCTTTGATTTCGCTGATGTTGATCAGCATTCCCGTCCTTGGATCCACCGGCCCCGTGAACACGAAATAAGCGATGTAATTGCGGCCGCTTCCATAGCGCGCACTCGTTTCTGGGCCGAAAGCACTCAGGTTTTCAGCATCGCTCCAGTGACCAACGCGCAAACGCCGGGAAGCTGAGAATTCGAGGCGCTTGCTAACAGTTAGGAGCATGATTCAGCAAACACGCTACACCTGATCGCGCAAGGTTGATCGGCTTCTGCGAAGACGATGCTGGAGCCGGCGCGCCCCCGCGCCGCCATAGCCAGCGGCCCGAGGGCGGGCCGTCTCCATCTATCGCGTGCCGAATGACAACGCGTCCCACCTAATCTTTCAGCAGCGAGAGGAATTCGGAGCGCGTTCGCGCGTCCTCTTTGAAAACACCGAGGAGGCATGAGGTCTTCATCACCGAATTCTGTTTTTCAACGCCGCGCATCATCATACACAGATGTTTCGCCTCGATAACGACACCAACCCCGCGCGGATGCAACGCCTTCATCAAGGCATCGGCGATTTGCATCGTGAGGTTCTCCTGGATCTGGAGCCGTCGCGCGAACATGTCGACAATGCGCGCCGTCTTCGACAGGCCGACGACTTTGCCGTCCGGGATGTAAGCAACGTGCGCTTTACCGATGAATGGAATCAAATGGTGCTCACATAACGAATACAGTTCGATGTCTTTGACGAGAATGATCTCGCTGGCTTCCGAGTCGAAAAGCGCATTATTGATCAGTTCGTCCAAGCTCTGCCTGTAACCGGTGGTCAAAAATTCGAATGCGCGCGCAGCCCGGCCCGGCGTTCTGAGCAAACCTTCCCGCTTTGGGTCCTCACCGATAGCTTCGAGCAAGCCGAGAAAGGATTGCTCCATGCTTGCGACGCGAGCTGCGCCGCAGCGCGGAATTTTGCTGATGCGGCGTTCAGCCGCTTCTAGTTCAGTTTCGATTTCGGAGTTTCCGTCCCGCATTGGAATAACTTAGCTGAACCAATCTTACTCGAGCCAGCTTTGTGGATATTTCTCGTCGTCGAGCGCAACAGCCTGCTCGGTGAGCTCGAGAGTGTGCTGCGTATCGAACATCACTGCGAGCTCTTCTGTGCGGGTCGCGTTTTTGCTCGCCATGATCGTTCCCGGATGCGGCCCGTGCGGAATGCCGCGGGGATGCAGCGTGATCGACGCCGGCTCGATTCCACGGCGCGATCCGAAATTACCGCGCACGTAAAATAAAACTTCATCGGCTTCGACGTTGTCGTGCACCCACGGAATTTTCACGGCCTCGGGATGCGTA
The DNA here is from genome assembly GCA_963725505.1 of uncultured Verrucomicrobiae bacterium. Lineage (GTDB taxonomy): Bacteria > Verrucomicrobiota > Verrucomicrobiia > Chthoniobacterales > UBA10450 > Udaeobacter. Next base: position 25,534 of record CAVRYN010000008.1, on the reverse strand, counting down.
TCCAAAAAGCGCGGCGCGAATGTGCACACCACATAACCGCGAATTTCAAAGGTCTGATGAATGGGCGGCGGTTGATGCACCGTGCCGGTGATCGGTTCGAAATCCTGGGCGTTAAAAGTGAACGGATAAACGTAGCCGTCCCAGCCGACGACATCGAACGGATGATGCGCCATCGTGACCTGAGTCCAGCGCGGGCCGTCCTTCACTAAAATTTCGGTGTCCTCATCTTTGTCAATCGCCAGCACTTCAGTTGGGCCATGGAGGTCGCGCTCGGAGTAAGGCGAGCCCATCTTGATCTGACCCTCTTTGTTCAAATAGCGTTGCGGAATTCGGACCGGGCCGACCGATTCGAGAATCAAATAATCTTCTTCTTCAACCTTGTCCGGCACGAGCCGATAAGTAATTCCGCGCGGAATCACGATGTAATCCTCGGCGCGATAGCGTTGCTTCCCGAAAATGGATTCGAGTGTGCCGCCGCCTTGGAAAACAAAGATGATCTCGTCCGCGCCACCGTTGCGGTAATACTGAAATTTGTCGTAAGCCTTTTCCGGGCGCGAGCGGTACGCGATGACGTCCTGATTAAACAAAATCGGAATTCGACCCGTGTAGAGATCTCCTTTGCGAGGAATATTCGCCGTTTTCAGATGATGATGCCGCAGCGGGCTGTCAGTGACTTTCTTCAGCTCCTCGCATTTCAGGAGCTTTACATTGCGCACGCGCGTGGGCGGCCGCAGATGATACATGATTGAAAACGCTTCGTTGAAACCTTCCGTCGTAACTACGTGCTCGTAATAGATGCCTTCGTTTTTGTACCCGGGTCCGGCGCCATCGCGGTGGAACCAGATGTGATGCTTGCTCGGCATCTCGCCAAGTTTTTGGTAATACGGCATTGTCGAATCCTCCTTTTAAAATTGAACCGGCTCCTCACCCTCCCCCTCTCCTCCTACCCAAGAGGAGAGGCGACCCGTTCCGCTTACCGACCGTGCGATCATGGCGCGTATGTGTGCAGTTCGCCTCTCCCCGAGGGGAGAGGATTAAGGTGAGGGGTGAACTCTTCCAATTATTCATCCGTTATAAATTACCTCGTGCAGCTTGTTCGCGCTCGATGGCCTCGAACAGCGCTTTGAAATTGCCTTTGCCGAAACTCTTCGCGCCCTTGCGCTGAATGATCTCGAAGAAGAGCGTCGGCCGATCTTCCACCGGCTTGGTGAAGATTTGCAGGAGATAACCTTCGTCATCGCGATCGACGAGAATTCCGATTTGCTTCAACGCGTTCAGTTCTTCGTCGATGTGGCCGACGCGATCCAGCAACGTGTCGTAGTAGGTGGAAGGAACTTTCAGGAACTCGAGCCCGCGCTGCTGCAGCGCGGTCACCGTCTCGATGATGTTGTTCGTGCGCCATCGCGATGTGCTGCACACCTTCGCCGTCGTAAAACTCGAGATATTCTTCCACCTGCGATTTCTTTTTGCCTTCGGCCGGCTCGTTGATCGGAAATTTCACGAAGCCGTTGCCGTTGCTCATCACCTTGCTCATCAACGCGGAGTATTCGGTGGAAATATCTTTGTCATCGAACGTCAGGATGTTGCGGAAACCCATCACATCTTCGTAAAACTTTACCCACGGGTTCATCTGGTTCCATCCGACGTTGCCGACGCAATGATCAACATGCTGCAATCCCGTCTCCGTCGCGCGGAACGACGGCTCCCATTTCACAAAACCCGGCATGAACGGCCCCGTGTAATCATCGCGCTCCACAAACACGTGCGCGACTTCGCCGTAAGTGTGGATGCCGCTAAGCACGATTTTCCCCTGCTCGTCTGTCAGCGTTTTCGGCTCCATGTAACTTTTGCCGCCGCGCTTCGTGGTTTCTTTCCAAGCCGAAGTCGCGTCCTTTACTTTCAATGCGATCACTTTCACGCCGTCGCCATGTTTGAGAATGTGATCGGCAATTGGATGTTTCGCCCGAATCGGCGTGGTCAGAACAAACGTGATCTTGTTCTGCCGCACCACATAACTGGCGCGCTCTCGCACGCCGGTTTCCGGTCCGCTGTAGGCTACCGGCTGAAAACCGAGCGCGCTCTTGTAAAAATGCGCCGCCTGCTTGGCGTTGCCGACGTAAAACTCGATGTGATCTGTACCTTCAAGCGGCAAAAAATCTTCCTGCGCCGCAGGGGCGCCTTTCGTTTTTGGAGCAGCAATTGTCGTTGGCATAATGACCTCCGTATCTTGTTTCGGCGCAGCGTAACCGAACGCGCCTGCTAAATATAAGATCGACAGTTGCCTATCGCAAGGGTAGCGCACGCCTCTGGCGTGTTGGTTTCGGCGTCGCGCCGAAACAGGCTTTTCAATACGTTCAAACCTCGGCAAGCAGCACAGCGCACAGGCCAACTTCACGATCGCGAAGACGCTCGCCAGCGTAAGCACCTCATACTTGTCATTCCGAGCGAAGTCGAGAATGGAGCGAGTGGGACGAGCGACATGGACGGTTGCGCAGCAAGGGTAGCTGCAAGAGAGTCGGGCGACGAACGAGTCAAATCTCTGAATGTTTTTCCCAGAATGAATCGGCTCTATTTCGGCGACAATTTAAGATGGCTTTCGGATCGGAAAGAACTCCCCGACCGGAGCGTCGATCTGGTCTATCTAGATTATCCGCGCATTCAAATTTTCACCGTCGAAGGTCTGCTCAACGGCAACGAACGCGTCGATGCCCCGCCACAATTGACTCCATTCGCAATGGCCGCGCGAGAATCCGGGCGCGAGAGGCAGACGGAGATGTTGTGACAAGGTGGGGCTGAGGTGTGAGCGATTCGGCCTGGAGACGATTCACGCGATGCAAGCTTGCACAAAGTTCGCGATCGCGAGGACGCGATCGCCAGCACGCGAGACGCATACGCTACCCGGAGTGATCGAGAGCTTGATCGAGGCAACCGCGGCTGATATACGCGCCTCGAAATGAAAGGCTTCATGCGAACGCGAACCGTAGCAATTTTACCCGTAACACTGGCGATCGCAGTTTTCCTCTGGGCGGGTCCGCTCGCCGCGCAGCCCTCGCCGACGTGTACGCCACAGTTGTTTATCGTCCCGCAAGCTTCGCACGGTCACGAGGCAGCCAATGAAGTTTACGCACCGTCCCTAACCACCGCCGTCTATCTGGTAAATTTCCTGCTCCTCTACATGGCGAATCCCGACCTCGCCGCGTACATGCCGGCATACAGGTCGCCCATTCCTCAACCGCTCGTCGATTGCCTCGAGCAAAATCCAATGGGCTGTCCCTGGGCCATTTACAGGCGATACTTCGATGAGCAGGTTTTCGACAACAGGCAATGCTTCTGGCCGGACGTGTGTCAGGAGAACGCAAGATGGGCGCGCCTGGCGCCGCGCAAAGCCAGACGCCCCGAACAAATCAACGAGCCATTGGGGAGGAGGCGAGCCGATCAGCTCGCTCACCTCCTGGGCATGGACGCAGGCATGATCTTCACCGACCTGGAGTACCACTGTGTAATCGGGATACCTCCGAGAGATCACGACCGAGAGATTATCTTCCGTTGCATGTATAATCTTACTAACTCCAACGGAAACGCAGCCATTCCCCTCTCTAGCTACGGGCTTAACGTCACTGAGCAGGGCGATGTTCGAAGCATTTGCGCGCCTTGTTCGCCGTGTCTCGAGTTCAACGCTTTGTTCGGGGGGCCCCTCGAGGCAATTTTCGCAGAGTGCAGATGCCTGGACAAGTTTCTACGGGTGGTGGCCGAAACGCCGTTACTTCAGCTCATCGAAGATGCGAATCCCTGCCAAGAGAGTGGCGAACCCGCATGCCTCATCGAAACCACCTGCGTGGGATGCGGACACTAACGACGAGGTTGCGCCGACTCTGGAAAAGCCGACAGGAGACGCACTCCTCGCCAGTTGGAGCGAGTAAATAAAAGTGTAGCCGCTGTAGCCACGGCCCTGTGGGCCGTCTTGCTGGTGTGAAAAGCGCCGGTGGCTGCAGCATTTGTACCATTGACTAATTTTCAGCCTGCTCTCGCAAAAGATTTCAGTCGGCAGTCGCTGGGGATTCTAATGCACTTGGGTGGTAGGCGGTGCTGCGAGGCCGACGAAAATCACGATGCCGTCGCCACCAGGATTCCCCCCAAAGTCGATAACAACATCGGGTTTCCAGTTGTTAATGGACCAAATGTTTCCGGCCTGATCGATGGCTACCGCGGTCTGACGCATCATTGGTATGAAGCATGGCGGCCCTGGTGGTTGACCATAACCGTACAACGGCACGCCGGTATGCAGTAAGACTTCGCTGCCTGCTGAAGGGACCGTGTAGCCTGTCGGCGGTGATATTGGATCGCCTACATTGTGACCCGGGGGTGCATTGACTCCCCAAAGTTTCGTCAACCTGCCTGTGAAATTGCTCGGCGGTTCGAGCGGACCAAAATTTGCGACCCACACGTTGTCCTCACCATCGATCGCCGTGTCCCATGGGGAGTCCATACCGCCCCCGTTAAACTGCCCGAGTTGCGTGCCATCGGGCCGAAACACATAGATTACATTGCTAGCCAAAGCAGCGAGCCATGCGTTGCCTTGCGAGTCGAGGGACAAGCCCCTTAGTCCATGTGCATCCGGCAAGAAGTGCAGAAACTGCTGTTGCAATCGTTCCGTTCACCAGCGCGTACTTTGCAATACTCCTCGGGAATTCGTCGAAAAGGAGTCCGCCGGTGTTGGATATCCAGGTGGTTCCATCGTTGGCAATTGCAACGTCGAACGGACCGGCTCCGTCATATACATGAACACCCACGGATTGATGCGGATTTCCTTGTTTGAATACGTACACAGAGTCGTTGCCGAAGCTCGAGATCCAGATATTACCGTCGGCATCTAAGCCGAGTCCCTGCGCCCTGAGAGGGCCGCCTTGGTAGCCATTCCGCGGTGATATCGCTGCGCCGGATAACGTAAAGCGTGATATGCTTCCAATTCCGTCTAGCGATGGATCGCAGCCGTCGCAGTTGCCCCAGCCGAAGTTGCCAAACCATACGGAGCCCAGCGGATCGATAGTGACACCGAAACCGCCTCCCAGTAGTCCACCGCCCGTCAGCGGTGAGCGCGGCGTTCCATGCCCGCCATCCGCCGGCTGTCCATTGGGCTTAAGCACTACGGCAGCCAGGCTAGAGTATGGCGTACCTTGCACAGTGTTATTGGTGACCCACGCGTATCCTCGTCGGTCGAATGCGAGATTCCCGGGACCGCTAATCAGAAAAGCCAGCTCGTTGCTACCGGAGTCGTTGACCTTGACTGTTACTGTCCAGGCATCGGGCATGATAACAAGCGGCGGCGTATACAAGTTACTCAGCAACGTCAACGCGTAGATTCCAGCGACATTCTGCCCCGGGTCGCGGGCGAGGTTTGCCAACGCTTGCGCGGCATTGTGTGGCGGGAGACCGCCTGGCGGCGTGGTCAAATCGAAAAGGCTTGCTGTGACGCCGGGATCATTCACACACGCCGCGAGCAAATTCGCCAGCGATCGCGTGGAGCGCAGCGAATTCGTCTGGTCTGCATTGGGAGAGTTCAACAAGATGGGAGACGATTGACCGGTCGCGGACGCGACGATGTTATCGTTCATACCGGCCGCGAGCTGCAAGCCGAACGAATTGCCAGAGATCACGCCAGTCCTAAGAAATTGAGCCGTGGAATAGCTGGCGGCAACAGTAGTTAGCTCGTTAACCGTGACTGATGCCGGTATGTTCGGGCCAAGCACAGCAATGAACTCCAGACCTTTGCTGACATCTGCTTTCACAAAGAAAATGCTCGATGAGCTTCTGTTCCTATGAAGAATGGTAAACTGACCCGAAGCGTTTGTGGTCGCCTCACCGATAGTTGTCGGGAGTGCCTGCGTCGCTTCGAACAACGTGACGTGAACATTCGGCAATGGTTCGCTGGAACCAGTGCCGCCTGTTTGAACGACGCCACTTAGCGACCTTGGATTCGCCGACAAGACTGCGTCCGCAGTGACGAAGATCGCCGCTCCCGTCAGCAGCACACGCGTGATGGTAACCATGTAACTTCTCATAGAGATATTCTTTGCTATTTGTTTGTAGGTTGTTCTGATCAGAGGGTTTGACGTAAAGCGTCGCACTGTATGGCCAGTTGCGGCATTCCTCTGACCGGAGCGGCTCTAGAACCAAAGAGCTCGCCCCGGTCATCGCATAGGGAACAGGATTAAGGCAGCCGCTGAATGGCTGGCGGGATATAAGTGTCGCAGACAACGCTGCCACCCACGGGCGGGCCGTAGTCGCGTAGCACAACGTTGAATGGCCCGTCCCCAACAGGGAGCCAATTTTCGATGGGTATACCGTCTGGCGCCTCGGTAGCCATGTAAATCGACAGCGAGCCGTCAGGGTTGAGATGCGCTCCTGAGTAGCTGGCGACCTCGTATCTGTTTATCGAGTTAGGGATCAATTCGATTGCCTGCGGAGTGTAAGCGGTGAGCGACCAGAAACGCGTTGTCTCTGGTCCCGGGTATCCACCAACAGCAGCGGGAGGAAAAGTCAGGACGTAGCCACGCTTAGTGCCTTTGAGCGCGTGGCCTGCGCCATCGCGAAACGCATGATAATACCCCGCCGAGTTGATGTCGTTGCAGAATTGGCAGAACTCCGTTATCGAAGAGCGATCGATCGCATTGCTGATGCTGATGTTGTCGGGGTCCCAATTGCCAATATTGGTGAAATGAGTCCAGTTGTTTCCGACTTGATGCCCGTTGACGTAGTTATTCACGATCTCGTCGTGAGCTGCCTGAGCACCCCGACCAAAAGCGGAGTTGTCTCTCCAATTGCCGGCGCCGAATAAAGCGTCGAACTGGGCCGCTAGCGCCAGCGCGCATGCCGACGGTGGGGTTCTGGCAGAATTCACCGCCGTCTGGAGTTCGTGGAGAAAAGCAATCGGGTGCTTTGCGATCTCCTCGTCGGCGGCCGTCTTGTACAGGTACCGAGAAGTCGGGAAACTCCGGCTTTATTGATGGCTGGCCCCCAAAAGGGCAGTCCTGATAATCCGAGAGCGTCTGAAGCTGGAGTGACGAGCGGAACCGATTGGCCTCATTAATCTGATTTACATAATCAGAAGGACCCTCGAACGAATGGTATTTGTCGCTGCGGAAAATTATAGTCGGATAATCCGAGGGCATCTGGACCGTCGCGGTCACCCCTGGAATCGGCGTTCCCATGTAGTTGGGTCCAACAAGGGCATATGTTCCGCCCGTAATGGGCGGAGCACCGTGAGGAATAGCTGGGGTAGGGCTAGCGGCACAGGGGTCGGTAGCGACAGGCCAAACGTCGCCGTAGGGGCTCAGTATGAGAACGGAATACGTGACCGAGGTATCCGGGGAACACGTGTCGGGGGAAACCGTCGAAGGAATAGTCAGGATCATCGGCGTTGGAGTGCCCTGGGCATCCACCAGGTTCAGGAAGGCGCTGCAGTAAACAGTGTCGTCGTTGATCATGACGACGGAGTGGTAGAGAGGCGAAACCCGTTCAGGCCCGACGAGACGATTAGTCTCCACCGCCTGATTGTACGTAAACCACAGCGGATAGAATGTTTCGACGTATTGCACCGTCGTGTCATAGGGGTTGTTCGCCGGCAACTGGCAGCCTGACGGCTGCTGGCCAGCGCCAGACGACCGCTCGGTAGAGCCTGAGGAGCGCTGGCTACCCGACACTGTCCAAACGGCCAGTACCAGGAATACAGAACAAAGGAAGCACGACGCTATCGGTCGCCCAACAACTTCTAATTTTTTCAGCATTCGCCGAAATGGATTTGTGACATCATGGATGTCACTAATGTGATTTTTACTTAGGGTTTTCACGTCATTATTGGTTTTCATCGGTTTCTTGTTTTCTACTGATTTGAAGGCGAGCCTTCGAAAATGTGAAGTTGTACTCGACAGGCGCAAATTACGGCAAAGCCCTTGCAGCGCAGATGAGTTGAACTGCGCAATGACGACTTAACCGGGGGGTTAGGGTTAGGGGGGTCACGTTTGGAAACGGCGCATGTTGCCCGGGCACCGAGCCTATCGTCAAGAAAATTCTTAGGGACTATTTTGTGCAGGCGAGACCCGTGTCATTGCACGGGCTGCGAATCAAATTCCCCGTCGCTAACTCGGTGCGGATTTTCGGTTCAGTCTGCGCAGCCGCGGACGCTATCTTCGCTGTACGCCTGATGTGGCGAGAGGACAAGTATTGCAATTGTGTATCTGATAGTTGGTCTCATTAGGAGTTGGGGGGTCAGGGGGAAGCGTTGGAGTGTATGGAGTATTGCGCCGAATGCTATCGTTTTTCTCGCGGCTAACAGAAAAGGGACAGTCCGGAGATCAAACCCTATTCCTCGTGCGATCTTTGTGCGCGCAGCCTCAATCTAAGCGCGTTTAGCCGAATGAAACCGGTCGCATCGTTCTGGTCGTATGCGGAAGCGTCGCCTTCCATGGTTGCAAGCTTTGGATCATAAAGGCTCTTCGGGCTTTCGCGGCCAGCGACGATGATGTTGCCTTTGTAGAAAATGGGCGGATAAGAAACCAGGCGAAGAATAGGAAGTTTTCAGACATCAGGAGGTGCAGATGTTTCAAGAATCCTCGAAAGACGGTTTCTCGTTCAAGGTTTACCAGGGGGCGCAGATGAGTCTGCTGACGATGGACCTTGCCCAGCAGCCAGCAGCAGGCACTTTCGCGGGGTTCACCCTCGAATACACGGGCCCGAACTCGCCCCGAACGCCGATCAAAAATCTGCTCAATTTCGCCGGCACGGACACGATCACCTCGTCGGTCGATTCGCCATTTCAGGCATTCAAATGGGTGCACTTTCCCGGCAGCTATTCGCAGAATCCAGTGCCCTTCGGCAATTGGGATTACCACGCCACACCGCGTTTTTTCGATGTTAATCGGAAGCTCCTCCCGCTCGACGCTGGCAGAACCATTACCGTCACGATTCCCGTCGGCAATTTTTCAAAAGGCGCCCTCGAGATCGGTTTTGCCCGGGCGTTCCTAAAATCGCAGGCTTACGCGAACCATTATGGCGCTAACACCAAACTCAAACCCGCCGGCGACTGGCTTTTCGACATGGCGAAGAAGGCGGGGACAAAAAACGGCCGCGATTTCACTTACGAAGAGATGTACGTTTGGCTCGGCTACACAGCTCGACGCCAGGTTTACGAAATACTCGACGAGGCATTGAATGACAACACTGCAGAGGTCGAGATGTTCGCCTACGATTTCAACGATCCCGGCGTCGCCCAGCGATGTCTCGATCTTGCTGCCGCAGGCCGGATCAGAATGATTCTCGATAATGCCGCCCTCCACACGACGCAGGCCGGAAAGCCCACGACGGAAGAAGACGATTTCGAGGCCAGATTCAACGCCGCTGCCGCCACGGGCGCCGAGCTCTTCCGCTGCCGATTCGGACGCTATTCGCACTGCAAGATCATCATCCTGAAAAAGAACGGCGCTGCATTTCGCGTCCTGACCGGCTCAACCAATTTCTCGATCACCGGTCTCTGCGTGAACGCGAACCATGTCCTACTTTTCGATCGCCCAAACGTCGCAAAGTATTACTCCGATGTTTTCAATAACGTCTGGCGGGTCGGTAAAGCCGGACCTTTTCGGACCACAGATTTCTCAACCAAGACAAAAAAATTCACCGGCGCTGGGTTCCCGCAGACCGAGGTCAACTTCTCGCCACACGACGACGCGCGCGCGGCCGCGATTCTCGACCAGATCACCGAGCGAATACAGAAGCCTTCAACAAAGAGCGTCCTCTTCGCCGTGATGGAAATGGGCGATACCAGCACCGGAACGCTCATCCGCGCGCTCCGCGACCTGCACAAGAACGATTCGATCTACACATACGGCGTCACGGACAATTCGAGCGGTGACATTTCGCTCTATAAACCCGGCCGTAAAAACGGCCTGTTGATCGACGCCTCGCAGGCCAAACGCGAACTTCCACCGCCCTTCAAGACTGAGGCCTCGTTGCCCGGACACGCTATCCATCACAAATTCGTGATCACGAATTTCAATCGCTCCACAGCCCGCGTTTGGTGCGGTTCCTCCAACCTTGCCCTCGGCGGCGAAGAAGATAACGGCGACAACCTGATCTGCATAAAGGACCAAGACGTCGCCACCGCGTTTGCGATCGAAGCGATGCGTCTGACCGACCATTACAACTTTCGCTCGGTGCGTGAACCCGACATCGGACCGCCAAACCAACAGCCGAAGGCGCTCGACGACACGGGCGCCTGGGTAAACAAATTCTTCGATCAGGATGACATTAGGTGTGTGGAAAGGGAGGTATTGGCATGAACGGATTGTTACCCGGATCGGCAGCCACTGGTGGTTGGACCCAACAAGAGGATATCGACTAGGCGGATTCTTGCCCGATTACGAGAAGCAGCAACGCGTGCTTGCAGCATCCCGCGTTCCGGCGAAAGCCAGAAGGCATTGTAAAATAGCTCGCTGTATTTCGAAATGAACGTGTCGTTCGGCTGGATTCACAGAGCGCCGTCACAATCGTGGTGGCAGGTGAATCGTTGCGATCACGCAGCGGGCGCTTCCGCCGCCAAGTTCAATGGTAGGGAGTTCAAGCGGCAGGAGCCGCGAGTAACGGCTCAGCGTTTCCCGTTGTTGTTCAGTCAATGCGCGAACGGCGCGGCTGGAAAGCACCAGCAGTTTCTCGCCACTTTTATTCTGTAGTTCAATGGCATTGCCGGCGAAGTTCGCGATTTGATCTGCCGATAACTCAACGATCTCCTTTCCGGTCTTCTCCAAACGCGATCGCACCTGTTGTCGCTCGGCTTTGTTTGGAATCATCTCCAAACCAACCATCGCAAAGGCGGTGCCGATACACATCATCACGTTGGTGTGATAGATCGGCTGGCCATCGGAGCCGACACTGGTGAAGATGACCGGCTCGTAGCTGAAATCATCGGCAAAGCGTTGGATCACCTCGGGATTGGAACGATTTGAGAGCGAGACGTACGCAATTTTCTTCAGGTGATCGAGCACAAGGCTGCCTGTGCCTTCCAAGTAGCAACCTTCATCCTCTAACGCCGAGTAATCGATCACGTCGGTGACCCGATAGTGCTTACATAGTTCCTCGACGATATCCTGCCGACGTTCGCGACGCCGCAGGGCTGAATACATCGGAAAAAGCGCGATTCGCCCATCGTGATGCGTCGACATCCAGTTGTTGGGGAAAACCGCGTCTGGCTTTTCCGGCTCAGCTGTGTCTTCAAAGACATGCACGTTTATCCCGGCCGCGCGCAGCGTCTGCACGGCTGCGTCGAATTCGTTTCTCGCGACTAGCGTCAACGCATCTAAGTCGCGGTTGGCATCACGTTGGAACGCATTATCTGTCGCCGTTTCCGGATTGGGATAAAACCGGGCCGGTCGGATCATCAGCACCGAGTTGGTGCTTTGCGCGTGCGCAGGAGTTTGCGTCATTGAGCAGCGACATACTACCCTACTCACCCTGATGCCGCACCTGGCGGAGAGCTGCCGCCAAGCTGCTCTCTCGACTCCGCTGCGCTCCGTGAGGATAATGGCTTCAGTCGCCGAACGAAATGTCCACGTCACGCGCGGTTTGGACGAGCTCACCGTTGGGAGGAACCAGCTTAAGACGATTGACCGCTTCGGCGATCGGCACGTGGCGCACCTGATAATTTTGATAACTAACCATCGAGCCGAAGTGACCTTCGTTTGCTAATTGCACGGCTTTTACGCCGAAACGCGTGGCGAGAATTCTATCCAATGTCGTGGGCGCGCCGCCGCGCTGGAGATGGCCGAGCACGCAGCAGCGCGTTTCTTTGCCGGTGCGTTTGGCAATTTCGCGCGCCACAATTTCGCCAATTCCACCAAGCCGATATTCGCCGCTGTCCACCTCACGTTTTACTTGTTCGCCATGTTTCGGGCGCGCGCCTTCCGCGACCACCACGACGGTCCCCAGATAACCAGCGGCCTCGCGCGCCCTGATCACACCCGCGATCTTGTCGTAATCGAACGGGATCTCGGGAATTAAAATGATGTCTGCGCCACCTGCGATGCCGCCATGCAGCGCGATCCAGCCGGCATGGCGTCCCATTACTTCGACGACCATAACTCGCCTGTGACTGGCGGCAGTGGTGTGCACCCGATCGAGCGCGTCCCCCACCACATCGACGGCGGAATCGAATCCGAACGTCGCCGCAGTCGCTTCGAGATCGTTGTCGATGGTTTTGGGGACACCGATGCAATCGATGCCAGCTTCCTGCAATTGCTGCGCGGTGACCATCGAGCCGTCGCCACCCACAATGATCAATGCTTTTACCTGAAGCTCATCCAGGATCTTTTTGGCGCCTGCAATTATATGCGCGGGCGCAAGGGTGCGATCGCCAGCGCCGGTCTTGGCCACGAAATGGCCGCGATTTGTTGTGCCGATGATCGTGCCGCCCAACGCCATGATTCCATCCGTGCTCTTGCGATCGAGAACAATATGATCGCCGGGCGGAAGAAGTCCTTCAAATCCGTCGCGGAAACCGACCACTTCCCATCCGAGTGTTTCTGCGGCGAGCACGACTCCGCGCAACACGGCGTTGAGTCCCGGACAATCGCCACCGCTGGTTAGAACACCAATCCGCGGCTTCATTTTCGCAGTAGCAGAATCAGAGCAATTTTTTTGGGTCGGCCAGACGACCGGCGGCAGCCCATTGATCGTAAAGCTGCCAGCCGCGCTGCAAAAGCGTTGCTCCTTCATTAAATCGATTCGTGCTGCCCAGGAGCACCACCATTAAATGACGCGGATACACAGTCTCCATCTGGCCCTGGCGAACTACTTCCGACTCACGGTTTGCATAGAGAATCAAACACTGGCCGGATCGCCCTGAGGTGCCGGTTTTGACTCCGTCGACTCCCATTTTGCCCAGAAGTTCGTTCGTGTTGCGAAGCATGTAATTGAGTGGATGACCCGCTCGATTAAATGAAATCTGGCGCTCCTTTTGCGACACATAAAAACGGAAACTTGCCTTGCTCATCGCGTATCGAGTCAGACGCGCCATGTCTTCCGCCGTTGAGTACGGCAGCGGCTTGACCTTGTAATCGATCCCGTGCGGATTAACAAAACGCGTGCGTTCCATGTTCAACTGTTTGGCCAGCGCATTCATCTGCGCGACGAACGCATCTGCGGGCGTCAATTTCGAGGAAACGTCGCCGGACAGAAGCGATCCCAACTGCGAACCGACATGGTGCGCCAGCGTGTAGGCCGCGATGTTGTCCGATTGCACAAGCGCGGCATAGAGGAGGTCACGCAACGTGATGCTGTCGCCCGGCTGAAAGCCAATGTTGTTTTCGGAGGTCCCAACAAACGCCGCCTGTGGAATCGTAACGACCTGATTCAGGTCGCCTGATTTTTTCTCCGCCCAATCGAGCACGACACTCGCTGTTGCGATCTTGGTGAGGCTGCCCACTTGCAATTTCTTCCTGGGCTCTTGTTCTTCCAAAATGTAGCCCGTTTGTGCATCGGCAATAACGTACGCCTGCGCCGCAGCCGCCGTGCGAACAACGGACGCGCTCGCAAGAAAAGCTAGGAAAACGAAGTAAAATCGACGTGACAAATGCATAAACACCCTCGAACGGCAGCACCTTAATCGGCGCGTTCTGATTCGCAAACGCTTCGCGGTGCTGTAGCCGAGGGCGCTGACCTCGGCCATCCCACGACTTTGCCATACATCGAGCCGCCGCGGTCACCGCCCGCGGCTACAACTACGCTGAGCCAAAAACAATTATTCCATTTTCTGCGGCATTCGGGCGCGACTAATCAGCAAGCGCATAAGAAAATAAACAATGATCGCCGACGGCAACGCAAAGAATAACGAGCCGACGAACGCCGGCCAAACCAGCCGTACAAACAAGCCGGTGTTCAAATAATCGTGCAGCCCGAAATGGAAGCGGAGGCGATGCAGCGGCACAGGCCGACGCAAAATCCAGCAGCCCACCTTGTATTCCGCAAAATAGATCGCCGGCATCGCGAAGATGAGCACGTCATGCAATGTGACCGCGATCGCCGCCGCGATTTTGTTACATCGACATACCCAGGCCACCAGGATCGAGAGCAATGTCTTGATGCTCCACAGCGGCGTGAAACCAAAGAAAATTCCGATCGCCGACCCGAGAGCAATAGAATGCGGCGTGTCAGCAATCGCCATCAACGTCATGTGATGCGCGACAAGCCATTGCTTCAGCCGCGCCAAGGCGCCGGGCAATCGCGATTCGTAAACCTGCTCGCTTCCGTCATGTGGCTCGTGCACTTCTCGAAGATACGCCAAAACAAATTCGAGTCTGCAAGCTGCTGTGCGGTTTGATTTCAATTGAAGTTCGCGAGGTTTGTTCCGCTTGCAGCGACGGAAGGCCGTGGCTACAACCAAAACTCCAATGGATCGACCTGAAGCGCCGCACCGCTACGCGATTCGCGGAGGCAAAGACGGCAAAGATCGCCTCGACCTCCTAGCTCGCGTGATGCTGCCGACGACCATGCAATTACTGGATCGCGTCGGTCTGAGCACAGGAATGAAATGCCTGGACGTAGGTTGCGGAGGTGGCCACGTGGCGCTCTTGATGGCGGGCATCGTCGGGCCGCACGGGCAGGTTATCGGCACCGACACAGACACAGAGATTCTCACGATGGCGCGAAAAGATGCCGAAGCAGCAAACGTAGCAAAGGTCGAATTTCAACAGGTGGATGCTTGCGTCTGCCTGTGCCAGGAGGAGTTCGATCTGGTTTACGCGCGTTTTCTGCTCTCGCACTTGAGCCAGCCGGAGAACTGTCTCGCCGCGATGGTGGAAGCGTGCCGGCCGGGAGGAACCATCGTGATCGAGGACACAGATTTCTCTGGGAGCTTTTGTTATCCAACGTGTGCGGCTTACGAGCGCTACAAGGAGCTGTATCAGAAAGTAGTGCAGCGGAGAGGCGGCGATCCAGACATAGGGCCCAAACTGCCGGCGATGTTGCGCAGAGCCGGGATCCAGGCGGTTGAACTTAACGTAATCCAACCCGCGCACATTCATGGCGAAGGCAAATTGATGGCCCCGATTACGATGTCGCGAATTTCAAGCGCAGTGACCGCTGAAGGACTCGCCACCGAAGATGAAGTGCAACAGATCTTGACCGGGCTAAATGAGGCGGCAGCAAACTGCGAAACAGTGATGAGTTTGCCGAGGATCTTTCAAGTCTGGGGCAAACGCGCCAATGGCAATTGAGTTGCTCATCGGAGTTCTTCCGTCGCTCGAATAACAGATGAACCCGTCGCCACGCGACTTTCTAGGGAGCGGTTTCATAAATGTTGTAGCCACCGGTTCGCCGCAGGACGAATCCGTCCCGTGTGCAGACCTGTGGCCGGTCCACCTCTTCGCTCCTTTTGACACCAGCGGACAGGCCCACATGGCC
Organism: uncultured Verrucomicrobiae bacterium; assembly: GCA_963725505.1. Taxonomy (GTDB): domain Bacteria; phylum Verrucomicrobiota; class Verrucomicrobiia; order Chthoniobacterales; family UBA10450; genus Udaeobacter. Next base: position 10,090 of record CAVRYN010000008.1, on the reverse strand, counting down.
GTGGCTACAGCGGCTGCAATTTCGATTAAACCGCTCTAGAACAACTCCAGTGTCTGTGCCGGCGTCTTGACGATTTGGTCCAGTGCCTTGCGCAAGCGAAGCGCCGCGCGCGGCGCATAATCGAGATTGTTGTTGTTGAAAATCACATGCAACTCGCGCGCTTCCTGTGCCAGCTTCCTGCTGCGGCCGGCGATCTCCGCGATTTCTTTATCGCTGTAATCGTAATCAAAACGCGCAGCCACCGTTTTACCGGTGACGTAAGCCTTCGCGTTGCGCCCGTGGAGCCGCAGATATGCGGCCCTCGTGTTTGTCACTTCGTTCACATCCGACGGCATCACGGTGAAATGATCCGATGCAGGCGCATCCACGTTCACGAAAATCGCGCGATGCTTTCGCACGAAATCAATTGTCGAGTCCAATTGATCGCCGACTGCCCAGTTGCGATTTCGAAACTCAATCGCAACCTCGTAGCCGCCGAGCATTTCGATCAACGGCTCGAGTTCGCTTAGCTGATGTTTCCGCGGAGAAAACGCCGGCGAAAGTTGCAGAAGTAATACGCCGAGTTTTCCAGCGTTTCGAAGGATCGACATCGAGCGCAGAAAAGTTTTAAGCATTGCTTCCTGCAACTCCGGCGTCGATCTCACGTTTCCTTTCACGTCCGTCTCTGCGCGCGCTTTGCAAATCCGGGGGCAACAGCTTTGCCGGTGTCGAGTGAAACGAAAACAATTGGTGCAACTTTACATCGAACGTGAACTCATTCGGTGTCGCTGCGCACCAGCGTTCCACCATTCGCGGTTCGGGCACGGAATAAAACGTCGAGTTTACCTCGACCAATTCGAAATGTTGCGCGTACCAGCGGAGCCGCTCGCCCGCCGGCATCTTCGTCGGATACCAGTGCTCCACAAAACCGGGATCCGACCAGCTCGCAGTGCCGACAAGAATTTTTCCGCTCACACATCAACGAAATCGCAGCGGCCGCGAAAGCAAACCCGATTGCATTTTCCAGATGAATTCCAGACGAACAAACGTTTTTCGATTTGCGCAGCATCGACATCGAACCTATTTTCGACGCGCGGGGTGGAGCAGCCTGGTAGCTCGTCAGGCTCATAACCTGAAGGTCGCTGGTTCAAATCCAGCCCCCGCAACCAATTTACTTGCCGCGCGCGGTCCTGTGCGCAAAGTTCAACGCCGCTCAATCGAGCGCATCGCGATCCAGAGTAGCTCAGTGGTAGAGCGGTCGGCTGTTAACCGATTGGTCGTAGGTTCGAATCCTACCTCTGGAGCCATCTGTGATGTTCTGGACATACATCATTCAAAATCCCGCAGGACAATTCTACATCGGCCAGACGGACGACTTGTCGGCCCGGCTTAAAAATCATGATCGAACTGACGAGATCGCCGGAAAGTTTACTCGCAAGAATGGCCCATGGACATTGGTTTGGTCGGAAGAACATCCAGATCGATCGAGCGCAATGCGGCGCGAGCGCGAGATCAAATCGTGGAAATCCGCGCGGTTAATTCGAGAGCGCCTGCTAAACAAGCCTTGAGTGGTAGAGTCCCGAGGCACTCGGGATTAACCGATTGGTCGTAGGTTCGAATCCTACCGCTGGAGCCAAATCATGCATCGAGCGAGAGCATTCGCAGTGCGCTGATCAAAGTTGCGCCTGCGGATAAGCGCACCGGATGCCTCAGTTACGAAACTTAAGTACCAATGAAGGCGTTATTTTCAGTCATTCTCGCATTTGCTGTTTGCGTTGGCAGCGTTCAGGCTGGGCCTGTTCGCACCGCGCGACACGTGGCGAAGGACACTGCGATTACGGCGAAGAATGTCGCGCATAGCACCGTGAAGGGCACACGAAGAGCTGTTCACACTGTAGTCAGTATATTTACCCCATAAACGCGGCATTCTTCGGAATCTGGTCGAGTGTTGAATCGGACGTACGTTTGCCCTCTTGGTGTGACGACTCGGCAAAACCAAGCTGCCGATTACGGTCAATTCATCCGCTGACCAATTGCGGCGTCATACGGCTGCTCCTGAATTCACGAACGATTGATAGGGCAGAGTTTCGAACAAAAACTGCTGTAACCTGTCGAAACAAATTTCTGTCTTTGTCTTTGGGGGAATGGGCATTCGATCTTTCTTGCATCTCCGAATAACTTCGGCGCGTGCTCGGGAATTTATCCGGCGTGTTCTCGTCGCGCTTCTGGTGGCAACGATTTTCCTCGCGGGGATTCAGCTACGTCGATGGATCGGGGAAAATACGAGGCACGTGCGTTATCAGCACGACATCATCAACGGTTTTTACTGGGGCAGCGAGGTTCTCGCAGAGGCGCATAACTTATCGCCCGATGAAGCTTCTGCCAATTCATGGGCAGGATTCTTCCGCGGCTATTTCGCGCTATACGAGCGAGTCAAAGATGAGGCCTACGAAAATGATTACGGCCTCGATTATCCACCGCTGCGACTTCTGGTCATGGCGGTCTGGGCAAAACATGTGCGCAGTGAATTCCCCGAGGTCGATGATGGACATCCAAAGCTCATCAATCCGCTGCTGAAGATCAATGTCCTCTGTGAACTGCTATCCGCCGTAGCAATCTTTCTCCTGGTTCGTTTGTGTCTAGAGCGAGCCAACTCCTCACCCTCCCCCTCTCCTCTTGGCGAAGAGGAGAGGCCACCCGCGTCGGCCTACTGGTCACGCAATCGTGGGCGCGCGAGCACGCGACCCGCCTCCCCCCTCCGAGGGGAGAGGACTGAGGTGAGGGGTCACGTTGCTGGTCTGGCCGCCGCGAGCGTCGCATGGCTTGAACCGTCGATGATTCTCGATGCGCACGGCTGGCCACAGTGGGATGTCTGGGTTCTGCCTTTCTATCTGTTTGCCGCATTGGCAGCGTTGAAAAATCGCTGGTTCTGCTGTGGCTGTTTGCTGGCCGCGGGCGCAATGCTCAAAGGCCAACTGTTATTTGTGGCGCCGTTTTTTGTTCTCTGGCCGTTGTGGCAAAAAAGATGGACCAGTGCGCTGCGCGTGCTCGCCGGCTTCACGGCGACGACGGCGCTCATCGTTTCGCCGTGGATTCTGCGCGGCCCGCTGGCGTGGGTCTCCGTTGCTATTGTCGCCAGTGTCGCCTTTTCATTCCTTGTGAAATATAGATACCGCCATTCAGGCGCGTGGCTCGCTGGAATTGCAGGTTGCGCTGCCTTTTTCATCGGTGCGTTCACCGGCGGCAGCTTCACCTGGTTACAAGTCGGTTTTCTCTACGGCAGCGAACATTATCCGTACCTGTTCATCAGCTCGTGCTACAACCTTGCATCGCTCCTCGCCGAGCTTGGCTGGTCATTAAAAGATTCCCTTCTGTCGGCTTCACATCGGATCGCTCGATTTGGATCTGACGCTGCAATGGGCGCTGCGTTTGCTGTACCTTGGCGCACTGGTTCTGTGTGCGCGCGGAATGGCGCGACATCTTCGCGCCCGCGATCCGCGCATGCTGATTGCCATCGCTGCGCCGTGGTTGTTGATGTTCGCGCTGCTGGGCCAAATGCATGAGCGGTACCTCATGTGGGGCGCGGTTGTCAGCGCTGTCGCGCTGGGGGTCAGCATCCGCTTGAGCATCGGTCATTTCATCATCTCAGCCGCGAGCACCGCGATGATTATCCACGTGATGTTAATCGATAAGAAGCTCGACCCGACGCTGCGGGCGATTGACGTGCTTGACGGCATTCGACCGTATGCATCGGTCCTGGTGTTGGGGTGTGTGGCTGTTTATTTCTGGGACGCTCTTCCAGTGCGGATTCCAGTTTTTCGACGTGGATCGGCGAAAGCCGCGAGGGCGCCCTCCCTCTCGCTGGGAGCCGAGCCGGAGGAAGCCTGAAGAGTTCAGGCTGACAATTGCGAGTTAATCTTTCGTTAGCTAGCCCATTCGACTTCGCACAAAAACGAAGTACAACAGCAGAACACGATCGCGAGCAGGTAAGTCAGCCATCTGATTTCGCGACGGGCGGCCCGCTGAACGCTCAATCACCAATTAGGGTTGTCACAGACGCTTGCTACACCTAGAATCTCAGAGGATGGGAAAGCTTTTGTGGACTGAGAGAGAAGACATTGGTCCAGCCGCGCGCCAAGTAAGTGGCATCGCCTATGACGCAGCACGCCATCAAGTTGTGCTTTTCGGTGGCGATAAAGGCAGCTTGTTGAAGGACACGTGGGTCTGGAACGGCGAGTTGTGGACACAATTGGAAGACATCGGGCCTTCCGCACGCTCGCACCATGCCCTGGCGTTTGACAGTATTCGCGAACGCGTTGTCCTCTTCGGCGGCTATGGTGGTTCGGCGGCTTTGGCTGACACCTGGGAATGGGACGGCACGGAATGGACACAGATGGCCGATACCGGCCCGAGCGGCCGGTTGGCACACGCTGTGACATTCGACAGCAAGATCAAGCGCGTTGTGTTATTCGGCGGGACGAACCAGAGTGGTCAGCAATCTGGGGACACCTGGAGTTGGGACGGGACAGAATGGACGCAGGAACAGGACACTGGACCAACTGCGCGAGCGTACCACGCACTGGCGTATGACACAGTGCGCGACCGCGTCGTTCTTTTTGGGGGGCTGACGGGTTCAAATATCCTGCTGAACGACACGTGGGAATGGGAGGGATCACAATGGAGCCAGGTCGCCGATACCGGACCTGCGCCGCGCTATGGGCACGGAATGGTATTTGACGGAACCCGAGTATTGCTCTTCGGCGGCTTTGGATCAGCATATTTCGGCGATACATGGAGTTGGGATGGGAAACACTGGAGACAAATCCAGGATATTGGTGCCGGGCCACGCGCATGGGCGGCGATGGCTTATGACAGCGACCGGAGCCGCAGTGTTCTCTTTGGAGGATACGGCGGGAACAGTGTTCTTGGCGATACTTGGGAGCTATACGAGCATCCTTGACCTTCAGTGAGGGTCGTACTGGATCGCAGCCTGCAAGTCCGCGCGTAAGCAAGGCGGCTTTCCCGCGAATCGAATTGCCGAAGTCCGCGCCATCATCGATCCGACTACCGCCGAATCGCCAGTGCGCTAACTAACGCCGCGCTGTCATCTTATTGCCGGGCCAATCGGCGAAACAAAAACGCGCCCAGCACGATAAAGAGAACATTGGGAAACCAGACAAGCAGCTCCGGATGCACTTGCGGGTTGCCGCGCAACGTATCGCCAATGATGACAAAGAGAAAATAGGTGGTGGCAACAATCAAACCCATGGCGAACCCAATTGAGGTCTCACGGCGATGCGCCGTAACACCAAGCGGCACCCCGATTATTGCGAAGGCCACACACGCGAACGGAAATGAAAAACGTTTGTTGATTTCGGTGCGGCTGGCGCTGCGTTCTCGCCGGTTCTCGCTTTTTAATTGGTCAAGCAATTGTTCGATCGACAATGCGGACCGGCTTGGCCGTTTCTTTTCTTTCTCGTAGAGCTCGTCAAGGCTGATGGGCAATGTGCCTTCCACCATGTTAATTCCGTCTCGAATCTTGCGCAGGTTCGACGGGTCTTTCGAGTCGCGCTCCTGGTAACGCGCCTGATACAGGTGCATGAGGATCTGTTTGTTCGCCAAATCAGCTTCGAGCATTCCCGTCCGTGCGAAAGTCACCTTTACCGGCAGCGAATTCTGGTTCAACTCGAACACAGTAATGTTCTCGAGCTTGTTGCCCTCTTTCTTGCCAACGTAAATCTTGCGCCCGGGAAATTGGTCGATCACCTGGTCGCTTCCAAAGAGCGCCATTGGATTTCGCGTGGCTAGATCGAAAATGGTGCTCCGCAATTTTTCCTGCGCCGCCGGCGCAACCTGCACGTTGAGCCAGAGACACAGCGCCGTGCAGCCGACCGCGATCACGCCCAGCGGAATGCAGATGCGCGAAATGCTCACACCATTGGAGCGCAGCGCGATCAGTTCGTTGTCCGCGGAGAGCCGTCCGAACACGAGCAAGATCGCGGTCAACAATCCCCAGGGAATTGTGAAAATGAGTGAGAACGGCATCACATATGCGATAAACGTGATCAGGTATTCCACTGGAACATCGTGATTCACCAGCAGCGGAAGAAGTTTCCGGAAAATGTTTCCGACGACGAGAACCAGGCTCAGCACTGCGATTGCAAACGCCACGTTGACCAGTAACTCGCGGCTAACAAATCGATCGATCAGTTTCATTTTCCAGTGAGCACGTTAGCACAAATTGGGCACGGAGCGGGCAGTCCTCTGCACGCCGTCTGCCGCGCGGCGCGCACGGAGTGACGCGCCCTACCGCGGGAAAAGGCAGCGCGGCGTCCCTACCCAAAGCTCAAAAGTTTGCTAACATCGAACACGATGAGTGTTGCCATGTACGATGTCGCGATCATCGGAAGAGGACCGGCCGGCAGCACTGCTGCGGCGCTGCTCGCACGCGCCGGCCGGCGCGTGATCGTCTTCGAACGCGAAAAGTTTCCGCGCTTTCATATCGGCGAATCGCTGCTGCCGTTCAGCATGAAGGCCTTTACCCGGCTTGGTCTGCACGAAAAATTTTTGCGCGCCGGATTCATGAAAAAATTCGGTGGCGAAATCGTCGGCGCGTGCTCTGAAAGTGGAACCAAGTTTTATTTCAAGGACGGCTATCGCTCGCAAACCGATCACGCTTATCAAGTCACACGCGGTGATTTCGATAAAGTGCTATTGGATCATGCCGTCGAATGCGGCGCGGAAGTCCATGAGGAAACTTCGGTGGACCGGGTCGAGTTCTCTGAGCACGACGTCGAATTGGCAGTCAGAGCGCCGCGTAATGTGCTCGGGCTCGCGCCGGCAGTGAACGCAGTGCTTGGCGGAAATGTCGGCAACAGCTTTCCAATCCGCTGGCGGATGTGGGTATTTTATTTCCTCGTTTGGCTGCAACGGCATCATCCGATTGCGCCAACACTCACGCTCGTGCCAAAGAAAGAAATGTTGGCACCGGCTCGAACAGCTGACGTCGTATCATGAGTCCGATTACGGCCCACAGGGCCGTGGCTACAACGCTCCTTTCGCTTCTCGCGATTGCTGTTCTTTGCATAACAAGCTGTGCTACCGTCTCGCGCCATGAATTCTCTGAACCGACTGCTGGATGGCAAACCAAAAGCGGCCAGGTCATGTATCGATCCGCGAAGACCACACTTATTGGTGACGCGCTGGTTCGCTTTTCTAGAACTGGCGATTTTGAATTAACCGTCTCGAAAGGCCCGGGAGTAACGTTGTTGTCTCTACGACAGGACGCGGCGTTTGCAGAAGTTAAAGGAGGATTCGCCCGCCAGGGCTGGTCTGGTCCTGTAGAACAAGCTCCGCCACAGTTGCGCGGTTGGCTCGCGTTGCGCGACCAATTCATTCACGCGCCGAATCAGAAGATCCTGCGATACGTTGCCGGCAACGAGACGTTCCTATTCCGGTTCTGAGCGTCTAAGCTTAAGGGCGGAGAGCTTGCGCCTTCGGCGAAGGGTTTTGGCATCGTCTTCGGAGAAGCCGATCCACCAAGCACGCCAAGGTGGAATGCGTTGTCCTCAACGCGTTGCCAAAAAAATCCGAAAGGTTCAAGCATTGGCATCTTTGGGCCGGTTCGTGTTGAATGTGGCTTTATTCATGCGCATCAGCGATTTCATCGCCCGAACCGTCACGCAGCGCCGCGCGCTGGTTTGGTGTGGTGTGGCTCTGCTGACCGTTGCTTGCATCGCGATTCTCGTTACGTCGTTGCGACTTGATTCGGAGGTCTTCAACGTTTTGCCCGGCAGATTTTCATCGGTGCAAGGACTCAAAATCTACGATCGCGATTTTGAGCAAACGCGGGAGCTGACGTTCGCGCTTCTATGCAATCCAAATGACGTAGATAAACTGGAGGAGTTCGCGCCAGTATTTGCGCAACGATTACGGCAGCAACCCTGGTGCGCGCGCGTGCTTGCGGCTTCGCCCATGGCCACGCCCGAAGGCATTCGCGACCTCCAGGCAATCGCAGTCCCGTTACTTCTCAATCTGGAACCGCACGTTTTCGACGAGACGATGTCGATCTTGCAACCGGAGAAAATTCGCGATCGTCTTCACCGCTTGCGTCAACAGATCGAGGCTGGCTCGCCGCGGCCGGAGTTCGAGCTTTCGTTCGATCCGCTCGGGCTGATTACGCCGGCGCTCAAGCCTTTTGCAGAAAGCACAGTGATTGAACAGGAACAGCCGCTCACATCGCCAGATCGCACCATGCGAATCTTTCTGGTAGTGACGAACCAAACGACCGTCAGCGCATTTGAATGCCAGCGATTGATGCGCCGGGTGAATGAATTTCGTGCGACGGCAATACAAGGATGGGGAGGCGCTCCGTTGCAAATTCTCGTGACCGGTCGCCCGGCCTTTGTGTCGGAAATTTCTCTGAGCATGCGCTACGACGTTGTGGCGACGTTGCTCGGCTCAGTCGTGCTCGTAGGCATCATTTTCTTTGCGGGCTTTCGCCGATGGCTGCCGCTCGCGGGCATGGCATTTTGTCTTCTTTTATCTTGTCTGGTGGCACTGACAGCCGGGCAGCTCCTTTTCGGGCGACTCAGCATGATCAGCGTCGCCTTCTGCGCGATTCTCGTCGGGCTCGGCGTGGATTTCGCAATTCTCACCATCGGACGCTATCACCAGGCGCGCGCCGACGGAGAACCGCATCAGCAGGCCATCGCCACGTCAGTGGCAAAACTCGGACGCGCGATTTTCTTTGGCGCGCTCACGACGGCGGTGGGATTTCTCGCGCTAGTGCTAAGCGGCGCCATGAGCTTTTCCGAACTCGGCGTACTCATTGCGATCGGCATTTTCGTCGCCGGCCTGTTCATGTGCTCGATTTTGTTTCTGTTTGTCCGCGAACGACACGGAGCAGTTCGCCATGATTGGCTTTTTGAGGTCGTGAGAAATTATGTGCGATGGACTGTGCGCAAACCCGCGCCCATGTTGATTTGTTCGAGCCTAGTTTTGTTGCTGCTGACTGCGATTGGCTTTTCGCCGGTTCCCCCGCTCCGATTCGAAGCCAGCACACGATCACTGGAGCCGAAAAACATCCGCGCAAGTCGCGCCCTTGAAGCAATCATGAAAAAAATGCCCGTGCGTTGGGAACCCGTGTTGGCAATCGTTCGCGAAGGCAATCCGCAAGAACTGCACGACGGCTGGCAAAAAATCTCCGCGCATTGGCGGCAGCTCCAGGCAACGGGCAAAATCAAAAACTTCTCCACGCCCGCGGCGCTTTGTCCGTCACCAAATTGGATGCAAGCAAATCGACAACGATTGAGCACGATCAATCTCCAGGCAGCACGCGAGGCGCTGGAGCAAACACTTGATGCCGAAGAATTCACTCGCGCCTCGTTCGAGCCAGCATTCACATTGCTTGACGACTTACAGCATGTTGCCGATCAAAACGCGCCGCTGCCAAACTGGCGGACCCAATTGCCGGAATCATCGAGCTGGTGGTTCTTAGTGGACCGTTACTTTGGGAAGGACCCATCGTTGACAACTGGATTTGTCACGACCGATCAGCCGGTCTCGACCCACGCACAAAGCCAGGAACTGGGACGCGATCTGCCGGTGGCTGGTGTTCCGATGATCCTTTCCGGCTGGAGCTATGCGCTCGCCGATCTCCAGCCTTGGTCGCATCATCAACTCCTCATAATCAGCGCGCTAATGGCGATCTTCGACATATCGTTGCTGGCCCTTTTGTACCGCGATCTTCGTTTATGGCTCATCCAGGTCATCACACTCGCCTTCGGGATCGGAGCGATGATCGCTTCAATGAAACTGCTGCACGTCAATCTCAATCTGCTCAATGTGCTCTCGTTCCGTCTGGTGCTGGCCATCGGCGTGGACTACGGGATATACGTTGTGCTGGTCTGGCAAAGGACACGTGAAATCGAGCATGATGTTGCCGGCGTGGTGAAGCCGGTTCTACTCGCGGGTTTGACCGCGGTGAGCGGTTTCGGTTCGCTCGCTCTTGCGCGAAACCCGGCCCTCACCGGTCTTGGTATCGCATGCGCCATCGGAATTTTCTGGAGCCTGGTCGCGACGATTCTTTTCACTCTCCCAGCAATGGCGG
>CAVRYN010000007.1:0-410515 GCA_963725505.1 uncultured Verrucomicrobiae bacterium | reverse complement strand
AATCGAGCATGTAAATCGCGTATTCTTCGACACTATCCACAAGAATGTGGAATTGTTCGGCTGTGTCGCGCAATGCGGACTCAGTGGATTGACGGTCAGCCATCGAGGAAAACGCAGTTTTGCATGGGATTCGGAGGAGCGCTGTCCTTTGGTTCCTCGGAAACCGCAATTTAAGCAAAAAATCAAAAATCGGCCTGGAGTGTTGGTCGAGATCCAGAGAGGGATAGGCACCGTCTCGCAGCGGGCCAAAGCTCCACGGATCAAATATTTGCGCGATCGAGAATTGATTTAAGCACCTTTTCCGCTTCGAAGAATTCGCGGGCAAGATTGTAAGCAGCCCGGGAATGTTTAGCGTAATCGGCGTTGATTCTTTTCACGGCCTCGGCGATTTCACCGACGGATCGAAAGGATAAGAGACCTGCTTTGCCGCCATAGGTTTTGGTGAAGCCAGTTTCCTGAGTAATAACCGGGCGACTCGCTGCCAGGTAACATGCGCTCCGGTCGCTGAACCAGCCGGTGTTGAGTCGAACGTATTGGTCCTTGGCTACGGTGAACTCGCCTTTGGAGCGCTGGATGTAGTCGCGATACAGCCAGTAATCGACGCTCATTTGCAGCGGGCAGCACAGGCGCCAGCCGTTTTGCTCAAATTTTCTGCGCGTCGCCGCGTGATCGATATTTGTCGCCAGTTCGAATGTTTCAGCAGCTCTTTTTGGCGCAGCGATAAACCGAAGAAATTCGCGCGACTTACTCCAAAGATATTTCTGTCCCCGCCACGAAATATCTTTCAACCCACTCGTGGACCAATTCGCTACTGACGTAAAAACTGCAGCACCCGAAGGAGATTGCTTTGTTTTCCACAAATCGGTTACCACTGGTTGCCGGGTCGGGAGCCATCTGAATCCGTGCGTCGGCACCGGAAAACTTTTCGTCCCGACGTTTTCGCCGAATGTAAAAAGCGCGCGATGCCGTCGCAGATATTCGATGGTCGATTTCACTCCCTTGTCGATCTTGATTTGCTCGACGCCGGGGTCGCTCTCGACGTAGAGAATGCGATCGGAAACAAGTAAATCGTCATTGAATTCCTGTGTGCCGCAAACGTTCAGGATCGCATCCGCCTCGCGATACAGTTGCCGTATCTTTTTTAGCGACAGACCAGCAGTTGGATTGCCTGGCAAATAGCGCGCGCAAAACGCCCAGCGATTTTTGAAATCAAACTCATCCGCTAAACGGGAAAGAACTTTTGCCGCGTAATCGAACTCATCGGTTACTTCGAAAGTTTCCGGATTGTACGGAAGCCGCGCCGAATCTTCGATGTAGTAAACGTCGTGATGGAGGCGCTGCAGGCCGACGATGTAATGAATGTGCTGCCAGATCACGCCCGCGATGGGCATCGAGCCCATGAAGCCCATTACCACGACGCGCTTGCGTTTCATTACTTACCGCTGAGAGCGCAGAGGACGCAGAGGGTTACAAACAAAGAATTCATCTCTGCGAACTCAGCGACCTCTGCGGTTAAATTTTCTGACGACTGCGGCTGGATTGCCCGCCACCACGACATTTGGCTCAACCGATTTCGTAACGACGGCGCCGGCAGCGACAACCGAGTTTTCGCCAATGGTGACGCCTTTCAAAATCACAGCGTTCATGCCGATCCAGACGTTGTCCGCGATTTTAACCGGAGCGGTTTTCAGTTTGGGGCGGGCCGGACGATCTTTGAAATAAGGCGCGAGAGCTTGCGCGTCGATCAGGCGCTGCGCAGGCTCGAGCGGATGAAAATCGGAATCGGCGATACCGACGTTCCAAGAAACGAGACAATGCGATCCGATCTCGATCTTTTCCTCCGCCATAATGAGCGCGCCATTGAGCAGGGTGAAATCGCCGATTGTGCAATGGCCATTTTCGCCGATCGCAAATGAGCAGCCCGCGTAACATGAAACATGTTTGCCAATAATCACCGCGTGCGGCTTTTTGCTCCGAAGCTTTCGGAAGATTTGCGCGGTCTCGCAATAGAATCCCTCGCCAAATTCGACATTTGGCGGGATCGGCTCTGGCCACCAATCGCCTTCGACGTGTCGATCTTCTTTAATGTTGTTCACGAAGGAAAATGTCCCGAGCTGTAAAGTTTTCCGTAAACACCGCCGCGCGCGATCAGTTCCGGGCCGCGGCCTTGTTCAACGATCCGTCCATGGTCGAGCACAATGATTTGATCCAGGTTATGAATTGTCGCCAGGCGATGTGTGGCAATCAACGTCGTCCGGCCCCGCATTAATTCCTTGATTGTCTCCATAATCGCAGACTCGGTGGTCGGATCGAGGGCAGAAGTTGGTTCGTCAAGCAACAGGATTGGCGCGTTTTTCAGAAATGCTCGCGCGATTCCAATGCGCTGCCGTTGACCAACGCTCAGATGTCCGCCCCTTTCGCCGACGAGGCTGTCGTACCCCTGAGGCATCTCCCGGATAAACTCGTCGGCCTGTGCCCGACGCGCCGCTTCAATAATTTCTTCTTCGGTCGCATCCGATCGGCCATAGGCAATATTTTCGCGAACCGTCGTCGAGAAGAGCAACGTGTCCTGAAGCACGATCGCGATCTGTGCCCGCAAAGTTTTCTTTATGATCTGGCGAATATCGCAGCCATCAAGTGTGATCGAACCTGTTGTAGGATCATAAAAACGCGGGACCAGACTGAGCAGCGTGCTCTTTCCGGCTCCGGTGCCGCCCGCCAGTCCAACGATTTGATTTGGTTCGATGCGCAGATCGATTTCCCGCAAGACATATCGATCTGCGGCGTAGCCGAAGCTTACGGCTTGAAATCCGATCGCGCCTTGAGCGGATGAAATGGCAATCGCCCCGGGAGAATCAACCACGTCGTCCTGCCGGTCCAAGATTTCGAAGCAGCGTTTCGCGCCCGCGGTGGCGCCTTCCATTGCCCACGCGGTGTAGGTGAGCGACTCCAGAGGTTGATAAAGCATTAGCAGATACGCGCTGAAAACCAGAAGCGAGCCCAGTGTGAGCGTACCCGCCAGAACATGCAGCGTACCGATATAATACATCACCGCCGTGCCGACTACCATTAGCGTGCTAATTACGAGGGCGCTGTTCACGTTGGTCAAAGTCAGCCGCAGGTTGGCTTGCAGACTCTGGCGGGCTTGCTGGTGAAATTGCCGCACTTCAAACTCCTCGCGCCCGAACGCGTGCACCATCCGGATCGAGCTGAGGCCTTCCTGCGCCTGAGCGAGAACAGCGCTCTCGTGTTCTTGAATGGATGTCGATTCGCGGCGAATCCGATGCGCAAAGAGATAAATGGCGCCGACAACCAATGGGACAATCCCAAGCGAGACCAGCGTAAGCTGCCAGTCCAGTCGCAGCATGATCACGAAAGTTCCGATCAACGTGATGACCGACCCAAAAATGTTGGTGAATCCCTTGTTGTAGATTGTCTGAATCGATTGCGAATCGTATGCCACGCGGAAACTGGAATCACTCGACCGCCGCGCGTCGTGATACTTGAGCGAGAGGAATTGCAGATACGAGTACAAATCGGTGCGCAACTTAAGCAACGCCTGCAGGCCGATTTTCACGAACAGATAATTTGTAATCCAATTGATAATTCCCCAAAGAACCTGGATACCGATCAGCGCCAGACACAGCAGGAGAACCCACGTGCGCCAGTCGGGCCGTATCGTTGGCCCTGCGCGCAGAACATCGTCAACGATGATCTTGAACGGCCACGGCTTGAGCAGGTTCAGACCTACGCCCAAAAGCGACAGGCACAATCCGAAAATCGTTTGCCACAGGAATGGCCGGTAGTAGCGGAGAACGCGCCGGTAGATCGACATGTGAATTTTGAATTGCGGATTTTAGTTTTTGGACTGAACTAGGGCGAATTCATTCAACATCGAATCGAGAGATTCCTCCAACCTTCGCATAAAGCTATGGCTTGGCAGGCGACTTCGCTCGTAATGACAACATGCATCATCTTCTTGAAACTTGGTTCAACTGGGTGTTGACCGGCGGCTATACCGGGATTGTCGTGTTAATGGCGATGGAAAGCTCGATCTTTCCGGTCCCGAGCGAAATCGTCATTCCGCCGGCTGCATTTTTAGCCGCGCAAGGAAAACTGAATCCTGTTGGGGTAGTGCTGGCCGGGACATTGGGATCGTATTTGGGCTCTGCCATCACGTATTGGGCATCGCGGTTCATCGGGCGTCCGCTGGTCGTAAAGTACGGCCGTTTCGTGTTGCTCAGCGAAAAGAAACTGGAACAAGCGGAGCATTGGCTGGCCCGCTACGAGGCGGGCGGAGTTTTCTTTGCCCGCCTGCTTCCGGTAGTTCGCCATTTGATTTCGATCCCGGCGGGGATTGTTCGGATGAACTTCGGAGTTTTCAGTTTCGTCACTATCGCTGGCTCCGCGCTCTGGTGCTCGATCCTGGCTTACCTTGGCGACAAAGCTTATCGCCTTGAGCCGGAGCTTTTGACGAGCCCGGAGGCGCTCATGCGTTTTATTCATGGACAATCGCGTGGGATCCTGCTGGTGATCGCGCTCTTTGCCGCTCTTTACATGCTGAGCTTGCGGCTAATGAAGCCGCGCGCGGTTCGTAACCTTCGTGGGCTCGCCTTCCAGGCGATCCATCGGCGGAGATGCCGATGCCACAGCGCGCAAAACTTTCGTGTTTGAAAATTGAACAAAAGTGTCGCTCAGCGGTCAGTGGTAAAGTGAACAAGGTATGAATAACTGCATGGGACTTATGGATGAGATATTCGCAGTTCGGAATGGCACCGGAACTGCTCATGGAAAAAACGGACACAAGATGAAACGAAATCGACAAATTTTAAAGCGACGCGCAAGGTTTTCCCTGGGTGATCTGATCCTGGCGGTCAGTTCCTGCACGAACAGCAACCGGGAGACGGTGGCCGCGGTGGCGGATCTTCTCGCCAGCGGCCAGGTGCGTTTGCACGATAACGGGCGTTTCCTGCGCGCACGCGTTTGTTAAGCTGGCGGCGATAACGGTTTTCAACACTCGCTCCGGTGATTTGTCGCCGGAGCGATTTTGTTTCCTGCAAGTCGTCGTTGGGAAGCGGCGGTACACCGCGCACTCCAAACGTGGCTGCGAATTTGCGTGCCGCTCGTGCTTCAGCTTGGAGTGCGTTGCCGCAGCACCGTTTTGCAGCGCCGTTAAAAACAAAACGCTTTTCGCTTAAGCCGGCCGCTTTTATCTTGCCAGAGTGATTGACCGTTATTCGCGGCCAGAGATGAGCAAAATCTGGTCGGACGAACGCAAGTTCCAGATTTGGCTGGAGATCGAAGTGCTCGCCTGCGAGGCGATGGCGGAGCTGTGCCAGATCCCGAAAGAGGACGCTGCTGAAATTCGGAAGCGAGCGCGATTTTCAATTCCGAAAATCCTGGAGATCGAGAAGAGAACGAACCACGACGTCATCGCTTTTCTCGAGAACGTGGCTGAATCGGTCGGTCCGGCATCACGCTGGATTCATCAGGGGCTGACTTCATCCGATATTTTGGACACGACACTTGCCGTCCAACTGAACGAGTCATGCCAAATCCTTCTCGACGATCTGCAATCGCTCCGAACGGGAATCGGCGAACAGGCGCGCCGGTTCAAAATGACGCCGATGATCGGGCGCAGTCACGGCGTGCACGCCGAGCCGATCACGTTCGGTCTGAAGCTCGCGCTTATGTACGACGAATTCGGCCGCGCGGATGAGCGGCTGACGCAAACGCGTGAACGCATCCGCGTCGGCAAAATAAGCGGAGCAGTCGGCACGCACGCGCACATCGATCCAAAGATTGAGCGCGCGGTTTGCGAGAAGCTCGGACTAAAACCGGCAACACTCTCGACGCAGATCGTGCAGCGCGATCGCCATGCGGAATTTATGACTACGCTCGCCGTGATTGCGTCGAGCATCGATCGTTGGGCGACAGAATTTCGTCATCTCCAGCGCACCGAAGTTCTCGAAGTAGAAGAATTTTTCGGCGAAGGCCAGAAAGGCAGCTCCGCCATGCCGCACAAGCGCAATCCAATCACAAGCGAACGTTTGAGCGGTTTGGCGCGCGTCATTCGCGGGAACGCAGTTGTTGCGTTGGAGAACGTGGCGCTCTGGCACGAGCGCGACATCAGTCACTCGAGCGCCGAGCGAATCATTCTGCCCGACTCATGCATCCTGCTCGACTACATGCTCGCGAAATTGCGAGACATCGTCGAAAAATTGCAGGTCTATCCGGAGCGAATGGCGCACAATCTCGCTCTGACGAAGGGTCTCTATTTCAGCCAGTCGATTTTGCTCGCACTTACGCGAGCGGGCGCGGAGCGGAAGAGCGCGTATGAAGCTGTGCAACGCGCCGCGATGAAAACATGGAAAGGCGAGGGGACATTTGCCGAAAACGCAAAACGCGAACCAGAAATCGCCGCGAAACTTTCACCAGGCAGAGATCGATCGCCTTTGCTCGCTCGACATTCATTTCAAACACGTCGATGCAACCTTTAAAGCGCTCGGTTTGGAGTAGCAGAGATCCTTAGCTAACGTTTGAACTCAGCCGCGCCCGCTTCCGGGAGTCGGCTGGAGTGAATTGTTAGGTGGTGGCGTTCCGTGGGTCGCCACGATGTCCTCGCACCTTGTAACAAAGCTCCACCATGCCGCTCTTATAGGCTTTGACCTCCGCCAGATGGAGGGCGATGTCTTTGTCGAGCTTCTCGAAGAACGGTATCCCATCGCCGATCAAGATCGGCAGGATCGAATAACGAACTTCATCGGCCAGCCCGAGACGAAGGCATTCGCCGGAAACTACACCGCCTCCAACAAACCAGATGGTACGGAACGTGGGCCGCAGGTGCCCATTCACGAACCGCGCAAGATCGCCTGAGTAGAACTTGACGGTATCCCGGGTTCGCGGCAGATCGCGACTAGTGAGGACGAAGGTGGGTTTGTCGCCGTACGACCACCCCAAGCCTTTGGCTTCAAAACGAAGCGCGGTCTCATAGGTTCGCGACCCCATCACGTAGCAGTCGATCGTCTTGAGGAAGGCCTCGACGAAGCCCGGGTCCAGGGTCTCCCCGCCTGCGAATTCGTCTGAGGTTTCGAGCCAGTCGACGCGCCCATCCTTTCGAGCGATGAAGCCGTCGAGGCTCGCCACCATGTGAATCGTTACGCGAGAATCAGTGTTTGCCATCATGTCGCCCTGTCGTCGAGTGTCATGGCTCGCAGCACTGCTCGGCGCCGCTGCCGCTTGAGTCCACCTAACGAGAACAAGATAAGCCACCGCAGGGTGCTGTAAAAATCTCACCAAAGTTGTATCCGAATGGGGCGGTTGGCTTCATCGGTTGGTTAGGTCTATTCGGTTGGTTCAAGCTTCAATGGTTTGGTGCCAATCGGCGCGACTATCTGCTCGTGTGTGATCCTGCCGGGGAATTGATACTTTACCTGTTTATCTAACACGATCTCGCGGCGCAGTACATGCCAGCCCGAAACGTCCCACCGCACATCGTATGTGTGCAACTCTGGTGTGTGATAGAGAAGTGTCGGGGCCGCGTCATCAGCGCCGACGCCGAAGACGTAAACATCAGAAATGTGTCCGTCGAGATGATCGATAACAGCAAGAAACCGCGAATCCGGAGACCACTTCGCGTCAATCCAACGATTGTTTTGCCTCAGAAGCGCGCCCGCATCGCGTGCGTCGGCGCGATGCAGAAAGAGTTTCATTCCGCTGCCGTCCTCATTGGCCGGGATCGTGTAAGCTTCGAACTCGCCGTTCGGCGAGACGAAGCCATGCTCGGCCGCTAGTGCTTCGGCTATGAGCAGGAGGGAGATCGCGACGAGAGCGCGCATAGGCCTAACGAGAACAAGATAAGCTACGGCCACCGGGGCTGCGGCCAAGCTGCGGAGAAAGTATGGAGATCATCGAGAGGATTCTCAAAGCCGTACGATAGTGGCCGTTAGCTTCATCGCCTGGTTAGGTCTCAGAAGCCTTCTTGCCATTTGTTGACGTATACTTCGGCGAGTTTGTCTGACACGCTAAATTTCCAGTAAGCATCGACTTTCATGTCGCGCACGCCGAGATATGTCCCGAGCTCGGCTCCGAACCCACCAACGGGAACACTCTTGTTGATGAATCGTCCGCGGTATTCCGGATGGAACTTCCAGGCACGCTTGGCTATCAGCACCATTACGTCTTGGCGACTGGAGCCGAGCGGCGCCTGGTGTAACAACCACTCGCGAATATCATTCTCAGATCGGCGAAGGGGATTCAGTAACAGTCCGGCCGCGATA
This sequence comes from uncultured Verrucomicrobiae bacterium, assembly GCA_963725505.1. Taxonomy (GTDB): domain Bacteria; phylum Verrucomicrobiota; class Verrucomicrobiia; order Chthoniobacterales; family UBA10450; genus Udaeobacter. The sequence continues at coordinate 402,236 of CAVRYN010000007.1, read as the reverse complement.
CTGCCGATACCGATTGCAACAAGAGCAATTGGAATGATGATCCAATAACGCATGGACCTAACTATGATTCGACGAAAGTTTATTTCGCCTATTTCGGCCGCTGCTTAGGAGTGTCTCCAGAAAAAGCGAAAGCATGGCTTCTCTTCTTTCTAACCGCATCGGCTACTCGTGGACAAAATCGATCACTCATAACGCAGTGCTTCGATAGGATCGAGGTTTGCGGCGCGGTAGGCGGGATAGAGACCGAAGCCGATGCCGATTGCAGAGCAGACAAGAAGACCGGCGATCGCCCAGCCGAATGGGAAAATGATGTCTGCCTTCAGCCAGACTGCGAGTAGATCGCCGCCGATCACACCGAGAATAATCCCCAGGATTCCGCCTGCCTCAGAGATAAAAACCGCTTCGGTTAAAAATTGCCGCAAAATATCGCGACTGCGCGCCCCGATCGATTTGCGCACGCCGATTTCTTTTGTTCGTTCGGTTACGCTCACCAGCATGATGTTCATAATGCCGATGCCGGCGGCCACGAGCGCAATGAAACTGATGACAAACGCGCCGATGCGCACGACGCCCGCAATCGAAGTAAACGCGCTCTTGAGCGAGTCGTTTGAGTAAATCTCGAAATCGTTTTCCTGATCCGCGCGCAGTCCACGTGCAATGCGCATCGCGCCGATGCCTTTATCGAGCGTGCCATTATACGTTTCCTGCGAGAATGATTGGGTTGCGATATTCACCGTTCGTTTCGCTTCACCGAAGTCTTCGAAGAATCGCGTAATCGGCATGATGCAAAGGTCATCCTGACTTTGACCGAAGGAGGTGCCTTTTTCCGCGAACACGCCAATGATAGTGTAAGTATGTCCGCTCATCCGGATGACTTTGCCGATGGGTGATTCGTGCGGAAACAATCGTTTCTCAACCATCTTTCCGACGACGATTACGCGGCGCGAGAGAGCAACATCTTCATCGTTCAAATTGCGGCCGTAGCCGAGCGTATAAGCATTCGCCGCGAGAAAGCTGCGGTTCGTCCCGACGATGAGGAGACTCGGCGTTGTCTTCACGCCATTATAAACTGCCTGACCTTTCAACTCGTAACCGAAACACTTGAGACAAATCTCGCGCGCGTTTCCTTCCATCAGCTTGTAGTAATGCAAGGCCTCGCGATACGTGACGTTGCGGCGGTTCTGATATTTTTTCTTGATCTCGCCGGTGACGTTCACGTTTACCGGGTATTTCCCGAACTGAAAAATATTCGAACCGAGAAAGCTTATGCCACTTTCGATCGATGCTTGCAGCGCGCCGATCGCTGTCATCACGGAAATGATAGAGAACACGCCAATCGTAATGCCCGGTCATGGTCAGCGCAGAGCGGAGCTTGTTCGCGCCTAGGACGAACTCAAAGCCATCGCTATAATTTCGCGAAATAACATGGCGATCTTGCGCTTGAAACTCATTCGTACCGCAGCGCCGTTACCGGATCGAGACGCGACGCAGTCCAAGCTGGCGCGAATCCTGAGAACAGTCCGGTCAAAACCGAAACGATCATGCTCACCACGACCAAATTGAATGAGAAATTAATCGGAAAAGACGGAAAAGCTTTGCCGATTCCGAAGCACATCACATAAGCAAAGGTGAGCCCGATAAAACCGCCGAGAAGACAGAGCGCAGTCGATTCGATAAGAAACTGAAGAAGAATTGTGCGCCGCCGCGCGCCCAGCGCTTTGCGCGTCCCGATTTCTTTCGTCCGTTCCTTTACGCTCACGAAAGTAATGTTCATGATCCCGATCGCCCCGACGAAAAGCGAAAGACCCGTGATGAAAAGTCCCGCTATGGCGATTGAATTCTTGATCGGATCGAGCGTGCTCTTCAATGCCTGTTGTTCGTTGATGCTGAAGTCGTCTCTTTTTTCCGGAGACAATCCCCGCACACGTCGCATCAAGCCCGTGAGTTCGTCTTTCGCGTCGACCAGCTTCGTCTTGTCCTTCACTTTTACGAGAATTTCCGCTTCGCTTTTCGCGGTGAAATATTTCTGAAATGCGGGCAGCGGCATTACTACGATTGAATCGAGACTGAAGAGTCCGAGAAACGAGCCTTGCCGGGAAATAACGCCGATCACTTTGAAAGGCTGACCATTAATCAGGACCGATTTGTCAATCGGACTGGCGGACGGGAAAAGTGCATCGGCCACATCGTAACCAATCACGCAGACGTTGGCGCCGCCGCGAGATTCCAGTTCGTTGAAAAAGCGACCTTCCTTGAAATCAAATGTCGATGTGATGATGTAATCCGACACGGTGCCGCGGATCAAAACATTGTTCACTTCGCTGTCCGTGTATTTGACGCTGCGGTAAACACTGGAGGTCGGGATCGCGATGGTGAGGTTAGAGTTCGGCGTCATAGCGATCATGCGGTTAAGCCCCTCCGCGTATTCGGTCTTGATCTTCTTGCGATCGCGGTAATTCCACCAGTCGTCCACATTCCTCCACGGCCATTGTCCGACGTAGAGAACGTCATCGCCGAAGATGGCCATACTTTTGTCAAACCCGACTTGAATTCCGCCGATGGCTGTCCCCATCAACGTCACGGCCACGATGCCAATAATGACGCCGAGTGCGGTAAGAGTGGAACGCGTCATGTTCGAGCGCATCTGCGCCGCAGCGATCTTCCAGCTTTCGCTCAGCTCGTAGAGAAAACGTTTCATTGTTGATCTTAGCTTGCCGCCATCGATTCCATCGCCGGCATCACTCCGACTTCGTCGCTTTCGATAATACCGTCACGCAAATGAACGGTGCGCCGCGCATGCGCGGCGATGTCGCGTTCGTGCGTAACGAGAATGATGGTATTACCGCGAGAATACAGGTCCTCGAGCAGCGCCATTATTTCTTCGCCGGTTTTGGAATCGAGATTGCCAGTGGGTTCGTCTGCCAGAATGATCGAAGGATTGTTCACCAACGCGCGCGCGATGGCTACCCGCTGGCGCTGGCCCCCGGATAATTCGTTTGGCTTATGATGGATGCGGTCGCCCAAGCCAACATCGACAAGTGCCTGGGTCGCGCGTTCTTCGCGCGCTTCCGGATCCATTCCCGCGTAGATCAGTGGAAGCTCAACGTTGCGCAGACTGGTGGAGCGCGGGAGCAAGTTAAATGTTTGAAAAACGAAGCCGATCTCCCGATTTCGAATCGCCGCGAGTTCGTCATCGTCCATGGCCGCCACGTTCTTGCCGTTAAACTCGTAACGTCCGGAGGTAGGGGTGTCGAGGCAACCAAACATGTTCATGAGCGTTGATTTGCCGCTGCCGCTTGGCCCCATGATCGCGACGTACTCGTTGTGGTGAATTTGAAGCGAGACCCCGCGCAAAGCCCGCACGATTTCTTCGCCCATCACGTAATCCTTGGTGATGTTCTCGATGTCGATCACGACGGGACCCCGTGGTCGAGTCACATCAGAGTTGAGCTTGTTCATCAAACACTCGGCGCAGCGCGCCGTTCGACTATTTCGTCGCTTCCTTGTCGTAAGTAAGTTTGACGCCGTCCTTTAATTTGCGGCTGATCGCGCTGTAACTGCCGGCGACCACTTCGTCACCCGGTTGCACGCCGCTCTTGATCTCCATGTAGGTGTCATCAGAGATCCCGGTCGTTACCTTCACCATCTGCGCCTTGCTGCCTTTTTTCAGAAACACAACCTTGGCAATTTTTTCGTGCTCCTCTTTCTGGGTCGCCTTTTCCTGGCGCTCGTTAACGTAATCTGCGCTGTTGTCGTCTTTGTCTCGTTGCGCTGTCTTCTGTTTTTTCTTTTCGATCTCCTCCGGACTCAAGTTGGTGTCGCCGGTCCGAATCGTTACGGCCTGCATCGGCACGGCCACGACGTCCTTCACCATGTTGGTTTCGATATCCGCCGTGCAACTTAGCCCCGGTTTCAATGTCACATCGTGATCGTCGATACGAATTTTTACCTCAAAGTTGGTTACTTCCTCCTGCGTGCCGGCGCCGGTCGTCTTTCCTGTGTTCGCAATCTGATAAACGGTTCCGTGAAATTTCCGGTCACCGTACGCGTCGATCTTCACGTTGGCCTTGTCGTCAACTTTTACGTTTACGACGTCGTTCTCATTCACATCCACGCGCGCTTCCATGTGGCCGAGATCGGCCACGCGCATCACTTCTGTTCCCGCGAATTGCCCCGTCGCTACGATGCGTTCGCCCAATTTGCTGTTCAACATTGTCACCGTCCCATCGATCGGCGAATAAACCGTTGTCTTCGAAAGTTGATCGCGCGCCTGACTCGAACCCGCTTGCGCGCGCTCGATTTCATGCAACGAGCTCTCGTAGGTATTCTTGGCCACGTCGTAAGCAGCCTGCGCGGCGTTGTATTCTTGAATAGAAATGGTTTTCTTCGCGAACATGTCGTCGGCGCGTTTAAGATCCTGCTCCGTCTTCATCATCGTCGCTTTTTGTTGAAGATTCGTCGCCTTGGCCGAGCTGATGGCTGCCTCCTGTTGCTCGAGCAGGGCCTTGTAGGAATCCGGCTTTACCCGCACGAGCAGATCACCTTTGTTGATCGCCTTTCCATCTTCGACCGGCAAATCAATGATCTCACCGGCCACTTCCGGCGAAATTTTTACCTCTGTTTCGGGTTGCACCTTCCCGGTGGCGGAAACGGTCTGCAGAATGGTCTTGCGGACGGCTTTCTCGGTAGTTACCGGGATCGGCTTCTCGCGCTTGCTCCAGATTATGGAGGCGACGATACAAAGCACGATCAGCCCGATCGAGCCGCAAATGATTTGCTTTTTGCGCCGGGTACGACGCTGTTTCGCGGTGAGCGGCGCGGGGGCAGGTGTGCTTACGCTTTGGTGCATTGTAGGAGCGGTTCTCGGGGTGAAAGCGTCAGGGTTAGTTGGTTGTTGGACTCTTGCAAACGAAATCCCGTTCATGATAGCGTTGAGATGCAGCGAGAAAGGGTTTTGGATTCAGCTAATTGCCGCTTCCTTCGTTGACTCTGTCCGGTGATTCCACGGATTGATCCCGTGGCGAGCCCCAATTTGCTCAATTGCCCATACCGCGTGCTCTGCGATCAAAGGCTCCGGGTCGGCTGCTGCGCGTTCGAGCGCCGGAAGATCGGACACGTCGCCTGCATTGCCTAAAGCGACGCATACATTGCGGAGAAAGCCGCGGCGCTTAATTCGTTTGATCGGCGAATTTTTAAAAAGCTGGCGGAACTCCCCGTCGGTTAGTTCCAAATATTCCCGTAACGACGTGCTGGTCGTCGATTTGCGCGCCGAGAAAACCGTTTCGTGAGAAATTTGAGCGAACCGGTTCCAAGGACAAACATCCAGACAATCGTCGCATCCGAAGATCCGATCTCCGATAAGCGGTCGAAGCTCCAGCGGGATAGAGCCTTTCAGCTCGATTGTAAGGTAAGAAATGCATCGACGTGCATCGAGTCGATGAGGAGCGGTGATTGCGCCAGTCGGGCACGCTTTGATGCAGCGATCACACGTTCCGCAGCGATCCGGGACTGGGTCGTCCGGCGGCAATTCGATCGTAGTCAAAATCTCTGCGAGAAAGAACCATGTCCCGAGCCGCTCATCGATCAGCATGGTGTTTTTGCCGTGCCAGCCAATGCCGGCTTGCGCAGCGTGGTCGCGTTCCAGAATCGGACCAGTATCCACGTAACATTTTTGCTGTCCGCCAAAGTCGCGGAGAAACTGGTCGATCTTGTCGAGCTTTGCCTCGATCACATCGTGATAGTCATCGCCCCAGGCGTACCGCGCGATTCTCCCTGTAGCGGTGGTCTGCGACCGCTGAATTTCTTCCCCCTGAAAATAATTCAGCGCTAGGACAACAATCGACTTTGCGCCGGGCAAAACCTTCTGTGGATCACAACGCTTCTCTTCGCCGCGCTGCATGTAATTCATTTCGCCGTGTGCGCCCTGGCGCAACCATTGGCGGAATTCAGTCGCGTGCGCCGGCGCATCGCAAGCAGCTATACGACAGGAATCGAAACCAATCTGTCGCGCAAAGGAAACGAGCTGCGCCTTCAATTCCATTGTCGAAATCTGAGTCGTCATCTTGTCGCCGGGATCGGCTTGTCCGCCGTAGCCTCGGCGAAGGCGGATGATCTCGCTCCTAGGTTGCGGCCGAGCTTCCTAAGTTTGCTCAAAACTGCCACGGCAACCTCTTCATCTGTTAGCATAGATGTATCCACGCGAACATGTGCAACTTTGGCGTACAGTGGCAGCCGCGCCTGTAGCATTCGCGCGAACGCCTTCCGTGGATTCTCGCCTTGCAGCAAAGGCCGATTCCTCGCTCGCGAGGTGCGTTCGAAAAGCGTTTCTTTGTTGCCGTCCAGCCAGACAATGACGCCAAGCCGTTTCAAGACATCGACATTCCTTTCGCGTAACACGATTCCACCACCCGTGACGATGATCGTCGGTTTAGCCGGGGCGAGTTCACGAAGCGCTTGAGTTTCCGCTTCGCGAAAGTCTTGCTCGCCGTATTTGGAAAAGATTTCGGGGATCGAGATTCCGAATTTCGATGCAACGATGTCGTCGGTATCGACTAAGGCGAGCTTCGTCCGCTGCTGGAGGCAACGTCCAACGCACGATTTGCCCGCGCCCATCATCCCGATGAGCACGATCGATTTGCCAGGTTGGTTCACGGATTAATATCTCATTGACACCTGGGTTGAGCCAGATGTGTTGCGCGTGATGACTAAAGAAGCCGTTTAAACGGCTTTTGCCAATGGGAGTCCAGCACGCACGGTGCTGAAGCACGGTGTTAATGTGATGTTTCGGCCGGGCTTGGCGTTTCACAGAAACGCCCTACAGTTTCGCCCATGCCTGAATCAAAGCCTTTAGTCGCCGTAATCATGGGCAGCAAATCGGACTGGGAAACGATGCGGCACGCCGTGGAAACACTGGATCATCTTGGCGTCCCGAGCGAAGCGCGTGTACTGTCCGCTCATCGCACCCCGGACGCGACGGCGGATTTTGCGCGTAAGGCAGCGGATCGCGGCTTGCGAGTGATCATTGCCGGCGCGGGTGGCGCGGCGCATTTGGCTGGAGTCATTGCTGCTCACACGTGGCTGCCCGTTCTCGGTGTTCCGATTCAATCGAAGCTCCACGGACTCGACTCACTTTTATCGACAGCCCAAATGCCGGGTGGTATTCCAGTCGGCACGTTGGCGATCGGCGAAGCTGGTGCAAAAAACGCGGCGCTTCTCGCCGCGGCGATTCTGGCCACAACTGACGAAAAGATTCGCCACAATCTCGAAACATTTCGTAGGAAACAAAGCGAGAGCGTGCTGGCGCAGCGGCTACCAACTTCAGCGCGGTCATCCTGAGCGGAGCGAAGGATCTCACTGCGAAGCTTGCGTCACGCTACTTAACTAGCGTGATCCTTTCCGCATATGGGAGGTTCCTCGCTCTGCTCGGAATGACGTCTGTAAATTACGTGGGCAAATGCAAACTCGTCTTCTCGGAACGAAAACCATAGCTGGACGGAAGAAAGCCGTCGCACGTGCAGTGGACCTGTTGCGTAACGGCGAAGTCGTCGCATTGCCGACAGAAACCGTTTACGGACTCGCTGCTGACGCGCTGAAGCCGATCGCTGTCGCGAAAATCTTTGAAGCAAAGGAACGTCCCCGATTCGATCCGCTAATCGTTCATCTCTCGAGCCGCGACTGGCTGGAGAGAATCGTCGATATTTCGGTGCAAGATCGGGAACTGATCTTAAAGCTAGCGGACAAGTTTTGGCCCGGACCGTTCACGATGGTTTTACAGAAACGCGAAATTGTTCCCGAAATTGTGACAGCGGGTCTCGATACAGTCGCGGTGCGAATTAGCGCGCATCCAGTGTTCGCCGAAATCGTGTGTGAATTGGATCAGCCGCTGGCTGCTCCGAGCGCGAATCGATTCGGCTGTGTCAGCCCAACAACCGCGCAGCATGTCATGGACGAACTTGGCGGACGAATCCCGCTCATCATCGACGGGGGACCAACGGAGCATGGAATTGAATCGACCGTCGTCGCTGTTCGCGGCGGCAAGATCGACATCCTGCGCCGTGGGCCGATTACAGCCGAACAATTATCCGAATTTGGAAAGGTCGACATCGTCATGCCAAGTCGGAAGATCTCTGCCCCGGGACAATTACCCTCGCATTACTCGCCGAAAACGCCGTTGCGTCTAATTGACAATGCCGAATCATTTTTGCCGCAAGAAAACCAGCGCGTCGGCTTGCTAGCGTGGAATCCGGTGGAACCGGAGAAAAAATTCGCGGCAGTTCGCCTCTTAAGTGAGAGGCAAGACCTTCGCGAAGCAGCCGCGAATCTCTTCCGCCACTTGCGCGAACTCGATCAATCCGCCCTCGATCTTATCGTTGCGGAACGAGTTCCCTGTCGGGGACTCGGCGCGGCGATTCTTGATCGGCTCGAGCGTGCGTCGCACGACCAGTCTGTCGTGCCAGACATGCTTGAATAAATCCTTTGAAGAGCGGGTGCGGTTTGTTTGGCTTGCTTTGGAATTCGGGGTGATACTGACAGCCAACAAAATACGGGTGATCGCGCAGCTCGATCAGTTCGGCGAGGGTGCCATCGGGTGAAGTTCCCGAAATCACAAAGCCTTTAGCATTCATTCGGTCGCGATATTTCATGTTGAATTCGTAGCGGTGCCGATGCCGCTCCGTTACCTCGGTGTCGCCGTAGATTTTTTCCGCCAATGTGCCTGTAATAATCTTGGTTGGCCATGTGCCCAGCCGCATACTTGCACCTTTGTTACGAACGCCGCGCTGCTCTTCCAGCAGTGAGATGACCGGCTCGGGAGTGTTCTTTTGAAACTCAGTGCTATTCGCGTCTTTGATTCCACAGACGTTTCTCGCCAATTCGATTGTGGCTACCTGCATGCCAAGACAAAGACCGAGATATGGAATCTTGTGCTCGCGCGCATAACGCGCAGCGTTGATTTTTCCTTCAATACCGCGAACTCCAAATCCGCCCGGCACCAGCACACCCGCTACGTCTTTGAGTTGGGCGCCGATGTCGTCCTCCAACGATTCGGCATCGACAAGCTTCAGGTCGATTCCGCAGTCTTCGCTGGCAGCGGCGTGAGTGAGCGCTTCGTAGATGCTTTTGTAAGCGTCACGGACATCCACATATTTCCCGACTACGGCGATCTTGACGCGCCGTTTTGGGCTAACGACGCGTTCGACAAATTTCCGCCAGTCTGCCAGATCGGGTTCAGGCGTTTCCAGATGCAAAAGATCGCATACGAGCGCGTCGAGCCCTTCGGCGTGCAACATCAAAGGCACTTCATAAATGGTATGTTCAACGTCGCGCTCCTCGACAACAGCTTTCTCGGAAACGCTACAAAACATCGACAGTTTTCTGCGCACATCGCGGTCGAGCGGTTTTTCGGTGCGGCAAATTAACACCTGCGGCTGCAAGCCGATCTCGCGCAGCTTTGCTACACTTTGCTGCGTCGGCTTTGTTTTTAATTCGTGCGCGGCCTTGATGTACGGAACAAGAGTGACGTGCATGTTCACCACGTTTTGCGGACCGACTTCGAGAATGAATTGCCGGATCGCTTCGAGAAATGGAAGGCCTTCGATGTCCCCGGTCGTGCCGCCGATCTCCGTGATCACAACGTCGTATTTGCTTTCATCGGAAAGTTGACGGATCCGATCTTTGATCACATCGGTGACGTGCGGAATCACCTGGACAGTTTTGCCGAGATAATCACCGCGTCGCTCTTTTAAAATCACGGTTTCGTAAACCTGCCCGCTGGTCAGGTTGTTGTGTCGCGTGAGAACGCAGTTGGTGAAGCGTTCGTAGTGGCCAAGATCGAGATCAGTTTCCGCGCCGTCGTTGAGCACATAAACTTCCCCGTGCTGGAACGGATTCATCGTCCCGGGATCAACATTCAGATACGGATCAAATTTTTGGAGAACGACCCGTAAACGACGCGCTTCGAGCAGCGTGCCAAGCGACGCGGCAGTCAAGCCTTTGCCTAGCGAACTGACGACGCCACCCGTGACGAAAATGTACTTCATCGGGGCCGCGTCCTCCCTTTTGCACGAGCGAGCTTCCGCTCCAGTGCTTCCGCGTCGGCCGGCGTATCCACGCCGGGGGAACCATGTTCAGTAAGGAGCACATGAACACTTACACCATTTTCCAAAGCGCGCAATTGCTCCAGCGACTCTGCGCGCTCCAGCGGGCCCCGTTTCCATTTCACAAACTGCAAGAGCGCGTCGCGCCGGAATCCGTAGATGCCTTGATGACGAAGATATCTTATCTTGGAAGGATTGCGGGGGAAGGGGATCGCGGCGCGGGAAAAATAAAGTGCGCGGCCGCTTGCATCGACAACGACCTTGACTTGGTGTGGGGAGGATGCTTCGGCAGGATTCTCAAACGAATGCGCGGCAGTTACGATGTCGATCTTACGATCCGAACGCAGTTTTTCGACGAGTCCGTCGATCAGAAAGGGATCGATCAAAGGTTCGTCTCCCTGAATGTTTATGACGAAGGCGAACTGTTTCGCGTTGCGCACCACTTCGGCCACCCGATCGGTCCCGCTTTGGTGTCTTCGCGACGTTAAGGCGACTTCTGCGCCCCAATCGAAAGCAGCCTCTGCGATGCGCATGTCGTCGGTGGCGATGATTACCGAGTCGAGGTTTTTCGCTTGCCGGCATCGTTCCCAAACTCGCTGTAGAAGAGGCTTGCCAGCAATAAGATGCAGTGGTTTTCCCGGAAAACGTTTAGAACGCCATCGCGCTGGAATAATGCCCGCGGCCTTATTCATGCCGATAGTGACTAATCAAGCAGCCCGCTGCATTTGTCATCCCGAGTCGCGAAGACGGCGAGGGACCGCACAGTTGCTGCGTGATCACCCAAGTGAACATTTGCGTGCCCTGAGCGAGGGTGTGGGCTCCCTCGCTTCGCTCGGGATGACCGTGCTGTCATGGCGCTGTATTCAAGATAATCTCTGCGGCGGCGGGCAAGTTTTCAGCAATCCAATCAGCCGTACTGCGCGCTGTGTCGTGTTGAAAACCGGTTTGAACGCGGATTGTGTGCACGCCAGCGTTGCGACCGCATTCGACATCGATTTCCTTGTCGCCAATAAAAAATGAGCGGGAAAGGTCAATCCCGTGTTCTCGCTTAGCCTGCAAGATCATTCCGGGAGCTGGTTTGCGACAACTGGAATGTTGGCCGGGAACGTCGGGGCAAAAATACGTCGCGTCGATCAAACCATCGAGTTGTCGCAATGCCTCCGCTTCGACGGCGCGATATTGCTCGGCCGTCATCAGTCCGCGGCCGATCCCGCTCTGATTCGTAATGATGATGAGTTTAAATCCCTTCGACTTCAAACGCAGTAGCGCTTCCCGCACGCCTGGAAAAATCCTTACGTCTTTCGGATCGGAACAGTAGTCACAATCCTCCATGATGGTGCCGTCGCGATCGACAAAGACGGCGGGCGACAGCGCATCAGTCATCTTCGCTGTCCTCTCGGAAACTGGCGACGAGTTCATCTCGTGTCACGGTGGCTGTTCCAAGTTTGCTGACCACAACTGCGCTTCCGTGGTTGGCAATTTCCGCCGCTTCAATAGGAGTCGCTCCGCAGACCAGTCCAAGGGTAAAGAGCGCAATGGCAGTGTCGCCGGCGCCGGAGACATCGAAGACCTGCCGTGCCTTCGTCGGGATGTAATGCGGCGCCGCGTTCTGCTGAAAAAGCATCATCCCGTGTTCGCCGAGAGTAACGAGGACATATTTTGTTTCCCATTTCTTAAGCAGCGCTTCACCGGCGCGCCTCAGATCGGCATCTTTCGCCGGAGCTTCGTCTGGTTCTCGCCAACGAACGTCTGAGGCGAGGAACGCTTCGGCGCGATTTGGTTTGATCACCGTGACACCGCGCCAATCAACAGAATGTCGCGGGTTGGGATCAGCCGCGACAATCTTACCGGCCGCCCGTGCTTCCTGCGCAATTTGGCAAACCAGCTCAGTCGTGACAAAGCCCTTGCCATAATCTTCGAAGATAATTGCATCGGTTTTGTGGATAGCGTTGCGGACCGCGGCGACTACTTTGGCGATCTGCTCGGGCGATGGGCTGACAATTTTTTCGCGATCGACACGAACCACTTGCTGGTGGAGTGCGATGATGCGGGTTTTGACAATCGTGCTCAAGGTTTCATCCTCGATGGCATTGGATGTATCAATGTTCTGCGCAGTTAATAACTCCCGGAGTTGCTGGCCGCTGCGATCTTTACCGAGCATTCCGATGACGGCGACGCCGTGGACGAACTCACGCAGATTACGGGCAACGTTGGCCGCTCCCCCGGGGTAAAACGATTCTCCCGTTACCTCGACCACCGGCACAGGCGCTTCCGGCGAGATGCGGCCGACCTTTCCCCAGACAAATTCGTCCAGCATCATATCGCCGATTACCGTGATCTGCATGGAAGGCGCGCGATCGAGGATCTGTTCTAGCCGGTTTAGATCCATAGGAAATGAAAGCGGCAATACCGCCGAGGCAAGGAACTGGTTCGATTAGAGTGAGTCAAAATGTTTTGTGCAGGGATTTGTGTAGGGCAGCAGTTCCGGTTAAGGTTCGCTCCATTAAATCCCGAATACGAAGCCGAAATCAACAGTCCAAACTGCCAGTGATTCCGTTTACTAGACATGTGAAGCTGAGTGTAGGTGTAATCTTTGGGCTTGCGCTCTGCGCAAATGGCGCCCAAGCCCCACAGCATATCGATATTAAACAACTATCCACAACTGTGGAAGATGTTGTGGTGCCGTTGCCGAATGAAATTTTCGGGGCACTGAACAAACTAGGCACGGTCAACTGGAAGGAACATGTCCGCAACGATAAGGGACCCAACTTTACCGAGCGCCCACGCATCGCTCTTCTGCTTGGGACGGTGATCGCCGATGGTTTTATCGCGGTGCAGGCGGAAGACGCGCCGGCGGTGAAAGAGATTGGCCAGCGCGTCCTGACGCTGGCAAAAGGGGTCGGCGTGGGAAATTCAATCACGCCTCATGCGAAGGCGATCATCGATGCGGCAGACAAGCGCAAATGGGAAAACGTGCGCCAGGAACTGGATCGCACCCAGAACAGCGTGCAGCAAGCGATGAACGAGGTGCACGATGAAAAATTGTCGCAGCTTGTCAGCCTGGGCGGATGGCTGCGTGGCACGGAAGTGTTGACGTCGGTGGTGAAGGAGCATTTTTCCGCCGATGGCGCGGAGCTGCTGCACCAGCCTGATCTGCTTTCCTATTTTCAGACAAGGCTCCGGGCAATGCCGGAGTTTAATCTGCCAATTATCCGCCAAATTCAGGACGCGCTGGTCGAGGTGAAACCGTTGATTGACGTCGGTGACCGGCACATTCCTGCCGAATCCGTAAAGAAGGTCAATGAAATCACGACGCGGCTCGGCCATGGCATCGTGATGAAAGATTAAGAAATTCCAATGAACTTGTTCGCGAAAGTTCTGTTCCGCACTGGCTCTCTCCTGCTGGCCCTCATGGCAGTGCAGCCCGCAATCTTCGCCTCTGTGGATGACGCGCAGTCATTTGCTCTCCAAGCTGCAGAACCTTATGTGAAGCAAGGCTTTCAGGTGCGTGAAGATTATTGGGGAGGCGACCTCGGTTCTGGCGAGAAAAAAGCCGTGCGGCAGCAATTATTTAAAGGAAACGAATATTGGTTTTGGTTGGGAACGGAAGTCGATCGGGCAAAGGTTTCCGTCCACGTCTATGATTCGGACGGAAAGCTGGCGGAAGAATCGGATAGCTGGCAGAAAGGTCACTTCGCGGCGGCGCACGTGATTCCAAAAGCTACCGGCAGCTATTTTATCATAGTCAGTATTGAGGAATCACCAGAGGAACGCACGCACTGGGCGCTGGTGTATGGCTTCCGGTAAGTTTAGTGGCATTGGCTTCCAACCAATCGATCGGCACAGATGCCGATGCCACTCAGAAAATGACTGAAACTCGTACGCTGCAGTTTGAAAGCCCACGCGCTTTACAGTCGCTTTATGCCAATGACATTAAACTCTTGAAAAACCTCGAGGACTCCTTGGGCGTGAAGGTGACCACGCGCGAGGGCTGGGTGAAGCTGGAGGGCGACCCAAACCGTGTCGACAAAGCGCAGCAAGTGTTCGAACAACTTGAGAAAGCGCGTCAGCAAGGCGTGGACATTCACAAGACACGAATTTAATTATGCCCTTAAAGCCGTGGCCGAAGAACACGATGCAAGCCTCGGCGATATTGTTTCGACAAAAATCACAACGTCCTTGCGCAAGCCACCGATCGTAGCGCGCAGCGCAAATCAGCGCGCGTACGTTGAGGCAATTCAAAATCACGACGTTGTTTTTGGAATCGGACCAGCCGGCACGGGAAAGACTTATCTCGCCGTCGCAATGGCGGTGGCGGCGCTGAAAAAGGAGCAAATGGCGCGCATCATCTTAACAAGACCCGCGGTGGAAGCCGGCGAAGCGCTGGGATTTCTCCCGGGCGACCTCGAACAAAAGATCACTCCGTATCTTCGTCCGCTTTACGATGCATTGCGTGACATGTTGGAGCCGGAAGAGATGGAACGGGCGATCGCACGGCAGACCATTGAGGTGGCTCCGCTGGCGTATATGCGCGGACGCACGTTGAACAACGCTTTTGTCATCCTCGATGAAGCGCAAAACACTACGACCGAGCAGATGTTCATGTTGCTGACGCGAATCGGTTTGAATTCCAAATGCGTAGTGACCGGCGACGTCACACAAATCGATTTACCAGCGAACAAGCGCTCCGGCGTCGTCGAGGCATTGCAGGCGTTGAAAACAGTGCCGGGAATTGTGACTGTATATTTTACCGAGCGCGACGTTGTGCGGCATGAACTGGTGCGCGCTATCATCGGCGCATACCAGCAGCACCGCTCGCCCGCGCCGGCGTCGCGCAAATAAAGAAAAGTATGTTCGATTTTCTGAAACGCGGGCGACTCATCAAACGGGGCTTGGCCTCGCGGAAAACTCGGCGTCGCCGGGTGGGCAGCGAACTCATGCGCAACCTGGAAAACTCGCCCTACGTCAAGGTGCTGGTCTTTGCGCTGTTTGCCGGCGGTCTCGCATTTCTCGTCTTTAGTGGCAAGCAACCGGAACCGACGAAGAACTTTGTAATTGCCCTGCTGGTTCTGGCCACTGCGATCACCCAGCTTTGGATCAACCAGCCGAAAAGTTTTTCGCAAAACTCGCGAATCCTTCTTGTTTTTTCCGTTATTCTTGTGCAACTGGCCGTCACCAAACTGTTGCTGGTTATTTGTAACAGCGGCAATTACCGGTTCTTGAAGCCGGAAATGGCCGGATTGATCACGCCCTATGCGTTTGCGCCGCTCGTGTTAAGCGTGCTGCTAGGCCGGCAGCACGGTCTCTACGCCGCATTTTTCGTGAGCCTATGGGGCAGCATGTTGTTCGGTCCAATTGATGCCCCTCTTTTAATAACCAGTTTGATCAGCGGATTCACTGCGGTCTCTCTCACGCTGCAGGTGCGACGGCGCAGCAAATTGATCCGTGCTGGTTTCTATGTCGGGCTCGCGATCTGGTTGTTGTCGCTGACATTTGGTTTGATCGGGCCGATCAATTGGTTTTACCCAACGGCAAACGACTGGGGTATGATCGGATGGCAAAGCGCTCTGGCAATCGGCAATGGCATCGTCACGGCAACAATCGTTGGCGGCGCGCTACCCATGCTGGAGAATCTCTTTGGAATCACCACGGACATCTCCTGGCTGGAAGCGTCCGATCTGAACCACCCGTTGCTGCGTCAGATGACTATCGAAGCGCCGGGCACTTATCATCATAGCCTTGTCGTGGCCAATCTTGCCGAAGCCGCGGCGGAAGCGATCGGCGCAAACGCGACGCTCTGCCGCGTCTGCGCTTATTTTCACGATGTCGGCAAACTGGTGAAACCGGAATACTTCACCGAGAACATGAGTTTCGAACGCAATCCGCATGATGACCTCGCGCCGACGATGAGCGCGTTGATCATCATCGCGCATGTCAAGGAAGGCGTGGATCTGGCACTCAAGCACCGGTTAAACCAGCGCATCATCGATATTATCCAGGAGCATCACGGCACATCGCTCGTGCGATATTTTTATCAACGCGCGCTGCAGCAGCATGAGGACGCGCGCGCAGGCGGCAAAATCATGAAGCTGCGCGAAGACGATATTCCAGAGGTGAAGGAAGAAAGTTTTCGCTATGGCGGACCAAAGCCGCAAACGAAGGAAAGCGCCATTGTCAGTCTGGCCGACACCGTTGAGAGCGCCTCCCGAAGTGTGGAGAAACCAACGCCGCAGAAAATCGAAACACTCGTGAACGAGTTGATCGAGGAACGCATTAGCGACCGGCAATTAGACGACTGCGATCTGACGCTTGGCGAACTCAAAGTCATCGCAGATCGTTTCCGATTCACGATTCTATCGATGTTGCACAGCCGGATCGCTTATCCGAAGGCCGGACAGAAGCCCGCTGCGCCACGCGACGAAACTTTGCGTCCAGACGTCATGGCCGCTAGGCGAAAGCCCGAAACCGCTCCGCCCGTCTCAGCCGCCTAATCGTAGCGCGCGACCACCGGGCGCGCTGGATTTCGCTACAGTTCCGGCGGCCGTGCTCGTGGCTCGCGGTCTTTTGAAGTGGCTGCGCTTGGGACAGTAACAAATGGGCCGCCTTCCATCGGGGTCACTTTCGTGAAAGCGACATCGGGCATTTCGCTCGGCAAACCTTCGAGCGGAAAATCTTTTCGGAGAGGGAAGTACGGATAGCCGTCCCACATCAAAATCCGGCGCAGATCGGGGTGCCCGTTGAACTTGATTCCCATCATGTCGTAAATCTCGCGCTCGTGCCAGTTCGCTGTGGGCCAGATGTCTGAAAGGGTATCGACCGCGTCGACGTCCTCCGAAACTTTCAGTTTCAATCGCAGATGAACAGCGTGCGGCATCGAGTAGAGGTGATAAACGATTTCGAACCGCGGCTCTTCGCCCAAATTGTCGATGCTGGTGATGTCGAGCAAATAATCGAACGAGAGTTTGTCGCAACAGAATTTCGCAATCTCGCGGAGATCGCTCGCAGCAGTCGTGTAAGTCGTCTCGCCACGAAATTCAGTCTGACGCTGAATTTTCTCGCCGAAGGATTTGATCGAACGACTCGAGTAGTTCGTGGCGAGTCATAATCCGAACGCGGTCATCCTGACCGAAGCGCAGCGACAGTCGAAGAATGCCCGGCAGCTAAAGCTCGCGAAGGTAACGCAACTGGATCCCTCGACTTCCCTTGGGATGACAGCATGCTCATGCCAGCGCATCCTCGAGTTTTTCTGCCAGCTCCGGCTTCTGGTCCCTGAACGAGCGTTCTGTCGAAATCTTCTCCTGCAATTTCATCAAGCCAGCAAGCAACGCCTCGGGACGCGGCGGGCAACCAGAGATGTAAACATCGACCGGAATAAGCTGGTCAATCCCCTGTAGCGTCGCGTATGAGCGATACATGCCGCCGGTGGACGCGCATGCGCCCATCGCGATTACCCATTTCGGCTCCGGCATCTGCTCGTAAATCCGTTTCACCGCCAGCGCCATTTTATAGGTCACAGTGCCGGCCACGATCATCACATCGCATTGTCGCGGCGAGAAGCGCATCACCTCCGCGCCAAACCTGGCAATATCGAAACGCGATGCAGCCGTCGCCATTAACTCAATTGCGCAACACGCTAGGCCCATTGGCATCGGCCACAGCGAGTTTTTGTGTACCCAATTAAGCGCCGCATCGAAGCGCGTGAAAATCACGTTGCCTTCAATCTTCGAATCGTACGCTGTCGAGTGAGTTTCCGGCATCAGCGAACAGTAAGATCACGCTCAGCCCCCGCAAGAGAAAACGAGCCACAGATTGACACAGATGAAACACAGATTACGAAAAGAACAGCTAAACCGGCCTAATATGAATCTGTGTAAATCTGTGTTCATCTGTGGCTAATTCCGTAATTCTTTTACAGCAAAACCATCTCATGACGAAATTGAGCCGTTCTCATCTCGATCAACTCGAGAACCAGAGCATTTTCATTTTTCGCGAGGCGTATCACGCCTTCAAAAACATCGCCATGCCGTGGTCGATGGGCAAAGATTCCAATGTTCTCGTCTGGCTGGCACGTAAAGCGTTTTTCGGACGCGTGCCGTTTCCGGTCTTGCACATCGATACCACCTATGAGTTTCCCGAAATGCTGGAGTTTCGCGAATGGGCGATGAAGCATCACAACCTGAATCTGATCGTGAGAATCAATACTGAAGCGCGTGCACGCGGGATCGGGTATGAGACGCACGATCCGGTGACCGTGACGCATGAATTGAAGACGGTCGCCTTGCAACAAGCGCTTGCGGAATACAAATGGGACGCGCTCATCACCGGCATTCGTCGCGACGAGGATCCCACGCGTGCGAAGGAGAGGTATTTTTCACCCCGCAACGCGCAGTTTGAATGGGATTATAAGGATCAGCCGCCGGAGTTCTGGAGCCAATTCGTAACCACAACGGCAAAAGGCGAACATGTTCGCGTGCAGCCATTGCTCGATTGGACCGAAGTCGATGTCTGGCGGTATATCCAGCGCGAAAACATTCCCATACCGAAAATGTATTTTGCGCGAAACGGAAAACGTTTTCGCTCGCTCGGCTGCAGCCCCATCACGCAACCGATCGAAAGCACCGCCTCCACCATTGATGAGATTATTGCCGAACTCGAAGCGACAAAAACGACTGAGCGCGCCGGCCGCGCGCAAGACCATTACGAGCGCAATGCCATGCAGAAGCTCCGAGCGAAGGGGTTTTTATGATTGAAAAAGCAAACGCCCAGCGCTCAACGTCCAACGCTCAACCTCCAACGCCAGACATTGAGCCGAAGCTCCGCGTCGTGTTCGTGGGTCATGTGGATCACGGCAAGTCCACGCTCATCGGGCGCATTCTCCATGACACTGGTTCCTTACCTGAAGGCAAGATCGAGGAAATAAAAAAGGCCTGCGCAGCTGAAGGAATGCAGTTCGAATATGCGTTTCTGCTCGATGCGCTTCTCGAAGAGCAGAAGCAAAACGTCACCATCGATACGACTGAGATTCCGTTTCGAACAGCGCGACGCCATTACGCCATCATCGACGCGCCTGGGCACAAGGAATTTTTGAAGAACATGATCACCGGCGCGTCGAGGGCGGACGCAGCGATCCTCGTCATAGGCGCGGACGAAGGTGTGCGCGAGCAAAGCCGCCGGCACGCTTATCTGCTGAGCATGCTCGGTATCAGGCAAGTCATTGTGGTGGTAAACAAAATGGACCTCGTCAATTACTCTGAAAAACGATTTCGCGAGATCGAGCAGGAATATCGGAAGTTCCTTCAAGAGCTCGGGTTGAACGCGCGGACATTTATTCCGGCCTCGGCAAAGGAAGGCGAGAACGTCGCGCGGGCGAGTATGAAAATGAAATGGTACTGCGCCGCGAACGTTCTCGAGGCCCTCGATCTGCTGGAGCCGCAAAAGGGGGACATCGATCTTCCACTGCGCTTTTGTGTTCAGGACGTTTATCGCTTCGACGGGCGGCGGATCATTGCGGGCCGGATTGAGACTGGAACGCTCAGGGTGGGGGACGAGCTGATATTTTCGCCGGCAAACAAATCGTCCGTGGTCGCTACAATCGAGAGTTGGAACGCGCCAGCAAACGGGCCCGCCATGGCGGGAGATTCGATCGGGATCACGCTAGCCGAACAGATTTTCGTCGAGCGCGGCTATGTCGCATCGCACCAGAACGAGACACCGGTCGAGACGAATCGTTTTCACGCGGACTTGTTCTGGATCGTGCGCGAACCACTGCGGGTGGGACATTTTTACGATCTGCGTCTGGCGACACAGCAGGTGAAATGTCAGATCGGTTCAATCGAGGAGGTGACGGATTCATCCACGCTGCAGACAAAGAGCGACGGACGCGAACAATTGGAGCGGAACGAGGTTGGCAAACTTACAATTCAGACTCGCGCGCCACTCGTTATCGACAATCATGATCGCATTCCCAATCTGGGCCGATTTGTTATCATAGACGAGGGACAAATCTGCGGTGGCGGCACGATTTTCGGCGGCATTTATACAGACCGAACCGTCGCAAAGAGCAAAAATATTTTCTGGACCGAGGGGAAAATAACGGCCCGCGCCCGGGCAATGCGGAGCGGTCATCGGGGCGCGGTGATCTGGTTAACCGGGCTTTCTGGCGCCGGGAAATCGACCATCGCACAGGCACTTGAACGCGAGCTGTTCCAGCGCGCCATACATACCTATGTGCTCGACGGGGACAATATCCGGCACGGTTTGAATTCAAATCTCGGCTTCTCGCCAGACGACCGGGTAGAAAACATTCGCCGCGTAAGCGAAGTGGCTAAGCTCATGGCGGACTCCGGGACAGTCGTGATCACTGCGTTCATTTCGCCTTATCGGATGGATCGCAGCCGCGCGCGGGAGATTGCGTTGGAAGGCAACGCGGAATTTATCGAAGTGTTTGTTGATGCGCCGCTGGACGTTTGCGAAGCACGCGATCCGAAGAATCTCTACAAAAAAGCGCGGGCCGGCCAGATTCGTGAATTCACTGGTATTGACGCACCTTACGAAGCTCCGGAGGACCCCGAGATTGTGGTTCACACGGATCGGCAAAGCGTCGACGAATCGGTAGCGACGATACTAGAGCAGTTATTGCCGCGATTGAGAGCCGTTGAATAAATGCAGGATACCGGATGCTGGATTCGTGATGCGGAATTGAACGACGCTTCGGAGCTCGCCGTGCTGATGTGCGAACTCGGCTATGAAACCCAGCGCGCAGAAATGGAGACGCGCCTAAAGTTGATTTTGTCGAACCCGGCCTACAAAACCTTTATCGCTATTATGGATGGCTGCGTCTGTGGGATGATCGGCACGCTCACATATCCAAGCTATGAGCATAACGATCCGTCCGGGCGAATTCTTGCCCTTGTGACGTTGAGCGCGGCACGCCGCCGCGGAATTGGTCGCGCATTGATTGCAGCTGCGGAGAAAGATTTCGGTCAAAAAGGAATCAGGCGCGTCGCTTTGGATACAAGGTCTACGCGAGAAGACGCCCACAAGTTTTACGAATCGCTCGGTTACGAGCGAAACGGGTGGCGATTTGTGAAACAACTTCCGGTGAACGATTGATCGGACTCGATGTGGCGAGGTTGGAGCGTTCTTGCGATCACAGCAGTTGCAGTCATCGCAATTCAAGAGGCCCAGGCCGCCAACACTTCAGATAATTCGGCGGAAGCCGAGGCAGTGACAGTCACGGGAGAAGCGACCGGGTCGCTTACCTCGGCGTCACCCGAGGAATCTGCGAAGCGGAAGACGGCAGTTCCGGGAGCCTTCACAGTCAAGACGATCGATGATATGGAGCTCGGACGAGCGTCAAACTTCGAAGATTTGCTGCGACGAACCCCAGGCGTTTTCCTTCAATCAGAAAACGGCGCCGAGGTTTCAAAGATCTCGATTCGAGGGTCCGGAATCACCTCCGAAGACGAGCCACTCGGTGTGATGTTTTTGCTGGATGGCTTGAACTTCAACCAGGGGGATGGCGAAACCATTCTCGAGGATTTTGATGTTGCCGCGCTCAGTCACGCGGAAGTCTTTCGGGGCGCCGACGCATTTAAATACGGCGCGCTGACACTTGGCGGGGCAATCAATCTCGTGCCTTTTACCGGGTACGATGCGGCGCCATTTCAAGTCCGGCTTGAAGGCGGAAGTTATGGCTTCTTCCGTGGCGACATGAGCGGCGGCGCGGTGCAGGGGCAGTTCGATGAATATGGTGCGATTGGGTTTCGAGCACGCGAGGGCTTTCGTGAGCATAGCCGTGAGAACACAGAAATCCTTTTTACTGATCTCGGTTACAAATTCAGCGACCAGGTGGAGAATCGATTTTATCTCACCATAGACCGGACCAATCGGAATCTGCCGGGCGGTTTGACCAAGTCAGAAATGGAAAACGATCCCACCCAGGCTAATCCGCTCGCGATAGCCCAGGATTGGAACAAGGAGTGGACCTACATTCGGATGGCCGACAAACTAACCGTTCGAACGCAAGACGTTGAATTCGATGCGGGCGTCTTTTGGTTTCATCGCGATCTTGAGAACCGTGGATTCTTTTCACCGGATTTTCGGGAAGGGATCGAGATGTTTTATTCGGACAATTTTGGCGGGAACCTGAATTTCGTTAGCCGTCACAAACTCTTTGGCCAACGAAATATCCTTACAATTGGTTTGAGCCCACAGTACGAAAATGAGCCCACCCAAAATTACGAAAATATTTTCGGACACCCGGGCGCAACGACTGCGCGAGGCATAGGCAGTTCGATAAACGTTCCGGCCCATCTCGAAGATCAGTTTTATGTTACACCGCAGTTATCGATCCTCACCGGAGCGCAGGCGATTTTCGCGGAGCGGCATTTTCGGGATACCTTCCCTAGCGACGCGGAAGGAAATCAATCAAATCGGCAGGATTTTTTGGGATTCAATCCCAAGCTAGGCGCGATTTACGAAATCAATCGCGAAACGCAGGCGTTTGTGAATTTCAGCCGCAGTTGGCAACCGCCTTCGTTGGACAATCTAGTGGACTTTACTGAGGGCCCGGATTCAAGCGTTATTTACACACCGCTGCAGCCACAACACGCCTGGACGATCGAGATCGGAACGCGCGGGGAAATTTCTCGAATTCAGTGGGGGTTGTCGCTCTATCGTTCGTGGTTGCGAAATGAACTGCTCGAGCTCAACGATGCCTTCGGGAATGACATCGGAACGACCAACGTTCCGCGATCCATTCATCAGGGAATCGAGGTGAACGTTGAGATAGAATTGCTTCGGGAAATCCTGATTCCAAAGCATGGGAATCGCCCAGGCGATCGTTTATCGTTCGATCAAAGCTACACGCTAAACGATTTTCATTTCGATGGGGATCCCGTTTACGGCAACAACCGCATTGCGGGAATTCCGGTTCACATTTATGAAGCGCAACTTCTTTACGAAATGCCTTCTGGGTTTTATGCGGGTCCAAACCTGCAGTGTAACTTTTCGCGTTATCCTGTCGATCAGGCGAACACGCTCTTTGCGGATAGTTATGTGCTGCTTGGTTTCCGCGCGGGATTTCGACCGACCAACGGATTCTCAGTTTTTCTGGATTGCAAGAACCTGACGAATCAGCACTACGCTTCCTCTATCGATGTGATCGCCGACGCGCGCACGGAACCGAATCCTGAGATTTTTCATCCCGGCGACGGGCGCTCCTTTTACGGTGGAGTTTCCTGGAGTTGGTGAATCGTCCGAGCCCTATTTCTCAGGAAATCCAAATCGTCTTCGTGTTGGTGAACTCGCGGATTCCGGCGGCGCCGAGTTCGCGACCGAAGCCGGAACGTTTCACACCGCCGAACGGCAGACGCGGATCGGAGGCGACCATGGCGTTGATAAAGACCATTCCGGTGTCCAGCTCAGATGCGAAGAGTTTCTGTTCTTCACGATCATTCGTCCACGCGCTGGAGCCGAGCCCGAATGGGGTGTCGTTCGCGAGCTCGATCGCTTCGTCGGCGTCGCGCACACGAAAAATAGATGCGACCGGGCCGAACACCTCTTCGCGGTACGCTGGCGATTTTTTGGGCACATCGACGAGCACAGTTGGCTCGTAGAAAAATCCTGGGCCATGAATGCGATTTCCCCCGGTCAATAGTTTTGCGCCTGCGGCGATCGATTTCTGCACCTGATCGTGCACGCCTTGCAGGATTTGTTCAGTCGCGAGTGGACCGATCTCAGTCGTTTCGTCCATGGGATCGCCGACCTTGAGCGCCCGCATCCGCGCAACGAACTGATTGAGAAACTCGTCGTAAATTTGATCAGCGATTAAAAATCGCTTTGCAGCAATGCATGATTGCCCGGTGTTGATGGTACGCGCTTTGACTGCGGTGCTTAATGCGCTCTCGAAATTCGCGCTGGGCATCACGATGAAGGCGTCACTGCCGCCGAGCTCAAGAACGCTTTTTTTGATCTCGCGCGCGGCCGTGCTTGCCACCGCGCTTCCGGCTTTTTCGCTGCCCGTTAGCGTCACCGCTTTCACGCGCTGATCGACAATCACTTTTTCCACCTGATCCGGTTCGATGAGCAGCGTTTGGAAAACCCCGTCACCGAATTCGGCGCGGCAAAAGATTTCTTCAATGGCCAGTGCGCACTGCGGGACATTCGATGCATGCTTGAGCAGCCCGACGTTACCCGCCAATAGCGCTGGCCCTGCGAATCGAAATACCTGCCAGAACGGAAAATTCCAAGGCATAATGGCCAGAACCGGTCCGAGCGGTTGATATTGCACGTAACTTTTAGCGGCGTCAGTCTGCGCTACTTCGTCCTCCAAAAATCGCTCGCCATTCTCAGCGTAAAACCGGCAACCACGCGCGCATTTCTCGATTTCTGCGATCGAATCGCGAAACAATTTGCCCATCTCCAGCGTGATGATCTCCGCGAATTTCTTCTTTTCCTGGAACAGCAACTCCGTGACAGCGTGCAACAGTTCGGAGCGCTCGGTAAACGTGGTTCGGCGATATTTTCTAAATGCGTTTTCTGCGCGGCTCAATCGTTTCTCGATTTCTGCATCGTCGAAAGCAGAAAAATCCTTCAGCTTTTCGCCGGTCGCGGGATTGATTGAGGCGATCGCCATATGATTTAATAAACGCGCGGCAACCATCTGTCATCCTGAGCGAAGTGAAGGACCTCCCCTACGAAGGGCGGCACGTTCAGTAAATAGCGTGACCTACGATCCTATGTGAGGTTCCTCGCTCTGCTCGGAATGACCTGCGTTGCTTGAATTACCCGTTACAAGCGCAGCCCTTTTGGAATCAGAACGCGATCGAGCAAATCGAAAAACCACTGCACCAGCAGCGCCAGCAAGGCCGCGGGAATGGCGCCTTGCAGGATCGTTACGTGATCGTTCAGGTTGAGGCCGCTTAAGATCGGCTCGCCCAAACCTCCGGCTCCAATCAATGCCGCTAGTGTAGCGGTGCCGATATTGATCACAGCGCTTGTTTTGATTCCGGACAGAATCGAGCGCGACGCCATCGGGAGATAAATTTCCCAGAGGCGCGTGAGTGGGCTGAGTCCTAATGCAATGGCGGATTCGCGCAGCGAGCGCGGGATGTCCTGCAAGCCGCTTGCAGTGTTGCGCACGATCGGCAGCAAACCATAAAGGAAAAGCGCAGCGATGGCAGTGCGAACGCTAATTCCGAAAAAGGGAAGGGGGACAAGCAAGGCTAGCAAGGCGAGCGATGGAATCGTTTGCACAATGCTCGCAAAGCCAAGAATCGCCTGCCCGATTGCTCCACCGCGACTGGCAACGATGCCAAGCGGAATGCCGAACACCACCGAAAGCAGCAGCGAAAATCCAGCCAACTGGAGATGGCGAAGCGTCCAGCGCGTGAGCTTCTGTGGAAAGGATTCGCCGATGGTATTCGTCGATCCAGCGCCGTCTTCAAAATATAGGTTTGCAGCTCTCGTGTAATTTTTTGTGCGCTCCGCCTCTGCATTGAGACGAATCATCCGTTTTTCATCGAGCGTTCCTTCCAGGCGGCGCAATGCAGCAATCGCGCCCGGGCGCATGGACGCTCGGAACAAGAAGACCGCGTCATACTTTGGAAAAAACTGAAAGTCGTCTTCCAGAACAATGAGGTCATTTTGTTCTATCTTTGCGTCGGTCGAATAGGCGTCCTTTACGTCAATCGAGCTGTTGGCAAGCGCAGCGTACCCGAGTGCATGATCAATCCCAACGACATTCTGCTGGGGAAGCGCGTAGCGTTCGCGCAGCGGTCGCCAGCCGTCTTGCCGGTCCAGGAATTCATGAGTGAGTCCAATCTTGAGCTCGGGATATTTTTGAAGATCGCTGATTGTGCGCACGCCGAGCCGTTGCGCTTCGCTGCGTCGCATCACCAGCGCATAAGTATTGTTGAAGCCTAGCGGCTCCGTCATACCCACGCCGAACCTTGCGAGCGACTCGCGAATTTGTTCGGGCGATGATGAGTCATCCCTTTTTAGAATTTCTTGTGTGATTGTTCCGGTGTATTCCGGGTAGCCATCTATCTGTCCGCCGCGGAGTGCTTGCCAGAGAATGATCGTGCCGCCCATCCCCTGGCGATGTTCTGCTGGAATTCCGGCATTGGTTAACGTGCGCTTTGCGATTTCTCCGAGCACGTACGATTCAGTGAATTTCTTTGAGCCGATCACGACATCGGCAGCAAAAGAAGAATGAATCAGGAAAACAGGAACGCAGGAAAGAATCAGAAGAAAATCTGGAACCCAGAAGATCAAGAATAACCGGCACAATCGCTTTGCTTTCCTGGCTTCCTGGTTTCCTGATTTATTTCCTCTGCCCATCTCCTGTTTTCCGGCTTTCCTGATTCGATTCATAGGTTCGCGAGTCCGCGTTGTGCGTTGATGAACTCTGAGACGAAAGGGGCAGCTGGTTTCTCTCGTAGATCGGCAACCGAACCTTTTTGGACGATGTGGCCTTCATTCATGAGTACGATTTCATCCCCGAAATAAATCGCTTCCGCTAAATCATGAGTGACGAAGAGCACCGTCTGCCCCAAGCACGCGAAAATTTCCTTGAGATCCTTTTGCAAAGAAGCGCGCACCAGCGGATCCAGAGCGCCGAGCGGTTCGTCGAGCAACAACAGTTCGGGTGCGAGCATTAAAGCGCGCATTAAGCTGACGCGCTGCCGTTGCCCACCTGAAACTTCGACGGGATATCGCGGGAGTAGGTTGCCGGAAAATCTTGTCAGCTCGCACAATTCGAGTAACCGCTTTTGCATTTCCTCCTGGGATTTTCCAACGTGCCTTGCCATCAAGAGGACATTGGCGCGCGCGGTCAGGTGCGGGAACAGCCCGCCTTCTTGGATGACGTAACCAATCCGGCGGCGAAGAGAGTCGATGTTCTCGCGATTGATCGGTTCTCCCCCGAAGTCGATGCGGCCGGAGTCCGGCTCGATCAAACCAATGATCAACCGCAGCAAAGTTGATTTACCACAGCCGCTCGGACCGATGAGCACCGTGGTTTTGCCGCGCTCGATAGAGAGTTTCGTCGGGTGCAGCGCGACAGCATCCACGTAACGTTTGCTGACATCCACGAGTTGAACGAGAGCGCTCATTGCCGGCGAGTGATGCAGGCAATCCTGCCTGCAAGTTCTTGCTGTGTAAACGCGCTACTGGGCAGACAGGAGTGTCTGCATCACTCTGCGGTCACAAGATAGAACACGCCGAACAGGCGCGCATCGTCAGTCCACATCCGAACAAATTCGAATCCGGCTTTGCCGGCGACTGCGGCAAACTCTTCCGGTGCGTATTTGTAGGAAAACTCAGTAATGATTTTTTCGCCTCGACGGAAATGAAACTTGCGCTCGTCAACCTGAACAAACTGGTCGATTTCGCTGATGAGATGCATTTCGATGCGGCCAGCATCTGAATTGTAGATCGCCCGGTGCCGCCATTGATCGAGATCGAAATCTGCGCCTACCTCGCGGTTGATGCGGTCCAACAAATTCAAATTGAATTGCGCAGTAACGCCAGCGCTGTCGTTGTAAGCAGCTTCGAGCACATGCGGGTCCTTTTTTAAATCAGCGCCAATGAGCAGTCCGCCGTTTTGCCGACAAACATTGGCGACGCGACGCAAAAACTCCTCGGCTTCGGTCGGCTCGAAGTTCCCGATGGTCGATCCCGGGAAATAGACAATGTTGCGCGCTGCTTTGCGGCTTGACGAAGGCAACACCACAGGTTGCAGGTAATCAGCGCAGACAGGGAGGATTTCCAAGTCAGGGAAAGTTTTTTGAAAAAGAGCAGTCGATTCGCGCAATTGCTTCTCCGAAATATCCACCGGGATGTAAACCGTGGGGCTTTCGAGCGCTTCGATCAGAATACGAGTCTTGGTGCCAGCGCCGGTGCCAAGTCCGATCAACTCGATATTTGCTCCGAGGTGCGACGCGATCTCGGCGCGATTTCGATCCAGAATGTCGATCTCAGTCCTGGTAATGTAATATTCTGGCAGCTCGCAAATTTTTTGGAACAACGCCGCGCCCCGCTCGTCGTAAAAATATTTGCACGGAAGCATTCGCGGATTGCTGGAAAGACCAGCGATTACGTCTGCCAGAAAGTCAGAACCGGCGGGCGGCAGCTCAGAAACAGGTGGTATGGCCGTTCGAGTTTCGGCGGTCATTATGGCATTATCGTTCGACGCGCATCCGGTGGTCGCGCCCTACCGATTCACTGTGGATCGCGTGCGAGTCTAATCCCTGTAAACTGCCAGCGTTTTTCCGGTTGAAAGAAATTGCGGTAGGTGCGGCGAATGTGAGTGCGCGATGTAGCGCAGGAACCGCCTCGCAAAACGTATTGGTTGCACATGAATTTGCCGTTGTATTCGCCGAGCGCGCCGGGCGCGGCGCGATACCCGGGATAAGGCGAGTAGGCGCTGCGCGTCCATTCCCAAACGTCGCCAAATATTTGATGAAGTTGTCCATCGTGTCCTGAAATAGACATTGCGCGCGGATGAAAAATTTCGTCTTCGACAAAATTTCCTTCGATTGGATAATCGAACGCAGCCCGCTCCCATTCGAACTCTGTCGGGAGGCGCGCGCCTGCCCAGTTCGCGTACGCGTCAGCCTCGAAGTAACTGATGTGTGTGACCGGCTCGGATTCATCGACGGGACGAAAACCTGATAGTGTGAAGTTCCACCACGCGCCCTCGCGTTTCGTCCAGTACAGCGGCGCTTGCCAGCGTTGTTCGTTCACTGTCATCCAGCCGAGCGATAGCCAAAATTCCGGCCGCGTGTAGCCATTGTCTTCGATGAATTCGATGTAATCACCGTTTGTTACTGGTCGTGACGCGAGCGAAAATGCTGGAACCAGCGCTTGATGCCGCGGTCCTTCATTGTCATAGGCGAACCCGTGTCCGTCGTGGCCGATTGCGACCGTTGCCTCTTCGAATTCAATGAATTGGAGGGGCGAACACTGTGAACCCGGCGTCGCAGAGCTCCGCCCTCCAGTTTTTGCCTCTCGATAGACGGGATAGAGCGGATTTTGCGCGAGCACGTGCTTGATGTCCGTGATGAGCAATTCCTGATGTTGCTGTTCATGATGAATGCCCAGAACAAGGATCGGCTCGATTTCATCCAGTAATTTTTCGTCAGCATCGGAAAGCAGATCGTCGATATGCGAATCGATGGATGCGCGGTAGCGGTGTGTTTCCTGCACTGTTGGGCGAGAGATCAATCCGCGCAGATCGCGCCGATGCATATCGCCAGCGGCATTGTAGTACGAATTAAAAAGATAAGCGTATTCAGGAATTTCGGCCCGATATCCTGCAAAGAACTTTTTCAGGATAAACGTTTCAAAAAACCAGGTGGTATGGGCGAGGTGCCACTTGGTCGGGCTGACGTCGGGCATTGATTGGACGACGTAATCTTCTGGTTCAAGACCTGAGCACAGCGCGCTGGTAAAATTTCTGATTCGATGAAAACGAGCCAGCAAGCCTTCAACACGTGCCGGGCTCGAATTCAAATGAGATCGTTCCGCCGCTGCCGTGTCGGTAGCGGCGTCAGCTGGGGCCAGGCTCAAAGAATTTCTCCTTCTTGTTGGAGTTCTTCCAGGCGCGCTTCGAGCATCTGGTCGTGGGCCGCTTCCTCGAGCCCATCTACGACGCACTGCTCGCCAATCGTTTCCTCTTCCTCGGTACCGGGACGCGGTATGCGGTGACCTCTGGAGCTGGCGATCACACTCCATTCTTCCGTCAAGTCGGCATTATCGGGAGTTTCCTCGGGCGGCGTATTATTTTCTTCGCCCATCAATTCTCTGTCGCGCCTGTTTCCAATCCGCCTCGGTAAATTCATCCGGGTCGCGCTCGTCGATTAACGCAATTTCCCTCGCGCGTTTTTCCACCTCCTCTGATGATGGTGCGCCGAGGCCGTTGCCATGCAGCTCGATTTTTCCCGGGCGAGGTTCTGAGTAATCATTCATAACCAACTCTGCGAAGCTCAGGGCGCTCTATTCACAGTACATTCTGGACTACAGATTGGACGCTTGCAATACAAGCGATAAAAGAGTTATCCGCGTTTTAAAATGAGTAACGAAAACTTTATCCAACTCCAAGATGGCGCTGTCGTTGCTTTTGAAGAATATGGCGACGCAAATGGAGTGCCGCTGATATTTTGCCACGGTTGGCCGAGCTCACGCACCATGGCGCGACTCACAGCCGAACCGGCGCGTGAACTTGGTATTCGCGTCATTTCACCTGATCGGCCAGGCATCAGTGGCTCGAGCCTGCAACCCGATCGCAAGTTGAGCGATTGGCCACGCGTTGTAGAACGAATCGTCGACCATCTCGGTGTCCGCGAGTTTCGAATGCTGGCGATATCCGGCGGCGCACCGTACGCATACGCGACGGCCATTGCGATGCGCGAGCGGGTGCAGGCAATCGCAATAGTCGGTGGCGCGCCTCCAATGGCGGAACTCGTTGATGCCGAAGGATTGCTGCCGCTTTACCGCTGGATGCTGGCCCTTTATCGAACCCGACCGCGACTCTTGCGCAGATTCTTTCATCTGGCGCGGCCGGTTCTGTCGTTGCGGCCGCCTGTGCGCTTTCGTCCGCTGCTGTTAAAAATGTTAATGTTGCGACCGTGCGATGCTGAAAGCTTGCGCGACGCTGCGGCGTTCGAAGCCATTTTTGAAAGCCAACGGCGCGCCTGGCGCGGCTCGGCTGAAGGCGTGATGGCTGACGCACAGATTTACGCGCAGCCGTGGGGATTTGCCATTGAAGATGTACAGGTGCCAGTTCGATTATGGCATGGGAAGCAAGACCGCGCTTTCTCAATTCGTCTCGCCGAACAGGTCGCAAAACGTTTGCCCAACTGCAAAGCGCGTTTCATTGATGAGGCCGGACACTATTCGCTGCCCATCCGTCATATGCGCGAGATCTTGAAGGATCTCATTTGTAGTGCCGACGGACGTTGCCCGAACACGACCTAAGCAGCCGCCGCACGTTTTTCGAGAATATAATCGTGGATCGTATTTACGGTGCGAAGCGCTTTACCAGCTACCTCGGAGCTGGGCACGCCGACTCCAAATGTTTTTTCCATGCTTACCACCAGCTCCAACGCGTCAATGGAATCCAGGCCGAGTCCATCTGGGCCGAAAAGTGGCAAATCATCGCCGATCTGCTCAGGAGTAACTTGCAGCATCAGATTTTTCACAAGCATTTGCTTAATTTGGTCGCGCAAATCAGGCTCGGACATAAGCGAGCCGCGATTTTGCCGTAGATCGCGGGTGAGGTCAAACGCGCAGCGCGGCGGCGAATTATTTTGGTTTGGAGTTCCGCCTTCAGGTGGTAACGACAGCGCCTGTGCGCAAAGCCGCGTAAACACGGAACTCCGGACAGATAGTGCGCACAACCTGCCCGTCGTGCGAATGTATCGCGTCGTTTTTTCAGCAATCAGACCTGATCGGCTTTGTCGCCGGGCGCAACTGCCTCGGTTGGCTGCGGCGGCGTCCCGCTCGCTGAAGATTGGTTCTCACTTCGCGCCACGGTGGATTGTGCCGTTTTCACGTCGGACTTAGCGGTTTCTGGCTCAGACTTTCCGGCCTTATGCAGTTCGTCGCTGAATTCGTCCTTTGCCTTTTGAAACTCCTTTACCGCCTGGCCCATCCCGCGGGCGAGTTCCGGCAGTTTCTTTGCTCCGAATAAAACCAGAATAATCAGCAGGATGACAATCAAGTCAGGCCCTGCCAGGTTCATGAAGCTGGCGAGCAAGCTCATATGGACTGCAAGATCAGACCGTTTCCCCGACTTGCAAGGAATTTCGGAGTACCAGAAGGCGATGTGGGTAGGGATGGCGAGCTGCGTCGTCCGGACGCCCCGCAGCGGGGCGTCCCTACCAGGCACTGAAATTTGACACGCAAACGCTCCTATGAGAGAAAATTAATCCACCTATGCGTCCCATCTGGAAAGGCAGCATCAGCTTCGGGCTGGTTTATATTCCTGTGGCGGTTTACCCGGCCACGCGAGAGGAGAAACTGAGTTTCCGGCAGCTTCGATCCAGCGATCTCAGCCCAATTAGATACAAAAAGGTGGCGGAAGCAGATTCAAAAGAAGTCCCAGCCGGTCAAATCGTGAAGGGCTTTGAATACGAGCGCGGCCGTTATGTTGTTCTAAAGGATGAGGACTTCGAGAAGGTGCGGATCGAGTCCACGCATTCGATCGATATCACCGACTTCGTGGATTTGGAACAAGTCGATCCGAAGTTTTTCTACAGGCCATATTTCCTCGAACCGCAAAAGGGTGGGGAAAAAGCCTACGCAGTTTTGCATAAGGCGCTGAGCGGAACGGGCAAGATCGGTATTGCCAAGGTCGTGATCAGCAACCGCGAGCATCTCGCTGCCGTTAAGCCCGACGGCTTATTTATGATTCTCGAGCTGATGCACTTCGCCAGTGAGATTCTAAGCGCTGACGTTTTGAAGAACGGTTCGACAACAGCGGTGAGCGATAAAGAACTGAAAATGGCGCAAGCGCTCATCGAAAGCATGAGTGTTTCCTGGGAACCGGAAAAATATCGCGACGAATACCGGACGGCATTGATGGAGATCATCGAGCAAAAGGCGCAGCACAAGGAGATCACCACGAAAGCGCCAGCTCCTCCGGTGCCGACCAACGTGGTTGATCTTGTTAAGGTTTTGCAAGATAGCCTCAGCCGAACGCAAGCTGTCCGGCAAAAACGCGGCGCTCCTCGTCCTGGTGGTCGCCGGTCCACCAGCGCGCTCGTGAAACAAAGGCGACGGGCAGGTGCTTTGGGCTAATCGCGCTTAGGCGCCGTTGCAAATTGTAGGTCCAGTATTATAGTCAGCACTCCGTTATGGCTAAGACTTCCTGGATCAATCGCAATGCACGCAAGCGTGCAACGGTGAAAAAATACGCCGCGTTGCGCGCGGAGTTGAAGGCGAAAAAAGATTATATCGGCCTCGCGCAGTTGCCGCGTGACGCCAGCCCCACCCGTGTGGTGAACCGATGCGAAGTCACCGGGCGCCGCCGCGCCTTTATTCGCCGGTTCAAGATGTCGCGTCTCACCTTTCGCGAACTGGCTTCGCAAGGCTTGATCCCTGGCGTAACCAAGTCCAGCTGGTAAGCTAGGACCGATATCTCGTTTCGGATGCCAGACCGCGCGTCCGACTAATGAACATCCCCGTGATATTTCTGCCGGCAGTGATCGCTAGAGGCGTTGCGCCCCAATGGGACCCGCCGATGCTGCTCCTTGGAAAACTGGTGGCGATTGCCGCGCTTGTCGCGCTGAACGCGTTTTTCGTCGCCTGCGAATTTTCGATCGTAAAAGTGCGCACGACTCAGCTCGACGCGCTTTTGGACGAGGGCAATCTGCGCGCGCGTTTCGTCAAACACGTTCGCGCACACCTCGACGCTTACCTTTCGGCGACGCAATTAGGTGTGACACTGGCCAGCCTCGCGCTCGGGTGGATTGGTGAGCAGTCCCTGGTGTCGATCTTGCAACCGGCCCTCGCCGTCGTGCACATCTACTCCTACGCTGTCGCAACTTGGATCGCTATCGCGCTCGCTTTCGCTGGCATCACTTTTTTGCACATCGTGTTTGGAGAACTAGCGCCCAAATACATTGCAATTTCCAGTCCGTTGCCGGTGGCACTTCGCCTGATGGGGCTGCTTGGTGCGTTTTATGTTTTGTTTAAACCAGCCATCTGGCTCCTGAATAAATCTTCGAATTTCCTCTTGCACAGAGTGCTCAGGCTTCAACCGATCCCGGCGAGCGAGCTTGCGCACAGCGAAGAGGAATTGCGATTAATCTTCGAGCAAAGCGAAAAATCCGCCGACGTTACTCCGCTTGGGCGTGAGCTCGTTTTTAACGTGCTCGACCTGCGCGACCGCGTCGTGCGTGACATCATGACGCCGCGTGGTGAAATCGTTTACCTCGACTTGGAGGATGATTTCGAAACCAATGTGAAAAAGGCCATCGAATCTCGTCACACGCGCTTCCCGCTCTGCCGCGAGAATCTCGATAATACGGTGGGCCTCGTTCACATCAAGGAACTGGTTCCCATGATGCGCGATCCGCACCCTGATCTCTTGAAGATCAAGCGTGACTTGATTCCCCTGCCCGAGATGATGCCGCTGGAAAGCTTGCTGAAGTTGTTCCTGAGCAAGCACGCGCACCTGGCGATCGTGGTCGATGAATTCGGCGGCACTGTCGGGATGGTTACACTTGAAAATGTAATGGAGGAGTTGGTCGGCGATATCCAGGACGAGTTCGATTTCGAAAAGGAAGAATTTCGCAAGATCAGCGCGAACGAATTTAGCGTGGACGGAGCGCTCGGGCTTTATGAACTGAACGATCTCGCCAAGCTTGAGCTCGAGAGCGCGGATGTAAGCACCATCGGCGGTTATGTTACTCATCTGCTCGGCCACCTGCCGAAGACGGGCGAGCAAGTCAAGATCGACAATTATCTGGTCACCGTTTCACAAGCCGATAGTCGCCGCGTCAAGCAACTTCATTTTAAGAAATTGAGCGACGTTGCTGACGAAGAATCTCTTTCCGTGACAAAATCGAGTGCCCAGTAAATATGGCGCTGCGCGCTGTTAGGGTCGCGGGGACGTGGCTACAACATGGACCTTATCACGCAGACCGAGATCACCTGCCCACACTGCCGCGAAATTTTTCCGATCCAGATAGATACTTCGCAGCCGGAACAAATCCTGATCGAGGATTGCGCCGTCTGTTGCTGCCCAATTACGCTGACGATTCGTTGTCGTCCTGGAGCGATTGTTGGGCTTAACTGTAGTCTGTAGTGGCGCGTGCGCCACTAGCCTAGGCAATGGCCGCTTCCAACTCGGCGCGTAACGCCGGTCGTCGTCGCAATTGCGTGGTCAGCGCCTGGATCGCGCGCAGAGTCGAAGGGCTGATGTGATGTTCCATTCCTTCCACGTCATGATAAATGACGCGGTCATCCAGCCCGAGCAGTCGCAGAAAATCGGTGAGAAGTTTGTGCCGGTGCACAATCTTGCGAGCCAGGTTCTTGCCGGCTGCGGTCAAAATGAGCCCGCGATATTTCTCGTATTTCAGAAGCCCCTCCGCATCGAGCCGCTGCACCATGTTCGTCACGCTCGCCTGCGAAATCTCCAATGCAGCTGCGATATCGATCACCCGAGCATATCCTTTGGAATTAATGAGTTCCAAGATGCGCTCAAGGTAATCCTCCACTGCGGCTGAAGTACCGAGGGCGGATTGGGAAGTCTTCTTGACTCGCATGCGGCGACACTAGACTCATTAGAATAATAGTCAACCATATAATAATTGTAATGTTGACAGAATCATATATAAATATAACTAAATTAGTCTAACCTAATTCACCAAGACGACTGATGCCAGGGCCTGATATCACAACTGCACCGAAACATCGCGTGGCTTGGCGAAGAAGCGCCGCCAGGGTCTCGCTGCCGGAAGTTCATCGCAGTATTGTCGTTCCGACGACAGCTTCGTTTTGGAGGAAGCTGCTCGCGTTTTCCGGGCCTGGTTTTCTCGTGGCAGTCGGTTACATGGACCCCGGCAACTGGGCTACGGATTTGGCGGGAGGCGCGAAATTTGGCTACACGCTCCTGGTCGTCGTCATGATTTCTAACTTCATGGCGATCCTGCTCCAGCATTTGTGCATCAAGCTCGGCGTTGCCACCGGACGCGACCTCGCGCAAGCGTGCCGGGACCACTACTCGACACCGACAGTCTGGTGTCTCTGGATTCTCTGCGAAACGGCTATCGCTGCGTGCGATCTGGCCGAAGTGGTCGGCTCCGCCATCGCCTTACAACTCCTTTTCGGCATTCCGCTGGTGTGGGGATGCATTATCACCGCGTTTGATGTTCTGGCCGTGCTCTTCTTGCAGACGAAGGGCTTCCGTTACATCGAGGCGTTGGTGATTACGTTGATCGCGACCATCGCCAGTTGCTTTGCAGCCGAGCTGATTTTCTCCAAGCCGAGTCTCGTAGGCGTCATGCTCGGATTCGTGCCGAGGCCGCGCATCGTCACCAATCAGGAGATGCTTTATATCAGCATCGGCATCATCGGCGCGACGGTAATGCCGCACAATCTTTACCTGCATTCATCCATTGTGCAGACGCGCAAGTTTGAGCAGACTCCCCAAGGCAAACGAGAGGCAATTAAGTACGCGAGCATCGACTCGGCCGGTGCGCTCATGTTCGCGCTCTTTATCAACGCTGCGATCTTGGTGCTGGCCGCCTCTGTTTTCCATTGGTCTGGCCATCAAGAAGTGGCGGCAATTCAGGATGCCTATCAACTGCTCAGCCCACTCCTTGGCGTCGGTTTTGCCAGCGTGCTCTTCGCTGTCGCCTTACTCGCTTCGGGCCAGAATTCGACTCTCACCGGCACGCTCGCTGGACAGGTGGTAATGGAAGGTTTTCTCAACATCCGATTGCGACCGTGGCTTCGCCGCCTAATCACCCGAGCGCTGGCGATTATTCCTGCAGTGGCCGTAATCGGAATTTTTGGTGAAAGTAAAACCACGCAGTTGTTGGTGGCCAGTCAGGTGGTTCTGAGCATGCAACTCGGCTTCGCCGTCTGGCCGCTGATGCGGTTTACCGATGAGAGAGCCAAGATGGGGGAATTCGCCAATCGGCTTTGGTTGAAAACTCTTGGCTGGACGACTGCGGCGATTATCATCGTGCTCAATGTGAAATTGCTCTTTGACACGTTTATGCCTGACGCTGTGCTCAAAGCGTTCTATCGTTTTCTCCATCTGCCTATGCCGACGCAGTAACAACCAAATGACGAAGTCTGAATGCCGAAGGTCGAAAGAAAATTTGAAACTCGAATGATACAGAGTTGGCGAATCTGAGTTTGGACGTCTTGGTTTCGTGATTCGTGCTTCTTCATTTTAAATGTATCGACACATTCTCATCCCGCTGGAAAACAGTCCCGCCGATGAAACTATTCTGGCCCACATCAAACCGCTCGCGCGCATGACCGGCGCGAAGCTGTTCCTGGTCCACGTCTCCGATGGCTGGGTCGCGCGAAATTTCCAGCAACTCAAGCTCGCCGAGAGCCAGGAGATGAAAGACGACCGCGCGTATTTGGAAACGCGAACGCGCGAGCTGACGAAAGAAGGCTTCACGTGCGATGCTGTTTTGGCGCTTGGGGGAACCGTCCGACGAAATCATCAAGCTCGCCCGCGAAAGAGATGTCGATCTGATCGCCATGACAACGCACGGGCATCGTTTGATCAGCGACATTCTTTACGGCGCAACTGCAGACAAAGTTCGCCACGCGGTCGATGTGCCGGTGCTGCTGGTGCGCGCGAAGTAAGTGTATCGGGCGTTAATACGAAACGCCGGTTCCGCTGATTCGGCGCTTGACACAGGCGCCGCTACAACGACCTAAACGCGCGTGAAGGTTCTTTTCCTCACCAACGAATATCCGCCGCACATTTATGGCGGTGCGGGTGTGCACGTGGGTTATCTCTCGCGCGAGCTGGCAAAGACAATGCCGGTGGAAGTGCGTTGCTTTGGCGACCAGCATCTTGAAGAAGGCAACCTCAAGGTCATCGGCTTCGAACTCGACACGAGCGATTTCTCCTGTCCGAAGCCACTGCGCTCCGCTTTCGGGGCAGTGCGACGATGCATCGATTTCAACACCACTAACATCGACGCCGACCTGGTGCACTGTCACACGTGGTACACTCATTTTGGCGGGATTCTGGCAAAAAAGAATTATGGCATCCCGCTTGTCATTACGGTCCATTCGCTCGAGCCGCTTCGGCCGTGGAAGCGCGAACAGCTCGCTGGCGGCTATGACTTTTCGGTCTGGGTAGAGAAAACCGCGTTGGAAATGGCGGATGCAGTCATCGCCGTTTCCAGCGAAACCAAGCGCGACATCGAGCGCCTGTTCGATGTCGAATCGACGCGGGTGCATGTGATTCACAATGGGATCGATCTGGACCAATACCGGAAGGTGGATTCAACTGCCGCGCTCGAGCATTACGGCATTGATCCGAATACGCCGTACTTGCTTTTTGTCGGCCGGATCACCCGCCAAAAAGGATTCCAACATCTCGTACGCGCAATCCAATTCATGGATCGGGATTTTCAGATCGTGCTTTGCGCCGCCGCGCCGGATACACCGGGCATGGCGGAGGAAATGAAAACCGCAGTGGAACGTGCAAAAGCCCATCGCCGCGGAATCATCTGGATTGATGAAATGGTGGACCAAAAGACCGCCTGCGAACTTTACTCGCACGCGGCGGTGTTCGTTTGCCCGTCGATCTACGAGCCATTCGGCATCATCAATCTTGAAGCGATGGCCTGTGAAACTGCGGTTGTGGCCAGCGCCGTCGGCGGAATCAAAGAGGTCGTTGTTGATGGTGAAACTGGCTTTCTCGTTGCGCTGGAGCAAATGAACGAAAGCCCATTCGAAGCAACAAACCCCGAAAAGTTCGCGCGAGACCTCGCAACGCGCATCAATCAGTTAATAAACGATCGGCAACTGCGCCAACGATTTGGCAAAGCCGGGCGCAAACGTGCGGAAGAGAATTTTGCCTGGGCTGCAATTGCGGAGAAAACAAGGAAGTTGTACGAGACGTTGAAACGTTAAAGCGTTTTGGGATTGCATGCCATACCGCTTCAACGCTTCAACGTTTTAACCATGTAACGCGGAGAAGCCATGTTTGTCGACCGGGTCAAAGTTTTCGTACAAGCAGGAAATGGCGGGCGCGGGTGCGTCAGTTTTCGGAGGGAGAAGTTTGTGCCGAAAGGCGGGCCTGATGGCGGCGATGGCGGACGCGGCGGCGATGTGATCCTGCGAGCCGACCGGCATGTCGATAATCTCACCAACCTTTTCTACGAGCCGATTATCAAAGCAAAGAACGGTGGGCACGGGAAGGGGAAGAAGATGACGGGACGAGCAGGTGCGGATAAGATCGTGAAGGTTCCCGCAGGCACAATCGTTTGGCCGGCACAGGAGGAAAAACGTCCAACGCCCAACGCTCAACGCTCAACGTCGAATTCAGAGCAATTGGCAATTCGCAATTGGCAATCGGCAATTCTCATTGTCGATCTCACGCGCGACGGCGAAGAATTTGTGCTTTGTCGCGGTGGAGCAGGGGGCAAAGGCAATGTGCACTTCAAAAGCTCGCGCAACCGCGCGCCGCGCCAATACACGGAAGGCCAAGAAGGTGAGCAAGGATATTTCCTGCTCGAACTACGAACGATTGCGGATGCCGGATTGGTTGGTTATCCGAATGCTGGCAAATCGACGTTGTTGCGGAGGATTTCCGCTGCCCGCCCCAAGGTTGCGGCATATCCGTTCACCACATTGCATCCGATTGTTGGCGTGATTGAATTTCCAGGTTACCGGCGCGCCACCATTGCAGACATTCCCGGCTTGATCGAAGGAGCGCACCGAGGGCTTGGTCTTGGCCACGAATTCCTGCGGCACATCACGCGCTGCCGCATTTTACTATTCGTCATCGATGTGGCCGGAAGCGAAGGACGCAATCCGGTGGAAGATTTGCAGAATCTTCGGCGCGAAATCGATCTTTATGATCCGGCGCTTTCATCGCGACCGTGGCTGGTTGTTGCCAACAAGATGGATTTGCCGGATGCGAAGAAAAATCTGGAAGCGGTGCAAGAGAGGTTCCCGAAGACGAAAATCATTCCGACGTCAGCAGCAAAAGGAGAGGGAATGGATGCATTAAAGGAGGCGCTCGCAGCGAGGATCACGAACGATAAAGATATTGTTTCCCGGGGAATTTAAGATGGACAAGTTCAGAATCTCTGCCGAAACTGGCCGCTGTCGTATGGGTAGGCGGGTTGTGGCTAGCTATTGCTCCAGCTTTCTTAAGCCGGAGATGTTGCACATTTACCGGCAGGTAAAAGCGCTGCGGGGCGTCGATACCTTCGTAGTCACCAAAGAGGTTCAGAATGCAGAGCGGTTTCCGTTTGACGATATTGAAATCATTCCAAAGCGACGCACCAATCTGCTGGTGCATGGCTGGCTAAAATTCGTGGCACGGCGGCCCCCCATTGTCTATCGGGGCGAGTATCAGACGCTGGATTCATTGTTGGAGCGGCACTGCGCTGATCTCATGCACATTTATTTTGGTCATACCGGTGTGCACTTGCTTCCTTTCATCGAGCAGTGGGACAAACCGTGCGTGGTATCTTTCCATGGCGCCGACGTCGCGCACAAACCCGAGATCAAAGATTATCCGGGAAAATTGCGTCGTCTTTTTAATGCGCTCCCGCTCGTCTTCGCGCGTTCCCAATCGCTGGCCGACCGGCTGATTCAATTGGGCTGCGCGCCGGAAAAGCTGCGCATTAATCGCACTGGCATCCCGCTCAATGAATTCCCGCTCGTGCACAGAGAACCGCCGCGAGATGGCAAATGGAGAGTGGTGCAGGCGTGCAGGTTGATTCCGAAGAAAGGCGTTGCCACGAGCTTGCGCGCTTTTGCGATTTTTAAGAAAGATAATCCTGGCGCGGAATTCTTCATCGCTGGCAAAGGACCATTACAACCGGAACTGGAAATGCTCGCCGGGGGGCTGGGTATTCTCAGGGATGTGCACTTCGTCGGATTTCTGTCGCAACCGGAGCTCCTGGACCTTTATGCCAGTTCGCATGTGTTTTTGCATCCGAGCGAAATATCTCCAAATCAAGACCAGGAAGGTGTGCCGAACTCGGTTTTGGAAGCAATGGCCACTGGATTGCCAGTGGTCGCGACACGTCATGGTGGAATTCCGGAAGCGGTTGATCACGGGCGCACCGGGTTTCTGGTCGCCGAGGAGGATCACGTCGGATTAGCGAATGCCATGCAGCTAATCACAAGTTCGCCAGTCTTGTTAGAGCGAATGGGAGAACGTGCCCACGCTACCGTGATCGAACGATTCGAACAAGAGGCCCAAATCGATCAGTTAGAAGCGTTCTACGAAGAAGCGATCACAATGAATGGCGCTGCGGAGCCGGTGAAATCGAAGCCAATTGCCCGGCTTGCTCCGCAATATGCCGAGGAATTGCCAGCGAAATAAGTTCGCGTCCGAGAATTTTGTTTGTCAATCTGCGCAAAACGCGCTTTCATATGCGCGTTCGAGTTGTAGCCGGGGCTGCCTTGCCGCCGTAATCCCGCGAGTGCGGGACGAAGGCGGATGACCTCGGCAGGCCGGCATCACCGATGCCGGCTACAGCTGTGTCCAAAAAATGCGCAATCGTTGTTTACTGATGTCGATCCTGGCGTTGGCTTCCAGCGCAATGCTTGCCACATCGACGTTTGCAGCTGAAGCGGGCACGGCTGAGCACGAGGGCGTCTCGTTAAAACCGCAGATGCTTGTTCAGTTCGGCGGCTTCGGAATCACAAACTCGATGTTGGTGACCTGGATCGTCGCCGCCGGCATCATCATTTTTTCACAAATCGCAACCCGTCGGGTTAAGGCAATCCCCAGCGGGATTCAAAATTTTTGGGAGTGGTTAGTTGAGGGCTTGCACAATTTTTTGGAAAACATCATCGGCCGTGAGTTAGTGGCCAAAGGATTTTGGTTTTTTGCGACGATTTTCATTTTTATTCTGTTCGTGAACTGGTTTGGACTAATTCCAGGAATCGGAACTGTTGGTTGGGGCCATTACGACGCGACAGGAAATTTTCACGTCGATCGGCCGTTGCTGCGCGGTGGCAACGCGGACCTAAACATGACGACCGCGATGTCGGCCATATTTTTCGTGATGTGGTTTGTCTGGGCGATTCAGGCCAACGGTGTCGGCGGATTCTTGAAACATTTGTTTGGCCCAAAAGGGGAGTCATCCGGAATCGTGAAGATCCTCATGATCGTCATTTTTTTCGCCGTCGGGTGGCTCGAAGTGATCTCGATTCTATTTCGCCCGATTGCGCTCAGTTTTCGATTGTTTGGAAATATTTATGCCGGCGAAAGCATTCTCGAAGCGATGTCCACGATGATCCCGTGGCTGTCGCCCATTCTGCCGATTCCGTTTTATTTCCTCGAAGTGCTTGTGGGATTTGTGCAGGCGCTCGTTTTCATGCTGCTGACTGCGGTTTTCACAATGTTGATTGCAGAACACCAGGAGGGACCGGAGCACGCGCACTGATTTTTCAACGATCTCGTGACGAGATCGCAAAACCAACTAAGAAAAATATGATACTACCAATACTAGCAGAACTGAGCGGAAGCATTCACGTCGGGCTTGCCGCGATGGGCGTCGGAATCGGAATCGGCCTGACCGGCTTAGGCATGACCAGCGCGGTCGGTCGCAATCCTGGTGCGTTCACGCAAGTGCTCGTGCACGGAATTCTCGCCATCGCATTGACCGAGGCGATCGTTTTCTACGCGCTCTATCTCGTTCACTAATTTTCACCGGGGAGGCAATCGATGTTGCGCCCGAAACCTAGTTTATGAACCTGATAATTGCCGCCAGTAGCGGAGGCGTAACCGACATCTTGCGCGATACAGCCGAGACGTTCGGCTGGAATTGGAAGTTGTTTCTGTCGCAGGTGATCAGTTTCTGCATCGTCGCATATCTTTTGCAGCGCTTCGCCTACAAACCGATTCTTGCGGTGCTGGAGGAACGCCGGCGCACAATCGAGGAGGGGCAGCTCAATGCTGAGAAAATTAAGAAGGAACTCGCGCAAGCAGAGAAGCGTTACCAGGAGATCCTGGTAAAAGCCAACGCCGATGCACAGAGAATGATCGATGAAGCGCGCGAAAGCGCTGCGCATTTGTCCGAGCGCAAACAGCAGGAGGCGATTGCGGCCGCGGAGCAGATTATTGCCAAGGCACGCGAGGTCAGCGCGATTGAGCACGAGCGCACAATGGAATCTTTGAAGCACGAGCTTGGGCGCCTGGTAGTTGAAACGACGGCGAAAGTCACTGAGAAGGTGTTGACTCCGGAGGATCAACGGCGTTTGCAGGAAGAAGCATCCCGTCAACTGGCCTGATGAAGATCAACAAGGAAATTCGCAAGCTCTCGCGTGAAATGCTTCGAGCAAGTTTTATAGATGATCAGCTCGATCCCGGAAGAATCGCATCGTTGGTCGATTCGCTCATTGCTAGAAGACGGCGCAATTACGTCGACATCCTTAAAAATTACAGGCGTCTGCTGCGGCTCGAACTAGACAAGCGCCGTGCGCGGATCGAGACGGCGAGCGACGTGGAATCCACGATTAGTTCGGAGCTTGTTGCGAATCTGAAAAGGAAATATGGCGGCGATCTGACGACTGAGTTCGTCGTTAACCCTCAGCTTCTTGGCGGAATGCGCATCCGCGTGGGGAACGATGTCTGGGACGGAACTGTGCGCAACCGGCTCGAACGTCTCCAACAAGAACTTTAATCAAGCCAAAATCATGAGCAGCATACTCGAAGAGATCGAAACGAAAATTGAAGGGCTGAAAACATCGACGACAAAAAGCAACGTGGGCGTTGTGCGCGAAACAGGCGATGGGGTCGCGCGTATCGAAGGCCTGAGCGACGTCATGCTTAACGAGATGATCGAATTTCCAAACGGAGTATTCGGTCTCGCGCTAAACCTCGAAGAAACTGAAGTCGGCGCTATTTTAATGGGCGAAACCACGAAAGTCGCAGAAGGCGACGAGGTAAGAACCACTGGTAAACTGTTGCAGGTTCCAGTCGGCAAGGCATTGCTCGGGCGTGTTGTTAACACCTTGGGCCAGCCATTGGATGGGAAAGGCCCAGTCAAGACTGACGCGTTTTATCCTCTTGAGAAAATTGCGCCGGGCGTCATCAAGCGCCGCAGCGTGAATCAGCCGGTGCAAACCGGCATCATGGCAATCGATGCGATGATTCCCATCGGTCGCGGACAGCGCGAGCTGATTATCGGCGACCGCGCGACTGGCAAAAGTACGATTGCCATCGACACGATCATCAGCCAGGCGCGTTTGAACAAGGCGGCCGAGGACCAAGGCGACAAGAATTATCGGCCGCTCTACTGCATCTACGTTGCGATCGGTCAGAAAAATTCCAATGTGGCGCGCGCTCTTGCGGTGCTAGAAAAAGAGGGTGCGATGCCATACACGACGATCATCTCAGCAACGGCGTCGGACACGGCTACCAACCAGTACCTGGCACCATTCGCCGGGGCGGCCATGGGCGAGTGGTTCATGGATAATGGAATGGATGCTCTCATTGTTTTCGACGATCTATCGAAGCATGCGGTGGCGTATCGGCAGGTTTCGCTTGTGCTGAAGCGGCCATCCGGGCGTGAAGCCTATCCAGGCGACGTGTTTTACTTGCATTCACGTTTGCTTGAACGCAGCGCGCGCATGGCCGAGGAATTCGGTGGCGGATCGCTCACTGCGTTGCCGATTATTGAGACGCAAGCTGGCGACGTTTCGGCCTACATTCCAACAAACGTGATTTCGATCACGGACGGTCAGATTTACCTCGAGACCGATCTGTTTTATCAAGGTGTCCGGCCAGCCATTTCCGTTGGACTATCTGTAAGCCGCGTTGGTTCAGCGGCGCAGATCAAAGCCATTAAGCAGGTTGCCGGCAAGGTAAAGCTCGATCTGGCGCAATTCCGCGAGCTAGCCGCCTTTGCACAATTTGGTTCCGATCTGGACGCGGCGACGCGAGCGCGACTCGATCGCGGTCAACGCATTGTCGAGCTTTTTAAGCAAAAACAGTACAGCCCAATTCCCG
Source organism: uncultured Verrucomicrobiae bacterium (assembly GCA_963725505.1). GTDB lineage: Bacteria > Verrucomicrobiota > Verrucomicrobiia > Chthoniobacterales > UBA10450 > Udaeobacter. The sequence continues at coordinate 357,449 of CAVRYN010000007.1, read as the reverse complement.
TGGAAGAACAGGTGGCCGTGATGTGGGCTATGCAAAATGGATATCTCGACTCTGTCCCCGTTGAGCGCGTCAAGGAATACCAACTAAAACTTCAGGATTGGTTGGAAACGCGGAAAGAAGGATTGCTCCGAGCGATTCGCGAGAAGAAGGAGTTGGATAAAGACCTCGAGTCGCAATTGAAAGCGGCGCTGGATGACTTCAAGGCGACCTGGCGGTGACCAAAGCAAGGGAACAGATTAACAAATGGCGAACACGCAGGACATACGGCGCCGGATCAAATCGATTCGCAACACGGCGCAGATCACCAAAGCGATGCAAATGGTCGCTGCTTCCAAGATGCGCAAAGCGCAGCAGCATGCACTCGCCGGACGGCCTTACGCTGATTTGACGAATAAAGTTTTCGTTTCGTTACAAAAACGGACGGATCCCAAATTGCATCCGCTTTTGGAAATTCGGCCTCTTAAAAAGGAACTGGTCCTGATCATCAGCACCGACAAGGGGCTTTGCGGCTCATTGAACACGAACCTTTTTCGCGAGGCCGCAAATTTTGACCAGGCTAAAACAGCTTTCGTGGTCACGGGGAAGAAAGCGCGACAGTTTATCGCGCGGACAAAACGGGAGTTGCTGGCCGATTTCGAGCTGAAAGACTCTCCCAACTTCATTGAAACCAAACCGCTCGCACGATTTTGCATCGAAAAATTTCTCAGACGCGAGGTGGACAAAGTTTCCGTGCTCTACACGCATTTCATCAACACGATCAACCAGCGCACGGTGGTGCAGACACTGCTGCCGATCAGTAGTTTTGATTTGCCGAAGAGCGAAGTCGCCCAAGCCGAAAGTGAAGGTGTCGATCCGATGATAGGCTACGTATTCGAGCCGAACGCCGAGGTCGTCCTTGATTCGATGCTGCCGTATTATATTTCCTACCAGGTTTTCCAGATGATCCTCGACGCGCGCGCATCCGAGCACAGTGCGCGCATGGTTGCGATGAAGAACGCGACTGACAACGCGAACGAATTCATCAAGGACCTCACGCTCGAATACAACAAGATGCGTCAAGCTGGCATCACAACCGAGTTGCTCGAGATCGCTACTGCGCAAATGGCGCTCTCTTAATCAATTTATGAACACAGGAAAGATCGTTCAAATCATCGGTGCCGTTGTGGACGTGGAATTTCCGCACGGGAATGGGTTACCAAAAATCTATAACGCGCTCGAAATCGAGTACGAGGTGAACGGCAACCCGACGAAGCTCACTCTCGAAGTCCAGCAGCACCTGGGTGAAAACTGGGTCCGCTCCATCGCCATGTCTTCTACCGACGGATTGAAGCGCGGGATGAGCGTCACCGATACTGGCGGACCAATCACGGTCCCAGTCGGAGAAGCTGTGCTCGGCCGGCTTTTCAATGTGACGGGCGATCCAGTCGATAATCGTGGTCCGGTAAAATTTGAAAAACGTTATCCGATCCACCGCCCCGCACCGGCGTTAACCGAACAGGACACAAAGGTGCAAATCCTCGAAACAGGAATCAAGGTCATCGATCTCGTCTGCCCATTTTCGAAGGGTGGCAAGGTCGGAGCATTCGGCGGCGCGGGCGTCGGCAAGACGGTTATCATCCAGGAATTGATCAACAACATCGCCATAAAGCATGGCGGTGTCTCGATGTTTGCAGGTGTAGGCGAGCGTTCGCGTGAAGGTAACGACCTTTACAAAGAAATGAGTGAAGCAGGCGTTATCGACCAAAAAGATTTGTCGAAATCGAAAGTCGGGATGGTTTTCGGCCAGATGAACGAGCCGCCGGGCGCACGCTTACGCGTCGGACTTTCGGCGCTGGCCATGACTGAATATTTTCGAGACGAACGCAATCAGGACGTGCTGCTGTTCATCGACAATATCTTCCGATTTTCTCAGGCTGGTTCTGAGGTGTCCGCTCTGCTTGGGCGAACGCCATCCGCAGTTGGTTATCAGCCGACGCTGGCCGCTGAGATGGGCGACTTACAAGAGAGAATCACGTCCACGAACAAGGGATCGATTACGTCCTTCCAGGCAGTTTACGTTCCAGCAGACGACCTGACCGACCCCGCGCCGGCGAACACATTCGCGCATCTTGATTCAACTATCGTGCTTGAGCGCTCAATCGCTGAGCTGGGGATTTATCCCGCGGTTGATCCCCTGGCATCGACATCAAAATCGCTCGCTCCGGAAATTGTCGGCGAAGAGCATTACAACGTCGCTCGAGGTGTACAACGAGTGCTGCAACGATATAAGGATCTCCAGGACATCATTGCGATTCTTGGAATGGACGAATTAAGTCCCGAGGACAAGCTCACCGTCCATCGCGCACGCAAGATTCAGCGTTTCCTCAGCCAGCCATTTCACGTGGCCGAAGTTTTCACCGGTTACAAAGGACAGTACGTGCCAATTGCTGAGACCGTGCGCGGCTTTAAGGAAATTCTCGAGGGCAAACACGACGATGTGCCCGAGCAAAATTTCTATATGAAGGGCAACATCGATACGATCAAGGAAGGTTGAAGCGTTAAACCGTTGAAGCGGAAACCATGGCTACTCTGAAATTGGAAATCGTAACGCCCGAGGAAAAGATTTATTCCGAAGACGTGGATATGGTGACCCTTCCCGGCTCGGAGGGCGAGCTCGGCGTTTATCCCAAGCACGTCCCGCTTCTGACCACATTGAAGCCCGGCGAACTGCGCGTCATAAAAAGCGGCCGCGAGACGACGATGGCGATTGGCGAGGGGTTTGTGGAAATCAAGGCTGACACGGTTTCGGTGTTAACTGACATGGCGCTCGAATCAGAGAAAATCGACATTGCTACTGCCGAAGCCGCAGTGGAGCGCGCCAAAGCGGCGATGAAGGAAGATCACACTGCCGAGGAAGTGGCAGCTATTCAGGCATCGTTGCAAAAAGCGCTTGCTCAGTTACACGTCAAACGTCGCCGCCGCGGGTAGGGTATCGGAAATCTTCTGTGAGTGTACAGACGCTTGTGTCAAGCGCCTGTTTATTTCAAATTCGGTGCTTGGCACAAGCACCGCTAGACGCTCTCGGAATCATCGCCGGCAATGGCGTGTACCCCAGACTGCTTGCTGATTCAGCCCGAAAGGCTGGGGTTAAGAAAATCGTCGCGGCGGCGTTCACCGGTGAAACCGATCCAGCCTTCGCGCAACATGTAGATCTGCTCGAATGGATGCGCGTTGGCCAACTGAATCGCCTCCTGAAATTTTTTCGCGCGCACGACGTTCATCATGCAATCATGGCCGGACAAATCGCGCCAAAAAATCTTTTTGATTTGCAGCCAGATTGGAAGGCGCTGCTTTTGCTGGGAAAACTAAAAGAGCGCAATGCCGAATCCATCTTCGCGGCCATCGCGGATGAACTTGCAAAAATCGACGTCGAGCTTTTGTCGGCGACAACATTTCTCGAAGATTCGCTCGCACCGTCAGGGTTGGTTGCAGGAGCGAAGTTATCCCGCCAGGAAGAAGAAGACGTCGATCTTGGCTGGAAGACCGCGAAGGAAATCGCGCGGCTCGACATAGGCCAGACCGTGATTGTGAAAAATGGAACGATTGTCGCGGTGGAAGCGTTTGAAGGAACAAATGAAACAATCAAGCGCGGAGGCGCGCTCGTGCGCGACGGCGCCGTCATGGTCAAGGTTGCCAAGCCAAATCAAGACATGCGGTTCGATGTGCCGGTGATCGGTGTCGAAACAATTCGCATTGCTGCCGAGGGAAAGCTGCGGGTTATCGCTGTTGAAGCTGGAAAGACTTTACTACTCGATCACGACGCGATCATAGACGCTGCCAATCGCTCGAAGATATCGATTTTCGCTCGATGATTGGCGAATAAATTCGAGCACTTCTCCGAGACTACGTGGACGCTTGCTTGGAAGCTGTTCGGTCGGGCAACGTCGCGGAGGGAATACGGCGGTCGGAGAACATTCAACAACAACTCTGGTCCCAAGCGGAGTCTGTCGGCGGAAAGAACCCTAATTCCATCGTCGTCGGTTTGTTCGTCCAGTCGCTCAACGAGGTGATCGACCTGCACGCGAAACGGGTGCAAGCAGGCTTGAGGAGTCGCATTCCCGGTGCAATCTGGTTGGGTCTATTCGCAGTCGCCGCTCTTTCTCTCGCTGCAATGGGCTATCAGGCTGGCCTGGTCGCAACGCGCAGATCCCTAGCAGTGTTTGCCGTCGCCGTCACATTTTCTGTAGTCATAGAGCTAATTGCCGATCTGGATCGACCTCAGCAAGGAGTCCTTAGAGTGAGCCAGCACGCGCTGCTTGATCTGCAACGATCAATGAATTCGCAATGAGCGCTGCTTCCACAGTTTAAGACGCAACGCTGCGCCCGACTGACCGGAAGCATTCCTTTCTTGACCAAGGCTTGCGGCTGCGCATACACCGTGACGCCAAACCTTATGCCAAAACCAATGTTCTGCCTGACGATGACTGCGCTTGCAGCCACAATGCAGATGTCCGCAGTTGTCGCAGCGAATCCGGAGTGGGATAGAACGGTGCTCCCGCGCCCGGCCCAACCGTTTGAAGGCATTGCGAAACGTACGCTGGAAGGATCGAAATCGGGCTTTACTCACCCAGTAAAAGCTTCTCCGGATGCGCCGAATATTCTTCTCGTGCTGATTGACGATGCCGGCTTCGGCAATCCGTCCACGTTCGGCGGCCCGGTTGCTACGCCGACACTCGACAAACTCGCGGCGGAGGGACTTCGTTACAATCGGTTCCATGTAACGGCACTTTGTTCGCCCACGCGCGCTGCCTTGCTGTCGGGACGGAATCATCATGCTGTTGGATTCGGCTCGATCTCCGAATTGATCGGTGGTTGGCCGGGCTACAGCACGAACTGGCCGACCAGCGCTGCTTCCATCGCGCAAATTCTTCAGGCCAACGGTTACAACACTGCTGCGATCGGCAAGTGGCATCTCACACCCGACACGCAGCAGGGGCCGGCAGGCCCTTTTGATCGCTGGCCGAACGCCCTGGGCTTTGATTATTTCTGGGGATTTCTCGGCGGTGAAACCAGTCAGTTCGATCCGCTCCTTGCCGAGAACAACAACATCATCGGCGTGCCGAAGGAGAAGAATTTTTATTTCAATGACGCGATGGCCGAACATTCGATTACATGGATTCGTAATCAGAAAGCGCAGGCGCCGGACAAACCTTTCTTTCTCTATTTCTCGACGGGCGCGACTCATGCGCCACATCAGGTGCCGAAGGAATGGAGCGACAAATACAAAGGCAAATTCGATCAGGGCTGGGACAAGTTGCGCGAGGAGACGTTCGCACGGCAAAAGCAGCTCGGCGTGGTTCCGGCCAACGCCAAACTCACTCCTCGTGATCCGGCGTTCCCCGCGTGGGACAGCGCACCGCCGGACGTAAAGAAAGTGTATGCGCGTCAGATGGAGGTCTATGCCGGTTACCAGGAAAACACGGACCACGCTGTCGGACGCGTCGTGCAAGCGATCGAGGACATGGGCTTAGGCCACAATACCCTGATTGTTTACATCTTCGGTGACAACGGTGCCAGCATGGAAGGAACGGAGAACGGGACATTCAACGAAATCATAACCTTGAACGGCATTCCACTCACTGCTGAGCAGCAATTAAAGGCGATCAAAGCTTACGGCGGCCTCGACAAATGGGGCGGCCCCGATATGGATCCGCACTATGCGGCAGCGTGGGCGTGGGCAGGGAATACGCCATTTAAATGGGGAAAGCAGGTGGCCTCGCATCTCGGCGGCATTCGTAACCCCATGGTCATTAGCTGGCCAAAACGCATCAAGGACAAAGGCGGCTTGCGGAGCCAATTCACTCATTGTACCGACATCGCACCCACCATCCTGGAAGCTGCCGACCTGCCGGAGCCAAAGGAAGTCAACGGCGTCGCGCAGATGCCGATGCATGGCGTGAGTTTTCTGTCCACGTTCGATAATGCAAATGCGCCCTCGCGACACACCCAACAGTATTTCGAGATTTTGGGAAACCGCGCCATGTACAAGGACGGCTGGATCGCATGCTGGCGCCCGGACCGAGTTCCGTGGAAGTTGGATCCTCCAACGCTCGCGCGGTTTGCGCCAGACAAATGGAACCCGGACGACGACAAGTGCGAGTTGTATAATCTCGACGAGGATTTCTCGCAGGCTGACGATGTCGCGGACAAATACCCCGATAAAGTGCGCGAACTCACCGCGCTGTTTTGGACCGAGGCCGAGAAATACCAGGTGCTGCCGCTATTCGGTGAGATTGCCTTTTTGTGGGGCTTTCCCAAATACTCAACGGAGCAGACGAAATTCACCTATTACAGCGGAACGGAAAACATCTCGTCCGGCATGATTCCCCCGATTTACAATCGTTCGTATAGCATCAGCGCGGATTTGGATAATCCGGGCCGATCAGGCCTTGGCTTGCGTCCTGGAATAGCGGGCGTCATCGTCGCAGAAGGCAGTTTTCTAGGTGGCTTCTCACTGTATGTCGAAGACGGCCGACTGAACCACACCTATAGTTTTCTTGGTTTGAAACTGGACACCATCACGTCGCGTAACCAGCTGCCGAAGGGCAAAGTCAACGTCCGCTATGAGTTCACCGCGGATAAACCCGGCGAGTTTGCTACCGGCGGCACAAGCCGGCTTTTCATCAATGGCAAACAGGAAGCCGAAGGCAAAATCGAGCACACCGTGCCGCTACGATTTACTGCCTACGCCGGCATGGACATCGGTACCGACAACGGTCTCCCTGTCGTGCCGAAACTTGGGTACGCGAAACTTCTGCCGAAGTACTTTAAGGGCACGATCGAAAAGGTAGAGTTCGATCTTAATCCGCAGAAACTCGGCATCGAAGATCTGCGGCGGATGTACCTGGAGCGTTTCGCGAGTGCAGTGCGCAACTAATGGATCAGCGGCCGCGTCGTTTCTGCATTGCCTCCTGGATCGCCTGTTGGCGAATCGCCTGCAGCTTTTGGTACTGGGCGGGCGAAAGAATCGCCTTCATCTGAGGATCGGTCTGCTGGTGAATCGCCCTGATCTGCTGCATTTTTTGAAAACCCGAAAGCGAACTATTGTTCTTAATGGCTTCTACTTTTGGACCTTCGTCGGCGAGAATGGGCAGAACTTTGGCCTTCTGTTGCGGCGTGAGATCAAGTTGCTGCGATATGGCTTGAAGCTTGGCCCCTTTATTTTGAGCGAATGACGCCGGTGCCAGCAGCACAAACGTGCCGAAGCAGAGAGCCAGTGCGATTAGCCGAATGTAGTTTTTCATATTGTTTTCCTTACCGTGTTCGGCGGCATCGTGGTTAAGAGGCCCCCGTGAGTCAAGCCCAATCGGGCGCGCGTTGAGTCGGCTAGTTCCGCCGCCGCTGATGCTTGATTCGATAGGTGAGAAAACACTCGTCGCCGATCGTGCGCATATTGGTTAACGAGCAATGGACGCTAGCGGGCAAAAATTCCTTGCTCAGACCTGTCAGCGTAGGCGCTTTGGCTCCGCCGAACATGTAGGGCGCAATCGTGAGATTGAGCTGATCGATTAAGCCCCGTTCCAACAGCGCGCGAAACAGCGTTGGCCCACCTTCGCACGCAAGCCTGCGCACGTTGTATTTACTGCGCAAAGTTTCCAACATGGCAGCAAGATCGATCTCGTCGGATTTAGTGAGATGCAGAGTGGCTTTGTGTTGGAGCGCGGCTTGAGTTTTCTTTGGCATTCGCGTCGTGGAAAAAATGAGGATCGGCGAAGTGGTGGATTGGAAAATCTTCAATCGGTTGTCGATCCTGCCTTTGTTTGAGACGATCACCCGCAATGGGGCGGGCGTTTGCTTTCGTTTGATTCTGGCTTGCTGCAAATCCTTCGGAATGCCGAGCCGGACGTTGTCGCGTTTCAAACTAGTGTACCCGAGCAAAACCGCATCGCCCAGAGCGCGCTGGTGAAACAAATGCAGCTTGTCTTCGCGTGAGGTGAAATCAACGGGCGCGAAGTTTTTCGTGGTCACTTTGCCATCCACAGTCATGGCGAAAGTGGCGAAGACGAATGGGCGCCTAGAAATGTGGGAGCGGCCTGTGCGCCGCGATTTTTTTGTTATCACACCCAATCGGGACACTAAGGTCCCTCTCACATTTTATTCCGCTTCGCCGAGCTCATGTTCCAGCGTGACTACTTCCTGTTCCATATCGCGCAAGCTCACTCGTGCCCCTACGCCACTCGGTCTGTAAAACAGATAAACCAGAGCGCCCGGAAGACAGCAAAGGAGAATGATCAGAAAACTCAGCGAGCCGATGAGGACAGCTGTTGCTTCCGGCACGCCACAGAGACCGTTGAGCATGATCTGCAACACTTTTTCCCGAAGCCCAATCCCGGCAAAACTGATGGGCAACGCCGAGATCGTGCGCTCGACCGGCATCACAGCAAAGAAGTCCACCAGCGGCACGCGTGCGCCCAAAGCATAGGCCGCAAATAGAAACGTGGTGAACGTGGCAAGATGCGCTACCAGTGATGCAACAAACGCCACGAGCGTTGCGCGCCAATGACGCGCATAGAGATGATAGGCCGCGGAGATCTCAATCAATTTGTCGCGGCCTGGAAAGTGTGCCGGCAAGGAATGCAAGAGTTTGAACCCACTAATGACGAAGGTTGCAAGTAAAAAGGCAACTGACGTGCCAAGAAGGAATAACAAGAGCCAAAGCAAATTCCGCGTCTCGGGCTTCTGCGAAAGGAAATCATAACGCAAACCGATGAGCGTCGCGGTAATGGCGACCAACGCGACAAGTCCGATAAAGCGGTCGAACACCACCGCCAGCAGTGCGCCCGCTTTCTTGTCGGGGGTTTCCTTCAGCAGGTAATAGCTTTTCATGATGTCGCCACCGGTGCCGCCGGGGAGAAACTGGTTGTAAAACATCCCGATAAAAAACAAGCCTGTGAGACGTGGCAGAGTAAGGTGAATCTTTTGGACCTTTAGCAAAACGTGCCAGCGAAAGGCAGCGGCGATTTCCACCACGACATAGGCCAGAATGCCCATGCCAACCCAGCGATACTCGGCGTTCCGGATCGCCTCAGCCATTTGCGCGCGCCTGCTGGGATCGTGATACACCCAGTAAAGCACCCCGGTGGTGACGCTAAGCTGGAAAAGTGTGGCCAGGATTTTTTTCATTGGCCAAAGCGTTCCTTCCAAATTTGGACCGATTGGTGAATTGCTTCGGCCGTTTTATTCGGACTCATCTCCCAGACAAATAAGCAGTTTGCGGGAAGGAGCGGAACAAGTTTTTGAAATTCCACATCCCCGGTAAAGGGTGCCTCGTGATCTTTCGCAGGCCAAACGCAGTCCTGCACATGGCAGCCAAACGCTCGCGGACCGATCGAGCGCAGCCATTCGGCGTGATCAATGAAACCCAGGTTTTCTTTGATTTGTGAATGACCAAAATCGTGCCAGTAACCAAGCTGCGGCGAATTCAGTTCGTCCAGTAGCGCCGGCAACTCGCGCTCGGTTGGAATTTCTTCGTAACCGCGTCGACCTTCCAAAGCGAGCCTGACGTTTTTCGAAACGGCGTGCTCAATGATACGACGCAGGCAATCTTTCACGCGCTGCAAATGAGCCGGCGCGATCTTTTCTCGCTTTTGCACTGCCTCTATCTTCAATCTCACATATTTGCGGGACAAGTATGCTCCGGTTTTTGCCATGTTGATCAACCGGTCAGTGATCGGTGGCATGTTTACTTGCCCCAAATGGAGCACGACAAACGGCGCGTTTAGTCGCACTGCGAAATCGATTGTCTGAAGCGTCTGCTTCACGGCGCGCCCACGTTCCTCGGAAGAAACGGCGGAAAATTGGTAGCAATCTGGCGAAGCCATCATCACTTCGACGGGCAACGGGCAAAAATTATGCAAACTGCTGAAACGAACTTCCCCCGCATCAAATACTTTTTGGATTCCCGGCATCAGCGACACACGGATACCATGGCCTAGCTCGATCAAATCAAATCCAAGTTCGGTTTTGATTTCGCGCAGCATCGCGTCTCCGGAGGTATGGCGGCCGGAGTTCCAGCAAGTAGAAAACGCGATCACGCTAAACAGCAGCGGCGATCGGCGGCGCGGGCGTTTCGGCGCTGGGCGTTTCTGCGACGGCAGGTTGCGCGCACTGCCGGCGCACGCGTCCCAGCACAATCAAGGCGATCACAGCGTAGCAACCGGCCGCGATTGCCAGTGCTGTGCGCATCCCGATGAGATCCGATAGACCAGTAATTCCCAAACCCGCGACTGGCATGAGACCAACAAAGCTCAACATAAACACAGCCGAGACGCGCCCGCGCAGATAATCGGGCGCCCGTTCCTGTACAATCGTGTTCGCCAGCCCGAAGTTCATCGCTAACCCAAGCGAATTAAAAATGAGCAGCGCGGTCGCGACATAGAAACTTGGCGCGCGCGACAAACCAAAAATCGCGCATGTGACGATGCCGACGTTCACCATCATAAACGCCACCCGTTTCTCGCGTGGGATGCTGATCAGAAAAATTGCACCGATCACTGAGCCGACTGCGGAAGCGCCCATCAAAAATCCGAGCCGATTCGCGCCGAGCCCGAGCACCAGGCGCACATACAATGGCATCATCACGGTGATAATTGGGAAAATGAAAAACGTAGTGGCTGCGATCAGACCGATCATCGCGAGACTCGGCTTGTCTTTTGCCACGTAAAGAAAACCATCCTTGATTCCACTCGTCCGTTTTTCCTCCTCTTCAGCCGTGCCAAGCCGGCGCGCTGGCAGCGAAAGAATCGCAATGATCAGCGCTACGAACGAAATTGCGTTGCCGAAAAACGCCGAAGCTGCGCCCCACGCACTGATGAAAATTCCCGCGAGTGACGGACCGACGACGCGCGATCCGTGAAAAACCGCGCGGTCGATGGCAATCGCGCTTTGAATTTCATCGCGCACCACCAGTTCGGGCACGAGCGCGTTGAGTGTCGGCATTTCAAACGAGTTCGAAATGCCGAGCACGGCCGCAAACGCCAGGATGTGCCAGATTTGGATTTTGCCGCTCATGATCAAGAACCCGATGGAAATTGCGAGCGCGATCTGGACGTACTGCGTCGTGAGAAGAATTTTTCGTTTATCGAAACGGTCGGCTGCCGAACCGCCGACCATCGTTAAAAGGAGCATCGGCAGACCGGCAGCGAGATTGGCCATTCCGAGCAGGAGCGCTTTGCTCGTAAGCGTGCTCATCAGGTAACCCTGCGCCATCACCTGCATCCACGTCCCTGTGTCGGAGATCGCACTGCCGATGATATAACGGCGAAACGGACCCGGTCGCAGGACGCGCAATGCATGCCGCGTGCCCAATTTCACCTCCGTACTCATCGCAAACACTCATAGACGGGATGAAGCGCGGCTGCAATGGATGAGCACGCTGGCACGTTCCCAGCGGTCATCCGGATCCCGCAGCCGCGGGAGAAGGACCTCCCACAAGATCGTTGATCACGCAATTGCCTCTACTGCTCGCGCTCATATGTTGAAGCATGCGCATCGACAAATACACGCAGAAGATGCAGGAGGCGCTGCAGGCGGCGCAGGATCTGGCTTCGCAGGCCAATCATCCGGAAATCACAAACGAGCATTTTCTCTCCGCGCTTCTGGACCAGGGTGAGGGCATAACGCGGCCGCTTCTTGAGAAGATTGGAGCAAACGTAGATCAGCTCCATGCACAGCTGCGCTCAGAGCTGGAGCGCCGCCCGAAAATCCATGGTGCCGCCGCCGACCTGCGCCTGTCGAACGAGCTTCGCAGCGTGCTGGACAACGCGGAAAAGGAGATGTCGAAGCTGAAGGATGAATTCACCAGCGCTGAGCATTACTTGCTGGCATTAGCCGGCGCCCCGGCGAGCGGGGTTCCTGCGGCAAAATTATTGAAGGATCTCGGCGTCACGCGCGACAAGCTCATGCAAGGGCTTCAGCAAGTGCGCGGTTCCCAGCGCGTGACCGATCAAAATCCCGAAGGCAAGTATCAGACGCTGGAGAAATACGGCCGCGACCTGACTGAGCTGGCGCGACGCGGCAAGATCGATCCGGTGATCGGACGCGACAACGAAATCCGGCGAATCATGCAAGTGTTGTCACGCCGGACAAAAAATAACCCAGTGCTCATCGGCGATCCGGGTGTCGGTAAAACAGCAATCGTCGAAGGCTTGGCACGGCGAATCATCAGCGGCGATGTGCCGGATTCGTTAAAGCAAAAGCGAATCATCGCCATGGATATTGGCGCGATGGTGGCTGGCGCAAAGTTCCGCGGCGAATTTGAAGATCGCCTCAAAGCGTTTTTGAAAGAGGTGACTGATGCGCAGGGCCAGATCATTCTGTTCATCGACGAATTGCACACCATCGTCGGAGCGGGCGCAGCAGAAGGTTCGGTCGATGCATCGAACATGCTTAAGCCGATGCTGGCGCGCGGCGAGCTGCGCACCGTCGGTGCAACCACGATCGATGAATACCGCAAATACATTGAGAAAGACGCGGCATTGGAGCGGCGTTTTCAGCCAGTACTGGTCAATGAGCCATCCGTGGAAGACACGATCGCGATCCTGCGCGGATTAAAGGAACGCTACGAAGTGCACCACGGCGTGCGCATTACCGACAGCGCGCTCGTCGCTGCAGCGATGCTGTCGCATCGCTACATCACCGACAGATTTTTGCCGGATAAGGCAATCGATCTGGTCGATGAAGCTGCGTCGCGTTTGAAGATCGAGCTCGAGTCGATGCCAACCGAGATCGATGTGATCGAGCGCGAGATCATGCAGCATGAGATGGAACGGCAAGCGCTCAAGAAAGAGAAAGATCCCGCAAGCAAGGAACGTTTGAAGAAGCTTGAAAGAGAATTGGCAGAGCTAAAGGAAAAGTCGAGTGCGCTGAAAGCCGAATGGCAGAAAGAAAAGGCCGTCATCGAAGAGCAGCGCAAATGGAAAGAAGAACTCGAACGGCTGCGGACCGAGCTGGAACGTGCCCAACGTCGCGGTGAATTGGCGAAGGCGAGTGAAATTCAATACGGGCGCATCCCGGAATTGGAAAAGAAATTGGCGGACGCCACTGCGAAAAGTGCGAAGGCCAAGAAATCGCTTCTTCGCGAAGAGGTAACTGAGGAAGACATTGCTGAAGTTGTTTCCAGCTGGACGCACATTCCGGTCTCGCGATTGCAGCAGGGCGAGCGGGAAAAGCTGGTAAAATTGGAGGAACACTTGCATTTGCGCGTTGTCGGACAGGATGAGGCGATAAAGGCCGTTGCCAACGCGGTGCGCCGCGCCCGCGCCGGCTTGCAGGACCCGAATCGCCCTCTTGGCTCATTCATTTTTCTCGGACCAACCGGCGTCGGCAAAACGGAATTGGCACGAGCGCTTGCCGAGTTTTTGTTCGACGACGAGAACGCCATGATCCGCATCGACATGAGCGAATACATGGAGAAACACACGGTCGCGCGCTTGATCGGTGCGCCGCCGGGCTACGTCGGCTACGAAGAGGGCGGCCAACTTTCTGAAGCCGTTCGGCGCAGACCGTACTCGGTCGTGCTCTTCGACGAAATCGAAAAAGCGCATCCGGACGTGTTCAACGTGTTGCTGCAAGTGCTCGATGATGGCCGCATCACGGACGGGCAGGGGAGAACGGTCGATTTCAAAAACACGGTCGTGATCATGACCTCGAATATCGGTTCGCAATACATCACCGAGGAAGAATCGCGTGAAGCGCGGCGCCGACTCGTCACAGATGCGTTGCGCGCTCATTTTCGCCCCGAGTTTCTCAACCGCGTCGATGAGATCATCATTTTCGACCGACTCACCGAAGATGATTTGAAGAAGATTGTCGAAATTCAGCTTAGGCGGCTGTCGAAGCGCCTCGAGCAACAAAAGATCACTCTCAAGCTCTCAGATTCCGCGAAGGAACTCCTCGCGCGCGAAGGGTACGATCCTGGTTTAGGGCGCGCGCCCGCTCCGGCGCACTATTCAAAAGGAAATTCTCGATCCGCTCAGCATCGACATCCTCGAAGGCAAAGTCCGCGAAGGCCAGACTGTCTCCGTCAATGCAAAAGACGGCGCGCTCGAATTCCGCGTAACATAGAGTTTAATCTCTGCACCGGCCGATTTAGCCCGCGGTGTTATTTTGGGCTACTTCCGCTTTCGCCGGGAGCCGGACCTCACATTAATTCTTCGAGGTGAAGCAGAGAATACTTTGCTGTCGTCCTTTCGCCAAGAATCGGCGCCTTCGCGCGCGACAATAATCGGATGTCCGATCGGAGTCGTTCCAAGGCGGCGGTTAAATCGAGGATGATCTTGATTCCTGCGAAATCGTTGCCGCAAACGGTCCGAAGCGCTTCGATGCGACGTAAGGTGCGAATGGCATCACCGTTAAAGCAATAGCCGTGATCGGTCGTGCCCGTCGCTGGCGAGAGAAGATGATGCTTGCAATAAATGAGAATGGTGCGTCGCGGGACATCGACGATGCACGATGTCGTTTCAATCGTGTAGAGCTCATCGGCCGGCGGCTCAAACAGTTGGATTTCGCGCGAGGGCACTTGCGCGCTTTCCCGCATGTATGCCGAACTTCTGGCTGGATCGATCATTTTTAAGTAATGGTTGCAGGATACGACAACGCGGCCAGAAGGGGCTCGAGGGCGCGCTCGCCGTCATAGCGCTGACCATTAATGAAGAAACATGGCGTGCTGTTGACTCCCGCACGCACTCCGCTCCTAAAGTCTTCCAGAATGCGCTTGGCGTGTGCGCCTGAAATGACTTCCTGAATCAGACGTTTTGCGTTAAGACCGAGCGCGGCTGCGTATTCCGCCAGCGCTTCGTCATCGAGCGCATCCTGATTGGCAAAGAGTGTTTCATGCATCGCCCAAAAACTTCTCTGTTCTGCAGCCGCTTCGGCGGCTTCAGCTGCATGCTCAGCATGCGGATGAACATTCGTGAGCGGAAAATGCCGGAAGGCAAAACAGAGATCGTCCCCAAGTCGGCGCTGAATTTCTTTGACGATTGGCTGAACTTCGCCGCAAAAAGAACATTCATAATCTCCGTACTCCAGCAATGCAATCGGCGCGTCAATCGTGCCTTGAAAGTGATCGCGTTCAGGGTCCGGCAATTTGAGATACATTCGGTTGATCATTTGGCTTCCATCGTTGCCGGCACTGTTTGTTTGTTTTGCAAATCCTCCAACGCAGAAAGAATTCCATCGGCTCCGGGGTTAACGCCGATTGGTGAAACAAAACTCCAGTAAACCTTCCCGTCCGCATCGATCACAAACAGCGCTCGCTCGCTCACACCATCCTTGTAGCGGTAGACTCCGTAACGACGGGCGACGTCCCCCTTCGGCTCGAAGTCGGCCAGAAGCGGAAAATGTAGTTTGCGGTCGCGTGCAAATGCTGCGTGACACCAGGCCCCATCGACCGAGATTCCAATTAGTTCAGCGCCGAGGTCGTGAAATTCCTTCAACATTTCGTTGTAGAGAGCCATCTGATCTCCACAGACCGGGCTCCAATCTGCCGGGTAAAACGCCAGCACGACCGGCTGACCACGAAACTCACTCAAGCTAAGCCATTGGTCGGGCGTACTTCGTAAAGTAAAATCTGGCGCCTCCGTTTCGGGAGGCAGCGCGGACCGCCGACTCTTGGAGTACATCTCCTTGTAGGCATGTTCTGGTTCCGACTTTGTACTTGTCGAAGGCATTGCTTCAGTCGTCGTTGACATAAAGAACGGTGATTGGTTTGCGAATGGCGCGGCGCGGCACTTTCTGGTGTGCAGGGCATTCTGCGCTGGTTCGAACAATTGAATTTCGCGCGATCTGGTTTGTGCGATCGCCATAACATGCCCTCCTTATCTTCATCGAAATTGGCTCCACGCGCGCGCGTCTGATTCACTGTAGACGCGCACGCGCGAAAATACGGTCGCAGCGTTTACTCAGGCGACCTTGACGTCAATTTGTTTGGGTTGGGCGTGCTCGCTCTTTGGCACATGCACCGTAAGCACGCCATTCTTGAACTCCGCGTTTACTTTGTTGAAATCGGCATCGTCGGGCAGAGCGAAACTGCGCATGAACGTACCGTAACCGCGCTCGACGCGGTGATATTTCTTTTGCTTTTCTTCTTTTTCAAACTTCCGTTCGCCGGAGATGGTCAACACGCCGTTTTCGACCGTGACCTTTACGTCTTCTTTTTTCATCTCAGGCAACTCGGCCTTGATGAGATATTCCTTATCATCTTCGGTAATGTCCGCCAGGGGCGTCCATTCAGGCAGAGTGATCTCTTCCCGACCGTTTCCGCGGCGTGGTGGTCGGCCAAAAAGGGTTGAGAGACGGTTTTGGAACTCTTCCATTTCTCGGAGTGGCTCCCAGCGAGTGAGTGTTTGTTGCATTTCGATATTCCTTTCGAGTGTTGGTTGTTGAACTATCAGTGGTTTGAATCGCAGCCGGAGTGCTGACGATTTCTAAATATCGAGTGATTCACCCGCTTCGCTGAGTATCTTAAGTTGTATTTTTGCGCCGCTCAGATTTGCGTTCGAGAATGCCGATCCAATCAATCTGCTTCGTAGGCGCGATACATAATTGAGCGTTGAGCCGCAACGGGGAGGGGTGAATGAGGCGACGATCCAAAGTGAGTGCCAGACTGCAATCGATTATCGATCCGACATTGGAAAAACCGCTGTTACATCTGCACGCGGCGATCAACGTCGATTCGTTTTGGAATGCCGTTCAAGATGTAATGGAAGCGGCGCTCCCCACCTGTTTCATCGGCCTGACCTTGCAGCACAGTCCGATTTTCCCAGGGATTGCCAAATCGACCGAGAAACTTTCGGGCAGCTTTTTCCCGATCGCGCCGATCGAGAAATATTTCAAGGCTCATCCACATCGGAACGTCGTATTCATCGGCGATTTTTATTCCGATAAGCGCCATTTTAGGCGGTCCTCGTTTTACCGCGATTGTATGATGCCGATAAATGGCCGATGTGCCGTCGGCTTGTTCTTCTGGGATGTTAGGCGCCTCCTCGCCGCAATCATTGTGGTGCGCAGCGTGCAGCAAGGCGAGCTCTCGCGGTGCGAAATGAGATTGGTGCGCCATCTTCATGCTCAATTCCAAACAGCACTGGGTCGGCTACGTTTGCTCGAGCGCGAACGAGCGGAGCGAGTGGCCTTCGAACAATTTATGAGCCGTGTCCCGTTACCAACAGTTCTGTTGCGATGGAATTTGAGATTGGTCTATCGAAATCAAGCCGCAACCGAGTGTTGTGCTGGGTGGCATCGTGGGTTTTCGGGGTTGGGCTTCATCAAATTGAAAGCACCGCTTCCTCCTGAGATCCTCGATCGATGTCGCGTTCTCAAGAATCGCTGGAAACAGCTGACTTCCCTTGGGCTTGCGACAGCCAATTTCAGGGACGAGACAGTTCGGCATGCGACGCGGCGCGATCTTCGCGCCACTATCAGTTTGAAACAGATTAGTTCGGCCGCCGTTGCGCGACCACATTTTCTAATCGAGTTCGAGAGTTTACACGGGAGCCGCGCAACGGGATATCAGACCAGCGGCGCTTCCTTGTCGCATCTGGTCCGGCTCACAAGTCGAGAACAAAATTTGGCGCGATTAGTGTGCGATGGGCGCAGTAATCAGGAGATTGCAAATGAAAGCGGTTTGAGCCTCGAAACAGTAAAAAAACATCTTCATTCCATCTTCAGCAAGCTGGAGGTCCCCAGTCGCAGCCGATTGATGGCGCTGATGCTATAACTAAGTACCAAAATGTTTCCAATTCAGGACTCGGTTCCGAGCCGCTCCGTGCCGGTAGTTACGCACGCATTGATTTTTATCAACGCGATCGTTTTTTTCTTCGAGTTGATGCTGCCCCCGCATGGGGTCGAACAACTCTTTTATCTCTTTGGAATTGTGCCGGCGCGTTTCACTCACCCTGATTGGGCTGCCTATGTCGGTTTTCCCGTAGACGGTTACTGGACGATCCTCACGTATCAATTTCTGCACGGCGGCTGGCTGCACATCATAGCCAACATGTGGACACTCTGGATTTTCGGCGACAACGTCGAGGACCGGATGGGATCGGTCCGATTTGGGATTTTTTATCTGCTCTGCGGCGGCATCGCCGGTCTCACGCAGTTGCTGACAAATCCGGATTCGACGCTTCCATCGGTAGGCGCCTCGGGCGCGATCGCGGGCGTGCTCGGTGCGTATCTGATGTTTTTTCCGACGGCGCGACTCATTGTTCTGTTTCCAATCTTCTTCTTCCCGTTCTTTTTCGAGGTTCCCGCGGTCCTTTATCTTGTCCTCTGGTTCCTTATTCAACTGTTTAGCGGCACCGCGTCGCTGGCTGGTCCGCAGGAGGTCGGCGGTATAGCGTGGTGGGCGCACGTAGGTGGATTTGTGAGTGGGATGCTTCTGTGTCGATTGTTTGTGCGCCGGCGCCGGCAATTTCAACCAGATGAGTACGGGCTCGATTGGGCGTGGGAACCGCGGACTCGTTAGGCGAAAGGAGAATAAAAATGGATATTTTCTGGCTGTTTTTCATGCTGTCGGCGCTCCAGCCGATCATCAAACAGAAATTGTTGGAAGCGTCGCGCAAACGCATGATTGCTCTGATCGAGCGCGAACGAAAATCGCGCGTCGTTCTTCTCGTGCACCGGCAGGAGACGATGAGCCTGCTCGGCTTTCCAATATTCCGTTACATTGACATCAACGATAGCGAAGAGGTACTACGAGCCATTCACCTGACCGATCCCGAGATTCCCATAGATTTGGTGCTGCATACGCCTGGCGGTTTGGTTTTGGCGGCCACGCAAATTGCGCGCGCGATTTTCACACGCAAAGGCAAGGTCACAGTGTTTGTCCCGCATTACGCCATGTCGGGCGGCACCCTGCTCGCGCTGGCCGCGGATGAAATCATCATGTCCAGGTACGCCGTATTGGGGCCGGTTGATCCGCAGCTCGGTGAATATCCAGCCGCTTCGATTTTGAAGGCGGCTCATCAGAAACCTGTCGCCGAGGTAGACGACAAGACATTGATCCTGGCCGACCAGGCGGAAAAGGCGATCACGCAAATGCGACATGAGGTGGGTGAGTTGTTAGCGGATAGATATCCGAGCGAAAAGGCGGAAGAGATTGCCAAACTTATGACCAGCGGCACGTGGACGCACGATTATCCCATCACCTGCGATCGCGCGCAGGCGCTCGGTTTGCCGGTCAACAGCAATATCCCGGAAAACGTGCTGCGATTAATGGAGCTTTATCCACAGCCCATGCGCCGGCAGCCTTCAGTAGAGTATGTGCCGGTTCCGTATCGCTCGGACCGGCATCCTGCGCCGAAGTAATGACTTGGACTGCCGCATGTCAGGGCGCGACTGATTGTAAGGCGCACATAAGACCGCGGCCACTGTTCAAATGCAGACGCGCGAAGGGTACGACCCTGTTTATGGCGCACGCCCGCTGCGGCGCACTATTCAAAAGGAAATTCTCGATCCGCTCAGCATCGACATCCTCGAAGGCAAAGTCCGAGAAGGCCAGACTGTCCAAGTCAATGCAAAAGACGGTGCGCTTGAGTTTAGCAGGAACCAATGAGTCCCAGAAGTCACTCAAAGGCTCGAGGCGAAGGATGAAAGTGCAGCCAGCTGGCTGGAGGAATTCGAAGCAGCCGCCTATCGCCGGGCGTTTGGCACAAAGGCCCCTCCCGCGTCGCCTGTGAGCTTTGTTCCGGACACTTTTTTAGCGCGTTTAATAAAAAATGCTTGACCTCACTAAGGCCAAGCCTCAAAAAGCTCGCCGAAATTATGGCTATCAGCTGACATGCACATCCATCGGGAGGTTCAGCTTCTTACTTTAGTGGCCATCACTGCGGGTCTGATGAGGTGGTTTCCAAGCGAAGCGAATGCGGCTTCAGCCAGCCAGGCACGCATCACCCGGGTAACCAATCATGTGCAATTGGTGCGTCCCATGACTGCCGCGCGCTCAGCGTCGGTTAACGGCATCGTTGACGAGGACACCATCATCCGAACCGGCAGCTCGTCAGGCGCTGAGCTGATTTTTCCAGATGAAACAGTTGTGCGGCTCGCGGCCAACACCAGTTTCAGTTTCAAAAATGGAACGCACGATTTGAACTTGGACGAGGGGGCAGCTCTGGTTGAGGCGCCGAAGAGCGCGAATGGTGCGAAAATCAATGCGGGCACTGTCGCGTCGGCGATCACGGGGACGACCGCGATGATCGAATATCATCCCGGCGTTTATAAATTCCTGGTGTTGGAAGGCACTGGACGCTTGTATCGCCCCGGCCACCCCGGCGATTCGGTTCTGGTTGGCCCGGGCCAATTGGTGATGGGCAATCCAAACGCAGCGGTGAGCGATCCGGTGGACTTCGATATTGCGCGTTTTGTGAAGACCAGCCGATTCGTTGTCGATCTTCCGCCGCTGCGCAGCCAGAAATTGATCGCGGCAGAAAGCCAGAAGCAGCAAAAAGAGAAATCGAAAAAGACTTTGATCGACACCAACCTTGTTATTTTCGGCGGTGGAACACGAGTATCGGTTCTTGGCCAAGCCCAGACCAATGTAGCGGGTCGGATAACTGCCGCACCGGCAACGCCACATTCATCGCCGGAAGCGACCAGTGCAGCACAGTAGGAGATAAATATGAAAGAGTTTTTGACGAAAACTTTTAGCAGCAAACCGATAACGGTCTGCGGGGTCCTCTTTATTTTGGTTGCCCCGACGCGATTGGCGAACGCTGACCCATTGCAAGAAGCACGCGTGTCACAAATAATTCAGGACGTGCGCTTGTTGGAAGCGCATGCCGCGCCTCATCCCGCGGCGGTGAACGATAAAATCACGGTGGGCTCGGCGGTGCGCACCGGAGTGGAATCGCGGGCGGAATTGACTTTTAAGGATCTCACTATCACCCGGCTCGGCGCGAACACGATTTTCAGTTTTACTGCCGGAGCGCGTCAGGCAGAGTTGACCAAGGGCACGATTCTTCTCCAGGTTCCGCCTAACGCTCCTGCAGTCAGGGCCAACACAACCTCTGTCACCGTTTCCGTTATGGGCGGGACGGCCCTTCTTGCAACGGGGCCGCCGACGAAATTTATGGTTCTCGAAGGAACCGGCACTATTTATCCGCTCGGCCACCCTGAAAAAGCTGTGACTGTTCATGGCGGCGAAATGGTGACAGCCGAAGGCGGGCGCGTTAGTAAGCCGGAAAAATTCGATGTGAAACTGGTGCTGGCGACGTCGGCGCTGATCGTAGATTTTGGGCCGCTGGCGAACTTGCCACTGATACAGACGGTAGCGGACCAGCAACTCGCAGAGCAGCAGTTAGCTGGAACAACTACTCAACCGCTCGCCAAAAACTTGATCAATGTGATTAACGTGACCAGTCTAAACACCAACGCGAACCCGGTGGTTGTAGCAAACACTTTTGCAACTCCGACGCCTTCCATCACTCCACCACCAACACCGACCCCTTCTATCACTCCACCGCCGACAGCAACGCCGACCAAGTTTGGGACACCGGCAGTAATTACTTCGCCAAACCCTTACCTCATAACCAGCGGCACAGTCATCACGACCGATCCCTCGATCACCACCAATGGCGTAACTGACTTCGGCAAAATCTATCGCGGCTCGGCTGATGATGGGCCTTTCACGCTGTGGGCATTCGGATCCACGTCGGCTTTCGATAATGCGATAAATCTTGATACCGGATTTTTTGCCGATCCCAACCATTTACCGATCGCCGCCTTTAAGTTTCAGAATCTGTCACTTAACGGCAATCCGGCCATCGACATAAGCAACGGCGGCGTGACAAAACTTGTTTTGATCGGTGTGAATGGAATTACCTCCGGACCGCCAGGCGGCGTCCTGACGTTTACGGGGCTTGACCTGCTGGCACTGGCGACGGTTAACGGTTCGATCAATCTCACGTCGGACGTCTCGTTCCAGAACCTCAACGAGCTTGCCATGTACGCGCGCGGCGCTGGCTCGAACCTCATTCTTAATTCCCCGATTTCCGGCATCGGGATTCTCGAGCTTGCCGCAGAAGGATCGATTCAGCTTACCAACCCCGGCACGATGAGCGTCGGCGAATTCGAGGCGACCGCTGGAAACAATCTGACGCTGCAAATCGGCGGTTCCCTCTTGCTCGATGGCAGGGTGAGACTAGACGCACTGGTCTTGCCCGGCACGACAGTGTCCAATGGCGCCAATCTCACGCTCAACATTACAGGCGATTACACGAATAGTTCCGCTACCGAGTTTTCTCTCTTGCGCGTCAGGAACGAGGGCGCGCACATCGGAACAGGCGGAAACATTGCCGTGAGCATCGGCAGCGATCTGACCACTACCGAACTTGGCGGCGACTTCGCGCTCGTTGTTCAAAACACGAACGGGCAAATCGACAACGGCGGCAATATCACCCTCACGGTGGACGGCAACGTTTCCACTCAGGGCCAGCTAAGTCTGCTCGTTGAGAATTACGATGAGAGCGCTAACCCAGCCGGCCATATCGGCACGGGTGGAAATGTTTCTCTTACGACGGGAGGAAACCTCACCGCAGACTCCATTAGTGTGGCCATCAACAATCGCGGCGGCGGTGTCATCGGTTCTGGCGTCAACCTTACTTTAAATATCGGCGGTGCGCTCACCACTCTGCACGACGGGCTGGATTTTCTTGGAAATACCGAAAGTTTGTCCCTAGGAATCTCGAGTCGGTACGATAATAACACGGCCGGATCAACAATTGGCGGGGACGCTACTCTGCTTTTCCATTCTGACAGCGCTTCAATCGGCGGGAATCTCGGCGTTGCAATCAGCGACAGAGGCGGCACCATCGACGGTAACGCTCTTCTGAACTTCAGCGTCGCACACGACATAACCGTTCAAGGTGCCGACAACGTGAACTTTCAAGGTGAATCCGCCGCGACTTGGCTGATCACGAACGACAGCGGCGACGCCATGCATGCTGACAGCCCCATTGGTGGAACCATCCATGGAAGCGCCACTCTCCAACTCACCGCGGCCAATCTCGCCGTCACCGCAGGGTCGTTGGACGTTGAGATTAACAACCAAAACGGTGGGGTGACCGGCCCCGGCGGAACAATCGATTCCAGCGCAAACATCACATTGAACCTCTCCGGCAATCTAACCACTCAGGTTGACGCGGATTTCGAGATCCGAAATAATTACGTGGCGAGCGGACCCGGTGGCATTGGTGGCATCGGGGGAACGATCGGACAAGATGCCGTTCTCAATATAAATGCTAACAGCTTTTCTATCGGCGGTACGCTCGATACTTCCATCCATAACGGCAGAAATGCCGGCGATAACGGCGGCACCATCGGCGGGAATGCGACGATTAACCTTGTTGTTGTCGGCGATATCGCCGCTCTCGACGATTCGCAATTCATCGGCAATGGCGGGGGAACCATAGGTTCGAATGCAGCGATCACCGTCAGCGCGGCTAGCTTGGCCACTACCGATACCGCGCCTGGTGCTTTGAGCGCGTCGATAAATAACGGCGGCGGTGGCAGCATCGGCGGTAATGCGACCATCAACTTTTCGCTATCCGGCAATCTCACCAGTCAAAGCGATTCCAACTTTTCGATTGATAACAGCAGCGGCGGCTCCATCGGGGGGACCGCGAACGTTGCGGTAAATGTCACGAACGATGTGACTGTGCCCGGCGGGGTCACTTTACAAATTCTAAACGGCAATGGAGGCCATATTGGCACCGGCGCCGCTGGTGACGGAGTTCTTTATTCAGTAGGTGGCAGCACTTCGACCACGAATCTAACCGAATACATCGATAATTCGAACGGCGGCGTGATCGACAACGGTGGCAATGTAACGCTGCACACCGTTGGCCCTGTGATGTTGGATGGCGGGCTAGATCTGGAAGTGGATAACTTTAACGGCGGAACGATCAATAACGGCGCCAATATAACCGCTCACTTTGTGGGTGATGTCACAGCCACTGCCGGGCAGTTTCACAGTCTTAACTGGAACCTTCTCAACGGCAGCGGATTTTTTAATCCGACAGCAACGGGTGGAACGATCGGGACGGGCGGTGATATCAACGTCACGTTTGATGGGAATGCTTCAACCACTGGCACGTCGACCAATGGTTCGATCTCCGCGCAGATTCAAAATGGTAGCGGCGGATCAATCGGAACCGGAGGAAATATTTTCATGACTGTTGGTGGGAATCTAAACGCGGGCCCGCTATTCCTCATAACCGAAAACCAGGGGGGCCACATTGGCACGGGTGGGAACAATACTTTGAACGTCTCTGGGGATATCACCACTCAGGGCGACGCGCAGTTCCAAATTTTTAACAATGACAATGGGAACGGGAGCGGCCCCGGGACAATGGGGTCAAACGCGACGATTAATGTCAGCGCGGCCAATATTTCCGTCGGCGGCTCTCTCTTTGATACCATCTATAACTACGGCGGCGGCAGCATCGCCGGGAACGCCAACCTCAACTTCAATCTTACCGGCGATCCTGGTGATCTCACGACTCAGGGCAACGCGGTTTTCACGATTGATAACTCCAATGGCGGGACGATCGGCTCGAATGCCACGATCAACGTGACCGCCAACAACATTTCCAGCGCTTCCCTGTTTAGTGATATCAACAATGATGTTAGTGGTCCCGGCCATAATGGTGGCAGCATCGTCGGGAACGCGACTATCAATTTCAATCTCTCCGGCGATCTCACTACCCAGGGCGACGCCAGCTTCACAATGGGTGCCTTTACAGGTGTAGCACCCGAAACGATCGGAGGGGCTGCCACTATCAGCCTGACCGCGGCCGATGTTTCAACCGGCGGTAACCTAAGCTTTATCATCACCAGCGGCAATGGCTCAACAATCGGCTCGGACGCCGCGATTAATCTGACCACGGCGAATATTTCCATCGCCTCTGAATTGTTCGCTAGCATCGATAACAATACGGGAGGGATCGACGGGAACGCTACGATCAACCTGACCGCCGACGGCATTACCGCAAATTCTTTGGTTGCCCAGATCGACACTAGGCAGGGGACCGTCGGCGGTAACGCTGCCATCAACATGAACGTTCCCGGCACGACTACCGTTACCACTGACGCGACGGTTGCGATTTACGGCAGCGATGCGGCCGCATCCGCCGCGATCAATTTTAACGGCGGCAGTTACAATGTGGGCGGGACGTTTCTTTCGTACATCGACGGCAATGGCACGATCACATTCAATAATGCCACCGCTCACGCAGACGTGCTCAAAGCTGGTGTGTTCGGCGCCAACGGCGCGCTCAATATTGGCGGTGGCACCCTCACGGCTGATTCGATATTGAAACTTTATGCGCCGGGCAGCAACGGTCAGCTTAATTTTATGTCCAACGTCACGCTTGACGGCAACAGCATAAAGATTCTGGCGGCTAATTCGGTCACCATTTTCAACAATGTCGTGGTCACCATTGGTGGCTCAAATCCGGCCGATGTTTACACCAACAACGCCAATTACTCCGAGACGTGGGGCGGTAACGGCACGACCACCGGCACATTCGCCGGCGCAGGCGCGAATAATCCTCTGCCGCTCAACCAGGCGCCGCCGTTTGGTGCTCCTCCGCCCTCGCCCGCGAGACACGGCAATATCACCACGATCAACGTCAGCAACACGGCGGACTTGCTGGCCCTGCTCGATGGAGCTGTCGTCGGTCCTGATGGCAGGATCACGATTTCCGGTTGCCCGACCAGGAGTAATTTGAGAGATCTCAATGGTCTGCCAAGAGGAGTACGTAAAATGCTAATCCATGAGATGCGCGACCGCCGCACTACGCAAACTGGTGGCCGGCGGATTTTGTGATCAGGACCGGGTTCTTGGAGATTCCAACATGCATTTAGACATCAAGATTATTGGCTTGAGGTATGTAGCGGGCGGCCTGAGAAAAAGGGTCGTGGGCGTGAAGCCTTGGCGTCGTCCTCATCGAACCGGGTTCGTAGCAATCTTGTGCGCGCTCTGTTTCAGCGTCGCAAACGAAGGTTTTGCGCAGAGCGCGAACCAGGCGCAGTCGGCGCGCGAACAGGCGCCGTCGGCTTTTCCTTCGACTGCGCCTCCCAGCGGGGTCGAAGGCGGCAACGTGGCGGCCGCGCCTGGCGATGCCGATCTCGGCGAGCAACAAATTCTCAAAAGGGTGGACGAGTATCAGCCCTTTACCATCTCGGCTGGCGTGCCGTTTTATTGGACATCAAATGTTGCGCTCACCCGGAATAATGAGCAGAGCGATTTTGTGGTGGCGCCGGCTGCTGCTGCTTTCTACGAGCCGAGGATTACGCAAAACTTGTACGGACTGATCGATGTCCGTGAGCAATTGTTTTACTACGACCGGTTCGACGAATTCAACTTCGGAAGTTTTGATGTTGAAGCCGGCCTGAGATACCTCGTGCCGCAGTGGCATAATCTGCTTTTGCGCCTCGAGTACGATTACAACCGTCTGACAAAGAAAAACAGTTTCTCAGCTTTCTTTCAAAACCATGGCTTTATTTTAAACGCCGAGGTTCCGTTTAGCTTGAGCCGCGCGCAACAGCTTTCTTTGGGCGCGAACGTGAACATCAGCGCCGCAGCCGAGGAATCCGGGCAGGCACCCCCTCCAGCACAAACGATTTCAGCGCGCCGAAACGATTATGGGATCTATCTGGGTTATTCGGCGATTATCACACGTTCTTTTTTCGTCAACGCTGTGGGTACCATCGTGGTGCGGCAGTATTGGGAGGGAGGTCGGGATGACGTGAGCGAGATTCTTGCCCTAACAGCGAATTATCGCGTGAACAAATATCTTACGGCGAGCGCCGTAAGCACGTTTGCACTAAACCAATCTAATCAAAGCGTTTTCGATTACCAAGTAGCCAATGTTGGCGGGGCAGTGGCGTTCGTAGTGAAGTTTTAGAGCGGTTTAACAAACCTTGTAGCCACCGGTTCGCCGCAGGACGAATCCGTCCGGTCGTGCGGACCTGTGGCCGGTGCCCTCCTTGATCGCTTGTGTTCACAATAGGGGGACGGCCCACAGGGCCGTGGCTACAGTCGCTACAGTTTTATTTAGGTCGCTCTAGAAGAGACGTCATCGCGACGCATTAACTGCCCTTTGCGGGAGATCCAAAACGGCTACGGAATAACCAGGGTCTCACCAACCGTAAGCTTTTTCGGGTCGCGGATATTTTTTCTGTTTGCCTCGAGAATCTCTTTCCAACGCTTGGATGATTTATAAAATTTTCGCGAAATGGAGAAGAGCGTGTCGCCGGACTGAACAACATAGGTTCGGTCTGCCTTCTTCGCGGCGGTTTTCTTTGAGCTTGCATCGCTTGCCTGCGATTTCTCCGATGCACTCCGCAAAGATCCGGCGCGCGCTTCAAGGTCTTTGCGCAGATTTAGATTTTCGTTCCGCAACTGGACCGCTTCCGATCGCGGGATAACCGAGTCTCCAGACAGCGCTGTCAGCGCGGTGACTTCGTCATGTTTAATCGACTTTTTGACCTCGTTCGCGTGAGGGCCGTTTGGACTTAACGCGAGATAGCGTTTGAAATGGTGCAGTGCACTTACGGGATCGTTCAATTTATCGTCATAAAGAAGAGCCAGTTTGTAGTGAACTTCAGCATTCCGAATACTTTCGGAATCATCGAGCGCGGCTTCGTACAAGTTGATCGCGCGCGCAAAATCTCCGTTGGCTGATTTGCTGTCTGCATCCTGCATCAACTGCGCGTAGCGCGAACCCCCGATGCGATCGCACCCAGTCAGGCCACAGATGAACAAGATCGCCAAATAAACACAAGCGATCGCGATGCAATAATGCTTCGTCATTTAGCAAATCAACGATTCAGTGAATTAACGATTAGCTTTTGCTGTGGCGAGCGACGCCGCGAATATCTTGAGAAGTTCATGGCATTCGGCACTGAGCATCCTAGGGCGCTGCCCCAGGCTGTCCATGATGTAACGCGCCTTTGGCGCTAAAGACATACGAAGCCGACGCACCCAATTGAAGCGCGCCGTCAGCGCTTCGTTTACATGGCGATTCGAATTCCTGGGGCGATGCCCCGGGTTCGCCACGGCGAATCCGTCCTGTGGCGGACTTCCATGAAATCGCGCCTTTGGCGCTAAACGGACACGAAGCTTCACCCGCGCGGTGTTGAATGCAGAGATCGATTTAATATTTCGGCACGCTCGGATCGATCTCGTCCGACCACGCGTCGATTCCGCCTTCGAGATTGTAAACGTTGGTAAAACCGCGCTGCTGCAGAAGTCGCACGGCCTCGGCGCTGCGTCCGCCGCTGTGGCAATGGATAACGATCGTCTGCTCGCGTTGCAGCTCGTCCGCCCGCTCGGCGATTTCTCCCAGAGGAATTAACTTCGAGCCATCGATCCGCGCGATCTCGTACTCGAATGATTCCCGCACATCGATCAGCTCGAATGCTTCGCTCGCATCCATCTTTCGCTTCAGCTCGCGCGCGGACATTGCAGGAATCGCCTCGTCCCCCCGCACGCCGCAAAACTGGTCGTAGTCGATCGGTGAAAAGATTGTTGGATTTTCTCCGCAAACGGGACATTGAGCATCGCGCCGCAGGTTGAGCTCTCGAAATTTAACCTTGAGCGCGTCGAAGTGGAGCAGGCGTCCAATCAGGGGCTCGCCGATACCCATAATCAGCTTGATCGTCTCAATCGCTTGCAGCATGCCGATGATTCCCGGCAAAACACCGAGCACGCCCGCTTGCGCGCAGTTCGGGACTGCATCCGGTGGAGGTGGCTCCGGAAAAAGGCACCGGTAACATGGCCCACCGAGATGCGGCGCGAACACCGTGGTTTGTCCTTCGAACCGGAATACCGAGCCGTACACATTTGGCTTGTGCGCAAAAACGCAGACGTCGTTCGACAGATAGCGCGTGGCGAAATTATCTGAGCCGTCCACGACAATGTCGTATTCCGACACAATTTGGGGAGCGTTTTCGCTGGAGAAACGGCAGTGGTGCAATTCGATCTCGATCTCCGGGTTGACGTCGCGGAGCCGGTCTTGCGCGGATTCCAGTTTGCCGCGGCCGATGTCCTTTGTTCCGTGAAGAATCTGCCGCTGCAAATTCGAGAGATCGACCTCATCGAAATCGACAATCCCGATTGTTCCGACGCCGGCTGCTGCGAGATAGAGCGCGGCCGGGGACCCGAGTCCGCCGGCGCCAATGCACAAAACGCGAGCTGCCTTTAACCGATGCTGTCCCTCGGCTGTAACTTCGGGCATGATAAGATGCCGCGAGTAACGCTGCAGTTCCGCAGCACTCAAATGTGCCGCGGCGCTCCGTTTATCGTCGATAATGCTTCCCTTCATGCTGTTAGATTTATTCTAGCACAAAAGGATGGAGCTGTAGCCGGGATCGGCGATCCCGGCTGGCCCGAGCGCGCGTTCAACACGGCCGGCATCACCCCGAAAGCTTTCGGGGCTGCACTTCCACTATGCGGGCTTTACTCTGTGACGGTCACCGGCGTCCCTACGTCAGCGTTTTCGAAAAACGGTTTAGCCATGCCTCTCGGCAGGCGAATGCAACCATGCGATGCGGCAAAGGGCGGAACATAGCCCTGGTGCATCGCGTAGCCGCCCCTGAAAAACATGGCATACGGCATTCGGGCGCCATCAAAATGTGTGCCTCGCGGCTGGGAATCTTTTCGAGCGTCGATATTTGATCTAACCACGTTGTTGTACTTATCCACGTAATCGCCGAATATGGTCGAAACGTGGTCTGCGTCTTTGGAGAGAACGGTATAGTGACCGGGCGGGGTGGAAAAACCGGGTTTACCAGTGGAGACGGTCGATTCGGCGACCAAATGTTTGCCCTTGTAAAAGTAGGCTTTCTGTTCGCCGATATGCACAACGATCTTCGGCGAACCGGAAACGCCTTCGTCATTCCACCAACCTGCTGGGGCGGGGCGGGGATAGAGGCCGGGCGTATAAGGGCCGGCCCCATAAGGCGGATACTCCTCGCAACTGCAAATAACGAGCGCTACGAGGCTTGCGCCCAAAATCTGAAACAAACGGCGTGGGTTCATGGAAGCGGATATTTATGCGCTTAGGGCTTAAACTTCAAATATTACATTCTCAATTCGTAACAGGTGCGCTCGCCGGATTCAGGCCGTTTGACGCTGTGCGCCGTACCAAATACGCTCTTCGCCATGACGACTGTGCAACCGCCGATTGATCTGGAAAAATGGATCGAAGAGAACGCCGACAAATTCAAACCACCCGTAAGCAATCGTTATCTCTACGCCGGACGTGATTTTTTCGTAATGGTCATCAAGGGGCCAAACGCGCGGAATGATTTTCATCTCGTCGATTCTGAGGAGTACTTCTATCAATTAAAGGGCAACATTAAGGTGCGCGTCCGCGAAGGCGACCGCATCGTGGACCATATCATCAGAGAAGGCGAAACGTTCTTTATCCCGCCAAATGTGCCGCACTCGCCGCAGCGGCC
This sequence comes from uncultured Verrucomicrobiae bacterium, assembly GCA_963725505.1. GTDB lineage: Bacteria > Verrucomicrobiota > Verrucomicrobiia > Chthoniobacterales > UBA10450 > Udaeobacter. The sequence continues at coordinate 326,951 of CAVRYN010000007.1, read as the reverse complement.
GCCGGACACGATAGGTGTGGTGGTCGAGCGGCGCCGACCGCCAGGAGAAAAGGAACATGTCATTTTCTACTGTGAAAATTGCGGAGCATTGGTGGAAGACATCCACTTCGACTGCGCGGACATCGTCGAGCACTTTAGCCAGGCAATGCTCGATTTCTGGAATGATGACGCGCGCCGCACTTGTAAGAAATGCGGCAAGAAAGTCGAAAAACCGCAGCCGGTGAAGGCGCTGTAGCGCGCGCTGTCTCAGCGCATAAAGTCCGCTGAGACAGCGGACGCTACAGCATTGTATGAAAATCGACATCCACACTCATATTTTGCCGCGGGATTGGCCGGACTTGGATAAAAAGTACGGTTACCCGGGATTCATCCACCTGGAGCACCGTGACGAATGCAGTGCACGCATGATGATGGGTGATCGTGTGTTCCGCGAAATCACCGATAACGTCTGGAATCCCGAACGCCGCCTCGAAGATATGGATCGCGCCCAGGTTTCGATGCAGATCCTTTCAACGGTGCCGGTGATGTTTAGCTATTGGGCCAAACCGCAGGACGCGCTCGATCTTTCGCGAATGTTGAATGATCATATCGCTGAGGTCGTTCGCACTCATCCGAAAAACTTTGCAGGGCTCGGGACAATTCCCCTGCAAGATGTCGATCTTGCCGCGCGGGAATTGGAGCGTTGCGTGGGCGAGCTTGGCTTGCGCGGTGTCGAGATCGGTACGCACGTCGATCCGAATGACCATTGTCACGGTCCTCAATGTCGCAACCTCGACCATCCATCTCTCGACGTCGTTTGGAAAACGGCCGAGAAACTCAATGCTGCGATCTTTGTTCATCCGTGGGACATGATGGGCGCGGATCGAATGCCGAAATATTGGCTGCCGTGGCTTGTCGGGATGCCGGCCGAGACTTCGCTCGCGATTTGCTCGATGATATTCGGCGGTGTGTTCGAGCGTTTTCCGAATTTGCGCGTTGCCTTTTCACATGGCGGCGGCGCGTTTCCAGGAACGATCGGTCGCATCGAGCACGGGTTCCATGTTCGCCCGGACCTGGTTGCGATCGACAACAAAACGGATCCGCGAAAATATCTGGCGAACAACGGATGTCCGGCGCGGTTCTATGTCGATTCACTCGTTCACGACGCCGACGCCCTGAGGATGCTGATCAAACTTTTCGGCGCGGAACGCGTCGCACTTGGCTCCGATTATCCTTTTCCGCTGGGCGAAGCGAACCCGGGTCAGCTCATTGAATCGATGAAGCTTCCGGTCAAAAAACAAGCGCAACTGCTGTCCGGCACGGTCCGCGAATTTCTAGGCCTCTGACTTTGACGTTGAGCGTTGGGCGTTCTTTACAATTCGTGCCGGATCGCCCACAAATCATGGAAGATCGGCTTGAACAACGATTCCTTCAGGAACGGCACGCCAGGTGATCCACCCGTACCTTTTTTTGCGCCGATCGTTCGCTCAACCAGCTTGATGTGCCGATAGCGCCACTCCTGCAACCCCTCATCGAAATCGGTCATTAGTTCGAAGAGGATCGAGCATTCGGGTGAATCCTTGTAGAGCCGAAGGATTTCCTTTTGCACGCGTTCGTCTGGTTGATTTGGTTGGGTCAGGTCGCGATTTTTTAACTCGGCGGGAATCTGTGCTCCGCGGATGGCAAGGAAATCGTAGAAATGATCGATCACGCTGCGTTCGTGGAGCAATCTTTGTAAGCGATCATAGCCCGGAAAATCCGGCTTCAGATACGCAACTGTCGACGCACGTTTGTATCCGAGCGCGAATTCCATTTCCCGAAACTGCACAGACTGAAATCCCGACGCGGTCTCGAGCCGGTCGCGAAAGCTGGAGAACGACGAGGGCGTCATGGTTTCCAGAATATCCACCTGCGCTACCAGCACTTTCATGATCGTGCGCACGCGCTTGAACGTGTGGATCGCTCCAAAAAGATCGCCTGCGGAAAAGTCGCGCTTTATTTTTTCAAACTCATGTAGCAGCTGCTTGAACCACAGCTCGTACGTTTGATGGATAATGATGAACAGCGTCTCATCATGTTCCGGCGGGCTTGAGCGCGGCTTTTGTAACGAGAGCAGTTTCTCCAGATCGAGATAACTGGCGTACGTAAGCGGCGGTGGCATGGCTCCAAGATTACCGCAGGTAACCCAGGTACTCCCGGTCCCACGCCGCGGCGATGCTCTCGCGCGCCGAATACGGCCCCGGCATATACCCGCGCGAGGAAATACCTTGCTGGCTCAATTCGCACACGTGCCAGTCCTGCTTGTTTACCATGTCCCAGAATTCGATTGCGTCCTCCGGTTTGAAATCTTCCCGCTCAAACGCCTCTGGATGAAAAAACCAATTACAGAAAATCAGTGTCCGCCCAGGTGACTGCGGCACAAGTTGATGCACCATGACATAATCGGGATGCAAACTCAGCAGCATGTTGGGGAAAATGGAATAATAGAAAACAAGCTGGAAATCCTCTTCACCAAACTGTTCCATCGGCAACGCGCACGCGTTCCCGCTCATGGTCAGGCTCCGGCCTTTCGCGATCCGCATGAATCCGCCGAGGAACGGTCCGTCGGTCAGATCATTCTCCGAGGAGTCATCTGGTGAGATTTTCGAAAGTTCCGGATGCACTCCTAAGCAGTGATAACACTCCGAGTAATTCTGAAACATTAACTTCCAATTCGCGCGCACATCGTACTCGATCTGTTTCGCTGAGCGCAGGCACGGCAAATTCCAGCGCGAAAATTTTCCGGCGAGCGGCGCGAACCATCGCTCCAAGGAGATGAAATCTCCTGGAGCTTGCCGCGCCGTAGCTTCTGAGCGAAGGCGGGTCCCCGCGTCCGCCAGATTCACGAAGATGAATCCTTCCCACAGAGCGAGGTTCACTGGATACAAGGAATAATCGGCCTTATTAAACCCCGGGACATCATCCATGTGCGGCGCCCCGATCAATCGTCCATCCAGCGTATATGTCCAGGCGTGATAGGGACATTGAATTCCCTGGGACCGTCCGCTTCTGTTTTCGATGAGCCGACTTCCCCGGTGGCGACACACGTTGTAAAACCCGCGGATCGCCTCGTGTTTATCCCGGACAATGATCAAGCTGTCGCCCGCGACCTCCGCCACAAAATAATCGCCCGCTTCAGCAAGCTGACTCTGATGCCCAGCCAATACCCATTGCTTCGAGAAAATTCTGTCTTGCTCTTCTGCGAATACTTCGGGCGAAACGAAGTATTGTTGCGCTAAAGTTTTCGCTCCAGCCGCAAAAGTTTCAGCCGTCTTCCGGAATGCCGTGATCATGGGAAGGCATAAATCCTAGCCACAGATCGACACAGATAAACACGGATTCGGAAAATTTCTGATTCCCTGGTTTCCAGATTGTTTTCTCTAATCCGTGAAAATCCGTGTTCATCCGTGGCTGACGCGATCTCGGACTTCTAAAGTGAGCGTTGGGCTTTCCGCTTGCTTGGATCTCTCAACTCTCAACTAAAAACTCTCAACTACTTCAGCACCTGCTGATGAAACTCGTACCAATCGTCAAGGTTGTTCAGGTTCACCGCGTCTTTTGGGGCAGAAGCATCATCGTCGATACCGCATGCGCCCAGAATGCCGTGCCGGGTTTCGTCGTCATGATTGTAACCTCGCACCGCGGCGTTGTGCTTCTCGATCGCGTCGCGATTCAGGGATTTTGCGTTCTTCTTCACCCATGCCTCGAATTCGGGATAGGTCGGCTTGTTCTGCTTGATGTAATCTCTCACCGCCTGCTCTTCGAGTCCGAGCGCGGCGAGGGTCATCGCGTCGAACCCTTTACCGACGCCGGGATAGCCGGAAGCAAGTTTACCCTTTTCCTCTAGAGAGACCTTCTGCCAAAGCCGCGGGAGATGGACAACGCCAAGCGGCCCGGCAACACCGGAGCTGATCAATGGAACATGTGTATCACTCATAATGGTTTCCTCGTTTTGGTTTCATTTCGCCTGCCGGAGCAGTTAACCAAAGTTCACGCGCCGCGCGGTTCCGTCAATGTGCGATCAATCGAAGCAGCAGCACGATAAAAATCATCGAGAGGGAAATCAGCCCACCGTAAACGATCCGATCCTGCAGCCTGGCGCGCCGCGCCGCATCGGCGTAAGGCATTCGTGTGAAAGTAACCATCGTATAAAGCGGAATGTAAATTCCCGGCAGCGCGGCTTCGAGCAGATGATCGAGCTTCTTTTTTGCGCGAAATGCTTTCGACGCGGTCTTGTCGCGCATCTCGATGAAATTCCCAATCGCAAGATCCGCGAGCGCATCGGCGTTTTCTTTCCGCCGGGAAAAATATTCAGCGAACGCGCGCTCGCGGTCATCTGGAAATCTTTCCAGGCATTCATCCAGCACGACGCAATCTTCGAACGCAGCGTTCATTCCCTGGCCGTAGAACGGCACGACTGCGTGCGCGGCGTCGCCGAGCAGGCAAACTTTGTCGTGATAAAACCATGGCGCACAACGAATGGTCACGAGTGATCCGGTCGGATTTTGGCGAAAATCTTCAAGCAACGTTGGCATGAGCGGCACAGCGTCGGGAAATTCTTCATCGAAGAATCGGCGTACATCGTCATCGCTCTGGGTGGTGGCGAAACTGCGTGGGCCTTCGAATTGCCAGAAGAGTGTGCAGGTGAACGAGCCGTCAGGGTTCGGCAGTGCGATCATCATGAAACTTTTCCGTGGCCAGATGTGGAGCGCGTTCTTCTCCATTTGCCACGAGCCATCGGGCCCGGGCGGTATGGTCAGTTCCTTGTAGCCGTGAGCGAGATAACTTTCGTCGTACTGAAAATTGCCAATCTTCCGCTGCATTGATTTGCGCACGGCGGAGAACGCGCCATCGACGCCGATGACGGCGTCGCCGTGTCCGGTCACTTTAACGTTTTCGGTTTCCAACTGAGCAGTTGCCGCCTCTAAATCGACGTCAGTGCATTTATGATTGAAGTAGACGCGCACGTTCGAATACCGCTGCGCAGCTTCAATGACAGTCGTGTTGAGCGCGGCGCGTCCGATTGAGTTGATGCAGTTTTTCGGATCGACATCGTACGGACTGAAAATGGTGCGCGCTCCCGCGCCTGCGGGATGAATCATCCGTCCGCGCATGGGGATCGCGTGTTGCAACACTTCATGCGCGAGGCCGATCTGTTTGAGCGCATGAATACCCCGCGTCGAGATCGCCAGATTGATTGAACGACCGCCGACGATATTGCCTTCGCGCGGATCAGCCCGCCGCTCGTAAAGATCGACATCGTATCCGCGCCGGCCCAAGTACGCGGCGAGCAATCCGCCCGCGAGACCGCTGCCAATGAGAACAAACTTTGCCACGTTCAGAGTTAATCATGAACATAAGAACACGGCGAGCGGGGACGCCGACGGGTAGACTGCAAAGCCGCTTGGGGAGCGGAGAGCGCGCGGGAGCGCGCGAATCAATCTACGAATCAGGAGACCATGAAAGCAGGAAAACCGAGCCAACGGATCGGGTTCATTTCGATGTTTCGGCCGGACGGAATTTGATAGATCGTGTCGAAATGAAGCGTTTTTTCTTTGACATTATTATCGCGACAACTGGTCTGTTGGTCACCCTTTGGCCGGTGGTGGCACAGGAATCGGCTCCCGAAAAGCCCAAGCAATTCATCTATGTGCTACATCTGGTGCCGCGGTTGTACGCGGACGCAAATTGGAATGCTCAAGACAAGGACGTGCTCCACCGCCATTTCGCGCGATTTCAGGAAGCGGTGAAGACTGGCCAGCTAATCCTCGCCGGGCGCACATCCGAATCGGGCGACAAGACGTTCGGCATAGCAGTATTCCAAGCGAAAGATGAAGCCGCGGCCCGGAAGTTCATGGAAGAAGATCCCGCGGTCGCTGGCGGCTTGATGACAGCGGAGCTGCACCCGTTCACCGTTGCGCTCGAGCGCAAGAATCCCTGAATACGTGAGTGATCTCCGCACCAGCGGCTAGTCTTTGTGCCGAATCGAGCCTGCGCCGCTGATGTGTTTTTCGATCGTTGGCGGATTGCCAGAGTAAGTTACTTTCCCCGCACCGGTGATGGCCACCTTTAGCGTCTCAGCAACCGCGACCTCAGCGTCCCCTGCGCCTTGGATGGAGATTTTAGCGATCTTGGTTTGGAGGGCAGCTGCCTTCAGGTCGCTTGCGCCGGTCATATCAACAAGGAGCTGATCGATACTGCCATCGAGCGAGATACGCGATGCGCCTGTGCCTTCCAAAGCAAATTGGGGTCCCGTGAGCTGGCTTGCGGCGAGCTTTACTGCTCCCCTGATTTTGGCCGCTTCCCGGGCAGGGCTTGCGACGGACACAGTTATTCCGTGCGTTGGTCGAATCTGCTCCCGCGTGCGCAACCGAAGTGTGTTTCCAGAAATCTCACTCTCGATGTAGGGAAAAAGATTTTCGTCTGTCTTAATGCGCAGGGTAGGGGGTCCATTTTGCCAATTGATTACAAATGCGCCGCTGGCGTCGATGTTGGCAAACGCGCCGATTTTGCGTTCGTCGATTTTGATATGGCCGTTGCCTCGAACTCCAAGCCCCCAGCACCCGGCGACCAGAATGAAACATCCGGCAAGAAATGCAATCGTGATTTTCTTCATGTGAAATAGGATTCTCTTATTACGATGCCGCGGTGGATCGTTTTGGATTCAAGAAAATCAAGGATGCAGGCAATCCTCCTGATTAGTTCCGCCCCACCGGCGGACGGAGACCGCCGCTCCTTGTTCACTTCACAATCTTTAGTTTCACTGCGTCCACTAAAACGTCATCGACATAAAATTCCACGCGGTAATCGCCAGGCGCCCAGCCGTCTTCGGGTCGTGCCAGCGTGAACGCTGCCGTGTGCGATTGGGCTTTCGGCGACAGCGGAGACTTCGTCCACCTTGTAATCTTGAGGAAAATCTTCGCCGATGTTCTCTGCGATCCACATGGCCTTGACCTTTGCGCCTTTTCGCAACCGCTGTCCCTGCCAGCGCGCATAGATCTCCGGAGTATTCGATGAAAAAGTCGTCATCGGTTTCCCAAATGAATCCTTTGCAAGGCTCACTGAAAGCTGCTTCGGCGCCGCGTCCGGTTTCACTTCGGGTCGCTCCGTAATTTTGGGGCGTTCCACCAGCTCGAGGGAAATGCGCTGGAGTAAATCGCCACTCGCGTCGCGCATCGTCGTGACGTCTTTGACGATTCCAACACCGCTTGCGAACCAGCGATCAATTGTCATCAGGCTCGGAGACGCTTGCTCTCCATGAATGCGGAACGTGCGAAATTTGCCGGCCGGCACGTTTATATCTTCTTCGCCAACGACGTCGTAGTGCTGATTTACTTTTAATTCGCCGGCCTGTCCGTTGAAATCCCAGCTGGCACCTTTCTTAAGCGGGGTGGCGATCATCGTCTGCGGCGGATCAAACTTAACCAGCTCGCCGTCCAGATTAATCCGCGCCCAGCAAATAATGCCCTGTTCATTTGCCGTGATAAGGTCCGTGTTGGTAATCACGCCGGCCCGGTGCATTTCGAACTTGAGAAGATCCTTCCCATCGACGTTCTCTGTCCCATTGATGCGATACAAAACTGGCAGGCGAATCTTGCCATCGGCGTCCACTTTGGCATCGGGAATATTAAGACCCTTACCGATCTCTTCAGTCATGTTGTATCGCCAGCTGGTGCCATCTGCAGTCGGAATCAAGGGAACGGCCAGCACCGTCGACGTCGATATGAACAGGAATACCGCCAATGTGCCGAGTCGGCGCGCGCTCAACGCCAGTCCGGCTCGGACCGGTCGCGCCCTACCAAAGCTGTGGAATGGATTTGACTGTCGCTCACCACGGCGTCTGCGTAATCTGCGACCATACATGTCTCGGAAATATTGCACATCGCTCTCGATGCTCGCTGTCGTTTTTTCTTTGCCCGCGACCGTTTTCCCTGCCGGTCCGTCGAAATCCGAGCGGCATATAGTGGTTGTCGTCTGGGACGGGATGCGTCCGGATTTTGTGAGCGAACAAAACACGCCGGCGCTTTGGCAGCTTTCGCGTGAGGGAGTCACTTTTCACAATCATCATGCCGTTTATCCCCCTGCGACGATGGTAAACGGAACGGCGCTTCTTACAGGTGTTTATCCCGGCAAGAACGGGATCATTGCAAACCATGTGTATCGGCCCGATCTCGACCCTAAACACGCAATCGATGTAGAGACGCCAGCAGCGGTGAAGAAGGGAGATGAATTGTCGGGCGGCAAATACATTTCCGTTCCAACCATCGCTGAGCTCGTCCAGCGCGCAGGCGGGCGCACCGTGATCGCAGCTGCAAAATCCGTCGGACTTTTGTTGGATCGGCATCCCGATCATGGACGCACGACGAACAGTGTCACGCTTTTCGCAGGCAGGTCACTGCCGGCGGAGATTCTCCCTTCGATTAGCGAAACGCTTGGTCCGTTTCCGTCCACTCATCTGCAACAAGACCCCTGGACAACGAAAGCATTGACCGATTTTCTTTGGAAAGATGGGGTGCCAGCGCTTTCGATTCTCTGGCTGGGCGAGCCGGATCTTACGCAACACGAATCCGCGCCGGGCGCACCAGCGGCGCTTGCCGCGATCAAGTCGGCTGATGAAAATCTCGCGTCGGTCCTTTCAGCATTAGATCAACGAGGTGCGCGCGGAACAACAGACGTTTTTGTCGTTTCCGACCATGGTTTTTCCACGATCGAACGCTCAATCGATTTGCGAAAAATTTTGAATGACGCCGGTTTCGCCGCGAAGACCGAATTCGAAAGCGAAGCGAAACCCGGAGACATCATGCTGGCCGGCAACGGCGGAAGCGTTCTTTTCTATGTCGTCGCACACGATGAAAAGCTGATTCGTCGTCTCGTTGAATTCTTGCAGCAATCGGATTTTGTCGGAGTGATTTTCACGAAAGAACGGATGGAAGGGACATTCATGCTGGAGCAAGCGAAGATTCACCAGCCTTCGCGAGGCTACGGCGCGGCAAGCAGTGATCATGCGCCCGATGTCATGATGTCTTTTCGCTGGAACGATTCAAAAAATCAGTTCGGCATTCCGGGAGCGATCGACGCCGATTGGCAACGAGCGGCAGGGAAGGGGACCCACGCCACACTCAGTCGCTTCGACATGCACAACACGTTGATTGCTGCGGGCCCGGATTTGCGTGGCGGCGAAACGGACGATTTGCCGACGGGCAATATCGATCTTGCTCCGACAATTTTGAGGATTCTTGGAATCAAAGCACCGCTTCAAATGGACGGCCGGATTTTGTCCGAAATGATGATCAACGTCGCTCCCGCGACTGGGCGATCGATGCCCGGATCCAAAACAATCGAAGCCAAAAAAGATTTCCCGTCCGGGACTTGGCGACAATCGCTTCAAATCTCGCGCGTCGGCCCAATCATCTACCTCGACGAAGGCAACGGCGCCTTTACGCCGAAATAAGAAGCGGCGGTTCCAATTCGCCGGTTTGTGCCGAATGCGGCTACATTCATGACGATCATGACGAGAGCGAAGAGGTACAACCCCATCATTAATCCTATGGCGGCGTGCATCGCCAAAATACAAACCAGCCAAATGCGGCGAGTCTTTTTCATCCAAATGAAAATTGGGTAACTCACCTCGAGTAGGCAGATTGAAATTCCAAGCGCAGGCAGAGCATATTTGAAGCGAACAAGAATATCCGGCGAAACAAGGTTAAAAGGCGGCCGGATCAGCGAGCGCCAGAGATTGGCGCCGTTCCACCAGCCGTTGCCGAGACATTTTGCCAGTCCGCCGATGAAGTAAACAAAGCACAGGTGCACCTGCAGGACCCGCCGCCAAAATCCCAAAAGCTGCGGATTTTTTTGTTTTGTTTTGATCACCCACTGATCAAAGGAGTAGCGATCTGGCAGTGGAGACAACATCAAGTAGAACAGCGCCGTGGTCATAAAACTATCCGCGCCGTAGGCCAGTAGCCCTCCGCTTTCAGCCGCGCAAAGATGGAGAAACCAGCCAACAATCGCGGCTGGGCGGCAGAAGAGTCCCAGCAACAAAAAGCAGCCTGCGGAAAGCAAACAGGCCCAAGCAAGGCTTAGCACAGCCTCTTCGCTCATGTTGACGCTGCGACCGAGAGCGATCAGCCAACCGAGCTTCGGAATCAACGGACTATCGAAAGAAGTAATTGCTTCGCCAACTTCGCGACCGACAAGACCCTTGCCACTGCTGGCGAACAGATAGTGCCAATCGCTCCTCAAGACCAGCGTATAGGCGGCCACTTGCAAACCAAGGCCGATGCGTAACACCGCAAGCCACGTGTCGGTTTCCGGCGGAAACAGAAATTCCAGCACTCGTCTCCACCATGACCGCAGCGGCAGCATAGCGTCGCTAATTGGATTTTCAAAGACTTTTACCGAAAACGAAGGAAACAAAGATTTGATCATGATTGAATCCAGAGGGTTCTTCGTTGCCTTCGTTCTCTTCTCTTAGCGAATTACTGTCTTCCCTCTTCACGTAGGCTGAAATCGAAGCTGAACATCGGTTGAAATGTTTCCATTTTGCCTTGCTCAAACTCGGTAATACTAGGTGGATTAACTGATCCGAACGTCGCGCGAAGTTTTTTCACATTCGGGTGCTCGCGCCAGACGGAGAACGCCAGCATTTTGACGAGCACCTCCCGAACCGGTTCGTACCGCTGCTCGGGCAACCTGTCTAACAAACTGTCCAAACGTAGTGCAGCCGCTTTGCTGCGCACATGCGGTGACTCGTATTCTACACGTCCGTCGTCGTAAAACAGCTCCAGCGTGAGTCGATGCTTGGTTGGAACGTTAGGTGCAAAAAAGCTGTAGCCGGCCTGGATGCCAGCGGCATGAAGATAAGTTGCGATGCCTCTCCGAAGCGGATTCGACGAACCGGCCTCTTTTCCCAGGCACCAAGTTGCACCCAGCTCAGCCTTACGCGCGTACTCGTTGCAAGCCGGGGGTAAAATAGTTGCCCCTTGCGCTATCAACCAGAATATTCCAGCAAGGCAAACCGCGGTTAGTAAAAAAAAATGTATTCCAAACCACGCCGCGTGAATTCGCTTCGAACACATCTCATGAAACGGTGTGGCTGAAGGACTGGTGATTGGGCTAAGCGGCAATGAGACGTGGCCTCCATTCGGTACACAATACGGCCAGTCCCAGTCTTGGGACTGGCACTCTCTTCGGTAGCTAATTAGCAGGCTTAAAGCGTCGCTGCGACTGATTGCAAGTTCTCAGCCATCAGCTTGCTCTCGCCGGTTGGGAGAACCAGCTCCACAAACCACGCGCAATCTGGGCTTGGGCGGCTAGCCGCCAGCTTGCCGTCGGTTGGGAGAACCAGCTCCACAAACCACGCACAATCTGGGCTCTTGTCGGCGTAGAATGTTGCTGCCCTGTCGGTTTGAATGCTTTTCAATGTTACAGGGTTTTGGGTTTGCGTAGGTGCGTGCATTGCCAGTGTGCTGAGACCGATGACGGTCACAGTGACCAGCATTGCGGCGAACAAACGTACGGTAGGTTTAGCTGCGTTGACGATATTCATAAGGGCGCGTCTATCAGTAATTTGAATGGCTGTCAAGCAGGAACCAGACATCCCCGGTGCTTCACCCAGTCGGGGTCAACTCATCCGATATCGCGCGGACAATGAATCTCGCGCCTGTAGGAGTTCGTCTGACGAACATTACAGGCGGGTGCCGCAGTCTGGACTCTTATTTTGGCGCGAGCGAAGCGACAATCGCTTCAAACCGTGGATCAGCTCGTAGCGGGTCCCAAAGTGGATGCAGTTGCAAATACCCGTAGCTGATGTGGCTGCCCGGCAGGTACGTTGTCTCAGCTAATCGTTGGATGGCGCGATCTTTTTCACCAGCCCATGCATAAATCACGGCGAGATATCGGACCAGCGTCGCGCCCTCGATGGCGTTTTTGCTAACCGGCGTCAACTCGACTGCGCGTTCACCTTCGCGAATCGCCTCCTCCTTATTCCCCAGTACGGCATCAACGACGCCAAGCGCGCAAAGTGCAGCCGCATAATCGGGCTGGTTTTGTACCGTTTGGCTAAGTTCGTTTCGTGCGCTGTTGAACGCCGCTCGAGCTGCCGGCTCGTTGCCGCGCCACTTGGCAAGTTGACCCTCGCACCAGCCGCTAGGGAATGGAATATTTTCGTCAAAGCATCCACAGTCAGTCATGTTGAATAATGCGCGTTGGACCGCTGCCGGATCGGGTGCACGCAAGACAACAAAAAGCCATGGATTCACAAAGCAAAGCGAGACGTTCGGGTCCTCCAGCAGAATTGCGTCAATTGCTGTGTGGAAAGCTTTAGGATCAGCGCGGTTTTCAAGATCGACCAACGCGCGTCGCACTCTGCTCGGAACGTCTTTTGGAGCGATCGCCAGCACACGATCAAGAGTCGCAGCCATCTCTTTATAGCGGCCCAAAGCCTCGTATGTGAGAGCGATTTGCTGAAGCACCGAAAAATCCTGTGGGTTCAGCTCCAACGCCTGCGCGATTTCTTCGAGCGACTTCTCCCACCGACCTTGACGCCGGTCAATGTAGCCGGCCAAAAGTGGGATCCGCGACTCGTTAGGCAACGTCAGGTGCGCAAGCACCAGCTCCTGCCTGGCCCGGTCGTAATCCCGGTGCGCCCAGTAATAATGCTGAGCGAGAGCCAAATGGGTTTCTCCCGATTCCGGGCGTAGCCGCTGGATCGACTGAATTACCGTTTCGGCCAATTTCAAACGCGCATCAGTATGGTCGAACCCACCGAAGTATATTCGATCATGGGCTCCCGCTAACTGGCAGTAGGCGTCAAAGAACGACGGGGCGAGCGCTACAGCTTGATCAAGCAGTTGGACGGCTTGAAACAGATCTTCCTTTTGTCGTGTGCTCAGTGCGATGTCATTGAGAAGGTCTTTGCCTCGGAGGTACGCTTCATAAGCGATAAGATCTGTAGTCGGCGGCTGTTGGATGGCGGCTTTTTCGGTGGATGAGACATTAACTCTGAGCCGATCTGCCACTTTTTGCGCGACCTGACTCTGGAGCGCAAACACGTCATTCAGTTCCCGATCGTATTCCTCCGCCCAAACCTGAGAATCGTTGCCCGTATCAAGCAACTGGATGTTTATGTGGATCCTGCCCGTGCTCCGGCGCACGCTTCCCTTAAGCACGTAAGCCACATTCAACGCGCGACCGATTTCCAGTGTGTCGCCCGCGCCGCGATATTTGGCGACACTGTTGTGGTCGATCACCTTCAGATTGCCGAGCTTCGCCAGTTTCGCCAGAACACCATTGTAGACGCCATCAGCGAAAAACGTGCTTTCCTTATCCGGACTGAAGCTTTCAAAGGGCAACACTGCAATCCCACTTGCAGTCGGCGGGCTTACTATCTGCGCCCTCGAGATCATCACGGCCACTGCGGTTGCCATGGCCAACGAAACCGCGGCCATTCCAGCAACAATCGGATTGCGTCGCGACCACCGCCAGAGACGGACCGGCGGCGAAACTGGGCGCGCGACAATGGAATGCCCGTGGAGCCAGCGTTCAAGATCTTCGGCCAGCTCGCCAGCTGAGCGATAACGCGCGTGTGGCTCGCGTTCCAAACATTTGGCACAGATAGTTTCCAGATCGCGGTCCAGTGCCGGCGCCAGGCTGCGCAATTTGGGCGCGGGCTTTTCAGTCGTCTGCTGAATGACCTTCAGCGCGTGCTCGCCGGTGAATGGCGGCCGGCCAGTTAACAGATGGAACAAAACAGCGCCTAAACTATATACGTCAGCAGCGGGCGTAAGTTTTCCCGCTGATCCGTTCACTTGTTCGGGCGCAATGTAGCCTGGCGTCCCGAAAATGCTGGGTGTGCGCGTCAAATCGCCGATTGGCTCCAGCCATTTTGCCAATCCGAAATCGCTCACCAGCGGTTCGCTGTGGCCGTCCAGTAAAATGTTCCCCGGTTTGAGGTCGCGATGGAGGATTCCCTGGTCATGGGCATATTGCAGTGCACGCGCCACTTTGGCCATCAACGCAACAGCCCGACGCGGCTCGCTGCGCAGTGCCGGGACTGCTTCGAGTAAACTACCGCCGCCAGCAAACTTCATGCTGAAAAAGGGCAGCCCCTCTTCGCTCTCGCTTACCTCATAAATGGGCAGAATGTTCGGGTGATCGAGCTTGGCCGCAGCCTGCGCCTCGCGCCGAAAGCGCATGAGCGTCTCCTGCGAATCGGCGTGGCACGATAAAATGCGCTTCAGCGCTATAATGCGTCGCGAATGCCGTTGACGCGCGCGATAAATCACGCCCATTCCGCCGCGTCCAATTTCTTCCAGAATCTGATAATTGCCTAACAGCCAGTCCGCGTCGGGTCCGTGAATTCTGCGGAGCAGGTCGTCCAGAGTTTCCTCGGTCTGCGGTTGCTCACCCTCGCTGTGAATACCTGCGGAAAGAAGACAATTCAAACAAAGACCGCGACCAACGCGCGATGCCAATCCACATTTTGCACAACTGCCCGACTCACTCTGGAGATGCAGGGAAATGGAAACGCCAGGCGAGCTCATGAAGGGAATTCTGAGCGTAGATCGAGTTTAAATGATTGCAAAGCGTAAAAATTAAGAATTTTTCTCACCTTTCTTACTCGATGATTAGCTCCCTCCTGCGTGCAAACAATCAGTTCAAAATATTGCATCGAAACACAAAATTCAGCACGCCGGATGATCATCTCGTCGGGCAATGTCCTGCCAGCCGAAGCTACGGCGCGCATCACTCCGTGCACGCCGAAAAAAGCAAGCCGCATCACGCAGCTTGCTCGCCGTGGCGAGGTGCGCGCCGCACGTGAATTGCGAACGAATGAGACGACGGACTTGGCAGAGTTTGCCGGGGAAGGCGCTATTCCGAGGCAGCCAGGGCCGCGCAGAGATAGCGCAATTCGTCGTCGATCTCCTTAGCTTCCCATACGGTTTGGGCGACTTCTTCGCGGAGCAGACTGCGGTAACGATCACGCAACCGGTATACGAGACTTTTCACTGCCGTTTCCTCAAGGCCGAGTATCCTGGCAAATGTTGCGTACGAGACATCTTCTCGCTCCGCAGCGAGACAACTGCTCAGGACATCAAATATGCGTCGCCGGCCGCGCTTTTCACATTCGTCGCCCAATTGCCGTAGCGCGCGTTCGACCACTGTCGCCGCCCAGCGCACGTCGAAAATTCTTTCTGGCGACCAGTTATCCGATTCCCGCTCTGGAATCGACAAGTGCGATGGCGCCTCCGCCATCCAATCATCCCAGGAAACGAAACGCATGTCGCCGCCGCGTTTGCGCGCGGAACGCTTATCGGCTTCGTCCTGCAAGAAACGCTGCAACGCCTTGAGCAGAAGTGACCGGAACCTCCCTCTGTTTTGATTAGCAGACTGAAGGAGGCGGCCTTTGAGCACCCTGGCGAAAAAGTCCTGAGTCAGATCCTGTGCGTCGGGAACGGAGTGTCCCTGGCGGCAGATGAAAGCGAAGACTGGTCGCCAATAAATTTTGCAAAGCTCCGCCAGTGCAGCCTGCGCCTCCGCGTCATCGCTTCCAGAGTCCGCACAGGACAAAAGGATGCTCCAGCGTGTCGTCTTGAACTGAGCATCGCAGCGGCCGTCATGGGGGGTGTCCGGTCTCACAGTCGTCGATCATCTCATTTGCGCTGTTGTTACGCAAGTCTGATGATAAGGCGGCTGCCCCCGGGGCGTCTGGATGGTTTCATATCGCCCTGCCACAACGATCCTTGGAAGCCATTGACATCAAATTTTTCAATCTTTTTTCGAAACTTCACCCCGAAAAATCCGAAGAAAATAGTGACTAACAATAAAAGTCTAACGCCTAACCCAGCATTAAGGGCTCCGCGGCAAACCGCGGAGCCCTGCTTGGGCGATGCAAGACCTAACCACAGATAAACAATAATGGAGACTAACCCTGAGATCGGGGGCACTGGGTCGGAGGTTGAAGGTCGGTCGCTTTCGCTCCTTCGCTACTCTGAACGTGTTGGTGAGGAACCGGCAAAAATACGAATCTTCGTGCTGGACGAGCAACCGCTCCTCCGCCAGGGGATCAGCGCATATCTGAATTCGCAGCCGGACATGATGGCGTGCGGGGAAGCGGGCAGCGTGTCGGACGCGCGGAGAAAGATCGCCGAATGCCAGCCGCAATTTGTGGTGACCGCATTGCGGCTGGGCACGGGAGACAGCCTAAAACTGATCAAGGAGCTGAAAACCCAAAACCCAAGGCTGTGCGTCCTGGTGTACTCGGCATTCGAGGAAAGTGTTTTCGCCGAGCGCGCCATGCGCGCGGGCGCGAGCGGTTACGTCATGAAACAAGCGCCCAGCGAAAAGCTGGCGATCGCTGTTCGCGAGATAATGAAGGGCGGCATTTACGTGAGCCGGGAGTTGGCCTTGCGCGCATTCCGTAAAACGCTTCAACGGCCCCGGAAAGATAATCACACGCTAAAATCAGGTACTTGTCTTGAAGTGTTGTCCAACCGCGAGATGCACATTTTCCAGTTGCTCGGCTCGGGGCTTGGCACCCGGCAGATCGCGGCGTCGTTGAATTTGAGCGTGAAAACGATTGAGAGCCACCGGGAAAACATCAAACATAAGCTGCGTCTGCGCTCCAGCGACGAAGTGCGCGAGCGCGCTGCCAAATGGGTGGAGCAAAGCCTCGGTCAAGAAGAGCATATTTTCCGACGCGCCGGTTACCGACCGAAGCTGCTACCTGTCGTGCCAGTCACGACGGAAACGTAAAAGATTGCTAGCTGCGCGAGGGCTTCGCGGGCAACCGCGGGGCCCTCGTTATTTTCTCGGTAGGGGCCGCAGTCCTCTGCGCGCCGCGTGGGATTCACGAAGACGGCGCGCACGGAGTGACGCGCCCTACCGATGAAAGCAGGCGCCATCTTGATTGGCAACCAACTTGATATCTGGCCTCGTTAGAGATCTCCTTCGGCATGCACAAAGCCTGCCGGGCCCACAGCCAAGATGGCTGTGTCACTTTATGACCAGGTGATGAGGCGCAGCTCGTGCGCTTGCATCAGGCAGGGGTGCGTGGGCACGACGCGCACGCTAAAGCCGTAAGTGCCGCTTTCAGTCGCGGGAACGCTGCCTTGGTAAATGTAGTTGCCGTCGCTCGTTCCCGACTGGTCGGGACTTTGATTTAGCACAGTGGCTGTGGGATTGCGGATATCGCCATTGTCCAGTTCGCCGTGATACGCTTCTACCCGCACATTTCGCGGATCGACTGCGCCAAGATGCACGCGCGCTCTGATCTGCAATGATTCGCCGACCGAAATGGTTTGGCGATCTTTGTTGGCTACCTGGACATCCGAAATTTTTATTTCCGACCAATCCTTGCGTATTTGCGTTTTCCACTGGCTTAATTGCGTGGCTGCGCCACACGCGTCCCGAGAAAAATTGTCGTGTGCCTGGGCTGCTGGAATATAAAGTTGCTCGGTATATTCCTTCACCATTCGCTGCGTGTTGAAGACGGGGGTGACGCTGCGGATGGATTCGCGCATCAATTGCAGCCAGGCGAGAGGAAGTTTGCCGTCCGGCTTCGCGTAATAAAGCGGCACGATTTGGTTTTCGAGCAATTGATAAAGACTGCCGGCGTCCACTTCGTTTTGAAATTCAGTGGTGCCATTATCGATCTCAGCGCCAATGGCCCAGCCGTTGCTGCCGTTGTAGCCTTCGCGCCACCAGCCATCGAGCACGCTCAGGTTAATTCCGCCATTCGGCGCCGATTTCATTCCACTGGTGCCGCTGGCTTCCAATGGCCGCAGCGGATGGTTAAGCCAGAGATCGACTCCCTGGACGAGGCGGCGCGCGATGTAGCTGTCGTAGTCTTCCAGAAAGACGACGCGATTTTCCAAGCCGGGTTCGCGGCTGAATTTGTAAACTTCCTGGATAAGCGCTTTGCCTGCTTCATCGCGCGGATGCGCTTTGCCTGCGAAAATAAATTGCACAGGACGCGTGGTGTCGTTCACCAATCGCTTTAATCGTTCTTTATCACTAAACAAAAGCGTGCCGCGCTTGTAAGTGGCGAAACGACGCGCGAAACCGATCGTCAACGTTTCCGGGTCAAGAATGCGATTAACCTTGCGAATAAACTCTGGGGATTCGCCCATTCGCTCACGGCGCTGTCGTTCCCGGTCACGGACAAAGTCAATGAGGCGGCGTTTGAGTTTTTGATGTGTCTCCCAGAGTTGCGCATCGTGAATATCAATGACGCCGCGCCAAAATTCCGGTTCGGTCAGGTGTTCCTCCCAGGCGCCGAGGTGCTTTCGATAAAGCGCCGCAAACTCGGGCGCCATCCACGTTTTCGTATGAACACCGTTGGTAATGCTGGTAATTGGCACTTCGTGGACCGGAACGCCCGACCACACGTCTTTCCAAAGCGATCGACTCACTTCGCCGTGCAATTTACTGACGCCGTTTGCGTGCCGGCTGAGACGCAGCGCGAGAATGGTCATACTGAACGGGTCGTCTGGATTGAGTCGTGTCTGGCCGAATGAGAACAGCTCGTCGAATGGAATGTTTAGTTCCTTGGCGAATTTGCCAAAGTACTTCTGCATCATCTGGCGCGAGAACGAGTCCTGACCGGCGGGAACCGGAGTATGCGTGGTAAAAACGTTGGCCGCCGCGACCACTTGCAGTGCCGAATAAAAGTCGAGCTTTTTTTCCACGACATCGAGACGGATGCGCTCGAGCCCCAGAAACGCCGAATGCCCCTCGTTCATGTGAAAGACATCCGGCTGAACTCCGAGCGCAGCGAGTGCTTTCACTCCACCGATCCCGAGCATCATCTCCTGACGCATGCGCATTTCGAGGTCGCCGCCATAAAGCTCGGCCGTGATCAGTCGGTCCTCGGCCGTGTTTTCCGGAATATCGGTGTCGAGCAGATAGACGTTTACCCTGCCAACGCGCAATTCCCAAAGCCTGGCGAATACTTCGCGATCCAGAATCGGCACTGAGATTAGAAGCCTCGTGTCGTCCCGGCGGACCTCGCGGATCGGCAGATGATAAAAATTTTGGTTGAGGTTAATCGCTCCCTGAATGCCTTCCTTATCGATCTGCTGGCGAAAATATCCGTGCCGATAGAGGAGACCGATCGCAACGAAATTCAGATCAAGATCGCTGGCTGATTTGCAGTGGTCGCTGGCAAGGATACCCAAGCCGCCGGAGTAATTCGGAATCGATTCGTGAAAACCAAACTCGGCGGAAAAATAGGCAATGGGATTTTTGATCGCGCTTCCGGCGCCAGTTTTTCCGTAGGTGTCTTGGCGTCCCAGATACTTCTCGAATTCTTCAAAGACCTGCTTTAGCTCGCGCACAAAATTCTTGTCCTGCGAAAGTTCTTCCAGTCGGGATTGCCGCGAAAGTTGCAGCATGCGGATCGGATTATGATTTGTGCGGTCCCAAAGCTCGGGATTGAGATGCCGGAAGAGGCGGCGCGCGGAGGGCTCCCACGTCCACCAAAGGTTGAAACTCATTTCCCGCAGCGGTTCCAGCGTCGCCGGCAGGATGGGCGTGACATTATAAGTTTGAAAAGTCGGCATGCGGGTGCGCGTCACTGTAGCCGGGATCGGTGATCCCGGTCGACCACAGAGAACGACTTAATCAATCTCGAACACTCTCGTGGTCAAGAAAGCTCAACTGCCAAATCAGCCCGGTCGGCTGCCGGGGTCAACGTCCCCGGCTTGAGCAGACGGTGCGAGGATAAGTCCAAGAAAAAATCCGGCGATTAGTCCGCACAGATGGGCGGCCATGCTAACCTGCGGCGTCGAAAGATCGAACGCGATTTGGATCGCAACAATCATAGCGATGTTTACCAGGCGTTGTTTGGCATGCGGCGCGTGGCGATGGCGCATTAGAAATCCCGCCCACGCACCGACGATGCCCATGATTGAGCCCGACGCACCGACCAACTGAACCGGTTGCATCAGACCCATTAAGGTCAAACCCACAACGCCCGCACCGGCGGCGAGCCCTGAAATCAAATAACACACAACGAAACGGATCGTGCCGATGGATCGTTCAAGCGGCGGGCCAAGAACATAAAGCGCGAAAATGTTGAACAGCAGATGGACGAAACCTCCGTGCAAGAATAGCGCTGTGAAAAAACGCCAGTATTCGTGCTGCACTAAGACCGAGTAAGGGTCGAGCGCGCCGACCCGATGCAGAACTTCAGGATCGTTCGAGCCGCCAACAGAGATCTCGAAAAGGAAGACTATTGCATTCAGGAGAATCAATATGAGTACTGCCGGTGCACTTCGGAGCTGGCTATGCCGACGTGGACGTGCAGATTCGTACCCGATGGGAACTGAACTAAAGGCGTTTTGATGGTTCGCTTGAGATTCCAACTGGCGAAGGAATTGCACCTGGCTGCGCATTTCACTCGTGGGATGCAGAATTTGAAGCGCTACCCCGAGTTTTCTGGCCGATCTGTAATTTCTCTGGACGGCGAGGTCGTTGATTTTGCGCAATCCAATTGCGGGAAGAAACAGCAGAACAAACCACGCACTGCCGCCAATGTATCCCGCGGCACCACGCCAAAACAGCCAGCCCATGCCCGTAATCGCGAGAACGACGAGTGCAGCGATACGCCAGTCACGATACGGCGCGCCGGGACGCCATGCCCGCGCCAACACCAGTAGCGATGAAATCACCGCGAGAAAAAGAAAAATATGACTTAAATCCACGATATCGATCTAGCGAAGACGCGTGATGGATTCATTAAACGTTGGGCGTTGAACGTTGAGCGTTGGAAGTTAGTTTACCCTACAGCAAACACCCAACGTCCAACGCTCAACTCCCAACGTCCAATCCGGATTATGCCCATCACTGTCACTGATTATCTCGACGTCATTTCGTCCTGGTGTTTTTGGTCCGAGCCGACATGGGGGGAATTAAAAAAGCGATACGACGGCCGCGTCGAGTTTCAGTGGAAGATCGCGTTGATGGATCCGAGTGGTTTGCCTACTTCGCGCGAGCAGGAGCAATGGTTCTATCGCCGCAGCGGAATGATGATGCGTTCGCCATTCATGCTCAATACCGATTGGTACGATCCGAGCCTGCCGGAGTGGCTTGCGCCGAATTGCGTGGCCGAAGCGGCCAAGGGATTTGGTTTTACCGACGATCGCGTTCGCCTTGCTTTGGCTCATGCGGCGTTGTGTGAAGGGAGGAAAATCGGCGACTGGGAAGTTGCGGTTGAAATCGGGGCTGAAGCAGCCGGGATCGACGCCGGGAAATTGCTCGAGCGGGCGAGATCGGCGGAAACCGAACAGCGCGTTCGCGCGTCGACGGCCGAATTTCATGCGCTTCAGATCACCCAACGTCCGGCATTCGTCATCGACACCGACATCGGCGACCGCGCCGTTTTCTCGGGGGTCGTTAAACTCGAGCCGTTGGCGGCTACAATTGATTCGATGCTCGATGATGCTGCTGCCTACGCGGCCCACAAGACTCATTTTGGCGACCCACCAACAAAGTGATTCTCATTGAGAAACTCTTCTCATTTTGTTAGGTTTACTTTGTGAAACCTGTAGGTAGCGACCTGATCGTGAGAAGATCGACACTTGATTGTTACCAGATTGACCTTGCCAGGGCAGAATTGTTGCCTACAACTTCCCTCCGGCTCGCGATTATTAATGCGGGCACTTCGTCACGGTGAATCGCATCCGTGGCGAAGTCAGAGTGCCTTGGAGTCCGCCGTGGCGGATGCCGGGAATTGCGATAGATGGAAATACGGTGGCGCGGCGCACTCCCGTTTCACCCGTCAGGAGCTTGATCTAATCTGCAACCACAAATTCGTGTAAACGGTCGGATTCGCGCCCGCGAAGTCCGGGTCATTCTGGGGTCCACCGGCGAACAGCTTGGCGTCATGAAATTGAGCGACGCCTTGCGCAAAGCTCAAACTCTCGGCCTCGATCTGGTCGAAGATCGCGCCTACCGCCAACCCGCCGGTGTGCAAGATCGTCGATTTCGGAAAGTTCCGATACGACATTTCCAAACACACCAAGGATAAAAAGCCGGCGAGCTCAAAACTGAAGGAAATCAAGTTTCGCGTTAACATCGACGAGCACGATTATCTGACGAAAATCCGGCACGGCGAAGAATTCCTCGATCGGGGAAACAAGGTGCGTGTGCAGCTGCAATTTCGCGGCCGCGAAATGGCGCACCAGGAATTTGGTATGCAGCTCGTGGAGAAAGTACGCGACGATCTTTCCGGCATGTCGCAGGTAGAAATGAACCCAAAGATCACCGGTCGCAACATCACCATGACGCTGGCTCCACTGCCGGCTAATCGCCGGAAACGAAAATTCACAGTGCCGCCCATAGCGCCGGATCAGAGCGAAAAAAGCAGCTCCCCGATACCGGCGTAACTGTAATCCGTACAGCGGTGGCCCAGCAGTGCCGGAGGAAGTGTCCGTGGAGTGCGGCCACGTTTTAGCAGTGCGGCGCCGTTGCGCCGCGTTTAGCTCAAGGTTTTTTCTTTGCCGCCGGTGACTTTTTAGGCGTCGGGGTTGTTGGTGGCGGGGTCGGCATCTTTTCAGCTTGCTTCCGCTCCAAACGCTGTTTCCGCTCTTTCGCCTCCTGGTTGTTGGGATCGATCTTCAAGGCGCTTCTCTGTCTCCGCCATTGAATTTTGAGAGTCCTCTTTCGCCTCGTAGATATAGGCGCGATAGTTGTAGTAGCGAACTTCATTTGGTTTGAGCTTGATCGCCTCGGAGTAGTCGGCCAGCGCTTTATCGTAATCATACATCTTCATCTCCGACGGCTGCGCGCTGCTCGTAGATGCGTGGATCGTTGGACTTGATCTTGAGCGCTTCGGTATAATCGTTGACGGCCTCCTGAAATTGCTGGTTCTTCGCCGAGGCGTATCCACGCTGTTGATAAACGGTGGCGAGATCCGGCGCGTATTTGTGGTCGAGATTGCTGTCGCCTTGCGAAGCATGTCGACAGCCTTGTCCCAATCTTGATTCTTGGAGGCCTCTGCGCCTTCTCGCGCAAGTCTGTTTGCTTCTTTTTCCTTGACCTTCTTGCTGCGTTTGTCGCCTTGGCACAACTGTGCAGCGCAAAGCGCCAGAGCGCAATGAAAATAAATGACGAATGATTTCTTTCATGGTTTCTATTGGACGTTAATGTTCTTAGAGAATTCGAAACTGAAGAGCGTGAATAGTTGGCTGCAAGTTCAACAGTTTCAAGTCTGTTCCGGCGAAGGCGCCTGCTCGATGTCGATCTTTGGCTCGGGCTCCGATGTAGCCGGCGAACTAGGCCCAGGCTCATCGACCCGCGTAATGCGCACCGCGCGGCCGGTGGTCTCGTCAATGTCGATGAGCGCTCCGCGCAAGCGCACCTCGCCACCAGCTACCGGGAATGATGCCGGCAGATTCGAGATGAATCGGTTCATGATCGGGTCGATGGCGCGCCCGAGGATGGAGTTCACCGGGCCACACATTCCTGCGTCGCACAAAAAAGCCGTGCCGCCGGGGAAGATTTGCTCGTCCGCTGTCTGAACATGAGTGTGCGTACCGATTACAGCCGACACTTTCCCGTCGAGAAATCGGCCCAGCGCAATTTTCTCGCTGGTGGTTTCGCCGTGCGCATCGACGATGATGTTCGCGGTCTGACTGCGCATCTTCGTCACTGCTGCTTCGACGGCACGGAACGGGTTTTCCAAAATCGGCTGCATAAACGTGCGCGCTTGCACGTTGATCACGCCGATTTTGCCCTTGGTCGTTTCCAGCAGAATTGATCCGCTTCCCGGCGCGCCATCTGGATAATTCACCGGGCGCAATAAACGCGGTTCGGTGTCGATGAATGAAAGAATCTCTTTCTGGTCCCAGATATGATCGCCTGTCGTGATGACCGAGACACCGGCCCGCAAAAGGTCGATGGTGATTTTTCCCGTTATCCCCCGGCCACCGGCTGCGTTTTCGCCGTTCACGATGATGAAGTCCAAAGCGTATTTCTTCTTCAACTCAGGCATCCGTGCGATCACGGCTGTGCGTCCCGGCTCGCCGACAACGTCGCCAAGAAAAAGAACGGTTAGCATTCTGCGACACTAGACATGCTAAAGCGCGTTGTCATCCCGAGCCGCGAAGACGGCGAGGGACGTCACACAACCTCGCAAAATGACGCATTTCACCTTGTGTGATCAATCAGCCAGTGTGAGGTCCTTCACTTCGTTCAGGATGACAGCGCGAAAAATCTGACCATCAATGGCTCATTGTTCTGCGATCATGAAGCGCATGGCCCTGCTCACGTCCTGTTTGTTGCTCCTGACGCTTGCTGATCTTAGCGCGGGCAATACCAGCGTTCTCGGCAGCAAACCGAAATGGAGTGTGCTGGAAAATTATCAGCAAACGATCACGCATGATGAGTTCGCACACCTGATCAAAGACGTTTATTGCACTCACGGATTCGCGCCCGATTTGATCGAAATAAATGAGAAGACCGCACGGATCCTGATCAACCGCGAGACGCAAGAATCTTTCACATTGCGATTTGCGGACAACGACGGCGCTCGCAAAGCTGTGCCGCGACTTTGGCGGACGGCAAAATCATTGCCGTCGCCGAAAGAGGAAAAACCTCTTTTCGGTTTGAAAATTGCGCTCGATCCGGGTCATCTCGGCGGGAAATGGGCAAAGATGGAGGAGCGCTGGTTTCAGGTGGGCAACAGTCCGCCAGTCCAGGAAGGCGATCTGGCGTTGCGCGTGGCGCGATTGTTGGCCCCGCGATTGCGTGAACTCGGCGCAAAAGTCTCGTTCGTTCGGAGTAGCAACCAACCGATCACGTCGAAACGTCCTGATGATTTTCGTGAGCTCGCCAGAAAAATTCTGATCAAAAATGGCGTGCCACAGCCGCGCGCCGACGTTCTTGATCCAAACGACCCTGCGAAAGAACAAACCGTCCGCTGGCAGAGCGAAATCTTGTTCTATCGTTACAGCGAGATTCGACGCCGGGCCGCACTGGTGGACTTTAAATTGCATCCCGATCTGGTGCTTTGTTTGCACTTCAATGCCGAAGGCTGGGGCGATCCGAACAATCCGACCTTAACCGACACCAATCATCTTCACCTGCTTGTGAATGGGTCCTATTTGGCAGAGGAACTCGAATTTGATGACGAACGTTTCGAAATGATTCGGCGGCTTCTGAGCCGCGCTTACGATGAGGAATTGCCATTGGCGGACACGATTGCGCTGGCGATGGCTCGCGAGACCGGGCTGCCGCCTTATGAATATCCGACTACGAACACCACCACCAAAGTCGGAACGAGCGGTTACGTGTATGCGCGCAATTTGCTGGCAACGCGGCTTTATCGTTCTCCAGTGGTTTATTGCGAGCCTTACGTCATGAACAGCAAGGACGTCTTCGCTCGGATCGAGGCCGGTGATTACGAAGGAGTGCGCAAAGTGAATGGCGTCGAACGCAAAAGTATTTTCCGGGAATACGCCGACAGCGTTACACACGGACTGATCGAATATTATTCGAAGGCGCGTTGTAGCCGGGATCGTTGATCCCGGCCGCCGGAGTCACCGACTCCGGCTACAGTTGCGCAATCGCTTCGCGAATATCGTCGAGTGTTACGTCGTTTGCGAGATGCGCAGCGCCGACCCGGGGCGTGACAACGAATCGGACTTTTCCGCCTTCGAATTTTTTATCGAACTTCAGTGCATCGAAGATCTTTTCGCGCGCGAAATTTTTCGGCAATCTCGTGGGCAACTCGAACTGCCTGAGAAGATCGACAATCGCATCGCACTGATCCGGCGCAAGCCCAGCCCTTCTGATGGAGACAGCGCACGCGGCGACAATTCCAAGGCTCACTGCTTCTCCATGCAGGAATTTCCGGTAATCTCCGGCACGCTCGATCGCGTGACCGACCGTGTGACCGAAGTTAAGAAGTGCCCGCTCGCCTGTTTCGTCGCGCTCGTCTCTGGCGACGATCTTTGATTTAATCGCGATGTTGCGCTTAATCAGTCGTTGTAGGGCAACCGCCTCGTTTGCCTTCCACAATTGAAGCCTGTGAAACATTTTCGCGTCAGCGATCACGGCGTGCTTGATGATCTCGGCGAAGCCCTGGTTAAACTCGCGTCGGGGCAGCGTTTTCAAAACATCGAGGTCATCAATCACGAGCGAAGGGTGGTGCACAGCGCCGATTAAATTTTTTCCATCGCGCGTGTTGACTCCGGCTTTTCCGCCGATCGAGCTGTCCACCATCGCCAGCAGCGTTGTTGGAATCTGAATGTGCGGAATGCCGCGGTGATAAATCGCAGCAACGAATCCAGAGATGTCGCCAATCACTCCGCCGCCGAGACCAACAACAAACGACTGCCGATCCACTCCCTCAGCGATCATCCGATCGCAAATCGCACCAGCTTGCTCAAGCGTCTTCGATTTCTCGCCGCCTGGAATCGCGATCAGTGTCGGCCGAAAACCCGTGGACGCTAAAATTTCCTGTACGTGCGTTGCGAAAAGCCGAGCAACTCTCTTATCGGAAATGATTGCGCACGTCTTGCGATGGAGATGCTGGCGCACACGCGCCCCGAGTTGCTTGAGCAGATTTTCGCCGATAAGCACGCGATAACGGCGCTTACCAAGAGAGACGGCAGTGCTGGAAACCCGTTCTTCTATTGCGTCGGGTCCCAATGTTTCTGACCGAGAGTATGAGTTGTATCTTGAAACGTCCCGTCTGTGCTGGCCGGACCGAACGTCATGGTTTCGGCGTGCAAGTCGCAGAATAATGCGTTGATTTGCGTGCCATTGCGCTGCGGGCCGACTGTCATTCCTCCACCTCCTCCTGGAGTCAGGTTGGGCACGAACGGCATGGCTGCAGCAAGACCTGTCCATGAGCCGCTGACGCCGGGAGGTCCATTGTAATTGGGCGCCATCAGGATCGTGGCAGACGGCGAGACCACCTTTGTCATGTTTCCAGCTATCCCCGGAGACGCCGTATACATGTTTTGATTGATGCCGTAACTAACCGGTGCACTGTCCGTTTCGGCAGCAGCTCGCTTGTCAAAAGGCGATTGGAAAACTCTTTTGCTCCCGATGTACTTCGGGTAAATGACAGGGTTTAGAGTCGTGCCAATACCAGGCGCAGCATTGATTACCGGAAGAATACCATCCTTATCGTTGAGGTATGTTTGCATGAGGATGCCGATCTGGCGCAGGTTGCTCAGGTCTTTTGTCGCTTTTGCGCGCTCGAGAGCGCTATTGAGAGCTGGAACGAAGATTGCGACGAGGATGCCGATGGCCGCGATTACAACGAGCAACTCGATGAGGGTGAAGGCGCGCTCAACAGGGGGAGGGGAACTTTTGGCCATGGATTATGTGGTTAGGAGCGTATGATATTCCTTTTGGGCGGGAAGCGAAAGCAAAAAAGAGCCGAAAAAGCAAGATTGCTTGACAAGCCAACTGTCATTTTGTGTATGTAGGGCATGCCCGATCAAGAGCCTACTCCACCTCCGCCTCCGCCAACTGCCGGGCCCGAGCCGGGCCCAAAATCCACGTCAACCGGTTTGCCTTCGAACGTGGCTGCCGCGATTGCCTGCATACCGCTGATCGGTGGCATCATTTTTTACATTCTGGAAAAGCACGACAGTTTTGTGCGGTTCTACGCCATGCAATCAATCATATTTGGTGGCGCATGGCTTTTATTTAATATTGCGTCCTCTGTGGTGCACCTCGTTTTCGGCGCGATCCCAGGCATCGGCGGCATCCTGGTGTTTTTCTGGGCAATAATCGCCGCGCTCGTCCAGATCGCATTTCTTGTCGTCTGGATCGTCGCGACGATAAAAGCATTCACGAACGTGCGCTGGGAAATTCCCTACATCGGACCAATCGCGCGCAAACAGATGGAAGGTGCGGAGGGGACATGAAAATGTGGGAGCGGCCTTAGTGCCGCGACAGTCGGGACGCTGAGGTCCCTCCCACATTGCTTTTAACCCCGAGCAACTTCACCACGACCTCGGTCAAAATCAGCTCATGATCGAGCTGTGTGGTAACAAGCTGAAGGTTTGCTTCGAGACAGGCGCGCATGGCCGCAATTAGTTCGTTGGTCTCGAACTGGTGCGCGTGCTGCGCGGCGATTCCAAGCCCGTACGCGTTGATCGAGCCGTCCTTCTTGCGGGGCAAATGCTCCGTTGCTTTTGCCGGCAAGCGGTTGATGGCGGAAATAAACTGGAACGGCGAATGCGGTGGCCGCAAGCGATGCTGTTCCATCAAATCTTTGGCGAGCAGCAAATTCCGGATCGTCGGGACGATTGCTACCAACAAAATGCCAATGGCGCTTTCGCCGTGATCCAATAAGCGTCGTACCAGCGTTAGCGCCAGTTCCAGATCGCGCGTTGCCAACGCGGTGCTTAGCTCGAAAATGACGCCCGCGCGCGAGAGCGGTACCAATTCGCGAACAAGATCGACACTTACGAGCCGATCTTTGCCAAGGAAAGTGTCGAGCTTTTCCAGTTCGTTATCGATCTGGCGCGTGTCGCCGCCGGTAAGCAATACAAACAAATCAAGGGCATCGGCATCGAACTGGAGTTTCCGCTTTTTCGCGCGCCCTCGAACGATTTCAGTTGCTTCTTCTTCCCAGCCGGCACGGCCCGAGTCGAGCCGGTCAAAAACCTGTACCTCTGCGCGTTTGACGAGGGTTTTGTAAAACCCGCGTCGCTTATCCACCTCGGTGGCGCTAATCAAAAACGTGACCTCGGAACCGACACCGCGGTCGAGCAGTTCGGACAATTCTTCCAGCGCGGATTGCACTGCCACTGAGCGCGCCTTTTGATCGTCGCCAAGAAAGTTCGCGTTCTTCAGCCAAACTAGTTTTGTGCTGCCGAAAAACGGCAACGTTTGCAGCGCCTCGATTGTCGATCTGACTCTCGCAGCGGCCTGATCCGCATTATCTGCGGCGGCATCGATGATTTCCAATCCAAAGTCGCCAGCGCCCGGCGGCGTCAATTTCACCGCCAGCTCCGCGGCAACGTGTTTCACTTCCGCTTCGTCCGAACCGACGACTGCGTGGATGTTTGCGGTCGCGGTCTTTGCTTTGGTCTTAGACACTGCCGTTTCCATTGCACGCGCAGCGAACATCCACAAGGTACGAGCACCGAGTTGTAGCCACGGCCCTGTGGGCCGTTTCTTCTCGCACTTTGATAGGACGTCGCACAGCGACCTGGCTACAGCTCACACGCGCGAGCGGCGGCGACCGGCCCCGCGGCTGCGGGACGAGTATCTCACCGCTCGTCTTTTCGGTTCGATTTTATCAATGCCGACACCGCTTTTGACTTCCATGATTTGATCACGTAAAAGCGCGGCGCGCTCGAACTCGAGATTGGCGGAAGCCTGTTGCATTTCCTCCTCAAGCTCGCGCAGCAACTCCGTTATGTTGAAATCGCCGCCGGCTTCGCGAATTACCGACGCTTCAATTTCGCGTCCGCGTAAGATTGTGTGCAAACTCTCCTGCACAGCGCGTCTGACGGTTTGCGGAGTGATCCCGTGTTTTTCATTGTAATCCATCTGCTTGGCACGCCGGTATTCAGAAATCGACATGAGCCCTTCCATGCTCTGAGTAACGATGTCCGCAAAGAGCACGACTTCGCCATTGACGTGACGCGCGGCGCGACCCGCGGTTTGGATGAGTGAAGTCTGGCTTCGCAAAAATCCTTCCTTGTCCGCATCGAGAATGCAGACGAGCGACACCTCGGGAAGGTCGAGCCCTTCGCGGAGCAAATTGATCCCAACGAGGATGTCGAAATCCGCCGCGCGCAATCCCCGCAAAATTTCCACGCGCTCAATGGCGTCGATATCACTATGCAAGTAGCGGACTTTCAATCCTACATCACGCAAATAATCGGCAAGATCTTCAGCCGTGCGCTTGGTCAGCGTTGTCACCAGAATCCGCTCGCCTTTTTCCACTCGTTGACGGCAAAGCTCAATTGTTTCGTCGATCTGATTCCTAAGTGGCTTTAGCGTAATTTTGGGATCGAGAAGTCCCGTAGGACGAATAATCTGCTCGACAACGAGCGGTGCCCCCGGCGTGTGCACATCAAATTTTTCCGGCGGCTCATCCGTGGGTGAGATGCCTGCTTCTGAATTGGATGTTGAGCGTTGAGCGCTTGCCGCGCCGTAGCCTCGCGAAGGCGGGTTGAACGTTGAGCGTTTTGCGCCGGCTACTGCAAACGGTACCAATTCCTCTTCGCCAATTCGCCGTCGTCGATGCGGGATGTATCCCTTATTGCCAACCACGCTGTTTTGAATTTCAAATTGTGCCGGCGTCGCGCTCAGGTAGATGATCTGATTGGTCATCTTCATAAACTCATCGAAATTGAACGGGCGATTATCGAGCGCGCTCGGGAGGCGAAAGCCGTAGTTTACGAGCACGGTCTTGCGCGAACGATCGCCTTCGTACATGCCGCCGATTTGCGGAATCGTCGCGTGCGACTCATCGATCACAACCAAAAAATCTCTCGGGAAAAAGTCGATGATCGTGTAGGGCTTGGAGCCGGAAGGTCGTCCCGACAAATGTCGCGAATAATTCTCGATCCCGTTGCAGAAACCCATTTCCTGCAACATTTCCAGGTCGTATTCGGTGCGCATCCGCAGCCGTTGCGCCTCGAGCAATTTGTTTTGCGATTCCAGCTCGACAATACGTTGTTCCAGTTCCTCGCGAATGGTGCGCAGCGCGCGATTCAATTTATCCGCCGGCGTCACGAACTGTTTGGCCGGGAAAAACGTGATGACGTTAAGCGATTCGTGCGCGTGACCGGTTAACGGATCGAATCGCGTGATCGCTTCGATTTCATCACCGAAAAATTCAAGCCGGATGCCTTCTTCATCGGCGCTACCCGGATAAACCTCCACCACGTCGCCTCGCACACGAAATCGCCCGCGGGCGAAATTCACATCGTTGCGCTCATACAGCATATCGACCAAACGGCCGAGCACCGCTTCGCGCGAGACATGCTGTCCACGTTTCACCGTGAGCAACATCTCCAGATAATCTTCCGGCGACGTGATGCCATAGATGCAGGAGACGCTTGCGACCACAATGGTGTCCCGGCGCGAAAGCAGCGCGCTGGTGGCCGCGAGTCGCAACCGCTCGATTTCTTCGTTGATCGACGAATCCTTCTCGATGTACGTATCGGAGCGTGGGATGTAAGCTTCCGGCTGATAATAATCGAAGTAGCTGACGAAATATTCCACCGCGTTCCGTGGGAAGAACTGTTTAAACTCGGAGTAAAGCTGCGCGGCCAGAGTTTTGTTATGCGAAATGACGAGCGTAGGCCGGTCCAGCTCCTGGATCACGTTCGCAATGGAGAAAGTTTTACCGGAACCGGTAACACCGAGCAGTGTCTGGTGACGATTACCGCCCTCAACAGACTTCAAGAGCTTCGCGATTGCCTGTCCCTGGTCGCCGCGGGGTTTGTAGTTCGATTCGAGCTCAAACGGCATTTAGTAACCTACACTGGAGAATGAATTCGCGCTGGCGAAAGCGATTCCGGCCACAATCTCGCGTTGCGCAAATCGCATTTCAGAAACCCGCAAAATCGCGCAAGGTTCTATCCTTCGAGCATATGGCTGCTGAATCTGAGTCGGACGTTCAGTTAACGATCGGCCACGTCTTGTTTATGGACGTGGTGGGTTACTCAAAATTACTTCTCGATGAGCAGAGGGAGATTCAACAACAGCTTAGCCAGATCGTTCGAAATACTGAACAGGTTCGCGCCGCGGAAGGGGCGGGAAAATTGATTCGCCTTCCCACGGGCGATGGCATGGCGCTTGTTTTCTTTAACAGTCCGGAAGCACCAGTTTATTGTGCGATCGACGTTGCCAAAAAGGTAAGAGAACATCCAAAGCTCAGGCTGCGGATGGGGATTCATAGCGGCCCAGTCAATGAGGTTCGGGATGTTAATGACCGAATAAGCGTTGCAGGTGCCGGAATTAATACGGCGCAAAGAGTGATGGATTGCGGAGATGCGGGACACATTCTTGTGTCCAAACACGCAGTTGAAGATCTCGCGCAGTCGCGGCAATGGCGTCCGTACTTGCACGATCTTGGAGAGTGCACAATCACGCACGGCACGCCAGTTCACGTTGCAAATTTCTACACTGGAGACTTCGGCAATCCACGATTGCCGGAGAAATTCAAGCACAGCAGACGTAAAAAAATCCTGACGCTCGGTGCAAGACTTGGATGGGATGAAACTACAGCGACAAAACGTTGGGCGTCAATTACGGCAGCCCTCATAGCGGCCGCCGCATTTGCTCTTGTTGTTTCTTTCGTTTTGCATCGGCCCTGGAGTAAATTCACAAGCGCAGCTGTTTCCACATCATTGCCTGCGCCGATTTCGGAGAAAAGCATTGCGGTGCTTCCATTCGAAAACAGGAGCAATGAAAAAGAGAATGCTTATTTTGCTGACGGAGTACAGAACGAAATTCTGACCAATCTTGCCAAGATTGGGGATTTATGGGTGATCAGTCGTACCAGCGTCATGCAATACAAAAGCGGGGCGCCGCGTAATGTCCGCGAGATTGGTCAGCAACTTGGGGTGGCACATCTCGTGGAAGGAAGCGTTCAGCGAGCCGGCAACCGCGTTAGAGTAACGGCGCAACTCATCGATGCCCGGTCGGATACTCAACAGTGGGCAGAACGCTACGACCGTGATCTGGCGGATGTGTTCGCGATTCAAAGCGAAATTGCGAAAGCGATCGCCGACCAACTGAAGGCGAAACTTTCGCCGCAGGAAAAAGCACGTGTCGAAGAAATACCCACCGCGAATACAGAAGCATACGTTTATTATTTGCGGGCAAACCAAATCGAGCGAAATCCGGACACTCTGCTTGAGGATTATAAGATTGCCGAAGGACTGTTCGAACAAGCGATAAAACTTGATCCCAACTTCGCACTCGCCCACGCGCGCCTCGCATCCATTCACGCGGAGATTTTCCATTATTACGAGCCCACCGAGACCCGGAGAACGAGGGCCCGTACCGAAGCCGAAACCGCTTTACGGCTTGAGCCAAATCTTGCAGAAGCGCGTTTCGCGCTCGGCCAGTGCATTTACTGGATAGACCAGGATTACGAGCGCGCTCTCGAACAATTTGAGATCGCTTCCCGTTTATTGCCGAGTAACGGAGATATTGGCCGGTTAATCGCGGCGATTAAACGTCGGCAAGGCAAGTGGCAGGAATCCCTAGGAGAGTACGAGCATGTAGCGAAGGTCGATCCACAAAACCCGAATACCGTCCGCGAACTTATGTATACAAACATCGCGCTGCGCCGATGGCCGGAAGCGGCGCGCTGGGGGGAGCGAATGCGCGCGATGGTGCCGGCATCGTTGGTGGCCAAGATCCAAAGTGGTTACGTCGATTTCTGGTGGAAGGGAGACACACAACTGCTGAAGTCGCTCGTCGATCAAGTGCCCGCCGGTGTCGATCCAGATGGCGCCGTCACTGCATCTCGATGGGACGTGGCCATGCTGCGGCGCGATTATTCCGCGGCCAAAAAAGTTCTCGAGACTTCCTCAGCGAATGAGCTCTCCTATACGACTGCGGGAACGACTCCGAAAATCTTTTTCGAAGGCTGCATTTATCTGGCTCAAGGCGACAGTGTAAACGCTCAGAAGGCGCTTGAACTGGCAAGACCCGCTTTTGAAGCGTCTGTGAAAGAAGCGCCCACGAGCGCAGAACGACACGCGATTCTCGGTTGGCTTTACGCGTTTATGGGGCGCAAAGACGATGCAATCAGGGAAGGACGACGCGCGGTAGAACTTAAACCGGAGTCAAAAGACGCCGTCGATGGTACACTTATGAATGGTTACCTCGCTTTGATCTACGCTCGTGTCGGAGAAAACGATCTTGCCATTCCCTTGATCGAACGGCTGCTAAGAATCCCGGGAGCGGTGGACAGCGCCGATTACAGCATCACCATCAACGATTTGAAATATCGCTGGGAATGGGACCCTTTGCGCAGCGATCCGCGTTTTCAGAAGTTGATTTCGTCTCCGTGAAGGTGAGACGGCGCCAAAGATTCAGCGCAACAATTTCTAAGGAATCGGATTGAGGTTGGCGTGGCTTATCCACTGCCATCCGCTCGCTCCTTTTTTCCAGACACTCAAGCGGGACGCCGGCTTGGTCGGCAATCGCTCGAGATCGATTGTTTCCTGGACCGAAATCATATAGGTAACCACAATGTTGTCGCCGTTCATCGTCGATTTAAAATCGCTCAACGCGATCTGCCCGACGCTAAGGTTTTTGATCAACGATATTTCGCCGGCCCGGTCGCGCGCGCCGTCGGGATGAACAGACTGAAAGCCTTCAGCGATCTTATTTTCCACTACTTTCCAGTTCTTCGCCTTGATGTCCTCCCACATCTGTTTTTCCATCTTTTCTCCGTCGTCGGTTGTTGAGTTCATTCTGCACGAATCCTATGAGGCTCGCTGGGGCTGTCAAACTTCGAACCTGTCGTCTGCCAACCGGAGATGAAATACGCGGCTGGATTTATCGGTAATCCAACGACGAAGTTGAAGCAAGCGAGGTCACCTTGTCGGATCGATTACCGTGAGAAATGGAAACCGGTGAAAATCGGAATCGCGAGTGTAAATTTGCTTGATTCCATGCTCGCGCATGAGCACTGCGGTATGCGTATTGTGCAAAATGTTTCCTCTTAAGTGCGGAAACTCGGCAATGACTTCGGCGAGAATTTCCCCATGTCGCGCTTTTGGAAGGAGCACGTGCGCACTCGCGCTCTCGAGAAGGGCCGTTAGAAAATTCCAACCTGCGGCGACTGTCCACGGCTTCGGGAAGATCCGTGTGTGGGTGCAGATGCGCAAAAACTCATAGCAAACAGGCCACGATAAATACCACGGTGAAGCGGCATGCCGGCGCAATTCTAGATAACGCCGGCAAGAGATGGCTGTATGTCAACGCTATCCACGAAGGGAACTCGCCGCTCACTGCTTTTTAGCTATATACGAACGGAATACTCGTGAACCTGAAAACGTTTTTTGCCGAACTAAAGCGCAGAAAAGTTTACACCGTGGCCGTAGCTTATGCGGTTGGCGGCTGGGCGATTGCGCAAGGCATTTCGCAGGTTTTTCCCGTGTTCGACGTTCCGAATTGGGTTGTGCGTCTCATTGTGTTGCTTATCGCGATCGGGTTCCCGATTGCATTAACTCTCTCATGGTTTTTCGATTTCACGCGCTATGGAATTGTGCGGACACCAGATGTCGATGTTGCGCGGGAAATCGATCTTGCGCAATCGACGAGTTCGTCGGAACGCTCAATCGCCGTTCTACCCTTCAGCGATCTGAGTCCGGGACAAGATCACGATTATCTCAGTGACGGAATCGCGGAGGAAATTTTGACCGCGCTGGCCAAGATCGACGGACTTCACGTGGCCGCGCGACGGTCTTCGTTTTGGTTTAAAGGCAAGGAAACTCAGCTGAACGAGATAGCGAAGAATTTGAATGTCCGGCACGTCGTCGAAGGAAGTATTCGGCGCGATGGAAATCGCGTGCGCGTGACCGCCGAGTTAATCGACGCGTCGAATGGTTTCACGCTTTGGTCGGAAAACTTCGACCGCGAAATGCATGGCATTTTCGCGCTACAGGATGAGATCACGCGTGCCATCGTCGATACTCTCAAGCTGAAGCTGGCGATTATTTCGTCGCCGCCTGTGTCCCGCAGCACCGATGCGTACGATGATTTTTTGCAAGGCCTGTTTTATTCCGATAAGAGTAACGAGGAGGCTTTGCGCAAAAGTCTCGAATTTTTTCAGAGGGCGCTAGAGAAAGATTCGAAATTCAGCCGCGCGTGGACGGGAATAGCGAAATCGTGGCTGTGGCTGGCGGATGCTTACGTGCCGCCGCTTGAGGCCTACCTGAAGGTCCGAGACGCTGCTCGCCGCGCGCTGCAATTGAACTTTGAAGAAGCCGAGGCGCACGTGTACCTCGCGGAGGCAAAACGGATCCTCGACTGGGACCTCGATGGAGCTGAGGCGGAATTCAAGCGCGCGGCTGACCTAGAACCAAACTCTACGCCGTCCAATTATTTCATCGCTGCGCTTTATGCTGCTCGTGGTGAGCGTGACAAGGCCCTTAGTTATCTTCAACGCACATCCAGGATTGATCCGGCGTCATTGTGGGTGAGCAATTTCGCCTGCGAGATTTACAGATACTTCGGATTAATCGATGAGGCGATTGCCGCCGGCGAACGCGCCTTGCAACTCGATCCGACATTTCTTTATGGTGAACCGCTGCTGGCCGCACTTTACCGCGAAATCGGACGCTTCGATGACGCGATCGCATTATATGAAAAGTCGCAAACCATCAGTGGTCGAGTACCTTTTGGTCTTGCCATCACCTACGGGAAGATGAACCGACGGGAGGAAGCGATGGAGATTCTCAAGGCCGCTTGCGCGAGTCGCGGGAGCTACACGCCGGGAGATGCGATTGCGCATGTGCACGTGGTGTTGCAAGAAAACGAGGACGCGATCCGGGAACTACAGCGTGCGTACGAGGAACATTCGTCGTCATTGCACTTCGTTGGGATTGCGCCCGAATTTGCGCCTCTGAGGCGTGACAAACGTTTTGTCTCGATCGTCGAGAAAATCGGACTGGAACCGGAGAAAGTCTTCGCGGCAGCGCCGGCTTGATTATTGAACAATCACATCTCGGCCGTGACCGTGAGAACGCACTCCGTATTTGTTTAAGTCCTGCTGTGCGACGTGCATTCCGAAAAGCAGGACCGCAATCAAACCGAAGTACAAGATCGACATTATCCAGCGCTGGGATGGTGTGACTTCGAAATAACGCTGTTCTTCCTCTGTCCGTTTGCGGAATAGCGAATAGATCCGCGGCAGCGACAAGAGGATAATCAACCAGATAACAAAATTCGGATACTTCCACCCGAACCAGCAAAGCAAGGCAAACCCGGGCAGCCAAAGCCAGCGAGACAACGCAGTCACAATGCGTCCACCATCCAGCATTCCCACCGGCGTCAGATTAAACAGATTCAGAAAATATCCGAACCACGCCAGGGCGATGAAAATGGGCGCGTCGAACATTTCACCCAGGACATTACAGATTAGTGCACCAAAGCTCCCAACCATCGGGCCGCCAATACCAACGCATGCTTCCATCCAGGCATTGCGTGGCGCTTCCTTAAGCGCGATGAACGCGCCCATGAATGGAATAAACACAGGCGCGCCGACTTTGAGTCCGAATTTTTTAGCGACGAGCAAGTGCCCGGATTCGTGCACGAACAGAAGGACCACAAATCCCAAAGCAAATCGCCAGCCCCAGAATTGGGTATAGACCCAGATCATCAGCAGCATGGTGCCGCCGGATTTCAACAGGATGGGCAGGAACTTGAGGAGCGGCAGCAAAACAAACTTGAGTTTCGCGAAAAACTTTGCGATCGCGACGCCCACTACCGCGATTGGGCCAAGCGCCTTTTTCACTCGGCTCCAAGCAGTCTCTGTCTTTGGAGCTTCGTACTCTGTTTGCTCGGTTTGGAGATTCACTGTTGCGTAAATTCGACAAACAATTCTTTGAACGCATCGCCCAGACGATCGAGAACATCGCGAGGCAACAGTGATTGCTCGCTTTGGCCATCATTGAAAATTGCGATTTCCGCGGCGCGCCCACATAGCCACGCACCGACTCGCGCCGCATCGTAAAGAGACAGACCCTGTCCCACCAAACCGGCGCAGACACCGGTGAGAACGTCGCCCATTCCGCCGGTGGCCATTCCCGGATTGCCGGTGGTGTTGTAGCTCAACTGGCGACCACGTTCAGCCACGATCGTGCGACTGCCTTTGAACAAAAGTGTCGCTCGAAAACGATTGCAGAATTTCGTCGCAATTTCGGCGCGCATTTTTTTGTGGTCTGGGAAAAGGCGTTTCATCTCGCCCGGATGCGGCGTGAGCAGTCGTTCGCCTTTGCAATGCCTGAGCACTGAGATTTTTTCTGAGAGGATATTGAGCCCGTCGGCATCGATCACCATCGGTTGCTTAGCCTTTTCAATCAGTTCAAGAACCTCAGTCCCGCGTGATTTTCCAAGCCCGGGTCCCACGGCCCAGACATCAATTTTTTGCTTTAGGAGGTCGTGGTAAGACCGGACCGGCTTCACCATCGCTTCCATTGGCGCCGCGGCGGCAACGATCTCGTAGATTTCTTCGGGAACAAAAACTTCCACCAGACCCGCTCCTGCTCGCAATGCTCCCTGCGACGTCATCAGAGCAGCGCCGACGAATCCTTTGGAGCCGGCAACCACCCCAACGCGGCCGAATTGATTCTTGTATGCGCTGTATTCGCGTCTCGGCAGCAATCCGCAAAAAGCCGGAGGACTTGCGATAATTTCGTTTGATTTTTTCTCCGTTGACCGCAACTCATCCAGTGGCACAACTTCCATTCTGCCGACGTAGTTCAGCGCGCCATCGGCGATCAGCCCGGCTTTTACGAATCCAATCGTGACGGTAAAATCCGCGATTACGCAGTCGCGATCTGTTTTCCCTGAGTCGCTATCGAGGCCGGTCGGAAGATCAACGGCAAACACATAGGCGCCCTTATTTGCCCGCAACTGATTGATCGAACTGCACGCAGCGCGTATCGGTTCGCGCAGCGGCGGCCTCGCGCCAACCCCGAGCAGGCCATCAAGAATAACTACGTGGCATTGGCGTCCAGCCGATTCTTGGTCGGCACAATGCCGATTCCACGAGCCCGCCGCGCGCAGCGCTTGCAGTTTTTTCCGTGTCAACTCGCTGCAATCCTCCTCTGGAAAAGCGAGGCGAACGTCGATTTTCCATCCGAGGTCTCGTAAGCATTGCGCGGCCACCAGGGCATCGCCGCCGTTATGACCTTTTCCGGCGAACACAATGCAGTTGCCAGGCTTCGGGAAGAATTTTGTGACTGCCTGCCCGACACCGGCGCCTGCCTGATCCATTAGCGCTTCGACTTGTACTCCCCTCGCAAAAGCAGCCTCTTCTGCGGCTCGCATTTCCGCCGAAGTCAGGATCGGCATGTTCAAATCAGGCCTCCCGATCTATTGAGCCAGAGCGTGCTTCTCATCCAGCCGGTTTCGATGAGGTTTTCTTTTTTCGTGCGCTTTTTTTGTGTGAACGCTTGGAGCTGTGGCGCTCGGATTTCGCCACTTTGCTTTGATCGATGTACGAGGCGCTGGCAACGGAATTGCGCCCGCGGACTCCGGCAGCAATCTCCTCTGCGAGTTTTTGGCGGTAAGACGCAGTTTGAGCATAGGCAGCTTCAGTCGGGTTGGTGAGGAAGCCGCATTCCACGAGCACTGCCGGAATATTTGTCTTTCGCAACACGTAGAAACCACGGCGGCGCACTCCGCGATTGGATGAAGGCGCGCCTCCGACGACATAGGAATGTATGGCTGAGGCGAGCGGCAAACTGTCACGGCTATAAAAATATGTTTCTATGCCGCCCGCGCTCCGTCGTTGTGTCGCGTTAAAATGAATGCACACGAAGATTGCGTTGCGATAGGAATTGGCGATTGCAACTCGCGTCGGCAACGGAACAAAGACGTCGCTGTCCCGAGTCATCACCACGCGGTAACCGCTGGCTGACAGAACACTTCTAAGACGCTGCGCCACATCGAGGGTCATGACCTTCTCTGCGATCCTCTGGCCGGGAATCCCGCCGCGGTCATGGCCCCCATGTCCCGCATCGATCACGACGGTGGTGAGCGAGCCGCTGCTTTCAGAGGTGCGACTCGCCGCCCGCGCTGCGTAGGAACTGCCGCATGTCACAAGTGCGACCACCAAACTGGCAACAGACAAACGGAGTCCGCAAAAATTTCTTGGCATTATTGGTCGTCCTTAGGCAATCCGGGCGGGCGAGCAGACAGTTTCGGCGCCGTGCTACGCGAGTTTTGCGCAGGCGTCTCGGCCACACCGCCTCGCACTGCTACCTGTCCGTTTGCGGAATGGACGAGGCGAGGCCGGGTTTTAGTTTCCATGAATGAAGAATGCGTCAGTAGTTCGCCATTCAAGCCGATTCGGGAATACGACCAGGCACGCGGCGCCGCACAATGCAAAACATGCAATTGATTGGCGCGATCGATTTCCGCTTGCGGTTGCTCGAATGCGATACTTCGGCCTAACGAATAAGTCGCATAGACAATTCCCGTGTCCTTGTCCTGCACACGCACGTATAGAGAGGTATGGTCCGGAAAGCGATTGGTGAGCAGCGAATACGTGCGGACAGCCCCAGCGGCGGCAACGCCGTCCGGAATTCCCACTGATTGCTGCCAGATCGGCCGCGCGTCGGTCACTTCGAACACTCGCGTTCCAGAGTAAAAAAACTTTGCCAGATCCGCGAAATAGACATGCGTCCGCACGTGATAAGCGCCGAAATCGTGCACGGGATAAAGTGAAGCGAGATCAATTTGTTGCGTGACTCTCTGCCCGGCTTCGATTTTCAAAGGCGGCTGCGCGTTTTCGGTGCTGAGCAGCGTTATTGGCTGATCTTCATTTCCGGTCACCTCGAATCCAAGCCATGATTGTCCATTGGCATCGTGAAGCTCGACATCGCGCCCCGCCAGGTTGGTGATGGCAAGTGTCGCTACAACCGGTTCGTAAGCGATGTACTGCATCCGCTTGAATTTTAGCTCCACTTGAATCTGCCCTTCAGCTGCGGCGGCAAAAAGGAAAACGCAGGCATACGGCAGACCACGCCTTAGCTTTGGCCAACGCATGCAGCTTGCCGCGACGCTCATGCCGCCTCGCGATGGATAATGTGCAATGGCGTCATTGTGCCGAGGTACTCTTTGAAGGAGGAAAAAGTTGCAAAAGTCGCGACGGTTCCGCTTGGACGGCTTGCAGCTCATCGTCGTAATAGACCTGAATAATGTAGCCCAGGTATTTCCGTCGTCCGCTGTCTGCGGCAGAACCTTTGGTGCCTCGACCTTTTTGACCCGGCCGGACTGTTGCCGCCGCGTCAGCGAGCGACGAATCAGATGAGGCGCCGCCTGTTTTTGCGCGGACATATTTCACTGCGAGCACCTCTGGATTGGTCTCCGTCCAATCGTGTTTCGGCGTCATCCATTCGTAATTCACGTCGGCGTCGGTGAGCTTGATATCCTTGTCACCGACCGTGTCGTAGAACCTTACGAAGATTCTCACTTTGTCGTGATCGATACTCGCGCCCGGCTGTTTTTTTATGCCGATCTGCAACGCCATGTTCTTCTCCGCGTCTGGATCGGCGGTCTCTTTTGTTTTGACTTCGGTGATACCCATGACCGAGCCGTCCGGGTTACCGCCAATATCCTTATGTTCTGCCGCCTCAGTTGACGAGCTTGCGATACCGGACTCCGCCGTCCCAGGAGTCGGCACCCCCAGCTTCAGGCGCTGATTGGCCAGCTCGTATGCCGCACCGGCCGACGGCCCCATTTCCTGAAGCTTGCGCCACACTTCATTCGCGCGGTCGAGGAGCTGCATCGATTCATAGGTCTTGGCCATTTCCTCGAGCACCGTGGTGTTGGTCGGCTCGCTGTCCAGCGCTTCTTGCAAGCGAGCCAGGGCGTTTGTCGTATCGCCGCGATCGCGCAACTCGATGCCTTCGCGCACCAACTGATCAACAAGCGACGGAGAGGAGGCGGGGACAGCCGCCGCTGGCGAGACCGCCGGCTGTACCGGCGCTGGCACAGGTGTTCGCGCGGAAACAGCGGGAGCCGGAGCGCGCGCAATAGTGGCTGCGACCGCCTGTGCCGACATTCGCGCAGCGCGAGCCCGACCGACGTAATAGGAGGTTGCGAAGAAGATTTCTAGCACGGCCAGAATCACAATTAGACCGAGCCCGATGTGGAAGCTGGGATCGACCCGGATAGCGCGTGAGAGAAGAGTCCGCATAGCGCAACAAGCCCACTTCTCTAAGCGCGCTCTTGGCAAGCTGTCAACTCGCCTTCGCCACGTAGAATCGTTGACGAGTTGAATTGTTGAAGAGTTGAAGCCGATCGCGCCTCAAAAAGTGACGGCTTCCCAGCCCCGAAGGTTTTCGAGACTGCCCAAGTTCGCCACGGCGAATCCGTTCTGTGGCGGACCGTCGTTCCTTGTGAACGCTTCAGCGCTCAACGAATCACCACCGCGCTAGCGCGAAATATCGTCCTGGCTCAGTATTTTGAATCCTTCGCCGGTCAGCACCGAGGACGCGCATTCCGTGTCGTCCACGTGCAACGCGATCGCGGCAAATCCGCGCGGACGGATCAGCAGGGGATAAGCGAAATGCACGTTGACCTCCGCCATCACCAATGCGGCAAGCAGTTTCACCAGCCGGGTGGCGACTTCTCGCAATTCCACCACCACCACCTCGCTAACGCCAAAAGGAACATTGTTTTCCCAGAATAATTTCTCCACGCATGCCGGATCGCTGGCAATGATCCGCGCAATGGCCGACTCGGTTGATTCCGACACGCTCAAGGCGACGACATGTGTGTTTTGCGCGTTCAGCAGCTTCACAACTTCCAACATCGCCCCGACCTTGTTCGGCAGGAATACGGAGAACTGTTTCACGAGCGGTCCTTCCATCTTCGAGGTTGTTTCCGGTAACTTGACAGTCATGTCGCAGCGTGAGGTTGGCGCAAAATCCAGATCGCGCACTAGCCAGTATCTCACTACCGATCTTTTGTTTGCAAACCCAATGTGTAACCGTTTTAACGTTTTAACACTCCAATGGTTTAACGCCTTATTCAGGCTGTTCATTTTTTGACGGCGCTTTACATTCGCTCTCCGAAGATGGACGAAGAAAATGAATTGATCGCGCTACGGCGCAAAAAACTCGCTGCGCTCCGCGCGAAGGGCGTCGAGCCGTTCCCTTCTGGGTTTGAGGCAAACGGATCCATTGCACAGGTGCGCGAGCAATTCAAAGAAGGCGAGACTCTTCGTGCGGCGGGGCGCATCACGGCGCATCGCGATATGGGCAAGAGTCATTTTCTGGACCTGCGCGACGCCACGGGCCGCATTCAAATTTATATTCACGCCAAAGAGGTTGGGCCGGAGCTGATCGATCTTTTTAGCTTGCTGGATATTGGCGATTTCATCGGGATCGAAGGGACATGTTTTGTCACCAAAAGCGGGGAACCAACACTAAAAGTGTGCACGTTCCGGCTGCTTGCCAAAGCCTTGCGACCGCTCCCGGAGAAATGGCATGGGCTACAGGATATCGAAGCGCGGTACCGTCACCGGTACCTCGATCTTCTTACCAACGAGCGTTCACGCACCGTGTTCGAAAAACGTATCGCAATCGTCCGGGAGGCGAGACGTTTCTTCGAAGAGCGCGGCTTTCTGGAAGTCGAGACGCCAATCTTGCAAACGATCGCTGGAGGCGCGGCGGCCGAGCCGTTCTGCACCCACCACAAAGCGCTCGGTCTCGATCTTTATCTGCGCATTGCGCCGGAGCTTTATTTGAAACGGTTGCTGGTAGGCGGGTTCAACAAGGTCTTTGAAATCAATCGCAACTTTCGCAACGAAGGCATTTCCAGAAAACATAATCCGGAGTTCACCATGCTCGAAGCCTACTGGGCCTACGCGGATTTCGAGAAGATGGCGAATCTCGTTGAAGAACTGATCTGTCACCTTGCTGAGAAAATCAGCGGCTCGTTAACAATCGAGCATCAAGATGCCGATGGGAAAATTATTCGCACCATCAATTTGAAACGGCCATGGCGCCGGGTCCGCTACCACGATGTGGTCCGGGAAGTTGCCGGCAAAAATTGGTTCGAGCTCTCGAGCGAGCAGCGGCGCGACCGCGCCACGAACGAATTCAAATTGGAAATCCTGCCGCAACTGGCCGATTTCGAGGTGACGCAGCATGTGTTCGAGAAACTCGTCGAGGAGAAAACGATCGATCCTCTGTTTGTGACGCATTGCCCGAAAGAACTGGTGCCGCTCGCAAAACAAAACGCAGCCGACAACTCGCTCGTCGATGTTTTTGAACTGATCATTAACGGCGCGGAAATCGCGCCGGGTTACAGCGAGTTAAACGACCCGGTTGCTCAACGTCAACGTCTGCTCGAACAGGCAGGCGAAGAGAAGCAAAAGATCGACGAGGAGTTTTTACTGGCGCTGGAGCACGGAATGCCGCCTGCCGGCGGCTTCGGACTCGGAATGGATCGGCTCACCATGCTGCTTACCGGCGCGGAATCCATCCGCGACGTGATTCTGTTCCCTTTGCTGAGGCCGAAAAAATAGCCAATCAGATTTGTAGGGCGTTTCTGTGAAACGCCGGGCCGATATTGCTTGGTTTCGGCAGCTGGCACAGACGCGCTACAAGTTTAAATTGTAATCAGCCATGAAACCTTTTGAGATCGCGGGATTGCCGTCCGACGAAGTGAAAAACTTCGTCGCAGGAACGCATTCTGATCCGTTCCGTGTATTGGGTCCGCACGGCGTCGGTGATGATTTGGAGATCCGGGTATTCCGCCCGGACGCGCGCAAGATCGAGATCGTGCTGGATCGAGATCCGGAGGAGCCGATCGCAGCGCAGAAGGTTCAGCAGGACGGGTTCTTTTGCGCGACCGTCTTAGGCGCGACACGTGATCTTCCGTATCATCTCCGTGTCACTGCCTGGGGCGGCTCGCAGCAGCTGACGCGGGATCCGTATCAGTACGGGGCCGATCATGGGCGAAGTCGATCTGCATCTCTTCACTGAAGGGCAACACTGGAAAATTTACGAAAAGTTTGGCGCGCATTTGCGCACGATTGGCGATGCGGCCGGCGTTTATTTCGCCGTGTGGGCGCCGAACGCGCAGCGCGTCAGCGTAGTTGGTGATTTCAACGATTGGGATGGCCGGGTCAATCCGATGCGCAAACTCATCGGCAGCGGTGTTTGGGAATTATTTTTGCCTGGGATCAAGCAAGGGGCGCACTACAAGTTCGAAATCCGCACTCAGACCGGCGCGGTGCTGCTCAAG
Source organism: uncultured Verrucomicrobiae bacterium (assembly GCA_963725505.1). Lineage (GTDB taxonomy): Bacteria > Verrucomicrobiota > Verrucomicrobiia > Chthoniobacterales > UBA10450 > Udaeobacter. Next base: position 281,993 of record CAVRYN010000007.1, on the reverse strand, counting down.
AGCGATCCATTCGCATTTTTTAATCAGCACGGCAAATCGACAGCGTCCATGGTGTACGATCTTGAACGTTACGTTTGGAACGATGGTGCGTGGATGGAAGCGCGCCGGAAGAAGAGCTGGCCCCAAAGCCCGATCAGCATTTACGAAGTGCACCTTGGGTCGTGGCGCCGCAAAACTGAAGAGGGAAACCGCCAACTCAGTTATCTCGAGCTCGCCGACGAGTTGCTGCCGTATGTGCTAGAGATGGGTTACACGCATATTGAGCTGTTGCCGGTTGCCGAGCATCCCTTCGAAGGTTCGTGGGGTTACCAGGTCACAAATTATTACGCGCCCACCAGCCGGTTCGGTCCGCCTGACGACTTCCGCCATTTCATCGATAAATGTCATCAGGCCGGCATTGGCGTGATCATGGACTGGGTGCCTGCGCACTTTCCAAAGGACGCCCACGCGCTCGCCGAATTCGACGGCACCGATCTCTACGAGCACCTCGACCCGCGCCAGGGCGAGCAACAGGATTGGGGCACGCTCATTTTCAATTTTGGCCGAAACGAGGTGCGCAATTTTCTCATCGGCAACGCGCTTTTCTGGCTCGACAAATATCATATCGACGGACTGCGCGTGGACGCCGTGGCTTCGATGCTTTACCTCGACTATTCGCGGAAGCCCGGTCAATGGATCCCGAACGTTCACGGCGGCCGCGAGAACCTCGACGCCATCTATTTTCTGAAACGTTTCAACGAGGTCTGCTACGAGCGCTTCCCCGGCATCATCACCATTGCCGAGGAATCAACCGACTGGCCCGGCGTATCACGTCCAACTTATCTGGGCGGGCTTGGGTTCGGGTTCAAATGGAACATGGGCTGGATGCACGATTTCCTGCAATACATGAGCATCGACCCGATTTACCGGCGGTATCATCACGGCAACATCACCTTCTCGCTGCTTTATGCGTTCCAGGAGAATTTCATTCTGGTGCTCAGCCACGATGAAGTCGTGTACGGCAAGCGCTCGTTGCTATCCAAGATGCCGGGCGACGAATGGCAGAAGTTCGCCAATCTCCGGATGTTTCTGGCGTGGATGTACGGGCACCCCGGCAAAAAGCTGCTCTTCATGGGCGGCTGAATTCGGCCAGCGGAACGAATGGAACCACGACACCAATCTCGATTGGCAACTATTGGAATTGCCGCGGCACGATGGCGTGCGCCGGCTGATGCAACATTTGAATTACGTTTACAAGAACGAGCCAGCGTTTTGGCAGCTCGATGATACCTACGAAGGATTTGATTGGATCGATCTTCACGACGCCGATAACAGCGTCGTTTCGTTCCTGAGAAAATCGCGCGACGGCGACATCGTCGCGTTTGTCGTGAACGCAACCCCGGTGGTGCGCTATAACTACCGGTTAGGCGTTCCCGAGCCTGGCTTCTATCGTGAGCTCATCAACACCGACGCCGAAACGTATGGCGGAAGCAACATAGGAAATCTTGGCGGTGTCGATACTCAGGATGTTCCCTGGATGGGCCGCGAACATTCGATTCTCATCAATTTGCCGCCGCTGGCGACGCTGGCGTTTAAGCTGGAAAGGTAACTCGCTATCGAGCGCGATTCCGTTTGCCCGTGCGATTCGCGATGCTTTTCTACTCAGGCAAATGCTAGCTGCGCCTGATCAAGGGCCGCTTGAAAGACTTTCGCGAGCGCCTCTTTCTGAGCGCTGACCGGCACCTTCGGATCGAGCGTTCGTTCAAGAGCGAGCCCCGACGTTGGCTCTGTAAGTCGCAGCAGCCGCGCTCCGGTAGCGAGCTTGATTTAACTCGATCTGAATCATATTGCCATTGGCCACGCAGCTAGTTCGTCAGAACCCGTAAAGTTGCAACATCCGGTCGAGATTTTGCGGAGAGACTTCCCCAAACTGTTCGTGCGCCTGATACGCCGCTCGATCGAAGTCACCCTCGTTCAACTCCCGAACTGCGGCCGGCGGATTCTCGATTGCGGCCTTGGCGGCCTCAAGAATTTCGTGATAAAGCGTCACCGACAGCTCACGTTGCGACAGGCCAGCGCGGATTAGTAGATCGAAGCCCCGACCAACGATTCGCGTGCGCGCGCGCGCTTCGCGTCCAATCGCGTCGGCTATCGGCTCATTGGTGAGCTCGAGGCGAACAATCGTGAAATCACCGCGAAGCGGCAGATTTTGAAATGTGCTGAGATCAATCACCGCATTCATTTCTCGCCTCGAATTCCCTCAATGAAAAGAGCGAATAGTGCGCCCGAGTCCGGTTTCTACCGTGAAATCATCAACACCGAAGCAGAAACGTACGGCGGCAGCAACGTAGGAAACTTCGGCGGCGTCCACACCCAGGACGTTCCCTGGATGGGTCGTCAACATTCAATCCTCATTCACTTACCGCCGCTGGCGACGATGGCGTTTAAGTTAGAAAGATGATTTGTTCCTTTTGCTAAATCTTACAAGAACGTAACGGCAGAGGATTCAATAGGGGATTTTGTTAGATATTCGAATGTACAAAGTTGAGATTTGACCCTGATGGGTCCCCTCCCTGAGGGTCCTGCTCAAAGGATCTCGGAGCTGAATTCGCCGTCGCTGACGCGAGTGCGAATTTTCATCTTTGGCCGGACTGCTGCGATTGTGCGGATGATTTTTCCGCGCTCGTTCGTTGTGATACTGTAGCCGCGGCGCAACGTCGCGTCGGGGCCAAGCACGCGCAAAATTCCTTCGATGTGCCGGAAACGGTGTTTTGTGTTTTCGAGTAATCTCCCGGGGCATGCGATCAATCGCCGACGCAAATCGGCAAACCGGTCCCGGCGCATCATGAGCTCCCGCGCAGGACTGCGGGCCTGTAACGCAGCCGTGATGTGAAAAAGGCCGCGCTTGTAGCCGTCGATCTTGTGCGCGAGACAGCGCTGCAGTGTCTCGCGCGCGTGGTCGAGCCGTTGTTGCGCGTCGTGGACCCGGTTGAGCAAATGGCGCGCGAGCGCGCGGGCGCAACTATCAATCCGGCGCTGGAGATCGATGACGTCGGGCACAATCAATTCCGCTGCGGCGCTCGGTGTTGGCGCGCGCAAATCCGCAACGAAATCGCAGATGGTGAAATCGATTTCGTGACCGACCGCCGAGACAACCGGCACCGCGGAATGAAATATCGCGCGCGCGACGATCTCTTCGTTGAACTCCCATAAATCTTCGATGCTCCCGCCGCCGCGCGTGACGACGATCAGATCGAGAGGCGCAAACGCTTCACTGCGCTTGGCCAGCTCGCGAATCGCGACAGCGATCTCTTGCGCGGCGCCTGTCCCCTGAACACGAACTGGGTTGATCAAAATCTGCAACCACGGCGCGCGTCGGCGCAGCACATTCAGCATATCGCGAATCGCTGCGCCGGTTGCTGAGGTCACGATCCCGATTCGCCGCGGAAATTTCGGCAGCACCCGTTTGCGTTCCGGCGCAAACAATCCTTCCGCTTCGAGCTTGCGCTTAAGGGCTTCGAATTTTGCCTGGAGCAGGCCGACTCCGCGCGGCTGAAGAATCTGGACGTTGAGTTGGTATTGTCCGCGCGCTTCGAAAACCGTGACGGTGCCGTAAACCTGAACCTGTGCTCCATCGACCAGAGGTTGACGCGACACCGCCATCGTGTCGCGCCAGATCACGCAGGAGATCTGGGCGCGCTGGTCTTTGAGCGTGAAATACTGATGTCCGCTCGGATGCAGTTTGTAATTTGAGATTTCGCCCTGCACCCAGACGGAGCCGAATTTCGCCTCGAGCGTGCCGCGAATGCTTCGCGTCAGCTCGGAGACCGTGAAAACCTTCGATGCCTGTTGAAAGAGGTCGCCGGCGAGCTGCATTGAAGAAACCGTTCAACGTCCAACGCTCAACGTCCAACGCTCAATTGCAGAAACTATAGCGGCGCTCTCTGGGCGTGGCAGTTTTCGGCGGTTGCATACCGGCGCTACAGAACGATCGATGGCTCTTGACAGTCTCGCCGATGCGGGCATGCTCGCGCGCTTATGAAAATTCGCGTGCTCTTCCGTTTCATCGTGTGTGGATTGGTCGTTGCTTTTGTTGGTCGGGCTGGAGGAGATCCACCTGGCCAATCCCATTCCCAGCGGGTGTTCAAGGTTGGCGTGCTCGCGTCATTAACGGGATCGGGGTTCTCTCTCGGGCGAAGCACGGTTGCCGCGTTGCAGGTTGCCGAAGAGCAAATCGAATCAGAAGCGATTAGCCACCACGGCGGATACCGGTTTCATTTTTTTGTTCGCGACACTCAGCAGAATCCCTCGCAGGCGCTCGAAGCGATCCAGGACCTCGATCGGCGCGGCGTACAAATCATCATCGGACCGCAAACGAGCTCCGAGGTCGCGATGATCAAGCCTTACGCGGACGAGCACAACATTCTCGTCATCAGCCAGGGCAGTACCGCTCATTCGCTCTCGATCCCCGACGATAACATCTATCGTCTTTGCCCAGACGATAGGCTCGAAGCTGAGGCGATCGTCGCATTGATGCAGCACGATGAAATCCAGCATATCGTCCCGCTATGGCGAAACGATGCAGGTAACAACGGTCTGCACGATTCCGTTCAGGCGGCTTTCCAATTGCATGGAGGTACCATGGAAGCCGGTTATCGATACGAGCCAACGACCAGCGACTTTTCCGTCGCCACCGGCTCGGTCGCATCGCAGATTGAGAATCTAATCGGCGGCGGAACGGACCCGTCCACGATTGGCGTGTATCTTGCCGCGTTCGACGAGGTGGTGGATGTATTTCACAGCGCGCAAGGAAACGCGACGCTCTCAAATACCGCTTGGTACGGCAGTGATGGCGTCGCGCTCTCCGCGGCGCTGACAGGCGATTCGACTGCGGCAGCGTTTGCGGCCAGCGTTGGTTATCCCAATCCGATCTTTGGACTCCCTGACGCGTTGCAAAATGAGTGGCAGCCTGTCGCCGACGCGGTCCAAGCTCGCACGGGCATCACGCCGGATGCGTTTGCGCTATCGACTTACGATGGGCTTTTTGTGATCCAGCGCGCGCTGGAAGATGTCGGCGATCTAAAGGACTTCGCCGCTTTCAAAGCGGCATTCGTGAGTGAAGCAGACGCGTATTCGGGCATAACCGGATCGCTGGCCCTGAATGTTAACGGTGACCGAGCCAATGGTGACTTCGATTTTTGGGCCGTTCGCAACGATGCCTGGGTGCGCATCGGAACTTATAACAACGGCGTCCTCACGCTATTCTGAGCGGGCATCCACTTGCCAAGATCTGCGGTTGTAGAGGCGTTTGTGTCAAACGCCTGTCTGACCACGCTCAGAATATCTGCAATCACTAATGCAAATGAAGCGTGGGCTTCAGCTTGATCGCGTCGTGTTACTCGGTCGCACATTTGAAGAGTATCGCCGCTATTTCCTGCTTGAGCCGGATGATCTGATAGGAAAAAGAGTGTTAGATGTGGCTGGCGGGGTCAGTTCTTTTTGCGCGGAAGCCAACCAGCTCGGCATAAGGGTGACTTCGTTCGATCCAATCTATTCGTTGCCGCCGGCAAAAATCAGGGACCGTTCCGAGCCGGACCTCGAATCGGTTTATCGGGTCATTGGATCTGTGCCGACCTATCGCTGGGACTATTACAAAAATCCCGAATACATGCGCGAATTGCGCAAACGCGCGTCCACTATCTTTCTCGAGGATTACAAGACTCATCCGGAGCGTTACGTAGCGGGAGAGCTGCCAAGACTATCGTTCGCGGACAAGGAGTTTGATCTGACTCTTGTGTCCTATTTTCTTTTCGCGTATCAGGACCAGCTAGGCTACGAATTCCACCGCGAATCGATCCTTGAAGTCATGCGTGTGACGCGCGGTGAGGCACGCATTTATCCGACGGTGACGTTTGAAGCGCAACCAAGTGAATATATTCCAATGCTGCAAGCCGATCCCGCGCTCGAACGTTTTGCATTCACAGAAATAAAAACCGATTTTGAGTTCTTGGTGAATTCCAACTCGTATTTGAAGGTGAAGCGAGCTTAGTCCTTGCCGGGCTTGTAGGGCGTCTGTGTCAGCGCTGAAGCCTTTCGGCGGTTCAATAGAGTGGAGCCGCGCCGAGCGATTGAACGTGCAGGTCGTTGACCGTGCGAGCGGGAGCAAGCGAGTCAAGCGCCGCTACAACAGTTCTGCTTGCGCGCCGGCCGGCGGTTTGAGTCCGAGTTTGCGATAGGCGTTCGCGGTCGCGACCCGGCCTTGTGACGTGCGTTTGATGTAGCCTTCCATGATCAAATACGGCTCGTTCACTTCTTCGATTGTGCCGGCTTCTTCGCCTACGGCGACCGCGAGCGAATTCAAACCGACAGGTCCGCCATTGAACTTGTGAATTAAGGCTTCGATAATTCGCTTATCCCATTGGTCGAACCCGTCGCGATCGATCTCCAGCATCGCAAGGGCGCGGTCGGCCAGTTCAGCGGTGATTTTCCCTTCGGCTTTCACCTGCACGTAATCGCGCACCCAGCGCAAAAGATTGTTTGCTGTGCGAGGCGTGCCGCGTGAGCGCGTAGCGATCTCGGCCGCGCCGGCTGCGTCAACCTCGACGCCGAGCAAACGCGCGCTACGGATAATGATTTTTTGCATCTCCTCGGCATTGTAATAATCGAGCCGCGCTGTCATGCCGAAACGAGAACGAAGCGGTGCGCTCACCATCCCGGCGCGCGTCGTAGCGCCAATCAAGGTAAACTTCGGTAGATTGAGGCGCAGACTTCGCGCCTGCGGTCCCTGGTCGATGATGATGTCGAGCCGGTAATCTTCCATCGCCGGGTAAAGGTATTCTTCGATGGCCGGTTGCAGCCGGTGGATCTCATCGATGAAAAGCACGTCGCCTTTTTCGAGGCTTGTTAAAAGACCTGCCAGTTCACCGGCCTTTTCAATCACTGGGCCACTGGTGTTCTTAATGTTCACACTCATCGCGTTGGCGATGATGTAAGCGAGCGTTGTTTTGCCCAGACCGGACGGGCCGCTGAGGAGAATATGTTCCAGCACGTCGCCACGCATTTTCGCGGCTTCCACCATCAACTCCAACCGTTCGCGCACTTTCACCTGGCCGGTAAACTCGCTGAACGCGGGCGGTCGCAGCGAAATTTCAAAAGCGGCATCTGGTTCCGGCGGTTTCATTCGCGCTTTCGTCGAGTTCATATCACGCGAAGGAGAACTCTGCACGGACCATTCATTCCAGGTTTTTTGTCAGCACCAGTTCCGTGCCGCGGCCTTTGTGTATGTAATCGACTTCGTCAAAGGCGTTCCGAATGAGATACAAACCGAGCCCGCCCGGTTTGATCATGTCATGAGAGCGGCCCTTCATTTCGTGGGGAAGGACTTGTTCGCCGTAATCGCGCAAACGCATGCGCACGCATTTGCGCAGTCCCTCCATGCGCAATGAAATGAGTTGATCATCGCGCAAACGGTAAGCATACCGGATCACGTTCGTGCATGCTTCGTCCACGCCGAGCACCATCAGTAGCCGCTGTTTTTCGGAGAACGGATAACCGTTGAGAAAATCGCGGACGCAGTTGCGTAGCAAAGCAAGGTTTGCGGTGTGACTGCTGAACTCGACTTTTTTCCGCTTCATCCCGACCCGCAAAAGGTGAGCAGATTCCGACGCTCATTCAAGCAATAGCGCATGCGGGCTCTTCGTTCGACTCGAGCGAGCTTGATGTTGTTCGAAAGGCAGTTGGTCCGCAGGCGGAAATCGTCATATACGATCTGCCTCACTCGGGCGAAAAGGTGTATGCCGCGATGCAGCCCGCTACTGGCGGAGGCGGAAGTGTCTTGTACACCAATTACACCGGTTTCAATTTAGGGGAGCCTGTGCCTGCTGAGCGCCTACTGCCGGTGCTTAAGCAGGATGCGCCAGAATTCCAGCGAAAATACGGCGAAGAACTCAAGCGTCAGAGGGTCGTGCGTTAAACAATCGCTGCCAGAGTGGGCGGCCCGGGCTAAAACGCGATTGGACACACAATAAAACTGCTGTTCAATTTTGCGGTATGTGGCGGTCGTTTGCTGCACTTTTGCTTTTGGCTACTCCTGTCTGCGCGCAGGAGAACGCCACGGCTTACGAAGCGTTGCGCGTGGTGGGTACGCAATTCGGCCGCGGCGCGCTGAATCATGTAGTGTCGATCACCGGCGTAAAAGGCGATCCGCAGCCAGAGAAATGGAAAATTATTTTGGAAAATCCAGATGGTCGCGGTGTGCGCGAACTGCAGGTTGCTGAGGGAAAGATTGATTCCGACGATGGAGCGGATTGGTCGACGGCGGGTTCTGCCGAAGGCGCAACGCTCAATGTTTCGCGCTTGAACCTGGATTCCAGCGGCGCATTCGCAGTTGCCAGTCACATAGCGGACACGGCCCACACGCATTTTACGACAGCAGATTACACATTGCGCACAGATGAGCGCGGCGAACCGGTCTGGATTATTACTTTGCTAAATCGATCGTCGCACCCGGTCGGTACGATATACATCGGCGCGACTCGCGGCGTTGTGAAGAGAACCGAGGGAATGTTTGCCGGCGCGACTATGGAAGACGTAGCGAGTGATTCCGACCAGGGGGATCAAGGCGTCGTCGGCGTCGTCAGTAACGCTAAAAAAAGGATCAAGCATGCCTTTCACCGAACACAGGAGGAAGCGCGAGGAATGTTTGAGAAGGTGAAGCGCTCCTTTTCGGATTTCATTAACCGGGAGTAGCAAGATTACAGTGAACGGCGCGTCTGATTATTGGCCGGCTCTGCCTTTCGCGGAGTGGAAAGACACCGCGATCACTCTGCATATGTGGACACAGATCGTGGGCAAAATTCGCCTGACGCTCACCCCGTGGACGAACCACTCCTGGCATGTCACTTTCTACGTCACTTCTCGCGGCCTGACGACTTCGCCGATCCCGCACGATTCTTCTACGTTTGAAATACGATTTGATTTTATCGATCACCAATTGCGCATCCTCAAAAGCGACGGCGCTGCGCGGACGATCGAACTGAAACCGCAATCAGTCGCTAAGTTTTACGAGACGGTGATGCGGGCATTGAAAGATCTCGAGCTGGCGGTGACCATCAGCACAATGCCGAACGAGATCGAGAATCCCATCCCATTCGATCAGGATGAAGAGCATCTCTCTTACGATCGTGAATACGCCAATCGATTTTGGCGCGTCCTTGTTCAGAGTGACCGTCTGTTTAAGGAATTCCGGTCGCGTTTCTGTGGCAAATGCAGTCCGGTGCACTTTTTTTGGGGTAGCTTCGATCTGGCGGTGACGCGTTTCTCCGGCCGGCCCGCGCCGCCGCATCCCGGCGGAGTGCCGCATCTGCCGGACGAAATTACGCGCGAGGCTTACTCACAGGAGGTGAGCAGCCTGGGTTTTTGGCCCGGCAACGCGGCCATGCCGACACCCGTGTTCTATTCGTACGCATATCCGGAACCGCTCGGGTTCTCAGAAGCGAAAGTTCGGCCAGACGCGGCTTATTATGAGCCCAAGCTGCACGAGTTCGTCTTGCCCTACGACGCTGTGCGCAATGCTGAACAGCCGGATCAAGTCCTGCTGGATTTCGCACAGAGCGCTTACGACACCGCCTCAAAACTAGGCAAGTGGGACCGCGCCGCGCTTGAAGAGAAGAAACCAGCCTTGCATTCGGCTCGGCATCATTCGTAATTTAGGCGCAATGAACCCCGGTTGCGCAGCCGAACAACATGCCTGGCGTGAATTGAAAGACGGCTGGCGCCCGTTGTACGGTGACGTGGACAAAATCGGCGTTGCGATCGAGTGGCACGACTTTCGCACCGACCATGCCTTTAACTGGGGACGCACTTTCCACCCGCGTAGCTTGGAATTTTGTTTGAACCTGAGCGGGCACGGCGCTGTGGGTGGAGAGCGCCGATCGCGGAGCGATTACTTCCCGGGCAACGCCGGCTACTACGCCGTCGCGGACGAACCGCTACCGGCGTCACGTCAGGCGCGCGATCGTCATCAATTCGTGACGCTGGAATTTTCGAGGGAGCATTTGCAAAAACAGCTGGTGCAAAACGAATCGGATCTGGAGCCGGAGATTCGCCGGATTATTTTCGGCGACAAAAATAAAACAGTGGTTGCGCCGACGCGGCCGATGACGATTCAGCAACGCGGCGTGGTGGCGAGTTTAGCCGAGCCTCCCGTGGCGAAAGCAGCGCAAGTTCTTTGGTACCAAAGCAAGGCAATGGAGCTCATGGCGCATTTTCTCTTCGCGCCGAAAGACCCCGAATTTTTCTGCATGCGTCAAAAACGCCTGGCTCGCGAGCGGGTCGAACGGGTCAAGGACGTGCTGGCGCGGGATCTGGCAAATCCTCCCACACTGGAAATGATTGGCCAGGAGGTGGGTTGCAGTCCGTTTTATCTAAGCAGGATTTTTTCGCGCGAAGTCGGTCTGACTATTCCGCAATATCTGCGCAACCTGAGGATGGAACGCGCGGCAGAACTTTTGCGCACCGGCCGCTACAATGTCACCGAAGCGGCCACAGAAGTCGGATACTCGAGCCTGAGCCATTTCAGCAAAGCATTTTGCGAAACCATCGGCTGCTGTCCGGTGCTGTATCCAGCGGCCAAGAACGTCGATTCTGGATCGCTGAACTGTCATCCTGAGCGAAGCGAAGGACCTCACAACAACGGTGTTGATCACGCTATCTAGTTTGTGTGTTCCAGCGCGAATTGTGAGGTCCCTCGCCGTCTGCGCGGCTCGGAATGACACCGCGATTATCAATGTTGCATCGAGATGAAAATCACCCGCGCTCTGATTTCCGTCTCCGACAAAACCGGTGTGGCTGCGTTTGCGCGCGTCCTCGAGCGTCAGGGCGTTGATATCATTTCCACCGGCGGAACGGCGGACCTGTTGAGGAAGGAAAAAATTCCCGTCCGGGAGATTTCGAATTTCACGGCGTTTCCAGAAGTGCTCGATGGGCGTGTTAAGACTTTGCATCCTCGTGTGCATGGCGGTCTTCTCTACAAGCGCGGCAACGCGAAGCACGAAGCCGAAGCGCGTGAATGCGGTTTTGACCCGATCGATCTGGTGGTGGTCAACCTTTATCCTTTTGAGGCCACCGTCGCAAAGCGGGGCGTAGCGCTGGCGGAAGCAATTGAAAATATCGACATCGGCGGACCGTCGATGATTCGCAGCGCCGCGAAAAATTACGAATCCGTGACGGTTGTCGTTGATCCCGCGGATTACGATGCGGTTTTGGAAAACATGCACGATAACGACGGAGAAACGACGCTGAAACTACGCGAGCGCCTCGCGATAAAAGCGTTTAACCGGACCGCGAAATACGATCGAGCGATTGCTAATTTCCTGAACAAGGAGCAGGCGACCGATGCGTCATTTTCACTTTCGCTTCCACTGGCGATGCGATTGCGCTATGGCGAAAATCCACACCAACACGCTGCCCTCTACGGCGACTTTAAAAAATGTTTCGAAAAACTTCAGGGGAAGGAGTTGTCCTTCAACAACATTCTCGACATCAGCGCAGCGACCAATTTGATTGGCGAATTTGAAGAGCCAACGCTGGCGATCCTAAAACATACCAATCCCTGCGGAGTTGGTTCCGACGCTGATCTGCGCAAGGCGTGGGACAAGGCGTTTGCAACCGACAAACAAGCGCCCTTTGGCGGAATCATCGTATGCAACCGTGCGCTGACCGAGCCGCTGGCGAAAGTGATCAGCGAAATTTTCAGTGAAGTAATCATTGCGCCGGATTTTGAGATCGAAGCGCGCGCGATCCTGCAGAAGAAAAAAAATCTCCGGCTGATTCGATTGTTGACGCCAGCGAAAGAAGCGAGACCCACGACTGATCTGCGCTCGGTCTGCGGTGGTGTGCTGGTTCAAGACGCGGACCTCGCGGGAGAAATCACCCGAAATGTCGTGACCAAGAGGAGGCCGACGAAAACGGAACTCAACGCGATGTTGTTCGGTTGGCGCGTGGTTAAACATGTGAAATCAAACGCGATCGTATACGCCAAGTCTGACCGGACACTTGGCGTTGGCGCTGGCCAGATGTCGCGCATCGATGCGTCGCGCATTGCGGTTTGGAAAGCGCACGAGGCCGGGCTTTCGCTCAAAGGCAGCGCAGTCGCCAGCGACGCTTTTTTCCCATTCCCGGATGGATTGATCGCCGCGGCTGAAGCTGGCGCAACGTGTGCCATTCAGCCGGGTGGCTCAATTCGTGACAAAGAAGTGATCGCGACGGCTAACGAGCGCAAGATGGCGATGATATTCACCGGCATCCGCCACTTTCGCCACTAAGGCGCGCAATTTAAAAGCGCCAGAGCACTGGCGCACTCCAAAACGTGGCCGTGATCATACGCTTACATTGCGCGCTTGCGTCTTGGAGTGCGGCGGTGCTCCGCCGTTTTTCGACAATGGTCGCTAATCGTATGCAACAGTTGCATGCGGATAAAACTGCATTGTTAATGAGGTTCTATCACGCACATGTCTCGATCACTCCAGCCGCCGCGCGTTTTGAACATCGAAGATTTGCGGCGCGCGGCGAAGCGCCGGCTTCCGCGCGTGGTATTCGATTACATCGACGGCGGCGCGGAGGACGAATGGACGTTGCGCGCGAATTCCCTCGCATTTGAGGCGGTGACACTTCGCCCGCGTTGTGCCGTGGCAGTGCCGTCGTGCGATCTTCGCACGGTTGTTCTTGGCACGTCTCTGCCGATGCCGCTAATCCTCGCGCCTGTTGGAAGCTGCCGGCTCATGTATCCGCGCGGCGAGGAAGCGGCCGCGCGCGCCGCAGGCAGCGCAGGGATCATCTGCACTCTCTCCACACTTTCGGGTTGTCGCCTGGAGGATGTCGCAAATGCATCGGGAGGTCCGGTCTGGTATCAGCTTTATCTGGTCGGAGGACGTGACTGCGCCCTGGCAGCTATCGAACGCGCGCGCAAGGCAGGCTATTCAGCTCTTGTTGTCACCATCGATACGCCAGTGGCGGGTTTGAGGGAACGTGACGTCCGCAATGGCGCGAAAGAACTCCTCAGCGGCAAACTGGGAGCGATGCTGCCATTTGTGAATCAACTTTTGATAAAGCCTGGCTGGTTGGCGGCTTTTCTCAGTGACGGCGGATTAATGAAATTTGAGAATGTCATCATTCCGGGAAAGGGGCCGATGCCGTACGCTGATGTCACCGCGGCTCTCGAACAGTCCGTTGTGACCTGGGAGGATCTGAAGTGGATTCGCGCGGCATGGAACGGGCCTATCGTGATAAAAGGTATCCACACGCGGGACGATGCCCGCCGCGCAGTGGATGCGGGAGCGAGCGCGTTGGTTGTTTCCAATCATGGTGGCCGGCAGCTCGACCGGGTTGCGCCGTCTCTGGAAATCTTGCCTGAAATTGTGGCGAGCGTCAGCGATCGCATCGAAGTCCTGCTGGATGGCGGCGTTCGCCGTGGCAGCGACATTGTCAAAGCTCTGTGCTTGGGAGCTCGAGCTGTATTGATCGGGCGCGCCTACGCATACGGTCTGGGAGCAGCTGGCAGCGCAGGTGTCGCGCGCGCGATCGAGATTTTGCACACCGATCTCATTCGCACTCTCAAGCTGCTGGGCTGCGCGTCAGTCGCAGAACTGGATCAATCTTTTGTAGATGTTCCGCAGGATTGGCTCAGAAAGTGACTATGCGATCCCGCTCAGGTTCGAAAGTCGCCAGAACCAAATACAGAGAATGGCGGCAACGATCAGCGCGACCCAGCTTAAGCCCATTGGAATGGTATGCGTTCCAACAGTGACCTGCGCATGGTTGATCAGTCGCAGCAGGTGGCCAATTGCAAAAATACCGAAAATGATGCTGGCAACGCGTAATCCAGTTGTTGGTGAATTCATGCAGTGATTGTTGTGAACGGGCCTCGATTTGTCAGCAAAAAAGTCGATATCATTCGGTGTTATCCTTTTCGTAGTGACGCGGCTTGAACAATGATGCCAACGACTGCAAGGCCAAGAAATACAATGGTCGATCCCGTTGCAGGAAGGACAACTGCGCTTTGAATCAAATGCGCGCCAATCAGGGAGGAAACAACAATCAAAGCCCAATCAAATAAAACGAGCAGGAGGATCGCGCCCACAATTCCGCCCACCAGAAAAACGATTGTAGAATGCTGCCCATAATGAATCAAGAATGCCGCAGCAATCGCGCCGGCAAGTTTGCCGCCCGCGAGAAAACCGAGCACTGCAATCGCAATTTTCTGAAGGAACAACGCGAGCAACGCTCCAATTAAGCCAAGAACGAGGGCAACGGTTAATGCCAACAGAGAAGACGGCTCGTGAACCAAATGTGGCGCAATCTCTACGCCTGCCGCGAATCCGACTGCGGCGACACATAGCCAGAACAGTTTTCGTCCGAACAACAAAATCACCGCGCCGATCAATGCCCCGACAATCGCGACGGAGAAATGCATCGGGGTCAAAAGATTTTGAGCAGCCATGGCTGTAGAGGCGTTTGTGCCAAACGCCTGTTTATTTGATTTCGATGCTCGACACAAGCACCGCTACTTGCCATCTGCGGCAAAACACGCGAAGTAAGAGATGCGCTGGCCTGGCAGGCCAGGTTAACAATCGATTTCGGGCTGTGGCTCAGCTTGGTAGAGCGCCTGGTTCGGGACCAGGAGGCCGTGGGTTCAAATCCCACCAGCCCGATGTGAACGACTCATTGTCGCAGAATGTTCTATTGTTACGTATTGCGCAGTCTCAAGACCGGACGACGCTGTGTGGGTTGTTGCGAGGATCTAGGTGAGCGTATGCGCCGTCATTGCCGGCGAGTCCAAGGCAACCAAAAACGGAGTACCGTGGGTCCTGGTCCACAGTGAAAGCTTTTTGACTCGCTCGGAAGCAGCAGAGCGCGAACGATACTACAAGACCGGGCGAAGCAGAGATGAGCTCGATAAGCTGCCGTAGAGCGGTCGCCGCGGCGACAGGCCGTGGGTTCAAATCCCACCAGCCCGATAAAATGATTCTCAATGCTACTGGCGTGGTATAATGGAACCCGCCGTGCTTCCTCAATCGGATCCCCTTCGGAGCGCAAATAATTTGTCACCGAAACGCCACTGAAAAGTCCGCCGATCGCACTTTGCGCGAAAGTAATTTGTGCTGTTGCGTCCGAAATTCGTTGACAAAGAGACACTTCGCTTGAAAGATCAACACTCGTTTTTACCATGCTCGCCCCGCGATTTGTCCCGTCCGTGCTTATAAGCACCGTGCCGGTCATTCTTCAATTCCCCACGGAAGCATTCCGCCCCGTTCGTTCCTTGCGCCATATGACGACTCAACTTCTTAATGAAGCAGCCCAGGTGATCCCGAATCAGCAACTTCTGATTAATGTTGTTTCCAAGCGAGTGCGTCAGCTTGGCTTAGGACATCGACCGTTGGTGGAGACGACGCCGCGGATGTCGCTGACCGACATTGCGCTCAAAGAAATTATTGCAGGCAAGCTGACTTACGAGGCTCTCGAAGCTTCTTCGGACGGAGCCTAGTCCATCGCACAGGTTTCGCCGGGAGATGGCCTCGCCGAGCGAGCAGGGACTTGTGCAATATGGCGAGCGAATCGATTATCAATCGCAAGGCGCTCCGCGATTATCGCATTCTTGAGCGCTACGAAGCCGGCATCGAGCTGAAAGGCAGCGAGGTCAAATCGATTCGGGCAGGCAAGGCGAACATCAGCGATGCGTTCGCGCGAATCGAAAACGGCGAAGCTTTTCTTTATAACGCCGATATCCAGCCATACGAAAAAGCCAGCCACGAAATCCCGACCGCAAAGCGCGTCCGCAAATTGTTGTTGCATCGGCAGGAGATCGACAAGCTCTATGGCGAAACCCAGGTCAAAGGCCGCGCGCTTGTGATCCTCAAGTTGTATTGGAAAAATGGAAAATTAAAAGCTGAGCTTGGCGTGGGGCACGGCAAGCTCGCGCATGACAAACGGGCAGATTTGAAGAAGCGCGCCATGGATCGCGAGACGGCGCGCGAAGTCGACCGCTTCAATCGCAAACACGCATAACACACGCGTGGTCGCCTGTGCAGTCGGAACAGCTTCCGGGGGGATTGCGTAAATGTTGTAGCCACCGGTCTATGGCCGGTCGATCCTTGCGCCCGTTTTCATATCGAGAACGGCCCGCAGGGCCGTGGCTACAGCTCTACCTAAACTCGCAGCGAGCCTGTTGCCGCATCGACTGCCGTCGCCAGCCATCCTCCGCAGTAGCTTGCCGCGAACCTTCCAGTACCGGACTATAAATTCCCGAAATGAATATTCGCGTTGTGCTGCTCGCAGGCGCTCTTCTATTCGTCGCCTGGCTAATGGCGCGCGTCATTCGCACTGCACGCTATCCGCTGCACGACAAAGTTGTCCTTATCACCGGCGGGTCGCGCGGACTCGGACTGGTGCTTGCGCGACATATTTGCGAGCGAAGCGGTAACGTTGCCATCATTGCGCGCGATCCCGATGAGCTGGCGCGTGCAAAGGCTGATCTTGCTCCCCGCGGCGGCAAAGTCCTCGCGATTGAATGCGATTTGCTGGATGCCGGACAAATTCAGTCGGCTGTTCGAAAAATCATCGATCGCTTTGGCAAGATAGACGTTTTAATCAACAACGCCGGCATTATCGAAGTTGGCCCTCTTGAGCACATGACCCGCGAAGATTTCGAACGCGCAATGCGATTGCATTTTTGGGCGCCCCTCGAATTGATTTCACAAATCATTCCCGAAATGCGCATCTGGGGCGGAGGCCGCATCGTTAATATTTCTTCCATTGGCGGCAAGGTTGCGGTGCCGCATCTCGCGCCTTACAGCGCAAGCAAATTTGCGCTCACCGGTTTCTCTGACGCAATTCGCGCCGAGCTGGCGCGCGACAACATTTATGTGACCACGGTCGCGCCCGGAATGATGCGTACCGGCTCGCATGTGAACGCAAAGTTCAAAGGCAGGCACGACAGCGAGTTCGCCTGGTTCGCTGCTTCCGCTGGAGCGCCGCTTCTCTCCATGAATGTCGATCGGGCTGCGAGAAAAATTCTCGCTGCCTGCCGTCGTGGTCAGCCATCGCTCACGCTTACATTTGCCGCGCGGCTTCAAATCGTTACCAACGCCTTTTTCCCGAATCTCACCGGTTATGCCATGCAGCTGGCAAACCGGTTTTTGCCGGGATCGTCGGGTGCTGAAGGAAACCGGTCGCGCGCCGGTTTCGAAGTGGGCCGTTTAATTCCCGATTGGCTAACGCGAGCAGCTGACAAAGCGAGCGCGCGCAACAACGAAACAAAAGACAAATCGTTGTAGTCGCGATCGCCGAAGCGGCCGGATTTAGTTTGGCGTTGGACGTTGGATGCTTGTCGCGCCGTAGTTTGCGAAGGCGGATTGAGAGTTGGAAGTTTGCTTCCAAATGACCAAGCGCCTCTTCGTGGCGATCGACCTGCCGGAGTCAACGAGCCAACTCATCGCAAACCTTGATCCGCACATTCGCGGCGTGCGCTGGATTGACCCGGTTCAAATACACCTGACGCTCGCTTTCTTCGGCAATGTTGCAGACGACATTAATCTCGCGCTGCGCGAAAAACTCGGCTCGATCGAGTTCGGCGCATTCTTTCTGCCCATCGTTGGCGTCGGAGCGTTTTCCGCAAAAGGCCCTCCGAAAATTATCTGGATCGGTGTCGGCAAGGCGCACCCACATCTGTTCCAGATCTACAAGCGCGTGCATGAAGCCGCGCTTGCCGTTGGGTTGGAGCCGGAGCTTCGTCCCTGGCATCCGCACATTACGATTGCGCGCTGCCGCGACGTCGCGCCTCAATCGCTACGAAGTTTTTTAAAAGCGAATGAGGATCTCGATGCGGGAATGATCCGCGTCGATGCATTTCATCTGTATTCCAGCAAGCTGACTCCCGCGGGGCCAATTCACACGCGCGAGCTAACCGTCACCTGTAGCCGCGGGCGGTGACCGCGGAAATTGTAGGGCGTTTCTGCGAAACGGCGGCGTCCGCCGCGGCGGACGCCCTACAATCCCTTGCTCGAAAGCGGCGCAGCCACATGCTCAAGCGAACGTCGTTCAGCGGGAACGCCAATCCACGCTTCAACGATCGCCCCAAAAATCATCAGCGCCGCAGCCAGCAAATATCCCGCGAACAATGCCGTGCTCGAGCCCGTGCCAATAATCCATCCGAATAGGATTGGTGCGCCGACTCCGCCAGCCAGCGTCCCGACCGCGTAGAAGATCGCGATTGCCAGCGCGCGGATTTCCAGCGGAAAAATTTCGCTCACCGTCAGGTACGCCGAGCTCGCCGCTGCGGACGCGATGAAAAATATAATTGTCCATGCAAGGGTCTGCGTTTGAGCGGTGAGCACGCCCGCGTGAAAAAGCCAGCCGGCCAGCGCGAGTAAAATGCCGGCGAGCCCATAGGTAAGAGTAATCATTTGTTTGCGTCCGATTGTGTCGAAGAGATGTCCGAGAAGTAATGGACCGAGCACATTTCCAAGCGCAAACGGGAGGAGATAGCCGCCCACATTTTGCTCAGGCACGCCGTAGAACCGCATCAGAACGAGCGCGTAAGTGAAAAAGATCGCGTTATAAAAAAAGGCCTGTGTGGACATGAGCACGAAACCAAGAAACGAGCGCCGGCGATGTTCGTGCACGATCGTGTCCCAAATTTCCTGCCACAGCGTATGCGTGCGCGTACGAACGCGCGTGGGAAACAAATCGCTGTAGCGGCGGTCTGTGACCGCCGAACCATTCATGCTCTCAATCTTTCGTTCGACGTCACTGACGATTCGTTCCGCTTCATCATTGCGCCCATGAATCATCAACCAGCGCGGACTCTCCGGAATCCAGCGCCGAAAGAAAATCACAATGAGCCCGAGCGTGGCGCCGATTCCAAACGCGCATCGCCACCCCAGCCAGACCGGCACATACCGTGGATCAAGCAGCACAAGCGTTGCCGCTGCGCCCATGGCAGCGCCGATCCAGTATGAGCCGTTGATGATTAGATCGACTCGGCCGCGCACACGCGCCGGAATCAGTTCGTCAATTGCCGAATTGATCGCAGCGTATTCACCGCCGATGCCAGCGCCTGTGACTGCGCGAAAAAATGCGTAGCTCCAGAAGTTCCAGGAGAAAGCGGACAGCGCCGTCCCGACGAGATAAACCGCAACTGTAATGAAGAAGAATTTCTTGCGGCCGAATCGATCGGTCCCATAACCGAAAAGGAGCGCGCCGAGCACCGCGCCGGCGAGGTAACAGGTGGCGGTCGCGCCGACCCAAGCAGGCGTTAATCCGAGCGTTTCGGGGCGCGTTAAAATTCCGCCCAGTGCCCCGGCCAATGTGACTTCCAGACCATCGAGAATCCATGTGGCGCCGAGCGAGACAACAATCAGCCAGTGCCACGAACTCCACGGCAACCGGTCCAACCGCGCCGGCACGTACGACTCGATCGTTTCGCCACTTGTCATCGCACGGTGTTTTCGCGCAAACAAACGCAAGACGCAAAATCGCGTTAAGTTGCGCTGTAGCCACGGCGCTGCTCGGCACGCCGTAGCTTTGGCGAAGGCGCTGTGCGCCGTCCACGAGCCGCCGGCCAACTCGAAACTGAGACGCCCCACAGGGGCGTGGCTACGGGATCGTCAGATAATTTACAGAAGTTCTACCGAATCGCCTTTGTGCAGCATCCCTTCGACCATGACCGCACCGTAAACGCCGGCCATCCCATCGTGAGCTTGCGCTACTTTTTTCAATATCGCCGGCGTTTTCTCTCCGGTATCGGGATCGAGTGTAATCATCATGCAGCGCGGATCGCGCTCCAGAATCGTGACGACTACTTTGGGCCCAATCCGCACCGATCGGCCTACAAAATCGTTCTCGGCGAAGCCTTGAGCGGATGTGAGGTCCACATACACGTTTGCTCGGAAACGCCGCTTATCCATCGAAGTGCCGGTCTCTTCAGCCAATTGTCGCGCCGATTGCAAACTAAACATCGAAAACGGACGACAATCGGTCATCGCGCGCTCGGATCGCATCAACGTGAGCTGATGCTTTTCGTCGATGTCGGTTCGCACCATCGTCATCAGAGCCGGATCGTCAATCGCGAGCGTCTTGTCCGTCCGGAGTTTCAACATCGATCATTAATTCCGAAGGATCGGCCGAGACGGGATTCGCGCCCATGCTCTCCGCTTCACTCAGGTTGACGGGCCGCGCCGCTTTGTCGGGATAACGAAAGCACGGACGATACTGCAAAAGTTTTGTTTGCTCGCGCGCCGTGAAATAGGGGAATCCCTTTGGACTCGCCGAACTTCTGAAGGCGAAGAGTCGATCGCCATAAATTCCAGAGAAACCCGCAAAAGCTTCTTCCAACTCTTCGCCACGCATGCTTTTGACAGGATAACGCCAAAGGCTGTCCACTTTTCCGATGATGCTCATATGTCTTTCCCTGTGGATTGCGCGGTCGCACCAGCGCGCTTCTTCAGTTCGTTTGCGGGTAAGCTCGGGTCCAGAACCTTGCGCGCGCTTTCAACGCCTGCTACCGGCAGTTTGGCCATGATTTCTTCCTCTTGCTTTTTTAATGGAACGCGGGGACAAGACATCGAGCGTGCGACGCGCTCAGGTGCGAAGCGACAATCTGAGCCAAGGCAGTTAATAGGCGCGTTACCGCGCGAGGTCGTCGAGGGCCTACGGAAAAGCCAGTGGGAGCACGCCGGTTCGGCATGGCGGAGATAGAGACTGCCCCTCAGTCGGGCAGGAACGTCACTTTACCCGTGGAGACATCGTAGATCGCTCCCACGAGTCCGACTGTACCGGCGTCGAGCTGAGCCTTTATCGTCGGACTCTTCTCGCGAATCTCCTTCATCGCCTGAGACACGTTGGCCTGAGCGACTTTGTTGACGTACGCGTCGTCTTTCGCGCTTCCAGGGCCAGATGCCGACACGGCGGGCCGGATCTTCGCCAGAAGCCCGGTGAGATTACCCAGCTTCGCGTCGTCGATGGCGCCCTTCACAGCCCCGCATGAGGTGTGCCCGAGGACGACGAGCAGCTTCGATCCGACGACCTTTGTTGCATACTCCATGCTGCCGAGCACGTCATCGTTGACAATGTTGCCCGCGATGCGGATCCCGAAGACGTCGCCAATTCCCTGATCGAAGATGATCTCGATCGGAGCGCGAGAGTCCATGCACGCGAGGATCGCCGCAAACGGATACTGACCGCCGGCAGTCGCTGATACCTTGGCCAGCCAGTCGCGACTCCGCATGTTCTTCTCGACGAAGCGAGCATTACCCTTCTTTAGCTTCTCCAAGGCCGAGCCCGGCGTCATCGCCGCCTGCGATTCCGCCGTCTGAACGCGCGGAGCCTTCTTGCCCGCGGTGTCGGCGGAAGTTTGCGCGAGGGCCGATGCCGACACGGCAAGAGCAAGGAACATGAGCCCGATCGCGAATGTCGTTTGTCGCATGAATCCTCCTTAAATGTTTAGATATATCACAGCACGCGTCATACGTGCCGTCAATTACCACCAGAAGGCTGCGACTCGTGGCGTGGGGTCCCTACCATTACACGTCGTAGTACATCGCGAACTCGTATGGATGCGGGCGAAGGCGCAGTGCGTCGTATTCCTTTTGTTTCATGTCGATCCAGTTGGCGATGAAGTCTTCGTTGAAGACGTCGCCGCGCAACAGGAAGGCATGATCGGCTTGGAGCGCTTCGATTGCGCCACGAAGCGAATCGGGAACGCTGGCGACCTGCGCGAGTTCTTCCGGCGGCAGTTCGTAAAGATTTTTGTCGAGCGGGTCACCGGGATCGATACGGTTTTGGACGCCGTCGAGGCCGGCGAGCAGCATGGCTGAGAACGCGATGTAAGGATTCGCCGAAGCGTCAGGCGTGCGGAATTCGAGCCGCTTCGCTTTGGGACTCGCAGAATACGTGGGAATACGAATCGCAGCGGAACGATTTCGCGCCGAATAAGCGAGGTTCACCGGCGCTTCGAATCCCGGCACGAGACGCTTGAAACTGTTGGTCGTTGGATTGCAAAAGCAGGTCAGCGCTGACGCATGTTTCAAGATCCCGCCGATAAAGAAGAGCGCCATTTCGCTCAATCCCGCATACCCATTTCCGGCGAACAGCGGTTTGCCGTCCTTCCACAGTGAAATGTGGGTGTGCATACCGGAACCGTTATCGGCGAAGAGTGGTTTCGGCATGAAGGTCGCCGTTTTATTGTGCTTCCTCGCGACGTTGCGAATGATGTATTTGTAGTACTGCATCGAGTCGCTCATCACTTTCAACGGCGCGAAACGGACATCGATCTCGGCCTGGCCGGCAGTGGCCACTTCGTGGTGCTGTTTATCGACGGGGATGCCTGCTTTCTCCAACTCAAGCGCCATTTCGTTGCGGATATCTTGCAGCGAATCCATCGGCGGAACCGGGAAATAACCTTCCTTCGGCCGAATCTTGTAACCGATATTCGGAAACTCTTCGCGCGCGGTGTTCCAATGGCCTTCGACACTGTCCACGAGATGGAACGAAGAATTGCCCGAGTAACTGAAGCGCACGTCATCGAAGATGAAAAACTCGGCTTCCGGCCCGAAGAATGCCGTATCGGCGATGCCGGTGCTCTTTAAATAAGCTTCTGCTTTTTCGGCGACGCCGCGCGGATCCCGATCGTAAGGCTCACGGGTGATCGGATCGACAATGGTGCAAATCAAACTCAGCGTCGGCTCAGTGTTGAAGATATCGATCCACGCCGTCGTCGGATCGGGAATCACGAGCATGTCGGAAGCGTTGATCACTTTCCAACCCCGAATGCTTGAGCCGTCGAACCCAAGCCCGTCGGTAAAAATATCGTCGCTGTAATCGCTGAGGGTAGTGGTGAAATGCTGCCAGGTGCCGGGCAGATCGGTGAACTTGAAATCCACGAGTTTCACCTCGTGGTCTTTAATCATTTTGCTGACATCGGATGGAGTTTTGTCTTTGGCCATATTGAGGAGTTGTTAGTTGATAGTTGAGAGAAATAAAAAGTCTAATTTTCAAAAAAATTTGCGTGGTCTCACGTCTCGCAAACGATAGTTGCGCGCGAGCCCGACAGTTCCCTCAACCATCAGCTCTCAACTATCAACTTCTGCATCACACCGCTTTTTCGCCGATCTCTTCCGTGCGGATGCGCACCGCGTGCTCTACCGGGAGCACGAACACTTTTCCATCCCCGATCTTGCCCGTTTTGGCCGCGCCAACCACCACATTTACTGCTCTCTCGACCATATCGTCCGCCATCACCACTTCTACTTTCACTTTCGGCAGAAAATCCACCGTGTACTCGCTGCCCCGGTAAATTTCGGTGTGTCCTTTTTGCCGGCCGAAGCCTTTGACTTCAGTGACGGTCATGCCTTCGATGCCAAGCTCGGCCAGCGCTTCTTTGACCTCTTCGAGCTTGAACGGTTTAATGATGGCCTCCAGCTTTTTCATGTCGAAGTAAACTCGGTATCGCGCGGTGCTTTGCAATCGAAAGCTATGCGCAGCACGCGCTCTCATAGCAATGCCGCGATGCGAATGCAATCACGAATTTTTTTCGGGATAGACGCGACTGTGCCCGTTGATCGTCGGTTACATTAAGCCGGACGTGAGATACGATCCGGCGGTTTGGTCGCCTCTCCCTTCGGAAGGGAGAGGGTGAGGGTGAGGGTTTGTTCAATCTAACCATTCGTAGCGTGCCTCAACCCCTCACCTTAATCCTCTCCCCTTGAGCAAGGGGGGAGGCGAGGAAGACTCCTTGATAAACCCAAATTTCTTCAAGGTCGCTGGCTTCGTACGGGATGACACGCAGGCAAATTTGCCAAAATCTTTTGACGCTTATACTGCAAACTAATGCCGCGCGACTCTTTCGTTCATCTCCATCTGCACACTGAATACTCGCTGTTGGATGGAAGTATCCGAATGAAGGAGCTGATGAAAAAGGCGGCTGAATACAAGATGCCTGCCGTCGCGATGACGGATCACGGCAATTTGTTTGGCGCGATTGAATTTTACCAGGAAGCGCAGCGCGCCGGGGTAAAACCGATTATTGGGTGCGAAGCTTATGTCGCCCGCGGTTCGCATAAGGACCGGCCCGGATCGCGGCGCGATGCGGCATATCACTTTACGCTCTTGGCGCGGGACGAAACCGGCTATCGAAACCTCGTAAAGTTGATTACGGCGGCGCACCTGGATGGATTTCATTATGCGCCCAGGATCGATAAAGAGCTTTTATCGGCGCATGCAGCAGGGCTGATCGGGCTGAGCGGTTGCCTTGCGGGCGAAATCAATAGCGCGATTCAGGCGAACAATCTGGAGAAAGCGACACAGAGCGCCGCCGAATACCGCGACATTCTTGGCCCCGAGAATTTCTTCATGGAAATGCACGATCACGGCATGGAAGAGCAACGCCTCTGCAATCGTTTCCTGCCGAAGATTGCCCGGGACATCGGTGTGGGACTTGTTGCCGCGAACGACGTTCATTTTTTGCGCCGGAGCGATCACGACGCGCACGACGTGATGCTGTGCATCGGCACCGGCAAAATGGTCCAGGACGAAAACCGGATGCGATATGTGCCGGAGTTGTATTTCAAATCGCCCGCCGAAATGCGTGAAATCTTCCGCGAATTCCCCGAGGCGATTACGAACACGCTCGAAATCGGCGAGCGATGCCGTGTCGATCTTGAGTTTGGACGTTCGAAATATCCGGAATATCCAGTGCCTGCCGGAAAAACGCGCGAGGATTATTTGCGCGAGCTTTGTTATCAGGGCCTGCGCGAACGCTACGGCGAGCGCGCAACGACCGACGCTGAATTGCTTAAGCGACTCGATTACGAACTCGGCGTGCTCGAGAAAACTGGTTTCGTCAGTTATCTGCTCATCGTTTGGGATTTCATCCATTTCGCCAAGGAGCGTGGCATTCCAGTAGGCCCCGGTCGGGGTTCGGCCGCAGGCTCGATGGTCGCTTACGTTCTGGGAATTACCGACATCGACCCGCTTCAATACGGGTTGATTTTCGAGCGGTTTTTGAATCCGGACCGCGTTTCGCCGCCCGATATCGATATTGATTTTTGCGAAGCGCGCCGCGGCGAGGTGCTCGAATATGTTCGCCAGAAATACGGCGAACGCCGCGTGGCGCAGATCATCACCTTTGGCAAGCTCAAAGCGAAAAGCGTGGTGCGCGATGTCGGGCGAGTGATGGGGTGGAGCTATCGCGATGCCGATCGCATCGCAAAGATGATCCCAAATGAATTGAATATCACTCTGGATTTAGCAGTGGAAAAAAATCCTGAACTGAAACGCGCGGTCGCCACCGAGCCAGCGACGCGCCAGCTCTTCGATTATGCGAAAGTTCTCGAAGGCTTGTCGCGTAATGCAGGTGTGCACGCGGCGGGCGTAGTGATCGCGGATCGGGACTTGTCTGATTACATCCCGCTTTGTCGCGATGTGAAGGGCAACGATGTGATCAGCCAGTACGCCATGGGGCCGCTGAACGATCTGGGGCTCCTGAAAATGGATTTCCTCGGATTAAAAACGCTGACGGTGATCGAAGACACGCTGACGCTTATTCGCAAGCGTGAGCCAAGCTTTTCACTAAAGGACATTCCACTCGACGATGCCGCTGCGTTCGCCCTGTATAACCGCGGCGAAACGATCGGCCTTTTCCAGATGGAATCAGGCGGGATGACGAGTTTGTCGAAGCAATTCAATGTAAAAAAGCTCGACGACATCATCGCCTTGATCGCGCTTTACCGGCCGGGCCCGATGGAGCTGATCCCCGAATACGTGAAAGCGAAGAAGGGCATCACGCCGATCAAATATCTGCATCCGTTGCTGGAAGACATCTGCGCCGACACCTACGGCGTGATGATTTACCAGGAACAAGTGATGGCTGCCGCGAGTAAACTTGCCGGCTACTCGCTCGCGCAGGCTGATCTTCTCCGGCGCGCCATGGGCAAAAAAGACAAGGAAAAGATGGCGAAAGAACGCAGAAATTTCATCGAGGGCTGCGCGCGCACGAACAAGATCCCTGAGAAAAAAGCCAATGCGATTTTCGATTTGCTGGAAAAATTCGCTGGTTATGGATTTAACAAGAGCCACAGCGCGGCCTATGGCGTGATTAGTTATCAAACGGCGTATCTCAAGACGCATTACCCCGTAGAATTCATGGCGGGTTTGCTGAGCAACGAAATCAATAACACGGAAAAAATTTCCGTTTTCGTCGGCGAATGCAAACGGATGGGCATTTCCATTCTGCCACCGGATATCAACAAGAGCGGTTTGAAGTTCATGCCGGAAATGTGGGAGGGACCTCAGCGTCCCGACAGTCGCGGCACTAAGGCCGCTCCCACGTTGCCAGCCATTCGTTACGGGCTCGCCGCGATCAAACACGTCGGCGAAAGTCGCAATGGAAGCGTGTAATTCGCGAACGCGAACAGCGAGGCGATTTCATTTCATTGGAGGATTTTTGTACCCGACTGGACTCGCGCATTGCCAACCGGAAGATGCTGGAAAGCCTTATCAAGGCCGGCGCCTTTGATTTCCTTGGCCGAGACCGCGCCGAACTTTATAGCTGCATTGATGGCGCCGTAGGCGCATCTGTCGCAGCGCAGCGGGACCGGCTGGCTGGTCAGGTTTCACTGTTTGATGAGGCAACTGCTTCTACAACGTCGAGAAAGAGGCCAGTCACGCGATGGAGCGAGCATGAGAAGCTTTCGTACGAGAAAGAGCTTCTCGGTTTCTACGTCAGTGGGCACCCACTCGACGCATACGTGGATGTTTTTGCAGCGAAAAATTATCGATCGATTGCCTCGTTAGCTGAACTCGACGATCGCGCGCCTCTCAAAATCGCCGGAGCGATTGTGGAGATCGAAAAGAAGTTTACCCGAAGAGAGGGCAAGCCATTCGCGGTTCTTTGGATCGAAGACTTGACCAACATGCTCGAAGTCGTCGTGTGGAACGAGGTTTACCTGAAAGTCTCGGATGCGCTCGCAGCAGGACGGGTTGTTGAGATAAAAGGAACGCTCGATAGACGCGACGAAGCCCTTCGCGCCACGGCGCTGGAAATCAGATCGCTTGCGCTCGGAAAAGCCAATGGGGCCAATGAAAGACCGGCAGATTCATCCGGTGAGCCAATCGTTCTTCTGCAATTTTCTCCCGCAACAACAGGCGATGAACTGCGCAAGGTACGCGAAATTCTGATCAGCTCACCGGGCCGGCGCCCAGTTCAATTGCTGTTTGATCGCGGTGACGGCAATTCGTTACGCTTGGATGCAGGCACGGAACTTCGCGTGAATCTGACACGAGAGTTGGAGGAAAAGCTTTCGCGTTGGCTGGTCACGCCGAAACCCCGTTAACCCCGCTATCGCCGCTTCTTTTGTCTCTTCGCCGGTGCTTCGGGAGCTGCTTCGGTTCGCGGGAGGGCGCCGAGCAACAATGTTTTTTCCTCCGGGCTTGTACCCAGGCAGAGTGGAAAGTTGCGGGCGAGACCGGCCGGATTGAACACACCGAACAACGGGGTGCTGCTGTCTTCTTTCACGCTGATAGTCCAAGGCGATTGAAAAAGGCCGCCGCGGAACTCCAACTCTCCTACAACAGGCGCGAGAGAGAGTGCTGTGGGCGCAATTTCAATTTTGTTCACGCAATCAATCAGGTGCGACGTGAGATCGAAGATCGGCGTTGCTCCAGTTATCCTGATCGTGATAGCGCTTGTGTCCTTGAAATCAATTTCTCCACGAACTAAGACATCCACGTCTTTGGTTGCGGCATTGAAAAATTCCAGCCGAGCGCAATCGCCCTCGAAGACGATGCGGCTGCTCGCTTCAGCGAGATTAAACAAAGCCCCGCTGTTAGTGGAAAACTTTCCGTTCACAAGCTGCACGTCGCCAAGGATGCGCGGATGCTGCAGCGTTTCAGAAAGAGAAATGCTTCCACTCAGAATGCCGTCTTGGAAAATTTCTGGATGAAAAAATTGGGGAGTCTTTCCCAGAAAGATTGACGGAAAATCGAGTGTAATATTGAGCGGAGACAACTGGAAACCGCTCCAATCTGTTCCGATGCGCAATGGGAAATTCGCTGTGAAACTAATAGGGCTCGAACCTGGCACGTGGATCGTGCCGCGCGCATCCCAGTTATTGGAGGTGATCGTTGCCTGAACATCTACCGGAATTTGGCTTTCGCTCTTTCCGATTGGTCCACGAAAGCCAGAAAGATAATCGAGCAGATTATCGGCTCGGGCATCGAGCGTCCCCGAATAGTTGTGCTCGCCGGACATTTCGATCTTGCCTGTCCCGCCGAGGGAATCGTTCTTGCGTTTCATCTCCAACTGTTCAATCTCTAACTCGGTCGCTTTCAAATTCAGTTTCGCGCTCAAGCTGTCGATCGCTGTTTTGAAAAATGTTAGAGCCGCACCTTCAATCGTCAGGTTTCCGCCGAGTTGTCGTGCGCGCGTGTTCAACGCTCCTTCGACGATGAGTTTCCCGGCGAAATCTCCGGATTTCGCGCCAAATAAAGTCGTGAAATCGTCCAGGTTGTTGATTGTCGCGGCGATGTCGCCGCGAAAATCGGGGCTGAGCCAGTCAGATGATTTTGAGGAGAACGAGGCCTGGCCGCTTAAGGTCAGCTGATTGGTTTTCTGCTTGATGTAGAGCTGCTGGAGTTGGATTTGCTGATTGTAGACCGAAGCGCCTAGCATGATTGCTTCGGCGGTGCGATTGCGCCAGGTGAGACCGGTCACTTCAGTCCAGAGCGAGGCTGTTACGTCAGCCGGATGTGCCAGATTTCCACGAAAAGTAAAATTGGAGGCGCGAATCAAACCGCCGAAGCGATCGGTCAATCCAATCGCTTCTGACGTTTGGGTCAAAGAAATGTCGGTGGCAGCGCCAGCGACCTTCCAGTTGTAGCGCTGAGAATGCCATTCATGGGCAATGTTGCCGCGAATTTTTCCACCGAAGACATCGGCATCGAACTCTAATCCAACTCGCTGACCACCGAGACGCGAGAAATCGATTGAAACGGACTCAAGGTCGAGGCCGCGTGCCAGCGTTAGTCCGGCGAGTGTCAGTCGATTCGTGTCCCACCGAGTCGCGCCGCGCAGTTGGGAGAAGGTTTGGCGCAACCACGGCGA
The DNA here is from genome assembly GCA_963725505.1 of uncultured Verrucomicrobiae bacterium. GTDB lineage: Bacteria > Verrucomicrobiota > Verrucomicrobiia > Chthoniobacterales > UBA10450 > Udaeobacter. Next base: position 252,862 of record CAVRYN010000007.1, on the reverse strand, counting down.
CGCGATCATGAGCTCGCCTGCGCTGAAGCGGTCGGCTTCAATCTCGCTGGCGGACAAAGTTCCGTTGCGGAGCAAGATCAGGGTCGGCCCGTCCTGCACGCGCATCTCCGAGCTGTGCAGGCTGCATTTCTGCGGGAGCAATCGCTGGAGTGTTCCCCAACCGGATTTGGTTATCCCTCGGACGTTTGGATTCTCGCGGCGGATTTCCCCATGTAGATCTTCAATCGACAGATTGCGAATGGCGTGGCCTCGTCGGTGTAAAAGAATACGGCTGAAATTCAAATCGAGCTGTACCTGTGTCGCAGTGAGGTCGATGTGCAGTGCATCTGCTCGGACGCTTTTCACGTGAAGGCTGCGAATCACAACCGGCTGAAGAAACGGCGCGTCGATCTTATCGAGACTCACTTCAAATCCTCCCTGTCGGCTTTTCCACCACACCCACAATCGAAGACCATTGGAAACGGCGAACGGCGCAAACACAATCGCCAAAAGCGCCGCGAGCAAAACCAAGAGGCTAAACAGAAACAATCGATTCTTAAATGGCATTTTACGTCAGTGTCGAATGACGGGGTCTGCAAATGACGAATGACCAGTCAATGATGAAGCTGGAATGACATTCGTGCTTCGTCATTCATTTCCCTTTATTTGCAGTGGCATCTTTGAAGCTCAGACGCAGCGGCTGTGGTGTGTGCAGCCGTTCGTCGAGCTGTCGCTGCAATGTGCGCTCGGCTTCGGCGGGCAACCCGCTCTCTACTGTCTTTTTCCAGGCAAGCTGAGGCAAGATCGACAATTCGCTTTGGAGGTCCTGCCCGGAAATTCGGTTCCACAAACCGTTTTCGAACGCGAGAACGTCCACCTGTTCCTGTTCGACACCGAGAATTTGAGCGTGTGGGAGCTGAACAAGAATTTCGTCAGGGCGAATATCGATTGAGAGGTTCTGCTGTAGATCGAAACCGGCTTTGGCAATGAACGTGCCATGCAGTTTGACACGCTTCGAGCTGCCCACCCAGGTGTGGAGGAACTCATGTTCGATTTCGAAGCGTCTCGATAGGACGACCAACTCGCTCACTGGCGTGGTTTGTTCCATATAGACGCGGTTGTTGATAGTGATCCGTGGCTGCAAGTGCGCGATGTCGATGAAAGCAGCGCGCAAATCCTTGCCGACCCTCTCGAGTTCGAGAGCGCTTTGCCGCGCTGTGCGTGCCGGCCAGGTCTCGACGCGCAAAAACATGATGACGACTGCGATCGCGAGAATGAACGCGACTAGTGTGAACGCGAGCGGCCAGGAGATGCGTGCCGAGATTTCTGATTTCGACATTGAGCGTTGGACCTTGAGCGTTGGGCGTTTTCTTTTACTCAGGCAATGATCGAGCAAGAGCACGAGCAGGAACAAGACAGCAGCAAGAGCAAGAGCAAGAAGAAAGAGCCAGACTTCGCATGCAAAAAATTACCGCCCCCCACGCCCGATGGGCGTGAAGGGCGGCTGTTCCCCCCAGAACAATCGTGAAAACCTTGAGGCTACTAAACGAGCTTCCGGCTGGTGGCAACAAGATTTTATATGAAAATTTTTTGCACCCTTCGACAGGGTCCTCGGTACGGCAAAAAGAGCGATGAACTAAACGAAATGAATGACGAAGTCCGACTGGCGAAGCTGCCAGCCGCGCGAAATCGCCAGCGAGATCGGGTTGCACGAGGCCGTGTCGCAGTCTCTAGTTTTACATGCGTAAGTTGGATGGCGAGGACCCGTTCTCGCGCAACTTTGCTGGTTCGTTGCTCGTTGCTCACCCCAATATGCTCGATCCAAATTTTCGGCGCACCGTGCTTTTTGTTTCCGAGCATGACCCAAACGAGGGTGCCCTGGGCGTAATCATTAATCGCCCGCTCGACAAGCAAGTGGCCGATCTGGTGAGTGAGACACCACCGGCGGGCCTCGCCCAGGTGCCTGTGTTTCTCGGCGGGCCGGTCGGAAAAAATCAACTGATGTTCGCGGCGTTTGAATGGCAGCAGAAGGGCGAAGGACTCAAACTCAATCACAACATCGCTCTTGAACAAGCCAGTGACGCCGCCGGGGCGAAAAACCTGGTTACAATTTGTGCGTTTGTAGGTTACGCCGGCTGGGGAGCGGGTCAGCTTGAAAGCGAGCTGAAACAGAACGCATGGCTCGTTCAAAAGGCCAATCCTTCCGTGCTCAAGCTCGATCGCCTGCCAAACCTCTGGTTTGACATCATGCGCAGCCTGGGACCGTGGTATAAAATGCTGGCCGCCGCTCCGGACGATCCGTCGCTCAACTAAATGATAAGCGATGCGTGACAAGTAAGCGTTTTTGTCTTGTCACTCGTCGCTCGTCACTCTTCACTTTCTTGAATGATCATCGGTGTCCCGAAAGAAATTAAAGAACAGGAGCAACGCGTTGCCTTGCTGCCGTCAGCGGCAAATCAACTCGTCCGACGCGGGCATTCACTGCTGGTGGAAAAGAATGCCGGTACTGGCTCCGGTTATCCGGACGAAGAGTACGTCAAAGCCGGGGCGGAGATTGTCGATCAGGCGAAAGATGTTTTCGCGCGCGCCGACATGATTGTGAAAGTAAAAGAGCCGCTCAACGCGGAGTTCCCGCTTTTGCGCAAAGGCCAGATTCTCTTTACGTACTTGCATCTGGCCGCGAGCAGGGAATTGACGCAAGCGTTGCTGAAATCTGGCGTGACCGGGATCGCGTACGAAACGATTCAGGTAAACAATCGTCTGCCGTTGCTCGAGCCGATGAGCGAAATCGCGGGCCGGATGTCGGTGGTGATGGGCGCGTATTTTCTGGCGAAATACAACGGTGGCAGCGGAGTGTTGCTTGGAGGAGTGCCGGGAGTTTTGCCCGGAAGCGTCGTCGTCGTTGGCGGTGGGACCTCGGGGGTGAACGCCATGCGAATGGCAAAGGGTCTGGGCGCAGACGTAACCATTCTCGATATTGATGTTGAACGGTTGCGATTTCTCGATCTGGCCATCGCCAATCTGCACACGCTGTATTCGAGCGAAGCGAATTTGATGGAGTTGATGCCCGATTGCGACCTGCTGATTGGCGCAGTGCTGTTGCCGGGAGCGAAAGCGCCGAAGCTGATCACGCGCGCGATGTTACGGAAAATGAAACGCGGCAGCGTGCTGGTGGACATTTCCATCGATCAGGGCGGCTGCGCGGAGACATCGCGACCCACTACGCACCTTGATCCTGTTTACGTCGAGGAAGGCGTTACGCACTATTGCGTGGCAAACATGCCCGCGGCATACGCGCGCACCGCTACTCAAGCTCTTACGAACGTGACCTATCGTTATGTGGAATTACTCGCGGACTTCGGCCTCGATGGTGCGTGCAAAAAACAGCCGGCTCTCATTGGAGGCATCAACACCCGCGACGGTCGACTCACTTGTCGAGCGGTGGCGGAAGCGCACGGGCTCAAATACGAGCCTCCGCTCTAGCCAACGCTCATCAAACACCTTGCGCGTGAAAATTAATTGCCATCCCGCCTCAAAACCGCCTTGCTAGATTGATCCAATTACAGCAATGTGCCGTTTCAAATTAGCACCTATGAAAAAATATATCTGCATTCTGGCTGGTGCCGCACTCCTTGCGGCCTGTGAGCAAAAGACTGAGACAACTGAACCGATGAGTACTCCACTCTCCAAGACCCCAGCGCCAAGCAGTCCGGCGTCAGCAACCGACTCTTCCGCCGCTGGAACAGTTGAGTCTCCTGCTGCAACAACGGAATCGCCAGCTACAACGACCGAGTCTCCTGCCTCAACAACTGAATCGCCGGCCCAATCACCGCCCGGTTCGTAAATTCCAGGCCATTCTTTTTGCAAAGTCTTCTCTTGAGAGGGCTCTCGGGAGAAGACTTCTGCTGTACAGTCGCGCGAGATGCAGTCAGCAGGTTCATTCTCTTTTCCAAAAGGCCGGCGCCTGACGCGGGCGTCAGAATATGAGCGCGTCAAACGAGATGGGTCGGCCCGAGGCGGCAAGTTGCTAATGCTGAACGTTCTGCCGGTGGAGCATTCTGGCCCCTGCCGCGCAGGCTTTATTACTTCACGTCGCCTCGGAAGCGCGGTTGTTCGCAATCGCGTTCGGCGCCGTTTGCGGGAAATCGTGCGCCGGCACCAGCATGACTTGCGAGAAGGCGTTTGGATTGTGCTTGTTGCCAGGAAAGATGCCGCGACCGCGGGCTATCGCGCGCTGGAACATGAGTGGTTGCGTCTGGCAAGGCGCGCTTCTATCCTGCTTTGATGCTCGGCTTGGTTCGTTTTTTCATTCGCATTTATCAGTGTACGCTCTCGCCGTTGCTCCGTTTGCTTTGCGGTCCTGATTCCGGCTGCCGATTTACGCCGACTTGTTCGGCATACTTTTTGGAAGCAGTCGAGGTGCATGGGATCCGCCACGGAAGCTGGCTGGGATTGAAGCGTCTCGCTCGATGCCAGCCTTGGGGCGGATGTGGATATGACCCCGTACCCAATGGTGGGAACGAGACGTTATTCCAAGCGAAGTCGAGGAATCCTGTGACGCGACCAATAGGTAATTCCACGGAATGTCTCGACTTCGCTCGACATGACATCGGCTTGGTAGATCGCTCCGTGTGAGCCGCCACGTTAAGAATTTTTATGGATCGAACTGCGTGGATTGTCGTTGCTCTTTGCGTGATTGGGCTCGTCCTGTGGGAAATCTATCTGGCAAAGCAGATGGCTCCCAGACCTGCTCCCGTCAGCGTTGCGCCGGGCCAGACTTCCCCCACGGCAACTCCCGCAATTCTTGCGCCTTCGCCATTGCCGACTCCTGTCGCCGAAGCTGCGTCAAGCAGTGCACCAACTCCGACCTTTGCTGAGAAGATCGAGACATTGCGCAATTCAGACGTTGAACTGCGTCTGACAAATCGCGGCGGTGGAATTAAGGAAGCGGTCCTGCTCAGGCAGATAGCCGAGAAAGGGCAGCGCGTTGTGTTAAATTCAGATCAGAGCGCGCCGATCGGCGCAATTTTGGAGCAACCGGCCGCGCCGACGCTCCCCGAGTTTACAGCATCCGTGCAATCGGACGCGGTGCAATTTGAGCACACGTCTGCCGAGCAACTCGTTATCCGGAAAAAGTTCTTCTTCGAAAAATCTCCAGAGAACAAAGACAACTACGTGATCGAAATGGACGTTGATCTCGAAAACCGGGGCGACAAGCCGTATCAAAGCGGTGGCTACTTTGTGGCGCTTGGTTCCGCGGCCCCAATTCATCCGAGGGATTACCCTTCGTACACGCGTCTGGTCTGGTGCATCGACGGAAGAGCGAAAGGAATCGATGTCGGTTGGTTCGGAAGCAGCGGCGGTCTTCTCGGTCTGGGGCAGCGCACCGCCCGCCCCTATTATCAGGAGAGTATTGCCGGTGCAGAATGGGTTGCGGTGAGCAATCAATTTTTCACAACTTTGATCGCGCCGCTCACTGCGAAAGCGACAGGCGTATGGGGCAAGCACTTTGATATCGAACGTGCGTCGGACCAAAAGTTACTCGGAATCGAGGGTGCACTTGGCATGCCGGCGTTTGAGCTGCAGCCCGGTCAAACTTACAGCGCTCGCTTTGAAATCTACGCTGGCCCGAAACTTTACCATCGTCTGGCGCAACTTCCGCACAATGAGGCCGAGGTCATGGACTTCGGGATGTTCAAAATCGTCTGCCAGTTTTTGCTCAACTTCATGAACCTGCTCCACAGTTGGTTGCATGACTACGGTCTCGCAATCCTGGCTCTGACTACCATCATCAAACTCACGCTTTGGCCAATTCAAAACAAAGCGAACCGCTCGATGCGCCAGATGGCCGCGCTCAACCCGAAAATGCAGGAGCTGCGCGAAAAATACAAAGATGATCCAACCCGGATGAACCAGGAGGTGATGAAGCTTTACAAGCAATACGGCATTAATCCTGTCGGTGGCTGTCTGCCGATGATGATCCAAATCCCGATCTTCTTCGGTCTCTTTAAAATGCTCGGTCAGGCAGTGGAATTGCGAAACGCACAGTTTCTTTGGGTAAAAGATCTTTCTCAGCCGGACACGGTAGCGCATCTGCCGTTGCTCGGCTGGCCGATCAACATCATTCCGCTCTGCATGGCCGCGACCCAGATTTGGCTCATGGCAATGACGCCCAAGACAGGCGATCCCACGCAGCGCCGGGTAATGATGTTTACGCCGCTCATCTTTCTGTTTATCTGCTACAATTTTGCGGCAGCTCTGGCATTGTATTACACTGCACAAAATCTTTTCAGCATCCTGCAATTTTATCAGAACAAACGACAACCCGTGCCGACGCTCGAAAAAGTTGCGCCCATCGGAAAACGAAAACGATGATGACCCCGAAGGATCTGCTCGACACCATGCTGGGTTATCTCGGTTTCGTTGTGCAAATCGAGGAAACCACCAATGAAGGTGGCAACCCGACGCTGCAGATTTATACCGAAGAAAGCCGGCGCCTCATTGGACGTAACGGCGAGACGCTCGAGGCCATGCAGTTTTTGCTTAACCGGTTGCTGCAAGCCAGGGACAAAGACGCTGAAAAAGTCATCGTCGACTGCGAACACTACCGTTCGATGCGCGAAGATCGCATCGTGCAACGAGTACGAGAATTGGCTGACCGCGTGCGCATTACCGGCCGTTCGCTGCAGCTTGAGCCGATGAATTCCTACGAGCGGCGCCTCGTCCACAACGCTTTTAAGGATGATCCTGAAGTTGCTACATGGAGCCCATCCGATTCGGCGCGCATCAAGCAAATCACCCTGCTAAAACGCCGACCAAAAAAGGAGACGGCGCAAGGGGCGACAGCTTCTTAGCTGTCGAATCTTACTGTAGCCGCTTCGCTGTGCGAAGCGCGGGGCTGATGTTGTAGCGAACGTTTGTGTCGCGTCGCCCACAGGGTGCCGGCTACAAATTCCCCTGAAAGCGTGCGACGTCTGTCCCGCTTCCCGCGCGCACATCCGGTCGCCAACGAAATTTTGCCAGCAGCGGGCTGTCTTTTCCTTCTACTGCGTCGGCAATGATTTCACCAAGCACAGGCGCAAACTTAAATCCATGTCCACAATCCCCTGCAGCAATTACTAATCCTTGGCGCTCCGGGTCGGGTGCGATCCAAAAATGGCCATCGTGCGTGTCGCAATACATGCAGACCCGCGAGTAAACAATTGGGGCATCTGCCAGCGAAGGAAATGTCGATGACAGAAATTCGCGCAAGTTCCCTTCATCTTCGGCAGTAACAGCGCGTCCCGGGGATTCTGGCGACATCTCCCGCCCAGGACCGTGATTTGCGATCTTCACCACGCCGTCGCGATTGACTGGAAATCCATAGTAGCCGGTCGTTGTAATGTCCGCGCCGAAAACCGGGAAACGCTCGGGCGCGAATAGCTCGGGCTGTCGAGGCTTCAGGTGAAAGACCGGCTGGCCGTTGGCACGAAAGAACTTTTTCGTAAACGACAGCAGATACGGCGTCCATGCGCCGACTGCCATGACGACAGAGTCACCGGCGATTCGTTGTCCGTCATCGAGCACGATGCCGCTTACGCGATCGTCACCCTCATCCAACCGCGAAAACCTGACGCCTTCCCGCAGTTCAATTCCGAGTGATTTGGCGCTCCCAACTAATATTGCAACGACGCGACCGCTCTCCGCATATCCGGCCTCCAGCTCAAGAACGCCATCCTGATAAAGTTCCGGATTCCAAGCCGGAAAACGCTTCCAGAATCGCACCGAGTTCATGCGCTCGATCTTGTGTCCGCGGCGCTCCAATATTTTGAAACTTTCGTATTCAAAATCGCCAGGCTTCATTTCCCGCCGACGCACGAACATCACCCCGACTTCGTGATACAGTTCCACACTGTATTCCTCATTCCATTTGCGCCAGAGTTTGATCGAGCGATCGGCCAGCGCCGTGTAATCCTCATCCGCGCCGTAAGCCCTGCGCACGGCTTTACTGATATCGGTGGATGCCGCAAGCGGGTGCGGCAGTGGTCCTGGATCGACCAACGTCACCTTGTGACCGCGTTTCTTTAATTCGATTGCGGCCGTCACCCCGTTGATGCCCGCTCCAACGACGATAACTTTCGACATTTTACAACAGCGCACGTTGTAGCGGTGCTCGCCGCGGCGAGCGCCGATGTTGTCTGCTTGGCAAAACGCGGACCATGTGTGCTTGCGCTAAACTGCTATTCGCAGCGCGCGTTCCCGTTCGAGCAGGGTCGGATGCGAGTAATAAAAGCTGCTGTAGAGCGGATGCGGAGTGAGATTGCTCAGATTTTTTTCGCTCAATTTGCGCAGTGCATGAATAAGCGATTGCGCCTCTCCCATTGTCGCACGCGCGAATGCATCCGCCTCGTATTCGAAACGGCGCGACCAGATATGAATGAAGGGCGAAAGCCAGAAACTTATGGTCCCTGCCAGCAGCGCAAACAGCAGCATCGCAGGGACGACACTCGCAGCGGCAAAGCCTCCCTGATGCTCGAAACCAAACGCGCGATAAAACCATTGCTGACGCGCCAGCCACGCAATCGCGGCGAACGCCACGAAGACGCCAGCAATGGAAACCCCGAGCAACTTCAGTACGTGGCGCTTTTTGTAGTGGCCAATTTCATGCGCAAGCACGGATTCCAGTTCTGGCTCGGTGAGCTGCGCGATGAGTGTGTCGAACAGGACAATTTTTCGAAAACGTCCGAGTCCGGTAAAGAAGGCGTTGGAGTGACGCGAGCGTTTGCTGCCATCCATCACCTCGATGCTGCGCGTGGGAATATCCGTGCGCTGCGCCAACGCAAAGAGGCGCTCCCGCAACGCTCCTTCCGCCAGCGGCGTGAACTTATTGAAAAGCGGCATGATGATCGCCGGCGCAACGAGCAGCAGGAGCAATTGAAACGCGATGACAACCGTCGCTGCCCAAAGCCACCAGTTTGCGCCAGTCCACACGATCATTTTCAACACCAGTGCAAGCAGGGGATAGCCCAGCAGCAGCGCGAGCAGCAATCCTTTCACGTGATCGAGCAGCCATGTCTTCATCGTCATGGTGTTGAAACCGAATCGCTCTTCGAGTTTGAATTGCGCATACCAGGCGAACGGTAACGCCGGGATGCTCAAGGCGATGCCTGTAGCGAAAAGGAAACCAGCCATCGCCGGGATCGACGTGCCGAAGGTCGCGCTGAATCTTTCAAACGCCCATGGCAACACGCCGCTGAAAAGCACGACGATTAGCACCACGGTATCGAACACGCCGCCGATATCTCCAAAGCGGCTCTTGGCCAGCGTGTAATCGACTGAACGGCGATACGTCGCCTCGTCAATGACTCCGTGAAATGCATGCGGCACTTCGTTCGCATGCGCGCGCACGTGACGTTGGTTCAGTCGGCTCAGCCACAGTTCAGCGGTCGCGCGCGCGAGAATTAGAACCAAAGCAATGATGGCGAACGGTGGCATGAAGGGATCGCGCTTTTTCTCCTTTAGGCATTAACTCGCGAAGAGGTTTCGGTAATAGCGGTACCAATCACTCTGAAAACGTTCAGTGGGATCATACTTTCTCTTCAGGTCGAGAAATTGTTTGAACTGCGGATAGCACGCCATGACTTGCTCGGGTTTGGCGAATTTATGATACGTCAGGTAATAACTTCCGCTGCGGGCTATCGCCAAATCGATCAGGCCGCGAAAGGAATGCGCCGACGCTTCGATGCCTCGCGGTGTATGAAAGGTGAGCAGATTGAAGATTACGCACGCATAAGGTTCTTTCGCCCACGCCAGGAAAGCTCTCATCGTCTTTTTCGATTAGTCGGACGGTACCGTAGATCACGACCGTGCGATTCGACCGCAACAGTTCTGCCGCCTGCGCGAGAAAGTCTGGAAGGTCAGTGCGCGGAACGTAAATTTCGGTAATGATGAGGCTCGATTCTTCTCCTCCGATTTGTTCCCGAATCTTCTGGGCGTAATTCGGCAAATAGGCGCTAAGTTGATTCGTGTCGGACCAATAAGTCTGCCCGTTCGTCGACAAATAGTAATCGCTGTAACGTTTGAAAGCCTTGTCGCGATCTGTGTAAGCAAGCCGCAGCAGCTCCAGCCAGTCATCATCGCGTAGCTCCTTTTTAGCCACGATAGGTTCGTGTTCGTCGATCGGCTGGTAGCAAGAAAACACACCGCGCTGGAGGAAGTCCGGCGACTTTTCGTCGACGGAAAACTGAAAATCCCCGTAAAGAAACTTCTGCGCTATTCGTTCTTCGAAGTCTTTCGGCAGATCGTCCGCGCGAATTATCTCGACTATACGCCGCAATTTTTGCCTGGGAACGAGCCGAAGTGTTACGCTCTCGATCAATCCAAAGAGCCCGTAGCCGCCGATCGCGACTCGGAACAATTCGTTGTTCTCATCGCGCGAACAGCGAATCGATTTCCCGTCGGCGTTGACCAAGGTGAATGATTCGATGTTGGAAATCAGCGGCTTCATTGCCAGACCGCGCCCGTGCACGTTCGACGAGAGGCTTCCGCCCAGTGTGAATGTGTCGGCGCCCGTTTGTTTTTGCGCGATACCCCATTGCTTTGCGCTGTCCCGTTGAGCATCGAGATAAGCGCGAATCAATTTCGGCCATTGGATGCCGGCTCCCACTTCAATCAAACCGCGCTCTTGATCGAATGAAATCACGTGAGCAAGTGAACGCGCGTCGATGCAAACACTGTCCGTGGCAAATTGCTGTCCGCCCATTGAATGCCGGCACCCTGAAACGGAGATAGACAAGCCTTTTCTCGACGCCGAACGCACAATTTCTGCGAGCTCGTCTCTGGTGCGCGGTCTCAGCAGCTCACGAACACGGGTGCGATTGAGCTGGGAATGGACGTCATTAACCCAAATCTCTCTCTCGCGTGCTGCGAAAATGCGGGGCGCAAGCGCGAAGAGTGCTGCACCGCGTATGAATTCGCGCCGGGTCAGCATGCGGCAGTTTAGTAGAGCCAGTTAAATTTCGGCCAGACAAATTGCCTCGCCTTTGGCGATTGGTTCATCGGCCAGGCCGGGCCGCAGTTCGCGCAGATTATCGTGATCGAAAAATCGGATCACGCGCCAGGGACGCATAAGATCAGCAAGTTCACCTCGCGCCGTTCCCCAGACGAATCGCTCGCTGCGTTCACGCAACCACCAATCGACCAGTTTGCTTTGCGAATGGAAGCGAATCCGGCCGTCGCTCTGCTTTTCCATGAATGTAAATGCAAACTGGCTGCGCGAAGCGCTCAGGCTTTTCAATGTTCTCATTAACGAGGAAACGATATCTGCCGGCAGATACATCAGGAGTCCTTCAGCTATCCAGAATGTCCGTTGAGCCGGATCGAAGCCGCTTTTGATCAGAGTTTCTCCATCGAGAGCAGCGTTCAAGTCAACCGCGATAAAATGCAATCGTTCACCGCCAATTTCGGGAAAGACGCGCGCTTTGTGGCGCTGGGTTGCCGGATGATCGATCTCCCAAAACTGCACATCTGGGAAATCCCGCCGTAATTCGAGACATAGCGGATCGAAGCCTGCGCCAACGACGACGACTTGTCTTGCTCCATTCGTAAGCGCTGAGCGTGCGAGTGCGGCGATACATTTTTTTCGCAAGGCGTAATGCAGCAAAATTCCTGGGATCGTCACGCGCTCGATCAGCTTCGCGATTGGTCGAAAGCAGCCGTGCCGAACAATTTTCAAGAGCAAACGCGTCTGGAGCGAATAGGTCTCGAGCATGTGAGCGCACAAATCCGCAGAAGTCTTCGAGACGAGGCCTGAATATTTTGGATCATGATGCAGAAGCACCATGCTCGCAGCGATAAGTAGCGCCGTGCCGCTGGCTTCTTCGTTTTGCACTCAAGAATGAGCCGACGTTTAGTCGCCGAACTCAAAAATGATTTTTCCGCCGCGTTTGCCTTGCGCGGCATGCGCAACGGCCACTTTCGCATCGCTTAGCGGGTAAGCTTTTTCGATCTTCGTCTTTAACAGACCGCGTTTTGCCATTTCAAAAAGTGACCGGAATGCTTCCATACGCTGCTCTTTGGTCGCGTTATCGTACCATTTGTTGATCCAGATGCCGCGGAAACGGAGGTCTTTAAAAATCAGCAACCCGTTGGGAATTTTCAGCGGCTGCAAACTCATCGCTCCGAACGTCACCAGGGTTGATTCAGGCGCGAGACAATTTGCAAGCCGCAGTGCGCTCTCGCCGCCAACGGCATTCAATCCCAAACGGATCGGTGCGCCGCCGGTAGCGTCCTTGACTTCATCGCGAAGATTTTCGCCATCGACGAGCACGACATCACCGCCTTCCGTGCGCAGTTCGTCAATCAATTCCGCGCGTCGGACAACGTTCACCGTTTTGTAGCCCAGTTCGCGTGCGATTTGGATTACCGCGCGGCCGGCAGCGGAATTTGCTGCGTTTTGTATGAGCCAATCTCCTTTTTTGAGATCGACATAATCGTGCAGCAACCGCCACGCCGTCATCGGATTGATTTTCAACATTGCTGCATGCGACAGGTTCGATTCCCGCAGGCACAACGACCAGATCTTCGGCTTTCACGACAACGGCGTCCCGCCATGTGCCGACGTTGTGCGGCAAAATTACCAGATCACCGACGGCGACATTCGTCACGTTCGCGCTAAGATCGGCAACCACTCCCGCGCCTTCGAACCCGGGCGTCGCGGGAAGACTTGGTCGCACCGGATATTTTCCTTCGATCTGATTTAGGTCGGCCGGATTGATCGGTGCTGCGCGCATTTTCACAACCGCTTCGCCCGGAGCTGGCGTCGGCCATGGTCGCGATTCCATACGTAAAACGTCCGCCGGATTTCCGTGCGTATCATAAACAGCTGCGTTTATATTTTTGTTCATCGATGGCACCCCAAGCTCACGCGTCCAAGAACAATCTGCAAACCGGCGCGCGTGTCGCGTTGCTTGGGTTGGTGGTCAACGTTGTGCTTGCGTCCACAAAAATTGTGGCCGGTCTTTTCGGTCACGCCTATGTGCTAATCGCCGATGGAATCGAGTCCGCGCTCGATGTAGGCGGCTCAATTGTGATCTGGGGCGGATTGACCGTTGCTGCGCGACCTCCGGACAAGACGCATCCGTACGGTCACGGCAAAGCCGAGCCAATTGCTGCGATCGTGGTCGCACTCGGCGTATTGGCTGCTGCGCTAGTGATCGCCATTCAAAGTGTGCGCGAAATTTTGCTTCCCCATCATGCGCCTGCTCCTTGGACCCTGGCAGTTCTAATCGTGGCAGTGATCGTGAAGGAGGTGTTATTCCGGTACGTCATTCGGTTTGGGCGAAAAGTGGAGAGCACCGCTGTTAAAACAGACGCCTGGCATCATCGCATCGATGCCATGACTTCTACTGCAGCATTTATCGGTATTTCCGTGGCGCTTATTGGTGGCAAAGCCTGGCAAAGCGCCGATGACTGGGCCGCTCTTGTTGCGTGTGTGCTTATCGGCTGGAACGGTTATCGCCTGGCGCGCCCTGCGTTCTTTGAAATCATGGACACAGCGCCGCAGGGTAAATTTGTCAGATCCATTCGCAAGACTGCCAGATCAATTCCTGGTGTTATCGAGGTGGAGAAATGTCGCGCCCGAAAAATGGGGCTGGATTTTTATGTCGATCTTCACGTCGGAGTGGACGGCAGTATTTCCGTGCATGAAGGCCACGAGATTGCGCATCGAGTAAAACGCGCGATCCAGCAAAGCGACTCACGCATCGCTGACGTGCTCGTGCATATAGAGCCGGCGCGACGGTAGCCGCGTCGCTGATCGCGACAGCCCCGCGCCCGTGCTGCATCAGCCCATGCCGCGCACCACATCGACTAGCGCGCTTGCAAGAATTTTTCTCACACATGCAATTCTTCTCGCGAACTGAACGAGGCGCGGGACGCGATTCGGATGCGCAAGGAAGAAGGTCGCCAACGTTAGGAAGCGAGTTTGCTGCCGTTCGATGTCGAATAAGACATTCGGCGGCGCCGGGAACGGTTCCCGCGGCGTATCGGTAATGGCCCGCAGGGAGAGTAGGGGAATGCCATGTTCCGCGCAGGCGCGCGCAATGAATTCCGTCTCCATGTCGACCGCCGCCGCGCCCGATGTGCGCGCAATTTTGTTTCGCTCATCATTGGAATCGATTAACGCACGCACGGTTAAAAGATCGGCTTCATGAATCGGCAAACGTGAAAAAGATGAGTTCACTTCGGTCAGCTCAACTGTCGAAAAATTCTTCCCCAGCAAGAGATCGCCGACTTGCAGTTGATCATTGAGCGCGCCTGCAAATCCGGTGCTTATCAAAAGCTCGAATTGCTGGTCCCGAAGAAAATTTGCCACGCGTTGCCGGCAAACCTTTTCTCCCACGCCGGTATGAAGCACTTCAACTGTGCGATCGTCGATCGTGCCGCGAATGGTGCGGATGCCACTACGATCGGTGCGAGAATGATTGCGCAGATGGCGTAAGAAATCCGAGCTTTCCGCCGGCAACGCAAATGTGACTGCAATCATCGCCTACGCCAGAAACCCCTCACCTCAGTCCTCTCCACTTTGCGAAAGAAGAGAGGCGGCACATTCACGAGGGTCCTTGTCATCAATCTGACTTTGCTGGTTCCTCGACAATCTGTACAACAAAACTTTTCTTCTCGGCCGCAGCGGGGCTCGTTGCTGTAGCCGGCGGCGGCTTGTCCGCCGTAGCCTTGGCGAAGGCGGATGACCCCGGCCTTTCGCCTCCAATCGACGCAATTGCTGCGCGAAATTCCGACTCCCGATTCGATGAAAGATCGACAAGGATGCTGATCCGGCCTCGATCTGGAAGTCCCTTCGTAGCGGAACCGCCGAATCGGGAGGCGATCGTGACAACTTCATCTGCGACAGCGTCCAGTTTCCCGGTTGCAGCTGGAATCATAATTTCGCTTACCCCTAAGGCGTCTGGGGCTGGCGTTAATGTCGCCGCCGCATGCTCCAGCGATTTCGTGATCTGCTCCCGCATTTGCGTTTCAAGCAGCGACCGATTCGGGTTCTTGCTTTCGTGCCTCACGATCAACCAGAGACCGAATCCCACATTTACAGCCATGAGAATGATGAATGCTACGCCTACCCGAAGCGCCATTTTGCGGCCTTGCTCAGTGACATCTGGTTGTGGTGGCAAGAGCACTTCGTGAGAATCGCCCCGCATTCCCGCATGAATCTGTCGCGCCACTGCCAACTCGCGCTGCAATTGCTTGTCTGACATCAAACGGTTTTCTAACGCCACACGTTCCGACGCAGACAACCTGCCCTCGAGATAATCAAAAAGCTTATCAGGATTCATTGCCTCATAATCAAGAAAGCGTCACGCCAGAGCTCTTTGCATGCAATTGGTAAGTAGCAAGTCGTGTCGGACTACGATCGGATGTGGTTGCCGTTCTTTTGGACGGCGCTCCTAATGACTTTTCAGAGCCAAAGCCTTAAACGAATCGCGCGCCGGCGGCAGCAAGGTGAATCGCACTGCAAAATGCTTGCCAGAAAGAGAACGAGAGAATTTCAACCATGCCGTTTTTGCTTTCGCATTTTTCTCCCGGCGACAAGATCGAGAACTGCCCGGCGCAATTTCTCGCGGTCTGCTGGATTGTCCATGTCGAGTTTAAGGTTCATCGCCTCCGCGACGGTTTTAGCGTAAGCAATGCCCTGCTGCTCGGCCAATCGCTTCCAGCGTTCATCGGCCATAACCTCGATAAGATTGGAGACGGAACGCTTCTCTAAAGCTGCCATTTGTTCCAGTTTGTTCCGTTGCTCCTCACGCACCGTCAGGTTGAGCTTCGGTTTGTTCACGTTCTTTTTGGATTTTGCCATTCGCAGTTTTTACACCTCGTTCTTCATAGCCGATTACGCAGGCTGAAAGAAATGACTTATACGCTAAAACAACGCCGGCGCAAACTTTGTTCTTGACATACGCCATTATTACGTATAAAGGACGCATACAATAGGCGGCTAATCTCCTCAACAAAAAGAAAACACAAAATGAAAACAGCAACTAAACTAATGCCGGCGGAAAACCCGCTTGGTTCGTTGGGTCTCACCCAGCGCGAAGCGGAGGTTCTGACTTGGATCGCACAGGGTAAAACGAACTATGAGATCGGCGTGATCCTCAGCGCATGCACCGGGACGATCTGCAAGCACGTCGAACGCATCCTGCGCAAACTCTGCGTCGAAAATCGTACCGGCGCCGCTGCCATCGCCTTTGCGGCATTGGCCAACGCAAAAATATGAGTTCTCAGTGACGAGAAGTCACGGAAGGCCAAACAACCTTTCCCCCCACTCCCAGGACTACATTTAAACCACACTTAAATATAAAAACTATAAACCTATGAAAACTCTAAAACTGATTCTCTCAAGCTTGTTCTTGAGTGCGTCTGGTATTCCCGTTCCCGGAAAACCCGGACTTGTTTATTCTCCGTACGCAAAAGGAAAGATAATTGACGTGTCACGGTACAAGCATGGCGACGTCGTGTTTTGTTGGTACACCGCCAAGATGTTTCGCGTGCCGTAAAAAAAGTCGGGGACAAATCGGGGCAAATCGGGGGCAAATCTCAACCTTTGACATTCCCGACTTCTCTTCCTGTAGCCCGCGGAATTTTGCTCGTGGGAAGAGATTCTGAGGCGGGAGGAAGATAGGTGCGGTTAGCAGGAAAGAACGCACGAAGGGGAAAACCAGACGAGTCATTTGCCCTTTGCTCTAACGTAGAGCGGCAATAGAATCGCTCTGTGGCCGAGGACGATCAGGCAGAGGCGCGGCGCCACTGGCGGCTTTGGCGCCGTGTGATTGCCGGTCTTGCTGTACCACAAACGCTGGTTGCTATAAAATTATTCGTTTGATTCGCGTGATTCGCGGGCACTCTTTCGCCTGACAAATGAAGGATCGACAATCGCTCGGTGACACTCCGCCGGAGGAATTCCGCAAACAGTTGCATGAGCTTGCGGACTGGATCGCGGATTTTCGTGAAAATATCGAATCGTTGCGCGTCGCGCCTAACGAGAAGCCTGGCGCAGTTCGTGCGCAGCTTCCGGCGCAACCGCCCGAAGACGCCGAGCCGTTCGAGAAAATTCTCAGCGACGTCGATCGCCTCATCGTTCCCGGCATGGTGCATTGGAGCCACCCGATGTTTCTCGGCTATTTCGGCTGGACAACCACCGCACCCGGAATTCTCGGCGAAATCATCAGCTGCGCCGCTCAATGTCAACGCGATGACCTGGCGCACGTGTCCGGCTGCCACGGAACTCGAAACGGTCGTTATCGATTGGCTGCGGCAATGGCTCGGTTTGCCTGACGAGTTTGGCGGCGTCGTTTACGACACGGCGTCGGTGGGAATCATGCATGCGCTCGCGGTCGCGCGCGAACAGGCCGCGCCATCCACCAGAAAGCTTGGCCTGACCAATCGCGACCTGCCGCGCTTCCGCATTTACACTTCCGATCAAGCGCACAGCGCGGCAGAAAAATCGGCGATCGCCCTCGGGATCGGCGAGGAAAATGTGCGCCGTGTTCCGAGCGACAACGAGTTTCGAATGGAAATTTCCAGATTGCGGGAGACGATCGCGCAAGACCGGCAAAAAGGTTTCCAACCGCTTGCTGTCGTTGCCACCGTGGGCACGACCTCGAGCGCCAGCGTCGATCCTGTTCCTGAGATCGCGAAGATTTGTCGGGAAGAAAAGATGTGGCTGCACATCGACGGCGCGTATGGCGGCGGGTTCGCCATGGTACCGGAATACAAATGGGTAAGAAACGGATGGGAAATGGCCGACTCAATCGTGATCAATCCGCACAAAACGCTTTTCGTGCCGCTCGATTTCAGCGTGCTTTACGTGCGCGACCTCGAGCGTTTGCGCCGCGTTTTCACCCTCGTGCCCGAAGTTCTTCGCGGCGACACCATCGAGGGAGAAAAGAACTACATGGATTACGGGATCCAACTGGGCCGAAGATTCCGCGCGCTGAAAGCATGGGTGATCTGGCGCTCGTTAGGCCGCCAGGGAATCGTGGAGCGTCTGCGCGAACAAATCCGCCTGGCAAACCTGCTCGCAGACTGGATCAAAAAGGACAATCGCTTCGAGCTCGCCGCGCCGGTCAGCATGGGCGTCGTTTGTTTTCGCTTTGTTGGTGCCGACGAAAAGAAACTCGACAATTTGAACAGCAAACTTGTGGAGCAAATCAACGCTTCCGGACGTGCCTACCTCACACAAACAAAATTGCGCGGCCGAACAGTGATGCGGATTGGTCTGGGTAACGTGCTCACAACGGAAGAACATCTGCGCAAGGCGTGGGAGATGATCCGCAAGATAGCGGCGGATTTGTAGTCGCTTCGCTGTGCGAAGCGTGTTGGTGATCGTCACACGCGGTCCGTACCCGGCGCCGCCCACAGGGCGGCGGCTACAGATTTGCGGCTGAGCACAGCCGCCGCTACAATTTTCATCCGTTATGATGAAGGCACTGCGCAGGCACAAGGACTGGCTGATGATCGTCATCGCCATTCTGGCGATCCCGTTCATTTTCTATTTCGTGCAACGGCCGGACTACGGCGCGATCGGGCGAGGGGATGTCGGGCAGATCTACGGCCGCAAGCTTACCCAACTTGAGATTGATAGGAATGCGCGTTTTGGCGGCCTCGCGCAAGCTCTCGGGATGTCCGATTTTTGGGGGACACTATCTGGTAGCCAGCCAGGCAACGCGGGATATGGAACATTTGCAGTAAATCTAATTGTCTTGCGCCATGAGGCAGATCGGCTTGGCCTTCGCCCAGACGCTTCTGAGATCGCCGATGTGGTGCGCAAGTTGCCGGCGTTTCAAAGCGAATCCGGGTTCGACATGAATAAGTTCAGCGATTTTGTGCGGAATTATTTGCCGACGATGGGGCTTGGAGAAGAGCACATCGAGCAGGTAGTTCGCGATGAGCTTTGCCTCAATGAAATCAAGAAGCTCCTGGCCGCAGGCATTTCAATTTCCAAAGGCGAGCTCGACGAAAATTTTCAGCGCGGCTACGACAAATTCTACGTGACCGTCATTCGATTTCGGTCCCCCGATTTTGATAAGGACATCACCGTCAACGACGAGGATGTGCAGAAGTACTATGACGCGCACAAGGCCGAGCTCAAAACTGAGGAAAAACGCAAGGTGCAGTTTATCAATCTCGCCCTGAGCGAGGACCAGAAGAAGTTGAAGGGGAAAGAACGGATCGAGGTTTTGCAAAAGCTCTCCGATCGCGCCACCGATTTCACGCAGGCGCTGTTAGAGAAGGGCGCGGATTTCAAGCAGGCCGCTGGGAAATTTCAGTTGTCAGTGAATGAAACCGGCGAATTTACGGCAGCGGCGCCCGACCCGCAGTTGAAAGTGGATGCGCAGCTCGGCGCCGCAGCTTTTAAGCTAACGGCGCAGGAGCCGAACAGCGATCCGATTCAGATGGCGGACGGATTTAATATTTTGCATCTCGTCGGGATCACCGAGGCGCGTCCTCTCACAGTCGAAGAAGCGAAACCAAAAATCGTGGACGCGCTTAAGAAGGGGCGGGCGCGCGAGTTGATGTCAACGAAAGGCGCAGAAGTCGCGCAGCAGCTTCGCGAAGCAGCTAAGTCTGGGCAATCACTTGAGGCGGCAATTCAAATGGCGGGCGCAAAACCTGAGAAGCTCCCGCCATTTTCGCTGATGGAGGAGGAGAAACCAAAATCGGAAGGCAACGAACCAAAGAACGAGCCGCTGTCCCAAGCCAAGGAACCACAGAACGAACCGCCTTCCCAAGGCAAGGAATCAAAGAACGAACCTTCTTCCAATGCCAATGAACCAAAGAATGAGCCGGCTTTCCAAGGCAGCAAGGAAACGAAGAACAAGCCGGCTTCGCAAGGCAAGGAATCAAAGAACGAACCGTCTTCCCAAGGCAACGAACCGACCAACGAGCCGCCCGATCTTGCCGCCGTCAAAGAGGCTGTGGCCTTCCTCAATCCCGGCGAGATCAGCGATTTTTCTCCCTCGGGTAATGACGGATTTATTGCTGTTTTGGAAAAGCGTGAGCCATCCGCGGGTACTGATGCTGGCGAGAAGAAGGCAGCGTTTGAGAAAAGAATTCTCGATAACAAGCAGCGCATCGTTCTTTACGAATGGTTGCACGATCGTCAGCAAGCAGCCGGCCTTCAATTCAGCAAGGGATAACCAAGAATTGACACGGGTGGACACTAATTACGGTTGCTGTGTCATTCTGAGCGAAGCGAAGAATCTCAGTTTTCATTTCTTAACTCCACAGCAGCGGGAATAGTTAGAGATGTCTCGCTTCGCTCGACATGACAGAGCATTCTATTGATGAAATTTTCGACGCGGCGAGCGGCGACCTCGCCGTGGGCGATCTGGAAAGTGCGGTCGAAAAGTATCGCCATTGCGTCGAGCTCGACCCCGACTTTTTTGACGGCTGGCACGCGCTCGGCATGGCGTTGATGAAACTCGGTCGCTTCGACGAAGCGATCCAAGCCGGCAAGCGAGCAGTCGAGCTTCGGCCTAACGATCAAATCGGCTGGACAAGTCTTTCGCTGTTTTACAATCGCGCCGGCAACATCAAGGAAGCCGAAGCTGCTGGAGCGAAGGCGAAAATTCTCTCGTGGGGTGGGAAGATTGCGCGCGAATAAACAGTCGCGCGTCATCCTGAGCGGAGCGAAGGACCTCCCACAGGGTGATTGATTACGCTACGGAATTTGTGTTATCCGCGCTTCGATTGTGAGATTCCTCGCTCCGCTCGGAATGACGAACCGGGGTGGAAAAATCGCGAAGGAATGAAATTGTAGGGCGTTTGACTCGCTCACTCCCGCGAGCTTCGCCCTTCGGGCTTCCCGTCTGTGTCGCTCGCGTCCCCGTGGCTCCGCTCTGTGAACCCCGAAAGCTTTCGGGGCTGACACAGACGCCCTACAAAGTTTTCCTTACCAAATATTCACGCGCTTATCGGCGGAGCGCACCATCGGCGAGCCGTCTGGAATGCCGAACGCTTTCTGAAACTCCGGCAGGTCCGAAAGTGGCCCGTTCACCCGAAACTGCGCCGGCGAATGCGGATCGGTGGTCAGGCGCATTTTCTGATCTTCATCACGACTTTTCTGTCGCCAGATCGCTGCGAAGGACAGAAAGAAGCGTTGCTCCGGTGTGAAGCCGTCGATCTTTTTGTTCCGCTCCTCGGGATGTTTGTCGAGCGTCTTCTGCAACGCAGCGTAGGCGAGTTTCACTCCTCCGATGTCCGCGATGTTTTCGCCCTGGGTCAGCTCGCCGTTCACGTGCAAGCCCGGCAATGGCTCGTATTCGTTGTATTGCTGCACAATCGCACCCGAGCGCTTCTTAAATTCCTCGGCGGATTTCGGCGTCCACCAGTCGCGCAAATTACCTACTGCGTCGAACTGCCGTCCCTGATCATCAAAACCGTGCGTCATTTCATGACCGATGACGGCGCCGATAGCGCCATAATTTACTGCGTCGTCCGCATTCGCATAGAAGAACGGCGGCTGTAAAATTCCTGCGGGGAAGACGATCTCATTCATGTTCGAGTTGTAATACGCGTTCACCGTGGGCGGCGTCATCCCCCATTCGGTGCGATCGACTGGTTTGCCGATCTTCTTAATGTCACGATCAGCCTCGAATTGTTCAGCCCGCAGCGCGTTCAAGACGTACGGGCCGCGGTCGATCTGCAGCAATGAATAATCGAGCCATTTGTCGGGGTAACCGATCTTTACCGTGAACGCAGCGAGTTTCTTGAGTGCCTGTTGTTTGGTCGGCTCGTCCATCCACTCGAGCGTTTTGATTCGATCGGCCAGCGCCTCCTTCAGGTTGTTCACGAGTTCGACCGCGCGCGCTTTCGCCTCAGGTGGAAAATAAAAGGCGACGTACAATTTTCCCAGCGCTTCGCCGATCTCGTCATCCTCGGACAAGATCACCCGTTTCCAACGCGGCTTGATCTGCTCTGTGCCGCGCAGGATCCGCTCTCTAAAATTGAAATCTTCGTCCACGAAATCCTTCGAAAGATGCGGCGCGGTCGCATTGATCAAGTGCCAGCGCAGGTATGCCTTCCAATCCTCCATCGATGTCGATCTAAACAAGTCGTTAGCCGTTTTGAAAAACTCTGGCTGCTGCACGTTGATATCGCCCGGCTCGACCAGGTCAACCGTCTTAAAGTAATCACTCCAGTTCCAGTCGGGCGTCAGGTCCTGCAGCTGTTGCACGCCCATCTTGTTGTAGTTCTTAATCGGGTCGCGTAATTGCACGCGGGTACGCGACGCTTCGGCCAGTTTTGTTTCCAGCGCCAGGATCCTTTTCGCGTCTTCGGCCGCTTTTTCCGCCGGCTCGCCTAATAGCGTCAGCATCTTCGTCACATGCGCGACGTACTTCTGGCGCTTCTCTTTCATGTCGGCGTCCTGCTTTGTGTAGTAGTCGCGATCGGGCATGCCGAGTCCGCCCTGAACCGCCTGCGCGATGTCGTGCGAGCTGTCCTTCGCGTCCTGACCGGAACCGAACCCGAAAAATGCGCCGACGCCGATTGTGTGCAGATGCGCGATTACCTTAAGTAGATCAGCGCGGTCTTTGATGGCGTCGATGCGCTTGAACTCTTCTGCGAGCGGTTTCGTTTGCATGGCCTCGATTGTTTTCTCGTCCATGCCGCTGGCGTAGTAATCGCCCACCTTCTGTGTTTCCGGCGCGAGCTTCGGATCGACCTGCGTTGCCGAGGCCTTCTCGGCGATCGCGTGCAGAGCGTCGTTGTTGTGCTCGATCAACTCATTGAACGCGCCCCATCGGGAATACTCCGGTGGGATCTCGGTGCGCTTGATCCACGCGCCGTTGGCATAGCGGAAGAAATCATCACCGGGTTTGACTGATGTATCCATGTTCTTCGGATCGAGCGGTGGCGGATTTTGCTCGGTCTGCGGCGGCGTTGCAGCTGCGTAGGCCGGTTGCGCAAATGAGTGGGATAAGGATGAGAAATGATTTCATGAGTTTGAAAACGAAACGATTACTGCGAGTTGTCATTTAATCCGAATTAGACCTTCCAGACGCGCTTCCGTTGAAGCAGCGCTTCGGGTAGCGCGCGCGTCCCGCGTGCTGGCGAGCGCGTCCCGCAGTCGCGGACATTACTGAGATTTCTCCATCCTCCCGACGAATGAGTTCCAAGGAAAGATTGTTTCGGCGCGACGCCGAAAACCAGCATGCGAGACGCATACGCTACCCAAGCCGCTACTACAGTTGCTCGATTTTGTAACCGCGTTTTTGCAATAGCGCAATGACACTGCGCGGACCGGCAAAATGCAGCGCGCCTGCAACAATCGCTGTCGGCTTGCCAGTTTTCAGTTCGGCCTCGATTCGCGAAACCCATTTCACGTTGCGATTCTCGACAAGCCGGGCCGCAATCCTGGGCGCTTGGTTGCGCAATCGCGCGTCACCGGTCCAAAGCGCATTGGTATCGCCCCTGCGCCATGCCTTGTACATCCTGCTGAATTCCTTTGCGCCATCCGTCGGCTGAGTAAGCGCGTCTCGCAGCATGAATTCGCTGTCGCGATCTGACATTCCACCCATAACCGCCACATGTTCATCAACCGATTCGAGTCCTCTTATCTCTTTGCCTGCCGTTTTCGCACGGTCCACGAAATAATTGTCCAAGCCGTGCGAGGCGGAACTCTTGCTGTAGCTGGCCGGGGCGGCAAGGTGCTGTGCGATCCACCATGGTTTGTAACGGAGTTCGCTGTCGAAACCTGCAACTTGTGCGCCCTTTCCACGGCGAGGTTCGGCTTCGACGGTCAAAATATTTTGACGGAGCCAAGCCAGAAGCTCCGGGTCGATCTTCGAACGGATATCCTGTCCCGGCGGATATTTGGCGGCAGCTTCAAATTTCTTTTCGAATTCGGCGTGACGGTTCGGATCGAATTCGAAAACGAAACGCCTGCTGTCTCTTAGCGCGACTTCGTACGGCGAGGGGAGGGGATAATCACTTTTGCTGAGCGCATGAATTGAGCCCACCAGGTAAAATGGCGCTTTGGCATTGGTCACGCGCCAGACGCAAGATTTTGGAAATTTTTGAGCAGGAGAACCTGCGATGGCAGATAGCGGCGTCAAACCCAGCAGGAGCAAAGCAATCCAAGCGCCGCAGATACGTCGAGCAGGCAAAAACATTTCCGGTTTTTAACGCGAAAAATCAGTAAGTCAAATTGGCAGTTTGGATCTTTCAGCAATTAACTGCAGCGCTGCGGGTCGCCTCGCCCTTGGCAAGGGAGAAGGGGGTGAGGGTTTATTCGACCAAATATGACGACTTCTGGTTCGAACCCATCACCTTGGTCCGCTCCCCTTGGCCGAGGGGAGAGGCGAGATTTCGGAACAGCGCATTGAGATCGATTCGCTTTTCGATAAAATAGCGCAGAGATGACCGGAACGGTGCGATCTTGGTTGAATGTAGCATTACTCACGGCTGGGATCGCCCTCGCGCAAACAACGACATCAGCTGGCGGCGATTGGGAGGTGATCAAAATAAGCGGTCACGATTACTTGAGCGTCGATAACATTTCTCGGTTTTACGGGTTGCCCGCGGGCGTCGTCGCACGGGGTAAGAAAATCCCATTCGAGACAGTTAAAAATCCGCTCGAGTTTGTCAGTGGCAGTCGCGAGGCGATGATTAACGGCGCGCGCAGTTGGTTGTGTTTTCCGTTAATGGAGCAGAACGGAAAATATCTGGTCTCCCGCACTGACGTAGCCAAAACCATCGAGCCGCTGTTGCGCCCGCATCGTGTTTCAAACGTTGGTAACGTCCAAACAGTCGTTCTGGATCCGGGACACGGCGGGTACGATAAAGGGCAGGTGAGCCGTTATGGATCCGAAAAAGATTTTGCGCTCGACGTGGCGCGTAAGCTGCGTCCGCTTTTGCAGGCGAAAGGCCTGCGCGTGATCATGACTCGCGAGGGCGATTATTTTGTGCCGTTGGAAGTACGCGCAAAGATCGCCAACGCCGCGCGCAATTCAATTTTCGTCAGCATTCATTTCAACGCAACGAATGACGATCCGAACGCCACCGGGTTCGAAATTTTTTCGTTTACGCCGCGCGGCGCGCCATCCACGTCGGACAGCGCGGTGGCGTCGAGTTCGGTGAACATGCAACCCGGCAGCGAAGTGGACGCGCAAAGCATGGCGCTCTCGGCTTGCATTTATCATTCGTTGCTCGGTCATATCCCCGAGTACGACCGGGGAATTAAACGCGCGCGGTTTGCTGTCCTTCGTCTGACAAAAGTGCCGGCTGTGCTAATCGAGGGAGGCTTCCTGACAGAACGCGGCGAATGCAAATTGATTTCAAATAAAGATTGGCGCGGCAAGCTGGCGGCGGCGATCGGCGTCGGGATCGAGAATTATCAGGCGTTGGGAGTTAAGAAGCAGCCGCCAATGCTCGTCGCAGATTATCGTAAGCAGACTAAGTCGGCGCCGCTTGAACCCGTTATTCAGGAAGGACAGCTGAAGGAAGCGGATTCAAGTTTAATGAACCTCGTCGGTAAATCCAAATTTGTTTCGCCGCAGCAGACGTCAACTCCTTCACAAAGAATATCTCTCGAATCCGACGTCATCGTTCCTTGAACCGTTAGATCGACTCTGTATCGCTGTAGCGGCGTTCTCTGACCGTCGTAAACGTGTCGAGGCCGGGGTGTCGCGCCCGCAATTGATAAATTTCTGGACATTTGGATTGCTCTGTAACCACCCACGGGGTTAGTCTGTGTGGAACAATAAAAGGAAGGACTGATGAAAAAACTGATGACTTACACAATGACGGCCTTGTTCGCGACGATCGCGGTTTCGATCGCCGCTCCGGACAAAGCCGCGATGGAAGCAAAAGAAAAAGCCGCCTGGCAGGCGTTTAAAGATAAAAAGGCCGACGACTTCAAGAAACTGGTCGATAAGGACTTTCGCGGGGTCTACGCGGAAGGAGTCTCCAATCGGCAGAAGGAATTGGACGACATGCAGAAGTGGGACATGAAATCGTTTGCCATCAGCGATTATGACATGTTCTCCGATGAAAAAGATGTCGTCGTCTCGACATACATGGTGAAGATCGAAGGCACCTACGAAGGCAAGGATATGTCCGGTACCTACAATGCCGGATCGGTCTGGAAAAAAGAGGGGAAAGATTGGCTGGCGATTTTCCACACCAACGCGAAACAACAACCCGCGGGTTGATTTCACGTTCGCTGACGGATTCCTCCAGCACTGGCGGAGTCGAAGCGCGCCGCATTCTGCTGCGGCACGTTCGTACATTGACTTCCGGCACTCAGGTTCTATTCTGAAAAAATAGAGCGGGGGAGCCGCCATGGCTGAGAGGTCCGTCAGGACGACCCCTTAAACCTGATGCGGGTAATGCCGCCGAAGGGAGCGAGGGTCCGATGCCGGACTGGCGATTTCAGCCATGTGTTCTTCTCCGCATGCCTTTCAAATTTTTTAGACAGAATTAACAAAATGAACAAAAGGGTTTCGGAGAAAGCGAACGGCGCAGATTCTGATAATTCTGCTCATTCTGTCAAAAAATCTGACTCAGACAGAATTAACAAAATGGGGCAAATGGGTTCTGAATCCGGTACATCAGATTCTGTAGATTCGGTTCATTCTGTCAGACAATCTCTTCCGAATTCCAAAAAGGTTTACGTCACCGGCAAAATTCATCCCGACCTTCGCGTGCCGTTTCGCGAGATCACGCTGGCGCCGACGAAGTCCATGAGTGGCGAGATCGAAGTGAACGAACCGGTGCGCGTGTATGACACCAGCGGCCCATGGGGCGATCCCGATTTTCACGGCGACGTCACCCAAGGACTTCCGGCACTGCGTGCAAAATGGATCCGCGACCGCGGTGACGTGGAAGAACACGACGGGCGCAAAGTTCAGCCGATTGATGATGGGTTTCTTTCCGCCGCGCATGCCGAGCATTTGGCAAAGCGCAATGGAAGTGAGAAGGACGAATTAAGAATTAAGAAACCGGGTGGAAGAAAACCACTCAGAGCAAAGTCCGGCGCTGTCACACAACTCGCTTACGCGCGGCGTGGCATCATTACGCCCGAGATGGAATTCATCGCAATCCGCGAAAATTCCGGACGCGACATCGCCAAATCAAACATCAAACATCAAACATCAAACATCGCGCGGAACGACCTCGCACATCAGCACGGCGGAACCTCGTTTGGTGCAAATATCCCTGATGAGATAACCCCAGAGTTTGTCCGCGCCGAGGTCGCGCGCGGCCGCGCCATCATCCCTGCGAACATCAATCACCCGGAATCGGAGCCGATGATTATCGGCCGGAATTTCCTGGTAAAAATTAATGCGAATATCGGCAACAGCGCCGTGGCGTCATCGATCGAAGAAGAAGTCGAAAAAATGCGTTGGGCGACGAAATGGGGCGCCGACACGGTGATGGATCTCAGCACCGGCAAAAACATTCACGCCACGCGCGAATGGATCATTCGCAACAGTCCAGTGCCCATCGGCACGGTGCCGATTTATCAGGCGCTCGAAAAAGTCGGCGGCCGCGCGGAGGAACTGACCTGGGAAATCTACCGCGACACGTTAATCGAACAGGCTGAGCAAGGTGTGGATTATTTTACTGTCCATGCGGGAGTGCTTTTGCGCTACATCCCGCTCACGGCGCGCCGCGCCACGGGCATCGTCTCGCGCGGCGGCTCGATCATGGCCAAGTGGTGCCTCGCGCATCATCAGGAAAGTTTTCTCTACACCCATTGGGACGAGATCTGCGAGATCATGGCCGCGTACGACATCAGCTTTTCTATCGGCGATGGCCTGAGGCCAGGCAGTATTGCTGACGCAAATGATGAGGCCCAATTCGCGGAGCTATACACTCAAGGAGAACTCACGAAGCGGGCGTGGGCGCAACACGTGCAGGTGATGAACGAAGGCCCGGGCCACATCCCGATGCACCTGATCAAGGAGAACATGGAGAAACAACTCGAGTGGTGCGACGAAGCGCCGTTCTACACCCTCGGCCCGCTCACCACCGACATCGCGCCCGGCTACGATCACATCACCAGCGCGATCGGCGCGGCGATGATCGGTTGGTACGGCTGCGCCATGCTGTGTTACGTCACGCCGAAAGAACATCTCGGTTTGCCGAACAAGAAAGACGTGAAAGACGGCGTCATCGCCTACAAAATCGCCGCGCACGCCGCCGATCTGGCCAAAGGCCATCCCGGCGCGCAATACCGCGACAACGCCATCAGCAAAGCGCGCTTCGAATTCCGTTGGGAAGATCAATTCAATCTCTCGCTCGATCCCGAAACCGCGCGTGAATTCCACGACGAAACCTTGCCGCAGGAAGGCGCTAAATCGGCTCATTTTTGCAGTATGTGCGGTCCTCACTTCTGTAGCATGAAGATCACCGAAGATGTACGGAAGTACGCAGCCGAACACGGCCTAACGGATGCAGAAGCAATCGAAGAAGGACTAGAACAGAAGGCAACTGAGTTCACGAAGGCGGGCTCTGAGATTTACGCAAAGGCGTAAGCTGTAGCCCCGAAAGCATTCGGGGCTGTCCCTGGCGAGCCGGAGCCTTGGCGAAGGCTGCTCAGCGGAAAAATTAGAAATCTTTTCACCGCCCGCCTTCGTCCCGCAGCCGCGGGACTATGGCGTGGCAAGCAGAGATCGCAGAGATCACGAAGTTCGCACCTGGGGATGACTCTGTGTTTCTTCGTGTCCTTCGTGGTAAAACATGCAATGATTAGTCATGAGCACGCGCGAAGAGATTGACGAAGAGCTTGCGTCGGATGCGCCCGATGAAAGATTCAATGGCGCAGAGCTGAGCGAATCTGTTCTCGGGCGTGATTGGAACTCACCAGAAGAGGATCCCGCGTGGTCAAACCTGTAGCCGGCGAAATCGTTGTCATTGCGTTTCCACGCGCTGATGGTAGCGGCGAAAAGCGGCGTCCCGCTTTGGTGATTGCCGATCTTCCAGGCGCTGATTTGATTCTGTGCCAGATCACGAGCCGCGCACACTGGGATGCTTTCGCCGTTCCGCTGGATAGCAGCGATTGTGAACGCGGCCAAATCGGGCAGCCATGCTTCATTCGTCCGCAACGACTTTTCACCGTCGAACACCACATCATTCTGCACTCAGTCGGAAAAGTGACGCCGGCCAAATTCGACGAGGTGTTTAAGAAAACGCGCACTCTTTTTATCGACTGAAAAAAGCTGCCTGATCTTTCACCGCAGCTGCAACGGATGCGAAGCAACGGCCAGGCTTTCAAATCACAGAGATCCCGAAGTCCGTTCTGCTGTAGCCCCGAACGCATTCGGGGCTGTCACAGCGGAACCATTTTGTCCCGCGGACTTGATGCTATACGTGATTCCCGTATAG
Source organism: uncultured Verrucomicrobiae bacterium (assembly GCA_963725505.1). Taxonomy (GTDB): domain Bacteria; phylum Verrucomicrobiota; class Verrucomicrobiia; order Chthoniobacterales; family UBA10450; genus Udaeobacter. Next base: position 223,501 of record CAVRYN010000007.1, on the reverse strand, counting down.
GATCTCAGGATGGCTTTCGGGACACTCCCTGATCACGTTCGGCATCAGAGGTTCGCAGCCGGTGCGTTTCCACGAAGATTGCGAGCCTGGCGCGAGCGGAATAATCTCTCGCAAAGCGAGGCAGCGTTGAGGTTACAGATCTCGAAGCGAACACTGCAAGAGTGGGAGCAAGATCGAGCTGCGCCACGCGGCCTTGCGCGAACCGTGGGGCAAGCAAGTGTTTGAGAGTTTGTTTGTGCGGACGGTGGCGCAGTGCGTGGAGGCGGGGCTGGTGGGTGGGAGCAAACTGCATGTGGATGCGAGCTTGGTAGATGCCAATGCGTCGAAAGATTCGGTGATCAAAAGCCCTCCTGAATTGATCGCGGCTCTGAAGCGCGCCTACAGCGCGACTGAGAGCAAATTGGAGATAGGTACTACGCCGGAGAGTTATCAGAGCGTGAATGATCGGATGATGAGCCAGAGCGATCCGGATGCAGCCTGTGTGCGCAAAGGCGGCGGTGAATCGCGTCCGCGTTATCATCATCACCGCGCAGTGGATGATTACAAAGGAGCGATTACCGCGGTGGAGACCACGCCTGGGACCATCGCGGAAAACAAGAAGCTTTTGGATTTGATAGATCAGCATCAGAAGAACACGGATTGCCAGGTGCAAACGGTGATAGCCGATCACAAGTATGGCACCAATGAGAACTACGTGGCGTGCCAGGAGCGCGGGATTGAGACGCACATGGGAGAAGTCACTCGTTACACGGCAAACACTGGGCGCAAAGAGGGCATTTTCGGTGATGAAGCTTTTAGCTACGATCCGGCAGCGAACGTTTATCGTTGTCCGGCCGGGCAGATTCTTGAAGCCGCGCCGGGTGCATGCCATTCGCCGCACCCTCGAATACAAAGCCAGCGCAAAGACTTGTGGTGGGTGCTCTTTGCGAGCGCAATGCACGCGTTCCGCCTATGGACGCACGGTGCAGAGACACGAAAAACAAGAGCTACTAAATGTGGCCCGTGCCCAAGCCAACAGCCTTGCGGCAATCGAAAAAGCCATTCGTCGCCTGCGCGCCGACACGAGTTTTGCCGATATTGCTATACGTGAATCACGTATAGCAACACGATAGCTGGGGCCGTTCTTCAAGACTCTCCATGTATTCCCCAGCAAACTGCCGCGCCTTGTCGAGCAACAATGGCAGGTCTCCACGATCTGCGACTCGACTGACGGACGTTTGTTCGTTTGCCATTACATCGCCCAAAATAGTTTGCTGTAACTTTTGTAAAGGGCTATTTCTGAAGGCCGGGTGGCGTTGGGTTGATAGGAATCAGAAGAAGCTTTATGACCTGCAATCGAAGAAGAATCAGTCAATACACTTTATGCCCAGTCTAATCAGAAAACTGTTCCATAAATCGGAAGCGCCGAAAGACGGCCTCACCCAGCCCCAGCGTGAGGCGATAGTCGACTTGCTAAACTATTGCATGTACGCCGACAATTTGGTCTTCCTCGCGGAGGACAGGTTGATCGCGGATACGGTCGCGAAGTTCAATTGGGACCCGAAAGTACCGTTCGATCAGTTCGATGCGAGATCGGTTAGTAACGCACGGAACGCGAGCGAAAGTCAGGTGTACAGAGATCAATTCCTGGCTTCGATAAAGGACAGGCTTGATACCGCTGCAGTGAAGGCACAAGCATTGGAGCTGTGCCAGGAGCTCTTTCTCGCCGATGGCGCGCAGTCTTACGAAGAAGACGACGCACTTCAAAATCTGAGGACAGCTGCTCGAATAGAAGTGGTTATTCCGGCCGTTGAAGCCGGGCTTCAGCGCGGGACGCTGGTCTGTGCCACCGGCCTGTGGCCGTACCCGCCGAATGCAGGCAAAAGGGCTTTCCGGTTTCCGAAAGAAGTTTACCCGTCCTGGTCAGAGCCTGCCCGCCGTGGCGGGCGGCGACCGTGGCGGGCTCGAGACATTCCTCCACAAAATAAGTTGCTATACGTGAGTCACGTATAGCATGGCGGTAGCTCGGGGTAGTGAGTTCTCGCTCCGAGTAGCATACGCGCTTCGCGTGTCGCGCTCGGTGCCCTCGCCGAACGCTCTCTCCTCTGGGCAGTGCGCGCGTCTTCGCGTGCTGGGCGATTGTGTCGCGGGTCGCGAAGTTCAATTGGGACCCGAAAGTACCGTTCGATCAGTTCGATGCGAGATCGGTTAGTAACGCACGGAACGCGAGCGAAAGTCAGGGGTACAGAGATCAATTCCTGGCTTCGATAAAGGACAGGCTTGATACCGCTGCAGTGAAGGGACAAGCATTGGACCTGTGCCAGGAGCTCTTTCTCGCCGATGGCGCGCAGTCTTACGAAGAAGACGACGCACTTCAAAATCTGAGGAAGCTGCTCGAATAGAAGTTGTAAATCCGACCGATCTGAAATCGGATCGGCAATTCTAGCATCCTGTTCAAAACAAGGACGACCAGTTCCGAACCAGCGCAGTGGACAGGCCGAACGGCTGAGGAACACACGTTCCCGTCGCGTGAAAGACGCCGCGTTGCCGAGGCAAAGCCAAATTCGCTGCCGAATAAAAAATTTTGGAAGAACAAGCGCTGCAAGTTGGGCTCGATTAAAAAGCAAAAGAGTTCGCTGACAAAGGCGCGGAGATTTATTCAAAAGCCTAACAGGTTAATCAGTAAAACGGTTGAGCACCTTAAAAGGGTTGTGTGCCCGTTTATCAGGCCGAAGTTTGTGAATACGCAATCAGAAGCGCTTCATAAGTGGTTGAAGGCCATCGATCAAAATCGAGCTCACCGCATTTACGAATGGCTTAGTGACAATCTACAGGCACCATGCTTCGAAGGCACGCGAAGCTTCCTCGAAGATTTGAAGAGAAATAGAGAGCTCCACTTGTCCATTCTTACGCGCAATTTTTCGGCATGTAAGGCAGTCGAATATGTAGGTTCTACGGCGTCGAAACTGGCAGGTTCAGGTCTTCCACTGGATGACCCTGGCATGGTGTTCAATGCTGTCAGCCATGTTTAATTTGCTCGTCAAGCGTACGAGTTCGAGCAAGCACCAAGTGGCACGCTTGCCGCAATCGATGAAGCGCACTCCTCTACTTTAAGAAAGTTCTTAGATCTCTGTATTGAGCAAGTCGACGGAGTCTGCGGTTTTCTTCTCCATATTGAAGAGTTCTTTGGGACGCTTGCCCTAGGTCGAAGCCGGATTCTTCTTGTTGATTTGCCTGTGGGAAATTCATTGGCCGTGAAGCTGCTTAAAAATTTATTGGCATCGAAATATTCGGTCGAAGTCATTCGAATCTCATTGTCGAGAAATGATGCGTCAACCAAGGGGATTACACGCCGCGAGTTGTTAGAGCGTCGTCTCCGCGAGGCGCGAATCTCCAATAACGACATAGTTGTCTATCTCGACGAATGGAACACCGGCGTAAATTTTAACAAAGTCGCGGGATTGTTGCGAAAGCTTGTTCCGGAGAACGCATTTCTAATCGCTGCGGCGATGTTGAGCGACAATGCATCGGAGGATGTTCGATATCAGGAATTCTGCGCGAATCACGACGCGATGATGAAGCGTTGGGGGACCGACGGGTCCCAATTTCGGAAGTTGTTGCCGCCTATCAAATCACTGTTAAGGAAACAGGGATATTTTTTCTGGTCCGAGAACGGTCGGATGTCCGGGTTCCGTAAAATGCAGATTCACGGTTCGATCTTTAGTTCATTTGACGAGGCAATTGAGAGACTCCGCAAAGACGACAAGGCGTTATTGGCGACGTTGAAAATCCAGTTGGCCGAGATCGCGCAAGAACACGAATTGCCCAATTCAGGCGCTGGTGCGCTTTCAACTCTGCGAAAGATGTTTTACGAGGCGTATGATGCGTATCAAAAGTGTCGAAAGGACTTAGAAAAATGCGCAGACGAATTCGCAGCTGGAGGCGAGGCTGACGACTTGGAAATCGCTTTAAGTGAAGTTATCCGAGCGCAGGAACAGGTCGTCGGACAACAGCCGGCAAAGTTTGCTTTTATCTTAGCGCATACATATATGCGACGGCTGGGCTCCTTGGATCCCGCCGATCGGTATCACTTCAAGGAACACGCTCCAACATTGGCACAGCTTGAGGGTAGAGCGGCAAAAGCACATGAAATAACCTTGGACTTCATCGCTGACCGCATGCGCAGTCTCACGCGTCATGCGTAATCAGGTTAAGCGGGCCGAACATCTTGAGCCGCCAACTAATGTGGGGCTAGACTGAAACGGGGGCAACAGTCATCCGCAACGAGCTGCCGTTAACGGTACGCGAAAATTAGGAGCGTCGTGATCTAATTGCCGACCAAAGTCGGATGGTTTTTTCCAACGCGCTGCGTTTGTCCAAGAGTCCAAGGCAGGACCACGCAAGAAGCGCGAGCGTGAGCCAGGGCAGCTTGTAAAATGCACCTATGATGACGGCCAGCGCCATTAAAGTTGCCAAACACAGGCTAATCAACTGACGTGCGCGATTTATCATCGTCGTTCCTAAAGCGATGCCATACCTTCAGTAGTCACAAAGAATTCCTTCGCCATCCTTTTCGCAGTGTCCTTTCGCGACGTTTTTGTTTAGACAATCCGCAGGATTGCCGAGCCTTGTTTGATTACTGTCTTTTAGCGCTAGCGGTTAACGTCCGCAGTCGTTAGTCGTTTCTTCCCTCGTCCTTGCAGCCAAGCTGCGGTTGCCAAAACTTCTTAACTTGGTTTGTCGAAGCGTTTTTGTCGCGAAGAAAGCTGGCTAGTGTTTGCGAATTCGCCGGTGCTTGATCGCGGGGATCGTTTGCCTCGCCTGATTTATCTTGTCTGTGCGGTGTCGCGCGCCACGATGCTGGGTGCCACCCTTAACACTCGCTCCAGCTGACTCGCAACCCACCCCTGTTCGCCTTCTCCGCTAAATTCGACTGCTCCGACTTTAATCTCGATCTTCTGCATTGCTCATGGCTAGCGAGTCTAGCTAAAGCTAGCTATAACGCAACAACGTTTTTCAACGACATCAAAACGCCCGGATGTTTTCCGATGCGAAATTTGTCTAGCTCGTAGCGCGCTGCGCTGGGGTGTCGCTGAAATGCAGCGCGGATCGCTTGAAGACTTCGATATACCGACACGATCAAATCACGTTGCTGTTTCCATAAAGAGCGGTCGTATTTATCTCCGGATGTAACGCGTGCGCCGGTTTTTGGCGCAGCTTTCGCACGAGCTTTAGCGGTTCAAAAACTTTGCCGATTACGTCTCCGTCGCCGCGAACGCGGAAGTTTTGTCGAAGCCAATCTTCAAATACCCGAAGCGAGCCTTTGCGCTGCACTTCCACGCGACTGCCACCACGGCTAATCTCTTCAGTGATGGGAACATCATTCGCGAAAAATGCCATATCGATGTTTTCGGACAGAACCTTGTCGAGAACGTGAATGAAGTTCGAGTACCTGCCGGGCGGTGGGTCGCAGTAGAAATGTGAGGCCGTCCGGTCGGCCGTCTTTGAATTCGTGTTTAAATAGCGGAGATCGCCCCATCAATCGGGCGATATCATTGATCGCGCGCTGCTCGAAAAGAAGTGCATCAAGAATTTGGATGTGATCGGGAAAGACTCCGTAAATCGAACTCCGTACATAGTCGGGATGTAGTGAATACTCGCCGGTGAGCTCGCGTGCCTTCCAGATCTGCTGATGCTCCGGCGAAAAGTCAGAAAGATAACGCAAGTAGACACCGACGGCGCGGTTGCCGTCATCGTCATACGCAAATCCGAATGCCTGCAGGAATACCTTATCCGAGTCTCTCGAGTGGCCCTCTTCGTGAGCAGAAATGTGACCGCTCACATCGCTGAGATGACACCAATATCGTGGATCGTTGCGATACTGCTCCAACACCAGAGGATCAAAGAATCTCGGTTCAAGTTGTGCATGACCGTGGGCCAGTTCCTTTGTGAACGGGCGGCCGCGAAATCTATTCCCGATCCGTCCTCTCATCTCCGCGACTGACGGAAACAATCTCAGTAGGTGCATATTCGATTCATCGAGTCTGCGAACCTGCTCCTGAGTCGGTTCGTCTGGCATGCGTTTCACGAAGGGAAATTGAGCGTCGGTTCGGATTGTGAGTCGCCCGGCCGCAATCAGCGGTCGTACCATCTTCTTCTTAAGTAAATCTGGTGTCTGCTCGGGCAACGCGCTCGTATACGACCAATCGTAGCCGTTGAAGTCGCCGGAGGTGACGTAGTGATTCACCACATCCTCGACGAGTTGCTCCGATGGATCACCGACGACCTTTACTTTTCCTAGTTGCCACTCCGAATTATACCGCGTCATCGGTCCTGCCCAAACGGCTGACGCGCTGGTGAATTTTTTCTAAACTCCAAAACGTTCAGAACTGCGCAGCTACTGCGGAGCGATCGCAGGCCGTTGCGCTGTCCCGAAATAAGTAAGAGGGAAGAAGGAAAAAGTAAGAAGTAAGATAGAAGAGGTTTAGCGGAAGTGACGAGCCTTGGCCGAGGCTACGGCGTGACAAGCGAGTGACTAGCTAGAGCGGTTTCGCCAGAGCCAGGCGAATATTGCGGCTCGAGAATGAGCTCGTTTTCATTGGAATTTGGTTACATTTTGCAAGAAAAATAATCGTATGAAAATCGCCGCCATTGCGCGCCTTGCTCGCGTGTTCTCGCTGATATCGACAGTCCTTGCAATAACCTTCGGCGGCACATTTGTACTCGCGAATGAGAATGACGCAGTAATTACCGCCGCGCGAAAGTATGTGGCAGCGCATTCCGCAGTGTCGGGATTTAATGTAAGCGTAGAGAAAATTGAGGGCGATTACGCGCGCGTGAAGGTAACCCCAAAACATGCAGCCGAAACCGATCCTGCGTGGGTTTTCCTGAAACGCGCGAAAGGCATTTGGCGCGGCCTGACCATAGGAACATTTTTCACGACAGAGGATTACGCCGAATTCCACATTCCGCGCAGTATTCAGCTTTAAAAAGCTCGTTGGAGTGCGGATGACATCAAGGGGTCAGGAAGGGCAGGCCAAGTATTGACACTACGAAGAAGGAGTTATAGCGATTTCGGCCAGAGCCAAGCGGAACTTGGCGGCCGAAACGATGTTCAAACGCGCAGAAGCTCGGGTCCCGCGCGTAGACGCAAGCACCGGCTTGCTAGATCGACGTAAAGACTCGAGGCCTATCGCCGAAAGTTCGCGCCGCGAAGCGATACAGCGCTTTTGGCCATAACCAGCCGAATGTTGCCGCTGTTAGCAGCGCGTAAATCACGCTATCGAAAAGATGCTTGAACGTGACCACCCAGCTTCGGCCGCTCCAAATCGATTCCTGGGCGTGGGCTGCGCCGTATCCTAGCAAAGCGACGGTACCAACGACGCGGAATACTGGCAAGAATGCGGTCCCAGGCGCCAGCGTGCGGCTGGAAAGATAAGCGGCAAAGATGCTGATCACCACACAATACAAAAACCATTGGACCATATTCTTTCCCATCGCCGGCGGCCCGCTGGGCAGCACAGTTAACAAGCCCACCGGTCCGCGTTTCAATTTCTCGATCACGGGCGCCGACTTCATCTCTTCGAACGAACAATACGGAAAGAAATAGGCGGGACCCCGTGTCACGCCCGCACTTCGCAGCGCGTCGGTGACACGGTCTTCATCTGGCAATTTGCGGTAATCACTTTTGTGATAACCGAGCACCATGTGCATGATGAAGCTGGCGAAAAAGACAATCACAGCCGAAAGCAGAATGGGAAGCCACAAGGCAGTTAGCGGAATCATTCCTATTCTTTTACTCCTTGCGTGATCCTAATGTCAACGGAAGTGACTAAAAGCTATCTCATAAATGTTGTAGCGACGCCCCTGTGGGGCGTCTGCATTTTCGAAGCCGCGCGTTCTCAACGGCGCACAGCGCCGTGGCTACAGCGTGCGGATTTATGAGATGGCTTTTGGCAGACCAACCTTCGCACGAGCGCTACGGCTTAGCAGGCGAGTGATAAGTGACAAGTGATTGCGAGAGGTTACGAGTCACGCAGATCACGCATCGCGAATCGACGAATCGACCGAGCGTAGCGTCCTTAGTAGTGCGCGCCGACGTACTCCCACATCTGGTGATGCCAGTAGGGCCATTCGTGCCCGCCCTCCGGGCCCCAGTCGTCCAGATGATGAGCAATGCCGCGATTCCTGAGGATCTCGGACATTCGGTAGGTCGGCCCGCTGTTCTCCCACGGACCACAGCCGGTCGCGAGCCGGATGTCGCAACTCGCGTACTGGTGGAGAAACCAGGGGTCACTCTGGTTGGCCATATAGTCGACCGGGTTATTGAAGTAGAAGTTGTCGTCGTACATCCCGTCCATCGAATCCCGCATATCGTAGACGCCCGAGAGCGCGTAGCAGCGCTTCACGTGGTCGGGATGCTTGAAGAGCGTGTTGGCCGCGTGATAGGCACCGAGCGATGCGCCCAGCGTGGCAATCCCGATGCCCGGCGTCTGGCACTGGGAGTCGATAAACGGGAAAACCTCGTTCGCCACATAGGCGTCGTACTGCGCCTGCATCCAGCTCCGATGGAAGGGGTGCGCTCCCTTGTTTTGGAATGAATCGCTGTTCACGCCGTTGATGCAGAAGATTCGGATTCGCCCCTGCTCCAGGTACGGGCTGAGGGTGCGAATCATGCCCTGACCTTCCTGCTCCCACTCGTCGCCAGCGCTTGTCGGGAAGGCGAGGATGGGCCCGCCGTAATTGCCGTAAATGGCGACACCCATGTCCCGATTGAGACGGTGCGAATACCAACGCTGATGGTCACGATGCATGCCGTGCGAGGATACCGGGTTGACGGTCGGCCTCAAGCCCGGTTTCGACGATCGCGTAGGCCGCGTACACGCTCGGGAACACGCGATGGAATCGCCGGCGTCATTTAGCATCAGCGAATCCGTTAGCTGAAACTATTCGTCCTTCTTGAAATCAAAAGAAGCGCCGCCATGGTGGCCGCGGTTTGCAATCTCGTCACTCCTCGCTTCCGTAAAACTTCTCATTTCTATCGACTCTAGAGTCAACTTCACGGCGTGGCAGACCCGTGACACGCGTGCAGTTCATATCATTTTGTCGTTGCGGGGTGGAAAACAAAAAAGGCAGAATCTTGCGCACATGAAAACGACAATTCTCACATCAACAATTCAATGAACCGCTCGCCTTGCCAGTGGCGCCCTCGAAATGGATCCTAGACCGCCAGTCATTAGAGATCAGGACAAGATCGATGTGCGGCTGACAGGCGAGGCCGAGTACCGCATCCCGTTCACGTTCATCGAGGCGCTGAACGAAGGAACACTTTTCGATCGTCCAGCGCAGGCTTTCCTTGATGCAGCGCGGGAACGCCGATTATTTCATGTCCTGAACCGGACGACCGACAACATTATTGGCACTGGCATCATTCAAGGATCCGGTGATGAGAAATCGGCGAAGGAAGCGGAGGTTGGTGGGCTGATGTTCCACCCAGCCGCGCGAGGGTTCGGGCTCTGCTCGCTCTTAGTCAAAATTATGATGGTCTACGCCATCAAGGAGAGTGGTCGAGATTCGCCGGGCGAAGAGTATCTCGCCCATGTCGCAGATGGCAACGGTCTCCCACTCCACTCACTGCTCGAGGCCGGCTTCAGGCCAATCGGACCTGTCGATGTGCACCGGGGTGATATCGATGCGGTGATTGATCATATGATTAAGGGGGGAGAGTCTGTGGTTCATATGCAGGGCTTTGTCTTCGATCGCGAGGCGATCGGAAGGTTAGTGTTGTCTCTTTGGAAGTTCGTCAACGAGGATCACGGCGTCATCACTCGATCTGACCCAGCCGGCGACATTCGAATGACAGTCGATTTCTCCCACGTTATTCCGCCCACCGACCTCAATATCTAGCTCGAGCGGCTGCAGCCGTGGTTGGAGTCAGTTCGAACGTTAGACTAGGGAAGCAAATTCGCCCAAACCGCGGCCCGAGGGTTGAGTGATCCGCCGGCGTTCTCGTCTGCAAACTGTCCTGCCGCGCCTTGCGGCGCCATAACTCGCGATTGTAGGCTACGGTTCACAAAGCTCGACTCAGCGTTCGCGCCAAGCTCCGTGCTTCGCCCGCCACGGCGGGTAAACTGAGCAGGCTATTTAACATTTCCGAAGGCGAAAAACTGGAATGCTGATCAGGAAGTGACCAGCCTTCGCCAAGGCTACGGCTTGGCAAGCGAGGGACGAATGAGAAGAACAGGTGCGGAATGCGCCTAAACAGCCGATAGTAACGTCGCTTATGTCATTCCGCGCACTCAATCTTTCGCCCCAAATGTTGCAGGCCGTGCACGACGCGGGTTACACAGAACCAACTCCGATTCAGATCGCGGCAATCCCGCTCATTCTCGCGGGACACGATATCATCGGCATTGCGCAGACGGGCACGGGAAAAACGGCTGCTTTCGTTCTGCCGATTCTAATGAAGCTGGCCGCGTCGATGCACAACGGTCACAGGCGCGGCACGCGCGCACTGGTGGTCGCGCCGACTCGTGAGCTGGTGGTGCAGATCGAGGAGAACGTTCGCGCTTACGCGAAACACGTTCCGTTGCGCATGGCCACGGTTTTCGGCGGCGTGAGCGAGCGTCCGCAGATCGAGGCGTTGCGTTCCGCAGTCGACCTGATCGTAGCCACGCCGGGGCGGTTGATCGATCTGATGGAGCAACGAGCAGCCAATCTTTCTGGCATCGAGTTTCTCGTGCTCGACGAAGCCGATCGAATGCTCGACATGGGTTTTCTTCCGTCGATTCGCCGGATCGTGAAAGCATTGCCGCAAAAACGGCAGACGCTCATGTTCTCCGCCTCGCTTTCGCACGAAATCGAGGAGTTGACGCACCAATTCCAACGGTCGCCCAAGATTGTGCAGATTGGCCGGCGCGCGAACCCCGCCGAAACGGTCACGCAATTTGCCTATGAGGTCCCTCCGCATTTGAAGTCCGCGCTGTTGCTGCACTTGTTAGGCGATCCAACATTCGACACTGTTCTTGTTTTTGCCCGGACCAAGCATGGCGCCGACAAGATCGCTCGCCGCCTGGAAAGCAGCGGAATTAAGACGGGCACCATCCATTCCAATCGCTCGCAGAACCAGCGGCTCCGTGCGCTGAAGGATTTCAAATCCGGCGCGGTCCGTGTCCTGGTCGCCACCGACATCGCCGCGCGGGGCATCGATGTGGACGGGATCTCGCATGTGGTGAATTACGATTTCCCGATGCACTCAGAGGATTATGTCCATCGCATCGGACGCACCGGCCGCGCACACGCCATCGGTGATGCGATCAGTTTCATTACACCGGAAGATCAGGGGCCATTGCGTTCGCTCGAACGTTTTATCGGCCGCGGGATCGTACGGAAAAAGGCGGAAGGTTTCGATTACAATCAGGCTGCGCCGCCACGCGACGAGCGGGGCCGGGGAGCGCGAATCCGGCAGCGAAAGATCGAGCCGCGGCTACCAGGAAATTCTTCGCGTGGAAGCGGCGATGCCCCGCACGGCCAGATCGGGTGGCGTTTCCGGAATGCTTCATCGAACAACCGTCCGCCACGCAGATCTTATCGAAGGCACCGTTGATTCGAAGAAGTGACCAGTGACCCGCCACGGCGGGCAGGCTATGTGACGAGTGACCAGTCAGAAAGTTGATAGTTGAGAAGAAAAGCTGAAGTGCTGACAGGCTGAAAATCATTGCACTAAGTTATGATCGGTAATCGGAAGACAGTGATTGTTACGGGAGCGTCGCAAGGTATCGGCGCTGGGGTCGTCCAAGCGTTTCTGGCGCGCGGCTACGATGTGGTAGGCACGGCGCGAAGCGCGACAAAATCGAAAAATCTTTCAGCGTCTGACCACCTCGCCTTGATCGACGGCGACATAGGTCAATTTGAGACGGCGCAGAAAGTTGCAGAACTCGCGATCAAGAAGTTCGGCTCGATCGATGCCGTCGTCGCGAACGCTGGCATCTTCCTGGTGAAGCCGTTCACGGAATATACGCCAGACGACTTTCGCGCTCTCGTCTCAACCAATCTCGCAGGCTTCATTTACATTACGCAGCTTGCGGTCAAACAAATGCAGATACAGAAGAGCGGCGGCAGCGTCGTGAGCATCAGCGCCGCGCTAGTCGATAATCCAATTGCCGGGGTAACCGCTTCCGTTTCCATGATTACTAAAGGCGGTCTGAACGCCATCACGCGAAGCCTGGCGATGGAATACGCGAAAGAACATATTCGATTCAACGCCGTAGCTCCCGGGGTCGTCGACTCACCGCTTCACGCCGAGGATTCGAAGGATGCCCTGAAAACGCTTTCGCCGATGGGCTCGATCTCGACCGTTGAGGACATTGCCAACGCGGTCATTTATCTGACGGAAGCTCGCCAGATCACAGGTGAGGTGTTGCACGTGGACGGCGGTGCGCACTTTGGCAAATGGTAACACGCGAAAATTCCAATTCGACCGGCGCCGAGAAGCGTTTGAAACAACTCGGCATTAAACTCCCGGCTCCGCCGGAACCGTTTGGCACTTACGCGGAAGCGGTCCAGACAGGTAATCTGCTTTTTCTCACGGGCATGCTCCCGACGGAAGGCCGCGCGGCGAAATTCGTCGGGCGCATCGGCGCCGAGCTCGACGTGGAAGCGGGACGCAAAGCGGCGCATCTTGCGGCGCTGAATGCGCTCGCGGTCGCACGGGAACATTTGGGATCGCTCGACAAAGTGACGCGAATTGTCCGGCTCGGCGTGTCGGTGGCTACTTCGGGAGATGTGCGCGATCAACCGAAGGTTGCTGACGCCGCTTCTGAGTTGCTGCAAAGCGTCTTCGGAAAAGATAAGAACCCATGTCGCCTGGTTTACGGCGTTGCCAGCCTTCCACTCGGAACGCCGGTCGAATTGGAACTGATTTTTGAGGTGGCGGGGGAAGAGAAATAGGAAGTAGGAATTAGAATCGAACCTAAACCAAAGGACCGACGATGAACCCGCGATGGGCCGGATTGGCAAAGTTGAGGCGTCCGGGATCGAATCAGTGTGCGATTGTGTCCAGCTTTTCGACCAGTGCCGCGCCTTTTTTCCGATCGTTGATGACGAAAGTATTGTCTTCGCCCAGCGTTGACCACGGTCCGCGCGGGACTTCACTGAAATCCACGAAATGCCAATCGGTCACATCCGTTGGTTGTAGCCCGAGATAATCGCGCACGGCGGGGGAGACATCGAGGCCTGCGCCTTTGTTGAGATTCGGTTTTGGCCGTTCGTTGCCAAACACATATTGCCAGTGATCGGTGCGGAACGGCCCGGCATCTTCCCATTGCGCGTAAGCTACTCGATTTCCCTTGCGGATAGCGATCCAGCGCCCTTTGCAAGTCGAAACAGCGGGCCCTTGATAAGCTTCATTGAACCATGGAACAACGCGCGGCGCTTCGGGTCGATGGCCCTCTCTCGCTTTGTCGTTGTAGGGAAGCGCGCAGTAAAATGGATTTAGTCGGGGCGTGAATTTTGCAGGAATGTAATTACTGCGATGGGCGGGATCAGGATCGTCAAACCCGCCATAATTTTTGGTCCATTCTTTGTCCCAAGAGCTTGTGCGATTAGGAATCGGATTGTTACCGGCTGGTTTCTCGCCGACCCAGAAGACAGTCGTTACGATCTGGCTTTTCCACGGGAAGCGTTGGCCCGGCTCAGCCCGATTTCTGGCCAACTGCCCCGGCGTGAACGCGAGTGAAGTAACATCGAACGAACGGTCGTCTGCTGATCGCTGAGATTTTTTGCTGAACTTTGTTTTCGCAGGCTCCGCCTTTGAAGGCGTTCCGTGGGCGAAAAGAGACGTGATCGACGAAAGGATGACCGCGACCGTGTGAGTAAATTTTCCAAGTTTCATTTGTCGTTTCAAGGCAGCGCGAATGAAAGACGTAGGTCTTTCTTATTGGTTCGTTCACGAGGACGCGGATGCGCGTCAGTCGCGGCCAATTCAGATGCGCCGTTAAAAAATGCTCACTGAACCTCGGTGTGAATTTGGATTCGTCAACCCCGAAAATCGCCATTAGCACGTGAATGACGTGAATACGTCCGAATGAGTAGGATTAGCAACTGCAGGTACTGCGTGACCTTGTAGGGCGTCTGTGCCAGCCGCCGAATGCGTTGGTTCACAGAAACGCCCTACAAATGACGCACATTCTCGCGTGTCAGAGAAATTTTCCCGGATTCAAGATGTCGTTTGGATCGAGAATTTGTTTCAGCCGGCGGTGCAGATTGCGCGCGACCTCACTGGTCGCATCCGGCCACCAGCGTTTTTTGGCGAGACCAATTCCGTGCTCCCCAGTAATCACACCGCCCCAGGCCAGGACTTGGGCGAAAAGATCGTCGAGTGCGCGCTCGACTTTCTCGCGCACTGCGGCATCGCGATTGTAACGGTCCGCCATGATGTTGACGTGAATGTTGCCGTCCCCGGCATGACCAAAGCACGCGATCGGGAACCCGTGTTTTGCCTGCAGGGACTCGGCGAATTCCATCAGATCGACTAAGCGGCTGCGCGGCACGACGACATCCTCGTTCAATTTTGTCAGACCCGTGGCGCGCAGTGAATTGCTGAACTGGCGGCGCAATGCCCAGAGCCTTTCGCAATCTGCTTCGCCGGTTGCTATCTCGAGCGTGTTCGGTTTTCTTTTCTCGAGCAAATCGCGAATCGCTGCGGACTCGCTGCGGACGCTTTCCTCCTGCCCATCCAGATCGACCAGCAGATGCGCGTTTCCCTCGGGGACGATCATTTTGCCCAGATCGCGTCGCGCCGCCTCCAGTGTGAAACGATCGGCGATCTCCAATGAAGACGGCAGAAATCCCGCTGCAAAAATCGCCTGCACTGCTTCGGCGGCTTGTGTGGCCGCGGCGAACGCAGCGGACAGTGTAGCGCGCGCGGGAGGAAGCGGGAGCAAACGGAGCGTGATCTCTGTGACCACGCCGAGCATGCCTTCCGAGCCCACAAACAGACCGATCAAATCGAAGCCGGTTTTATTTTTGTGGACGCGTCCGCCGGTGCGCAGCACGTCGCCGTTGGCGAGCACCACTTCGAGACCGATCACATAATTGCGCGTCACGCCGTATTTCAAGCAGCGCGGGCCACCCGCGTTCGTGGCAACATTTCCGCCAATCGTGCAATCTTTCATGCTCGCCGGATCTGGCGGATAAAATAATTTTTGCGCGCGCGCCGCCGCTTTCACGTCTGCGGTGAATACGCCCGGCTCAACGATTGCAACCGCGTCGCCAAAACTGATTTCTTTGATTTGGTTCATTCGCATGAGCGACAGGGCGATCCCGCCGCGAAGCGGCACGCATCCACCTACGTAGCCAAAGCCGCCGCCGCGCGGAGTTACCGGAATTTTTTCACGCGACGCGAACTGAAGCAGCTTGCTCACGTCACCTGTCGATCTTGCGAAAACGACAACTTCCGGCTGATGCGCGGCGAACCATTTATCGCCGCTGTGCGCGGCGAGCGTATCGGAATCGTCAGCGACAATTTCGTTGCCGAGTAATTTCCGCAGGTCTGAAGCAAGCTCCATTGGCGTAACGGTCGCGCACGTCAATTGTAGGGCAAGCGCTCCGCTTGTCAGCCGAAGCGATGGCAGGCGGAGCGCCTGCCCTACAATTCCTCCGCCATCGCGATGCGGTAATGCCGCGCCCGCTCCATTCGCGCGATGAGTCGCTCTGCTTTCGGAAAAATCACCGGCTTGCTTTCGTCCGCGCCGGCAAATTCTCTCACGGCATCCATGGAATCGAACCGCAGCAGCGTGACGAATTCGACTTCATCGCCATCTTCGCGGATGAACAATTCGGCGCCGCGGTAGCCTTTGATGTTTCGTGCGGCGATGCTCGGAAAAATTTCGTTGCGCAGCATTTTTTCATATGCCTCCGCGTCCGCGCGTTTCGTCCATCCATGCCAGATGCGAGCGATCATCTGTCCTGCTTTTTCATGCTCATGCTCATGCTCGTGATCGTGCTCGAATCGATTTCATTTTCGATTACGAGCACCCGCCTTCGCTCGGCTACGGCGCGGCAAGAGAGCATGAGCAAGAGTAAGAACCGATCACATGCCCATTATTTGGTAACCGCCATCGACGTAGATGACCTGGCCGGTTATTGCTGCAGCGGCGTCGCTGGCAAGAAAGACTCCGGTGGCGCCGAGCTCAGCGGGATCGCAACTGCGTTTCAAAGGCGCGCGTTCCTGATAATGCTTCAACATCGACGTAAACCCGCTGATTCCACGTGCGGCTAGCGTTTGCACAGGACCGGCGGAAATGCAGTTTACCCGGATTTTTTTCGGACCGAGATCGTAGGCAAGATAGCGCGTGCTGGCTTCGAGACTGGCCTTGGCCACGCCCATCACATTGTAGTGGGGCACGACCTTTTGCGCCCCGTAATAAGTCATTGCCACGATGCTTCCGCCATTGGTCATCAGCGGCGCCACTTCACGCGTGAGCGCCACCAGCGAGTAAGCGCTGATATCGTGCGCGACGCGGAACGCTTCGCGCGTCGTGCTCACAAAATCGCCTTCCAACGCTTCTCGCGGCGCGAATGCCAGCGAGTGCAGCATCAAGTCGACGCGATCGGTTTCGTTCCGGACGCTTTCGAAAAATGCTCTGATCTCATCGTCGCTTGAAACGTCACAGGGGAACAACGGCGTTTTTTCCCCGAATTCACCGACTAGTTCCTCGACGTTTTCCTTTAATCGCTCGCCCTGGTAGTTAAAAATCAAGTGCGCGCCCGCGCTGGCCCATGCCTTCGCGATCGCCCAGGCAATGCTGCGCTTGTTCGCCACGCCAAAAACCACGCCGACTTTTCCCGTCAAAACTTGTTCGGTCATAAGAATTAAGAAGTTAAAACAATTACAAGGTTACAACGATTCCGCGCATCGCAAAAAAGACGAATTGTAGGGCAGGCGCTCCGCCTGCCAGCCCCTTTTATCTCGGCAAGCGACGCGCTTGCCCTACAACGGTAGAACGCGATGGTAACCGTCTCATGATTACTCGACTGCTATGCTGCGGCGCTTTCTTATTCTCGAGTGTCGATCTTCTGCCCGCTCAGGAAACGCCTTCGCCGTCTCCGCAAAGCACGGTAACAGCGACCCCACCCTCAAGCGCAACGCCGCCATCACCCGCGCCGGCTTCGACTCCTTCGCCAACTCCGCCGCAACTTACCGACGTGCTTTTCAAGAATCTGAAAGCGCGTTCGATCGGGCCAGCAGTGATGGGCGGTCGCGTCTCGGACATAGCGATTGATCCGCATAATCCGTTCGTTTTTTACGTCGGACTCGGGCACGGCGGCGTTTTCAAGACAAATGACAACGGCGTTACGTTCGAGCCGATTTTCGACAAGCAACCGATGCTTTCCATCGGCGCGGTGGCGGTTGCGCCTTCCGATTCTGAAGTTGTTTGGGTGGGAACTGGCGAAGCGAACGATCGTAATTCGTCAGATTGGGGTGACGGCGTGTATCGATCAACCGACGGCGGCCAGAAGTGGCAGAACGTGGGGCTAAAGGAAAGCCGCTCTATCGCGCGCGTTGTTGTCGATCCGAAAAAACCGGAGGTCGCTTATGCCGCGGCAATGGGGAATTTGTGGAAAGAGGGCGGCGAACGCGGGCTATTTAAGACAACTGACGCGGGCAAAACTTGGAAACTAATCTTGCACGCGGAAGCTCCGCACGACGCCCGCACTGGCTGCGGCGATGTGTTAGTCGACCCAACGAATCCGCAAATCGTTTACGCTGCGCTTTACGCGCGACAGCGAACGCCATGGAGTTTCACATCTGGCCCAAGTTTGACCGGTGGCGAAGACGTCGGCGGAATTTTCAAGAGCACTGACGGGGGAGCGACCTGGAAGAAGCTTGGCGGCGGTCTGCCGGCGCAAACCGGCCGCATCGGACTGGCGATCAGTGCGAGTAATCCAAAGATTGTCATGGCGGTCGTCCAAAGTTACGAAGGTGGACTCGGGACGCTGGTCGATCTGCGCAGCAAAAGTGGCGGCGTTTTTCGATCCGAAGATGGAGGCGAAAAATGGACGCGCATGAGCGCAATCGATCCGCGCCCACTTTATTTCAGCCAGATACGCATCGACCCGGCAAATGATCAGCGCGTTTACCTTTTGGAATTTGCTCTGCTGGTTTCCGATGATGGCGGCAAAAATTTTCGTGAAGATCTAAGCGAAAAGGTTCATCCAGATTGCCACGCGCTCGCGATTCAACCCGGCACCGTGCCGCCGCCCAAACCACCTAAACCCGAAGACAAGAATCCCGCGCCTGCGGGACCGAAACCGGCAGTTTGCCAGCGTTTGTTGCTCGGGACCGATGGCGGCGTGTATCAAAGTTTTGCCGGCGGCAAAAATTGGGATCATCTGAACAAGATTCCTTCGGGCGAATATTATCGAATTTCACTCGACGACACGAAACCGTATTTCCGAATCGCCGGTGGCCTTCAAGACAACGAAAACTGGGTTGGGCCGAGCGGCGTCCAGAGTAAGGAAGGAATTCGCAACTGCGATTGGACTGCGCTCGCCGGGGGCGATGGTTTTTATGCGTTGTTCGATCCAACGAATCGCGACACGTTTTATGCGGAAAGCCAGCAGGGCGAAGTGCACAGAATCAATTTGCGAAATGGCGAACTGCGTCGCTTGCGCCCCGAACCGGCTGAAGGCCAGCCGCGTTACCGGTTTAATTGGAATTCACCGATGATCATGAGTCGACATAAGCCGGGAGTAATTTATTTGGGTGGGAATTACGTCTTTCGGTTAACCGAGCGCGCGGAAAAATATTCCGTGATCAGCCCCGACCTGACACGCAATGATCCGACGCGCACAAATGCCATGGGAAGCGGCGCGGAAAACTACGGTACCGTGTTTTCGCTGGCAGAATCGCCGAAGCGCGCGGGTTTGTTGTGGGCCGGGACCGATGATGGGCGGCTGTGGATTACAGAGAATGAGGGCGGTAAGTGGACAGAACTAACGAACAATCTGCCCGAGCCTGCGCGCGGCCAATGGATTGTGCGCATCGAGCCATCCAACATTGATTCCAATGTCGCCTACGTGGCGACCAATTCATATCGTTCGGGCGATGATCGCCCCATGATTTTGCGCACGGCTGATCTGGGCAAAACCTGGCAGTCTGTCACGGGTGACCTTCCACAAGGTGATCCAGTCGAAGTTGTCCGTGAAGATCAGGTAAATCCGAGATTGCTTTACGCCGGCACACACTTTGGGATATTCGCGTCTTTCGATCAAGGCGCCCACTGGGTGCGCATTGGCGATGTTCCTTCCGTCCGCGTGGATGACATCCAGATTCATCCGAGCACATCAGACCTCGTCATCGCAACGCATGGTCGCAGCATTGCTATTCTTGACGACACCATCCCGTTTCGCGAATTCACTCCGGAGATTGCGTCCAAGCCAGCGCAATTGTTTAGCGTCCGTTCTGTGACGGGCGCTTATCTGCAACCGGGATTCGTGGACGCTAACGGCAAAGGAATTTATCGCGGCCAAGATCCACCCGAAGGCGCTTTGTTCACAGTTTGGGTGCGCGAGTTTACTGGCGATGAAATCAAAATCGCTGTCGCGAAATCCACCGGAGAACCGGTCGCAAATCTCAAAGCGCCCGGCACGCCAGGTTTTACTCGGTTGGACTGGGACCTGCGGCCGACCAAAGACGTGAGTGTCGAATACGGCGGCGAGGACCCGAAGCGGCTTCTCCCTGCGGGAGATTACACTGCAGAATTAACCCTCGGCACAACGAAAATGAAGCAAAGCTTCCATGTTGATCTTGCCGAAGGCATCACGCCGCGGTGAAATCCGCAAATGCCTGCAATCGGAATCACCGGCGGAATTTCCACTGGCAAAAGCACGTTTTGCGGATGTCTGCGTGAGATTCTTCCCGCAGCGAAATTTTTCAATGCCGACCAGGCAGCGCACGCTCTCGCCAACGTGCCGGAGGTGAAAGAAGAAATTCGTGCCGCGTTCGGCAGCAGCGTCTTTTCACGCGACGGCGACTTGAATCGAGCGAAACTTCGAGCGATAATATTTGGCGACGCAACCAGGAAACGTGCGCTTGACCGGATCCTCCATCCGCGGATTCGCCGCCAATGGAGGGCCGAGGCGGAAAAGCATCGCAATTCTCCCGATTTTTTCTTTGCTGATATTCCACTCCTTTATGAAAGCGGCGGTGAAACATTGTGCGACCGAGTGGTGGTGGTGGCCTGTTCGTACAAGGTGCAGCTAAGCCGCTTGATGGAGCGGATGTCGATTAAAGCCTCCGAAGCTCAACAGATGATCAACTCACAAATGCCACTGGAGGAAAAAATCAGACGTGGAAATCACGTCGCTTGGAATAACAGCGATCGAGCGACGCTTGCCGAGCAGGCGCAGTTTCTCGTCGCATTATGGCAAAAGCAATCATGGACGAAAAGCTAGAGACGTTAGCATCTTCCAATGACGTTATTCAGGAAGCGGGGTCGACGACCCCGGCTACAGCTGCGCGCTCACTTGATTTAAGTGAGCTCCAAGAGTTTCCGGAAAAAAAACTAAAAGCATTGGCGCGTGATTTTGATTTGTATTTGCATCCCGCTCGCTCTCGCCATCACCACATCCTCGATATTGTCCGCGCCGCGTTAGCCGGCGGCGGAACGGTTACCGCGGAGGGTTTTCTCGAGCAGGTGAGCGAGTCCTTTGCGATGTTGCGCTGGCCCAAATTGAATTTTTTGCCTGTGCCCGAGGACGTAGCCGTTTCGCGCGCCCTCATCGAACAGCATCACCTGCGGGCCGGGCAAAAGGTTGCCGGCACCGTACGATTGCCGGTCCAGCGCGAAAAGTTCCTAGCGCTCGATAAGGTCACACACATCGAAGGCCAACCGGCCGAGGAGTGGACGGAACCGACGCACTTTGACAAGCTAACGCCGCAGTTTCCACAAGGCAGAATTATTCTGGAAAATCCCAAGACAGACTCCATCAGCGCGCGCGCGGTGGATTTGTTGACGCCGCTTGGGCGTGGACAACGCGGTCTCATCGTCGCTCCGCCGCGAGTGGGCAAGACGATCCTGCTCAAGGAAATCGCGAAAGCGATCCGGGTAAATCATCCGGACATTGTGCTCATCCTGCTTTTAGTGGACGAGCGGCCGGAAGAAGTGACGGATCTGGAGCGGGAAATTGATTGCCAGATTTATCATTCGAACTTTGACGAAAGCGTGCAGCGGCATGTGCAGGTAGCCGAGATAGTGCTGGAGCGGGCCAAGCGTCTTGTCGAAATGAAACATGACGTGGTGGTTTTGCTCGACAGCATCACGCGGCTTTCACGTGGATACAATAATCTGGAACCGGGCAGGGGACGGATCATGTCCGGCGGCGTGGAAGCGAAGGCGCTCACCAAGCCCAAGAAATTTTTCGGCTCGGCGCGCAATGCGGAAGAAGGCGGCAGCCTGACGGTACTCGCGACTGCTTTAACCGAAACCGGTAGCCGAATGGACGAATTGATTTTCGAAGAGTTCAAGGGAACCGGCAATATGGAATTGCATCTCGATCGCGCGTTGCAGGAGAAAAGGCTGTACCCGGCGATCCATCCGCTACTCTCGGCTACAAGGCGCGAGGAGTTGCTTTATCATCCCGATGAATGGGAGCGAGTGCTGATGTTGCGCAAAACGATGGCAGCGCTTCCGCCTCTCGAGGCGATGGAAAAACTGATCGATAATCTGCAGGCGACGAAAACGAACGCGGAACTGCTGTTGAGTGGGTTAAGATAATTTCGCCAGCAAAAAATGACGAAGCACGAATGACGAATGACGAAGGAAGCCCGAATGCTCCAGCCTTCGCTGAGCTTCGGCGTGGCAGGCAAATGACAAAGCAGCTCTTGAAGCGAACTCATCCTCATTCGGATCTCGTCATTCCTTCGTCATTAGACATTAGTCATTCGTCATTGCGATCAGGTTTCATCGCCACCGATGCCACGTTGGCGGAACTAGTCCGCGAGATTGCTGCCGCCGATCGCGTGGCGATCGATACTGAAGCCGACAGCCTGCATTCCTATCGGGAAAAACTTTGTCTGCTCCAGATCAGTGTACCCGCCGCGATCGCTGTAGCCGGCATCGGTGATGCCGGTTGCGAGCAAGGTGATTCAAGGATAGACCGGGATCACCGATCCCGGCTACAAGTTCATGATTTCATTGTCGATCCGCTGGCTGGTGTCGATCTGGAGTCTCTACGCCGGGCACTCGAGCCCAGGGAAATTGTCTTGCATGGCGCTGATTATGATCTGCGAATGCTGCGGCGCGGCTTGAATTTCACTGCGCACAGGATCTTCGATACGCTGATTGCGGCGCGTCTCCTTGGTATTCGCGAATTCAGTCTGGCTGCGCTGCTGAACCGCTACTTTGGTTTGGAACTTCCGAAGGGTTCACAGAAAGCGAACTGGGCAAAACGGCCTTTGCCGGCTCGAATGGCGGAATACGCAATTAACGATGTGCGTTATCTCTTACCACTCGCCGAAAAATTGGAAGCCGAGCTGGATCGGCTCCAGCGCCGGGATTGGCTGCGGCAATCATGTGAGCGCGCGATTGAGCAGGCAGCTGTCGCGCGCGTCCGCAACCAGGATGAACTTTGGCGCGTTCGCGGAACCGGCTCGCTTCACGGGCGTCCCGCGGCAGTGCTTCGCGCACTTTGGCAATGGCGCGAAAGAGAAGCAGAGATGGCAGATCGCCCGCCATTTCACATCTTGCAGAACGAAAAGCTTGTGAACGCCGCAGTAAGTTTCGCTGCGGGCAGCGTGCCTGATTACAAACATTTTTCCCACCGCCGACGTCGGGCGTTTCGCGAGGCGGCAGGAAGTGCATTGCAGGCACCTGAATCAGAGTGGCCGGTATTGCCTCGGCGGTTTGGAACTCGGCGAACTGCCGAGACAGTGCGGCGCACGGAGGAGCTGCGGCGCCGCCGTGACAAATCAGCGGAAGACCTCGGCTTGGAGCCATCATTCATCGCGCCGCGCAGCACACTCGAGGCGATCGCGGTGGATCGGACACGCGCCGAAAAGTTGCTAGTGCTGTGGCAGCGTGAACTGCTCCGCGTTTAACCCCAGCCGTCTATGTCAATGCAAAAGACGGCACGCTAGAATTTCAGGAAAAATAGTTGTCTAAATCGTGGGATTCAGGCATTGATTCCGTCTTTTAGTAAACGCGAGACCCACCATGATCCAGTTCAACGACCGCGAGTACGCCAGTACTGAGGACATGCCCACCAAGGTCAGGGCCGCATATGATCGCGCGATGGCCGAGAAACCCGAGCTTCATTCCGGCGCGCGACTGGCAGCAAAACTGAACGCGAAGATCATCATGAACGGCGCGGAGTTCAATCATGCTGGCGAAATGTCAGTGGACGATCGACATTTGTACCACGAAGCGCTCGAGGCCGTATTCCCGCCAAACATTGCAGTATCCGTCAGTGAGCCGCCAAAAATCAGGCGCAAGAAAATGCTACTGATGGTGGTCGGCGTCGGCGTCCTCGCCGGAACTTTTTATCTCTGGCTGCACGGCTCGTTCGGCTAAAAGCCCGAGCTTATAGAGGAGCGGTTTTCGTTCGGCGGTTGACACAACCGCCGCTACAACTTTCGTCGTTACGCCATCACTTCCTTGAACGTGCCCAGAAAGGTTTCCATTTCGGATTTCTTCCCAATGGTCAGGCGCATGTAGTTTGGAAGCGCTGGGAATAAGCGGCCGACCTGTACGTTGCGTTGCTTCAACGCCTGAATCAACGGCACGACCGGGCGTTTGCAGTCGAACATGATGAAGTTCGCCTGCGAAGGAATTGTTTTGTAGCCCAGATTATCGAGCTCGCCGATCGTGAATGCTTTCGCTTCACTAATCAAACGCTGGCCGTTTGGAACTTGATCGGGATCGTCGAGGCTCGCGCTGGCCGCGGCCAACGCCATGATGTTGACGCTGTCCCACATTTGATGCGCACGCAGTTGGTCGAGCGTTTCCTTTTGCGCGACACAGTAACCGCAGCGTAATCCCGCCATGCCATAAATTTTTGAAAACGTGCGCGACACAATCAGGTTCGGATGATCTTTCACCAGAGGGATCACACTCTCGTAATCGGGGCTGTCGGCGTAATGAAAGTAAGCTTCATCCACAAGAATCATCGTTTCGCGTGGTGCCTTTCCGATGAAATCGGCCAATTCATTTTTCGGCGTGATGCTGGCGGTGGGGTTGTTCGGGTTGCAAACGTAGATCAAACCTCGCTTCGCGGCGGCAAGCATCTTCGGTAGATCATGCGCAAAGCTCGCAGTCACCGGCACCTTTACGACTTCGGCGCCGTTCAGTCCCGCCTGTTGCAAGATCGGTTCAAAAGTGGGATCCGCGGCGGCGAGTGTCCCGCGTGTTTTTCCCGTGAATGTCTCTGCGCAGAGCTTCAAAATCTCGCTGGAACCATCGCCCAGCAGCATTTGATCGTGATTCACGCCGTTTAGCTTCGCCAGTTTCTCGATCAGCACATTGTTGTGTTCATCCGGATAACGACAGGCGAGGCTGAAGGAATCCGTCATCGCCTGAAATGCCTTCGGCGAAGGTCCGTAAGGATTTTCATTCGCGCTTAAGCGGACAATGTTGCCACCTGCTGTCGAAGACGTGGCAACAGATTGAGTTGGCTTTGCAAAAGACAGGTGCGGCCTAACGACTGCGACTGCCGCGCCTGCGCCTAACAGCTGAGCAAATTTACGACGAGAAATAGACATGGTATTCATTGTGTGAACCTTCCTTAATATCGATTGTCAGGCTGATCGATACCGAATGCCAGACCGAATTGCGCCAACTGTCTTTTTGCTGGCTGCCTTGGCCGCCTCCGCATTGCCGGGATGCGTCAAATCGCGCCACGACGATGATGCGCAAGAGCTCGCTGCGCGTGTGCGCGGTGAATTTCTGCACGCTTGGACCAATTACGAGCGTTATGCGTGGGGTCACGACGCGTTGCGACCTTTAAGTAAAACCGCGCATGATTGGTACGGACAGTCGCTCTTGATGACTCCAGTCGATGCACTCGACACGCTCATCCTGATGGATCTCAATGATGAGGCAGAAAGGGCACGATCGCTTATCGCCACTGATCTGTCGTTTGATCGCGATATTTACGTCAAAAATTTCGAGATAACGATACGCCTGCTCGGCGGGCTTCTTTCCAGTTATCAACTCACGGGCGATCAGCGCCTCTTGAGCTTGGCTGAAGATTTGGGCAACCGATTGCTTCCAGCTTTCAATTCACCGACGGGACTGCCTTACGTTTATGTTAACCTGCGTACCGGTCAGATACGCGACGCGATGACGAATCCGGCAGAAACCGGCACGCTGCTATTGGAGTTTGGCACTCTGAGCAAACTGACCGGCAAGCCCGTTTTTTACGAGAAAGCAAAACGCGCGTTGGTCGAAACCTTTAAGCGGCGTTCGCCGCTCGGTCTCGTCGGAGAAAGTATCAACGTCGAAACAGGCGCCTGGACGAGCACGGACAGTCACATCAGCGGGGGCATTGATTCGTACTATGAATATCTTTGGAAGTGTTGGCTTCTGTTCGGCGACAAAGATTGCCGCGACATGTGGGACGTCAGCATTCCCGTCGTTCATAAATATCTCGCGGACGAAATCCGCGGCGAATTGTGGTACGGCCACGCCGATATGCAGACAGGTAAGCGGACCGAGACAACTTATGGCGCGCTTGATGCGTTCTTCCCGGCATTACTCGCTCTGTCCGGGGATTTGAAGCGCGCGCGTCGTCTGCAAACTTCGTCGTTCAAGATGTGGAACCTGCACGGCATCGAGCCCGAAACTCTTGATTACAAAACGATGCGCGTGGTTGCTGGAAGTTATCATCTGCGTCCCGAGATTGTTGAGTCCACTTACTATCTTTATCATTACACAGGCGACCCGGAGTATCGGCAGATGGGCAAGAAAATGTTCGATGACTTTGTCAAATATTGCCGCACAGACTCGGGCTACGCTGCGCTTGCCGACGTGATCAGTAAACAACAGCGCGACGAAATGGAGAGCTTCGTAATGGCTGAGACTTTCAAATATTTTTATTTGCTCTTCGCGTCGCCTGAAGCCTTGCAATTCGATAAACTCATCTTTAATACCGAAGCGCACCCACTGAGGCGAACGTGGTGAACGTCTATTAACATTTTCACATGATCCTTGAGTTCCTGAAGCAGCAGAGGCGACGTCGCCTGCGAGCGCGGCCGTTCCCGAAAGACTGGCTGAAGTTGATTCAGCGTCATGTTGCATTTTTTCCCAGGTTATCCGGGGGCGATCGCGCGGAACTACTTGGTCACATTCAGGTATTTCTTGCCGAAAAACATTTTGAGGGATGCGGCGGTTTCGCAATCACCGATGAGGTCCGGGTGACTATCGCGGCGCAAGCTTGTCTCCTGTTGCTGCATCGCGAGACAGACTACTTCCCACATTTGCTCACGATTCTTGTTTATCCCTTAACATACATGGTGGAAGAAAAACGGCAGGTTGGTGAGCATGTTTGGGAAGAGGGAACTGTGAGTCGTCTTGGCGAGACCGGCCGTCGAATGGGTTCGTTGGTCCTGGCGTGGGGCGCGGTTAAACATGGCGCGGCTGATCCTTCCGACGCTAAGAACGTTGTCCTTCATGAATTCGCTCACCAACTCGATTTCGAAAATCATGCGGCCGACGGAGTGCCGGCATTGGCAACGGGCGAAGAGCAATTGGCTTGGACCGAAGTGATGCGGTCCGAGTTCGCATCGCTGCGCGCTGCTGATGAAAGTGGAATCCCGACGTTGCTCGATACCTACGGGGCCACAGATCCCACTGAGTTTTTCGCCGTATCGGTCGAGGCGTTTTTCGAGCGCCCACGTGCGTTGGGCGCTTATCACCCGAAGCTATACGCGGAACTGCAGAAGTATTTTCGACAGGACCCAGTCGAATATTCTGCAGAGCCGGTCGCTTGGTAATGACGCCGAGCTGTCCGAAAGCTTTCCGGAGACGGCGCAGCACGCCGTCCCGACCGCTTCAACGATATGATTATTGCGGCTGGGGCACGATCCGGAGATACGGCTTTGGCGCCTTCCACCCTTGCGGGTAACGCTTCTTCGCCTCCTCGTCGGATACCGAACCCGCGATGATCACATCTTCCCCTCGCTTCCAGTTGACGGGCGTTGCTACCTGATGCTTCGCCGTCAATTGCAGCGAGTCGATCACACGCAGTACTTCGTCGAAGTTGCGGCCTGTCGTCATCGGGTAAATGAGGATCAGCTTGATTTTCTTGTCGGGGCCGACGACGTAAACGTTGCGCACCGTCGCGTTATCCGCTGGCTTGCGCGCCTTGGCATCGCCTGTGGTATCAGCTGGGAGCATCCCATAAAGCTTCGAGATCTTGAAGTCAGCATCCCCGACGATTGGGTAGTTTGGCGCGTGGCCCTGCGTCTCTTCAATATCTTTGGCCCATCCCTTGTGATCGCCAGTGGAATCGACCGATAATCCCATGATCTTCACGTTTCTGCGCTCGAACTCCGGCTTTATTTTTGCCATGTAACCGAGTTCGGTCGTGCAGACCGGTGTGAAGTCTTTTGGGTGAGAGAACAGAATCGCCCAGGAGTTGCCGATCCACTCATGGAAACGGACCCGGCCCTCAGTAGTTTCTGCTTCAAAATCAGGTGCTGTGTCGCCGATCTTCATTGGTAATTCCTCCTCGTGTGTTTGCGTTGCAGCGAATTCATTCCAAATCGCGGAGCGAAAGTCAACGCTGAGATGATCGTTGTTGCGCGATCAGCTCGCAGAACTTGTTGAGATCGATGTTGCCCCCCGAGACGATAGCGACAACCGGTCCTTTGCCAGCTTTCCCACTCAACGCCGCAGCAAGCGGCAGCGCGCCCGCGCCCTCGGAGATAATCCGCGCTTTTTCAGCCATGAGCCGCATCGCATTTTTCGTTTCCTCGAGGGTAACGATGAAGTAATTGTCCACCACCGGCTTCATTCGTTCCCACATGCGCGGGAACATACTCTGGCCACCGGCGCCATCGACAAAGGAGGCTTTCCAATTCGGGAAGGCCTGTGGCGAACCTTTCTCGAACGAAAGCGCAGCAGGCGCTGCCGTCTCCGGCTCAACGCCGAAGACTTTGATTTCCGGCTTGAGCGCCTTGATCGCACTCCCCACGCCCGTGATCAGCCCGCC
Source organism: uncultured Verrucomicrobiae bacterium (assembly GCA_963725505.1). GTDB lineage: Bacteria > Verrucomicrobiota > Verrucomicrobiia > Chthoniobacterales > UBA10450 > Udaeobacter. The sequence continues at coordinate 195,310 of CAVRYN010000007.1, read as the reverse complement.
GCCGCCGATGCTTGCGATCACGGCAGAGGTGTCTGGTGCGTCTTCCAGAATTTCCAGTCCCATCGTGGCATGACCGGTGATGAAATTGTCATCGTCGAACGGATGAACGAATGTTCCGTCGGCTCCGGGAAACGATCGGTCCTCGAGCGCTTTCCAGGCGACCTCGTACGGAACGGGAATGAGTTTAGCTCCCAGCGCTTTCATCCGTTCCAGTTTGGACTTGGGCGCTGTTTCAACAACCACGACAGCACACGGCACACCTGCCTCTCTCGCCGCATAGGCAACGCCCTGACCCGCGTTCCCGGCGCTGATTGTCCAGACGCCCCCCTTGCGTTCTTCTTCGGGTAGAAGTGCCACGGCGTTAGCTGCACCGCGCAATTTATATGCGTTGATCGGCTGAAGATTCTCCAGCTTGAGTCGAATGTCAGGAAACTCTGGGCCGAGCTCGAGGCGAATTAACGGCGTGCGCGCGATTGTCTTTGCGATTCGCTCGCGCGCAGCGCGGATTTCTGAGAGTTCGATCGGCCGGACAGGTTCTAGGATCGTGCGCATAAGGTCCTTACTGTAGAGGCGGCTGCGGCAGCCGCAATCCGACCTCGATTGACGTGAAAACGTTTGAACGCTTTGGACCCGGCGGCTATCTCAGCGAAGCTGCAAATGGAGGCCAGTTCACTCACGCGTAATGGTTCCGCGGCACTGGAATCGGCTAAGATTTGCGTCGGCAGATAAAAATATAATTGCGAAGCTGTCTCCTTAACGGAATGGCCAAACACGGAGTGCGAAAAAGAAAGCAAAGTGGCATTCGCGTCGCTCGCGAACGAGCTGCCGCATCCGGCAATCGTACGAGTGCATTGTTCGGTCGAATGAATTTCCTCATCGCTGGTGCTCTGGCAGTGGTGACGTTTGCGATTTATGCGCAAGTGATCGGGCATCAGTTCATCACTCTGGATGACCCCACGTATATCCAGGAAAATCCAATGGTGAATCGCGGTGTTACCGGCGCGGGACTCGTCTGGGCGTTCACTACGTTTTATGCGACGAACTGGCATCCGCTCACCTGGATTTCACACATGATCGATTGCCAGTTTTTTGGCACGAACGCAGGCCGCCACTTGCTGGTCAACGCGCTGATTCATGTGGCAAACACGCTACTTGTCTTCTGGTTTCTGTTGCGAACAACACGCGCCCGCTGGCCCAGCGCGCTGGTCGCCGCGCTTTTTGCGCTGCATCCGTTGCACGTGGAATCCGTGGCGTGGGCGTCTGAACGCAAAGATACTCTCTCCACATTTTTCGGATTGCTGTCCTTGATCGCTTACGTGCGTTACGTAGAAGCACCCTCGATCGGCCGGTACGCGTGGACCGCCATAACGCTCGCACTGGGGTTAATGACCAAACCGATGCTAGTGACCTGGCCGTTCCTAATGCTGCTGCTCGACTACTGGCCGTTGGGACGGTTCTACGGTCGACGGCGAGGTCAACGCTTTCGAAGCGCCTCGCGCAGCGAGGCGGCTACAACAAGAGCATGGCTAGTGTGGGAGAAATTGCCGCTGTTTACTCTCGTGGCGGCGTCCGCGATGATAACATTCATCGCGCAATCTCATGGGGGCGCTGTGCGCACGTTAGCCCATGCGCCAATTGGGTTCCGGCTGACCAACGCGGTTGTGTCGTATGCGAAATACTTGCTGCTCACTTTCTGGCCGAATGATCTGGCGGTCTACTATCCGTTTGCGGGCATACCGGCCTGGCAGATCATCGGCGCAGCGTTTCTGCTGATTGGAATTACGGTGTTTTGTGTTTCTCAATGGAGAATCCGGCCGTACCTCATGGTTGGCTGGCTTTGGTTTCTGGGAACACTAGTTCCGGTTATAGGAATCGTTCAGGTTGGCGGGCAAATCATGGCGGACCGCTATTTCTATATTCCGTCGATCGGTTTGTTCATTGCGCTCGTGTTCGGATTAGCGGACATCGCAAAGAGCTGGCGTGTTGCGCCATCGCTCAGCGCAGGAATAGCTGGCGGGGTTCTACTGATTCTTGCTACTCTTACGAACGCGCAGATTCAGCGCTGGCGTGACAGCTTCACTTTGTTTGAGCACACGCTCGCGGTCACTCCACCTAATCTCCGCATAGAACACAATCTCGGCGTGGCGCTTGGCGCGAGCGACAGATACGATGAGGCCGCGGCGCATTTTGCGAAGGCGTTGCAGATCGACCCCAATTTCTACGACGGCTTGGTGGCTATGGGCGTTACCCGTGCGCACCAAGGCCGGCTGCCGGAAGCCATCGAGTATTTCCAAACCGCAATCCAATCACAGCCGGACGCGCCGAAGGCGCGCGTGCAGTTGGCCCACGCACTGTGGACGGAGAACCGTGATGAAGCCGCGCTCGAGGAGATGGCCCGCGCGTCGCAGCTTGCCCCCAAAGACGCAGACATTCGCGCTGACTTTGGACTCGCGCTGGCGCTGGTGGATAGAATACCAGAGGCTATCGAGCAACTTCACGAAGCGCTCCGGCTGAATCCCAACAGCGCTGAGGCTCACAACAATCTGGGGTTGGCCCTGCTCGCCTCCAGTAAAGCGCAGGAAAGCATTCCCGAATTTGAATTGGCGCTGCGTCTCAAGCCCGAGTTGAAAGGCGCAGCCGACAACCTCCGGCGCGCGCAGGCCCAGTTAGGCTCGCAAAGGTAGCCGCGCGGAAAAGATCTGCATCATTGAACAGTTCGTGCATCGCCCCTGTCTGAGCATGCACCATGATTAAAATTACTAGTATCGCTTTAGTTGCAGCTGCAATGCTGACGGCATCCAGCGCGTTTGCAGGAGACAAGGCATGTTGCGCCAAAGGCGCAGCGAACCCGCAGTCAATGGCGTGCGTTAATTTGGCAACGCTGAATCTCACACCCGATCAAAAGACCAAGATCGAAGCTTGGCAGGCCGACTGCATGAAGGCTGGCTGCACGAAGGAAAGCAGGCAGACCTTCCTAAGCCGCGCAAAGGCTATCCTTTCTGCCGAGCAGTTCGCGCAGCTGAAAGGGCAATGCAAGAAAACAACGAGCGCAAAGAAGACCGAAGCCTGAGTTAGTCTGTCATCCCGAGCGGCAGCGAGGGATCTCACGAAGTAGCGAGCGTTGGATTAACAGAGAGATTCTTCGCTTCGCTCAGAACGACATCTGAAAGCGCGCCGGGAGAAATTCCGGCGCGCTTTTTTTGTTGGGCTGCGTCGCGAGTTTCTGAGGCGTGACGTAGCTGTCTAGAACGCTTTGTCAGAATCGAGGAGGATTGTGACCGGGCCTTCGTTGACTGATTCGACTGACATCATCGCTTTGAAAACTCCTGTCGCTACACTGATTCCTAACTTACGCAGCGCTTCACTGAACTCTTCGTACAGGTTCTTCGCTTGGTCTGGCGGCGCCGCAGCAATAAAGCTCGGCCTGCGTTGACCGCGTGCGTCACCGTAAAGCGTAAACTGCGACACGACCAGCGCGCTGCCCTTTACGTCCAAGAGGGAGCGGTTCATTTTTCCTTCATCGTCCTCAAAGATTCTCAGGTGCGCGACCTTCTCGGCCATACTGACAGCGACGGCGGAGGCATCGTTGCGGCCGATGCCAAGCAAAATCATGAGACCGGCCCCGATTTCTCCCGTGACGCGACCCTCCACGGTTACGCGCGCGCGGCTTACACGCTGGACAACGGCTCGCATTTTCGGCTCAAAAGGATCTGTGCTGTTGGCCCGGCTTCATCGGTTGCGCGGCGACGCTCCCTGGCTCCTCCTTGCGCGCTATTCATACGGACGTGCAACATGCGCGCTACAAGACTTTGTCCAGTAAATCGGCAAGACGCCAGCCGGCCTTGTGCAATTCGTCGCGCACCACATTCGTCGCCCATGTCCGATAAAGCGTATGATCCGCAGCCGGTTTTTCGATTGCCTCACCTGCTGCAACGGTACGCTCTCCATCCAACCACGGCTTTACATTCCGGAATTCTAATCGCGCATATGCGTTGCGCGCGATTGGCAAGATTTCATCCGCCCAGATCTCAGCGTAGCTAGCGACCGAAACACTTGTCGGCATTCGCCAGTTTCGCGGTTCTTGCGTCGCCATCTCGTGAATCAGTGTTTTCTTCAACGGTTCGATCTGCGCCAGAAATTCCTCTTTCGGCAAGTAGCCCGGCGCATCTGGGAAAAGCGCATTCACAGCATCGTAGTCCCAAAAGCCGTGGAATTTTTTCTTATGCATGCCGCGTCTGCGTGGTGGCTCACCACTCAACTCGAGCGTGAACGTGTTTCCGCCTTCATCTCCGAGGGCTGATTTGTCTTTGTCCGGATCCGTAACACGGCCCTGCGCATCGAAGTATTCCGCGCCCACATGCAGCGGCTGATGAATGTCCGCTACATAATGGGTCAGCAAAAGCAGTGCTACCGGCTTGGTAATTCTGCGCTCGTTTTGCTCGGGCGCTTGCCCCTGCAAAACCTGAATGCAGTACGGAATCATGTGCACGATGTCCCATTTGCTGCGCCCGGCATTTCCGTCACGATATCGTTGCTGCGGTACTACTGGAACGTCAGTGTAATGAAACCAGTGGTGTGAAGGCGCAGTTGAATTTATCTCGCGCGTAGGCGGATTTGCCCGCCAGAACTCGCGCAACTGTTTGTCAATGTTCCGATGTGCCGTGTAATGAAATGACTTTGGATCGTCCACGCCTTTTTTGTCCCAGCCTTTGATCTCATCTGCTATTACAGCCGCCTTTTCCAGGCTGAGCCCATCGAGTAGCGCTGCGATCTTCGTAGCCGTGGGCGTGCCGCCCAATCGTTCATCGGCAATCGCGCCGACAATCTCATGCCCCAGCGGGCCGTACGCTTCCGCCGATATTGTCAATCGGACGGTGATAAGAATGGCCAGTAGTAAGCTACGTGGAAGCGCAAATTCCATTTTCAGATCTGGTGATAGCGCAGTTGAATTTCATCGCGCTCGAAATTTTCGTGCTGTTCTCCGCTCAGCCGCCGAGATTCGCGCGGATTTCCTCGAGGCGTTTCTGAAGTTTCGTGAAGTGCGATCCTGACCAGTAAACTTGTCCGCAACCGGTGCAACGCCGGAACTTATCGTAAAAAATCTTGGTGAGCGGTTCGAGCTGGCTAATTATCTTTTCCTTTTCAGCGGGCTCCAGCAAAGCATTGCAGCGCAGACAACGGCTGAACGGCGACAACATAGAGCTGAGATCGAATCGCCGCAGCACTTCGATGGTCTGTTCGAGTGGATTTTGCGAGCGCAGATAATAGCCGTGCTGGACCGCCGCACGCATCAGGAGACACCGGTCGCGGGTGAGGACCGCGCGATCATCCCTGCTGGCAATCTCGACCAATTGTCGATCTTCGGCAGCGGGATCATAGACAACGTCAATCCCGAGCAACCGGAGATCGCGAACCAGTTTGCCGAGGTGTCCATCCGCGACAAATTTGCTAAGTGTAATGGCTTGTAATCGTTTTTCTTTGAAGTTCGAAGATTGTATTCGCGGTGGATAAAGGTCGATTTCGGCATCGCCTGTGACGGCGTAGCTAAAATCGACCGCCTTTCCGTTAACCAGGATCAAATCGACCTCGGGATGCGGGATCCCGCACGATTCGATCACATCTTTTACGGAGGTCTTTTCGCTTAAGTGCCGCTCAACTCTTCCAGGACCAGCCCTTGAACCGAGAAAAAAATCAAGATCGCCATAGACATGGAGACGAACCGAAAACGGCTTCACATCAATTAACGATTCGTGCATTGGCGTAAGCGTATTCAAAAGTGGTTGCACGTGGTCGACCCTGTAGCTTGCCGGGGCCAAGAGGTTCGTCTTCGCCGAAATAACAATCGATTTGCCACCGGCGCAGGCCGCCGCCCGTGTCCATGATCTTCCACCGAGTGCTGCCAAAGATTTTTTGCACCTCTGGAGAAGATGTCTCGACAATGGCTCCATGGCGCAAGCTGCCTTGGGTTGACTTAATTGCTGCTGAATACCGGTCCACCAAAATGCCGCCTCCGCCTGTGGGGTGGGAAGCGAAGGCAAACGAGCCCCCTCCATTGTAACGAATGTAATACCGTCCGTTAACGGGCATCACAAGTCGGCCAAAGCCCTCCTTCTTCACTGAGCGAAGAAAATCGCGCGGATACGTTCGCCCCTGTAGTCCAGGCTTTGTGATCGGCGTTGCATCGAAGCCGCGCTCGAAAGTGAAACCGGATTCTTTCGGTGTGTAATAGAGCGTGCACACAACGAAGTACTCGCCGTTGTGACCTTGCGGACGCCGCGCCAATTTTTCGTTCTCATAGGCCAGTCGCTGCACCACTCCCGGCCACGGAATGTCCGCGCAAATCTGCGAAGACCCTGCTGCCAAAATCGCGACCGTAGTGATCAGTCGCCGAAAACCGATTCGATTGGGCCGCCGATTAGAATTTCGATAGGCAGTCGTTTCCGTTCGTATTCGTAAGGAGGTTGTTTCCATTGAAATTGCTCAAGATACATCTTGCGGATGTGCCTGATGATCTGCACTCCGGTAAGAAAAGGCTGAAAAGTTTCTCGATCGGTCACATGCAATTGCGCGCCACCGCAAAGTTCTCCGGCAAATTTGTGAAAGGTTGGTTGAAAATAATTCTCCCGAAAGAACACGCCCGGCAATTTCAGCTTGTTCAATTCGTTGCAAAGCTTCTCGGCATCGATGAACGGCGCGCCGAAAATTTCGAACGGCCGCGTTGTGCCTCGCCCTTCGGAAATATTTGTGCCTTCGAGCAGACACATACCTGGGTAAACAGTGGCCGTGTCGAGTGTCGGCATGTTAGGTGATGGCATAACCCACGGAAGACCGGTGTCGTCGAACCACATCTCGCGTTTCCAATCCTTCATCGGTAAGATCGACAATTGACATTCGAGAAATGCTTCGTGGTAAAATTGCTGGGCCAGCTCGCCGATCGTCTTTCCATGACGAACCGGAATGGCATGCATCCCAACGAACGATTTGTAATTGGCGTTGAGCACCGGCCCTTCTATCGTCACGCCATTGATCGGGTTCGGTCGATCGAGCACGATAACTGCAACGCCGATCTTTTCGCAGGCGCGCATGCAGAGATACAGCGTCCAGATAAAGGTGTAGTAACGTGCTCCGACATCCTGAAGATCAACGACGAACACATCGAGATCCTTCAACATTTCCGCAGTCGGTTCGCGATGTTCGCCATAAAGGCTGTAAACCGGAATGCGCAAGCGCGGATGCTCGTAACTTTTCCATTCCACCATGTCGTCCTGTGTCTGGCCGAGGAATCCATGTTGTGGACCAAAAAACGCCGCGAGACGGAAGAGATCGTTGTTGTGCCTCTGCAGAACTCGCGAAGCGTGTTCGATAGTTGACGAAACAGACGCCGGATGAAGCAGCGCGCCGACACGCGCACCACGAAATTTCTTCGGCCAAAGTTCGCCTAGATGCTCGAGTGGCAATTCAACGCGCACAGCGCCCTTTTACCACGATACAGAAATTCTTGCGATCCAGTTGTAAGGCGGCTATGCCGGCCGCTGATCCATGCCGTTCGCCGCGGCGAACGCTCTACAACTTTCGCCAGCGTAACATGCCTGCCGTGACGAGTGCGAGCAGCGTGATCACGGCGCAGGCTTTCGCAAATAATTCGCCATGTCGGGTGTAGAAGGTCAGCTCATGTTCGGTGGGAATCTTGATTTCGCCAGTGAGCACGCCCTCGGTAAATGTGCTGCCCGTTTCATCGCGTAATACCTGAGTGACGCGGCCGAACTGATTTACAAAACAGGTCACCCCCGTATTGGCCGCCCGGACCATCGGGCGACGCGTTTCGACACAGCGAAAAATTGCGTTCGTCAAATGCTGCTGCGACCCAGCGGAATGCAAAAACCATCCATCGTTTGTGAGGTTCACCAGCAAGTTTGCGCCTCGAATTACGAATTGCCGCGTCAAATCGCCAATCGTGTCTTCGAAGCAAATCAGCGGTGCGATCTGCGCATCGCCATTGGTCAGGCGAAACAGCGTGTATCGTTTGCCTGCGGCGAAATCACCCGGCACCCACTTCTTCGCTACCGCGGCGAAAAGCGGAAAAGAATTTCGCAACGGGACGTATTCGCCAAACGGGACCAGATGCACCTTCCAATACACCTGCATCTCTTGAGTGGCGCCGGAAATCAGAACCGCTGCGTTATAGTCCTTTCCATTTTCCACATCGAGCGTTCCCAGAAGGAGGTCTGTTTTTGAGGATGCGGAAAACTCGGTGACAAAGTCGTTGCTTTCCGTCGCCGGGTCGCGCACCGGATCGGGCATTGAGCTCTCGGGCCAAATCACCAAGGCAGGGGGCGGATTGGAATGCAGCGCGATTTCACTCACGCGCTGAAAACGTTCAAAAATTTCGGCGCTGAACTGCGGATCGAATTTTTCCTGCTGAGGGACATCGGCCTGCACAGCGGCAACGCGAAGCGGTTCTGTGGGCTGGCGGTTTTGGACGCTATACAACCCAAATGCCAATAGCCCGACGAAGCCAGCTAACGTCAGCGTAAGGTCAAAGTGCGGTCGCACCTGCTGCGTTTTTGCTTCCAAATACAAACGGAGCGGCGTTGTGAGGGCAATGACGTTTGCAAACGCAACCACAAAGGATAAGCCGGTTACACCGGTGAATTCGGCAATTTGAATAAGCGGCCATGTGTTGTGCAACGAAACGCCAAGCCCGTTCCAGCCAAAACCGCCGAACAACCACCCGCGGACCCATTCGAGCGCGGTCCACGCGGATGCAGCTAAAAACGCTAACAACAAATTCCGCCACGAAGCCAGGAAATTGCGTGGCGCGATCAGGCCGACAAACCAACCCCAAAACGCAAAATAAACTCCGAGGTAAACGGCTAAAAGAAGCGATAACCCGCGAAGCCAAAAATTTTGATACAGAACTCCCAGCGAACCCAGCCAACTAAACGTCGCGGAAAAAAACACAACGCCGGCGAGGTAACCGAGCAACAGATTGCGCAGCCATCGGCGCTTTGAGTTTTCTCCGGAAAACCAGACAGCCGCGATAAGCGGCGTGAGCGCGAACCAGCAGAACCAGCTCTGATCAAATGGCGGAAAACAGAGCGTACAGAGCAGCCCGCTAAGAATCGCTGCTAACCACGGCCATGCCGTCATTATTTTTTTCACGCTAGACGAAAGCGACGCGAGGACGCGTCCGCACTCCAAAAGCTGCCGCGAAACAAAGGAGGCATAGGACATGAATTTCGCACGAAGTGCTTTGGAGTGCCATGCGTCTTCGCATCGCTTTCACCGCAGTCGCGATTCGGCATCTTTTTGCAGCCAATCCCAGAGACGATCAAGTTTTTCTCCGACTTGCGCCTTGATTCGACTGAGTTCTGCAGGATCGAATTTTCGATTGCTCGGCCGGCGCTGCGCGAAAAGGTAATACTTGATTTTTGGCTCTGTTCCCGACGGTCGTACGGCGATGCGCGTTCGATCCTCTAGTTCAAAAATCGACATCTTTTCTTTGGGGACCAGGTCGCCCTCGACATCTTCGACCATGTCCATCTCGAAATTTTTGATTCCGATCACTCTTGATCCTAGCACTTCTAAAAATGGGCTGGCGCTGTATGACTCGATCAGACGCGCAATTTTGTCTGCGCCTTCTGCGCCTTCGAAAACGAGTGCATTGGTTTTCTCCGAAAAATAACCGAATTTCGCGAAGACTTCGTCGAGCAATTCATCGACTGTCAGCCCGCGCGATTTCGCATGGGCGGCCACTTCGCAAAACATGATTACGGCGCCATTGCCGTCCTTATCGCGAACAAAGTCCGCGCCACTGTAGCCGTAACTTTCTTCACCGCCGAAAACGTAAAATGAAGAGTGAGCAAGACGCAGCCGGCGCGTTTCTTGTTCGGTGAGATGGGCATAGTTCTGACGCAGTTGTTCCGGGATTGCGCGCTCGTACTTACCCAGTTTCGCTCCGATATATTTAAAACCCGTCAGCGTTTCGACACAGCGCAATCCGTAGTAATCGGCGATCGCCTTTTGCAGATCGGTGGTGACGAAAGTCTTGATGATCACGGCGCACGAAGCGTTTTGTTTATTCAACACGCCCTTGTCGAACAGTGTCTTGATTCGATACCAGGCGAGGAGCGAGCCGATCTGATTCCCAGTCAGCAATTTCATTTTGCCATCCTTTGCGCGAACTGCTGCTCCCATGCGATCACAATCTGGGTCCGTCGCGACGACCAGGTCCGCATCTTCTTTTTGAGCAAGATTGATTGCCATGGTTAACGCCTCCGCGTTTTCCGGGTTCGGCGATTTCACTGTTGGGAATCGACCATCGAAGCGATCCTGCTCTGGCACGACCTGGAAATTGAAACCGAGCCGCGTGAGTAACGGTTTGATGATTACGCTGCCGGTTCCATGCAGCGGCGTGTAAATGACTCGCAGTGATTTCGCTTGCCGAATCACTTGCGGATCGAGAATCAGTGTTTCCAGCCGCCGCATGTAAGCTTGATCGATGTCCTTCCCGATCGTGCTCACTTTGCCTTGTCGATCTTTTGGAACCGGCGTGAACGATTCGGTCGTGATGGCGTTTACTTTGGCGATGATCCCGCTGGCATAGGGTTCGATCACTTGTGCCCCGTCGCTGAAATAAACCTTGTATCCGTTATCATATGGGGGGTTGTGACTGGCGGTGATCACGATGCCGGCGCTTGCTTTGAGATAACGAACCGTAAAAGAAAGCTCCGGCACCGAGCGCGGGCCGTCGAACACGCACGCCTCGCAACCGTTTTCAGCCGCGACTTTCGCGGCAAGTTCGGCGAACTCTTTCGAGAAAAACCGTGGATCATGCGCGATCACGAGTCTCGGCCTGGCCGAAATTTTCTCGCGGCGGTTCCAATCGTGCAGATAAGCAACAAGTCCTCGCGTTGCACGGTTGACATTAAACAAATTCATCGCGTTCGTGCCGACGCAGGGGAATTGGGGTCGCTCGTCTTCGCCCGCATTCCCGCGCTCCGCAGTCGTAACGATTTTCCCGATCGTGCGCCCGCGCAGTCCGCCAGTTCCGAATGCAAGCGTCTGGTAGAAACGATCGTTTAGCTCTGACCATTCACCGCTATCAGCGAGTTGCTTAATGGTTTTGAAATAGAGATCCGTGGGTGCTCCGGCCAAAAGGCTCCGAATATTCTTTGCCGTCGATTGCATCAGTTGCCCGCGAGCAACAGCGCCCTCGATTCTCGAGTTTAGCTCTTCAACATCAGCTGGCATTGCTGCCAACTGTTCCGTCATCGATTTGCTTTGCAAGAGCTGATAACTCCGGCGGAATCAGACTTGCGTCACCTGTTTCATGTCATTATTACACCTGCAAAGGAGTTCAATCATGAAGCGCAGTATTTCGCATCTGGTCATCACTATGGCCCTGCTGTCATTTGCATTCGGACAGTCACCAACCCAGCAAGAACTCACAAGATAACAAGAGCGAGCAAGAGGTTCGGCAGACGATCGAAAAATATCGAACAGCTTTGCTGCAGCGCGACATTCCCACGCTGGAGAAAATCTGGGCTGATGATTACATCTTTGTGAACGCTTTAGGTAAGGTAATGACCAAGGCGCAGCGCCTCGCAAATGCTAAATCCGGCGCGACGACGCTCGACTCAATCAATGAAGAGGAAAACATCACGGTTCGGGTTTATCAAAACAGCGCCGTGGCGACAAGCCGCGTGACGATCAAGGGAAAGTACGCTGGTCAACCGATCAGCGGCCAATACCGGAGTACGCACGTCTGGGTGAAAGGTCCAGCAGGATGGCAATTAGTCTCTAATCAGTTAACGGCCCTGCCGCGGAAATAAACTTTCGATACACGAGCAACGCCGCAACGATATCTTCAACCGCCATCCCGAGCGATTTGAAAATGGTTGTTTCGTTTGCGCGCGATGGAACCTTGCCGGCTAGGGCTTCACCAAGCTCGGCATAGATTTTTGCGCCGGAAAGAATCAGGTCACCGGATTCTTTCAGCGCGCCTTCGCGCGAATCGACGAACACCACGTTGTTCATCGCGTCGTCGTCCAGTTCACGCCAGTCCGGACGACACGCGCCAATTGCGTTTACGTGGCACCCAGGTTTTAGCCAAGCGCCTTTCAGCACAGGTGTTTTCGAATTTGTCACAGTCACAATCACATCTGCGCCGCGCACTGCTTCTTCAGCCGACATTGCTGTCGCGCCAATTTTCTTTGCGAATCGCTCCGCGTGTTCGCGGGTAGAACTCCACACACGAATCTCCTCGAAATTTCGAACAAGTCGCAATGCTTCGACGTGGCTGTGTGCCTGTACGCCGCTCCCGAGGATCGCGAGAATTTTTGCATCGCGCGGGCCAAGAAGCTTTGTCGCAGCCGCAGAGACTGCGGCCGTTCTCATTTCCGTGATTAACGTTCCGTCCATGATTGCGAGCGGCGTACCGGTCTGTGGATCGACAAGAAAAATCGTGGCCATGTGTGTCGGGATTCCGCGCTCTGCATTCGATGGATAGAACGTCACAGCTTTCAAGCCGAGCCCATCCGGAGTAAGCGCCGGCATCAGACCCAAAAATCCGGTCGCCGCGGCGACCTCCACTTTGATCACCGAGCGAACAGGCTGAGTTACTTTGCCTGCTGAGAAGTCGCTTAACGCTTTTTCCATTGCGGGAATCAAGTCAGCCATCCGTAGATGCTTCCGGACTTGTTCCTCGTCGAGAAAAAGCGGCTGATTAACCACGAATGGACACTAATACACACTAATGAGGAGAACCAAATTCGTGTCTATTCGTGTGCATTAGTGGTTAGCAATCCTTATCCGTGCTATCCGTGGCATCCGTGGTTGAAAAATTGCAAACGCGTTGCGTGATCGTGGGTGGCGGACCAGCTGGAATGATGGCCGGTTATTTGTTGGCGCGCGCTGGCGTGAGCGTGGCGGTACTGGAAAAACATGCCGACTTCAACCGCGACTTCCGCGGCGACACCATTCATCCGTCCACGCTCGAGTTGATGAACGAACTAGGCCTGCTCGAGGAATTCTTGAAACAGCCGCACCAGGAAGTACGAGAGCTGCGCGCTGTAGTTAACGGTCAGGTCGTGCCGGTCGCTGATTTCACCAAGCTTCCCACACGCTGCAAATTCATCGCGTTCATGCCGCAATGGGATTTTCTCAATTTCCTGTCCAGTCATGCGAAAAAATTTCCGTCCTTCCAATTGCACATGCAGACCGAAGTCGTCGATTTACTGATCGAGAACGAACGAGTAATCGGTGTCCGCGCAAAAACGCCGCATGGCGAGTTGAGCGTCCATGCAGACCTCGTCATTGGCGCGGATGGGCGGCACTCGATCGTTCAAGCGCGCGCCGGGTTTAAGCGGCGCGAGTTTGGCGTGCCGATCGACGTGCTCTGGATGCGAATTTCAAAGAAACCAGATGATCCCGAGCAATCGTTTGGCTTTTTCCAACACGGCAAGCTGCTGGTGCTGCTGGACCGTGGTGATTACTGGCAATGCGGTTTCGTCATTCCCAAGGGCGGCTTCGATGAGATCAAAGCGTGCGGTCTGCCGCAGTTTCAAAATGAAATTGTCAGCTTCGCCGCATTTCTGCGGGACAGAGTGACTGAGTTGGATGGCTGGTCAAAAATCAAATTGCTTACGGTGCAAATCAATCGGCTGCGCGATTGGTGTCGCGACGGATTGCTTTGCATTGGTGATTCTGCGCACGCCATGTCGCCGGCCGGCGGCGTCGGCATTAATCTCGCCATCCAGGATGCTGTCGCGGCGGCGAACTTGCTCGCGGATAAATTACGCAGTGGCCCGGTTTCGGTGGACGATTTGCGACAAGTGCAGGCGCGTCGCGAATGGCCAACACGCCTGATCCAAGGGCTGCAGGTTTTCATTCATCACCGAGTTGTCACCGGCCGGGCATCAAGTGACAAAAGATCGTTGCCGCTAATAATTCGTTTGCTGAAATGGTTTCCAATTCTGCGTCAACTGCCCGCCCGATTCATTGGTCTTGGTCCGCGACCGGAGCATTTCCGGAGTCCAAGCGCAGTTTAAGGAATTCCACGTTTGTTTTGCCTGTATCCGGCGGATACGATCAACCATGCAGCTGGACCTCGATAGCATCCGCGCGGCGCATGAGCGGATTCGGCCGCATATTCATCGCACCCCGGTGTTGACAAGCGAGCGCTTGGATGAGGCGAGCGGGGCGTCGCTGTTTTTTAAGTGCGAAAATTTTCAGAAGATCGGCGCGTTTAAGGCGCGCGGCGCTACTAACGCAATCTTTTCGCTCGATGATGCGACCGCGCGAGACGGTGTGGCAACGCATTCGTCGGGCAATCACGGGGCGGCGGTGGCGCGCGCGGCGAAACTGCGCGGCGTTGCTGCGCACATCGTTATGCCGTCGAACTCGGCGAAGGTGAAGGTGCGCGCGGTCGAGAGTTACGACGCACACATTATCTTTTGCGAACCGACGGAACAGTCGCGCGAAGCAACATGCGCACAGGTGATCAAAAAAACCGGCGCGACGTTGATTCATTCATTCGAGAACGAAAATGTGATGGCGGGCCAGGGGACAGCAGCGGTGGAATTGCTCGAAGATGTCTCCGATCTCGATCTTGTGATGTGCCCGGTTGGCGGTGGCGGTTTGCTGTCTGGCACGGCGGTTGCCGCGAAATCGATGCAGCCAAAAATCAAAGTGATCGCAGTTGAGCCGGCGAACGCGGACGACGCGGCGCAATCGTTTCGCGCGGGGCGACGGATCGTGACTAAGAAGAAATTCACGATCGCTGATGGACTACGGACAAATGTCGGCGAGCCAAATTTTGCAATCATCCAGCGTTACGTGGATGACATCGTAACGGTGAGCGAGGAAGCGATCGTTTCAGCGATGCGCACGATTTGGGAGACGATGAAAATAGTCGTCGAGCCATCAGCGGCTGTTCCGTATGCGGCCATTGCCGAGCGCGTGATCGACGTCAACGGGAAACGCGTGGGAATTATTCTCACTGGTGGCAATGTCGATTTGGACGCGCTGCCTTGGACCTGTAGCCGGGATCAGTGATCCCCGAGAATCCTACACCTCCGTCGCGGACCAGAATTTCCCGAACGCTCTCGGCCAACTCCGGTCGATGACGCTATTTCGAGCGGATTCGCCCATGCGTTCCCGCAGCGCGGAGTCTGTCACCAGTGCTCGAATCGCGCGCGCGAAGTCTTCCACGTCGTGTGATCTGGTGATCAGACCGTTGGCCTTGTCTTCAACTAATTCCTTGGGCCCGCCGGAGTCGGAAACGACGACTGGCAAGCCGCAGGCCTGCGCTTCCAGGATGACGTTTCCAAACGTGTCGGTTGTGCTCGGAAACACGAATACGTCTGCCGATGCGTAGGCCGTGGCCAATTCGTTGCCCGTGAGATATCCGGTGAAAAAGGCCTCCGGCAAAGATTTCGCGAACGCCTCGGAGTAGGGTCCATGACCGACGATGAAAAGTTGGATCGGCAACCCGTCGTCACGCAGACGGCGGTAGGCCGCGGCCAGAAGATCGAGGTCTTTCTCGCGTGAAATGCGACCCACATAAAGGAGGCGAACCTCACCATTGTGCGCACCGAATCTTTCGAAGAACGCTGCTTCGCGTCGAGCAGGATGAAAGAGCTCGGTATCAAGCCCACGCGGTAGAATTTTCAGTCTTTCGGGATCGAGCCCGTGCTTGATCCAGCTTTGCCGATATTCTTCGGAGTTAACAAAGACGGTATCGAGCTGTCCATAGAACCAGTGCATGTAACGCCACGCCATACTTTCAAGGAAGCTGTCTTCGGTAAGAATGCGGATGTATTGTGGAAAATCGGTGTGATAAATGCCGCTCGTTTGCAGGTTGAGCATCTTGGCCGCGAGCAGCGCGGTTAATCCAACGGGTCCAGGCGTGCTGATGATAATCTCACTGAATCTCTCCCGTTGTATGTAGTCCAGCATCTGAAGGATCGGCGGGAAACTCAATTTTTGCAGTTCGTACTCCGGCAATTCAAATTCGCCGATGGGCGGGAAGTTCTTGATTGGGATGTCGCAAATTTGCAGGTTGCTCTGGGAGGTTACGATGATCAGCTCTTTCCCTGCGGCAGCGCCAGCGGCGGTCATCTTGCGGATGGTGGTCGCCACGCCGTTAACGTCTTCGAGCGTGTCGGTGAACCAGGCGCGTTTGCGATTTTGCAAGGCGATCGGAACTGCGTCGGTCAATTCCTTAAAAATCGATCGCAACCATTTTCTCGAGGGCGCCTGACTGTGAAAACCATAGATGTACGGCGTGAGAATTACGAGGATCGGCACAATTGCGCTAAGGGCCTGCATACTCTCGAGCATGTTGCCGCCGCTGATTTGCTGAACGAATTTTTTGAAGAAACGAAACGCGAGCTGCTCGGCGACCATGTTCGCCATGAGAAACGTGCGGCGTTCCGGCTCGCTGACTCCGTCCAATTGCGCGGCGAGTCTCGCCTTTACCTCCGGCCGTGCAAAATAACCTGAGAGCTCTTTCCAGAGCGACACATTCGCCGGCTTGACGAATTCAAAAATTTTCCCTGACAAAACACCCTGCACGATAAATTCCATTTTCTCTCTGAGGGTGAACTCAGTGGGCGCCCGACCCTCCATAAAGCGCGAAAACATTTTCTCCAATAGCGCGGCGCTGGGTCCGAGTTTTTCGTGGAAGCGGTCCTGGATGAAACAGGCGACCGTGTTGTAAAAGCCGTGCGACAGGATTAACGGTGTTCCTCCGTGGCCCCGCGCGGTGCAATCGCCGCTGCGAATAAATTTTAGAAATTTCTCTGCAGAACCCGCAGCCGGCGTTTCTGTAAAAGCCGAAGCGGCAAATTGCCCGCCGTGATCGTCCGAGCCGCCGACAAAAATCTTTTTCCACGGTTCCGCGTGTGTGGCCGCAAGATGGTGACGGTTTGCGAATTCGTCGATCTTGTCTGGCGTCAACTGTTTGAAAAGAGTCTGGGCCAGATCGCTTAGAAGCGCGTCGCGCAAGCCGTTGATTCCCTCGAAATGTTTGAAGAGAAGGATGAGCTGTTCGAGATGGCTTGCCTCAAGCTTGCCGTTGACGCTGTAAAGAGGATGCGCGACCGCGTGCGCGATCTGCGCCGTTTGCAGATAGCGTTGCAGCTCGAAGACATTATCCCGGACGCCTTCGATCTCGCGATGGTGCTGCTCTGAAATTCCCCAAACAAGGATGTGCAGTTTGCAGGGATCATTAGGAAAATACGTCGTGACCTGTTCGCTGATAAAAGTGCGAGGCAGGTGCGCAATCTGGAGGCCGCCCGCGATCGTATCGTGGTCGGTAATGGTGACGTAATCCATTCCGTGCATGAGCAATTGCTCATAGAGCTGTTTTGGATCCGAATAACTGTCTGGAAAATCAAGGCGGCGGAAGAGCCATTCTTCCGAGCGCGCGCTGTAGCGCGAGTGAATATGCAAATCACACCTGCTCATATCTAGTGTTGTGTAACCGGTATGGCTTGCCAATCGCCGCAAGGAGTTTGGGCGAATTTCAAGAAGCCAGCGAAGCGCTGCCCCGAAAGCGTTCGGGGCTGGCCGAGCGAGCGACGCCGAAATTCGACGAAAGAACTGCGGCGCGGAGGGTTGAGTTGAAAATGGCCCGGCGCCTGTGTTGCGTCTCGATCACAGGTCGCAAAGGACATGCTCCCTGGTCGCGCCTTGGGGGCGGGCCATTTTGAACTCAACGATTGGCAAGTCATACCGGTTACACAACACTAGAGTCCGCGTCTCAATCTTTGCTCGGCGATCCAATCCTGGTAGGTCGTAGCGGTTCGCACACTGCTTGTTGCTGTGATCGAAGCGAGAATCTGCCTCCAAATCGCCGGATGAAAATAATCAGGCGGATGAATGCTTACGCGCAAGAGCGGCTTGCTCTTCAGGAATCGGAACAACGCTGCGTTCCAGGTGCGACTGACGGCACGGCGCCAATTGTTTTCAACGCTATAGACCAGCGTTCTTGCAGGAAATACGTTGCCCGAGCGGAGATCGCAGACGGTACGCAGGCGTGTGGTGTATTCCATTTGCGCATCACGCGCGGCGTGCTCCGCTTCATCGCTAAGCAACCACGCGGGCGCCACAAAACCTCGCGGCTTAAGCCCGTGCGCGCGGAATTCATCGCGCGCGCTTGCGATGCGACGCAGAGCTTCGTCATAACCGAGGTCGTAAAACTCGCCCTCGTGCTGCGTGTAAAATCTTGTCAGGAATTTGTCGCGCAAAGTTTCTTTCGCACGCGGAGGACGTTCGTGGAAATAACCGTGAATGACGATTTCATGACCGTCCGCTTCCAAGCCCCGGAGCCACGACACAAATTGCGGGTCTTTTACGAACAGCCCCTCATGATGATAATCCGGCACTACAAGGATAGAACAGACGCGCACGCCGTGACGGGCTAGTTCCGAAATGATTGTGTTTGCAATTTGCTGAGTGGAAGGAGCGACGTCGTGCAGAGACACGACGATAGAATCGGTGGCGGCCCCGGCAGTTGCGACGAGCGGAAGAAACTCGGTTGCCGCAATTGTGCTCACTTGGGAATTTTCGGCCTCAGCGCAGGTTTGAACAAGGCAAAAGCTTCCATCAAGGAACGACGGCTTCGCAGCCGTCGGGTCCTTGGACGGCTAGGAAGCCGTCCCTCCTTGTTCAGCCATCTTCACAATTTCGCGAAACGCCGCCTCAGCCAGCGGCATCACAGACAAACGCGATTGGCGGACCAGCTGAATGTTCTTCAATCGCGGATTGCTTTTGATCTCACGAAGCGTCACTGGATGTCGCAGTGGTTTTAGGACAGCAAGATCGACTGTGGACCAATCGCCTTCCTTCACTGTCGGATCCCGATACGCGGTTCGCGTTACTTTCGCGATTCCGACCACAGCTTTCTCCTCGCCGCTGTGATAGAAAAGGACTTCATCGCCCTTGCGCATTTTGCGGAGATTATTTCTCGCAGCGTAATTGCGCACGCCCGTCCAGCTGGTCTGGCCTTCTTCGATGAAGTCCGACCACGAATAGGAGGATGGCTCCTGTTTCACCAGCCAAAACGATTTCATGCGCGTAACGTAGCACAGGCTTCCAGCCTGTGGTACGTCGCGCGTTCGACAATTCGGCTGCTTTGTTTCAGAATCGAGCATGTCGCGCTCGCCATTCATCACGTTTGAAGGATCGGAAGGATGCGGGAAATCGACGCAAGTCCAGAGACTGACGAGACGTCTCGAGCGCTTGGGAATTCCATGCCTCCTAACCCGCGAACCGGGCGGCACGCCGATCGGCGAAACGATTCGCGAACTTTTGCAATTTGCTCCTCATAATTCCGCCATGACAGCGGAAACCGAGCTTTTACTCTTTGAGGCCAGCCGCAGCCAGCTCGTACGCGAGACCATCAAGCCGGCCTTCGAGCGCGGCTTGTGCGTGATCGCAGATCGGTTCTTTGATTCCACGACGGTCTATCAAGGCGCGGCGCGAAAATTGGATCGTGAAATGGTTGAGCGCCTGAATGCGTTTGTGGTCGGCGATTGCGTCCCGGACATTACTTTCATACTCGATGTCGATGCTGCGACGGCGGCGTCGCGAATGCAGAAGCCACGCAAGGCCGATCGAATGGAACAACAGCCCGCTGAGTTTTATGAACGTGTTCGCGAAGCATATCGTGAGCTGGCCAAGCGCGAATCGAAGCGCATCGTATTGATCGACGGCTCCCGCGACGCAGACCAGATCGAGAATGAGATCTGGGAAATGCTTCGGTCACGTTTTCCTGTGCTGGCCAAAACACCGAGCATCGAACATCGCACATCGAACATTTGAAATGGCCTTCTCGCGAAAAACCGCGCTTGAGTATTTGCGCCGCGCACACGAACAGAATCGACTCGGGCACGCTTATTTGATCACCGGACCGCCGGGCAGCGGCAAGGAACTGCTGGCGGCGGACCTGGCCAGTCTGGTCAATGGCACACCAGTTAAAGATGTTTTTTCCGCGAAGGCCCGGGAGATTTTCGTTGCCCGACCCGAATCGAAATCGCGGCGCATTCTGATTGAGCAAATACGCGACCTTGAGCACGCGCTCCAAATGCGCGCGTCAAACGGCCGCCGCAAGGTGGCCATCATTCCCGATGCCGACCGGCTCGTAGCGCAAGCTGCGAACGCGTTTCTCAAAACATTGGAAGAACCTCCAAAGGATTCGTTGCTGCTTCTGCTAAGTGCTTTGCCTGAGGCTTTACCGGAGACAATTCTCTCCCGATGCATTGCGATTCCGCTTGCGCCAAACGGGCAGCGCCAAAGCAAAGACGAACAAGAGAAGCTCGTGCAATTGCTGCAACAAGCGTCCGGTCAAGAAAGCTGGACGATTCAGTTTGCTTATCGGCTTGCTCAGGAATTTCAACGCCTGCTCCGCGAAGTGCGCGAGGAAGTGAAGTGCGAAACTGATGAGGCATTGAAAAAGGAAGAAACGCGCTACAAGGATGCCACTGATGGGGCGTGGCTGGAAGAACGAGAAGATTACTACAAGGCGCTTACCGAAAGTCTTTATCTGCAACGACGCGCCGGACTGATCGAAGTATTATTCGCCTGGTGGACTGATGTTCTTCGGGCAAGCAGCGGTGTGGCGCAGCGTGATCTAGTCCATGCAAAAAAAGAAACTGCCGTACTCGCAGCGCGCTTCAGCGCCGCCGAAATCTTAAAGCGGATCCGTTGTATCGAAGAATTGCGCGATCATCTGGGTCGCAACATTCATGAGGCTCTCGCCATAGAAGTCGCATTCCTGGCAATGTTCACTACCAAATAGCAATCAGACCCTAAGGTTGACAACAGTCCGTCTAATCTTATCCAGTACACACGTATGCGACATATCTCCCGATTCATTTTAATAGTTGCTGGTGCAGGTTTGGTTTCGTTGCTTGCTGGTTGCGGCACGATTACCCACGCGCCCGTTGGCGGACCATACCACGTCACGGCTTATCGTCCGCATGATCCTTCGGCCGTGCGCGTAAGACTTTCGCTCTCGAAGGAAAACGTTTACGTGATGGAAGGCGACCGCTGTCTGATGGCGGCAGCGTGCTCGGTTGGTATGCCGAACAAGCCAACGCCGCGCGGGAATTTCAGCATTTACTCTAAGCAGGAACATAAACGCTCCGGCGAGTACGGCTTTAGCGTCCAAGGAAACACCGTTGTAGCGACCACAGCAGGCCACGCCGGCGGCCACTACGTTGGCTATCCAATGGGCTACTGGTGTGAATTCGCTCCAGGATACGGCTTTCACCAGGGCTTTGTTCATCCGACGCCCCGCACGCACGGTTGCGTTCGACTGAAAGGAGAGGCCGCGGCGAAATTTTTTGCGCTGGTGCGAGTCGGCACGCCGGTAAACGTTGCCGAGACGCAGCCGGAGGACGCCACGATTGGACCGACGGTGCAACGAGTGGACGACTCGCGCACGCCGGATCCGGACCCACACACCATGGTTACAGACGCGGCGTTTCAACAACCCAGCGGCCCTCTCCTCGAGTAGCTAAGCGGTACTGACAGGTGAAGTCGCCTCTCTCCTTGGTGAAGGGGAGAGGATCGAGGTGAGGGGTTTGCGCCTCTCAAACTCTACCTAAATCAACCCTCACCCTAACCCGCTCCCTTGCCAAGCGAGAGGCGATGGGAGAACATATGTCTCAGATTTCATGAGCACGAACCTGATTTCCAGCGGCACAACAGCGCGGGAGAAAGTGAATCTACGCACGCCCGACGTGATGGCTGCGGTGCAGCAACAGGTCGAATCGCATTATCGGAGCGACATTGTCGAGAAAGTGCGCCGGGCGGGTGGAATCATTTCCGTGGGCGATACCACGGTGCGCCTTGCAAAAGAGTTCGGCTTTTGCTACGGGGTCGAGCGCGCGATCGATCTTGCCTATGCAGCGCGCAAGGTTTTCAAAGATCGCCAGCTTTTTATTGTCGGCGAAATTATTCATAACCCGGAAGTCAATCATCAGATCGCCTCGTTAGGCATTAAGAATCTCACCGGCAAAAACAAGGAAGCCGACATTTCCGATCTCGGACCCGAAGACGTGGTGATCGTGCCGGCGTTCGGAACCGAGTTGTCGATCCAGCAACAGATCAAAGACCGCGGCTGCCAGATTGTCGATACCACTTGCGGCGACGTGATGAGCGTCTGGAAACGCGTACGCAAATATGCCAGCGAATCGGCTACTTCCATCATTCATGGCAAAGCTGAGCACGAAGAGACCAAGGCCACAAGCTCGCGCGCCCTCGGCGACGGAAGCGGCCATTACCTGGTGGTCCTAACGCTTGCAGATACCGACTACGTTTGCGACTACATTCGCCGCGGCGGCGACAAACAGGCGTTCCTTGAGAAATTCAAAGGCGCGCATTCGCCCGGGTTCGACCCCGATGTGCATCTGCAAACGGTCGGCGTGGCTAATCAGACCACGATGCTGCGCGGCGAAACTGAGGAAGTGCAACGGCGAATTCGCCAGGCCATTATCGATCGAGACGGACCTGAGCTTGCTGAAAAGAATTTCCGATTCTTCGACACAATCTGCGGAGCCACGCAGGAGCGGCAGGATGCATTGCGCGAGCTGCTCAATGTTCCAATGGACCTGCTGTTAGTAGTAGGCGGTTACAACAGCTCGAACACGTCGCATCTCGCCGAGATGGGCGAAGAAAAATTGCCAACGTACTTTGTGCTAAACGCGTCGCGTCTCGTTTCCGCCACCGAGATCAAGCACTACGATTTGCACGAGAAACGCGAGATCGTTTCACACTTCTGGTTGCCGAACGGGCCGGCTGTCATCGGAATCACCGCTGGCGCATCGTGTCCGAACAATTTGATTGAAGAAACGCTGATTCGTCTCTTCGAATTGCGCGGCATCTCGCGGCGGGAACTCGAACTGGCCGCGTAAGGCGAGATTGCTGTAGTGTGCGCGGTCCTCAGCGCATCAATAGTGGATCTATAGCCGCTGCCTTAAAATCCGCTGAAGACAGCGGACGCTACAGCATTGTAGCGGCGTATGACCGCCGAGTATCGCGTGCGAATTTGATTTCGGCGCTCACAGAGCGCCGCTACAGAAGACGCGTCATTTTCTTGACAGACAAGATCGACGTCGTTCAGCCTGACGGCCATGAACTCTCTCAATCGATTTGCGGATCCCTTTTATTGCGTCACGCGGCTGATCGTCGGCTTGATGTTTGCCTCTCATGGCGGGCAATTAGTGCTCGGCATGTTCGGCGGGATGCCTGGTTCAGACAAAATGATGATGCAGGTGGGCGGTTGGATTCAACTTGTCGGCGGCCTTTTAATTGCCTTCGGTTTGGTTACGCGGCTCGCGGCTTTCATCTGTAGCGGCGAGATGGCAGTGGCTTATTTCATGATTCACGTGGCCAACGCCCAAACTCCGATGGCAAAGTTTTTTCCGATTTCGAGCGCAGGACCGCAAGTATCAAACAAAGGCGAACTGGCTATCTTCTATTGCTGGTTTTTCTTGTTCGTCTTCTTTTACGGACCTGGACGCTGGAGTCTTGACACAATTTTCTGTCGAAAATCGGCCGCGGCAACACCTTCGACCGCCTAGCCAAGGTCAGGATCGACGTCGTCATTCAATGAAACATCTTCTGTTTGCAGTTGCTTTTGCTTTCCTGGCGCAATCTTTGCCCGCGCAGGAGTATAAGGATTTCGGCAAGGACCGATTGAACAGTTCGCCGCGTCACGGCGAATGGATTGATCTCAAATCGGGCGATCGCACGATCAAAGCCTTCGTCGTTTATCCAGAGCGCAAAGACAAGGCGCCAGCCGTGCTGGTTATTCAGGAAATTTTTGGCCTGACTGATTGGCTCCGCAGCATGTGTGATGAGCTGGCCGAGAATGGCGTCATCGCGATTGCGCCCGATTTCCTCAATGGCCAAAAGTTTGAAGATGCCGACGGAGCGAGCAAAGCGACCTCGGCGGTTACGCAAGATCAGGTCAAAGCGGTCCTCGACGCGACCGCCGATTACGCGCTCAAAATTCCGGCGTGCAACGGCATGCTTGCTGTCTGCGGATTTTGTCGAGGTGGGGGATGGGCATTCACGTACGCAAATGAAAATCCAAAGCTGAAAGCGGCGTATTCCTTTTATGGGACCGCGCCGGATTCGCCCGACCAAGTGAAAAACATCGCCTGTCCAGTTTACGGCTTTTACGGCGAGAACGATGAGCGCGTAAACGCGACAATTCCCAAAGCGGAAGAGCTAATGCAAGCCGCCGGCAAGAAATATGAGCCGGTGATCTACAAAGGCGCCGGCCACGGATTCATGCGCTCCGGCGAACCCGCCAATCCGAACATGCGCGAAGGCGACAAGAAAGCGCGCGACGAAGCCTGGGCGCGCTGGAAGAAGTTGCTCCAGCAACTTTCATAGAATTTCTGTCATTCCGAGCGGAGTCGCTCGCCCCGCCGTAGCTTTAATGCGCAGGCTGGGAGGAATCTCTGACTATTTCTGCGGCGCCACGGTCGTTAATGCCCAGAGATGTTTCAACTTCGCCTGACATGACAACAAGCAGGGGAAAATGATGGCCAATTACCACCAATAGATCTGCGCGATCTTGCTTTCTTTTGTCATTGCGACGGAAAACCAGTACGAGTTTCCTCCGAGACTGACTTTGTAGCGTAGCACCTCACCGTCTCCTCTATTCTCCCGATCAGAGAAAACAAAGGAATCCAATGCGCCATGCTCCGCGAACCATTTCCAAAAAGCTTTGCCTGTTGCTGTGCCTAAAAAAATGCGCATCGCGGGCGTGAAGGATTCAGGTTCGTATTTTTCCTTCACCAGGCCGGACACAAGCTCCTTTAGCATCGCTGTGGTTCTCGGATCGGGGTCGGGATTTGTCTCAGGCCGTTTCAACGCTGGCAAAGACATTCCTGCAAGATCGATAGCTAACTGATCAACAATCCTGTCAGAGTGATTGGTGAGAATAATGATCGTTAGTTTGTCATCGATGAATCGGTAGATGACTGATGAAAAGCCCGGGGTTCCTCCACTATGCTGGACGAATCGATGACCGTGGTAGCTGTCAACGAACCAACCAAAGCCATAATTGAATGCAGCGGCCGTTCCATTATTGGTTACGGCAGCAGTCCACATTTGATCGAGGCTTGATTTTTTCAGCAACTTTTCCGTGTAAAGCGCGGCGTCCCATTTCGCCATGTCTCCGGTGGTGGAAAGAAGACTTCCTGCTGAAAATGCGATCGCGGGGAGAAGAACCGGCCGGTTTTCAAAGTGATCGTCTTTCCATTCGTAGCCTGAGGCACGGTTGGGAACGA
Organism: uncultured Verrucomicrobiae bacterium; assembly: GCA_963725505.1. Taxonomy (GTDB): domain Bacteria; phylum Verrucomicrobiota; class Verrucomicrobiia; order Chthoniobacterales; family UBA10450; genus Udaeobacter. The sequence continues at coordinate 169,994 of CAVRYN010000007.1, read as the reverse complement.
TCGGTTGCGGGTCCGTGCTGCGCGTTGCGTTCATGCCGAGCGGCTTGAAAATGCGCTCGTCCAAGAATTGCCAGTAAGATTTGCCGCTCGTCTTCTCAATGACAATGCCGAGCAAATAATAACCGGTGTTGTCATACGCCCAGGTCTCGCCTGGCTGGAACTCAAGAGGCAGCTTGAAAAACATCTTGACCAGTTCATCTCGCGCCGGAGCGGTCTCAAATTTGAGATTCGTTCTGAAAATATCGAGCCAATCTGGTACGGCGACATGATTTTGAATACCCGACGTATGAGTGAGCAAGTGCCTGATTGTGATGCCACGCCACGTTTCTGGTGCTTCTGGGAAATATTTTGTGATTTCGTCTTCGAGGCGAACCTTGCCGTCCTCCACCAGCATCATGATTGCCGCGGCAGTAAATTGCTTTGTATTCGAGCCGAGTTCGTAAACCGTCTCTTTTCTAGCAGGCGCTTTCAGCTCAAGACTGGCGAATCCGTACCCTTGCGCTTTGACGATGTGGCCGTCGCGAACCATGGCGAGCGAAACGCCCGGGATGTGCAACCGCCGCATTTGCGTGGCGATGTAGTCGTCGATCTCATCGGCCTTCCCAGAAATCGGCGTCCCGAATGCGATCAATAGCGCAACGATAACTGCGCGACGCCCGATATTGATCGGAGGCATCAACAAAACTATTTCCTGGCGCCTTCCAATTCGTCGGCGAGCGCGCCTGCGTCATAAACTTTGCGAAGCGCCTCGATAATGGCAGCGGAATCGACTGAAACGGCGCGCGCTTGAGTGTCGGTGTAAATGCAATCGAGCACCAGCGACTGAATGTTGCCGTCGAAAATGATTCCAACGAATTCGTTGTCCTTGTTTACGACCGGGCTGCCGCTGTTGCCGCCGATGATGTCTGCGTCGGAAACAAAATCGAAATGCGTCGCCAGATTCAAGTTCGCTTTCTTATCGATCCAACGCTGCGGCAGATCGAATGGCGGTTTGTTGTCGTGCTCGGCAGAACGTTGATACAATCCGGCGAAATCCGTGAACGCCGGAATCTGTTTCCCGTCCTGCTCATAGCCGCGCACGGTTCCGTATGAAAGCCGGAGCGTAAACGTCGCATCCGGGAAACTGCCGGTGCCTTCGATGGCAAAGCGCGCTTTGGCAATTTCGGCATACGCCTGTTTCTTTATTTCCTCCTGTGCATCGTGAATCTTGCGAGCGTCTCGCGCAGGTCTCTCCACGAGACGCGCAAGATCGAGCATTGGATCATGCGCCGCCTGCAATGCAGCAGCGTCTTTTCCATAGAGGTCTTTGCGCACTGCTACATCTTTCAACTTTGTTCCGGAGACAAGCTCGACCGCGCGAGCGTGCGGCGATTTTCCGGCGAGCACCTTCTGAACCATCGGATCGTTTGCGCCAAATTGAGAGGCGAAATCGGTTAGCGAATCGCTCAGACGCAAGATTTCGTAATCGTCGTAAATCGGTTCAGTCGAGAAGAGGTCCAGCTCGAGAGATTCGCGCGCGCTATCGCGAAATTGCGGGAGCCGTTCGCCATTTGGCTTGGCGCGCTCGTCGATCGCGCGCGTCAGCAGCCTGGCGTATTTGAAAAGATCCCCCGATAACGCTCGCGGCCCGCGATAACCGATCGGGACCGGTCGCTCCTGTTCGAGATAGTTGTAAACCGGCGCGTTTTTCGCAATCTCGGCCTGGGCGTGCTTGATCCGATCGTACGCAGCGGTGGTCGATTTTAGTTTGGGATCACGGGCAATGGCGTCACGCAATTTTTGTTCGCGCGCCTTGAGCTGCGACCAAATCTCCGGATCGAGCAGCCCGGCGAGATAACCGTCATACCGTTTTCGGTTGTTTTGGGTGCCGAAAAGATCTTCGCGCGCTTTTCTCGCGTTTTCGAATGAGCGGCCGCTGTAAGCCAACTCCAGCACTTCGCGCCGGTTAAACATGCGCAGGACGTAAGGCAGATATCGATCGCGGGTGTCGGCCAGTTCATCCAAAGTGAGTTGCCGATCCGTTTTACCCGGGCTGCCGCTGACAAAAGTCAGTTCGCCGTCGCTGGGACCGCGCGAATTAAATTTCAAAAAATTGTCGATCTTTGCCGGCTGACCATTTTCGTAAACGCGAAAGATACAAATATCGAGGTCGTAACGCGGATATTCGAAATTGTCCGGGTCGCCGCCGTAGAACGCGATCTGCTGCTCAGGCGCGAAGATCAGCCGCACGTCATCATAGCGTTTGTAGCGATAAAGATGGTAGGCGCCGCCCTGATACAACGTGACCACATCAGTGCGCAGTCCGGTTTTATCCTTGCTTTCCTTTTCAATGGCAGCGATGGCGGCTTGGCGCCCGTTGGCCGCTTGTTCGCTGGTCATTCCCGCTTTCACTGCGCCGTTGACGCGCGCGGTCACGTCTTCGATCGACATCAGAACATTGAGCTCCAGATCGGTCGATTTAATTTCATCCGCCTGCGTTTTCGCATAAAAGCCGTCCCGCAGATAATTGTGCTGTGCGTCGCCTATCTTCTGCAATGTGTCGGCCCCCACGTGGTGGTTCGTGATGACAAGCCCGTTCGCAGAAACAAACGAGCCGCTGCCGCCTGAGTTGAAACGAACGCTGGCCTTTTGCAGATGCTCCAACCACTGCGGTGTCGGTTCGAATTGATACTTTTCTCTAAGCTGTTTCAGCGGCGGCGCACTGAAAAGCCACATCCCTTCATCGGCAGCGGCGGATGCGACAAAGCCGATTGTGCACGCGACGGCAAATGACCGCAGTTTTTGTGATGTCGAAAAAGCCGTAAGCATCGCGGAGCATAAAACGCTAGCGAGCGCGCCACAACTCTTGTCCTATCACCGCGCGATCAAGCCGCGTGATCCCTGAATCGATCGAACAGCACGTTAGGAATTTCGCAGGCCCGGCTCCGCTTGCGCGCTCCTAAACAACCGAGAGCCGCGATTACGGCAAGCGATACAACGAAGGCGACAACGATGATGAACTGAACGAACGTTAACACCCCGCGCGCGCACGCCTTCAGAGCCGGACTCATCGTTATTTTAAGACAGGCAGACGAATTTAAGGTTGCAAAAAAACATCGACAACGTCCGGGCTCCGTTTTCTGCTTAGGCGAAGCCGATTGCGCGATGGGGTTAGCAGTTATTGATTCATGACGATGTTTCGAAGCAGGCGGCGCAAAATCGAGCGGCTCGATTTCATTCTGGCCGGCGCACAAAAATCCGGCACGACCGCGCTGCATTATTTTTTAAGCAAGCACCCAGACATCACCTTGGGCGACCAACAGGAAATGCATTTTTTCGACAACGACGCGACGTTCGTTGCGGACCTGGACTATGATCAATTGCACAAACATTATCCGCTGCTCGCTCCCGCGAAGATCGCAGGTGATTGCACGCCCAGTTACATATATCACGAACCGGCGGCGGAACGGATCTGGAAATACAACCCACAAATCAAACTGCTGATTCTTCTGCGAAATCCAGTGGACCGTGCTTTTGCCCATTGGAACATGCAACGATTCAAAGGCCGCGAGCCGTTGGATTTCTTCGATGCCGTGCGCGAAGAACAGGCGCGCATCGCCGGCGCGCCTCCGACTGAAGCGCGCCGTTTCGCGTATGTCGATCGGGGATTCTACGGGCAACAACTTGCCCGTCTCTTCAAATTCTTTCCACGCGAGCAAGTGAAGGTCGTGAAGTTCGAAGAGTTCAAGGAGAACCAGCGCGAAACGCTTGCATCAATCTTTTCGTTTCTGGGCTGCAAACCACTGCGTTCTGTGCGCAACAAAGACAGAAACGTTGTGCCGTATCAGCGCGCGATGAACTGGGAGGAGCGGGTTTTTCTCTATAACCTGTTCGCGGAGGACATCGCAAACGTCGAGCAAATGCTCGGCTGGGATTGCTCAGATTGGAAACTGTAGGGCAACCGCTCCGGTTGCCAAGGTTGGCAGGCGATGCGCCTGCCCTACAATTTTCGCGGTTGCTTGAATCGCGGTCGTTCTGCAGGGTCCGCCGCCAGCAACGCTTTCCGGCGAAAAATGCGCGCGCCCTGCGCCAGAAAACAGGCGCGCAATTCCTCGGTAAAAAATGAAGAACCGTCCGGGCGCGAAAGAAATTCCACCAGGAGCCGCCCGTGTGGTTTAAGGAATCGTGTCCGAATATCGTGGATGAAAAATTTCCAATCGGCAGGCGTCCACTCCTTCCACACGTCATTTTCGTCCCGCGTGACCCGGTGAAAACAAACCCGATGGCCGGTGACGAGATCGAATTTTTCGCCGAGATCGGACAGTGGAATGCCAGGATCGATTCGCCAAATAACTCGAGGCACGTTGAAGTATTTCGTCATCGCCCCGAAGAATGGATCATCGTCGAGGTCGAGACCGAGACCGCTGTGTCCGAGGAACTGGCAGACATAGAGAAAATATCCGGCCCCGGACCCGAGGTCGAGGATGCGCAGTGGCAGGGAACGATCGAGCCAGAGATTCTGTGCGCGCCCGACGTTGATGTCGATCCAATGTGCCGCATCCTGCCAGGCGTTGGTCTTGCGCGCGCCGTGGCGGCGCGGGTAATGCTCGGTGATCCGGGCGATTTCGGCTGGATCAATGGTCGCCAGAATGCGTTTGGCATCGACTGGATGACTCCAGCGCGCGGCGTGTTCCCGAAGACTCGCCAGCGCATCGGTTGAAAATAGTTTCCGGATCTTATACAAGAGTCGCACCGTGAAATGATGCAGTGAAGTACACTGGCAATCAACGAACACCCTCTACTCAAGGTTGAATTTCTACGCGGATGAGACCAGTGGAGGCTTGATGGACGCTGAATCCGCTTCCCCAACCGTGGCCCGGAACGAGCTGTTGCCCGTAGAAGGGTTGCTCGTAACGCCAAAGCACGTCGAGTGTGGCGCCGGAAGGTTTTTTCCAGCGAAGCTCGTAATACATATGCCGTTTCCATGACGGCGAATGGCCAGTCATGAAATTGAAATCAAACGGTGTCGGCCAGCTGAGAGCGCTGCGATGCGTCACGAGCAGCGCTTCGTCCCCTGCCTGTGGCACAACGGCGAGATAGTCGCCGCCATTTTCCGCGGTGGATGAAAGCGGGCCCAAGGCGAAAACTTTCCCTCCGCTCGCCAGGGCAAATTGATTGTCTTTGGTCGAACCAATACTCAGAGCGATCTTTGGATTCAGATTGTCCAGACTCAGATGGACATCGTTGACCGTGAGCCAGCCGCCCGTCCCGCTGCCTTCGTAGTCGACCGAGTGAACCGGCACGGAAGCAATTTCAATCGTTCCGAACCGATCGATAAACATTGAGATCTGGCGCCCACCAAAAACCAAAGCGGCTAGTATTGCGACACCACATATTACGAGAATTCCAAGCGTGAGGAGAACTTTACGCACCACAATCGCAAAACTATGAGCCACAGATGAACACAGATCGACACGGATTTTATCTGTGTCTCATCCGTGTAAATCCGTGGCTGCTCTTAGTCCCTGAACTATTCGGGTTATTCGAAACTGAAGCCTCGCATGAGCCATGGATTTCGGCTATAGCCGACGAGATGAACGCACCGCAGGATCGCGTCGATAAACCGGAACCGCGCTGGCAGGCGCTGCTGGCCTTTCTCGCGATCGGCGCAATTTATCTCGCGCTGCCGCCCCACCTGGTTGTCGGCCCCACCTGGTTATTGCCCACTGCGATTGTGGTTTTACTCATCCCCACAGTCGTAAGCCATCGCGTTGGAAAACTTTCACTCAATCGCGCGCTCGGAGTTCTTATTAATGGAATTACAACCCTGGCGTTGATCGGATCGGTAATTTTGCTCGTGCGTGCGCTGCCTTCCCATCGGGAATCCCCCTTGCAGTTGCTGCGTTCAGGCGGCTTGCTCTGGCTAACCAATGTGATCGTGTTCGCTCTCTGGTATTGGCGACTGGACGGCGGCGGGCCAACCCTGCGCCACAAGGAAAACAAATTCGGTAGCACCAGCTTCCTTTTTCCGCAGATGCAAATTCCGCAGGATGAGCGTCTCCAATTTGCGTGTGCGCGCTGGCGAGCGCGTTTCGTCGATTATCTATTTGTTGCTTTCACCCAAAGCTCAACCTTTGGCCCCACCGACGCGCCGCTGCTGGCGCGCTGGGTGAAGGTCCTGGCGATGATCCAGATTTTGATCTCGCTCACTATTTTGATCTTGCTCATCTCACGAGCGGTCGGCGTCTTGTAGGAATGTGCCGTCGTTAGCGCCAAAGGCGCTGCCTCAGCTTGCGAAGAATTTTCTGCCCGCGAATAACGCTAATTGACGCGAATCAAGAAAAGAGGGTTCGCACGGAGTGCCTTTGGAGGGCCAGGCGTCTTCGCGCGGCTTTTCGTCTCGCGCTTGGGTTCGCTCCAAAACTACACGAAGACATGTTGCATTGCAGAAGCTTGGCGAAACCGAGCAGAAATTCTTGGGTTCCCATTCGCGTGCATTCGCGTGATTCGCGGGCCTCTCATGTTTCGTCATTTGGCTTTCGTCATTTCTCCGACCTTTTACTTGCCGATCAGGATCAAAATGCCGGCTGCCAGCGCTAAAATTCCGGTTACGATCGGAGGGATACCGATGTGGACGAGAGCTATGATTCCAATGAGAATCAGATAGATGGCGAGCAGAAGCATTCCGAGATTTTTGGTGATGTTCATGAACATTTCTTGAAGCAAGTCCCGCGCGTTTGCACGCTTAAAATTAACCACGAATTCACAGAATAGACACGAAGTAGAGATGTGAACCACGGATTACACGGATTTGCTTTCGTCATTCGAGCATTCCTTTGTCATCCCACATTCCTCATTCGCGTGCCGCGCCGCCCGCTCAGCTTGCCCGCCGTGGTGGGCAAAAACCTTCGGAGTAGTCCCGCGACTGCGGGACGAAGGCGGGTCATTTCCCAAATATCCGTGTCATTCGTGGAATCCGTGGTTCCCTCTTCTCCGCGGCCTCTGCGATCTCTGCGGTGAAAATGATAGGGGCGATTCACCTAAACTCCGGAAGCTTTCGCGAGTTGGGGTCGGTGGCTCGTATCAGGGTGCGGCCCCTATTGCACCGTATCTTGTCAAAGACTGTGCAATTCTTGTCACCCCCCACAAAAGTAAAAAATAATTATTGACTTTATCTGTGAAGACTGCGATATGCGCACTCATTCTCAGACCAAAACCCTGGGAACGAACCAAACAACAACCGAAACCCAAAACCCCAGAACACTTGTCCGCCGGAGCCTTGTGCAAAGGCGGGACAACCCGAAAACCAAACCCTCTGAGACCAAACACCCTCAGAACAACTGCAGCTAAAAAACCAACTATGAAAATTAAAATAAATAAACTCTTCTCAGCATTTACGCTGATTGAACTGCTGGTCGTGATTGCGATTATCGCAATCCTGGCCGCACTCGCAGTGCCGGCGTTAACGTCGGCGCTGAAGAAGGCTCAGATGACCGGCACCATGAACAATGGCCGCCAGCTTTATCTCGCTGCCTTCTCAATGTCCAACGACGGCGCAGCCACAGGCGACGCCAGTTTAGCGTGGCCTGGCGATCTCATCGCAAGTGGCCAGCTTGGCACAGGAAGCCTGCAAGATTACTGCAACAACTTTTTGCTGGCAAAAGGTTACCTGAAGGCCGGCGACTTTCTAAAGCTCTTGAACGCCCCTGGCTGTTCTTTCGTCGCCACCATAACTCCCGGGACTCCGGACACGATCGCGTTTAGCAGCGGGAAGGCCGCACTGAAGGTGTATCCTCTCACTGACGCAGCCCCATCGACAGCGATTTTCTCCGTGAGCCATAACTACGACTATAACACGTCACTGGCCGGTGCGGCCTCGCAGATTCCGTACGGCACAAACGGGTTCATTGTCGTCCAAAAGGGTGGGAACGCAGCCGTGTTCAAAGAAGGTCAGGCAACTGTCACAGGCTGGTCGAATAACGGTACAATCTTTCAGACCCAGATCGGCCTAAGGTGTATCCAAGACGGCACCTGCGACACGACGGGCTCTCCGGGTAACACCGACCCTGCCGACACGTTGAAATTTAACTGATACGCGAACCTGCCTCGTTCAGTTTAGCTTAATTCATTCAAAGCGCCCCGCCTCTCGGCGGGGCGCTTTTGTTTGTACTATAGCCGGGATCGATGATCCCGGCTACGTTGCGTGCTCCTCCCACCGGCATCACCGATGCCGGCTACAAAGTCTGGCTGGGCATTTTTGTTTTTTGGGAGCGCGCGCGCCTCGCGTGCTGGCGATTGCGCCTCTTGATCGCGAACTTGAAATTGCATCTCGCTCAGGCATCGAGGAAGTGGGCCACAACATCCGAGCGTGCCGGCTCGAGGAGCTGCGGCGATAATAAGCCAGCGTTTCAACGCTGGGAGCCTTTAGCGCCAAAGGCGCGGCGTTCATCTGGGAGCCTGGGGCATCGCCCCAGGAATTCAGATCACCATGTAAAACAAGAGCTGAAAGCGCGTTTCAATCTAGTCGGTGGCCGAACTGGTGCCGGACGTGAATCGCGCTTTCAGCGCTTGTGGGTTTTTTCATTTCACAAACACTGGGGCATTGCCCCAGGCTGGCGATGAGACAGCGCCTTTGGCGCGAACATTATCGAGCGCTTGATCTGCGCGAAGACGACACTATCGCGTGGTGTTGGATCGGCCAGGATCAACCGCCTGCACGCGATAATTTACGAAACAATTTGAGCGTTTTGTGCGTCAAGCCTATCTGATAGTCTCGCAAACGGCATGGCTAAACGGAAGGCGCAAAAGCGAAAAGTGGCCAGCTTTACCGCAACCAACGGACGACCGCCAAAAGCTTTCGAGGGCAGCCACGTTACAACACTCGAGCGACCCGATTTTCTCATCCTGCTCGGTCTGGCGGTAGTGACGTTTGGGATTTATGCGCAGGTGATCGGGCATCGCTTCATCGTTATCGATGACCTTTCGTATATCGAGGAGAACCCAATAGTGAATCACGGTGTTACGCTCGCGGGGCTGGCCTGGGCGTTTACCACTTTTCGCGAGGGAAACTGGCATCCACTGACGTGGATCGCGCACATGATCGACAGCCAACTCTTCGGCAGGTTTGCAGGTGGGCATCTGCTTGTTAACGCTCTGATTCATACGGCAAACACGTTGCTTCTCTTCTGGTTTCTGTTGGGAACAACACGCGCCCGATGGTCGAGTGCGCTGGTCGCGGCGCTTTTTGCGCTTCATCCGTTGCACGTGGAGTCGGTGGCGTGGGCGGTTGAACGCAAGGACACGCTGTCCACATTTTTTGGGTTGTTGTCCCTGATTGCTTACACGCGTTACGCGGAGGCGCCTTCGATCAGGCGCTACGCATGGGTCGCCGTCACACTCGCTCTGGGGCTAATGGCCAAACCGATGCTGGTGACGTGGCCTTTCGTCATGTTACTGCTCGATTACTGGCCGTTGCGGCGTTTCGACATTACTTCCCGCAGGGAAGTGGCTACAAAAGTTTGGCCGCTCGTGCGCGAGAAATTACCGTTGTTGGCTCTCGTCGCAGCGTCGGCGGTTGTCACATCCGTCGCGCAATCTCACGAAGGCAATGTGCGCACATTCACAGAGTTTCCTTTTGCGGTGCGGCTGTCGAACGCCCTTGTCTCGTATGCGAAATACCTGCTGCTCGCGTTCTGGCCGAATGATCTGGCCGTGTTTTACCCATTGCCGGAGGCGGGCATGCCGGCCTGGCAGATCATCGGCGCGGCGTTGCTGTTGATTGGAGTTACGGCATTCTGTGTTTTCCAACGGAAAATCCGGCCCTACCTCATCGTAGGCTGGCTTTGGTTCCTTGGAACACTCGTTCCCGTCATCGGACTCGTTCAGGTTGGCGGGCAAACCATGGCAGACCGCTACTTTTATATTCCATCAATCGGTTTGTTCATTGCGATCGTGTTCGGATTAGCGGGCGTCGCGGAAAGGCGACGCGTTGCGCCGTGGCTCACTGCAGCAATAGCAAACGTGGTTCTGCTGGTTCTTGCTACTCTTACCAACGCGCAAATTCATTGGTGGACTGACAGCGTCACTTTGCTTAAGCACGCGCTCACAGTCGCCCCGCCTAGCGCCGCCATGGAAAGCGCTCTGGGGTTTGCCCTGCACAGGAGCGGCCAGCTCGATGAAGCCGCGGCGCATTTTGAGAAAGCCCTTAAAATCAGACCCGATGACTACCTGTCGCAGTTGTACATTGGCGTTTGCCGTTTTTACCAGGGCCACGTGACGGAAGCCATCGAACATGCCCAGGCGGCAATCCGTTTGCAGCCGGACTCGGCAAAAGCGCACAACCTGCTGGGCATGGCGTTGGCGAACCAGAACCGCAACGAAGCCGCGCTCGATGAAATGCGCCGCGCGTCAGAGTTAGCACCCAACGACCCGGAGATTCGAAACGATCTTGGACTGGCGCTGGCGCGGCTGGGCAGAATTCCGGACGCTATTGAGGAATTTCATGAAGCGCTGCGGTTGAATCCAAATAACGCGCCAGCTTATACCAATCTGGGGTTGGTCCTCCTTGCATCCGGTAAACTCCGGGAGAGCATTCTGGAATTTGAGGCAGCGTTGCAGCTCAACCCGGAGTTCAAAGCTGCGGCCGACGGTTTGCGCCAGGCCCGGGCGCAGCTAAGCCCGCAAAAATAGCGGAGGGAAAAGAATGCGCTGCGATCTTGCAAGATTTCTTTTCGCCCGCGGTGCGACTAACAAAATGGAGATCCATACTTCTACCATCCAGATTTCAGGGACGAACTAGAGCGTTCTAAGTAAAAGCGTAGCCGCTGTAGCCACGGCCCTGTGGGCCGTCTTCCTAGTGTGAAAAACAACGCCGGGGGAAACCGGCCACAGGTCCACACACGGACGGATTCGTCCCGCGGCGAACCGGTGGCTACAACATTCTTTAAACCGCTTTAGTTATCTCGTTGGGAGAGCGATACGGACGGGTACGTTTGCTCGATAATGAGCGAGGTCGCTTTCGAAAATTCTGGCCAGAGCTGAGTTATCTTGTGTATTGGCTAATTGCAGTCCGCTCTGCGCGGTCGCCGTCGCTTCGGTAAACCGGCCGTTCTCCGCATAGGCAGCGGCCAAAGTCCGCAGGACGTTTGGATCTTTACCACCCGATAATTGATTCGCGCGGTCGGCCAGTCTCAGCGCCTTGTCGCCATTGCGAATCGACGCATCGGGAAAAGCCGCCAGGACCCACGCAAGACTATTCAAGGCGAGCACGAAATCTGGCTCATTGGCGAGCGCGTTTTCCCAATGCGCAATTGCCTCACCAGGGTGGCCTTCTTTCAGAAGCGCGAGCCCCACGTTGTTTTCTACCTCTGGATAAACCGGCCGGCTTTGCAACGCTTGTTCGTACGCCGCGATCGCAGCGTCGATGCGAGATGCGCGGAACAGGTCATTTCCCAGGAGGTAATACGCCTCCGCGAAGTCAGGGTCCTCTCTTACAGCTTCTTGATAGTGAGCGATTGCTTCGCCAACCCGGCCACTATCGTCCAAGGCCATTCCAAGGCCAAAGTGTGCCGACGGATAACGAGACTGGATCGACAAGGCTTTTTCGTACGCTCTGATGGCGCTCTGCGAGTCGCCTTTTTTCAGCAGTGCGGTACCCATGTTGTCATACGCGTTGGCATCATTGGGATAGTCTTCGAGAACTGTTTGGAATTGGGCGATCGCTTCATCAGCGCGTCCTTTTTTGAGCAGAGCAATACCCAGGTTCATCCGTGCTATTGGATATTTTGGGTTGATTTTGAGCGCAATGTGGAGTTGATCGGTCGCTTCGTCCAAATGGCCGTGGTCAAGCAGGAACTGCCCCAGGCCGTTGTACGCGGTAAAGTTGTCTGAGGTCACAGCGATGGCGTGGCTCCACAGCGTCTCGCCGTTGCGCCAGTAGGAAGCTTGGATACGAGCGCACCATGCCAGAAGAATGATCGCGACGCTGGCCGTCACTCCAAGAATTCTTCGCTGTAGGGCGTTTCTGCGAAACACCGTTCCTGTGCGATTGGCGTCTGACACAGACGCCCTACAAGTGTCTGGAATCGCCCACGCTAGCAATATGTAAAGACCGATCTGCGACAAATAAGTGTATCGATCGGCGCGCGCTTGCGCGCCGACCTGGATCAATCCGATCACTGGGAGGAGCATTAGCAGATACCAAAACCAACCCGTAAGGAAGTAGGGCCGCTTGCGCCGCAGCGCGATAGCGCCTGCAGTCGCCAGGAGCAGGAGTACGATAGCCAGGCCAATTTCCCAAACTGGCAGTGTGATTCCTGGGTGAGGATAAAAAACTGCCAGTCGCGCAGGCCAAATCATTTGCTCGATATAAGTCAGGCAAGCGACCAGCCCATTGCCAACTCGCCACATGAAAGGCAGCCGCTCGATGTGAACGATACTTTTTTCCTGTGCCCAAAGCGTTGCTCCGGCCGCAGCGGCGGACAGCGCAAACAGCGGAATCTTTTCGAGAATCAGTCGCCTCGTTGACGATTCTCCGTCAAAACGTTTGAGCGGCCAATGATCAAGCAGCAATAAAACAAGCGGCAGGGTCACCAGTGTGGGCTTGCACATGAGCCCCAGCGCAAGCGAACCGACTACCGCCAGGTAACGCCCGAGCGATGAGTGTCTCACATAGCGTACGTAGAAACCCAGGGTGAGCATAAAGAAAACAGCGCTCAGGACATCCTTACGCTCGGAAATCCAGGCCACTGATTCGACTCGAAGTGGATGAACCGCAAAAACAGCGGCAACAAATGCGCTCCGCCATAGCGCGCCGGTCATTTGTAGCAATATCAGAAACAACAAGACGACTGCGATCGTGTGCAGGACAATATTTGTAAAGTGATGGCCACCGGCGTGGGAGTCCCATAGCTGGCAGTCCAACATATGCGATAGAGTCGTCATCGGATGCCAATTGCCGGCATGCTTGCCGATGAACGCGTGAATAGCCCCGGAAATAGTCAACCCGCTAGTAATGAGCGGATTCGCGTAAACATATTTATCATCATCGTAGTTAACGAAGTCGTAACGGACAGTTTGGCCGAAAACGAACCACGTTATTGCAATGAGAAAAACGGAGACAAGTGCGATTGCGGCGCGCGAATCGCGCCAGACGCCGTCCGAATTCTCCATTTTACTCACCGTTTTGAATTCAATTGAGTGCGGAGTTCTATTGGCTGCCTCCGCCGGGATTCAAGCCTAGACAAAGATCTTTCTCCTACGCAAATCAGAAAAGTGAGGCCACTCTGCGAAGAAAACAGTGGGACCACTTGCGGAATATCGGGGACTTCTCAAGCTAACCACGAATTGACACAAGTGGCTTCACTGCTGTTAAAACGTTAAGCCTTTGAATCGTTAAATCGAGAAACCACGGATGACGCGGATGTTTTGAGGATGACGAACTACAAATGAGGAATGACCAAACTAAATCCGTGATATCCGTTTGATCCGTGGTTGTACTCGTCGACAATCGAGATTCGTGAACCGAGGAAAAGGGATTTCCGAGATAGAAGGTAAAGGCGCGAGGGGTAGCGCCGAGCAAGGCGGGAGCCGAGCGAGTTCAATCATGCTCCGATGACAGCCCGTATTCGAATTCTTGAACAGGGCATTCAGCTGTGCTGGTGGATCCTTCTGGCAGTTGTCATTGCCGTGGTCGTATTCATCCGAATCCATTTGCTTGCAATTCCGCTTGAACGTGATGAGGGCGAATACGCCTATGCGGGCCAACTCATGCTCGAGGGAATCCCGCCCTACCAGTTAGCTTATAACATGAAGTTCCCCGGAGTTTACGCTGCATACGCTTTGATAATGTGGATGTTTGGGCAAACCAGCACCGGCATTCACCTTGGTCTGTTGATTGTAAACATCGCCAACATCACACTGGTTTTTTTGATTGGGAGGCGACTGACAGGTTTGATAGCCGGCATCGCCGCTGCGGCCAGCTACGCGGTTCTCTCGGCCAGCCCGTCGGTATTCGGACTGGCCGCGCACGCGACACATTTCGTAATGTTGCCGACCCTTCTCGGTGCTCTCGTCTTATTGAAGCCAGTTTTAACAAAGAAGATGGTGTTCGTTAGCGGAATACTTTTTGGAACCGGCCTGTTGATGAAGCAACCGGCCATATTTTTCATCTGCTTTGGCGCAATCTATCTGTTGTTTCGGGATTGGCGCGCCCGGTTAACCTTCCGTCAAACGCTGTTGCGGAATGCCCTCTTTATTACCTCGAGTGTTCTGCCTCTGGCCGGTACCGTATTCTGGTTGTGGCGGGCGGGCGTACTCGCAAAATTTTGGTTCTGGACAGTGCTTTATGCGCGGGAGTACGCCGGTGTAATTCCAATCTCTCTGGCGCCTCGGATGTTTTTTCACCAGACTGGGCCCGTTATCGGCCTTGGATGGCCTCTGTGGGCGTTGGCGGCGCTCGGTGTGCCTGCAACCTTCCTGGACAAAGCCATGCGTAATACTGCGTTTTTCATTCTGAGCCTTATTGCATTTTCAGGACTCGCCCTTTCCTCCGGATTTTTTTTTCGTGAGCATTATTTCATTTTTGTTCTTCCAGCGATTTGCCTGCTGGTGGGCGTGGCCACGGCGAGCGCATCTAATTTTTGTTCGCGGCTGGCGCGGCCACTCAGCTTCCTTCCCCTTGCCATCTTTGTGGTGTGCTCGAGGGTAGCGCTGTCCGGACAGGAGCCTCTTCTGTCGCAACGTCCGTCCGATGTGGTTCGAATGATCTATGGTCACAATCCTTTTCCAGAAGCAGTTGGAGTTGCCGAATACTTACGAGAGCATACCAATCCTACGGACACCATCGCGGTTCTCGGTTCGGAACCGGAAATTTACTTTTACGCGCATCGGCATTCCGCCACCGGCTACATTTATACCTATGGATTGGTGGAGACCCAGAGGTATGCCGGGCAAATGCAACATGAAATGATGCGGGAAATAGAGGCCGCCCGGCCAAAATATCTGGTTTTTGTCGTGGTTCCGACGTCCTGGCTAAAGCTCCCAAACTCCAAGACTGAAATCTTCGATTGGTTTGACAGATACTCGGCAGCGGACTTCCAACTGGATGGACTTGTCAATATCGTATCGCAAGAACAGACCGATTATTATCTTCCGCTATTGGTCGATCCACGGTCGATCCGGCTTTCGGAATTTTACCTTCTGATCTTCAAGCGAAAAACGTAGTTATGGATCGTTTGCGACTTATGGTTGCTCAACACGGGTAACCTTTCGTCGACAGAATGAACAGAATCGAGGAAAGGGATTTCCGAGATAGAAGGTAAAGCTGCGAGGGTAGCAGTGAGCGAGCGCGGGGAGCGAGCGAGTTTCAATTGTGCAGAATGATTTTGTTCTATTCTGTCAAATCTGTCTGAACCCTCTGTGTCCGTCGTGTCCTCTGTGGTTAAAAACAAAGATGTTGCTTGGATCGTATTTTCTTCGGCGGTCGGAAACTGCCGCTACAGACAATTCGTGTTCATTAGTCCCGCGATCGCAGGGGACGAGTCGCTCCCCTGAGCCGGTTGGCGGCCGCGCCAGAGCGTCGCGTTACGGCTTCCATCCGGCCACTGCTGCAAGCTGCAGGTTCTCAACCGGATTGACGCAATTCGTGGAAGCAGGCATCACCACACCGGAGCGCCGGCAATGAGCGGAAAGGAATTGAGTGACCTGTTCACCCCAGTAGAGCGAGTAAGGTGGGTCGAACCAGCCCCACGGATTATTTGGTGCCGGGAGAACTTCCGGGAGCGGCTCTTCGGTGAACGGCATGTTCCCCACAAGCCAGACACGATTCCCCGATTGAAGCGTCGAAGTAATCCGGTCGATTACCGGTGCGATGGGGTCCTTTGTTTGCATCTTTGCCTTAATCAGGTCGTAGCGCTCTAATGCGTAGTCTTCCAATGGCGGAAGTGTTGTCCATGGCGCGGCTCCTTTGTAATAGCGTTTGAACGTTACGCCGCAATACCATGGATGGACGATCACGTAGTCGTTTGGAGCCACCTCGGTGGAAAGCCGGGCGGCAACGAGATCTACGTTAGTCTGGCGGCATTTCACCGCGGGCAGCTCGAACCGAAAAGTCGTAGAAATCGTTAACGCCGCGAAAATCATCGCTGCAGGTCGCGCCCAACGCCACGCTGTGAAAAACACGGCGTCGAGGCAGGCTGCCGAAAAGGCCATCAGCGGCACGTAATGCCACGGCTGCGTGGGATACTCCGCTAGCTTCAGAAAGAAAGCGTAACCTGCCGCCCCTAGAACCAGGCTGGTGCCCGCAAATAGGATTAGGCCCCGGACGCGGTCTGGAAGACGATCCCTGCGCCAAAAAAGGACAAGAGTCGTCGCTGCGAGTGCGCCTATCCACAATGCAACCCAAACCCACGTGAAAACCGTCAGTGGGGAACCGGTGGCCACAGAGAGTTGCTTCCATCCGTGCGAAAAACGAAAGCCAATCTTCATGACGATGTACCAATCCTGCGCGCGAACGATCAGCGGAATGTAAGACAGCAACGAGATCGCTGCTGTGGTTCCTACGGCGAAAAGTGGAAGCGTGTCACGCCACCGCCGTTCCACGGCGCATAGCACAAATCCGCCGCAGCATGCGGCGAATAGCAAGAAGGCATTTTGGTAAAGCGACTGAACACTCAGGACTGCTACTGCCACTGCGCAGGAAAAAGTTGCGAGGCTCGGACGGCAGGCTAGACGCCAGATAACTGCCAGCGTGAGCACCGCCAAGGCTGATCCCAGACCGTAACCGCGGAGCGAATCTCCCGCGCGGACCATCGTTACATTCAAACCGGCGAGTGTTACGGCCAGCAGTGGCGCGCCGTTACGCATTGTCCAACTGGCAAACCAAAACGCCAACAGCAAAAACGACCCGACGTACAAACCTAAGACACGCAAACTGGGGTCCGTATTTCCGAAGCCGGATGCCGACCATGCGCGCACAACGAGGTGCATCAGAATCGGACAGGAATCATGTGGCAGGTTTTGCCACACCCCCGAAACTGATGGCAAGAGGGACAAATTGACAAGATCGACTTCGTCCCGCCACAGTCCTCCGGCGTTCAGAAAAAAAAGCACATGCAAATACGTTGCGCACAAAGTTACCAGAGCGGCAATGATCCAATTAGAATAGCGGAGAACTGGCGTTGCCGGGCCGAAGTGTCGAAGACGCGCCATGAATAGTCCGCCGCCAAGAACTGTGAAGCGTCAATAAAAGTCAAGTGCTCTGGCCATGCCCTTCGACGCGCCGACAGTTGGCCAAACTCAGGTGGTTATCACCGTTCAACGGCTATCGCCACTTGCTATTTTTTTTCTCGCCGGCACAGAATTTCGTCTGCGCGATCCGTTGCTCATAAAGCGAGCCTTTAATGTTCCATTTTCAGAAGTTCGGCTCGCGGAGGAACGATCGCCTTTCCAGGAAAAATTCCGTCCCAACTTTACGGCCGCGCTGTTGTATTGGCCGGATGGATTGAGGGCGAACACCCTGTCGGACCATATTACGGCACGGTTATACAGTGTGTGGCGATCATCCCCATCGTAAGAAAGAACCGGCTTGATTATGAGCACGCTGTAATCGCCGAACCCAAGACCTGCGGAATACTTGGCCCGTCTGGTTGGGTTAAAGGATTAAAGGGTTATAAGAGCACTCGCCCTTTGCGATCCGGAGAACACTCCGAGTGTGGGCGACCCCACCGACATATTGAAGTTTAACTGAGACGCGAAGCAGACTCGTTTAGTTTAGTTTAATTCAAAGCCCCGCCGGAAGCGTCCGGCAGGGCTTTTGTTTTTGGGGCAAGCTGTAGCCACCGGCCTGTGGCCGGTCCACCTGGGTGCTGCTTTCAAACGGGAGACGGCCCACAGGGCCGTGGCTACACAAGGCGCGGCTGGGCGTTTTTGTTTGGCTGCCACGCCGTAGCAGTGCGTAGGCGGGTAATAAGCAGACGTCCAACTCCGAAAGCTTTCGCGAGCAGACGCCCAACGCTCAACGGCGGATCTGTTTGCTGTAGCCACGGCTCTGTGAGCCGTCACCTGGTGCCGTTTCCGACCGCCCGCAGGGCGGTGGCTACAGAAAATCCGTCGGGGCGTTTTGTTTGTGAAATGTGGGAGGGACCCGCGTGTCCTAATGATCGCGGCCGCTCCCACATTGCAAATACCCCGACCGATTCTACGAGTGATCTAGAGTTGCTCGGTAGAAACTTTCGTTTGAGATAACGGTACGATAGCTGGTTTTTTTGGCGGAGTATCAGGGATCGGTTCAACCATCCACTTCCAGCCGGTATGGCCGCTTTTCATGTCCATGGTCCAAGCCGCGCCGCCGCGTTTCCAGATCTCCATTCGCCAGTAATTGCTGTTGGCCGGAATCGCGAACACATACGTGACCGCGGCCGTGATCATCACGCCAAACAGCGCTCCAATGAGAAATATGCGTATCATTTTTCGTTTCCCCACACTTCTCTTATACCAAGGTCCGAAGCTCGGCATCAAGCCGGTTCCTTCCTTCGGCGATATTGAGGAGGGGGGTTCGCTGTGCACGCGGTGTTCGGCTATCTTTGGTTGAATTCCTGATAATGCAAAGAGAATTTCGCTTAGTTCTGCTAACGAACAGTCGGCTCCGCGGGTTTTCGACCGCCCGCCGGGCGGTGGCTACACAAGAACCGCAGGGCGCTTTTGTTTTTGGGAGCGGTTTCGTTCACGTGCTCCGATTGCACGCTCGAGATGGCGGATCCGACGACAATAGCCCAGCGCTTCAACGCTGGGCTATTCTCGAGCATTGGACTCGTTAGGCATCAGGGAAACTAAAATACCCGCGCGAATTTCGGATCTGCTTACTCCGCCGTGGGCGGGCGGTCGCGCTGTATCACATTCAGCACGCGCGATGCAAATGCAGTTTTCGAATCATAACTTGAATAAATCGCGGGGCGGTAAAGTCGAATGCCTCGTAACCCTTTTCTAACAATTATGAAAAAAATTCTCTTTGCATTAACAATGCTGGCTTTTGTTGAGTCTGCTCTTCCGCAGGCGAGGGGAGCCGACATATCGGTTGACTTCTTTTACGACAATCTCTCCGGCGGAAACTGGCTCGAGGTCGAAGGCTACGGTTATGGCTGGCAGCCTGACATAGCCGTGAGCGATCCGAACTGGCGCCCTTATGCCGATGGCTACTGGGCTTACACCGACTACGGTTGGACGTGGATCTCCTATGAAGACTTCGGCTGGGCCACGTACCACTATGGCCGCTGGGCGAGACTGGCGGATTACGGATGGGTCTGGATCCCAGGCAGCGATCTGGACTGGGGCCCGGCATGGGTCTCGTGGCGAACCGGTGGAGACAACATCGGCTGGGCGCCATTGCCTCCACGTGGTCCGGAGGTCGTCTATGAAGGACGGCCGATCGGTAGTCGCGTCGATATCGAATTCGATATCGGGCCGGAATATTACAACTTCTGCGACATTCGGTTCATCGGCGAACCGGTTTTGCGGGATCGGCTCTATCCGCCAGCGCAGAACGTCACTTACATCACGAACACAGTGAACGTGACGAACATCTACGTTCAGAACAATGTGGTCTATAATTACGGCCCGGATTACAACGTGGTGAGCGGTTACTCGAGCCGGCCTATTCAGCGGCTCACGATAGAGCGCGAGGCTGCGACCGATTTTTCCGCGGCGGCCAAAGGCGGGACGCTCACGAAGGTCCAAGGGAACAAGCTTCTGGTGGGTGCACCGAACAAACTGGCCAAGGCGTCTCCTAACATTGCGCCTCCCGCTGTAAAAGCGAAGATTGCACAACCAAAGATTGAACGTGGCTGGGCCGGCGTTGCTAACAAAGCCGAACTTGAACAGAAGATTAAAACTGAAAATCCCAAGAACATCCCGCCGCCAACTCACGCGGCCGCACGACAAGCTGGCAGTCCACCAACGGCTGCAGGGCAACCGGGAGCGCCGGTTTCACCGGGCCCGCGAGGTAAACCGGGGCGGGTACCGCCGGGGGCGACAGCAGCTCCGGCAGGTGTTTCGCCTTCATCTTTTGAGCGAGGCAAACCCAGATCCGGTGCACGGCCCGAATTAACGGCAACGCCTCCAGTGCCCGGGACAGCCGGGCCGCCGAGCCCAAGAGGCAAACCAGGTGGACGACTTCAACCCGGAGCGACAACGGGCCCAGCCGGGGCACCGGCAGCGACCGCAGCACCGGCTTTCCACCCTTCGCCGCTACCGGCGGAACATGGCCGGCCACCGGGGCGAAAGCCGGGTGAGACTCCAAGTCCGGGTGCGGGTCCTGAGAATACTCCGCCGCAGCGTCGTGGCGGAGGCCCCGAACGTGAGCGTTTCGGCACTCCGCCACCGACGAGCGCGGGTGCATATGAGCGTCGCGTCCCGGAACAACGACCACAACCTGCGGTTCGCCAGCCAGTCACGCCGCCACCTACCGGAGCGCCTCCGGGTGAAGCGCGCGGCGCGAGAGAAAGAGGGCAAGGCGCCTATGGTCAACCTGGTGGGCCACTACCACCAAGAGGTGGAGTGCCTGCGACGACTGAGCGTCCGCAGGGACAGTCCCAAGGTCAGTCCCAGGGACAGGGGCAACCGCAGGGACAGGGACAACCACAGCGCGGCCAGAAAAAGGGCGAGAGAGGCACACCGCCGCCAGGCCCGCAGTAATTTACTGTTCGATTTGCGGCTCCGGAACGAAAGTTCCGGAGCCGCTTTTTCCACCAGCGCTTCCTGCTATAGCGTGCGCTGTCCTTAGCGCATTCGTCATTCGTCGCGCGCGTAACTCCGCTGAGCACAGCGGACACTACAATAGCTCGGCAATCTGGACCGCGTTTAGGGCTGCGCCCTTGAGCAACTGATCGCCTGACACCCAAAATGAAAGCCCGTTTTCAAACGCACAGTCCAGCCGCAGTCTGCCTACCTGACAATTGTCTTTTCCTGTAACGCTAAGTGGCATCGGGTAACGATTATTCTGCGGTTCGTCCACGAGCTCGAGCCCCGGCGCTTTGGCTAAAACTTCGCGCGCTCGTTCCAATGAAAGCGTTTTTTCAAATTCAGCACTCACCGCGACTGAGTGAGCCCGATACACCGGCACACGCACACAAGTGACTGAGGCGCAGAATTGCGGCAGGTGCATGATCTTGCGCGCCTCGTTCTGCATTTTCATTTCCTCTTTTGTGTATCCGCTTTCGAGAAAGGAATCGACGTGCGGCAGCAGATTGAACGCGATCGGATGCGGATAAACCGTAGAATCTCGCGTCGCGCCTTTTGTTTGCTGAGTTAATTCATCGATCGCGCGCGCGCCGCTGCCGGAAACAGCCTGATAGCTCGCGGCGAAAATCCGGCGGACGCCGAACGCACGGTGCAAAGGAAAAAGCGCCATCAACGTGATCGCCGTTGTGCAATTTG
This sequence comes from uncultured Verrucomicrobiae bacterium, assembly GCA_963725505.1. Taxonomy (GTDB): domain Bacteria; phylum Verrucomicrobiota; class Verrucomicrobiia; order Chthoniobacterales; family UBA10450; genus Udaeobacter. Next base: position 148,586 of record CAVRYN010000007.1, on the reverse strand, counting down.
GGTTTGCAATGAGCCCGCGGTGTCGTCGCGTATCGTCGGCATTGATCTCGGGAATCACGAGCGGCACATGGGCTTCCATCCTGAACGCCGACGAGTTGTCGATAACGATTGCATCGGCCTGACAGGCAATCGGCACATATTTGCGCGAGATTTCGCCGCCGGCACTGAAAAATGCGACGTCGATCTTTTCGAATGAATCTTCGTTGAGTTGTTGCACCGAGACTGATTCATCTCGAAATCGCACTGATTTGCCGACGGAACGCGCAGAGCTAATCGGGCGCAGACTCGCCACTGGAAAATTTCGCCGTTCCAGCACACCCAAAAGCTCTTGGCCGACAGCGCCAGTCGCGCCAATGACGGCGATATGATAAGCTTTCATCCGCAGGCGCAGTTTATCGCCCGGGTGATTCGATGCAAACTTCGCGAAACATCCACATATCGATCCGTGATCAGAAGCTTACGTTGAAGGACGGCGACACACCGATCCGTAGTTACCCGGTGTCCACGTCGCGATTCGGCATCGGAACCGAAATGGGAAGCATGAAAACGCCGACAGGCCGTTTTTGTGTAGCGGAGAAGATTGGCGGCGACACTCCGAGCGGCACTGTTTTTCGAAGCCGCGTCGCGCTCGAGCCCGTTGATCCGCTTCCTCCGACGGAGGATTTGGTGATGTCGCGTATTTTATGGCTCGACGGATTGGACGAGCAGAATGCCAATACACGCGACCGCTACATCTACATTCATGGCACGAAGCACGAGGACAAGATCGGCACGCCCGCCAGCTGCGGTTGCGTGCGAATGCGGAATGCGGATGTAATTGAACTGTTCGATTTGGTGGACAAAGGCATGCCAGTTGTGATACAGGCATGACTTGGACGTTGGAACGTTCTGGCAGAATCGCCAGGCGATACATCCGAAGGAGACAAGAGAAACGTTGTTTCCGTGTGATCCTAAACGGCCGGTGCAGCTTGCGACGAAAGGAGGCGAGATAAATTGAAACTTTTACGAGCGATCATGATCGTGGTCATTTTGGCTACTGCTTGGAGTTTTGGTGCTTGTGCTCAACACAAAGAGGCTACTGTGACCACAAGCGCAGGAACGACCGGTTATGCCAAATAAAGCCGGGCACCCAGTTTGCGATCAAAAAAAACTTCAGAAAAGCATTGCGTCCCCCTGATTCCCTAACTAAACAGACCGGAGCAACTTGCTGCTAAAGGAGGTGAGATAGATTGAAACTATTGAAAACGATCATGGTCGTGGCCGTTATGGTCACCGCTTTGGGACTGGGGGCTTGCGCGCAACACAAGGAGGTAGTAACCCCACCTCCAGCGCCAGCCGCAAAGTAGATCCGGGACCCAATTTAAATCCGGGCGGATTCGCCCAAGAGGCCAGGTCGTGCTCCGACCTGGCCTTTTTCTTTTTCCGCTTCAACGATTCCGACTAAAGTGTCTGAATGGAGCTGAAGGGTGAGCAGATTTCTCTTGTTCAACTTGCAGCGGTCGCTGTCGGAGGCGAGGCCGTTCAGATTTCTCTTGTCGCGCGGCCGCGTATTCTCGCCTCGCGAAAAGCGATCGAACAAATCGTTGAGCGCGATGCGGTCGTTTACGGAGTTAACACCGGTTTCGGCAAGCTCTCCGATGTCCGCATTCCGCAAGGCGAATTGCGTCAGCTTCAGTTAAACCTTGTCCGCAGCCACGCCTGCGGACTTGGAAATCCGCTGTCCGAGCCGGAGGTGCGCGCGATGATAGTGCTACGCGCGAATGTTCTGGCCCTTGGCTTCAGTGGAATCCGTTGCGAGGTCATCGAGCTGCTTTGCGAAATGCTCAACCGGCGCGTCTATCCTGTGGCTCCGGAAAAAGGGTCAGTAGGCGCGAGCGGCGATTTGGCGCCGCTGGCACATCTGGCATTGAGTCTCATTGGGGAAGGCGAAGCGTTTTTTGAAGGGCAACGGATGACGGGCGCCGAGGCGCTGCGCCGCGCTCAACTAACGCCGCTGCAACTCGAAGCGAAGGAAGGCCTGGCACTGCTCAACGGCACGCAGGCGATGCACGCCGTGGGCGGACTGGCGCTTTTGCGCGCGAAACGTCTGTCGCGGATCGCAGACGTTGCCGGCGCGATGAGTCTCGAAGCGCTCAAAGGCACGCCCGCCGCTTTCGATTCGCGCCTTCAGGATGCCCGGCCGCACCCGGGCCAGAAAGCTGTGGCCGAACATCTTTTGTCGTTAATGGAAGGGAGCGAAATTCGCCAGTCGCACCTCGAGAGCGATCCGCGCGTTCAGGATGCATACAGTCTTCGTTGCATGCCACAGGTGCACGGGGCAGTTCGCGGCGCGCTGGCACATTGCGAAGATGTTTTGCTAATTGAATCCGCGTCCGCGACGGATAATCCGCTTGTGTTTGCGGAAAGCAGTGAAGTGATTTCCGGCGGCAATTTTCATGGCGCACCGCTCGCGCTCGGATTCGATTACGCTGCGATTGCAATTGCCGATCTGATGGGCATCAGCGAACGCCGGACGGATCGACTGGTGAATCCAGACAAAAACGAAGGGCTGCCTGCATTTCTGGCGCGAGAGCCGGGTGTGCAATCCGGCTTCATGACTGCGCACGTCGTGGCCGCCTCGCTGGTCAATGAAGCTCGCGTGCTCGCGCATCCAGCGAGCATTGACAACATCACCACTTCCGGTGGGAAAGAAGATCACGTTTCCATGGGAATGACGAGCGCGCTGAAGCTGCGTGCGATTGTCGATCTCGCCGAAAATTTGCTCGCCATCGAATTGCTCGCTGCTGCTGAAGGCTTGGAACATCGCCGACCGTTGAAAGCCGGCGTTGGCGTCGAGCGCGCATTCGCGGCTGTGCGGAAAATCGCGCGGCCGCTCGTGCAGGATCGATCCCTCTCACCTGACATTACCCATGTTGCCGAAGCGATTCGCCGGGGCGATTTTGACAGCGAAGACGAAAAGCTATGAGTGGAAGACGTGTCATCCATGCGCCACACGGCAGCGAGCGCAGCTGCAAAGGCTGGCATCAGGAAGCAGCTATGCGGATGTTGATGAATAATCTCGATCCGGATGTAGCGGAGAATCCAGATCAGCTCGTTGTTTACGGCGGCACAGGGCGCGCCGCGCGAAGCTGGGAAGCGTTCGACGCGATTGTCCGCTCGCTGCGCGAACTCGAAAACGACGAAACGCTTCTCGTGCAATCAGGGAAACCGATCGGCAAATTTCGGACACACGAAGAAGCGCCGCGGGTGCTCATCGCGAACTCGAATCTTGTCGGACAATGGAACAATTACGCCGAGTTCAATCGGCTCGAAAGAATGGGACTGACAATGTACGGCCAGATGACAGCTGGCTCATGGATTTACATCGGCAGCCAGGGGATTGTGCAGGGAACGTTTGAAACCTTTGCAGCGGCGGGCCGCAAACATTTCGGCGGATCGCTGGACGGAAAATTCGTTTTGACCGGCGGGCTCGGCGGCATGGGCGGCGCGCAACCGCTGGCTGCGACGATGAATGGCGCGGTCTTTCTCGGGGTCGAAGTCGATCCTGCACGCATCGAGAAGCGATTGAAAAGCGGTTACTGCGACAAGATTGCGTCAACGCTGGATGAAGCGCTCCAGTTGATCGATCAGGCACGCAAAAATCGCAAATCGCTCTCGGTAGGACTTGTTGGCAATTGCGCTGATGTTCTGCCGGAAATTGTCAGACGCGGAATTGCGCCCGACGTTTTAACGGATCAAACCAGCGCGCACGACGCCTTGAACGGCTACGTACCGCACGGCATGTCGCTCGAAGACGCGCTCGTTTTGCGCCGAAAAAATCCGGACGAATACATCGAGCGCGCAATGCACTCGATGGCCGTGCACGTCGATGCCATGCTGGCGTTGCAGAAAAAAGGCGCAATCACGTTTGATTATGGAAACAACATTCGCGCGCAGGCAAAAAAGGCCGGCGTGAAAAACGCCTTCGACATCCCCGGTTTTGTTCCCGAATACATTCGTCCGTTGTTTTGCAAAGGGCGCGGTCCGTTTCGCTGGGTTGCGTTGAGCGGCGATCCCGCGGACATCGCGCGCACTGACAGGCTTGCGCTCGAATTATTTCCGAAAAACCAAACGCTGGCCCGGTGGATGAAGCTCGCCGAGCAGCGAATTCAATTTCAAGGATTGCCGGCGCGAATTTGCTGGCTCGGCTACGGCGAACGCGCCGAGTTTGGCCTCGCGATGAACGAGCTGGTGAAGCGTGGCGAAATCAAAGCGCCCATCGTGATCGGCCGCGATCATCTCGATTCCGGCTCGGTTGCGTCGCCCAATCGGGAAACCGAAGCCATGCTCGACGGCAGCGACGCAATCGCTGATTGGCCGTTGCTCAACGCGCTGATCAATACCGCCGCCGGCGCGTCGTGGATATCGATTCACAACGGTGGAGGCGTCGGCATCGGGTTCTCGCAACATGCAGGCATGGTCGTCGTTGCCGACGGCACCGAAAATTCCAGGCGCCGATTGGAACGCGTTCTTACCAGTGATCCCGGCACCGGTATCCTTCGCCACGCCGACGCCGGCTACTCCCGCGCCATCGAATTCGCCGTTGCCAACAACATCGAGCTCCCTATGCAGCCGCGAGCGCGGGATTAACGCGCTGTCGAAGTTCCTTCTGATGCAAAAGTTAATCGAGTGCGTGCCGAATTTTTCCGAAGGGCGCGATCAAAACATCATTCGGCAGATTACAGATGCGATCAAATCGGTAGATGGCGTCTCGTTGCTGGATGTCGATCCCGGGGCGAGCACGAATCGGACAGTGGTGACCCTTGTCGGAAATCCCGATGCGGCGGTGGAAGCGGCATTTCGCGCTATCCAAAAAGCCGCGGAGCTTATCGACATGCGCAAACACAAAGGCGCGCATCCCCGCATGGGTGCGACTGACGTTTGTCCATTCATCCCGGTGAGCAACGTGACTTGGGAAGAAGCAATCGGGTGCGCGACTCAGCTCGGAAAACGCGTCGGCGAGGAATTAAAAATCCCGGTCTATCTCTACGAAAAAGCGGCAAAGGATAAGGCGCGTTCGAATCTTTCAATCATTCGCGGCGGCGAATACGAAGGGTTCTTCGAAAAAATAAAACACCCTAAATGGAAGCCTGATTTCGGTCCGGCCGTTTTCAATGAGAAATCGGGCGCGACCGTAATCGGTGTCCGTGATTTTCTGGTCGCCTACAATGTAAATCTGAACACAAAGTCAGTGCGACGCGCGACCTCGGTTGCCTTTGATGTACGAGAGCAGGGGAGAGTGAAGACAGAAGACGGCACGCCGTGGGGAAAACCTGTGCTGGATGCAAATGGCGAACCCGTTCGCATTCCCGGAACGTTGAAGCACGTCAAAGCCATTGGCTGGTTCGTGAAGGAGTACGGGATCGCGCAGGTGTCGATGAATCTGACGAACATCGAGGAGACGCCGTTGCATGTGGCATTCGACGCGTGCGTCGATGCGGCAGCCAACCGCGGCATGCGCGTAACAGGTTCAGAGATTGTCGGAATGGTGCCGAAGAAATGTCTGATCGATGCCGGCCGCTATTTTTTGCGCAAGCAACGATGCTCCGAAGGTGTTTCAGAAGGGGAACTGATAGATATTGCGATTTGCTCCATGGGCTTGAGCGAACTGAAGCCTTTCGATCCGAACGAAAAGGTGATTGAATTCAAGATTCAATCTGCTGAGTCAAAAAAATCCCTCGTAAAAATGGATGTGCGCGAATTTTGCAATGAAACGTTGAGCGATTCGCCCGCGCCCGGCGGCGGTTCCGTCGCCGCGTTGATGGGCGCATTGGGTGCGTCGCTTGGGCGGAATGGTCGCAAATCTTTCCGCCGGGAAGCGCGGCTGGGACGACAAGCTCGAATATTTCAGCAATTGGGCGGTCAAGGCACAGCAACTCAAAGACGAATTGCTATCGCTGGTGGACGAAGATACCGCTGCATTCAACAAGGTGATGGACTCATTTGCGCTGCCAAAAGAGTCCGCAGAAGAGAAGACGGCGCGTTCCGTCGCGATTGAAGCGGCGACGAAATACGCGGCGGAAGTGCCTTTGAACGTTATGGAAACGGCATCAAAATCGTACGCACTGCTGGCGGAAATGGCGGAAAAAGGAAATCCGGCTTCTATCTCGGATGTGGGTGTCGGCGCGCTGGCCACTCGCGCATGCATTGAAGGCGCGGCGCTGAATGTGCGAATCAATCTCGCTCAGTTGAAGGACGAAAAATTTAAATCGAATCTTCAAGAAAAACTCCGAAAGATCAGCGCCGATTCAGAGGCGCAGTTCAAAAACATCAACCAGATTGTTGAAGCCAAGCTGAGCAAATCGTGAAGTCACTTGCTGTCCTTCACGTTTCGCAACTCGTCACGCTGGCTGGGCCGAAGAGACCGCGCGTTGGACCGGAAATGGCCGATCTGGCAATTATTCGCGATGGCGGAATGCTAATTCGTGACGGGAAAATCGACAGCGTCGGCCCGAGCGATGAGATCGAAAAGAAATCACGCGGCGCGGAGATCGTTGACGCTGGCGGGCGTGTTGTGTTGCCGGGATTTGTCGATGCGCACACGCATTTGGTTTTTGCCGGAAATCGGCTCGACGATTTTGAACGGCGTGCGCGCGGCGAAAATTATGAGCAAATCTCCAAAGCTGGCGGCGGGATTTGGTCCACGGTAGAGAAGACGCGCGCAGCCAGTGATGACGATCTTTTCGTGGAGGCAAAGAAACATGCAGACTGGTTTCTACGCTGCGGGACAACAACCGTCGAAGCAAAATCCGGCTACGGGCTTACGGTGGAAGATGAATTGAAAATCTTGCGTGTGATGCGATCGCTCGACGAGCAATCGCCGCTCGAGATTGTGCCGACATTTCTTGGGGCGCACGCGGTGCCGCGCGCTGTGGCGCAGGCAATCCTGCCTGCGTCCCAAGACTCGCAGACAGGATTGTCTGCGTCACGTTACGTCGAGCTTGTGATCGATGAGATGTTGCCGCGAGTGGCGAAGGGAAAGTTAGCGGAATTTTGCGACGTGTTTTGCGAGCGCGGATACTTCGACGTCGAGCAGTCGAGAAAGATTCTAAGTGCCGCGAAAGAGCTCGGCCTTGAAGTAAGAATTCACGCTGATCAACTGACCAATTCAGGAGCCGCGAGACTCGCTGCTGAATTGAAAGCAACGACGGCGGACCACTTGGAAAAAACGGATGAGCAGGGGATCGCAGCGCTGAAGAAAGCGGGCGTGCAACCGGTACTTTTGCCGGGTTCGGTTTATGCGCTCGGATCACCGGATTATCCACGCGCACGTGAAATGATCGAGGCCGGTCTCGCCGTTGTAATCGCAACGGATTTCAATCCCGGCTCGTCGCCGACGCCGAGCATGCCGATGATTTTGTCTCTCGCCTGCACGCAAATGAAAATGTCGCCTGCAGAAGCAATCACGGCAGCGACAATCAATGCTGCTTACAGCCTTAATCGCGGCAACACGATTGGTTCACTGGAGCAGGGGAAGCTTGCCAACTTTTCGATCTTCGATTGCGAAGATTATCGGGAATTGGCGTACTGGTTTGGAGTGCCGCAGACGCATTCGGTTTACGTGCGCGGGAAACGGATTGTCTGATTGTAGGGCAGGCGCTTCGCCTGCCGAATGGCAACCGGCCGCCTTCGCCAAGGCTACGGCGTGCCAGGGAGCGGTTGCCCTACAAAGCACGCAGCGTAGCGTGGTTTTACAATGAAGGTTGAAGTGGAAAGGCAGCCGGGGTTTGTCTCGAAGCTGCAGATTGAATTGCCACCTGAGGAAGTGGCGAAGGAGTGGGATGCGATCGCGAACAGTTTTGTGCGATTTGCCAAGATCCCAGGGTACCGGCCGGGCAAGGCGCCGCGCGCCGTAATCGACAAAAGATTTCGCAAGGAAATCCAGGACGAACTGACCAAAAAACTCGTCTCGAAAAGTTATCATGAAGCAGTCGAACGAGAGCAATTGCGCGTGGCTTCGTTGACGAACATCGAAGACATCCAGTTCGGCGAGGACAAATCGATGCGCTTCCGCGCGACGGTCGTTACCGCGCCGGAATTCGAGCTGCCGGACTACAAGAACATTCCTGTGCAGTTGCCGGACACAAAGGTCACTGACTCCGAGGTGGACGCGGCGCTGGAGCGTTTGCGTGATCAATCAGCTGACTTTGTAGATGTGCCTGGACGGGGACTACAAATGGGCGATTTTGCGGTCATCGATTTCGAAGGTTCGGTGGACGACCAAGCCGATCAGCGAAATTGCGCCGCAGGTCAGCAAGAATTTGCAAGGCGGCAAAAAATTCTGGCTGCATCTGGCGGCTGACAATTTTCTGCCGAAATTTTGTGAGCAGTTGGTGGAACAAAAGCCGGGCGAGACGCGCCTGGTGATCGTGGAATTCCCAGCGGATTTTCCGGTTAAAGAATTGGCAGGCAAAAAAGCGGACTACGCCGTTACGCTGCGTGAGATTAAGGAGAAAGTTTTGCCAGCGATCGATGACGCGCTTGCGGCCAAACTGGCTCCGGGGAAAACGCTGACCGATCTTCGTCAGATGATCGAGCACGATATCGAGCATGCAAAAGAGCATGATGTCGAGCGGGCCAAGGAAGCGCAGATCCTTAAATATTTGCATGAGCACATCCAGTTCGAGTTGCCTTCGGCGCTGCTTCAAAACGAAACGCGCCGCGCGCTGGCAGAATTAGTGCAACGGAATCGCGAGCGCGGTGTTACCGATGAGATGCTGAAGGAAAAAGAGAAAGAGCTGATCGACGGCGCCGCCGGAGTGGCGGCTCATCGGTTGAAAACAAATTTCATTCTGCACCGGATCGCGGAAGGCGAAAAAATTCAAGTAACGAAGGAAGATGTCGATGCTTCGCATCACGCAGGAGGCGGCGCGTTACAACATTTCATCTCGAGAAAATGCGCAAGGAGTTGCAGCAAAAAGACGCGTTGGACGACGTGGCCGAACAGATTCTGCTTGGTAAGACTCTTGATTTCCTGAAGGCGAATGTTAGCATCGAACCGGCACAAGAATCCACTGTTAAAGAAGAAAAACCATGAGTATATCGGACGAAAACGTTTCGCAGGTGCTGATCCCGATGGTCGTGGAGCAGACTGGCCGGGGCGAACGCAGCTATGATATTTACTCGCGGCTGCTCAAGGATCGGATCGTTTTTATCGGAACGCCGATTGACGATCACGTTGCGAATCTTGTGATCGCGCAGCTGTTGTTTTTGCAGATGGAGGATTCCAAGAAAGACATCAACATTTACATCAATTGTCCCGGCGGCGTAGTCACAGCTGGGCTGGCCGTTTACGATACGATGCAATTTCTCACCTGCGATGTGACAACGTACTGTCTCGGCATGGCGGCGAGCATGGGAGCAGTCTTGCTCTGCGCGGGTACGAAAGGCAAACGCTTCGCGCTGCCAAATTCCGACATCATGATCCATCAGGTTTCCGGCGGCGCACAAGGCGCGGCGAGTGATGTGGAGCGCCAGGTCGATTACATGTTTAAGCTGAAGAAACGCCTCATCCGAATCATCGCGCAACACACTGGCAAATCTGAGGAGCAGGTCCGGGTCGATTCAGACCGCGATTATTACATGTCTGCCGAAGAAGCGAAGGCATACGGTCTCGTGGACGAAGTGATCAAGTCGCGAAAGGAAATAAAGTTACTGGATGGCGCCACGCCGCCGGCCGGTGATCGTTCAGTAGAAGTCGCGGAGGTGGCGTTACCGCGCAAGGTGTCGGGATAACAGCGTTTTTAACCCCCCAAACCAATATGGCCCGCGCTTCCAACCTCACGATGTGCTCGTTCTGCGGCAAGAGCCATGCCGAGGTGCGCAAGCTAATCGCCGGCCCTGGTGTTTATATCTGCGATAGCTGCATCAACGTTTGCAAAAGCATTCTCGATAAAGAACTCAACGAAGATGCCCGACGTCAGTCGTCCAATATTCGCGTCCCGAAACCGGCAGAAATCCGGCGCGCGCTTGATCAGTATGTGATCGGCCAGGAGATCGCCAAAAAGACGCTATCGGTGGCAGTTCACAATCACTACAAGCGGGTGTTGCAAACTGCATCGACAGCCGACGCTTCCGCTACCTTTCAGCCGGACCCGTTTGCAGACGTTGAGATTGAGAAGAGCAACATTTTGCTCATCGGCCCAACAGGCTCCGGGAAGACTTTGCTGGCGAAAACGTTGGCCAGAATCCTCGACGTGCCATTTTGCATCGCCGATGCGACTACGCTGACCGAGGCCGGTTATGTCGGTGAAGACGTCGAAAACATTATTCTGCGATTGCTTCAAAATGCTGATTACGACGTGAAACGAGCCGAGATCGGCATTGTTTACATTGACGAGATCGACAAGATCGGCCGCAAGACCGATAACGTAAGCATCACACGCGATGTTTCCGGCGAAGGAGTGCAGCAGGCGCTTTTGAAAATTTTGGAAGGCAGCATGTGCAATGTTCCGCCGCAGGGCGGGCGCAAACATCCGCATCAGGAATATATCCAGGTCAACACCGAGAAAATTCTTTTCATTTGCGGCGGCGCATTCATCGGACTCGACAAAATCATTCAGAAACGCATCGGCCAAAAGGTGATGGGCTTTGGCAGCCCGACGCTCGAAGTGGAGGAAGCATTACGAAAGCAAGCCATCCGCCACGTCGAACCGGAAGACTTGCTCGCGTTTGGAATGATTCCCGAATTCATCGGACGCCTGCCAGTGGTCAGTTCGCTTGATGCGCTGACCGAGGAAGAAATGGTGGCCATTCTTACCGAGACAAAGAACGCGATGGTGAAGCAATACACGAAGCTTTTCTCGATGGAAGGCGTGCGTTTATCGGTTACCAAGGATGCCTTGCGCGCGATGGCGGCGCAGGCGGTCACAAAGGGAACAGGCGCGCGCGCGTTGCGTTCGATGCTCGAACGCATCATGCTCGACATCATGTACGACGTGCCGAGTCGCGAAGATATTGCCGAGGTTACGATCAATCGCGCAGTGGTAGAAGGCAAAAAGCTGCCGCTGATTCGCAAGAAACAAGACAAGACAGCCGCGTAACAATTGCCGGCAAACGTCCAACGCTCAACGTTCAACTTTGAACGTTCAATTACAGGCAAATTGGACGTTGAGTGTTGAGCGTTAAAAGTTGAGCGTTTTCTGCTCATGCGAACAATTCTCGTCAACACCGGGACCGAGCTTTTGCTCGGCGATGTTCAAGACGCCCATCTTGCGTTCATTGCGCGCGAGATTTTTCCGTTGGGTCTGCGAATCGACGAGCAGCGCACGGTTCCCGATAGCGAGGCAATCGGGCATACGCTGGCCGAGTTATTTCCGCGCTGTGAGATTCTTTTTGTGACCGGCGGTTTGGGTCCAACCAGTGACGACATCACGCGAGAGATGATTGCCGGTTCGCTCGGTTTAGAGCTGCGTCAGGATGCTCAATTACTGTCTTCGCTCCGGCAGAGACTTCAAATTCGCGGAATCAAATGGGCTGCGGGAATTGCCCGTCAGTCCGACGTCCCAGCCGGCGCGCAGGTTCTCCCAAACGAAAACGGAAGCGCGCCCGGATTCTATTTGAAGGCAAATATCAATCCGCGCATCCGATCGCCGCACATTTTTGTTCTGCCAGGGCCGCCGCGCGAGCTTCAGCCGATGTTCCGAAAATATGTTATGCCGATCTTGCGCTCGCTCGTACCGCCGTCGGCATTAGTGGAGCGACGGTTGTATCGGATCGCCGGAGTCGGCGAGTCGCTGGTTGAAGAAGCAATCGGCAAAAAGATTCTCGCGATTCCGGGAATTGAGCTCGGTTACTGTGCGAGGCCGGGTGAAGTCGAAGTGCGCATTGTCGGCAAGGCAGAGGCGGTCGAACAGGCGGACGGAATCGTCAGATCGACGCTGGGTCGCTCGATCTTTTCTACAGCGGATGAAACACTGGAGGAAGTGATCGTCCAACTGCTCACAAAACGTAATCAAACGCTGGCGACCGCCGAATCGTGCACCGGCGGATTGATTGCGAACCGTATCACGAACGTGCCCGGCGCATCGAAGATTTTTGTGGCTGGCTATGTTTGTTACGCCAATCGAGCAAAGACTGACATGTTGGATGTTGATCCAAAGCTCATCGAAGCGCATGGCGCCGTAAGCGAGCCAGTCGCGCGCGCGCTGGCCGAACACGCCCGCGCCTGTGCAGAGTCGGACTATGCTCTCGCAACAACTGGAATCGCCGGGCCAACCGGTGGGTCGCCAGAAAAACCAGTTGGAACAGTTTACGTTGCGTTGGCCTCAGCACAGTCAGAAACGATGGCGAAAAGGTTCTTTTTCCCAACTGACCGCGAGACGTTCAAACAATTGGCGGCGCAGGCGGGATTTGAGATGTTGCGGCGGAAATTGCTTGCTTCAAGCTAACGGCTCTTGCCACGTCGAGCGAAGTCTCCTGCGATTGCGGGATTGCTATTTAAAATTCGAGATTCCTCGTCGCCTTCGTTCGGAATGACAGCCCAAAAATGTCAGTAGTCGCCCACCTCCACGGGCGTGCCGACCTTCACGTAATCGTAAAATAATTTTGCGCCGTCGGTCGATTGACGGATGCAGCCATGCGAAGCGGGGTAGCCGGGCAAAATTCCAACGTGCATACCGACGCCTTCGTCGGTCAAACGCAGGAACCATCTCATCGGCGCGCCGGTGAAGTGCGTGCCGCTCGGAGCTGAATCGATCCGGGCGCTAACTCCAGCACGTACCACGCGGCCCGAAGAGTCCACAAAATCGCCGTACAGATTCGAATGGTGATTCGGGTCTTTCTCAAGCACGTGCAGATGGCCCGTCGGCGACTCGTGTCCGCGTCTGCCGGACGAGATTGGACCATCGGCCACGACTTTGTCCTCGATCATCAGGTAAGCGCGCTGCTTCGGAATCGAGACGACGATGTGTGTATTGTCCGGCGTCGCTTGTTTGAGTAAAGATTGATTCACCTTCAACGGTGGTTGCCTGCTAATAAGCTCGGACGCTTTGCGCATTGGCTGTGGCGTTGGTTTGGGTGATCTTGGTCCGAACAAACGGAACTGACCGTTGACCGAACTGGTAAGAACAGTCATTACGATGGCGCAAAGCAGTATGCGAAGTTTTGGTCGCATGGATTAGCCGCCACTGTAGCTGTTCACGCGCCGAAGCCAACCCGATAACCATCGTGATTCGTGACGTTGGGCCGGGGAATTGTGCACGCGTCGAATCAAGGTCGCCTTCGCTGCGCGAGCAAATTCATCGACTGCGCCGGCGTCAGAAGTCCCATGCATCGCTTCGAGCACTTGAAGCAAGCCCCATCCCTGGCCTTGATAACGCTCCGTGTGCAGGACGCCTTCTCCTTTGAAGTTTACGTAATCGACAAGAGCGAAGCATCCCTGTCGTGTTCTCTCCAATCGCTCGAACTGTTGCTGGACGTTTGCTCGATCGGCAGGCGCCGCTTCATTCAACATTTTAGGCAGCGCGCCCTCTAACCGCGCAATAAGGAATTCAGCCTGAAGATCGATTGTATCGACAAGAAACTGGCGTAACTGATTCATCTCCGGTGTGTGTTGCGCTTGAAGAAACTCGGCACGCGAGTTCCATGGACATGGCTGTTCGCCGCTCGTCAAGAGTAATGTTGGCAATTTGGCGCCGCGCTTTGAAATGAAACTTACGAGTTTGGGGAAACTTTCTTCGAAAGGGCCGCGCCGTCCCTTCGAGTACCAGATGAAATGGCCGATGCCCAGCGACGCGAAGTCTTCGCCTTCATTCCAACTGGTGAGTCCGGAAATAGTTCCGTTGCATTCATTTTGCCAAACTCTTTTTCCAATCCTCAGAATGTCACCACGCGAGAGCGTGATGGCACACGATATGTGCGGCCAGAGCGCAATTGTGGCGGCAATGACCGATCCGGCCAAAGAACAAAAGCCTCCGAACGCTAGTCTTCGTCGCCTCTCCCCTTGGATAAAGGGAGAGGATGAAGGTGAGGAGTTTGAGACGCGCTGCCCTTGGTTGCCTGAATCAACCCTCACCATCCCCGTCTCCCTTGGAACAGGGAGAGGCGACCCCAAACTGCACGTTGCACCAACCGAACATCCCAAGTGACAATTCGCCAACGACAGCAAGTAACGCTGTTTTCTTGACGGGCGGCATTTATCCATTAGCGTGCGGGTTTCTGCGGCGAATATTTAATTAACGCGGCGCAGGAAAAACCATCTTATGAAACGTTTTATTATTATTGTCAGCGCATCCTTACTTGCATTGCCTTTGTTCGGGCAAGACAAATCACCACAACTAAAAGACCAGAAGGACAAGGTCAGCTATAGCATCGGCATGAATATCGGATTGAATCTGAGCCGGCAGAAGGTAGATATCAATCCAGATGTGCTCGCCGCCGGTATCAAAGACGCCCTCGCCGGTAAACCGCAGCTCACACAGGACCAGGTCAAGGACGTGATGGCGCAATTCGAGAAAGACATGGAACAAAAACAGAAGGCATCCGGAGAGAAAAATAAGGCGGACGGCGCGAAGTTCCTCGAGGAAAACAAAAAGAAACCCGGGGTAAAAGCCACTGCCAGCGGATTGCAATACAAAGTCGAGAAAGAGGGAACAGGACCGCAACCCAAGGCGACTGACATGGTGACAGTAAATTATCGTGGCACGCTGATTGACGGCACGGAGTTCGACAGTTCGTACAAGCGCGGCCAACCGGCCACCTTCCCGCTTAACGGCGTCATCAAGGGATGGACAGAAGGGCTTCAACTGATGAAGCCGGGATCAAAATATCAGTTCTTCGTCCCGTCGAACCTCGCATATGGCGAGCGGTCCGTCGGTCCAGACATCGCTGCGAACGCGACTCTGATTTTCGATGTAGAACTGCTGGAAGTTAAACCGCCTCCGACGCCTGCTCCGCAGGCTTCAGGGCCTGCCCCACAGAGTGCACCGAAAGGTCCGCCGCCGCCTAAGCCAACGCCGAAATTGTAGCGGCTTGACCTTTCAAGGAACGACCGCTTGCCTCCCCGCCGTAGCCTCGGCGCAGGCGGGGGCAGCCGTCACTCCTTGAGGGCCGTTTCCCATTCCATGCGGGGCGCGTCGCCCCATAGGTCTTCCAGGCTGTAGAAGGCGCGCTTGTCTCGGTGAAAGATGTGGACAACCACTTGCAGGTAGTCGAGGACCATCCATTGGCTGGCCGGAAATCCGTCGATCGCTAGTGGTCGAAGCGAATGGTCTTCACGCAAGCGCGTTTCGATTTCGTTTGCAATCGCTTTCAGTTGAGGCTCAGACGTGCCGGAGCAAATGACAAAAAAATCCGTAAACGTCGAGATATCGCGCAAGTCCAGCACAACAATGTCCTCGGCCTTTTTGTTCGAGGCGAGTTCCGCGCAGGTCTTTGCTAGGTTTTCCGGCGTTATTTCGATTGCTCCCGATAAAGTTTTTCGCGCTCAATAATTTCTTCCACGGCTGGCGGTACGAGATAACGGATCGATTGTCCGTGCGCAACTCTCTTTCTGATGTCCGTGGCCGAGATGTCGATCTTCCGGAGCACGACCTGGTAATTGCGCCGCGTTTGTGAGCCCGTGCGATCAAGCACCACAAAGCGCACCATTTTCTTTAACTCGTCGAACCGCCGCCAACGGTCCAGCGCCGCCACGTTATCTTCGCCGATGAGGAGATAAATCTCGGAGTCGGTTTCGCGTTTCCGAATTTCCAACACCGTATCGATGGTCCACGATGGCGGCGGCCGCCGCAGCTCGCAATCGTCAATTGCAAATCCCTCTTCACTTTCGATCGCGGCCTGCAACATCTTTAATCGCATATCGCCGCTCGCTGCCGCGGCGCGCCCTTTAAACGGCGACACCGCGGCGGGAACAAAAATTACTTTCTCCAGATCCAAAGCCTCGCGCGCTTCGCGGGCCAAGATCAGATGTCCGTGATGAATAGGATCGAATGAGCCGCCGTAAATGCCGACTTTTTTCAACGCTCAACGCTCAACGCTCAACGCTTAACGTTCAACTAAAACAAGCCGATTGAGCGTTGGACGTTGAACGTTGGACGTTGAGCGTTGATGTTTGCGGCCCCATGAAAGCCAATTCACTCGGTCAACTGATCATGACGGGTGTGCCCGGAAAAGAGCTCGAGCCAGCAACGGCCAGGCTTTTCCGTAAAGTGCAACCGGGCGCGTTCATTCTTTTCGGCCGAAATATCGAAAGCGCCGCGCAACTCCGGAAGCTCATCGAGGATTTGCGCGACTTGAGCGAAGCCGAGCCCATCATCACCATCGATCAGGAGGGCGGTCGCGTTTCGCGATTGCGTCTGATCGGCAACGAGCCGCCGAACGCGCAACAATTGCGCGACAAAGACGATGTCGAATTGATCCGGCGCCACGGCGATATCACCGGGCGTTTGCTGCGGCTCTTCGGATTCAATTTGGATTTGTGTCCCGTACTCGACATTTCCTTCGACGACAATGCCGACAATTCGTTGCGCGGCCGTTGCTACGGAAAAAATGTCGATCAAGTCGTTCGCAATGCGGGTGCGTTCAACGAAGCGATGAGAGGGCAGGGGATCGCAAGCTGCGGCAAGCATTTTCCCGGATATTCCGCCGCGAGTTCAGATGCTCATTACCAATTGCCGCGAATCGATCGCAGCCGCGAACAACTCGATCGAAACGAGCTGGCCGTCTTCCGAGAATTCGTTACCGACGTCGACAGCATGATGATTTGCCATGGGTGGTATCCATGTTTTGAGTCGAAGAAAACGCCTGCCACATTATCGCGGCGCATCATCACCGATTTGTTACGCAACGAACTCGGCTTCGAGGGTCTCATCATGACCGACGATCTCGACATGGGCGCAATCCTGACGGGATACGACCTTGAAGACACCATTCGTCTGGCTATCGCAGCCGGCAACGACCTCGCGATGATTTGCCATCGCATCCCCGAAATCGAGAACGTGCATCGAATCCTCGACAAACTGCCAGGCAAACAAATCGAGCGCGCGGTGCGTAGCGTTGGACGTTTCAAGGAGAACCTTGCACCGCCGGATGCATTTTCCGAACCCGCGTTCCGCAAGATCGACAACGAAATTTGGGACCTGCGCGTGGCAACTCTCGGCGAAGCAGGCGGCAGCAAAAGCAGCCCCCAAACCTCCCAGCGCTCGCCGGTGGAGATGTTTTGATTCCGGGGCGCGTGCGCTCCCCGGATTTCAAGGCCCATCGGGCCCTGTATCTCCATGCTCGCGAATTTTGCATACAGACGAGCTACGGCGTCTTGACCCGTCGGACGAATTCACACTATTCTGCGCTCGCATCGAAAAATTCGGCTACGAACCAGCACTGGAACTCGCATTGTGAATGGCAACCGAATAAACCGAGACACATCGCCCGCCGAACTCACTGTCCGCGGTATCATCATAGGCGTCATCATCACGTTGGTTTTCACTGCGGCCAACATTTACGCCGGACTCAAAGCTGCCCTCACTTTTTCGACATCAATCCCGGCGGCTGTGATTTCGATGGCGATCCTGCGGAGTTTTCGCGACGCAACTATCCAGGAAAACAACATCGTACAAACGGTCGCTTCGGCAGCGGGCACACTCTCGTCGATTATTTTCGTTTTGCCCGGACTGATCATGATCGGTTACTGGACCGACTTTCCTTTCTGGACTTCGTTTTGGATTTGCGCGCTCGGCGGAATTCTCGGTGTGATGTATTCGATTCCATTGCGTCGCGCGTTGGTGACGAACTCGGATTTACCTTATCCGGAGGGGGTCGCGTGCGCCGAGGTCTTGAAAATCGGCAGCAGCGACGATTCGAAGCATGCTGACGATATCGAACACGGCCGCGCTGGTCTGCTCGCAGTTTTGTGGGGATCAATTGTGTCCGCCGCTTTTGCCTTAATCATTGAGACACAAATCTTCGCTTCCGATGTCGTGCAAAATTTTCGCATCGGGAAGAAAGGTGCGGTCAGCGGCTACGATTTCTCATTATCATTTTTGTTGCTAGGGATCGGGCACCTTGTCGGTCTCTCGGTGGGCATCGCGATGCTGATCGGCTTGCTGATCGGTTGGGGCTGGGGAGTGCCGCATTATTCTGGCCTTGCCCATGACTTCACTACACCGGTAGCTGCGCTCGCGCGCAGCGCGTGGAGCGGCAAAGTCAGATACATTGGCGCCGGCGCGATCGGCATTTCTGCGATTTGGACTTTGTTGAAGCTGGCAAAGCCGCTGATCAGTGGTCTGGCCAGCGCGATGGCTGCGTCGCGTGCGCGCAAAGCGGGTAAAGCCGACACGTTGCCGATTACCGAACGCGACATTCCGATCGGTATCGTCGGTTTGGTCACACTCGCTTGCATGCTGCCGATCGGCTGGCTTCTGGGCGATTTTGCCAACACTAGCGGCCTTGGCGCGCATCTGCCAACGCTCATCATCGGCGGCGTCGTCTACATCGTGTTGATGAGCTTTTTCGTGTCGGCGGTGTGCGGCTACATGGCCGGTCTGATCGGTTCATCGAACAGCCCGTTATCAGGCATTGGAATTCTGGTGGTGATCGGTGCGGCATTGCTCCTGGTGATCGGCGTTAAGCCGTACGTGTCGCCGGATTCCGGCAAGGCATTGATCGCGTTCGCCCTTTTTACTACAGCGGTAATTTTCAACGTCGCCGCGATTGCGAATAATAATCTTCAGGATCTCAAGACCGGACAGTTGGTTGATGCGACGCCGTGGAAGCAACAAGTCGCGCTGGTGATTGGTGTCGTCGCAGGGGCGCTGGTTATTCCGCCGGTGCTAGATCTTATGAATCACACCTACGGTTTCGTTGGTGCGCCTGGCGCCGAGCTTCGTCCGCATCCATTGCCCGCGCCGCAAGCGGGCCTCATCCAAGCGCTCGCGAAAGGCGTGATCGCCGCGGACATCGATTGGAGTTTGATCGAAATCGGCGCACTGATCGGCGTTGGAATTGTTTTGCTGGATGAAATCCTTGCCCGCACGACCAAACACACGCGCGTTCCGCCGCTCGCGGTCGGTCTCGGAATCTATCTGCCGACTTCGGCCACTTTGATGATTGTTGCCGGAGCCGTTGCCGGTTGGTTCTACGACAGGCGAGCCGATCGCACTTCCAAGCCCGAAGCCGCGAAGCAGCTTGGCGTGTTGCTCGCATCGGGTCTGATCGTTGGTGAAGGAATAATTCAGGTCGTGATTGCGGTGATCAAATCCCTGTCGAGCAAACCCGCGCCGCTCGCGTTGGTCGGTCCGGGATTTGAAACCGCGGGAATCGTCCTCGGCGGCGTCACATTCGCAGCGATGACATTCATTCTCTATCGCTGGATTTTACGAATGGCGACGGCTCGCCAGGGGACGAGTCCATCCTGATGGCGGACAAGATCGACATGACGCGGAAGTGGAACTGGCCGATTTGGGCCGGCTTCCTCGTCGCTGTCGGTGGGTTGGTCAGTTACGAGTTCTTCGCCCAGTTTCCGATCACACGCGATTTTCCTTGGGCGAATCTTTTGCTCTTTGGAATCGGCGCTGTGTTGTTGATCGTCGGCCTCTTTCGCGCTCTTGGCCGGCCGCAGCGTTATCGCGGTAAAATCTTCGGCTCTATCTTCAGTGCAATCGCGCTGTTCCTTTTCGTATTTTTTAGTTACGAATTTTTTTTCGTCCTCCGGCAGGTTCCGCTCTCAGCTCAGGCGCCGCGCGTTGGGGAAAAGGCGCCGAAATTCACGTTGGTCGATCAAAATGGAAAGCCGGTATCCCTGGCGGATTTGCTTTCCGGCTCAAAAGCTGTCGTGCTGATTTTTTATCGCGGCTTTTGGTGACCACTTTGCAACTCCGAGTTGCGGAGTTTTCAGCGGAGCCTTTCGGATTTTGACGCGCGCGGGATCCGCATAGTCGGCATCAGCGTTGATCCGCCGGACGTTAACAGGCGGCAATCACAGAAGCGTGGTTACAAGTTCCCGCTGCTGTCCGATCCCAAGGCAGAAGTTATTCGCCGTTACGATGTGTTGCATCCCGGCGCAGGACCTAAAGGCGCGGACATTGCCCGGCCTGCCGAATTTCTGATTGATTCGAACGGCATGGTTCGCTGGGTCAATCTTACAGAGAACATCGCGGTGCGCGCGCGGCCCGAGCAAGTCCTCGATGCGTTCAATCAAATTGGCTCCGCCGGGCAGTGATTGACGCCGCTCCATCGAATCAATACGTTGGAGCGCGCGTGCATCCTGAATTGGAACAACTGCTCGTTCTTCAAGATCGACAACAAAAGATCAGACAGATTCAGACTGAGATTAAGACGCTGCCGTTGGAACGCGCTCATCTTGAGTCGCAACTGGCCGTAACCGCAGCGGGCGTTGAATTGCTGAAACAAAAAGGGCGTCAGGTCGAAGTTGAGCGCAAAAGACTGGAACTCGACGTGGGCACCCGCACCGAAAGCATCACGCGTCTCAAAACGCAGCAGTATCAAACCCGGAAGAATGAGGAGTTTCGGGCGATTGGCCACGAAATTGAGCGGTACGAAAATGAAATCAGCAAACTCGAGGATCAGGAACTCGAATTGATGATCGAGGCCGACAAGCTCAAAGCCGAACTCGAAACGGCCGATAAAAGCGCGCGGGCAACGAAGGACAGCATCACGCGGCAACTGATCGATCTCGAAACTAAATCAAAAGCGCTGGAAACGCAGCAGGCAGAACTGGCAAATGAGCGGAAAGCGCTTGCGTCTAAAATCGACGCCGATTTGCTCGACCAGTTCGAGCGCCTGTTCAACAGTAAAGGAGACGCTGCGATCGTCGCCGTCGAGCACGGTGTTTGCACCGGTTGCCACATGAAAGTAACGACTGCCACAGCAGCTCGAGTCAAAGCGGGAAAGGAGATCGTCAACTGCGAGCAATGCGGCCGGATCTTATATCTTGGCGCGTTATAGCCGCTTCGCTGTGCGAAGCGCAAATCTGGTCGACGGCTGACACACCCGCCTCTACAACTCAGACGTTGAATCGGAACAGAATCACGTCGCCATCGCGCACTTCGTAGTCCTTTCCTTCCAAGCGCAGTTTGCCTGCTTCGCGTCCTTTCGCGAAAGAACCAGCTGCGACCAGATCGTCGTAATAAATGGTTTCCGCTGCGATAAAACCGCGCTCAAAATCGGAGTGAATCGCTCCGGCTGCGGCTGGCGCTTTGTCGCCGGCGTGGATGGTCCATGCGCGCGTCTCCTTTTCGCCAGTGGTAAAAAACGTGCGCAGCCCGAGCAGATGATACACGGCGCGAATGAGTGCGTGCACACCGCTGTCTTCCACACCGAGACCGCGTAAATATTCGAGCGCCTCCTGCTCGCTAAGATCAACCAGCTCGCTCTCGATATGCGCGCTGACAACAATCGCTTCAGTGGCGAAATGCTGGTTCGCGTAATCCTGGACTAGATCGACATACCGTGTGGCGGAGTTCGCGGAGTCGTGTTTGGAAATTGCCGCCAAATCCGATTCCGCCACATTGCAGGCAAAAATGGTTGGTTTTGACGTCAGCAGGAAGAAACCTCGCGCGACTGCCTTCTCTTCTGGGGTCAACTCGGCGGTAATTGCCGGCTTCCCGCGGTCGAGATGGGGAAGTAATTTTTCGATGATCGCACTTTCAATGATAGCTGTTTTTTCGCCGGCGTGCAGTTGCTTCTGTATTCGGTCGCGTCGCTTCTGCAACGAAGCCAGGTCAGCCAGCACGAGCTCGGTATTAATGATCTCGATGTCGCGCACTGGATCAATCGTAGCGCTCACATGATGAACGTCTGGATTTTCAAAACAACGAACCACCTGCACGATCGCTTCCACTTCACGGATGTGATGGAGAAACTGGTTTCCCAGTCCTTCGCCCGCGCTCGCGCCTTTGACCAGGCCGGCGATATCGACGAACTCGATCGCGGTTGGCGTGATTTTTTTGGAGTCGGAAATCTCTGCGATTCTAGCCAGTCGCGGATCGGGCACCGTGACGACGCCGACGTTCGGATCGATCGTGCAGAACGGATAATTTTCTGCCGGCGCTTTGTGAGTGCGGGTGACCGCGTTGAAAAGCGTCGATTTCCCGACGTTCGGCAGTCCGACAATTCCAGCGCTCAGCATTCAGCCACAGATGAACACAGATTTACACGGATAAATTTGAATTTTCACCACGCATAATCTGTGTTTCATCCGGGTTAATCCGTGGCTCAAAAATTTCTCGGGCCGGCGGGATTTGAACCCGCGACCTCTTGAACCCCATTCAAGCGCACTACCAAGCTGTGCTACGGCCCGCTGGAGCGAATACTGTTTGCCACTTCCGCGTCTGAGGCAAACGTTTCCGGCCGAGTTGATGAAATCCGCCATCTCAAAACCTGCGTTTGTCACTTTCGTCGCAGTTGCAATTCTTTTCTGCGCGATCAGCGTTCTCGCTCAGACGCGCAAGAGCGTTCATTTGAACGAAGGCGCCTTCGCGTTCGCCGCGCAACTCATCAACGAGGGACACGTTATCGCGGACGGCAAAGGCGCGTGGAGCAAACATCGGCCTTCAGCAGATCAAGAGAATGAATTTATCCGTCTCCATGGATTCGGTGAGTATGCAAAATGGCACCTCGGCATTGATGAACGATACCCCGAGAATACGAAGCGAAGATACAAATTCCCTTACGGCGATTTTAAAAGCGTTCATCGATGCGGTCTGCTTGCGGTGAAAGCCAGAGCCCACCAATACGGCTACATCGAAATCGAAAACGCGGCGGCAGATTTGGAGCGCCCGATAATAGGTAAAGCCACGGATTAACACGGATTCTCACGGATTTAGAAATTCATCTGTGTTGCATCCGTGTAAATCTGTGGCGCTAACTCTGCCAGGCCGTTAAAAACGCATCGATCAATTCAGGCAAGTCGTTGCTGTAGCCGCCTTCGAGGGCAACCGCGACTGGAACATTGATTTGGCTTAACCAGTCGCCAAATTTTGCAAAATCTTCGCTCTCAAGGGTCAATTGCAACAGCGGGTCGCGAGCATAGGCGTCGAATCCGGCAGAAACCAGAAGCAGATCGGGTTTAAATGTAATTAGTTTTTGCAGCGACTGCTCTGCAATCTCAACAATTTTATTCCGCGGCGTGAAAGGAGCGACGGGATGGTTATCGATGTTCGCGAACGATTTCGCGCCGGTCCCTGGATATGCTGGGAATTGATGGATCGACGCGAATCGAATTCGTTCATTATGCGCCACGATCGCTTCCGTGCCGTTGCCGTGATGCCCGTCGAAATCCCAAATGGCAACGCGTTCAGCGCCGTTTAATGCGTCGAGCGCAGCGATGGCAACGTTGCTGAAGTAACAAAAACCCATCGCGCGATCTCGCGTGGCGTGATGCCCGGGAGGCCGCATCAGGCTAAACGCCGGTTCGCCACGCAACGCGGCGCGTGCGGCTTCAATCGCAGCGCCGGCCGATTGCCGAGCGTACGCCTCGATATTCGCATAGAACGGCGTATCGGGATCAAAGTCTTGCCGCGCATTGGCAACGCGTTCGAGATGCCGGCGCGAATGCGCGCGCAATAGTTCATCGTCCATCGCGGAGACCGGCTCGCGCCATTCCCAATCGGGATGCCGATCCTTTATCAGTGGCGTGGTCCGAGCAATGCGCTCCGGCCGTTCCGGATGGCCTGGGCTCGAATATTCCAGACAGCGTGGATCGTAAAAAATCGTCATGAAGGTTGCAACGTAGCGATCCAACGCATATTCGATTACCACGATGCTAAACGGCCAGAAAATTGTGGTAGTAATGCCTGCGTATAACGCCGCGCGCACATTGCGCCAGACTTACGAAGAAGTCATGGCGCATGGCCTTGTGGATCTCGTGATCGTGGTTGACGACGCCAGTCGCGACGAAACCGTGGCAATCGCGCGCACCCTGCCGCATGTACAAGTTGAAGTGCATCCGGAAAATCGCGGTTACGGCGCGAATCAGAAAACTTGTTACCGGCTCGCCCTGGCCGCAGGTGCGGACATCGTCATCATGATTCATCCTGATTATCAGTACACGCCGCAGTTAA
Source organism: uncultured Verrucomicrobiae bacterium (assembly GCA_963725505.1). Lineage (GTDB taxonomy): Bacteria > Verrucomicrobiota > Verrucomicrobiia > Chthoniobacterales > UBA10450 > Udaeobacter. The sequence goes on along the minus strand of CAVRYN010000007.1, from coordinate 124,530 downwards.
TTCCAGCGATGGCGGCCCTGGTAGCAAGCGGTCTTTATCCCTGCGTGCTCGCTTCACGGATTCTTGGCGGAGGCGCCCTGCGCGGCGGCATGCCGTGGTGGAAATACGTGTCAAACCGGTTCCTGACGCTGGTAGAGAATTTTCTCATCGGCGCGAAGCTCTCGGAGTATCACACTGGTTATCGCGCCTTTTCGCGCCAGTTATTGGAGCGGCTGCCGCTGTCGGCAAACTCCGACGACTTTGTTTTCGACAACCAGATCCTCGCGCAAATCATTGCTCTCGGCTCCGCAATCGGTGAAGTGACGTGTCCAGCTCGGTACATGCCCGAAGCGTCTTCGATCAATTTCCGGAGAAGCGTGCGCTACGGACTAGGTTGCCTGGCAACGGCGCTGCGTTTCCGTTTGGCGCACTGGGGCCTGGCTAAGCCAATCGTTTGAATATCGATTGCCACGAAACGCTGTCGGATCAGTATCCTCGCACGACGTAATGGCCGTGGATCCAAACTCGCTGACCATGCCGCCATGCCCAATGTCCGGGCCTCCAGGCGTAATACGTGTGGCCTGCGTAATAACCAGGGCCGCGAACGTAGTAAGGCCGGTCGCCAACCTCGACCGTGACGGAGCCCGGATAACCTCCATAATAGGGTCCGCCGTAATTCGGTCCACCATAATACGGCCCGTAGCCAGGGTAGGCGCTATAAGTCCCTTCGCACCCCGCTGCACCGAGCGCGGCGCAAACCAAAGCAAGTCGGAGAATTAACGATTTCATTTTCATATAGTAATATTCGCATTCGAGAGAGGTTTTACGTGCCCCGCTTTCATGACCATGTAAATTTCATGGCACTCTTCCGTAGAACTAATACAGCCGCGGGCGCGTCCACTCAGTGCCGTTTGACCAGGAGATTCGTTGGCCGTTGTTGCTCAGATGACCCGTAACTCCCCAAGATAGGACCTTTAATTCGCCGCTGCGGGTTATATAGCCAGCCCCCGGCAGTCCCCATTCGTTGGTGATGGTGAAATTTCTGCCGTCGGGTGCGACATTGATGCTCGTCGCCTGGCCGTTGCGAAACCAGCGTCCGCTAAGGTTTACTCCAGAATCGGGACCTGGATTCATTGATTCGCGTGTCCATTCCGTCCCGTTCGTCCAACTGATTCGTCGTCCTTTTTTGTTAACCTCGCCGCTTATACCTAACGAGGGAATGATTAAATTGCGAGGACCATTCGCGTAGCCGTCGTTACTTTGGCCGAATTCATTGATGATCGTTATGCTTCGGCCATCAGGCGCGACGAGAATTCGTGTCGGTTTGCCGTTGTGATACCACTTACCGTCCAGACCGGCTGCAGAACTGTCCGAGGGCTGACGGGCATTAGCGGCGGAAACAAAGATCAACGTGAATATCATCAGTGCCCATTTTGCTGGGGCACCAAGTTCAGTGCTAAGACGAGCATCAAAATTCTTTTTCATGTCATCCGTTTAATCTTTTAGGCGGATCTATGCAACTAAACAACCCCCTGGTCGAGCATGGCATCCGCCACTTTGACAAATCCGGCAATGTTCGCGCCTACAACGAGATTGCCTGGCTGACCGTATTCGTCCGCGGTTTCCCAGGCGTTTTTGAAGATCGTGGACATGATGTGGCGCAAACGGGAATCAACTTCTTCGCGCGGCCACGGCAGGCGCATGGAGTTTTGGCTCATCTCAAGTCCGGACGTGGCTACTCCGCCAGCATTCGCCGCTTTGCCGGGACCGAAAAGGATTTTTTTCTCCAGGAAAAGATCAACAGCAGCTGGTACGCTCGGCATGTTGGCCGCTTCGGAGACCAAATAGCAACCGTTCTCGACTAATTTCCGTGCGTCTTCAACAGAGATTTCATTCTGCGTCGCACATGGGAAGGCGCAATCACACTTGATTCCCCACGGCCGCTGACCAGCGACATATTTTGAACCACGGAATTTTTTAGCGTACTCGCTGATGCGTCCGCGTCGCACGTTCTTGATACTTTTGACCCAGGCGAGCTTTTCTTCATCGATGCCGTTCTTGTCGTAAATTAATCCGCCGGAGTCGGACATGGTCACAGGCTTTGCACCGCACTGGATTAATTTTTCCACAGTAAACTGCGCCGCATTACCAGCGCCTGAGACCGTGCAAACTTTACCTTCAATAGCTTCGTTGCGCGTTTTAAGCATCTCCTGCGCAAAATAAACTGCGCCGTAACCGGTCGCCTCCGGGCGAATCAGCGACCCGCCCCAAGTGAGTCCTTTTCCTGTTAGCACACCTGTGAATTCGTTCGCGAGCCGTTTGTATTGGCCGAAGAGATACCCGATCTCGCGACCGCCTACGCCGATGTCGCCCGCAGGCACATCGGTATGCGGACCAACATGGCGGAACAGCTCGGTCATAAACGATTGGCAGAACCGCATGACCTCTCTGTCGGATTTCCCCTTTGGGTCAAAGTCGGAGCCGCCCTTGCCGCCTCCCATTGGCAGACCCGTTAGCGAGTTTTTAAAAACTTGTTCGAAGGCAAGGAACTTGATGATGCTCGCACAGACCGTCGGATGGAAACGCAAGCCGCCCTTGTACGGACCAAGCGCGCTATTCATCTGAATCCGAAAACCCCGGTTTACCTGAATCTGGCCGTTGTCGTCGATCCAGGGAACCCGAAACTGAATCATTCGCTCCGGTTCGACCAGACGCTCCAGAATTTTGGCGTCTCGACACTTTTTGCTGCGCTGGATCACTGGCCGGATCGATTCCAACACTTCGGTCACTGCCTGAAGAAACTCAGGCTCGTTGGGATTACGTTTCTTAACGATTTCGAGAACTTCCTGAATGAGAACCATAGAATTTTGGCGACTTAGTTGGCATGCTGTGAAACGAAAAATCTGGTGCGCGATGCTGGTATCGAACCAGCGACCCCTTGCGTGTGAAGCAAGTGCTCTACCACTGAGCTAATCGCGCACGTTTTCAGAAGCGGACAAAATAAAGAGCGCGCCAGGGAGCGCAAGCGGCGCACAGGAATTGTAGGGCAACCCCGAAAGCCTTCGGGGTTGCCCTACAACGCGTCGCATTTTATCTAGAGACATGTCTGAACACAAAATCACTCTCACCTGGAAACGCGGCGATAAGCCGTTCGAATATCAGAAATACTCGCGCGATCACACTTGGAAATTTGACGGAGGGCACGAAATGCAGGCATCGGCCGCTCCCGCTTATCTGGGCAATCCAGAACTGGTTGATCCAGAAGAAGCCTTTGTCGCATCGCTTTCGAGCTGCCACATGCTCACGTTCCTTGCCATCGCTTGTAAAAAGAAGTTTGTGCTCGATGAATATGTTGACGAAGCAGTCGGCGTTATGGAGAAAAACTCCGAAGGCAGATTGGCCATCACCCGGGTGACGTTACGGCAGCGACTCAAATTCTCCGGCGATAAACAACCCACGTCGCAAGAACTCGACGAAATGAATCATGCTGCGCACGACCAATGTTTCATCGCTAATTCGGTAAAGACCGAGGTCGACAGTGGAAACTCAGACTTAGCCACGGATTCACACAGATCAACACAGATGCTGTAGAGGCAGGCGTGCCGTCTGCGGAGTTTAGGAAATGCGGCTGACACAGCCGCCACTACAGAATTCTGTGCATTGAATCTGTGCAATCTGTGTAAATCTGTGGCTGAATAGACCCGATTTATGGATTCCAAGGCAGACTCGCAACGCATGGAAAAGATCGTCAGCTTGTGCAAGCGGCGCGGCTTCATTTTCCAATCGAGCGAAATCTATGGCGGGCTCAATGGTCTGTGGGACTACGGGCCCCTCGGCGTCGAATTAAAGCGCAACCTGAAAAACTACTGGTGGCGCGTCATGGTGCACGAGCGCGATGACGTTGTCGGCATGGACGGCTCGATTCTCATGAACCGCGCTGTTTGGAAGGCCAGCGGCCATCAGGACACGTTCAGCGATCCAATGGTCGATTGCCGAGTCTGCAAGGCCCGTTTGCGTGCCGACCAGGTGATCGAGAAGAAGGGCGTGCGACAATGTCCCAACTGCGGGAGCAAAGATTTAACCGAGTCACGCCCGTTCAACTTGATGTTTAAGACCTATGTGGGCGCAACCGAAGATGAAACGTCGATTACTTATCTGCGTCCGGAAACCGCTCAGTCCATTTTTGTCCAATTCAAAAACGTGCTCGAAGTCTCGCGAAAGAAGTTGCCCTTCGGCATCGCGCAGATTGGCAAAGCCTTTCGGAACGAAATTAATCCGCGGAATTTCACTTTTCGCTCGCGCGAGTTCGAGCAGATGGAGCTCGAATATTTTTGTCGGGCAGAGGAGGGGATGAAATGGCTCGACTACTGGCTGGAAGAGCGGCTGAAGTTCTATGAGAACATCGGTATTCCGCGTGACAAGTTGCACGTCAGGACAGTGCCGGATGAAGAGCGCGCCTTCTATTCGAAAGGCACTTACGATATCGAATACGATTTTCCATTTGGAGGTCAGGAGCTCGAAGGCGTCGCCTATCGGACTGATTACGATTTGTCACAGCATCAGAAGGCGAGTGGCAAATCGCTCGAATATTTTGACGAGGAAACCAAGCAACGATTCGTCCCGCATGTCGTGGAGCCGAGCGCGGGCGTTGATCGCACGGTGCTCGCGCTGATTTGCGAAGCCTATGCAGAAGACCAGGCGCCTGATGAAAAAGGCAAAATGGAAACGCGACTTGTATTGCGTTTCCATCCGCGCATTGCGCCGATCAAGTGCGCAGTGTTTCCGTTATTGAAAAACAAGGAGCAGCTTGTCGCAAAAGCAAAGGAGATTGTCGATCTTCTGCGTCCGCACATGAATGTGTTCTACGATGAGAGTGGCGCGATCGGACGACGTTATCGACGCCAGGACGAAATCGGAACACCGTTCGCCGTCACGGTCGATTTCGAAACGCTCGGCGAAAAAGATGCGGCGCTGCGGGACACCGTCACGCTGCGCGAGCGCGACTCGATGAGACAGGAACGCGTGGCGGTCGCGGATTTAGTGAATATTTTGACTTCGCGTATTCATTGATTTTATGGCGATTGAGGTTTTACATGTGCGCGCAGACTGAAGTATGAAGGTCGAAATCTTTACGTTATGCGATGCGGCCACAGTTGATGCCGGAGGGAAACTGAACATTCTTGGTTCGTTTGATCGGCTAAATGCAAAGGAAGTCCCGGTGATACACCCACAATGTTCATTAGCGATTAAATTGCGTTTTGAGCGCGTCGAAGAGGGAAAGAAACGATTCCGAATTTCGTTTGTCGACGCGGATGGCGCAGCTGTGATGCCAACCTTAGACGCTACGACCGAGGTTCGCTTTCAGGGCAACGATTCGACATCTACTGTATCTCTCGCTCTAAATATCCAGCAACTGAAGCTTCCGAGGTTTGGAGAGTATTCGATCGATCTCGCAGTCGATGATCGCCACGAGTCATCGATTCCTTTGTTTGTACCGCCACCATAGCCATTGATTCGATAAGGTAGGAACGCCTTATCAAAAGAGCTTGCGATCATTCTTGCGGTGGGAATCTACTGATTCTGTAGCGACCATCGGTACAACCAGATGGATCTCGAATCATTTCGCGAATATTGTCTGCGTAAGCTAGGGGCGACCGAGGATATGCCGTTTGGTGAGGATGTTCTTGTCTTCAGAGTGGGTGGCAAGATATTCGCGCTTGCTCCGCTCGATGAGATTCCCGCGACAGCAAATTTAAAGTGCGATCCTGATTTGGCCCTCGAACTTCGCGACCGATATGAGCAAGTTCGGTCCGGCTATCACATGAACAAGAAACACTGGAACACTGTGGAGATTGACAGCGGAATTCCAGACGTGGAACTGCGCAAGATGATCGACCACTCCTACGAGTTGGTGGTCAAGCGTTTGCCGGACGCCAAGCGCAAATTGTTATAGTGCCGGCTCTCAGCCGGCTGCTTATGGCTGGGCGCTCGCCGCGGCGAGCGCCCCTACAACTTCGCCGGATGCAAAACTTCGCGGAGTTGCACTTCACCGATTTGCAGCTGCAACGCCTTGCGCGCGACGCCGAGGAAGGTATCGGGCGCATCGGTCAGCGCGACTTGCAGGCTGCCTTCGCCTTCGCGCGACGCGCGAAGTGATTGCTGATCCAAAAGTTGCTCGACTGCCTTCGCGCAATTGCGCGCGGAATCGACAAGCGTGACTTTCCCCGGGAGAAAGCGAGCGATCGCATCGGCTAGCAGCGGATAATGTGTGCAGCCGAGAACCAACGTATCGATCCCGTCATGCGTAAGTGGCTCAAGGTATCGCGCAATGACGCCATCCGTTAGTTGGTCATCCAGCCAGCCTTCCTCAATCAAAGGAACGAGCAACGGGCAAGCGCGCACGGATATGCGAATGTCTGGATTTAGCGCGCGCAATTCTCGTTCATACGCGCCGCTCTTAATTGTTGCGCGTGTACCGATCACACCAACGTGACGGTTGCGCGTGGCGGCGAGGGCAGCCTGGGCACCAGGTTTGATTACACCAATCACTGGAACAGAGAGCGTTTCCTCCAGCTTGGGCAACGCCACCGCCGACGCCGAGTTACACGCGATCACGACCGCCTTCACATCTTCCGCGAGGAGCATGTCAGTCATCTCGACGCTGTAACGCTCCACCGTGCTCGCGCTCTTTCCGCCATAGGGAACGCGCGCTGTATCACCGAGATAAAAAATGTTTTCGACCGGCAATAGCTCGCGCAAAGCTTTGACCACAGTCAGTCCGCCAATGCCGGAATCAAAAACGCCAATGGGGCGCGCGTCGCTCATTTAGCGGGAAACTCAGCGTAGTGACCGCTTGCCGCAAGTGTGAGTCGCCTCCTTCTCAAGGGAGAGGGTAGGGTCAGGGTTGATTTTTGACGCGCGAGCGATCCCTCACCTCAATCCTCTCCCTTCACCAAGGGAGAGGCGGAATTCTCGCGCAATATGCGGCGACAATTTGCAAACGTGCTCTCGTCTTGGATGATTGAACACGATGGCAGAGCTTCCAAAAAGATACGATCCGAAGGCCGTTGAACCAAAATGGTATCAGCGTTGGATTGACGACCGCGATTTCGTTGCGAATTCGAAATCGTCGAAGCCGGCGTTTTCCATCGTGATGCCGCCGCCAAATATCACCGGTGTGCTGACGCTCGGCCACGTTTTGAACAACACCATCCAGGACATTCTCTGTCGTCGCGCGCGGATGCAGGGATTTGAAGTCCTTTGGTTGCCAGGAATGGATCACGCCGGAATCGGGACGCAAACAGCGGTCGAAAAATACTTGCGGCGGACTGAAAACAAAACGCGCCACGATCTTGGCCGTGAAGAATTTTTACGGCGCGTTCTCGAATGGCAGGATAAACACGGCGGCATTATCATCGAGCAACTCAAGCGGCTCGGCTGCTCCTGCGATTGGTCGCGCCAGCGCTATACCCTGGATGGGGATTACGCGCGCGCAGTCCAAAGAGTTTTTGTTGACCTTTACAACAAAGGTCTGATCTACCGCGGTCGCCGGATGATCAACTGGGATCCGTCTGCGCAAACCGCGCTCTCGGATGAGGAGGTCGTCTCCAAGCCGCAGAAAGGAAATCTCTACTTCGTTCGCTATGAGATCGTCGAAGAACCGGGTCGTTTTCTCGAAGTCGCAACCACGCGGCCGGAAACGATCATGGCCGACACGGCGATGGCTTTTCATCCAAACGACGAGCGATACGTCAGTCTCCTGGGCAAACACGCATGGCGCCCACTCGCCCGCGAAAAAATTCCCATCATCGCCGACCAAGCCATCGATCCGGAGTTCGGTACTGGCGTTTTGAAAGTTACGCCGGCTCACGATGCCGTGGATTTCGAGATCGGCCAGCGCCACGACCTGCCAATTGTCGATGTGCTGCATCCGGATGGACGCATCAATTGCCCGACAGAACCGCAGTTGAATGGGCTAGGCCGATTCCAAGCGCGAGAAAAAGCCGCGGAGCTATTGCAGGGCAGGGGAGCGCTGGCCAAGAGCGAGCCGTATGAAAACAATGTCGGATTCAGCGATCGGAGTGATGTGCCGATTGAACCGCGCATCAGCGAGCAGTGGTTCTTGCGTTATCCGAAAACGAAAGAAGCGCTCGTCGTGGTGCGCGATCATCTCATCCGCTTCTTTCCCGTGCATTGGGAAAAAGTTTACGCGCAATGGATGGAGAACATTCGCGACTGGTGCATCAGCCGGCAGGTGTGGTGGGGACATCGGATACCGGCCTGGTATCGCAAACAGAAGTCAGAAGTCAGAGGTCAGGAGTCAGAGATTTACGTCGGCGTCGAGCCGCCGCCTGATCCGGAGAATTGGGTCCAGGATCCCGATACGCTCGATACATGGTTTTCATCGTGGCTATGGGCTTATGAAACAATGGATAAAGAGACGCGCAGGAAATTTTATCCTACCAGCGTGCTGGTGACCGCCCCGGACATCATTTTCTTCTGGGTGGCGCGCATGATTATCGCAGGGCTTGAGTTCAAGCCGGGCAAATCCGACCGCAATGAAAACAATATTCCGTTTCGCCATGTTTATTTCACAGGCCTGATCCGTGACAAACTCGGGCGAAAGATGTCGAAGTCGCTGGGCAATTCGCCGGATCCGCTCGAGTTGATTGATAAATATGGCGCCGACGGCATGCGATTCGGTCTGATGCGCATCGCGCCCAGCGGTCAGGACATTCGCTACGATGAAAAACAAATCGAAGAAGGCCGCAATTTTGCCACAAAGCTCTGGAATGTCGCGCGTTTGCGACAAATGCATGGGCCGACCCCGAATGCTTTCGGGGCAAAAATCGACAATAGTCAGCTGTCGATCTATGCGATCGAGGTACTTTCGCGATTAAACGAGACGATTGATGCGATCGACACGGCGTATCGCGATTATCAATTTAGCGCGGTCGCGCAGCGGCTTTATGATTTTGTTTGGAGCGATTATTGCGATTGGTTTGTTGAAGCGGCCAAGACCGAAATCTTCGGCGAGGACGAGGCGAGTAAGAAATGCACACTGGCTACAATGGATTTCGTGCTCTCGGCTATCTTGCGGTTGCTTCATCCTTGTATGCCGCATATCACTGAAGAGCTGTGGTCATTACTGGGTTTTGGAAAGGCTTCGATTCAATTTGCCGCTCCACCACAAAAGATGGCGCTGGACGGTGTAACCGATGTTCCAGACAAACGCGAACTTGTCTCGGCCATTTACCAAACGGTACAGGCTGGGCGAAATCTTCGCTCCGAATCCAAGCTTCAGTCGAACAAGAAGATAGGATTTATTTTACGCACTGAAGAGAACTTAATTTCTGGGCAGCTCCCGACGTTAACACGGCTTTTGAATGCCGAAGAAGTAAGGCTGGATCGCAAATATCAAGCCCCGGCCGGCAATCCGGTGGCGATCTCACCGCTCGGCGAGATTTTTCTAGCCATCGCGGCAGCGGACAGCGCACGAGAACGAGAGCGACTGGATAAGGAAATTGTGCAAATGGAGAACCAGTTGCGAACAGTAGAGGAGAAACTGAAAAACAAATCCTTTGTTGAGCGCGCTCCCGCGGCGGTGGTCGAGGAGCATCGGAAACGCCTGAAAAATCTCAGCGCGAAACTGGCGACGTTAAAGCAGGCGAGGGAAGACCTGAATTAAAAATTACTTTGTGCCGGTCGATTTTGGCGCCACGCTTTTGGAAAAATTCTTTTAGCTCAGGCGTGTAGAACGTCCCGTCGTATTCCTGGTTTAGTTCAAGCCAGACGCGACCCCGCGGCGTTAGATGTTTCGCCAGATCGTCCAGAAAAAATTCCCACTCCGGCACGCCCCATACATTGGCCTGTTTATGACGATTGAAGCAGATCAGGAACGCAGTGATCAGATCGAATTTTCCCAAGTCTGGCAGAGGATCGAAAGCTTTGATTTGCCAGATCACACGGCGCACGCCAAGCAGGGAAGTAAGGTCGCCAAACATTGGCAGCTGATCCAAGTCGAGCCCGAGCCCCTCGTGCCCGAGTAGTTGAGCGATGTAAAGGAAATATCCCGCACCGCAGCCAAGATCGAGAATGCGCTTCGGGCGACCCAGATCGAGTTCGATGTCGCGGGTCCGGCGAATGTTAATGTCGATCCATCGTTCGAGATTAAGAAATTTGGGCCAGTCCAGGCTGGGACCCTTAACACTGTAGCGCTGGCGAATCTGCTCGAAGCCCTTGGGATCGATCGTTTCGATTACTCCCTTCGTCTCCAGACGAAAACGGTTCGGCCGAAAAAGTCTGAGCGTGTGCCTTCGTGCGCTGACCAAGGTTTCGCCATTTACAAACTTCTTAAGTTTATGGGGAAGTTTCTTGAGTCTTCGCACCGGAGGATAGATCACAGCTTGTGGCGCAGCGCAACAATTTCAACTAAACTCTGGATGTTGTAGTCATGCTCCTGTGGAGCGTTTAGTTTGTTTGAAAGCAACGCGCAGTGGACGGCGCACAGCGCCGTGGCTACAGCAGCGTGTGCATGTGAGATTATCCTAAACGAGATGAGCTTTTGGAAGAAACTGCTCTGGGTTGTCATCTCCGCGCTGGGTGTGTGGGCGATGGCCCGCCTGGCGCTCTCCCGCGGCGAACAGATCAGCGCGCTCTGGATCGTTCTGGCTGGGTTTTGCGCGTTGTCCATTAGCTACCGTTTTTACAGCAAATGGCTGGCGACAAAGGTGCTCGTGTTAAATGAAGAGCGCGCCACGCCTGCAATCCTGCAAAATGACAACAAGGATTATGTGCCAACCAATCGATGGATGGTTTTTGGACACCATTTTGCGGCGATTGCCGGACCCGGGCCTCTGGTTGGGCCTGTGCTTGCGGCACAATTCGGGTTCTTGCCCGGCACGCTCTGGATTCTGATCGGTGCAACGCTCGGCGGAGGCGTGCACGACATGATTGTTCTGTTTGCGTCGATCCGGCGTGGCGGGAAAACGCTCGGTCAAATGGTGAAGGACGAAATTGGACTCGGCGTCGGCCTGCTCGCTCTCGTCAGTGTCCTGGCGATCATGATTATTCTGCTGGCGGTTCTGGCATTGGTAGTCGTTCAAGCTCTTGCGCAAAGTCCCTGGGGCGTTTTCACCATCGCGACGACCATTCCTCTGGCGCTGATCATGGGCATTGCGCTACGCACAGGAAAAGTAAGCGTCATCGCAGTTACAGTTTTTGGATTGCTCGGTCTGGCATTTGGCGTGTGGGGCGGACAATTTCTCGCGCACTTTCCAGCGATCGAAGCGTGGTTTCGCCACGACCAGAAATGGCTGGCATGGGCGATCATGATCTACGGACTCGCCGCATCGGTGCTGCCTGTCTGGATGTTACTCACGCCGCGCGATTATCTGAGCACCTTTTTGAAACTCGGCACCGTAGCCATGCTCGCGGCTGCGGTGATGCTGATTAATCCCACGCTGCAAATGCCGGCGACTCACCAAATTTATCGACGGCAGCGGTCTTGTCTTTGCGGGGCCAGTGTTCCCGTTTGTCTGCATCACCATCGCCTGCGGCGCAGTCTCAGGATTTCATTCTCTAATTGCCTCGGGCACCACGCCGAGAATGATAAGACGCGAATCACGAATACGCCCTATTGGATACGGTGCGATGGTGACCGAGATGATGGTGGCTTTGATGGCGATCATCGCAGCGTGCGTGCTGCAACCGGGAGAATATTTTGCGATCAACACAAAAGGCACGCCCACTGAAGTCGTCACAAAAGTTTCCGCCGCCGGGTTCCCGGTCACCGAACAAGAAATGCAGACGCTCGCAACGAGCCTTGGCGAGTCCACAATGTTCAACCGCGCGGGTGGCGCACCAACGTTTGCTGTCGGAATGGCGCATATGTTTGCGCGAGTTTCCGCCAAGCCGACCGCGTTGGCCCTGTGGTATCACTTCGCCATCATGTTCGAAGCTCTGTTCATTCTGACAACGATTGACGCCGGAACGCGCGTGGGGCGATTTTTGCTTCAGGATTTCCTAGGCAATATCTGGCGGCCACTTGGCAATACGCGTTCCTGGAGTGCGAATTTTCTCTCCAGTGCGTTACTCGTGGCGGCGCTGGGGCTGGTTTTTGTATGAGGGCGTGATCGATCCGCTTGGCGGCATCAACTCGCTTTGGCCACTGTTCGGACTGGCGAATCAATTGCTCTCGGTTGTGGCGCTTTGCCTTGGCACGACGCTTTTGATCAAGATGCACAAAAGCAAATATCTCCTTGTGACGCTTGTCCCGCTTTGCTTCATGTGCGCTGTCACTTTCTCCGCCGGTTATCTCAAAGTGTTTTCGTCTGATCCGCGACTTGGTTTTTTGAGTGGTGCGCGGTCACTTTTGCGTGAGGCGTCGGAACTGGCCGATGCAACGAAGGCTCCTGAGCTGGCACGACAGGCAGGCGTCTGGCGATTCGATGCGCTGGTTGCCGTTTTCTTTCTCGTGCTGGTGCTTGCGATCGTGCTCAGCTCTGCACGCCAATGGTGGCAACTAATTCGCGGGACGAAGCGCGTCGTTTTGCACGAAAGCGAATTTGTGCACATCAGCCCAGCGCAGCTCGCGCAGTTTTAGATCATCGCCTTATCCGTATAAATCCTGTCGACGATGAGCGAAGGACTCGACCCGGCGCGGACTGAGAGCACCAGCTCTTCGGATAAATCGGCCTGAATAAGTTCTTCACGATCTGCCGATGCGGCTGCGATCACGACTCCGCGTGGATCGATGATCGCGGAGCTGCCGCAAAACCACAGGTCATCGTCTTTACCAACGCGATTCGATGCAATCACGTAGCTCTGGTTTTCGATCGCGCGCGCGATGGCAAGCACTCCGAAAATGTTCGTCGCGTGGGAAATGGCCAGGCAGAGGAGACGACAAAAGCGCCAACCTTCTGTTCGACGGCGAGTTTTCGGTACATCTCCGGAAAGCGGAGGTCGTAGCAGATGCTGAAGCCAAAACGCAGGTCGCCTAGCTCAAAGCTCGCGAAAGCGTCACCCGGAGCAAAGCACGTTTGTTCTTCGACGGGCGCCACCGCATACAAATGAGCCTTACGATATTTCCCAGCGATGTTGCCCTGTGAATCGATAAGAACCTGGGAATTGTAAATCGATGAGCCGTCCCGCTCCGAGACGCCGCTGACGATCGCGATCGAAATTCTCTTCGCGATTTCCTGCACACCGGGAACAAATCCATTTGTCCAATCGGTCGCATGCTCTCGGATGACCGGCATCGAGTAGCCGGTGTCGGTCATCTCCGGAAAAACGATCAGCTCCGCGCCGCCGACATCTTTGGCACGGCGAGAAAAGTCGCGAACCTTAATTAGGTTCGCTTCGGGATCACCGAGCGAACACGAAATCTGAGCGACAGCAATTTTCATGAAAGTGTCATTCTGAGCGAAGCGAAGCTGCAACGCAGCGGACGAAGTGCGCGAGGCCAGGCTTTCCATCTCTGATCATTTATGGAGCGATCTCCCACGAAGCCATAGTCAGAGATGTTTGAAAGCCTGGCCTCATGCTTCGCATTTCGTTGCAGCGCTTCGCTCAACATGACAGCGCTACTTCCTGACCAGCGCCAATTTCTGCAAACGTCCCGTACTTGGCCGGATCCAGATTGATTTGCAGCGCCTTTCTGTCGGTGCCGATTTCCATCTCTGGAGTCATACAATTTCTCTTACGGCGATTTTCGGTCGCCGCAAACCGTCGGATGCGTTGAACTGTAGGGCGCCTGTGTCAGACGCCGGCGTAAAAACCTGGTCTTAGAGAATGGCGCTACAGTCGCACTTGCTCGGCGTTCTTCGCGGGAATCCAACCTCGCAGATTATTCGGCAATGCTGCGTAGATCCAATCCCCGCGCGTGCTCAGCACCTTGATTTCACTGCCGGGAGGCAACGCCAAAACAGCATTCGCTGTGTCCGCGGTCGCGAGGCGCGCTTGGACATCTTTGCCTGTGACAATAGCGAGCGCGACGCCTTTGCTGCCGCCCTCGAGTTGCCATATCGCAAACATCGCTCCAGCAAACAGCAGAAGCATCACAAGCAGCATGCTGATCACGATAGCTGATCGGCGAGGCGTGAAAATCAACGCTGCCAAACAAAACGCTGCGATCCAGAACGCGACGACTACGATGATGCTGTACTGATTGACGGTCGCAAATTGCAGATAACGCTCCGGCCAGCTTGGCTGGAGCTCCAGCGCGTGCGCCTCGTCGCGTGCGATCTGCAAATTCGCCGTCGCTTCCGGATGATGCCGTTCCAAGGCGAGCGCGCGTTCATAATTCAAAATGGCGCGTCCGAAATCACCGATGCGAAAATAAGCGTTGCCGAGGTCGTAAAATACATTTGCGCTCCATTGCCCATCGCGAATGAGCGCCTCGTAATCCGAGATCGCTTCCTTGAAATGGCCTTGCGCAAATGCCTGGTTCGCCTTTCCAAACTCGATCTCCCCTTGCGCCAATACCGAAGGAGCCGCGAGCGCGCAAAAAAGAAGTGCAATTAAGGACACGGGTATCTTCATTTCAAATTTTCGATCAACTCCAGCACTTCCCGCCGGTTCTCCGGGGAGATCCTTCCCGGGCCGTTATGCGCTCCGCTGTATTGCCACTCATCGCTTTGCTCGAATAAACGGCGCAGCCGGTCGCGCTCATCGCTGTTCAGCTTGAAAGTGTCCGCCGCGGTTTCCGCGTCCACGATGTTCGGGTCGATCCCGCGGCTGGCGGACGCCAGCGCGGTCTTTACCCGGACGACTCTGGAGGCTTCGGCATAATATTCTCGCGGCGATGCATCGTTCCGACGCAATTTGTGCATCAGCTCGGCCGCTTCATGGTGCAGCGCAGCCATTCGTTGTGCCTCGCGATTGCTGATCTTCGCTTTTCGAATTTTCCAGACCACAAATCCAAGCAGTGCGAGCAACGGAATTAATTGGGCACCCCAGAAGAAGCGACGCGTGTAGATCGGCGCAAACGAATCCACTGTGCGTCCGCGATCCATAAGTTGATAAAGAATGTCTTGCGGCTTGGCTGTACTCTGGGTCGCTGGCGCCGGGCGCGTCCCTGTAGCCGGGGGCGGTGACCCCGGCTGGGTCGCGGCGATATTCTGCGTAGCAGCCGTCCCGCCTTGCACACTGATCGGGATCGCTTCGCTGCGCACCGTCACATATTGTTCCTTCACCGGATCGAAATACGAAAATGCGAGCACTGGCACCGCTTGCTTTTTCTCGTTAGGCGAAAGCACTGTCTCGAAGGTTTTCGTCCCGCTGATGCCGACCTCGTCGTCCTGTTTGAACTTGGAAGATGGCGGATATTTGTGCCAGCCCCGTTCGTCTTCAATCACTGGCGCATTGACACGATCGAAATTGCCCCGTCCCGAGATCGCACTTGTCACGGTGATGGGATCGCCCACCTGCACGCTGTTGGGCTTCGCATCGGTTGTCATTGTAAAGTTCCCAATTGCGCCTGAAAAACTCGGCGGCGCGTTTGGCGGCAACGGTTTTACCTCTAGCGCCACAGGTTCGCTTTTGATCTCTACGTCGCGACGCTCACCCATTTGAGCAAACGGATTGCTAAAGAATGGATCAGAGAATGGATCATTCAGATCGAACAGATCGAACGGCGAACGCGACCGAGATCGCGGCGCACTTCGTGCACGCGGAACCAGAACTTGTGCTCTGGCTTTCACCGGCCCGACCTCAAATTTTCCTGCGCGCGCCGCAGCGATCGCAGTCTTATATGTGACTACGTCGTAAGGTCTGCCATTGATGGTTTCTGAAATTTGTCCGGATTCCTGTAATTTCTGCGCAGTGAATCCTTGTCCGGTGATTTCAGGTGGTTCGATCAGTCTTGGCCGCACGCGTGGGTCAAATCCCATCCGGATCTGAACAGGAACGATCTCGCCGACGTAGGCAGTTTTCTTTGGCACAACCAATTCGGCAAAAACCAGATCGCTTGCGCGGACTGACTGGCTCTGCGTGCCACGACTTGGCCTCGCCCCGGACGAACGACCTGGCGAGTCCGCGACATTTAATGTCAGCTCCGGCGTCCTGAGTAAACTCCCGCCGGCGCGAACTGTTTGCGGCGGGATCGTGAATTTGCCGGCACTGAGCGGGAGGATCGTGTAATTGTATGTTACGCTCGAACTAGTACTGAAATTGTGTATTTCGAATTGTCGCGATTGCCCGGTGGCGTGAATTTCCAACCCGTCGATTGAAATCTCTTCCGGAGGCGTCGCATCGCCGGGGCCGGTTACCTTGATTTGCAGTTCCACCGTTTCGCCAACAACAATCTCCGAGTTGCTCAGCACCGCCGTGACGCTCGGCGAATCGGCAAATGCGAAACCAGCCGCGAGAATTCCGGCGGTGATTCCAATCAAGAATGCGCGTCCCATCTTCAATCAAACATCAACCATCGAACCTCAAGACTTCAGCTACCAGTCGTTATAGACATGGCGCGTTACTCTGCGTTCATCAAGTCGAACTCGCGCCTCTTCGTCTTTCATCGATTCAAGGAGCGCCAGGGCCTGGCGTTCGCTCATCTGGCCTTCTTTTTCCAACTCGGCCTCGGCAATTTGCGCGCTTTTATCAGGCGGCTTCTGCGATTTGTTTTCCCCCGCGCCTTTCACTTCACCGGCGAATTTTTTCTGCGGCGATTCCGCGGGCGTAGCTGATGGTTCCGCGCCTTCGCCTTCACCTTCTCCCGGGGAGGGGGAAGGCATCTCATTTTCTCCTTCGCCCGGGCTCGGTGATTCCTCGGCCTGGCGTTTTCCTGGTGACGGTGAAGGCTGGTTCGCCTGCTGCTTTTCCGCGCCTGGCGACGGCGATGGAGAAGGGCTCTCGCCCGGTTGTTGCTGCTGTTTCTTTTGTGGTTCGTTCTTCGCCTGGGCTTGGTCGTTTTGCTTTTGTTCTTTCTTGTTAGCCGATTCGTTTTGCGATTGCTGGTCTTGCGATTGCTGCTGCTGATCCTTTTTCTCTTGCTGGCTCTGACCCTGCTGCTGCTGCTGTTGGTTCTGCTGGTTTTGCTGCTGGTTCTGTTGTTGCTGTTGGTCTTTCTGTTGCTGTTGATTCTGCTGCGACTGTTTTTGCTGCTGCTGGTCCTGATTCTGCTGTTGCTGCTGATCTTGCTTGTTCTGTTGTTGGTTCTGCTTGTTCTTTTGCGGCGGAGACGGGGAAGGAGAGGGCTGTTGTTGGGATTTCTTGTTCTTTAACTCCTCGATCTTCCTTTTGACGTACTCGTAGTTGTCTTTGGCGTCCTTATCTTGCGGATCGAGCTTGAGAGTTTGCTCATAATGGTCCAGCGCGTTTGTCCAATCGCTCAGCTTCTTATCGTCGCTTTTCTCCGTTTCGCCGCGTTGATAAAGCGTGTTGCCAAGATTGTAGTGACCCTTGCTCTGCAATCCCGTTTCTTGCGTCAGCAGGGCCTGACTAAACGATTCCAGCGCCCTGTTGTAATCTTTTAGTTTGTAAGCCGCTGCGCCTGAATCGAACTGGAGCTTATCCTCGGCACGCGACTCCGGATGCGATTTCAGCGTCTGCTCAAACTGGCCATAGGCATCTTCGAATTTCCCGTCGCGATAGGCGTCAATTCCCGGCGCCGCGCCAAGCGCAAATGAAGAGAGGAACAATAGAAGAGCGACCGTCGCGCCCGCAGCCCTGGCAGCCGCAGGGACGTAGCCTCTTTCGCGCATGCGTCGCCGCTCGGGAATCAGGATCGCTAACGCGAGAGCGATCAGAGCCGCCCCCAGCGCCCATTCGTAGCGCTCAATTGGACGGCGGGATAAACGCACGTCCATTTCAGCAGCCTGCATTTTTGCCAATCCTTCACTTTGAACTTGCTGCATCGTGCGGGGCCCACTTTCCAAATGAATATAAAACCCGCCTGTGGCCTGCGCGATTTCACGCAAACGTTTGTCGTCCAGCTTTGATTTCACAACTTGGCCGGATGAGTCCTTTACAAAAGCTGTTTGGCCATCCTCACCAGTTACGGGAATAAGCGAGCCCTGCGGTGTGCCGACGCCCACAGTGAAAATTCGCACGCCGGCGTCAGTCGCCTCTTTTGCCATCTTTACAGCATCGCCGCTTAATTCCTCGCCGTCGGTAAAGATGATGAGCGCTCGATTCCCCGTTGCGCTTTTGCCGAAGCTCTGCGTGGCAAGAGCAATGGCGCTGGAGATATTGGTCCCGCCTTCAGGAATCGTCTTCGTGTCCAAATCATTGATGGCCTCTACTACAGCATCGTAATCAATCGTAAGTGGCGCTTGCAAAAAAGCGCGGCCCGCAAAAGCAATCAGGCCAACACGGTCGCCTTGGAGCTCATTAATCAAATCCTGGACCGCAAGCTTGACGCGTTCGATCCGGTTCGGTTGGACGTCGTTAGAAAGCATGCTGCGCGATGTGTCCACTGCGATCAGCAAATCGAGTCCTTTACGCTTTACATCCTGAAAAGTATAACCCCAGCGCGGCTGTGCGAGGCTGACGACGGCCAGAGAAAGTCCGAGCAACTGGAGCGCAAATCTTATGACGCGCCGCGGACGATTCACGGTTCCGGCAAGCTGCGGCAGCAAACGCGCTGAAACAAATTCCTGTAGTCGTCTCAGCCCCCGACGCTCCGCGCGAACGAAGAGCGCAATCAGGAGTGGGATCAGCAACAGGCCCCAAAGCCATTCTGGTGCGCCAAAACTCATAACGTCTTTGTCATCCCGAGCGAAGCGAAGCGGAGTCGAGGGATCCCGTGGATATACCCTAAGCTAGCTCCACGGGATTCCTCAACTTCGCTCGGAATGACGGTGAAAAGATTCATGGCAATTTCTTCCAGACGGTTTGCGACAACAAAATCTGCGCGACCAGCAGCCCACATCCACCCATAAGGCACAGCGGAAATAGATCGCGGTATTGCTGATATTTCTTTACGCTGACCGTGGATTTCTCCAGTTTGTCAATATCGTCGTAAATCTGTTCGAGCGATTTCGTGTCAGTCGCTCGGAAAAATTTCCCGTCTGCAATTTTCGCAACCTCTTGCAGACCAGTCTCGTTAAACTCCACGCGCTGGTTTTCGTAGAGTATATTGCCCAGCGCATCGGTAAGCGGCCCTCGGTTAGTGAAGATCGGCGCTGGCGCAATTCCGTTGATGCCAGCGCCAATGGCGTAGAAGTGAATCTTTAACGCCTTCACTGCCTCCGCGGCAGTATTTGGCGGAATTTTTCCGGCGTTATTTTCGCCGTCGGTCAACAGAACCAGTACGCGACTTTTAGAACGTTTATCATTCAACCGGTTGGCAGCCGCTGCCATGGCCGATCCAATCGCAGTGCCATCTTCGACCAGACCTATCCGCACGCGATCCAGATTTTGCGAAAGCCAGTCATGATCCAATGTCATCGGACTGACGACATACGGGCGACCGGCAAATGCGATGATGCCGATTCGATCGTTCGGCCGTTCTTCGATAAACTTGCGTGTGACTTCGCGGATCGCATCCACTCGCGTCGCTTCTTGTCCGCCGATCGTAAAATCTTTCGTCAGCATCGAGCCGGAGACATCGAGCACGAGCATAATGTCGATCCCGCTCGCCTCGATCTGGGTGAGGCTCTTGCCAAGCTGGGGACGCGCAAGCGCAACTACGAAAATCGCGAGCGAAGCCAGTAGAAGTGTCCGCAGAATTTTCCCCGCGCGCGCGGCGCTTCGTTTTCCGATTGCCCGAAGGGTTGCTGTGGATGAATAAGTCAGCGCCGCAGCCGGCCCTCGTTTTCCACGCAAATACGCCAGCAGCGGAATTGCCAGCAGCAACAGGAGCAGCCACGGGCGAGCGAACGTCAAGGCGCTGTTTGCCGGCCACCAATCAAACAACTTTGTCATGTCGAGCGAAGTCGAGACATTTCTGGCTCAGCTGTCGCAAGTTCGCCTCCTTTTACAAAACGGATCGCTTCTCCCAGTAGCAATTCGCCGTCTGAAGTTGTCGCTTCGTATCGCGCGAACTTAATTAGATCGCACCGGTTCAAGAAGTCCTCCAATAACAATTTTTCTTCGCTGGAGAACGGGGAGGCCTTTGCCAGCGCGGTCAGAAATTCGATGGAAGTTAGTCGCGTCGCCGGCAGCCCGTATTGCTGCGTCACGTATTTGCGCAAAATATCGGATACACGAATGCTAAACTGATACGGACTCATCCTTTCAATTTCGCAGCCAATTCGTTCGAGTTCTTCGAGCGCGATCTCGCGCGGCAACTTTGGAGGCAAGAGCGGTTTGCGGCGCTTTGCGAACAACCACACCACCAAGCCGAGAAGCGAGAGCGCTACAAATGCGATCACAAAAACCAGCCAGGGAGGAATCAGTGAGTAATCCACCGGTGGCGCAATGTCGTGGAATTCTTCGGCGAGAAAATTTAACACTTTCATTTTTCCACCCGCTTCAACGCTTCAATTCATCGAACGCGAACCCGGCGTTCGCGCTGTTTGAAAAACGAGCGCAGCGACGGCAAATAATCTTTTCCAGTCTGCAACGCGATCGCATCGATGTTGTTCCGCCGCAACGTCCGGGAAAGTTCTGTGTCGCGCCCGCGGACAACGTCCGTAAAGAGAGAGCGCGTTTTGCGATCAGCTGTGTTGATCTCGATCTGTTCGCCGGTCTCGGCGTCCTCCAATGTAATCATGCCGATGTTCGGCAATACGCTTTCTCGTTCGTCGCGAATGTGGACGGCTATGAAATCGTGTCGCCGCCCACTTACCGCGAGCGCTCGCGAGAAATCAGGCGCCTGAAAATCCGAGATGAAGAAAACCACCGCCCGCCGTGTTACGAGCTTATTCAGGTAATCGAGTGCCAGCGCCGGCGCCGTGCCGCGGCCCTGCGGTTGGAAAAACAGAATCTCGCGAATGAGTCGCAGCGTGTGAGACCGGCCTTTTTTTGGTGGAATAAAAAGTTCGACGCGATCGGTGAAAAGGATCAGCCCGACCTTGTCATTGTTCCTGATCGCACTGAATGCGAGCAAACAGGCAACCTCTGCCGCCAGTTCGCGTTTGGATTGTGTTGTACTTCCAAAATTCCCGGAGGCACTGACATCTACAACCAGCATCACCGTGAGCTCGCGTTCCTCGGTAAACTTTTTTACAAACGCGTTGCCCATCCGCGCTGTGACGTTCCAATCAATGGAGCGAATTTCGTCGCCCGGCTGATATTCGCGCACGTCTTCAAAGTTCATCCCCCGTCCTTTGAAAACGCTGTGGTAGTCGCCGGCGAATGCGGTTTCGACCAGGCCGCGGGTCTTGATCTCCAGGGTGCGGATCTTTTTGAGGATCTCGGATGTGGTCGTTGTACGCTCGTCATCCCGAGCAGAGCGAAGCGGAGTCGAGGGATCCCGTGGCATTACCGAGAACCTCCGACCGGTCGCAACGTGTACATCTCCGTAAACAGATCGCGCCATTCTGGATTTCTTCGTGCGATGAGCGCTTCCTTCTTTGCGCGGCTCCAGCGTTTGAGTTGTTTTTCCCTCGCTATTGCACTGCGAGGATCTGCGTACGCTTCAAAATAAATCAACTTGTGGGCGTTATACTGACGAGCAAACGCGCTTCCAACCCCAAGTGAATGTTCGCTCGCACGCCGCTCGAGACTGTTCGTGACGCCGATGTACAACACGGTGTGGCGATCTGCGTTTGTTAAAATGTAAACGAAATAATTTTGATGTCGCATTAGTAGGTCTTGGGTGATGCCACGGGATTCCTCGACTTCGCTCGGAATGACGAGAAAACGATCACGGCACAGGCAGGCCGGCAAAAATCCGCTCGATGATGGTCTCGCTGGTAACCGCTTCCGCCTCGGCTTCGTAGCTAACGATGATCCGATGCCGTAACACGTCGGGGCCGATGCTTTTTACGTCCTGGGGCGTAACGTAACCGCGGCCGTTCAGGAATGCGTGGGCCCTGGCGCCGAGTGCCAAATAAATTGTCGCGCGTGGCGAAGCGCCGTAACGGATCAGCCCTTCAAGTCGCAAATTGTATGAGGCAGGCTCGCGCGTCGCCCAGACCACATCGACAATGTAATCTTTCACGCGGTCGTCAATGTAGATGTTGTTGACTACGTCGCGCGCGGCGATGATCTGCTTCGGTTCGATCACCGCGTCGACTCGCAAATCCGGCGCCGAAGTCGCCATCAAATCAAGAATCGTTCGCTCCTCGGATTTCTGTGGATAACCGATATTCAATTTGAACATGAAGCGATCCAGCTGCGCCTCGGGCAACTGATAGGTGCCTTCCTGTTCAATCGGGTTTTGGGTCGCCAGAACAAGAAAAGGATCGGAGAGGGGGTACGTTTGTTCGCCGATCGTGACCTGTCGCTCCTGCATCGCTTCGAGCAATGCGCTCTGTACTTTGGCCGGGGCGCGATTGATCTCATCGGCCAGGATCAAATTTGAGAAAATTGGTCCAAGCTTTGTGGTGAACTCGCCGGTGCGCGGGTTGTAAATAAGCGTGCCGATCAAATCCGCCGGCAAAAGATCGGGTGTGAATTGCAATCTTTGAAATCCGGTTTGAATGCAGGCGGCCATCGTTTTCACAGTGAGCGTTTTGGCCAGCCCCGGAACGCCCTCGAGCAAGAGATGACCATTGGCGAGCAGTCCGAGCAAAAGGCGGTCCACCAAATACTTCTGACCCACCACAACGTGAGCGACTTGCTGGCGGAGCGCTGGCATCCATTGCCCGAGTTCCCGCACTTCCTGCGTAATTTCCTGCGTCGATTTCATACGGTCTCGTCAGACATGTACAGCTAGGAGAACGTTCGATTTAAACGTGCCGTTTCCTGCCGGTGCGGTGTTTGTCTCGCTTGGCAACGCGAGCTCCGCGGGCCTCTTGTAGCACGCTAGTGCGCCGCCGGAGGCTTAACACAATCGGCAGGCCGGGATATGGCTCGGCTGCACGAATCCGGGATTCAAGATAACGACGATACGTTTCGTTTATCAGCTGCGGGTCATTCACGAAGAGAACGAATTCCAGAGGTTGTAATTGTCGTTCTTCTTTTCCGCCCGCTTGCGTCGCGTAAAACAATTTGAGCCGACGGCCTTTTACCATTGGCGGCGGATTTGCTTCAAACGCTTGTCGCAGCAATCGGTTCAGGATCCCGGTGCCGATGTGCTGCCGTGCCGCGCGTTGGACTTTCTCGATCGATACAAACAACTTCTCAACATTTTCTCCAGTCAGCGCAGAGGTGATCAGCATCGGTGCATGTTCAAGGAAGAAAATTCTCGCACGCGTTTCCTCGACAAGTTGGTTGGCCGCCTGTTTTTCTCTGTGCCTCGGCCTAACTAAGTCCCACTTGTTCAAGACAACGATCGCCGGTTTCCGCGACTTTTGAATGAATCCTGCGATCCGTTTGTCCTGCGCTGTGACGCCCATCGTGAGATCGACAATGAGGACGCAGAGGTCAGCGCGGCGAATACTTCGCTCTGCGCGCATAACGCTGAAAACCTCGACTGAACTCGAACGTTTTCCACGCCGGCGAATGCCGGCGGTGTCGATGAAAACGAATTTCCGGCCATCGCGCTCGTAAAGAATATCAACCGCGTCGCGCGTGGTTCCGGGCAATTCGCTCACAATCGCGCGCTCGCGGCGCACGATGGAGTTAATGAGCGAGGATTTGCCCACGTTTGGGCGACCGACGATCGCAATCGCGATCTGACCTTCAATGTTCGATGTTCTATGTTCGGTGTTTGCAGATGAGGGGAGACGTCGTTCGATTTCGCTTAACAGTTCCGAAATTCCGCGGCCATGTTCGGCGCTGATCGACAAACTCGGTTCGAAGCCTAATGAATCGAATTCTGCCGCCAGCGGCTCATGTTTTTCATTGTCGATTTTGTTAATCACGAGCACGACTGGTTTTTGCGATTTACGCAGCATGCGCGCCAGGTCTTCATCGATCGGCGATAAACCTTCCTTTGCATCGACAACGAAAAGTAGAAGATCGCTGTCGCGCAGCGCTTCCTGTGCGGCGCGGCGCACTTCCGTGCTCAGTTCATCCCGCGACTGCGGGACCGCCAGCCCGCCGGTGTCCCACACTGTGAACGGGCCCGGGCCCCGAGTGCAAATCCCAGAAATCCGGTCACGTGTGATTCCGGGTTGATCATGAACAATGGCAATCTTCCGGCCGACCAGGCGATTGAACAGCGCGGACTTACCTACGTTTGGCCGGCCGATTATTGCGACATTCGGCGGTGTGTTCGTGTCGTTCACCCGGCAGGCCGTATCTAGGGTTTCGCCGGGTGGGCATGGCCCGCAGCCTGCAATTGCCGGACCCCGTCTGTGACGTAAATGATTCCGGAGACTAAAGTGAAAAAGCCGGCCGCGATCACAACATAGAGCAGGGGAAACAGTCGCAGTTGCAGCATGACCCAGCCGATCGCGCACATCTGGCAAACGGTGGCCACCTTGCCGGTCCAACTTGGTTTCACGTGCACTCTGCCATTGAGCAGATACAGGATAATTGCGCCTACGAGGATCACGGCATCACGCGAGATGACAAGAACCGGAAACCATGCCGGGAATCTTCCGTAATCGGGGTCGGCTTCGCTCCAGTTGCTGATGCTCAGTGTGATGATACCACTCAAGAGCAAACCTTTGTCCGCGATCGGATCAAGATAAGCGCCGAGCGTGCTGCGTTGGTGGTATCGGCGCGCAACATACCCATCCAACCCGTCGCTCACGGCAGCGAGAATAAAAATACTGATCGCCGCAAAACGCTGCCATTCGAGCGGTTCGCCGCGTTTGATGCTCTCGCCATAATAGATCGCCATCAGCACAAAGGCGGGGATCATCAAAATCCGGACAATGGTGATCTTGTTGGCCGTGGTCATGACGCTCAGCAAGATTCAAACCGCCGTTCAAACTTGCAAGGTAATTTGACCATACGGCCGCCACGCGGTCATCCTGAGCGGGAGCGAAGGATCACCCCTAGGGAGCTTTCGCACACACTCCGGCTCAGGCGTAACCCATCACCCTGTGGGAGGTTCCTCGCTGCGCTCGGAATGACAATGCTTTGCTTAGGCCGCCGCGGCTGCTTTGTGCCGGCCTTCGGCGAGTTCTTCGGTCGTCTTCCTGTTCAATGCCAGAAGAATGCTCAGCGCTTGGGCGCGGCTGCGGTGGGCATCCTCTCAGGCGGGATCTTGAATCCTTCGATTTGCTTTTTGATTTCGTTGGCGAAAGCCGCCGCGCCAGCGCCGTTTACGACGCGGTGATCGAACGTGAGTGAGAGCGTAATTACCTCTGCGCTTTCGTTTTTGTTTTTGTTGGGAATCAGTTCGCGGTGCGCAGTGCCAACGAATAACGTGCCGACTGACGGCGGCACAACAATCGGCGCGCCCGCTTTGACTCCCAACGCTCCGAGACTCGTGATCACCACCGGCGCGTTCATGGCGTCAACACGGCCGCCGCGCGTAGCAACCACGGTTTCGTTGTAAATCTTTACGAACTGCGGCCAGTTTTTTTTATTTGCATTTGTGATTACAGCCGTCGCCAGGCGATCACCTTCGAGCGCGACTGCAATGCCCAAGTCGAAATCGTCATTTTGTACAATCTGATCGTCTTCGAGAATTAACCGGCGAAATGGGGCATGTTTTTCCATCGCGCGCACGACTGACCACGCGATCATCACGGAAGGAGAGGGTGGATTCTTTGGTTCTTTCTTTTTCGCTGCCTCGCGGGCTTCCTGAATTGCGTCCCAGCGCACATCGATTTGCAGATTCGCTGGAATAACGCGGCTGAGCTTGCGCGTGATCGTGGGCGAAAGCGCCGGCTCGACTGCTGTAGTCCCGACTTGATCGGTGATCCCGGCTTTCTCAACACGGCTTCAGGTGCTGCGTGGCCGCGATCATCCCGACGAGTCGGGACTACAGCTGACGGTTCTTCGTCGGTGAAAAGCGTGCCAAGCTCCTGGCCAATCTCAACCGTGTCGTCCACTTTCGTTTTCCATTCGCCCATCACTCCGGCAAACGACGATTGGATCGGATAAACGGCTTTGTCGGTTTCGACTTCGCACAGTTCATCATCCAGCGCGACGGGATCGCCCGGTTTCTTCAAAAGTGAAACAATTTTTGCGTTGCGAATGCCTTCGCCCATGACCGGCACGGTAATGCTTTGGAGGCGCCGTTTGCTGTGATCGACTGTAGCCGGGGGCGGCTTGTCCGCCGTAGCCTCGGCGAAGGCGGATGACCCCGGCTGAGCAAACACAGATTCTGCTTCGGCACGGCCGGAATCAGCGATTCCGGTTACAGCTACGCGCTCATGTTTGGTTGCAACCGAACGTCTGATCGCAGCGATAATGCGCTCCACATCAGGCAGCGCGGCGTACTCGTAGATCGGATTGTATCCAATCATCACGTTGGCTTTGCTGACCAGAATCGGCGGACTGATCAGTTCATTCCAGAGTTCGGGTGTGCTCGTGATGTGGGAAATAATCATTTGCCCGACACTGCAGTTCTCGGTGTCTTCCTGGACAACAACTAGTCGGCGAGTTTTGTGCACTGAATCTTCGATCGCAGCCTTGTCCCACGGAACGATCGATCGCAGGTCGATCAGCTCGACGCTGATTTCATTGTCGATTTTCGCAATTGCTTCGAGAGATTTTTCGATCGTATTTCCCCAGGCGATCACCGTCACGTCGGAGCCGTTTGTGCATTGACGCGCACGCCCAAGTGGAACGGCCCGGATTGGCTCAGCATATTCGTGTTCGGCCCAAAGGAGATGTTTGGGAATTAAGAAAATCACGGGATCTTCACCGTGCATTGCCGTCCAGAGTAATCCCGCGGCGTCTGCAGGCGTGCTGGGAATCACAACGTTCAGGCCGGGATAATGCGCGAGCGCCGATTCGTTTGCCTGGCTGTGCCACAAGCTTCCGCCCGGCAAGTACGCGCCATAAGGGGCATAAATCACGGCGGGACACGTCCAGTTCCCGAATGATCGCCAGCGCAAATTCGACATGTTGGTAACGAGCTGATTGAAACCGGGATAAATGAAATCGATGAATTGCATCTCGAAAACGGGGCGCTTTCCGTACGCGGCCAAGCCGCACGCGACTCCGAGAATGGTCGATTCAGCAAGGGGTGAGTTGAAGACTTGCTTCGGAAACTCGGTCGAAAGCTTCTGCGTGAGACGGAACACGCCACCTTTTGGATCTTCAATGTCCTCGCCGAAGAGAATTCGTCGCGCGTCTTCCTCCAAACCCGCGCGCAAGGTTTTGTTCACCGTATCGCCGATCCGATATTTCCCGGGCGGCAGGATTTCTTTGTCGCAAGGAGGGGCGCTTTCCAAAGCGCCCCACGGCGGTTGGGAAACCGCCGTTCCTTGCGCCGTGACGTTAGCGAGAAGCTCGTTAGGCGAGGGGTCCTCGGCTTTTTCGGCCTCGGCGTATTCGCGACGAATGCGCTCCTTAATTTCGTTGTCGAGTTTGGCAAATTCCTCTGCGGTAATAATGCCTTCCTTGATCAGTTGATCCTTCCAGCACTTGAGCGGATCGAATTTCTCGAGTTCCCGTAGCTCCTCTTCGCTGCGATAAAGTTTTTGATCGTCAGAACTGGTGTGACTGGAGAGCCGCTCCATGTTGATCCAGAAAAAGAACGGGCCACCTCCGGCGCGGATCTTGTCGAACGCTTCGGCTGTCGCGTCGTAAACCTGTTGCACATTTTGTCCATCGATCCGGCGCCAGTTCTCTGAATCGAGAACACTCAACGCGAGCGGGTTCGTCTTGCGTGTGGGCATGCTGATGCCGTACGCGTTATCTTCGACGAGAAAGAGCAGGGGAAGTTTCTTCTCTTTGGCGAAACAGATCGCTTCAAAAAAATCTCCCTGCCGGGTCGCGGCGTCACCCACTGTGGTCACGACCAGATCTTTTTTGCCATCGAGCTGAATGCCCCAGGCGATGCCGCATGCGGGAAGCAGTTGCGAACCGGTCGGCGTCGGCACACTCCAGATGTGCAGGTCCGCATCGCTGTAATGCGACGGCATCTGGCGCCCGCCGCTCCCGGTGTTTCTCTTGGCGAAATATTCGAGTCCCAGCTGGCGCGTGGTCATGCCGCGCCCGAGCACGAGCCCGCGGTCGCGATAATACGACACGATGTAATCGCCCGGTTCCATTTGAATGGAGACCGCCGCTAACGCCTCGTGCCCCATTCCGGAAACGTGAAAATGTCCCTTGCCCTGACGAATTAAATTTTGCTCGCGCAAATCCGAATGGCGACTCTCAAGGATCGTGGTCAAGAGCCGCAGCTTATCTTCTTTGCTAAGGGCAGGCATACGGTTGACTTTACATCGCGCTTTTAGATCGACAATCGGGCGGACTTGCTTCGCATAAGAAATCTAGATGGACTCGGCAACAGCAAAATCGCAGCGGAGCAGGGGAGTGATCGAACATTACCGCGAATTTCTCCCAATCTCTGCCTCGACGCCGATCGTTTCCCTGGGTGAGGGGAACACACCGCTGATTTATTGTCAGCAATTAAGCACGCGGGTTGGTCGCGGCTGTAGGGTCTTTGTTAAAAACGAAGGAGTCAATCCGACAGGCTCGTTCAAGGATCGCGGCATGACCGTGGCCGTGTCCAAGGCGCTGGAGCGCGGCGCGAAGGCGATCATCTGCGCCTCAACCGGGAATACTTCCGCTTCGGCATCTGCTTATGCGGCACGGGCTGGGATTTCATGCGTTGTGATTCTGCCTGCGGGAAAAATCGCGACGGGGAAATTGCTGCAAGCTTTCGTTTACGGAGCAAGAATCGTCGCGATCGATGGCAATTTTGATGCCGCCCTGCGAATCGTGCGCGAGCTCGGCGAGTCGGGCGATTTCGCCATTGTAAATTCCATCAATCCAGACCGGATTGCAGGACAGAAGACCGCCGCGTTTGAAATTATCGATGAAATGGGCGATGCGCCTGATCTTCATTTGCTGCCGGTCGGCAACGCCGGAAACATCACTGCGTATTGGGCGGGTTACCGGGAGTATCGCGCACGTGAAAGATCTACAAAACTGCCGGCGATGATTGGGTTTCAGGCTGCTGGAGCAGCGCCGATTTTTCAGAACCGAATCATCGAAAAACCGGAAACGATTGCCTCCGCAATTCGGATCGGAAATCCGGCAAGCTGGAAACAAGCGCACGCGGCCATTGCCGAGTCGCGTGGAGCAATCGACGTGGTGAACGACGAAGAAATTGTCGCAGCGCAGAATTGGCTGGCGCAACACGAAGGAATTTTTGTCGAACCTGCCAGTGCGGCGTCGATCGCCGGATTTTTCAAATGCTGCGATTCACACGAAGCGGCGTACTCGTTCCAAAAAATTCCGGAGGCGAGTCGGATAGTTTGCACAGTCACAGGGCACGGCTTGAAAGATCCAGACGCGATCCTCCAGCGAATGGAAGAATTGAAACCGGTAGCGGCGACTGTGAACGACGTGCGATGCGCAATTGGACTGTAGCGTGCGACCACCTGTCATGTCGAGCGAAGTCGAGACATCCCGTGAAGTTACCGGTGAGTTAGGCAACGGGATGGAAAGCCTGGCCTCGCCGCCTTCGGCGGCTGCGTTGCAGCCTCGACTCTGCTCGGAATGACGGTTATCAAAATACGGAATTAATCTTAATCTGACATGCCTCTGGTAGTTCAAAAATACGGCGGCACTTCCGTCGAAACTCCTGAGCGAATCTCCAAGGTTGCGCGCCGGCTGGTTGAAACACAGCGCGAGGGCTGTCAGGTCGTGGCGGTCATCTCTGCGATGGCAGGCGTGACTGACAACCTTCTCAAACTCGCGCACGAAATATCGCCGCACCCCACAGAGCGGGAGCTCGATATTCTGCTATCGACTGGCGAGCATGCCGCCACTGCTTTGATTGCCATGGCAGTGAACGCACTCGGCGGACGAGCGATTTCACTGACCGGTGCGCAGGCCGGGATTTTAACCGACCGCAACCACGCCAGGGCGCGAATCGCAAACATCAGTCCGAAGCAAATTCACGAACTGCTATCGGACGATTACATCGTGATCGTCGCGGGTTTTCAGGGGCAGACTCCAGAAGGTGAAACGACCACGCTGGGACGCGGCGGCTCGGACTTGACGGCAATTGCGCTCGCGGGCGCATTGAACGCGGATGCGTGCCAGATTTTCACGGACGTAGATGGAGTTTTCACTTGCGATCCTCGATTTGTAAAAGAGGCGAAGAAACTCGACGAGATCGCTTACGACGAACTACTCGAAATGGCCAGTGGCGGCGCAAAGGTAATGCAGTCGCGCGCCGTGGAATTTGCTAAAAAGTTCGGCGTGGAATTCGAGGTGCGCTCGAGTTTCAACCAGAGCAGGGGAACAATCGCGACGGAAGAAAAAGCCAGCATGGAGGATGTGGTGATTCGCGGGATCAGCCTCGATCGTCACCAGGCGAAACTCACCATCGCAGGCGTGCCCGACAAACCGGGAATTGCGGGGCGAATCTTCTCCAACGTCGCCGCGGCGCACATCGTCGTGGACATGATCGTGCAAA
This sequence comes from uncultured Verrucomicrobiae bacterium, assembly GCA_963725505.1. Taxonomy (GTDB): domain Bacteria; phylum Verrucomicrobiota; class Verrucomicrobiia; order Chthoniobacterales; family UBA10450; genus Udaeobacter. The sequence continues at coordinate 94,055 of CAVRYN010000007.1, read as the reverse complement.
ATGCGTCAATCAGCGGAACGACCGACGTTTCATTCACAATTCACGAGGATGAACTGGAGAACGCCCGTAAAATCCTGATGCCGGTGGTCGGCGAGATCGGCGCGAAACGCCTGAACACGTCAAGTGGAGTGGCGAAGCTGAGCGTCGTCGGTATCGGGATGCGATCGCACTCTGGCGTCGCGGCACGAATGTTCGAGTGCCTGGGCCGCGGCGAGATCAACATTCAACTGGTTTCCACTTCCGAGATCAAGATCGCGGTCGTCATCGACGAAAAAGATGCTGAGCGCGCAGCGCGCCTGATACACAGCGAGTTCGGTCTGGCTCGACTGATGTCCGCCGCAGCTGTGACCCAGCCGATGACGTAAATCACACTGGCGCAAATCACTTAGGCGGCGTTTTCACCGGATTAACATAGAATTCTGCCACGCCCTGAATTCGCATCTTGTAACCCAAACCCGCCCACACAACTGCCGCTCCGGGATGATCGATCGGACTCGGGCCAGCGTGGTCGTCTAGGTTTGCTTGCTTCCAGGTCGTTCCGTCTTCCAGTTTGATCACTGTGTGGCCCTTAAGACCGGCAAACGAACCATCGACCCGGCTTACGATCGGGTCATGGTGGAAGAAGGATTGCGAAGCAGCAACCCTCTTTTCAGTCTTTTTCTCGGTGACTTTCTCGGTGGTTTCCCGGTATCCCTGCAGCCAGGCATTGAGCTTTTCGAGCTCCTCGGACGAGAGCTTATTTAGGCCTGCCGCCTTAAATTCCGCCGGAGACATCATTTCCTTAATGCTTCCGGAGAGGACCTCGTCAGCTGCCCAGGCTGGTCTCGCGGAGCCAAGAATGAAAAGCGCCGCGATCATCAGACAAGAAAAAGTCTTCATCGTATCTACACGTTACCGAAATTTTGCGACGCTAACACCGGCCGCAGGAACGTCAAGGTAGCGACGAGTCGAAAGCTATTCAGCGGAGGGGACTCTGAAAATGCGTCCAGGCGATGGAGACCCGGCACATTCAATAACATCAGACAATATATGTCATATAAAATCGCTAGGTGTTGCCTCCGATTGGCCGCGCGCCTGCCAACACTCCTCTACATGGCTCTATTTTGTGCTAAGTATCTTTTTGGCCTTCGCCACGTCTTCTTCCGAGCCTTCGAAGTTCACGCCAGACGGCAGATCATCAGAATCGGTTTCAAATGTAATCTTCAGGCGATTAGCCAAACCAGCGGCGGCGAGCTTATTTCGGATGCTCTCCTTTATCGCCTCAGCCGCTTTTCTTCGGAAATCTCCCTCGTTGAAATCCATCTTGAATGTAATCATGATGAGTCCGATTATATGGCGTGCCAGAGCGCGACGCCAGCCAAGAAGCCTTGCGGCAAGTCGAACAGATCACGGGCAGCAAGCCCGTTCGAGGAGAAACGCTGCTGCGGTCGCGGAAACTAAAACGCCAGCTCGTCGAAGCGAAGAAAAGAGCTACGGAACCGAAACAAAGGTATTCGGCGAGCCGATGCTGTCAGACGGCACGCTGGCGCGTCTCGGACGCAACGAAGGCGTCCGCAGGATGCAGACAGCGGAACGTGCGGCAGTGGTAGGCTCGCCGGACTTAGAAAGCCTCACCACGAGCCACATAGAGCGCGCGTTTCTGACCGTGCGGCAGGAATTGAAGCGGTTTCAGCGTAAGGGGCTGGGCTACAGTAAAAGCGTTGGAAATGCACAAGCACGCGGTCGCAATTCATTTCGGCGTTTACAATTTTGTGCGCAAACATCACACGCTTGGAACCACGCCAGCCGTGGCCGCTGGCCTTGAAGAAAAGCCGTGGGATTTAGAACAGGTCGTGGAAATGACCGAAGCCTATTGGCTGAAGAAACGAGGCTAATCGCGAATACTGTTTCTAAGCCGTTCCAAACCTTCCAAGCACCCGAATATCTTATAGACATATTCAAAATTCTCGGGGAATTGGCCTTGGTTTTGGCTAACTCAATGTGAAATATGGTGGTCGCTCGCGGCGAATTCCCGGCGAACTGGTCGTATTGCGCCATGCTGAAATTGTGCTTCGCAAACCTATTAACTAAGGCAAGCCAATATTTTGTACCAAGCTTCGTAATGAACGTGATCTTTTCATTCGCAAGACACTTATCCTTCAAGACATTGCCAGTTTTGGTTAGCGCGGCGCTCCGTTCCCGTTTTTCTATGGGTGATAGCGCCCGCTTTTCAGACCAAAACCATCCAAGAAGTGAGACTCCAAAAAGTGTCCATGCCGCCGCAACAACAGGCGCCCGCCAAGCTGTCGGAATCGGCGTGACAGTCAGCACAATAGCGAATGCCACGCTCACAAGGACAGCCCAGGCGGACTTAGAGGCCATCCCGTGAAGGTAATCGAAGGCTTACTCAAATTACCAGCCTCCAATCGGAGGCAACACCAATCGCTAGGCTGCAAAAATGCAAGCAAAAAAAGGATGCGCCGAAAAACCCATGCTGCTACAATCAACCAGTGCTTGGAAGGAACAACATCAGAAACCACCAAGACGGTGCCATAAAACGCGGATCCACAACCGAGCCCGTGAAGAGCAAACCACCAGGAGTGAGCGAGTTCAATCCCCGCGTATCGGTACGGGCCTGGACCTGGGAATCATGGCACGAAAACCCGAGCAATTACCCGATCCGTGGCTCTTCGACAGCGAAAAACTACTGAACGAACTCGGCCGCATAGCTGAACTCATCAAGCAGATCCCGATTGCGGATTCGCACGCCACGCACTTCGCCATCAACCGTGCTGCCGACGCGACTTACGACTTGCGCGAACACCTACGTTTTTTGCTGCACCTTCACCGCGAAGGCCAACGCCAGTTCGCCCGCAAACACCAGCGCACCGAAGCGCCGCACTCTCCGCGAAAGACTACAACCCGCCCCGCCAACTCCGGCCAGGTTGCATAATACAGCCTGCTTGTGCGGCACGTAAGGCGGGCGCGTATTCTCCGGAGGATGAAAGCTCAACACCACCCTGCCCCGCCGTGGTGTGATTTTGCGGCCCTACTGCGTCTGAGACGGCGGGGAGCGGTCTTTATGCTCAGGCCGCAAGGCCCATTGCCTGGCGGGCAAAAGAGCACGCCCGGCTGCGCGCGGAGGATTTTCTGGCCTTCTGCGTCGCTCACGCTACGCTTGCCACAGTAACCGGCATGATTGCTGAGCAGACACCACGACTTCTGCAAGCGTTTGAGGAATTCCTAAACTTCCCGGCGTGGACGCACATCGATTTCTGGATCGGGATTGCCGCTTTGTTCTTTGCCTTTCTCGCGTTTATTGAAGCTAAGCAAGCTAAACGAGCTGCCAGAGCCGCCGGAAAAATCGTTAAGATGCAAAGTGTGATTAGCGATCTCACGGAAATATCCACCAGTCTTGACCGGTTGCATCCGGACATCGAATTTACCGAGGCGCGCGACTTCATTAACCACGTATCGCGGAGAATCCGGCGCCTCATCGCTCCCTTCGGAAACGACGCCGATCTCGTTGCTTCAATCGCAATTCTCCGCGACAGCCTAACATCCTTGAACAATTCCCTTAACAGCGCTCTCCCAACGGACGACCCCAACGCGCAATTACCTCCGAGAGCTTACTTATACGCCGTCCAGTCCAGCATGGCTGACGTCAACGGCTTCGTTGCCGATGTACTACGGCGCAACGGAAAGCAAATCCACACCCATCGCGGAACGCAAGAAACCCAAGTGGTGGCCGAGCCGCCGGGCGATCTTCACGAACCCATGGGATCGAACCCAATTGAACATACAAAGCCGCCAATGAGCCCACTCGAACAAGAAATCGACCGAATCATTGCTGACACCGAGGATCCCGCAAGATGATCTGGACTAGAACCAGCCCTACAAGCTTCGTTTGCAAAAAGACATCAGTGCCCCATGGAACCGTGCAATTCAGCCTCCAGCAATCATGCAAACGCAAACAAAGATGCAGGTCGGCGGAGCGATACGCATCACGGTTGACCAGTACGTTTTCCAACTGACTGAAACACCGCAGAGACACAGCCCGCTGACAATACAGACGCAGCGACCCCAATACGAGAGCCTGCGTCCCAAGTTAGATCCTCTTCGACAAAATATCCCAGGAGGCAGACCGAGATGCCCTGGACTTCCTACGACAGGTGCTAGAACAATAATATCCACTACAGGCCAGGCGTGCCTCTCTCTGACACTGTGAGCAAATAAAATTGTCGCACGGCGTTTCGCCCGTCTGCCCCTTGCGAACGCCAGAGGGAAAATGCTCGCCGTCGCGTCTATACCGAGCACACAAGCAGCATTGAGAAATCTCATTCTCTCTCATCTCAACCTCCATATCAGGGCACACCATGGGACAAGGATGGCATGGTGTGCGGGGCGCCGCGCTCCGCGCGGCGCCTCCGGTTCACCACGGCAAAACCGGATCACGGGATGGCCGCACCCATCGCGTTGATGACGACGAGCAAGAGCACCCTCAGCTTAACTGCTTCGCGTCCCTCGGACACAAAACCAACTCCTGGCCGGCGTCCCAAAAACACCTATCCGAACGTGTTCACACCGACAACAACTACCAGCTTGTATATGTCATATAAACGTGGGAGCTCGCAGCGCGTTGTTCGGCGCCGTGCCTGTCTTTGGGCGGACCGCCTTGGCCGTGTAGAACTGCAGCAGCTCACAACGTCTTCAACAACTGCACCAGGTCGCGACGGAAATTAATTTCCCGAGCTGTTGTATCCCTCGTGAGTAAAACGCACTCGGCCGTTCCGGTCCAGAACCACCACGGCGGGAAAGCCGGTCATGCCGAAGGCGGTATGCGCTTTTCCGGCAGCGTCAAAAGCGAGCGGCAATCGAATGTGATTCCGCTCGGCGAATGACCGAAAACGTTGCGCGGTATCGCCTCTGGCCTCGGTGGCTACCACTACGAACTGAATGTCTTGTCTGTCTTGCAAATCCTCCCGCACACCTGCCATTTGCGGCAGCTCTGCGATGCAAGGTAAGCACCACGTTTGGAAAAAATCGACCACCAGGATTTTTCCCGCCGTCGCATGAACAGGAACTGCTCCATTACTCACTGGTTGAAGCGCGAAAATCGGTCCCTGATTATCGCACACATGGTTCATCGCATGTCCTATCTGTTTCGGCACGTAGCGGCTGCAATACCACAAAGAGGTAAAAAGGAGCAGGCCTGCCCCACAGATTACCAACGTGCGTCCGGGGGGTCGCGCGGGCACCATCAAGCGAACGCCAATCGCGGCACTTAGGACCCAGAGCGGCAAATTCGGCCACAAGAAGGGCAACTCTCGCAACGCGGAGAACGCAAACGCGGTGACAAGCGGCACGCAGAGCAAAATCGCGTCTCCACCAATCCCCTTTGGTCGTTGCGCCTAACCAGATCGCGCCGCCGAAAATCAGAATTGCTCCCATCGCATAAGACAGTCGAGCATCGTTGGTCACAAATGCGACAAGACTGAACACCCCTCCCAGGATTAGGAGCCCGACACCGAATGCGAGGAATCGTCGTTTCATTTCTATGTGATGCATCTCACATAGCCGTTGGATTCAGAAATGGATGCGAGCGTTCGGAGAGCCGCTTTCTAACTAGATATGGACGGAATTATTGCATCTAATCCGCGTGTTCACCTGCAGAAGACTCCGAAAAAAGCGGAATCACGCAACTGCGATTTAATCCAGAAAAGGTAGCCCCGAAAATTTCCGAAAATACTATATGTCATCCAAAATCCGGATTAAGTTTGTCGTAGCAGCGCTCGCATACTGAGACGAGCCATTCTATCGGTTCACTTCCGATCTTCCGCGGCGCATAGCGCTTCTGATGAACTCGACGTGCTCGCGCACCGCAATACACGCAGTGATACTTATCACGCTTCAGAACCAACGCTCGCTTTCGCTGCCACTCATCTGACTTACGATATTGATCCCGACGAGAAGCCAACCGCTGTTCACGTTTCCTGTTCTTAGCCCATGTTCCCGCCGCAATTGTCAAGAGCAGTACAAAACCGACCAGCAATGCAGTCGGCATTGGATTCTTTGCGACCGATTGAGGAAAATTCGCCAACATCTGTCCGGCGACCCATTTGACAGTTCCCGCCGGCTTCACTGCAATTCCATTGTGTAACCCAGTCGTCTTGGCCGGATCGTATCCATATTGTCGTTGAAGCTCCTGCGGCAATTGATCAAAGGGAACTTCCACGACTCCCTCGCGAAAGCTGATGTGAACTCCGTTTGCTTCAACGCCGGTGACCCGTGCGTCCTTGTAGGTTTTGCCGTCGAGTGTCGTGATGTCAGCTGAAAAGCACTCGACAGCCGCAACCAGAACCGCCATCGAGCACAAAAACAGAACAGCCTTGATCCTGCTCCGATTCACTACGGATTTATTGAATTAATCCCGTCTAGAAAGCCAGCAAAACCCGTGCTCAACAATTTCGGTAAAAAACTATATGTCACAGAAAACTCTCGACATCTTGATCCGCGTTGATCAGAATGAACCCTCGCCACACGTAAACGCCGGTTTATGAAAAAACAAAATCCGCCGTCGACTAAGGCGCATGTTGTTCGAGGCACGCTCTACCTGCTTCTGCTCCTGTCTGCGTTCGTGATCCGGCTCGCGCTCGGACAGCAAAACGCTACTCACTCCGATATCGATCCTACGAAGAGCTCATTCGCAGTGGGACACGCGACAAGTGGATCCGCTGAGCCGCAGCCCTCGCCAGTCCCCGAAGCGACGGCGGTAGTAGCCTGGGATCAGTACAACAACGCTGGAACCGCTGTGACGTTATCAGGCACCTTCACTGACGCTCCTGCCATGAATTCCGATCTAGCGGACGATTTTGATGTCCAAGGTTACACCTGGGTTGTGCGGTGGATCGACGTTGACGGCGCGTACTTTAATGGGCCGGGACCTGCCAACACTTTCACTGTCGTATTTTATACTGACAACGATGGTTTTCCCGGCAACCAGGTCTACGCCACTTTCGCGTCGTGGGAGCAGAACGGTAGCACGTTCAGGCTACATGTATGCGACGACCCCAAAACTTGCCAGGCGGTCCTATATCCCGGCAGGTATTGGGTCGAGATCCAAGCCAACATGACAGCGAAGTGTTGTGGCGAGTGGGGTTGGACTGATCGAACCGCCACGAACCTTAACGCCGCTGTCTGGCGCAATCCTAATGGTTTCTTCGGGGCTTGCCAGAGTTGGGGCCGCAGGGGAGTTACATGCGGTTTGGATGCTTCAGCGCCGGATCAGGTTTACCGAATCTATGCGAACCTCGCCCCGACCCCAACTCCAACCCCAACGGCGTCGCCGACCCCAACACCTACATCGTCAACGCCTACTGTAACACCAACGTCGACGCCAACAGCCTCGCCAACCCCGACGGCTACCGCAACACCGCCGTCTTGTGTCGGCCAATACGTGATAACGCAGATAGGAGGCAGCATCGTGCCGGGCACGACGGACATCGGAAATCATTCGGATGATCTGGTAACCACCATCCCGCTGCCATTCTCGTACACGCTGTATGGGACGACTTTCACGAGCATTAACCTGTCGTCCAACGGCACCGCGCAGTTTACCACGACCTCCGCTCGCGCAACGAACATTTGTCTGCCGTGGAGTGGCCATAACGATACAATCTTCCCATACTGGAGCGATCTGCGCACCGATGCGCAACCTGGCTGCTCCGGTTACCCTGGCGGAACCTGTGGCATTTACACTTCGGTAAGCGGCAGTGCGCCCAATCGAATCTTCAACATCGACTGGCGCACAGTGTATAATGACCCGCCCAGCAACATAGCGCGCGCCAATTTCGAGCTGAGATTGTATGAAGGACAAACTCGCTTCGATGTGATCTACGGCGAGGTGGCATATGGCAACAATGGCAGCATCGGCGCAACCGCGGGCACGCAGAGAGATGACAACTGTTTTAATCAGTACTTCTGCAACGGCGTAGGTGGTCCTGCGAGTGGCGGATGGACCTTGGTTCCAGTAGGTACGCCTAGCCCGACGCCAACACCGACACCGACATGCATACCGATTGCGATATACGGTAGCATCAATAACGGCGATCCCACGCAGGTTAACCGAGTCTTTCGCAGCGGCACTGCCAGCAGCTGTGGCGGTCCTCTCAGGCCGTGTTCGATCGTTACTGCTGGAGCCATCCATTACAACGCTTATAGCTTCACTAATACGACCGGCTCGACTCAGTGCGTCACCGTTAATCCGAACACCTCTTGCGTAGGCACCAACAACATCTTCACGGTAGCCTACCTGGGGAGCTTTGATCCGAACAACGTCTGCACCAATTATCTTGCAGATGAAGGACAGAGCCCAAATCCGGAGAACCAGTTCTCCTTCAACCTTGATAATGGCCAGGCCGTTGTCTTGGTAGTGAGCGAAGTCACTTCCGGCGCAGGTTGTCCGTCTTATGTAATGACTGTCTCAGGAGTGTGCGTCGCCGGACCGACTCCGACGCCGACTCCGACGCCGAGTGCGACGCCTACGCCTAGCGGTTCCCCGCCTTGTACGGTGACCAGTCCCGCCTGTGGCATCGATGTCCAAAGCCAAGTGACCGATTTTATTGTCAACGCAAGCGGTCCAGTGGATCCGGCAACTCTGCAACCGAGCGATTTTACGTGCAACGGGATCCCCGCGAACGCGGCCACGCTGAGCAATAATAACTCCACGATAACCTTCCACTTCACTGCTTCGCCGGTGCTACAGGGCCAAAACACCATGCATATTCCCGAAGGCGCTTTCAGCTGCGCCAGCGACGAGGGTGTGGTCGAATTTACGTGCCCGTTCACTTACCAGCCATCCACGCCTACACCTACACCAACTCCAACACCGGCACCCAGATCTACACCGACACCGCGCCTGCGCCCAACTCCGCCACCGCGCCCGTAGCTTTCATATTGGTGAACACACGATGCCAGGATTCCGGCTTTGTCGGGCTCCCCCTAGCAAGCAAGTGGATTAGATTAGCAGCGAAGGCACACTGAATCTCATCTAACGACAATTAGGATCGTACCGGCGCAGGAACCTCAACGCAATTCTGGGGCAGAGATCCTGCCAAAAAATTTCCGTAAAAAACTATATGTCAGACAAAATCGGGAGGTGTTGCCTCCGATTGCCCCGATACGCGCGCTAGAGCGCCCATTTCCGAACTAAGGTATTGGAGCTTATTATCGCTTGGCAGATGTTCTGAGTCCCTAGGCTCGTGAGTCTGCCAAGCGTTTCTTTTTCCCCCGCTTCCGATCTTGCCCTTTGCTCTTGAAAGCGGGGCCCTCATCTAGCAAATCCCCTGCCCGAAAAAATCAATACTTGTATATGTCAGACGAAATCCAGGCCGTTGGCCTCAATCGCAACGGCTCGTCTCGAGCAGCTCTCGGCTCTGGCCCAAATCGTCGGCGCTGGTGCGGTGCTGGTTAGACCGATATTTCATCAGAACGCCTGGCTGACCGTGCCAATGATACAGCTCCGTACGCATACAGCACAAACCCGACGATGGTAGGAGCATGGATCACCGCATAATACCACTGTATCTGTGATCGCAAACCCGGGGAAATCGCTGCCAACGCCAGCACAGGAAACAGCGCACCATATGCCAGAAGTAAGGCCGCGAATCCGAGCGCGAGAAACGCACGCTTCTTTGTCCGTTTGAAGGCTGGAAAGGCGTAGCACGCGACTACTAAATTAGTGAAAAGCTGGACCAGCACATCAGCGTCTCGCAACCTATTAAGACGAGGGAACCGATAAACGGTCATCACAAACGCGCCAACGATCGAGAGCAGAAGCAGAGCGATAAGCACGATGCCCAATATTACAATTGCGGTTCCAGCAGAAGAGCCGTTTCCCTTTTGCACATCGGAGGTTGCGTCTGCTGGCGTCATGGGTCTAACTAGAATTAGACTGCAACCTGCAATCTATTTCTGCCTCCATTAGAGGCAGTTTGCCGGAAAACACTGCAGGACGTCAACCGCGATTCCGGAACACAATCCCCTGCCCCAAACAATTCCGTAAAAAACTATATGTCACATTGAGTCAGCATTTAACTTGCGCACTTATGATTGACATTTCCTTCACACCCTTCCCATTTCTCACGACGGAGAATTATGCATTGCGGAATCTCAAGCCAGAAGATGAGCAGGAAATTTTCGCTTTGCGATCCAGTGATGAGATCAACAAATATCTTGATCGCCCGAAAGCAAATACGCTCGACGATGCGCAAAGCTTCATAACCAAAATCATAAACGGCATTGCGGAGAACGAAGCGATATTTTGGGTAGTGACGCCAAAAGGTGGAACGAGATTTCTTGGATCAATTTGTCTCTGGAAAATTTCAAGAGAGGATGCGACGGCAGAAATCGGCTATGAGCTGCTTCCTGAAAATCACGGCAAAGGAATTATGCAGGAAGTAATTCCGAGAGTGATTCAATTTGGATTTGAAGAAATGAAACTGCAAACAATCGAGGCTGAACTTAGTCCGCGGAATCTGAAATCGGTTCGGCTTCTTGAGAAAAATAATTTCAAATTGGCTGAAGTGAATGAAGAGAATCCTGATTCGGTAGTGTATGCGCTGAGGAAGTGACAGAAAAAAATCAGAGCGCACACCAAGTCACGCTCTGATTTCTTATCAAGAGATTCCGAATCGCTTTTATCTTCTTACATCGCCGGCTTCCTGTTCACCACTTCATTCCTGACAAGCGCATGGTCGATACCATTGAAATTGTAGGTTGAAAGTCGCGGCACACTCCGTAACCGATAACGGCCATTCCCGTCCTCTTGATTCGGCTAGCAGGCAATTAGGCGATTCAAGAATGGATTGCACCCAAGATTGTCACGCCCCCAAAAAAAGCAAGGCTGAGGGATCAAGCAAAACCCACATCGTTAGGCGACGAACACGACGCCATTATTGCGGTTTGGCTTCACGGATTGCGCCAGAACGAAGGGGAAGAGTGAAGTGAAACGTGCTGCCTTCTCCCAGCTTCGACTCAACCCATATTCTTCCCGGATGTTCTTCGATCATCATTTTTGCAATGTAGAGTCCAAGTCCTATACCGCGACGATCCTGGTTATGTAACTGTGAGAAACGCTCGAAGATTGTTTTAATTTTCTCCGGGGCGATCCCCTCCCCGGTATCGCTGATTGAAAATTGTACTTCTTTCCCTTCAGGACCGGTTCTCTGACAGCTTACACAAATTTTGCCTTTAGCCGGTGTGAATTTAATCGCGTTTCCAATCAGGTTTGACAGCACCTGCATGACGCGGCTTCGGTCGCATACCACGTAACCAGACACGTCTTGAGGCTCTGCTTCCAAGGTTATTCCCTTGGAGACGGCGGCTCCCTGTAGTTGTTCTACGGATTGTTTTATTATTTCGTTAACGTCATGCTGCTCGATGTGCAGTGTTAATTTGCCTACGGCGATTCTTTCTATGTCTAACAAATCTTCAATTAACCGGAGCATCTCTCCAGCGCTTCTATTTATTGATGCGGCCAGCTCTTTTATATCCTTCGGATCCTCTAATAGATTCTGCGCTGCCAGCGATATGTTATTGAGAGGATTCCTCAAGTCGTGGCTTACAATAGCGAGAAATTCTTCCCTGGTCGTAAGAGTCGCCCTGGTTTTTTGGTGGCTCTTTTGTTCCTGCGATAATAATTCGGCGGAAGACCGGGCGGATGAGTGATGATAGCTCCGTCCCTTTTCTGTAGCAGCATCAGTTCGGAGTCGTTCGCCTTTGATTGCCTGGTCCGACGTTTGTCTTTCTACTCGCAGCCTTTCATCTCCTTCAGCCTGGCGTTTTGCACCGCTTCTTGCCAAATCCGCTCTCCCAAGGTCACGAGAAGCGTCTGAGTCGCTTCGACTTTGCAACTTGGCCCTATCTGCTTCTACTCGTTCAGCATCGCGATCAAAGTCCGCTTGATGCTCAGAAGCTGAATCTGAGTCACCTTGCGTCTCGTCGCTCTTTTCGCGCTCGCTTTGCCTTGAAGGATCTTTCCCGGGTGCCATTTCCTTTGCCGATGATAGTCGCAAGAGAAAGATTAATTATGCCACAAATTGTCGGCTGATCCAGCGTATTAAGCCACGGGTAGTGTCCGAATTTGAAAGCACGATCCACGCCGTGAGAAAAAAAACGAAAAAATTATATGTCACGCAAAATCGACGAGGGCCGTTGACTTCATAGGCTGGTTAAACGTTGTGGTGGTCACGAAAGAAAGATGAGTCATAGTTTGGCAGCCCGTCGCCAAAAAGATCGCGGTGAATCTCAGCGACTTCGATTCCTCGCGCTGCGTCCACGCTAATGTGTATCCCAGCCGTCGGCCCGGGCTGTGGAAAAGGCTTTCTAGGCTGCATCCGAAACGGAATGCCAGCTGCTTTGAAACGTGCTAGCAACTTCACGGCTTCTCTCGGCGCGTACGTTCCCAGCAGCACGAAATCGGTCTGCTCGGGCTTGTCAGATTTCATGCCGGGGTTTTAGCCGGCAATTTGTCGTCTACTTCTGCCGCCATAGAGGCAAGTTTGCCGGAGAAGACGGTGGCGGGTCAACACGAATTCTACGGCAAGACCCACACGCAAAAATTTCCGTAAAAAACTATATGTCATAGAAAACTCTCGACATTTTGATCTGCGTTGATCAGAATGAATCCTCGCCATGCATAAACGCCGGTTTATGAAAAAACAAAATCCGCCGTCGACTGAGGCGCATGTTGTTCGAGGCACGCTCTACCTGCTTCTGCTCCTGTCTGCGTTCGTGATCCGGCTCGCGCTCGGACAGCAAAACGCTGCTGACTCCGCCATCGATCCCACGAAGAGCTCATTCGCAGTGGGACACGCGACAAGTGGATCCGCTGAGGCGCAGCCCTCGCCAGTTGCCGCAGCCACGTCGGTAGTGTCACCGACGCCTGAATCGACATCCACGCCAGCACAGACACCAATAAAGTTTCCGCCGCCAGCGCCGTAATCATTTCGCACGGCGGCAATATGGAGTTAAATCCGGTGGTTACACCTATTGGCCACCTTACGCAGATCAACGGTTGGCTGCAGTGCGTGGTCAGACCTTCGCTCAACGAAGCGTCGGCCCTTGGATTTCGGCTATGCAAGGTGTGCGGCGCGCGGCTATTGTTAGACCGATGACACTCGAGCAGCTCTCGGCTCTGGCCCAAATCGTCGGCGCTGGTGCCCTGCTGGCATCTCTCATTTTTGTCGGATTGCAAATCCGCCAGAACACCCAATCTCAGCGCGTAGTCGCGGTCGAATCGCTCGCAGCGGCGATCGCGGCCATTAATGTTCCGGCAATGCAATCTCCGGCGCTCGGGACCGCCCTTGCCACAGCTCTCAAGGATTGGTCCCTGGCGAGCCACGACCAGCGTGTGATCGCGCATTATTTCCTCTTCTGCTTCTTCAAGCTGCACGAGCAGGCTTGGTATCAATACAGGTCGCGCGTGCTCGATGATGCGCAGTGGGCCGGATGGGAGAACTTAATCCGCGCCTACTACCATAGTCCGGGGGTCCAGCAGGTTTGGTGGCCGAGCCGCCGCCAGGCTTTCTCGCCGCAGTTTCAGGCCTATCTTGCAGCGACGGAGTCACCGCAAGCGATTACCACGCTGGCCGATCTTTTCGGCGAAAACGCTATAACGCCCGTCGATGCAGCCAAGGTCTAACGAGAATTAGACTGCAACTTGCAACCTATTTCTGCCTCCATAGAGGCAGTTTCACGGAAAGCACTGCAACAGGTCAACCGCGATTGCGGGGCAAAACCCACGCCTGAAAATTTCCGTAAAAAACTATATGTCAGACAAAACCGCGGGGCGCGGGTACCGATTCACATTATCGGTCGTTTCTTCCCGCCCGGCGGTGTGCACGGATTATCCACTGCACGCTTATCGTGTGACCGACGATCGCTATCAAGAGAAAGAATGGCTGCGCCAGCTGATACACATTGAATGCAACTACAAATGCGTCGCGCCCGATCACTTCACGCACCCACTGCGCATTGATTGCTAAGACAGCATTAATGGCAGCGAGAACAAAAAATGCGCCGTCGGATACCACGAGTATGCAGAAGAATGTAAGGCCGCTACGCCAAAAGCCAAAGCACCACAGAGCGAAGAGATAAAGATTGCCGGCCACAAAGGCGAGAGCCACCAAGCCGTAAATTACTCTCGACGCCAGCTCGCCGGCCGTAGCAACGGGTCCTGCTCGCTTCTCTACAATCGCCTTGGGAGACCCAACTCCCTTGGTTTCGTATTGTCGTCGAATCTCGCCTGGTAACTTATCAAAGAGAACTTTCACAACTCCGTAACGATGAGTGATGTGAACCCCATCCGCCTCAACGCTGGTCACCTTCGCCTCCTTGTAGGTTATGCCGTCCAGCGTCGTGATGTCAGCCGGAAAGCAGTTCCCAGCTGCAAGCAGAACTGCCATCCAGTACACGCACAGAACAGTTTTAAACCTGCTTCGACCCACACAAATTTATTGAACCAATCCGGTCAAGAACGCCAGCGCAAATTGTGTCCGAAAAAACTATATGTCAGACAAAATCGCGGGCGACTTCATTTGCGAGGGGACAGGAGCCGTTCGAGGTTCTGTTCCATTGGCGACCAATCACTTGGATTCCCGCGATAGGTATGACGGTAATCGACCAGTTGCGAGATGAACATGTCTAGCGCCTTGTGCTCTGCGTGCGGATCGTAAAGAACAACCGTAGCGCACATAAATGCATGAGTCTCGATCCGATCCATCGCAGTGTTCGTGTCCCCTGCTCTCAAGCTTTTGAGCGCGGTGAAGTCGCTGACAAAGTCGCCTTCAATCATGCTAAATGTGACGCGGCGCTGTCGCTGCCAACCAAGCTTATAACCCGCGATAGCACACACCAAGCCGACCACGATGACGGGAACGATCATGCGGAGAAGTTTCATAGAAAGGATCTTGCGCGAGGAATTTAGTCGCCTAACGAGGCAGAGATAAGCCACGGCAGGGTGTCGTGGCAAACATGCTGAATGGAGCCAGCGGGAAGCGGTGCGACATAGATGGGAAAGCCGAAGGCCGAAAGAGCGGGAGCGAATGAGTCAACTCATTTCGCAATGGAGCCAGCCTGCTCGCGAATACTTTCGGAGTTGGCTTCATCGATTGGTTAGACCACATCGTGTCAGTGCTTTTCACCCATCTTTCCCTTCTCAGCATCCTGAACCTTCTTCCGTGTCGCTTGCACCCTCTCCGAAATCTCTTCATCGCTTACATTCGTCTTTGTCCAGATCGTGCTGAGAAAATTCGATATGGCTGCGTTCTGCTTCTTGTAAGCCTGCAATGTCTGGGTGCTCACTGGTTTGACGGAACCGTCGGCCAGACGAGTGAAAACCTCCATGTCATCTGTGCCCGGGCGATAAACAGCAATCGTATCAAACTTGCCGGACTGGTGCTCATCACTCTCTGTCGTCACCAAATCTCCCCCGGCCAGGTAACTGCGTTCGCTAATAACCAATACTCCCTGCGCATTCGGCCGAAACATCTCCACCATCACCCTGGTCTTCCCTCGATACGTCATCTCCATGCCGAAAACAGACCTTGCCGTCCTTCCCCTTTTTCTCAAAAATCTTACTGGTGACGTCCGATGTATCACCGGCATAACAACCGATGGCCACAAATAGCAAAATGATGACGAATGTTCTCACGGTGTGTGATGTGGTCTAACTAGAATTAGACTGCAACCTGCAATCTATTTCTGCCTCCATAGAGGCAGTTTGCCGGAAAACACGGCAGAGCGTCAACCCCGATTGCGGGGTCAAAATCCCCTCCCCGACAAAATCAGTACTTGTATATGTCATATAAAATTATTTTATCGGACGAAGCATTACGATCGAGTCTTTGTCCCCAACTTCCCGCTCGTAGACCTTCCAGCCGTTCTTTTCGTAAACCGGCGCGGTTGCGCCGAGGCAATCGATATACAAGCCTTTCACATCAGCCCTTCTGGCGATGGCTGCCGCCTCCTGGAGCATGGCCGAAGCGATGCCACGATGGCGCATCTCCGGTTTAACAAACACCGCGGCTACCCATGGTGAATACTGCGGTCGGTGCACACAGTCGTTCTGGATGACGGAGCAGCTACCCACAGGAATCCCTCCGACAAGTGCAACTACTGTATACGGAACCTTGTCCTTTTGCGTGTGGGTGCGCAGCCAGGCGAACACAACTTCAGCCGAGTCACAGCGCCGACTCCACCACTGATGGAAGATCCAGTTCCCAACTGCTTCCAGGTGCTGCAGGCACTCCGAGAGTTGTTGCACTTGGCATGTCATGGCCAGCCGCTCTGGTTTCCCGAACTAGAATTAGACTGCAAACTGTCGATCCATTTCTGCCTCCATACAGGCAGTGTGTCGGAAAACACTACAAGAGGTCAACCGCGATTCCAGCGCAAAACCCCTCCCCTAAAATTTTCGTAAAAAACTATATGTCAGACGAAATCCGGGGGGCCATTGGCTCATCGACTGGTTAGGCCGACCTGTGATCAGAGGTTTTGGTTGATCGTGCTAACGATACAATGCCATAAGCGTACAGAAGTAATGCGACAATATTGGAAGCATGGATTGCTGCATAGTACCACTGTGCCAGAAACCGTGAAGTTTGCGCTAGTGCTTCCGACGCAAGCACATTGAAAATCGCGGTATACGCAAAGGTTAATGCGGCGAAGCCAAGCGCGAGGAATGCCCGCCTTTTCGTTCGACTGAATGCGGGAAAGGCGTAAAACGCCACGACCAAGTTTGCGAAAAGCTGGACTAGCACATTAGCATCTCGCAGCCTGCTGAGATGAGGAGCCTGATAGACCGTCATAATAAATGCGACCACCATCGTGAGCAGAAGTAGACCTATAAGCACGCTGCCCAACATTACGATTCCCGTTCCAACAGATGACGTGTCTGCTTTTTGTTCGTCGTACGTTGGGTCTGAGGGCATCATTGGCCTAACGAGAACAAGCTCAGCCACCGCTGGCGGGAGCGAGCTTTGCCACTGAATTGAATGTTGAATTCATCAGAAAGCTAAACATCGGAACGGCCAGTGGTTGGCTGGAGCGCCTGATTAGATGGGTCTTTTTCCTGAAATGCGCGCCTGACGTCAGCGTGATGAAGCACCGCCAAAAAGAAAGCAGGTGGTGTGAGAAAGGATATAATCGCGCACCCGCCGATTAAGAACTGGAGACTTGGACAAACTGATGCGGGAGACGATCGCCACTGCTGAAATACGGTGGAAGAAAGGAAGATCGCGAGAGCGGCGAGGATACAGTAAGTCGCAAGAAGAAGAGCCCTGCGTGCCCACTCGCGCCCCTTGTAAAGCGGAAATGCGAGAAATAGAAACACGCAGCCGCAAACCGAAACCATGAGCTGCGGGGGCGTCTGCGCTCGAAGCGAACCGGAAACCGAAAGCCAGGCCGCGGTTGCAACTGCAAGGGCTGCACCAAAGGTGCCCGAAGCAATCCCTATAAGCCGCTGCCAAGATAATGTCATGCGGGTGGGCTTCAGCATCTAACTAGAATTAGACTGCAACGAGCAATCTATTTCTGCCTCCATAGAGGCAGTTTGCCGGAAAACACTGCAGGACGTCAACCGCGATTCGGGGCAAAATCCGCGCCCAAAAATTTCCGTAAAAAACTATATGTCAGCCAAAATCGAGGGCCCGGAGCCTTAGAGCGCTCCCGCGTCTCTTGCGACCCGGAGCGTATCGAGGTATTGCTGGAACTTAACGGCCCGACCGTCGCGGATCGTCCATACATGGGCGACCTGTGCTTTGCGTTCTTCAGCTTGCCCGTGAAACCTGAAGTAATAGTAGCCGAGAGCCACGACTCTCTCGCCGCCGTTGCACTCAAAGATTTCGTCCGCGTCAAAGACGAGTTTGTCGAAACCCGCCGTTAGGCGTTCGAAAACGCCTGAGCGCACCTCACCTATCCCGTTATAAGGGCTGCGGTCCGCCAACGGCGAATTGTCAGCCACGATCCAGACAATGTCGTCAGCCAAATACGACATCACTGCTTCGTAGTCGCGTTCGCCTAGACGTGCGTAGAGTGTTTCAACATCTGCGATAGTATTGATGCTCGATAGCATAACTTGAAGTTTTCCGCGGCAGGCATGAGGCCTAACGAGAAATGGATGAAATTTTCCAGTAATATTTTACGGAATTATTTTGTCTAATTCGCTCCCTCACCTGGAAACGCTCCGACAAAAGCGGAATGACGCAATCTCAAGCGTACACCAGCCAAAATCCTCTGCCCAAAATTCCGTAAAAAACTATATGTCATATAAAAGTCATGGGCGCGGTGGCGGAGTGGGATGCGGCCTTGGGCTGCTATTACCTCTCGGCGTAGGCGTCGGCCTGGGTGTCACCGTAGTGATCGGAGTCGGTGTAGGAGTTGGCGTGGATGTAACCGTTGCCGTCGCTGTAGCTGTTGCTGTTGCCGTCGGTGTCGCGGTTGGCGTTACAGTCGCTGTTGCCGTTGCTGTAGGAGTTGGAGTCGGAGTTACACTTGGGGTTGGTGTTGGACCTTCAGTCACATCCAGGAACGCCGCACTGATCGGCCCCCATGTCTGGAAGCCCTGGAAGTCGCTCACGCCGCGTCCGCGCACGAAGATAACGTGGCGGCCCACCGACAGGCTGGCAGTGTTTATGGTTGCGTTGACGGCCACGGTAGGCGAATTAAACGTGCCGTTCATTGGGATGGCCGTGCCGCCAGCCCAGGGAGGCGTGTCAATGTAATATTCTGCTGCGCCCACGTTCTGGCTGAATGCGTTGTTTGACCAGGCGAAGTTAATGCTGGCGGTCAGCTGTGATGGCACGCCTTGCGGCACTGATGCCGGGTTGGTGACAACGGTGTTGGCATCTGGTCCGTGCGAAGTCAGATAAGGCGTGCGCGCTATCTTTGCCAGGTAGAGAAGCATCCCGCGGTTTTCCGGCCAGAGTCCCTGTGACGAGCCGCAACCTGGATTATCTATGCACGAGTAGGAGGGGAGGAAGTCCTGGCCGCCCAACTCGGTGGAGAAGGCCGCTATGCCCAGCTCACCGTATGCCCAGTCAATCGAGCCTCCATCTACCGGATACAACTCTTCGATGATCGAGCCATAGGGGTAACCGTTACCGCCCGCGTTCGGCGCGGCCATGTGCGCGGCGATGTTGTTCGTCTCAGCGAAGTTAGGCATCTGCGTGGTAGTCCAGCCCCACGTAAAGAGGTTGACTCGCGCATTTGTGTGGATGTTCTGGTAAACGCCTGTGGCAGTGATAGGCGCCGGGTCGGTGTCGCCGGGGCCGCGCTGGTCGGGCACGAGGGTACGAATCTTGTTGACGATAGCCATGTCCTCCGGCTCCGATCCCGCCGACGTCCCTCGATAGGTCTGGTCGCACACAAGACCGCTCGAGCCGCCGCAGCAGCCCCACTTGAAGGGGAAGTTGCGGTTGTTGTCTATGCCGAAGTGGTCAGATGCTGTGGGAGGCCAGGAGCACCCGCCGCCTCCGACGTTGTCGCCGTTCTTGCGGTAGTAGTACGGGCTGTTGCCGCCGCCTCCCGCCTCGACGATGTGGTGGCCGTCGGGGTTGACTTCGGGCATAAGCCAGATGTCGTGATAGTCGACGAGCCAGCGAACGTCGGCATTGGTATCGTAGTTATTGAGCAGGTAGTCAATCATGCGCATCACGACTTCTGGCGTAGCGATCTCGCGGGCGTGTATGTCGCCGTCCGCCCAGAAGACCGGTTTCGGGCCCGGTATACTGCGGTTGGTAATATGTAGCACAAATAAGTCGTAGCCGTTCCAGGGGCTGGGCAGGACGCACGCGCCTGGATTGGACTTACACCAGGAGTCGCCGATGTCGATCTTCTCGACCAGATTGGGAAACTGAGCCACCTTCTGGTCGAGGAAGGCGTATATTTCTTCCACCGACTTGTAGCCGCCGTAGAAAGTGTCGCGCATGATTTGCGGATCGCTGAGGTTGCGGCTGTTATCCTCGTCTATCTCCACACGCAGCCCTCTGGCCGTCAGGTTGTAGTAGAGGTCGCGGTCGCCGATTACGGTCAGATAGCCCCCGGTTGTGGGCACTTCTTCGGCGTTGAGTTCCTGGGCCAGCCGGTCGCGCTCGGCGCGGTCGCGGAAGTAGACGCGCATTACCAGCGTGTTGTACTTCTCGGCTATTGGATTCTTGCCGCTTCTCATCGCGATACCGTGATTGTTTGAAGCGTCAGGATTCTCCGCAACAATCTGCGATTTGCTGCTTCGGGCACTCAAGTGCTCGGGGCCAGCCGCCAAAGCGACATGCAAAGCGACACCGGCCAGAGTGACTGCCGCGACTACGCCGAAGGCGCGAAAGACGGGCCTCGCTCGCGCCGATGATTTCTTCGTCGTATTTCCTGTGTGAAGATAGTTGTTTTTCATTTTGGATGGTGGAGACGCATAGACCTAATGAAAAAGAGCTGAGCCACCGCTGGCGGAGACGAGGGCGGCAAGCTCTCTGAAGTTAGAATTAGACGCCAACCAGCAATCTATTTTTGCCTCCATCAGGCAGTTTGCCGGAAAACACTGCAGCGTCAACCGCCATTCCGGCGCAAACGGGGCCTCTAAAAATTTCTGTAAAAAACTATATGTCAGATGGAATCACCGTCGGCTGGAGCGATTGGTTAGGGCTGTGGAAGTGAGTACACATATGACAGCGAGTCGCCGCGCGGAGTGATGAAATCTTGAAGCTGCCAGCACTCGTGTTCTCGCTTGCGCAATACCAAGTGCACCGTGTGCCGTTCGGGCGGGTGCTTGGAGTCAAGCACGAACGGATATGACATGGACACAATTGCCGTATCAGGCGACTCCGTTTCGACGGAGAAGCGAACCGGCTTGCCAATTTTTCCGTCCTGGCCTCCAAGCCAGGGGTCGTAATCCAGATGCCCGATCTCTCCATTCGAATATTCCCATTCCCTCTTAAGCAACGCTCCAAACTCTGGCGTGGTGAGCTGCAAGACACGATCTGATGGGTCGGCATAAAAGGAATAGTGCTCGGAGTAGAAGGCGCGGGCCCAATCTGCAGCCTTCGGGCAATCAGCGGCAACTGGGCCCGCGCTGATTAGCGCTAATACGGCCAAGAGTAGCTTCATACGCAGCCCTAACGCTCGCGCTCACCTGCGACGGCGCATGCCTTTTGCGCGCGCGCCGTCGTCAGGTGCAGCGCGTTGTTCGGCAGCGCGCCTTGTCTTTGGGCGGACCGCCTTGGCCGTGTAAAACTGTAGCAGCTCAACCGGTGCTCCATCGTCAAGTATGAACGCAACACGAACTCCAACCGATGGCTCGGTCGGTGCGATCAAAATCTCCCGACCTTTTATGGCTTCGTCCAAATCGTCGACGGCAAAGGCGATATGCGGAACGATTCTGACGATCTCGGGCACGCGACAATGCGGTTCGAACCGGATCCACTCGATCCCGTAGGGACTGGTCTCAAAACCGGCGACGTGAACCCCGAGGTGCGCGACATGATGCTCCCGAGCACGAGGCTGCGTGTGTGGAATCCCGATGTGGTGGTACCGCCATCCGAGCTTCGCTGTCACGGCCGGCGGCTCATGGTTCAGTCGCTTTTTGCTGGTCACGTCTCTCTTCATCGGCCGTCCGGTGTGCTCACAAGATTCATGGTCAATTGACTATCAGGTCTCGAATAAACACACAAAGAAAAAGATGGCTCACGCTTTTAACATATCCATCTCTTGTGCCTGAAATTGCACGGAACAGAGTTGCCTGCTCCAATGGAACAAAGTGTGCGTTGTGTGCGACTGCGCCGCTCAGACGCTACTCTCGCTCCACTTGAGCTTTTGCCGGACTACGCTGGTTAGGCGTCTGGTTTGCTGGCAGGTTTGGCCTCGGATTCAAAGCGACTTATGATGTCGGTGGCGAACCGCTCGGAAAAACCGGCGATAAAACACCAGAAAATCATTTTAGCGTAATCAGTATATTCACCATGGATTGCAAAAACCACCGCCAACCCCTTGGTTTTCTGGACGGCAACGTCAGGGTCAGCGACAAACTTTGGAAAAAGGTCGCCTGCCAACAGCCCCGAGATGAAAAGAATATAGGTGATCACGGCAAGGACGCCGCCCACTAACGGAGAGAGACACACATACACCCAGGAGTTTGCCATCAGCAGAAGGTCGTCATCAGACATCATTTTCAGGCGGCGCTGGAGCCCTACGAAGCCACCGATGACGCCACACACGAATGCCACCAATGGAGTTGAGATGATGACACTTCCCGGGTGCAAATACGCATAGAGCGCACCGGGAATGAAAAGCGACAGGAGGATCACCAACGCGCGCGCCAGGCGATTACTAATCGTTCGAATTAATTGCACTTTTTCGTTCATTTGAGATGGAAAGATGTGCTGGGAAACGCCTAACTAGAATTAGACTGCATCTTGCAATCTTATTTCTGCCGCCATAGAGGCAGTTTGCCGGAAAACACTGCAAGACGTCAACCGCGATTCCGGGGGCAAAACCCGTGCCCGATAAAATCAGTACTTGTATATGTCATCTGAAATCACCCGGTGTTGGTGCCGATTCACCAACTCCAATCAGACCGACATTCAGAACCAAGAGAATCCCACAAGGCTACAGCGACTCGATCCTTGCGGTGCGTTTGTCGGCCAGATACGCCCAGACCCGCCTTGCGCCTTCGCCTTGCTTGATCCGGATGATTTGGCCTGAGCCGCCTTCGCCCGCACCGCTGAAATGCAAGACCACGTACTCGCCAGTGCGCTCTGCGTATGTGAGGTGATCAAGATTTATGATGCGGCCGTCCGGTGTGCTCACAAGATTCATAGCCAATATTGACTATCAGGTCCGGAGGAAGCACACAAAGAAAAAGAATCAGTGAGCCCCGGTGCGCGGAACGACGTCCACCTTTTGCCCGGTTCCACGGGTTGTCTCGATGTTACTAAATCCCGTGTTGTTAACGACATTACCGTTCTCATCGACCTCAACCCAACGACCGATATGCGTTGATAGGTCGGGGGGAACCCAAACTATGTGTATGCGTTTTTTCGCCGAGGCCATTTTTCCGGTCAGCTTGAAGTTGAATTGAGTGGCTTTGCCGGCCTGCGTCTTGCCATCGAGGATCGATGCTTTGACTTGTCCATTCACAAGAAGAGTGACTTTATAAGTGCCAACTGCGAGGCCATCGCAAATGTAATGGCCGTTGCCATCGGTCTTGACGACCTTGGAAAAATTTTTCGCTTCAATCCGGATGTCGGCGCCTTTGACTGGACGCTCGCTGGAATCTTTCACCACCCCTTCAACCGACGTGCCAGCCCAGACGGTGACCGCTACAAACAATGAACCAACGAAGCTAAGAATAAGTGACTTCGCGAGCATAATTGAACATTATTTCAATTACCCACCCGGTTCAACTGGGGCTTGAATTGCGATTGTTGCACGGCGGTTCCAGTGACTGTCGTGGTATTGCTAGCTCCGGTGTTGGTGCCGTTGTTCACGATATTGCCGTTATCATCGACCTCAACCCACTTTCCGCCGCCGCCGATATGCGTATCTACGTCGGCATGCATAAAAACCATATGTGTGTGTTTCTTAGCCGACGCCATCTGGCCCGTCAGATTGAAGTTGAGTTGAGCAGGCTTGCCTGCCTGCGTCCTGGCGTTGGCGATCGATGCTTTGACTTGTCCGTTGATAACGAGAGTGGCCTTGTAAGTGGCAACTCCCAAGCCATCGCAGACGTAATGGCCGTTGGCATCAGTTTTGACAATCTTGGAGAAGTTCTTCGCTTCAATTCGCACGTCGGCGCCTTTGACTGGACGGCCATTGGGGTCTTTCACGATCCCTTCAAGAACCGAGGTGCCAGCCCAAACGGTGAAGGTTACAAGCAGTGAACCAATGAAGCTAAGAATAAATGATTTTGTGAGCATAGTGATTGTTGTTTTTTTCATTTTTTTGATTCTCGGTTTTCGCTGATTGTTTTTTATTTCACTAAACGTTTAGTCACTATACTTCTTAGGATTTTTCGCCCTGAAGTTTCGAATTTTTTTGAAATTCTCGTTTTTAATCTTGCCGCCGAACGTCATTGCCCGTTCAGACGTTACTCCCGCTCCACTTGAGCTTTTGCCGGACTACGCTGAAGAATGAGGCGTCAGGCAACGAGGCCAGTTGAAGCGTTTTTCTTGCTTTGCGAATCGTGACGATTGATTCTCGTTCGACGTGGATCGGCTTGCGCCCATCGAGCGTCAGGAACACCGGATAATCGGGATCGCTCGCTTCGATTTCGATTATGGATCCTTCCGCAACAATGATTGATCGATTCGTGAGAACGTGTGGGCAAATCGGCGTGATCACGAAAACGCCCGACTCAGGATCGAGAATCGGGCCGCCAGCCGATAACGAGTAAGCCGTCGAACCAGTCGGCGTAGCGACAATCAACCCGTCGGCGTTGAACTCAGTGAGCACTTCGCCGTTGACTCTTGTGCGCAACAGAACCAGGCGCGAAAGTTCGCCGCGGCTTAACACGGCATCGTTCAGCGCGATCATTTTGCCCGTTCTTTTATCGCCCAGGTGAACTCGTGCCTCGAGTAGCGCCCGCTGACTAAAATTAATCCGGTCCCTCGCGATGCATTCCACCGCCTCACGATAGGTCGAAGAACTCGCGCAGGTCAGAAAGCCGAGCGAACCGACGTTGATGCCGAAGATTGGCTTAATGACTTCGCCAAGCTGCCCAACTACGTGCAGAATGGTTCCGTCGCCCCCGGCTACGACAAGGAGATCCGCCGCAGCGCCCAATTCGGCCAGCGAGAGCCCCGATTTCTTTCCGGCAATGCGAGCCGTCTCCTTCTCGAACAGGATCGAGATTGAAAAACGGCCGAACTCGCGGGCAATTGCGTTGATAAGCTCAGCAACGTCTGGTTTTCCCGTGTGGGCGATTAAGCCGATCGTTTTCGCATGCATGCAAAAAATTCCTGATTCCCGTCCGCGCCTGTAATAGCAGACGGGACAATTCCGGTCACTACGTGGCCCAGATGCGTCACAAAAGCGACAATCTTGTCTTGTGCCTTTTGGTGCAAGCCCTGATCGCGAACAATTCCGCCTTTGCCGACCTCAGAGCGTTGCAGCTCGAACTGCGGTTTGATCAGCGCGAGAATCACTCCGGTTGGAGTTATCAAGTCGAATGCGTTCGGCAGGATCAAAGTCAGCGAAATGAAGGAAACATCAATCACGCAAAGATCGGCAGGTTCCGGAATGTGCTCGCGCGAAAGAGATCGTGCATTGACTTTTTCGAGAACAATTACGCGTGGATCGTTGCGGAGCTTCCAATCCAATTGCCCGTGGCCGACGTCAACGGCATAAACTTTTTTGGCGCCGCGTTGCAACATGCAATCGGTAAAGCCGCCCGTTGAGGCGCCAATATCCAGAGCGGTCTTTCTGTGCACGTCGATATTAAAATGATCGAGCGCAGCCTCCAACTTCAGCGCGCCGCGGCCGACATATTTTCGTGTCGGCTTCACTGTGATCGCCGCTTGTTCCTCAAGAAGCTCAGATGGCTTCGCCGCAACCCGAGTGCCAACCATCACGTCGCCGGCCATTATTGCTCGTTGCGCTTGCTCGCGGCTTGCGAACAATCCCTTTCCCACAAGCAGCTGATCAAGCCGTAACTTCTTCGGCATCTTTTCTCGTGGAAGTATTGCTGCATCGCCAGACCTTGCTGATCGACGCGCGGAGGGCTTCCACGGCTTTGGTTAACTGGGCGTTTGTGATGCACAAGGGCGGCATCAGAACGACGACGTTCGAAATTGGTCTGGTCAGTAGGCCGTGGCGCCGCGCTTCGATCCAAACGGCTCTGGCTACGGCGGGCCCTGCGGTTTCCCTAGAGTCTTCCATCTCTATTCCCGCAAGAACCCGCACTGGCGCACTTCCTTCACTCCCGGAAGTTCTCTTAGTCCGGCGAGTGCCGAGCTCAGATCCCGGATTTTTGGCTGGAGCGCTTCCAGCACGCTCTCTTTCTCAAAAACCTCCAGGCTTGCTTTGGCCGCGGCGCAACCAGGGGCATTTCCCGTGTAACTATGGCCGTAGGCGAGCGCTTTACCCTCGGCCACCGAGCCAGTAAAAGCGGAAAACAGTTTTTCAGATATTAACGTAATAGCAAGCGGAAGATAGCCTCCGGGCAAGCCTTTACATAAAACCATCATGTCCGAAACCACGCTTTCATGTTCACTCGCAAACACCGCAGCGCGGCATTCACGCATGTCGGTAAACGGATGCCAAACGAACCGCTTGTCCCACTCGACTAATTTATCCGTGTCCCATTCAGTCATGGCCGATACTCAATTCTGGATTCTCGATAACTGGATAAGATTCGCCGGCTGCTGGATCGAGTATCTAGCATCAAGCATCCTGCATCGATTTTCACCTGTCACTCATTGTCCGCGTGCTCCTCGATGAGCTTCTCGATCGAGGCGACGTCTTCGGTCGAAACGCGCCGTCGCTGGTATTTTCGCACGAGGATTTCTTTTAACGTCAGTAAATCCTCCAACAACGGGGGCTCATAATAGGTCCAGTCAAGATCGCCCGAAGTTTTCGCTTGGAACCGCCACACGCCACCGAACTTTGTGGCTCGCACTTCGCGTTTCCTGCCATTTTGATTCCTGTCCGTCCATATATGTTGACTCCGCATTGCGGTAAGACCTTACATTAGCCGCCTTGAAAGACGTAGTTAAATTGGCGGCGTATTTTATCGGGGTTGTTATCGTTGGAGCACTGCTTGCTCCAATTCTTTTTTGGTCAGCCCAGTCGCTTGCAGCGCACGGTCTGTTTTCCTCCCTGGCAAAGTACGATTTCGAAACGTTCTTTCATCGGTCCATCCTGATCGCTGCTGCGCTCTTGCTCTGGCCTTTCCTGCGCATCAGCCATGTGCGTTGCATGGCTGACCTTCGCCTTGCACCCAATCCACGTTGGGGTCGCGATCTCTGCGCCGGCATTCTTCTCTCGCTAATTCCCCTGCTCTGCTGCTGCGCTTTGCTCGTTGCAATTCACGTTTACTCATTTCGGCATACTTTTGCCTGGCCGCGCCTTGGCAAGGTGCTTGTTGCTTCAATCGCCGTTCCATTCATCGAAGAGGCGTTTTTTCGCGGCATTGTTTTGGGCGTCTTACTTAGGACAGGTCGCAAGTACACTGCCATCCTCGTCGTCTCCGCGGTCTTTGCAGCAGTTCATTTTTTCAAAGCGCCGGAACGGACATCCGCAATCGTAACGTGGATCTCAGGCTTGAATTCGATTGTCCATTCGTTTGGGCGAGTTGGCGACCCGACGACGCTGGCGTCCGCCTTTGCAACATTATTTCTTCTCGGTTGCATTCTCGCGGTAGCGCGTCTGCATACCCATTCGTTATGGCTACCGATCGGCTTGCATGCTGGTTTGATTTTCGGGAGCGGCACTTTCAGTTGGTTGACGCACCAGCAAATGGTTGCCCTCCCATGGGTGGGAAAGAATCTGCTTGTTGGAATTGTGCCGCTGGGCGTAGCGACAGTAACATGGATAATAATGCGAACCTGGTTGAAATATGATCGCGCTTCACACGTTTGAGTCATTGGAAGCGGCCGTATCGCTTCTTTACCCACCAGTTTGCACAATTTGCGGGGGAAACGTGAGAGCTGGTGAGTATCTCTGCAATCAGTGCGAAGCGAAGGCCGTTCGCATCGTCGCGCCATTTTGCCAGAAATGCTCCGAGCCCTTCGAAGGCTCCATTACCAGCGAGTTTACCTGTGCCAACTGCGCCCATCGCACGATTCATTTCGACGCGGCCGTGTCGGCATACCGCGGTCGCGGCATGGTTCGCGAGATCATCCATGAATTTAAATACGGACGGCAAATTCACTTGCGTCGCCTTGTGGCGCGCTGGCTCCATGCTGCGCTGGATGACGAACGGCTCCGCGGAAGGCGATTCGACATCGTCGTGCCGGTGCCACTGCACGCTACTCGGCTACGAGAACGCGGCTTTAATCAAGCCAGCCTGCTCGCAGCATTGTTGAGCGCACAGACCTCAATTCCTTCGAAGCCGCTACTCGAGCGTATTCGCTACACCACTACGCAAACTGCGCTTGATCGGTCCGAGCGAATGGAAAATTTGCATAACGCATTCCGTTTACGAAAAAACGCAGACGTGCGAGGTTTGCGGGTGCTGTTAATCGATGATGTTCTGACAACCGGCTCCACGTTGAGCGAGTGCGCGCGGGTTTTGAAACGCGCCGGTGCGCTCTCCGTTCACGCGGCGACGGCAGCACGCGCATAAGTCCCATGGCAATTTTCAAGAAGCCAGCAATTAAGGCGGAAGCCGGGAAAAAGCGGGAAATTCCGCGAGGCCTTTTCCAAAAGTGCCCGGGCTGTTCGGAAGTCGTGCCTGAAATCGAGCTCGCGCAAAATCAACGCGTCTGTCCGCGCTGCGATTATCACTTTGCACAACCTGCTAAGGAGCGGATTCAGAATCTGCTCGACCCGGACACTTTTGTAGAAATGGATGCTGACTTGAAATCCGTGGACGTATTGCGGTTTCAAGGGATGGTTACGTACAAAGATCGGCTCAAGAAATACCAGGGAAGCACTGGCCTCCTCGACGCTGTGATCAGCGGGTATGGCATTCTCGACGGTTACAAGGTGGCTATCGCGGTGATGGATTTCGGTTTCCTCGCCGCGACCATGGGATCGGTCGTGGGCGAAAAAATCACGCGCACGATTGAATATGGAACGGCTGAGCGCTGCGCGGTTGTCATCATTGCTGCTTCTGGCGGGGCGCGCATGTACGAAGGAATGTTGAGCTTGATGCAGATGGCAAAAACAAGCGGCGCGCTCGCACAACATGCGCACGAACAACTCCCTTACATTTCTGTTCTCACAAACCCGACAACGGCCGGAGTCATGGCCAGCTTCGCTTCGCTGGGCGACGTTATTATCGCTGAGCCAAAGAGCATGATCGGTTTCGCCGGACCTCGGGTAATCAAGGAAACCACGCATCAAGAGTTGCCGGAACGATTTCAGACCGCTGAATTTCTCCAGGAACACGGTTTGATCGACATGATCGTGCATCGCAAAAAACTGCGCGAAGAAATCAGCCGATTGCTCAGTTACTTTTGCTGTGACGCCGTGAATGTGGGAGAGGCCTCCTTGGCACACCGTAGGTCGCCGCGGCGACCGAAGGGGGCTGTGCCGCGACCTCCTCTAACATACCAAGAGGTAATCGCCTGGCTCTACAGTCTCCAGCGCTTCGGCATCAAGCTTGGCCTGGAAAACATCCGGCGACTCCTTGCAGAGTTGCATGTGGATCTTCGCGGAACTCGCGTCATTCACGTCGCAGGAACAAATGGCAAAGGCTCAGTCTGCGCCATGATCGATTCGATCTGTCGCGCGCAAAGATACCGCACTGGCCTGTTCACCTCTCCTCACCTCGTCACATTTCGAGAGCGGATTCGCGTAAGTGGCGAAATGATTTCCGAGGACGCGGTTGCCAACGGCTTGACTACGATTCGCAATCTGGTCGCCGATTGGGATCCGCATCCGACATTTTTCGAAGTTACGACGGCGCTCGCGCTAAAACATTTTTCCGATCCCGCAGGACGCGGAGCCAAACGTAATAGTGAGCAGCTCCCCTCACCCTCCCCTCTCCCCTCGCGTCGAGGGGAGAGGATTAAGGTGAGGGGTGACTCGCCTGACCGCGATAAGCTCGACGTTGTCATTCTCGAGACCGGTATAGGCGGACGCCTCGATGCGACAAACGCCATCCAATCAGATGTCTCAGTCATTACATCGATCGATTTCGATCACGAACAATGGCTGGGAAACACGCTCGCTCAGATCGCGAGTGAAAAAGCGGGAATTATCAAGCCCGGAATTCCAGTTGTCTGCGCCCCGCAGCGACCGGAAGCCGAAAAAGTCATTCGCGCGCGAGCCGCCGAATGCACAGCGCCACTTCAATTCGTAAGTGAACGTTACGATCGGTCGCCAATTGCTTTGCGGGGTCAGCATCAACAACAGAATGCTGCTGTGGCGATCGCCGCCGTCCACGCCGCAACGATCGAGATCGACGACAAATCCATTACGCGCGGAGTTGCCAACATCGAGTGGCCCGCGCGTTTTCAGAAGTGGGACGAGCGTACAATTATCGATGGCGCGCATAATCCTTGCTCAGCACGCATACTCGCGGAAACATGGCGCGAGATTTTTGGCAATCAGAAAGCAACACTGGTCCTCGCAGTTCTTTCCGACAAAGATTTGCGCGGCATTTGTGAAACGCTCGCGCCGATTGCTGATTCAATTCTTCTTCCCAAGATTCGGAGCGACCGCGCAGCGCAGCCAGAAATTTTAGCGAACGTTTTGGCAAACGTTCCTTTTGTTTGTAGGGCGGGCGCGTCGCCTGCCGGCAACCCCGAAAGCGTTCGGGGTTGCCCTACAATTTCCATCACTCTATCGGTTGATGAAGCGCTGGCGCTTGCGCGCGCAAAACCAAATCCAATCTTGATCACAGGCTCCCTGCATTTCGCAGGCGAAGTCCTCGCTCATCTGCGCGGTGAACCCGCTGCGTTCGAAGAATGCGCACAGTGAGGTTTCGCGAATCATTTTGTAGGGCAGGCGCTTCGCCTGCCGGGCAACCCGATGCGGTTGCCCTACAATCAGTGACAGTGCGATTAGCGAACAGCTGTAACTTGGCGAGGCTACAGCGGGCAAGCTGGTGGATGATGCTGCCGGACGGACGGATCGAGTGTCGGCTGTAGCCACGATCCCTTGGGCGGTCCTGCACCACTGCGAAATTGTTAGTCTCCTGCGCCTTCATCGGCTCGGTGATTTGCGATCAAAGACCTCTTAAGAAAAAGCGTTGACACGTTTCCAACGCTTCAACTACAGATGGCGCTTCACCCGGGACTTTTCTGACCCCGACCGAGACTAGATTTAAAAAATCCCCTGAGACGCTTGCTGCTGCCGACTTCTCAGGTCCTCACGAATCACATTTCGCTTTGGAATACAAGACGCAACCCTTAGTTTTACGTGAGGACGGCAGATGAAAAAATCCAATTCCAACACTAAAGCCCAAATCCTTCGAAGCGCGTTTTACCTGCTTCTGCTCCTGGCCATTTGCGCGATGCCATTCGCCCTCGCTGAACGGAGCTTCGATGGCCTAACGACATCGGCGACGTCATCGAAACAGACAAGGATCCTCAGCTTCGCGGAGCGGGTCGCGTATCAGCGCGCCATTGAAGATGTGTACTGGCGGCATCGCATCTGGCCCCGCAGTCGCGGCGAGCAGTCCAGACCGAAACCGGCGCTGGAGAAAATCATGTCGCAGGCGCAGATCGAAGCAAAGGTGGAAGAATATCTGCGCAACTCCGAGCTGCTAGCCGAATACTGGCACCGACCGATCACGCCCGAGCAGCTCCAAGCCGAGATGGATCGAATGGCGCGGAACACAAAACAGCCGGAAGTTCTTCGGGAATTGTTTCAGGCTCTTGGAAACGATCCCTTTGTTATTGCTGAGTGCCTGGCCATGCCGGTGTTAACGGAACGCCTGATCGCCGAGTTATCCGACCACGACAAAGGCCAGCGCTTTGCGTTGCTACGAACCCAAGCTGCCAGCAACAAATTTAGTATCACAACGCTAGGCACCGCTACCTACGCTCTTCCAGAGATTGATCCGTGCGCCGATAACACCTGGACGGCGACCAGCACTACTAATGCGCCGGCTGCGCGATTCAGGCACACGGGAGTTTGGACCGGCAGTGAGATGATTGTCTGGGGCGGAACTCCTGATGGCATCAACCGTTCGAACACTGGCGGGCGATACAATCCCAGCACGGATAGCTGGACAGCGACCAGCACCACTAATGCGACCAGTGTGCGAGAATTCCACACGGCAGTTTGGACCGGCAGTGAGATGATCGTCTGGGGCGGAACTCCTGATGGCACCAGCTATTTGAACACTGGCGGGAGATACAATCCCAGCACTAACACCTGGACAGCGACCAGCACCACTAATGCGCCCAGTGCGCGAAAATTCCACACGGCAGTTTGGACCGGCAGTGAGATGATCGTCTGGGGCGGAACCAACGGGAGCCCTTTGAACACTGGCGGGAGGTACAACCCCAGCGCTGACGCCTGGACAGCCACCAGCACCACTAATGCGCCCAGTGCGCGAGACTCACACGCGGCAGTTTGGACCGGCAGTGAGATGATCGTCTGGGGCGGATTTGATGGCACCAGCTATTTGAACACTGGCGGGAGATACAATCCCAGCACTAATAGCTGGACACCCACCAGCACCACTAATGCGCCCGAGGGGCGATTCCTTCACACGGCAGTCTGGACCGGCAGTGAGATGATTGTCTGGGGCGGACTTAACGGCGGCGTCATTTTGAACACTGGAGGAAGATACAATCCCAGCACTGATAGCTGGACACCCACCAGCACCACTAATGCGCCTGTTGCGCGAGACTCACACGCGGCAGTTTGGACCGGCAGTGAGATGATTGTCTGGGGCGGACTTGGCACCGGCGTCGCCTTTAACACTGGCGGGAGATACAATCCCAGCACTGATAGCTGGACACCCACCAGCACTATTAATGCGCCCGTTGCGCGAGAACCTTACGCGGCAGTTTGGACTAGCAGTGAAATGATCGTTTGGGGCGGAACTCCTGATGGCATCAACGCTTTGGACAGTGGCGGGAGATATTGCGCGGAGCTGCCGCCGAGACCAACTCCGACGCCCAGGCCGCGCCCGACTGCTGCGCCTCGGCCATGATCGCTGGTGATCCTCATACGTCAACGAACTCCAAAGGCTACGATCGCGGCGGGTGCAGATAGAAGAAGTGATCCGCGTCTCACAGAATGGAGCCAGCGGGCGCCGAGCGACATGGACGGGAAAGCCGGACGGTCGAGTGAGCGGGATGAGCGAGTCAACCGTCTACAACCTTCGGGCGAATTGTAGGGCGTTTGTGTCAAACGCCTTTGTCGGCCTCAATCCGCGGAAACAACGGCACCTGTTTGCCAGCAACATGTCCGTCCGGCAATTTCCCCCACTCTGCGTCTGCGAGTGAGAAGCGTTCCTCAACTAATCGCTATTCGTCCATCTCGGTTAGCAAACGCAATTGGCGAAAGGCTTCATAGACTACGTCGCGTGTATCAGCGTATTCCTCCGCACCGACCGCTCGACGTGAGTGACCCCAGCAATCACCACGAAGGACACGAAGCTCACAAAGAACTGGAACAAAATTCTACTTCGCGTTCCTTCGTGCTCTTCGTGGTTAAGTATTCGCCTCAATCCGCGGAAACAACGGCACTGGCTTACCGACGACATGTCCATCCGGCAATCTACCCCACTGTGCGTCTGCGAGTGAGAAACGCTCTTCTTTTCCGCTCAACTCCATCTTCCAATTGAGTTGATCGAAAATTCCATGCGCCGCTTTCGGTAGCACTGGCGAAATCAAAATCCCGATGATGCGAAGCGATTCCGCGAGCAGTCGTAAAGGAGGTCTTGCCAAGATATTCGCGATCTTCTGCGCTCGATGACTTAGCTAACTTCCACGGAGACCGAACTTCGATACAAACCGATTGCACGGACTGACGTCTAGATAGAGCGAACGTTCCGTGATCTCATCAGAGCGGAGCGTAGCCCCATTGCTTTCGATGTATTCATTCATGCCTAACTGCTTGTATCCGTCGATAGCATCATCCGGCAATTTCGACAGGATGCGTCACTCGATCTTTGCAGGCGCGCCGCTTTCGATATCGATGCGCTCATGTTTAGCGTGCGGTTCAGTAAATTGCCGAGATGTTTGCCAGATCGGCATTGTAACGTTCGATCAGACGTTCTTCGGAAAAATCCGCATCCTGTCCGGTGGCGATGTCGCTCATCAAATAATATCGAAGCGCGTCGGCGCCGTATTTATCAGCGAGCACGAATGGATCGATGATGTTTCCTGCGCTCTTGCTCATCTTTGCGCCGCCGAGATTCCACCAGCCGTGGACAAGCAGTTGTGGCATTTGATCATCGGGAAATCCGATCGCGTGCAGCATGATCAGCCAGTAGATGCCGTGCGCGGGAACGAGAATGTCTTTTCCGATGATTTGCAGAGCGGGCCATTTGTCACGGAAAGTTGATGGTTGAGAGTTGAGAGTCGAATGAGACTGGATCGTAACCGGCAAAACTGATGTAGTTCGTTAGCGCGTCGAACCAGACGTAAGTCACGAAATCTTTGTCGAACGGGAGATCGATTCCCCAGTCGAGCCGTGATTTGGGACGTGAGATGCAGAGATCGCCGCTGATTCTTTCAACGGCGTTGCGCAATTCCTTCTCGCGAAAATCGGGAATGACTGCGTCCGCTCGATTGTCGAGATAACGAAGCAGCCAATCCTTGTGTTGGCCGAGCTTGAAGTAGTAATTTTCTTCTTCGCGGAATTCAATCTCCCCCCACTCCGGACCGAATTGACCGTTGGCACCGCGCTCCTTGTCAGTTAAGAATTGTTCCTGACGAATTGAGTAGTAGCCGGATTGTTTGTCCTTGTAGATTTGGCCTTCATCGAAGAGCCGCTGCAGAATGCCTTGAACGACTTTCTTGTGCCGATCACTGATCGTCTCCGCCCAGTCGTCGTATTGCACGTCGAGTTTTTTCGCAAGATCGACAAACTTTTGTGAAATTCCTTTGACGAATTCAGCCGGAGGAACGCCTGCTTTCGCCGCGGATTGCTGCACCTTCTGGCCGTGTTGATCGACACCGGTGAGAAAAAAAACTTTTTCACCTTTCAGCCGGTGATACCGCGCAATCACATCGGCCAGCACCATCTCGTACGCGTGCCCGACATGTGGCGATGAGTTCGTGTAATAGATCGCGGTGGTGATGAAAAATGTCTTCGGCATTTCTGTGTTCATCTGTAGCGGCAGTCTATGACTGTCGCAAACGTCGGCGGTGACACACCGCCGCTACGGTACATCGCGAAATGCCTCGCTTGCCGGGCTCGAGCTTGGCAGGCGCAGCGCCCGCCCTACAATCTATCGTCGGATTGCGGCACTGTCGCCATCTGCAGGCGGCCCACAGGGCCGCGGCTACAGCTACGAAACGCGTACTTTTTTCCAGACGCCGCCTTGTTCTTTCCAGTTGTAAAGCGGTTTGCCGTTGATCTTGTGAACGGAAGTCTCCGTGACCGTCATGCTGCCCGGTTGTCCGGCCATGAAGAAATCAATGTCGTAAATTGTGCCGTCCGCAGCTTTCATATCGACGCACGCAAAATATTTGCCGCCGCCGAGACTGGAAAGCCGATCGTCGTGCACCTTCGTCAAATCGAGCGCCAGATTTTTGCCCCGGTAGTTGACGTGAAACTTTCTGTCGGCGGAATTTTTGCGTTCAGTCGCGATGTGTCTTTTGATCCCGGCAGCGATATCAGCCGTGCTGACTTCCTTCGTCGCGGCGTGCTGCGAAGATCCGGCTGGTAACTGGGACAACTGTTGGAACTGCGGCGGTTGCTGCACCGGGTGCTCCGCACCGAGGAGCTGCACCGTCGAAGTTAAAAAACACGCGGCCGGTATTGCGAAGAGGAGTCGTATAATCATAGATCCGGATTTCATGCGGCTTTCGCTGTCTCCATATCTTCGGTGTATTTGCCGAAGCGCGCTTTGCTGTTGCACCAGGCGCGATGATGGAACGCCTGTTGCGCAGCAGCTACATTCGCGGCCTCGCCTTTCCATGCTTTGAGGACAGGCGCTTGCAAAGCGCGCCCGAAGGAAAAGCTCAACTGCCACGGCAGGCCTTCCATACGATTCATTGCGTTGAGATGTTCGGTGGCTTGCTGATCGCTTTGACCGCCGGAGAGAAAGACAAGACCGGGCACCGCCGCCGGCACCACGCGCTTCATGCAACGCACCGTGGCTTCCGCTACTTCCTGCACGGAAGCCTGCTGCGGACATTCTTTGCCCGAAAGCACCATGTTTGGTTTCAGCAGCATACCTTCGAGCACAACGCGATGCTCAGCCAACGCATCGAAAACGCTTCGCAGCGTTTGTTCCGTGACCTCAAAATATCGCTCGATCGTATGCGTGCCATCCATGAGCACCTCCGGTTCGACGATCGGCACCACGTTCGCTTCCTGGCAAAGTGCCGCGTAACGCGCCAACGCCTCCGCGTTCGCGTCAATGCATGTGCGCGTGGGAATTTTCTCGCCGATCGTGATCACGGCGCGCCATTTGGCAAAGCGCGCGCCCAACCGGTGATATTCCGCCAGCCTGTCCCGCAAGCCGTCCAAGCCCTCCGTGATTTTCTCGCCCGGGAAATTCGCCATCCCCTTGGCGCCTTTATCCACCTTGATCCCTGGGATGATCCCCTGCTGTTCCAATGCTTCGACGAAAGTGCGACCGTCGCGAGTTTTCTGCCGAATCGTTTCGTCAAACAGAATCACGCCGCTGATGAAGTCTCCCGGCTCCCTTCGTCGTAAACAAAATTTCGCGATAGGCGCGACGATTCTCCTCAGTTGACGGAACATTAATGCTTTTCAATCGCTTCTCGATCGTCCCCGAACTTTCATCGGCTGCCAGAATTCCCTTCCCCGGGGCGACCAACGCTCTCGCTATAGATTCCAAATTCTCAGTTTTCATGGCCTTCTACGAATTAGCTGTGGAAGTTAATGTCGATCATATTTCTAGTTTTTCAGAATCTTTGCAAAGAATTTTGACAACGCCAATGCCATCGAATCTTTCAATGGCAGATCGAGAATTTTCTTTGGAAAGTCTCCACAGGTGATAAACTATAGCCGATGAAACTGCCAGCGCGATTGTTCCTGGCCGTGCTCACCTTAAGCATCGGTTGTCTCACACCGATCGTAACACCTCAAGTTTCCCTCGCTGATTCGCACGTCTCAGATTGCTGCGCTAGCATGAGCGCAGGCGGGTGTCACGCTTGCCCCATGGCCATGGGGGAGACGTCTTCAACTCTCGGGTCATCATGCTGTGCGACTCAATCGGCATGTTGCGCACTTTATTTTACGACAGCGACACCGTTCTTTACAGATATGCATTTCGTCGGAACGGTTGGTGTTAGTGACGAGCGCGTAAATACGCGTACTCAGCGCCCGCCAGTTCCACCGCCGCGTGGCGTGTTCTCCTAAGCGTCGGCTCGGCGCGATGGAAATTCGTGGCCGAGTTCCTCAACGAAACTGAAACGGAGAATCTTATGAAATATCTTCTTTTGATTGCTACTTTGGCAGCATTCATCGGTACGGCGACAGCAACGTCGCCCGCCGATTGCTGCAAGGGCAACGCAAAATGTTGCCCTGGCAAATGCTGTAAAAAGTAGCCATTCAAGCTAAGTTCAACGAGACCCTCGTCGGAGAAATCCGGCGAGGGTTTTCGTTAAGCCGCTGATAGGCAGATTCATTGGGCCACCCGCACGAATATTCTCCCGGCCGTCAAGCATTAGGGCTGCGATCTAGGTGTGCGCAACTGACAGTCGCGCCACGTCGGTGAGTCGGGCGCGTTCAGTGGGCTCATCGGTGCGGGGACGGGCACCGCCGGATCGGGCACGCCGATGCGTTTGTTTACCCAATGTGTCTGGTACGCCCACGCGAGGAGCGGCGCGGCCTTCGACGTGCACGACCAGTTGTTGAAGTGGAGGTTCACGAGGTAGAAATTCCGTTTCAGTTTTCGGATTACCTCGAGAATCTTTGGATCGTCGTAGCCGTGCATCTCCATCGTGATCTGCGGGATCGATGCGAGCAGTTCGTCGGGAGCTGCGAGGAGCGAACCCCATTCTGCGCCCTCGATGTCCATCTTGACGATCAGGCGCCGCCCGGTGTCGCCGTTCCTTCTGATCTGGTTTTCCAGCGTGTCGAAGAAACGCGATTTCCTGTGGCCGGTTCGATCGCCGACGCATTCGTCGTGAAACACGAACGTGCCGCCGTTGCAGCTCGGCCGCGCCGGATCAAAACAGTCGTATTGGTACACTGGAACGTGATACCGGCGCGACACCTCGCATCCCCAGTCGTCGTTCGGGCCGACGCCGTATGAGTAGGCTGCATCGAGCGGCTCAATCAGATTTTCGCACATTAGGTAACCGCCGTCGTTGGCGCTGCCGAAGCGCTTGAACGTACAGTTCTTCAACGCGACCGGCTGAAGTTCCGCAAGAATCGCCTCGCGCAGCTCGCGCCCGGCCGCGTGGCGCACGAAAGCGCCAATCACGATGACGGCAGCGACCGCGACAGCGATGATGGCCAGGGTGACCCGAACAGAAGAGCGTTTCATGAAAGCGTCTTGCATGGCTCGCAGTCTGTTTAAATCCGGATTTTGCAATAGGTGATGTTGTCAGCGCAACGCCTAGGGTTATGACCGCGCTCACAGTCAATGCAAAATCAGGATGGTAACTTTATAAGTGTCGTGCAGAGGTGTCACGCCGAGACATGCGACGACGGCCACGTCTGCGGCACGCAGGTAGATCTCGCAGATCACATTCCGGCACAGTTGAGGCAGTAAATCGCAGACTGTTTCAGGTGTGAACAACTTCGTTTTGATTGCCATCCGATTCCATGCGCCGAAGCCGAGCAGCATCCAGAAGAGTGTGAGCTTGTGTTCGACGCGTCAAAACTCGTAAGCGACTGTCGCTTTAATTAAGACCGCTGCTGCGATTTGGTTACCCGTGAAGTTCTGATACACGGGAACCTCCGCATCGGCATAAAACCTTAACTTATGAATATCAACCTCGAGTCCAGGCGACAGGAGAACGCGCTGGAAACCTGAAGCCACAGGGTGGGCGGACGCTCCGCCGCCATCGCTGGTCCGCTCTGAGACTATCACTTGCGCAACGGGAGAGATCGCCACGCGACCAATGTGCCAGCCGACATAGTACACTCCAGCGGCGCTATCTAACTCCAGCCCCGGACGATAGTGCTCCTGAGTCAGCACCGGCAAGTCCAGCTCGGTTTGGGCAAACCAGAACAACTTCGCGCGGAGGCTTATGTGATGACGGTAGAAGCCACCCATTAGAATGTCTGTGCTTCCCGTCCCAAGCTGGGTATCGCGATCAACGACGTTGGGATCGAATTTGTAATCCCCTGTCGGCAGCTTCACACCGAGGTTCACTCCAGCCGAGAGGTCGGCAGAGAATCCGGTATAAAGGCCTTCAATGCGCACATCGCCAAACTGATTCCAATTGCGCGTGACGAGCTTTCCGGCATCGGTCTTCGTGGTGAAAGACCGAAAATCATACGGCACCTCTACCTGAACCCCCCAGCTGGCGTTAAACAAATATTGCAAGCCGAAATCGGTGAAGTCGGTTTTGATTTCTTTGTCATCATTATGCGACGCCGGCGCGGTGGATGTGCCACTCCAGTTCTGGTTCTGATCCTGGAAATCGTAATCGACGAAGACCATTCCACCTGGATGGTTGGGGAACATCGAGCTGGTCCCCACCTCGAAAATGTCACAACCGCAAGCGCAACCCCGAGCGCCTCTGACAGACGCGAGCATCGCAACCGCGATTACACACGCTGTCAATCGAATCGAAGAATGCCGATAAAATTTTTGCATAAAGTTCCTCCAAGAGCGGAAACAACGCCGCGATTCTGCGCGGCTGTTGCCGAGTTCGTGATGCGCGAAGACTACGACCCGTGCACACGCACGGCGCAGCTCAATCAAACGCGAACTAACTGAGGAGTAGGCGCGGTGGCG
This sequence comes from uncultured Verrucomicrobiae bacterium, assembly GCA_963725505.1. Taxonomy (GTDB): domain Bacteria; phylum Verrucomicrobiota; class Verrucomicrobiia; order Chthoniobacterales; family UBA10450; genus Udaeobacter. Next base: position 54,349 of record CAVRYN010000007.1, on the reverse strand, counting down.
GCACGGGCGGAGATCGCCCGACTTTGATCAAAAGAAAAATCGCGCGCTGCGTATTCGAAAGAAACAAAGGGGCGTAACAAGCAAGGCCGTCCGCGACACGCAAATCATGTCGATCTTTGGCGCTGGCGATTGGAGATCAGATTTCTTTTCCGAATTCTTACCGGCGTTGACCGCATGGCAAAGCGAGCATGGATGTGCGCCGTCGAACGTTTGAGTAATCGCCTGACATATCGGCGCGCGTTTCGAATAATCGATTATCATCGTTGTCCACGCCAGCGACTGTAGCGCGATCCAATGCAACCCGATCGCGCAGCAAAGCGCGAAAATCGTGACCACGCGAGCAATGCAACGAAACACGCTTACGAGACTACAGACGCATTGTGCATTATGTCAATCTCATTCGGGCCAGTGCCTATCAATGACCGGTGCAATTCCAACTACGGCGAAATAGTTTCATGATTCTGTGCTGGCAGCTGCGCTTCTCGCTGCCACGGCAATCTTCCTTCGATTTCCAATTGGAGCGACAAGCTGAGGAACGTGCGAATTAGTACGATTAATCCCAGGACGACCACGTTTTGCATCGTCGGAGCGACAACAACGGTTCGGATCAGATCACCGGCGATGAGAAATTCCAAACCGAGCAAAATCGCGCGTCCTACATCCTGGCGGTAAGACACATAATAACTTCCGACGCCATGCATGCGGCGAATTGCGAGGCGCACCGTCGCGAAAAGCGCGCCGCCTACAACGATAAGTACGCCCACGCCATCCACGCTGGTGCCGACGATGTCCATAATCTGCCGAAAATTTTCCATGGCTGTCTTTATTGCCGGAAAGCGCGCTGATTTTCAATGCTGCGTGTAAACTCCTAGGCAACGCGATTGCAGCCGACACGCGTTGCCACCTTCAGCGCAATTATCCCTCAAGAACGACGCAGGCGACCGCGTGATGCTCGGTATGGCTGAGAGTGATCAGGGCCGAAGTTACGCCGCGTTTTGCAGCCAGCTCATGCGCGGGGCCCGAAAAGATGAGAAACGGTTCGCCGCTCTCTTTTTTTTGAATGTCGATGTTGCGCCAGCCCATTGCCTTGCCGATGCCGGTGCCGAACGCTTTGGCCACGGCTTCTTTTCCGGCGAAACGCGCAGCCAGATGGCGCGCCGGAAATTTCATCGACATGGAATATTCGATCTCGCCGTCGGTGAAAACCCGATGCAGAAAACGGTCTCCGAAACGATCGATCGAACGCTGAATGCGCGCGCACTCCACAAGATCGACACCAATACCAATGACGCTCATCTGAAATCGCGAAAGCGCCGGCGTCTCACGCAACTTCTCCCCGCGCGGTCCTCCCAAGGAACGTAAGTGAGGGATCCCTCACTTGCAAACGCTCAAGTCACCCCTCAACTCAGCCTCTCCCCTTTCAAAATGTGAGGTCCCTCGCCGTCTGCGCGGCCGGGATGCAAGCGAATGGGGTTCATTCCGGATAGTTCGCCATCGCGGCGAGCATTTCTTTCACGGCGGTCTCCAGTCCAACGCGCATCGCGCGCGATACGATGGAATGACCAATGTTGAGCTCGGTCAGAGACGGAACCTGGTTGATGAGCGCAATATTTTTGTAATTGATGCCGTGACCAGCGTTGACCTGCAGATGTGATTCCGATGCTGCGCGCGCAGCAGCTCGCAGTTGTTCAAGTTCTTCCTTTTGGATCTTTTCCGTAAATGCGTTGGCCAGTTTGCCAGTATGCAGCTCGATCATTTCCACGCCGAGCTCGGCCGCTGCATCTACCTGCTCTAGTGTAGGATCGACAAACAAGCTGACGCGAATTCCGGCGAGTTGCAGACGTTTGATAGTCGGTTCGAGTTCCTTGCGTTGAGCAATGACATCAAGGCCTCCCTCTGTCGTTACTTCTTCACGTTTTTCCGGAACGAGGCAGACCTCATCTGGCACGATGCGCAGCGCAATGTCGATGATCTGCTCCGTGTTGCCCATCTCCAGGTTTAGTTTGGTCATGATGTTCTGGCGCAGACGTTCGATGTCTCGATCTTGAATGTGCCGGCGATCAGCGCGCAGATGGGTAACGATTCCGCCAGCGCCCGCTCGCTCGCAAATTGAAGCCGCCAGGATTGGATCAGGCTCTGCGTTTTTGGATTCCGGCATGGTGGCATAACGCGCCTGCCGCAACGTCGCCACATGATCGATGTTCACTCCCAGGCGCAAACTGCTCATTTAATCGGGTCAATGGAGCAAGCGTGAGATTTCGGGCAAGCAAAACCAAGGAACGACGGCTTGGGCAGCCGTCCTTTTATAGTATGACGGCTGGGAAGCCGTCACTCCTTGAGGCAGCACGTTCGTTTGTAAATCGACGCAAGCATCGAGGGCGAGACGCCGAAAAGATAAAGCGTTGCGATGAATCCATAGGCAAATGTCAGGCGGGCGCGTCCGATTGCTTCGTAGCGGCGAGGGCTTACCACAATTCGCTTCTCGCTGTGAACCACATTCCCGCAGCGATGCAGTCGGCGGAAAAATTCCACATCTTCCATCAGCGGCACCGTAGGAAATCCGCCAACATCAACAAATGCAGTTCGCCGACAGAAGATTCCATGATCGCCGCATCGCATTCGAAGCATGACGCCTGCGTAATGCGCGAAACTGTCCGTTAACCGATAAACCAGGGCTCTCGGCAGGCGAATCCGGAAGTAGCCGCCGACAACATTCGAATCCTCCATGATGCGCGCGATCTCATCCAAACATTGCAATGGCAGTTCGACATCTGCGTGGACAAACCAAAGAATGTCCCCGTGCGCGGCCTGCGCCCCGGCATTCATTTGCCTCGCACGACCCCGCTGGCTCTCAACAAGCCGATCGCAGAACCCTGCAGCGAGATCAGCCGTGCCATCGGTGCTTTCACCATCGGCGACAATAATTTCGGCCCCAGGCGTTCGCTCACGCACGTGCGCGAGAAATCGCCTTATCAACGGCGCCTCATTGAAAACCGGAACAATGATTGAAAACTGCATTGGAATAACTACACTTGTGCTCGTAAGTCGTGAGGCGTAAAACTCATCAGGACGTCCAGCCAATTACGACCAGACGAAGTGGAAACGGAGGAATTCATATAATCTCAAGACTCATTATCGCAGCAGCCATTGCATTATTTCTTTCGCCGGCAACGGTGCTTCTTTCACAGGAACACCCTGAGCATCCCGAGCATCCGAAAGGAGGTGGCGCCCAGAAGCAAGTTAGCACCGCTGACATTTCTGCCGGAATAAAGAAGCACATCGACGCCGAAAGCAAACAAGGCGCCAACGGGAAAATGCACGTCAAATATCAAGGCCAGGATCTCGCCCTCGATTTGATAAAAGTTCACGACGATAGATTACAGGACTTGGGTGGCGGGAAATATTTCGCCTGTGTGGATATGAAAGGGACCGATGGGAAGACCTACGACATCGATTTCTTCCTTACTGGGCAGCCGGGCAAAATGAAAGTCACGGAGACGTCAGTTCACAAGATCGATGGTAAACCGCTTTACAATTGGAAAGAAGAGAATGGCAAGTGGCACAAGGTGCCGGCGAGCTAATCCGCCACCGTTTCTACAATTGCCATGCGACTTCTGACTCTCGCGGTATTTCCTCTGGTGATAGCGGTCACGAGCCTCGCTGCTGATACTCCAGGCATCGTCAAAGGCACAGATCAATTCGAGTTTGTCTATCGAGTTAAACTTCCGGACATCACAAGCGAGGCCCGTGTCTGGATACCGCTGGCGAAGACAGACTCATTTCAAACGGTGACCGTGGAAGAGCTGAATATTCCAATGAAATGGGAAAAGGTTCATGACCAGGATTATGGCAATGACATTTGCGTTCTCCATCCTCAGCCTGAAGACAGCGGCAAAACGGTCGAGGTGCGCTACCGTGTCGTGCGCAAGGAAAAAGCGCCCTATCCTGCGAACAATACAGAAGCCGCACGTTATTTGCGTCCGGAAAAACTGGTACCGATTAACGAAACCTTCAAAACGCTCGCTCAAAAAGCAACGGCTGGAAAGACTGACGATCTCGATCGCGCGAAAGCGCTGTACGATCACGTGATGGGCCGCATGCGCTACGACAAGTCAGGGACTGGCTGGGGTCGCGGCGACGCCAAGTACGCCTGTGATGCGCGCACCGGTAACTGCACCGATTTTCATTCCTATTTCATTGCTCTGGCGCGCAGCATTGGTATCCCGGCGCGTTTTGCCATCGGCGCTACGATTCCCGCCGACAAAAACGAAGGCACAATCGAGGGCTATCATTGCTGGGCAGAATTCCTGGCGGACGGGCGCTGGGTCCCGGTGGATATCAGCGAGGCATGGAAAAATCCGAAGCTCGCTGATTATTATTTTGGCCACAATCCAGCGAATCGCTTCGAACTAACGAAGGGCCGCGACCTGGTGGTCGATCCGGAGCCCCAAAGCGGACCGATCAATTTTCTTGCATACCCTTTGCTTGAGATGAACGGCGAGGTCACAAAACCGGAGACCACGTTCACGTTTCGGCGCATCGGGGCATAAAAGAAAAAAACTTCGTTCGCCCATCGGCTGCTCGGTAGTGTCCTAATTTGGTTTTTTTGAGTAGGAAAAAATCAATGTGCTCAAGAAAGAGCGAGATTCACAGCCTGGCTCCGGTTCCCCTTCGAGATTGTGGATTACCACTGACCGCCGCGAATTTCGATCCGAACCGAATATGAAGACAAAAACCAAACTGCTCCCGCTCATCACGCCCGGCGAAATGCTGGTCGAAGAATTTCTCAAGCCGCTCGGCATCACCGAATACCGGCTCGCGAAAGACATCGGCGTCCCGCCGCGCCACATCAATGAAATCGTGCATGGCAAGCGCGCCATCACCACGGACACCGCGTTCCGCCTCTCGCAATACTTCGGCAACAGCTCGCAGTTCTGGCTCAACCTCCAGGCCGATTACGAACTGCGACGCATGGAACGCGCAGGCGGGTTGCCGAAGATCGCGCGCTGCTCGCCGCTCGCCGCGGCCTGAGCCGCCTTCGACACTCGCTGGCGTTGTGCCCGAATCTGCCCCGGTTCTGCCTCATCGCCAAAGTTCGCCTCGCGCCGGTCGCCGCGATCCAGGACGTGATATTTCGCTCCCTCGAATTCGACGCGTGCTTTGCGGGCCATCCTCACGATCCTATCCAACCGCCGCGCACCTGTCGATCACCGAGCGAGATTCATCGACTCACGCCGAACCACCGGACCATTTCGTTACTTCACTTCTTTTTGAACTTTCTTATTGGCTTGTGTCTCGGTTCGCGAGAAGCTGACCGGGAAACAGGAGTATTAGCAATTTATGGTGACACCTACAAAGCTGTGGACGGGACGATGGCGGACGGCATTTTGGACTTAATCAACCTCACTCAGTTGATGGAGCTTACGAGTGGCAGGCCCGAGATCGTTATCGGCTTGGTTGACGGGCCTGTCGTCATCGGCCATCCCGATCTCGCAGGTGAAAACGTCCGCGAGATTGGCGGCAGGATCGGCGGCACGTGCGATCGAGCCAGCAGCCTCGCATGCATGCACGGAACCTTTGTCGCGGGGATCTTGTCCGCGAAGAGAAGCTCCGCCGCGCCAGCTATCTGCCCGGGCTGCACTTTGCTCGTTCGCCCGATTTTTCCCGAGACCATATCCGCGAACGAGTTGATCCCGAGCGCCACGCCCGAGGCGCTTGCGAAGGCAATCATCGAGTGCATCGACGCAGGTGCCCGCCTCGTGAATTTGAGCGCGGCTCTCGCGCAACCCCCTTCAGCGAAAGGTGAACGCGCTTTGGCGGAGGCACTCGATTTTGCCGCAACGCGCGGCGTGATTGTCGTGGCCGCAGCGGGGAATCAGGGAACGGTTGGCAGCACCCTCATCACGCGGCATCCGGCGGTGATTGCGGTGATCGCCTGCGACCGGCGCGGCAGGCCGCTCGACCTGTCGAACATCGGGAGTTCCATCGGCCGGCGCGGATTGAGCGCGCCCGGAGAGGGCGTCACCAGTCTGATCACGCTGCGTCTCCATCCGGCTCCGTCATTACCGGTACGTGCTTCGGCGGTCATTAAGCCCGAAACATTGACAGAACAGCATCCCACCGACCGTGGCGCGACAACCCATGTGCCGTCGCACGAAAACAATCGCCCTGCGGGAAGCCTCGCGCCGCAGCAATTGACGCCTGCGCCGTGTCCAACCTGTGCAGGTGCGTCGGCCTTTGAAGCCCGTTCTTTCGTCTATGCGCTGGGCAGGATCGGGCCGCGTTTTCCCAGCCTCGCGGTGGAAAAGGAATTTGCCCAGGTCGCCTACCGAGCAGACGACACGAAAGGGCTTACCGACCGGCAGACAGCCCATTCGATCCTATCAAATCGCGAGAACCGATATCTGGCGCGCCAAGTGTGCTGGGTGCTGAGCATCGAGGGACTGGAGACCTACATCCTGGTGCCGCGCGACCCGGTGCACTTCGATCTGTTGACCGAAGCCATGCGTCCCGCGCCGAGTCCGACGGACATGGACGTTGTCATCGGAGTGCGAGCGCCGATCGCCCCGCTTGAGATCTGCGCTGGCTTGATGATTCCAATCAGAGAAACCATTCCTCGCACTCGATTGCCTCGCCAAGGTTTGAGTTCCTGGGAGGTGGATTCACCTCAAGGATAAAATGGTGGCGCGAGACGCGCGTGTCATCAGGCAGATGAGCATGACAATCAGAAGCGCGTCCGAAGATGAAAGTGTCGCGCTCAGCGAACTCAAATTTCTTTCCCTTCAGCGGTCCATCCACAATTTCCAATCGAACTCGGTTCTGCATGACGCACGCTAGGATAATCGCGGACGGGAATCAGCTGCAATAACGACTCGATTGGCGAGGCTGCCAGCCACCCGAGGGGAAGAAACGATTGTCATGGCCAAATTAGGACACTACTGGCTGTGCGTTGCCCTTGTGTACGAACCGATGATAAAGTTGCAGCTGGTTCGTTAAATGCAGCCGACACGGCTGCCTCTACAGAAAGAGATCATCGTGATTGATCGAGCATCACTGTAGCGGCAGGCGTGCCGCCTGCAGCGCTGCCGAGAATACTAAATCAATGCAAAGAATTCCGTTGATGGACTATGTCGGCAGGCCACTGCTGGCTTGCGGATTCGTTGCGCTGCTCTGGCTGCAATGGCGATTTCCGTTGCGACGCCAGCACTTCAGCGTGCTGCATCGGCTCGTGCGCAACTTTGTGCTTTCGATTCCCGGTTTTGCCATAGTTCGCCTCGCCATGCTGCCGATCCCGATCGCCATCGCGATGTGGGCAAAAGAACGACATATCGGTTTGCTGAATTGGCTTGCCGTTCCCGGATGGGTCGCTGGGATCGCGACGTTCCTCCTGATGGATTACGCCTATTGGTGGTGGCATTGGGCCAATCACATGATCCCAATCTTCTGGCGGTTCCATAACGTGCATCACACCGATCTCGACCTCGATGTCAGCACGGCCGCGCGATTTCATTTCGGCGAAATGATTTTCTCGATTGGATTTCTTTCAGCTTGCGGTGACGCTCTTTGGCGTCGCGCCGATAATGCTGGTCGTCTTCTTTATTACATTCGAGGCTGCAACGCTTTTTCATCATTCCAACTGGCGATTGCCGATACAGGTCGAACGGATTTTGAACCTGGTAGTCGTGACGCCGCGCATGCACGGGATTCACCATTCGATTGTGCAGCGCGAGACCAATTCAAACTGGGGCACGATCTTTTGCTGGTGGGACAAACTACATCGCACGTTGCGCCGCGATATTCCGCAGGACGCCATTACCATCGGCGTTGCCGCTTATCGCGACGAACACGAGCTCACGTTAGGGCAAGCTCTTCGCGTTGCCGTTTCGCCAGCAGCGTGCGTGGCGACTGCCAGACGGCGAGATTCCGGAGCGCGAGCCGCAACCGGCCGACAAACTCACCGAATAGGAAAGGCGGTATTATACCGCCTCTCCCACGGCCCGAGCGATGTCGCTCTCGTACAAAGTATACTCGCCAGGCCGCAGGTGCGCCTTCGCGGCATTGTTGCGGATGTAGCGAACGCACCTAGCAAAGTGCTTTTCACCGCGCACGAGTCGATCAAAATAATCGCGCTGCCACAGCGCACCGCTGTTATCAATGAGGCGGTTAATGCGCACCGCGGATTGTCTTTTCCAGGAATGCACGAGTTTCTCCAGCGGCCAGCCGTTCACCGTTGCGAACAACGAATGCACATGATTCGGCATAATCACGAACGAGATAACGTTTACGCGCGCTCCATCGAAATGCCGCACCGCGGTTGCGATCTCCTGCGCGCACGCGCGACGGCGCAAAACGCACGAGCCATGGCTAGCGTCGAGCCAATCTTCGATTGTTCGCGAGAACCGTCGGTGGTATTCTTCTTCCACATCAGCACTCCAAGGCAGCGGATGGAATTTGAGCCAGACGTCGCGTTCGTCTTGCCATTGCTCGAGCAGCTGTTCCGGAAGCGCGTCAGCCAGGCGGAATGTAACGAAGTAAACCGCTCCACTCTGTTGCCAATGCGGCAGACGATTGTGTGTAAAGCGGATGTCTCCATGCGGATCGAAGAACTTCATAGGAGCGGCGGTATTATACCGCCGTTCCTGCCCACTTGAAGATCCAATGATCCACGCTGAGCCAACCAGGCCCCGACAAAAAAAGCCAAATTAGAATGACCAAATAAAGGACCTCGGGAAGATATAAAAATTCCGAGAGCCAGGCAGGCAGAGACGTCGCTTTAATATTGCGAATGACGGTCGTCGCAATAGCCGTAATCATTACGCATCCGAGCATCACGCAGGCGAGAGGCGTCAGCGCTCCAAAAATCAGAAGGAGGCCTGACACCAATTCAACGGTCGAAACAAAAATCGTGTTGAACTCAGGAAAAGGAACATGCGCGTCGATCAGCGTCTGGCGCATCTGTTCCCGCCGCTCAGGCACAAAGAGTTTGTCCCGCCCCGAAAGGAAAAAAAGCAGACCTACGGCAATCCGAGCCATGAGGATCCCGAGCCATTCCCACGAATGCAACTCGCTGAGGAAAATTCGAACGCACGACACAGATCAAGGTTGTAAGCCAAATTATCAGCCGTCAAGAAATCGAAAAACCAAGGCGCCAAAAGCGATGTCCAGGATGCACCTTCACGAGGATCGGTCTCATCGCCACGGTCATCGTGACAATATGGGCGACCAAGGTTGCGCGCGATGCGCTGAATAGAACCAAGACAACATAGAGCAACTGCCTTTTCAGGATCGAAACGCTTTGATAGGATTTTTCTCATTGATCGATCCGCGCCGTAAAGAAACTATTCTGTGATCCTCTGACCGATGAATCGATTTGCACAGAAACTAACAGAGCATTCGATCTCGCTGCGCCGTGGGCGCGCGGAAATTCTTCAGATGAACGTAGGTAAGCTTTGCAATCTCACATGTGTGCATTGTCACGTGAACGCTGGGCCGAAACGCAAGGAGATCATGTCGCGCGAGACCATTGATCGCGTCATTGATTGGTTCGCAAAGACTGACATCGCAATTGTCGATCTTACCGGTGGTGCGCCGGAAATGATTCCCGATTTTCGCTATTTCATCGAGCAAGTAAAAGAGCTGCAGCCTGGCCGGCATGTGATCGATCGTTGCAATCTGACAATCTTGATCGAGCCCGGATATGAAAATCTCGGAGAATTTCTCGCGACGAAAAAGGTGGAGATTATCGCATCGATGCCGTGTTATTCTGCGGAAAATGTGAACGCGCAGCGGGGTGAAGGCGTTTTTGAAGGCAGCATCGCTGCGTTGCAATTGCTGAACTCATTAGGTTACGGAATCCACGCTGAATTGCCGCTGCATCTCGTTTACAATCCGGTGGGCGCGTTTTTACCGCCGTCGCAAGCGGAGCTTGAAACCGATTACAAACGCGAACTCAAAAAGCATTTCGGCATCGTGTTTAACAATCTCTATACGCTTACGAATCTTCCAATCGGCCGATTCGCCAGTTACCTGCGCCGTAACAATAAGCTCGATGAATACATGCAACTGCTAATTGAGGCGTTTAACCCCACAACCATTAACGGCTTGATGTGCCGTAATACGATCAGCGTGGGCTGGCGCGGAGAAGTTTACGATTGCGATTTTAATCAGCAGCTCGACATGCAATGCTGCTGTAATGGCGGGAGCAAGCCGCTTTTTCTTTGGGATATTACTCCGGATTCACTCGAAGATCGCGAGATCATGACCGGTGATCACTGTTTCGGTTGCACTGCTGGCGCTGGCTCCACCTGCGGCGGCGCAATTGTGTGAAGGTAGTTCGCGAGTAGCAAGCTGTTAGCCTTCAGCGCAGTTGAGAATCACTCCGAATTTTTCCTGGCCCTACTACGTACGTATCGAACAGATGCCGCCCAACTGGATTACGTACTTCTCCGTCCGTCCCACCCGGATAGCGCTCACGAATCGTCTCTCGATACTGCTCACTTCCTGGGAAGAACAGAAACGCCGACCCCTTCCCGGCGATGGGACTTAGCGAAAGCTCCTGAAGTGGGTCACGAATCGTGATGTATTCCTGACCTGCTACAAGGTACCTTGTTGTGTCTGTATCGTATGGATATGGCGAATGTCCGACGACGACCACTCGGTAGGCTGGCCCGAGCGAAGCCATGTACCGGCTTTGAACCGTCTGCACTTCGTACAACCTCTGCGCGGCCTTGTAGCGCTCGTTCTTCAAACTTTCCGGGTCCGCGTAATACCTGAAAAAATAGAAATTGATATTGGCGTACGCCAATATCGCCAGCCCGGCCACCACGGCCGCGATCGTTATCCATCTTCTTCCACGCAGCCAAAGCTCTACAGATTCCGCCCATGCTCCGATCGGCACCGCTATCGCCGCGTAGAAAGCTGGGAAAGCTGGCGTCCAATGCGCGAGCATGGGCGGCGAACTATTTGGATATAGCACCAGGGTGCCTCCAACGAAGAGCACGCCCAACCCAGACAGCAGCACCAGAAACGCCGCCGGATGCCGCCATCGCCACGTCAGCAATGCTACTCCAAGCACCAGCAGTGCGGCCTCTGCCGGCAGCAGCAGCGGAGCGTAGTACATGATGTCCTGCGCACTTTGAGTGCTAATGCCTAGCAGATTCTCGGACATGATCGGCCACAGCGTGTTCCACATCTGTTGTAAGTCGTGCCAGCTCGCGGGTATCCGGTTCCAAGTCATTAGACCTGCGCCTCGTCCGTAGTACAAGCCCGGGTGCGCTACGAAGTAGCTCAGCAGCGGCCCAAACCCAATCAGGTATCCCAGTATCAGCCACCCGATCTGTCTGAGGTATCGTCGGGCTTCGGACCAATGAACAACTAAGATGTAAACCACAAAGGCTATTAAGATGAATGGCAGCAGGCGCGTTCCGTAGTAAAAGTGTTCACTCAGGCCTGCGGCCAATCCGGCTAGCGTCCAATCCAGGGGCCTACGACTACGCAGGCCACGTAGCAAGAAGAAGAAGCATAACACCCAGAAAAACGGCGTCGTAATATTGTTCAGCGCCATGCGACTGTAGTGCACATTCGCAGCGCTGAACGCCAGGATGCTCGCCCCTGCGATGGCTGCAATTCTCCCCCACACACCGCGCACCAGCCCATAGAACGGCAGCACCGTTGCCGCGCCGAACAGGGCCGCAGGTAGCCTCACCGTCGCCAATCCTATTCCGCCAAGCTTGAGTGCTCCCGCGACAATGGCAAACCATAGCGCCGGAAGCTCGATGTCACTCCACAGTGTGCTGAACAGGCAAGGCGCAGGGCCGGCACCGTTAATATAAGCTCGCTCGGCTATCAAACCGGTCATGATTTCGTCGGGGTAAATATTGAACGGCACATCTCTCAAGTCCCATACCCGCAGTGCCAGCGCCAAGACTGCGATTGACGCAACCACAGCGACCTCCCACCATGTCCAGGCGGGCGGACCCTCGGCTTCGACCTCATCGCGCGGTAAACCTGCAACGGACCGCAGTGTGGCCGCAGCTATCACTAGGATCATCCCTGCCAGCCACAACCAGCCCGCCGCACCAAACATCTCGTGAGGCGCAACCAGAAACGTCAGATGCGACAATGTCGATAGGAACACCGCGCCAACCAGTGTTGCCAGAGCACACTGCCTTCTCCAAACTTGGAGTTGCGCTTCAGCTAGCCCGGCACGAGCGCCTGCTGGAAATGCGGCCGACCATCGGCTGTCGCTCCAAGCCAGCACGGCCATTACAGCTGCACCCACCAGCAAGAGCAGACCCCAGATTCGCAAGGACTCGCGACGCAGCAGTTCCGTGCCTAACAGCGACAGCGCAAATGCTATCGAACCCAGCCATACACCGCGGGCCGACCACCGCCACAATAAACTCCTCACTAGAGCGGCGTCACGCATACTTTGTTAGCGGTAGCATCCGCGAAAGCGGGTGAAAGGCTCCTACCGTTTCGATACGACGACAATGTGTGCCGCCATCGGTATGACGAACTCGCTTGCGCTGGCATATCGCCTGGCCCCTTTTTCAACGGCAATACGAATCGCGTCTAATCTTTCTGGCGATTGGCGGGCCAGGAGGCCGGCCGTGCGAACGCCTGCATCGCGTTCAGCTTCGAAAAAATAGGATGCAGTTGGAAGATGCCATTCCACCGTACGCGTTTCATAACTCATGGAGTCGCCATCAAAGCCGGCTTCTTCCAATACTTTGCGGCACTCTTCTCTCTCGCCGTACAAATAACGTGGCGGGCCTTCGGGCAAACCGACATCCAAGTCGCCGTGCGCTTCAACCGCGTCATTGACAATTTTAGCGCCGGGATTCTTCTCCGGTCCGGCCCAGACGGTGAAACCAAACCGTCCGCCAGACTTCAAAACGCGGCATGCTTCCGCACACGCCTTGTCAGGATGTGAAACATGCAGCAAACCGAAATTGATCAAGACACGATCGAAACTGTTGTCTCCAAAGCGCAGATTCTGGGCATCGCCTTGGGCGAAGGAAATATCAGGGAACATCGTTTTTGCGATGGCGATCATTTTCTCAGAAAAATCGATCCCTTTGGGAATGGCGTCTGCCTTCCTGACCGCAGCGGAGACGTAACCGGGACCGCATGCGACATCCAACACGGACATGCCAGCTGAAACCTCCGCGGCACGTATCAAATAAGGGATAAACTGCTGCGTCAGTGACGACCACACCGAATCATATTTGTCCGCCACCCGTTGCCAGCTGGCGTGTTCGAAGCGAGTAAATTCTTCTGTGATCTCTGGCATTCTGATCACGTTGTGACGATCGGCTCGATTTGTAAATAAGAAGCGAACAGCAGCTACGGAGGTCAGACAGCTTTGCCTGACTCGGCTGGTGGGCTGCCAGCCTGCCGAAGCGTGGTGAGCACCCGACAGGCAAGCTGCCTGTCGGCCAAGACAGGCTCGCAGCCTATCTTCCTACTCGAGAGGAAATTCGATTGGTTCTTCTTCCTCGCGCGGAACCAGTTTATTTCGCTCGATAATTCGCGCGCACGTATTCCAGCGCAGGATCGCATCGTCGTGACCTGGTGGACAAAGCGGTTCCGCTCTTTCGAACCAGCTCATAGCCTCACGTAGGAGATCGTAAGCCTGAAACCGGCAACCCGGTGTGTGTTGCCGTAGTTTCATCTTTGCGCGCCGCTCGGCTACGATTCCGGAATAATATGCGCGGTCATAATCCGAATTGAGCCGCGCCAGCAGTTCCTTTGTTTGCGAATCACTGACGCCGTACCCCTTCTCGAAGCGATCGGTCAACGCGAGCAACAGCGTGATGATCGCCTGCTGGTTTTCCGGATCGACATGGAGAATGTCGAGGCAAATGCTCTCGGCCTCGCCCGGTTCGTTGAGCAACCGATAACGCTCCGCCTTTTCCAGCGCGGCGGGAATTGCGTTTTTGTGCAGTCGTTTCAGTTCGCTCATGTCTTCGCGAAAAAAGTTAAAACAGTTGAATCGCAAACGCTGGCATCGGCTTTTAACGATGTGACTTTTTTAACGATTTAACAATTTCCTAAGTCCTTTCCAGAACCATCCCAGCGGATCGTAAAACTCATCGACCACGCGTTCTTTCAGCGGAATGATTCCGTTGTCCGTGATCTGAATGCTTTCCGGGCAAACCTTCGTGCAGCATTTGGTGATGTTGCAGTAACCGATTCCCTGCGTGTTTCGCAATTCTTCGATGCGATCTTCGGTATCGAGCGGATGCATCTCCAACGCGGCGACATGAATCAGGAAACGTGGCCCGATGAATTTGTCGTGCATCTGGTGGTCGCGCAGCACGTGGCAAACGTCCTGACAAAGAAAGCATTCGATGCATTTCCGGAATTCCTGAACACGATCGATGTCTTCCTGTTGCATGCGCCATGTGCCATCTGGAGCATCGGGCGAGCGCGGTTTGAACGGTTTGATCTTTTTCTTCACCCGAAAATTCCACGAGACATCGGTGATTAAGTCCTTGATCGGCGGAAACGCCTTCATGGGCTGAACCGTGACCGGCTTGGCGAGTGGAAGTTCGCTCAACCGCGTCATGCACATCAGTTTCGGCATCCCATTGATTTCCGCGGAACACGATCCGCATTTTCCTGCCTTGCAGTTCCAGCGAGTTGCGAGGTCGTTCGCCTGCGTCGCCTGGATGTGATTGACCGCATCGAGCACGACCATCCCTTCGGAAACGCCGGTCGTGTAATCGCGAAATTCGCCGCCGCTCGCAGTTGCCCCGCCAGATCCTGAATGTTGCTTGTTTCTGTGCGGTCATTTCATTTCCTCAATCACCTGTTTCAAATAATCCGGCATTTCCGGCAGCGGCTCCAGTCGAACTTCCATCGTCCCGTCGGAGGTTTTGCGAATGATCGTGTTCACTTTCGAAAACTTGTCGTCCTTATTTGGATAATCTTCACGGAATTGCGCGCCGCGACTTTCCTTTCGCTCCAGCGCCGCGCGAGTGATCGCCTCCGAAACGGTCAGCAGATTTTTCAGATCGAGCGCGGTGTGCCATCCGGGATTGAAATCGCGATTGCCGATTACGCCGACACCGGCGGCACGTTCCCAATACGTTCTCAGGTGATCAAGTTCGGCCAACATTTCGCTTTCATCGCGCACGATGCCGACATTGTGCTGCATGATTTCCTGCAAGTCGCGCTGCACAGAATACGGATTTTCGCCGCGGCTGTTCTCAAACGGTTTCAACGCTTCGCGCGCGTAGATGTCGATCTTTCCGTTGTCGATCGTGCCGTGCGGATTTTCCTTCGCGAACTTCGCCGCGAATTCTCCGGCGCGTTTGCCGAAGACAATCAGGTCGGAGAGCGAATTTCCGCCGAGCCGATTTGCGCCATTGATTCCGGCCGCGCATTCACCGGCGGCAAATAATCCCGGCACATCCGACATTTGCGTGTCGGCATTCACGTGCACGCCGCCCATGATGTAATGGGTCGTCGGCCCGACCTCCATCGGCTCTTTGGTAATATCAATATCGCCAAGCGCTTTGAATTGATGATACATGCTCGGCAGTTTGCGTTTGATGTGCTCTTCGGCGTTCGCCGATCTTCTTTTTGATCCATGAGATGTCGAGATAAACGCCGCCGTGCGGAGTCCCCCGCCCTTCCTTGATCTCGCGCACAATGCAGCGCGAGACGTGATCGCGCGTCAATAATTCCGGCGGCCGCCGCGCATTCTTGTCGCCTTGAGTGTAACGCCACCCTTCTTCTTCGTTATCGGCGGTCTGCGCTTTGTAATTGTCGGGAATGAAATCGAACATGAAACGTTTGCCGTCGGCATTCGTTAGGACGCCGCCCTCGCCGCGCACGCCTTCGGTCACGAGCATTCCCGCGACGCTCGGCGGCCAAACCATGCCGGTGGGATGAAATTGAATGAACTCCATGTCGATCAACGCCGCGCCGGCGTGATACGCGAGTGAATGCCCGTCGCCGGTGCAATCCCAACTGTTGCTCGTAACCTTGTAGGCTTTGCCAATTCCGCCGGTGGCGAGAATAACTGCTTTGGCGCGAAAAACTTTGAACCGACCGCGTTCGCGATCGTATCCGAAGGCGCCGATGACGCGGTCGCCATCTTTCAACAACGCTACGATGCAAATCTCCATGTAAACCTCGATGCCTTGATGCACGCCATGATCCTGCAACGTGCGAATCATTTCCAGACCGGTGCGATCGCCAACGTGCGCCAGCCGCGGATATTTGTGTCCGCCAAAATTGCGCTGAAGAATGCGACCATCTTTTGTGCGATCGAACACCGCGCCCCATGCTTCGAGTTCGCGCACACGATCAGGCGCTTCCTTCGCGTGCAGCTCGGCCATTCGCCAATTGTTTACGTACTGACCGCCGCGCATGGTGTCGGCGAAATGCACTTTCCAATTGTCGCGATCATCAACATTAGCCAGCGCGGCCGCGATCCCGCCTTCGGCCATCACCGTGTGCGCTTTGCCGAGAAGACATTTGCAAACCATGCCGACCGAGACGCCGGCCGCGGAGGCTTCGATCGCCGCGCGCAAGCCGGCGCCCCCGCTGCCGATCACGAGAACATCGTGCTGTTGTGTTTCGTAGTCCGTCATGGGACTACAAGATTCGGAAATCGTGCCAGATGCCCATCGAACACAGCCGCACGTACAGATCGGAGAAACCGACCCAAGACAAACTGAGCCACGCCCAGAGCATGTGGCGCTGGTTGAGACAGGTCACACAGGCATAGGCGCGATAGGATGATGTCGATTTTGAGAGCTCATCGCGAAATCCGCCGATCAAGTGGCGCAGGGAATGACAGCCGAAAGTATAACCGCCGAGCAGCACCACATTGATTGCCAGTACAATGGTTCCCATCCCGATGCCGAATCCATCCGCAAACCACATCGCCTTCCACACATCGATCGTGAGAATGACGATGAAAGCGAGCGCGAGATAAAGAAAATAGCGATGGACATTTTGCATGATGAGCGGGAAGGAACGCTCGCCCCAGTAGCTCTTGCGCGGCTCACCGACGGTACACGCCGGCGGATCAGCCCAGAACGCTTTGTAATACGCGCCGCGGTAGTAGTAACAGGTGAGACGAAATCCCGCAGGTGCCCACAGAACCAACAGCGCGGGAGAGAAAATGAGCCAGACCGGCCACCAGTTCGGCTTCGGTCCAAACCAGCTGTGCGGTGAATCGCCGAAAACTTCCGGTGAGTAAAATGGAGAAACATAGTTGCCGAAAAAATAATGCGTTCCCTGAAATGCCGCCCAAGTCGAGTAAACGATAAAGGTCGACAATCCGAGAAACACCAGCAGCGGCTGAGTCCACCACACATCGGCGCGCATCGTCTCGCCGAATGAGCGGCGTGGTAACGTTGTCACGCCGCTCATTCGCTCTCGGTTCCTTCCACTGGCAGCTTCGCCTTTTTCCACGCTTCCCAGCTGCCGGGAACATTCCATAGCTCCTTAAATCCCTGACGTTTCAAAATGCTCGTGGCGATGCTTGCGCGATAACCGCTGCCGCAATAAACCGCTGTTGGTTTATTGCCATCGAGTTCACTCATCCGTTTGCCAAGTTCCGGGACAAAAATGTGACGGGCACCGGGAACATGGCCCTTTTTCCATTCACCGGGCGAACGCACATCGACCACCTGCAACGAAGACTTGCGGTCATTCAATTCGTGCACGCTCATCTGGCCGATGCGTTCGAGCGGGAATCCCGCCGCGTGCCACGCTTTCATTCCGCCGATCAAATAGCCTGCAAATTTCGTGTAACCGGTCCGCACGAACAGGCGCACGATTTTCTCAAGATCGTCATCGCTTTCCATCACGAGAAGTATCGGCTCTTCCGGGTCGAGCATCCAACCCGCCCAGATGGAGAGAATGGGTGTGCCGGCGATGTTTAGCGCGCCTGCAATATGGCTGCCACCAAACGCCAGCATGTTGCGGACATCGACGAGGACGCCAGCTTTTTTCTCGATTGCTTCTTTAAAGGCTTTCGGAGGAAGGCCAGGAACGCGTGGCAGATTTCCGAGCACTTTAGGGCCTTCCGCGTTCACTTTTTTCATTACGGGATAGTAGTGCGGGACCGGGGGCGCGGTTTTGATCGCAAAGTCGGTGAAACTTTTCGCGTCAGCGAATTGCAAAAATTTGTTGAATTTCCGCTCGTAACCGATCGTGCTGCTCAAGCGGGCGCCGATGTCTGCGCCGCATGGCGAGCCAGCGCCGTGATTGGGATAAATGATCACATGATCCGGAAGTTTGAGATAGAAATCGTGCAGTGTGTGGAATTGTTGTTCGGCGAGCTGCTTCGTGTGTTTCTCGCCTAACAAATCTGGACGACCGGCAGAAGAAACAAAGAGCGAATCGCCGGTGAGCACAGCCCATGGCTCGTCCGGATGATCTGCTTCGGCCAGCAAGTAGGACATGTGCTCTGGCGTATGCCCGGGAGTATGCCGCGCCGTCACGAGCACTTCGCCGAATGTGAAACGATCGCCATCTTTTATTTTTTCGGGATCAAAACCGTACTCTGCGCCGCCTTCGCCGCTCGCATAAATCTTGGCCGACTCCAGTCGCGCGCACAGCTCGCGCGAACCGCTCACCAGATCCGCATGAATGTGCGTCTCGAAAATATGCGTGATCGCCACGCCGGCTTCGCGAGCTGCCTCGATATAAACATCGCAGTCCGCGCGAGGATCGAACACGGCAGCAATTCCGTCGTCATCGTCGCCGACCAGATAGGAAAGCTCAGCAATGCCTTCGGTCTGGATGGTTCTAAACACCAGTGACATCGCCGAGACTTAACGCGAAGCGGCGACGGTAATTCAACAGTTTGTCATTCCGAGCGGAGCGAGGAATCTCACGGTGTCTGGTGGATTACACTAACCAGCTTGTGTGAGATTCGGCGCGTAGGTGTGGTCCTTCGCTTCGCTCAGGACGACCGCGTCGTAGGTTTAGATGCCGGTGAGGAAGATTTCGAATTTTTGAGTCTTCATCACCGCACTTCGACCGTGACAGGCAAGAGATGATTTATCATGTATGTGCCCCGATCGGGATCGCGGTGCACCGATTGCGTTCTGCCAAGCGAATCGGTCGCGCGAGCAATTAGCGTTTGGCTTCCCGCCGCTGCGGGCGTTTGCCAGTTGAATTCCCAGAGCCGCCACGCGTTTGGTTTCGGTTGTCCGAGCAAATTCGTCTCGCTCCAAGTCGATCCGCCATCCGTGCTCAGGTGCACTTTCGTGATTTCGTCATCACTCGTCCACGCAGCACCTTGCACACACACAATGGAATTTGCCGGAACGGTTTCGCCTTGAACCGGCTTCGCGATTTGCGCCTTGATTTGCATTTCCGTCAACGGCGTGAGCTCTGCGATGTCCCCTCGCCTCTTCCAGTAGGCGTAATCAATCGTTTGATAATAGCCGGCAAACGATTGGTCTGTGACGATGATGCGCTGCAACCACTTGATCGACGCCATCGCATACCAGCCCGGCACAATCGCGCGCACCGGAAATCCGTGTTCCGGAGGAAGCTCGCTGCCATTCATTTTGTAGGCGAGCAAAACGTCAGCGCGCGCTTTTTCAACAGGAATGCTCCGGGCAAAGTGCAACTGGCCTGGTGGACTTTTCGGATCTTCGAGCGCGCCGCCATCCGTTCCCTCCAAAATGACTTCACGCGCGTTTGCTTTCACACCGGCTCGCTCAAGAAGGATTGATAATGGCGTCCCGGTCCACTCCGCTGTGCCGACGGCGCCAAGTCCCCATTGCACCCCTTTGACTTTCGGTTCGAGAAAACTCCGATTGTTACCGGCGCATTCCAGCGTCACGTGAATGGTTGTCGCTTCTAATTCGAGCAGCTGCTCGTAAGTGATCGCGAATGGATTATCGACCTCGCCTTCGACATGCAGCCACCATGCATCCCTATCGATCGAGGGAATCGGAAAATGCGTGCGAACGTAAAATGATTCAGTCGGCGTGAGAAAGCCCTTGAGCGTTTCAAAAGGCATCTCGAGGTTCAGCGGGCTTTCGCCGCGGACGATTTTCCCGGCGATGAGCTTCTCTGAATCTTCGGCCATTACTAATCCTATTGGGATTTGTTATTCGTTTGGCGAGATGAAAACGTCTTTGCGCGGGAATTTCTCGAAGAGGGACGTCGGTTTGTTGAAATTCGTCGCCAGAACATCCACTGGATTACCTGCAATCCATGCCGAGAGATCAATTGCTTCGTAAATGCCTGTATTAAATCCGATCAGCATCCGACTCGGCTTGGTTCCGACGTTTTCGATGGAGTGTCCATAGCCTTGTGGGATGTAAGCGACATCTCCGGCGTGAAGTTGCTCGATGCGGAAGCGGCCATGCGAACCGAACAACGTCACGCTGAGGTCGCCGTCGATGATGTATTGCCATTCGTCCGCGTTGGGATGCCAGTGCAACTCGCGCAGCGCGCCCGGTTCAAGATCGAGAATCACACCTGTGATGGTGGTCGAGATCGGAAAGCGCGTGGAATCGATTCGCCATTCGCGTCCGCCTTTGAATACGGCATGCGGCGCGCCTGCAAGCATCCGGAACTTGTGTGTCTCCGGCGGCGAAACACGCGGGCCCTGCAAATTTTCCGGGATCCGTTCCGGTGGAACGGCACCGCGCGCGAAATAAACCTCCTCTTTCGGAAAACCATCAAAAGCTGATTCAGGCAAAGCAAAATTTTTCGCCAGCAGCGGCTTGGGCGCGTGCCCGATCCAATCGGTAATGCTGAATGTGCCGAACTCCGAGAAGTAGCCGTTATCGAAAATCAGAATGAAATGAGTCGGCTCATTGCCGAGGCACTCGATCATGTGAGCGTGGCCGCGTGGAAAGTACCAGATGTCGCCGGGATCAAAGTCATTCGTTTCAGTCTGCCCCACGGGATTAATTACTGTCGTACGAACACGGCCTTTCACGACAAATGCCCATTCGGCCGCTGTGGCGTGCCAGTGAAGTTCACGCATCACACCGGACTCGAGCTGCATCGACACGCCAGCAATTCCTTTGGAGATCGGCAGCTGTTCGACAGTCGCTTCCTTGCCAAAACTGTTCCCAAGAACTTTCCCCTTAGATTTCTCCAACTCGAATTTAAAAGTCGGCAATTCTTTTCCGGACAGCAGCAAGTCGGGAACGTTATTCTGGAAACTGATGTCACCCATGACAGGACTCTTAGCGCGTTCTATGGGCGGCAATCAAGCCAATCATGCTTTCGCTGGACGATCGCGAACCGTGATTGGCAATCTTCCAGTTTTCAGTGCGGAATCGAAAGCGGCGGAGCGCGGCTCGCCCGCCTTCGTCGAGCTACGGCGGGCAGGCATTCCAAGACGCGAGCGGGGGGCGCTAGTAGCTTGAATTCGGCACGTCGGCAGACTGGTACACCTCAGACTGACCCAACCCCAGCGACTCGACAGTCGGTTCGTCAATTGCTCCGGTAATTGGCAGACCGTAGTCGCGCTGGAAGTTCGCAAGAGCCGCCCGCATTTCGAAATTTAGCGAACCAGTGATTGCTCCAGAATAGTAGCCTGCATCTTGCAGGGCGACTTGAACGTTCGCGATGACTTCGTCTGGGAGCAGGTTACCGTAGGTATAAATCGGCCCGTCGTAGTCGTAGTAGCTCTGCAATGGATCGTAACCCCATGCCGGATACCAATAGCTGCCGTCCAAAAAATAGTATCCGGTATTGACGAAAACGATCGTGTCACAATGACCGTGCCACCAGTTACGATCATGCCACTCGTGCCAATGACGGCGCAACGCATCAGAATAGCTGGGCCGATCATTGTCGTGCCGTTTTGTTCTCGCCGGGTCTGTCGGCGAGCCGCGCGTCTCCAATTGACGTCGCGCCGCCGGATCGTGGGTCATGACGGGCCGTTGGGCATTTATCGCTGCGAGCGTTCGATTCTCAGTTCCGAAATCCCGCCGTTGACGCATTGCTGCCAAAGTGCGCAACTCGTTTTGGCGAATCGCTGGATCAATCGTGATCGGTTCCTGCCCGTCAATGCGTCGAATCCGCGGCGCGTTAATCGCTGCAACAGTAGGATTCAATGACCGCGGAACGACTGGATAATTCGGCAGAAGATTCGGGGCAAATTGACTGACAGTGCGAGGTACGACGCTCGCTGGCCTGGGGGCGACATGCGGTACCATTGCCGGATTCACAATCGGCCTGGCTGCCGGTGCGCCATGGCTGGGCGCCGCGCGGGCAGGAGCACTTTGCGCGCTTGCGTTGATTACTTGTCCAGAGCCACTGTGAATGCTTGCGAAGAGCGCCGCGATCAAGCAGAGCACCGAAAATTTAGATTCTTTCATAAATCGCTCCTACTATTGAACATCAGAAAAGTTTCTTCGTTGCAAGCTTTGACTGAAACGCGTTCAAAATTGTTCCTGTAGCCGCGTCTCTGTGAGACGCGCGGCGCACGAGCTCAAGCCATTTCCATGTCACGCTTCGCACAGCGAAGCGGCTACAAAAAACAGCATGCGAGTTGCAATCGGCAATCTGAAATTTACACTCTGAAATCTTCCGGGGTCTTAGCTCAGTTGGTAGAGCGCCTCAATGGCATTGAGGAGGTCACGGGTTCGAATCCCGTAGGCTCCACTCCCTTTTTTCCCATAGGGAGAACAGACGACTACGCGAAGCCTACAGTCGGTGCGGTGATTCGCGTTTACGATGAATGTTGGCAATGTGATCGAGACGCACGAGCACAAGGACGATTTCAAAGAGTGGTAGCCCGCTAAAATTGTTTGCATTTATCGGGTCAGTTGGTCATCCTAAAGCGAACGCTGCTACGAAATAATTGGTCGTGGAGGCACAAAACAAAGATCCTAATATCAATGTGATCCGGTCCGTTTGGCGCCGAATTAAGAAGGGACACATCAAAGTTCGCGACCTGCAGCCAAGAAAAGACGTCAAGGGTGGCGGTGTTACGGGCAAATCCGAACCCACCACAGGCGGCAGAGGCACCACCGGCAGCCACTAATCGGGTTAAAGAGTTGCAAGCCGTGGTTTGAACCCCGGGATGCGGCTTCTTCTACGATGTGCCTGGCACCGTGGTCGCGACCACAAGCACGTAACTTTTCCAGCAACGCTTTTCCTCTTTTCCCAAAATAGGTTTTCGATGGAGGATTCTATATTTCCAAACCGCGCAACATCGCTAGACTGGGCGGTTTGAATCATAAACCACAGCCAAAATGCACAAAACCAACTCCCTGCTCATGCACGCCCCGAAGATGGCGATCTTCGAAACAGCGGCAAACCTGGAGCTGTGGCCAAAAATCCTCCCGCATTATCGCTACATCCGCTTTCTGGAGCGCTGCACCGATCGCAACATTGTGGTGATGGCAGCGCGGCGTTCCGGGATCCCGATCTCATGGACTTCGGAGCAAATCATCGATCGCAACAGGCTCGAGATTCATTTTCATCATCTGAAAGCCTGGACAAAAGGGATGCACGTCGTCTGGACATTTTCGGATACCAGTGATGGCGTGCTGGTAACAATTTCACACGACCTGCGATTTCGCATTCCCGCGCTTGGGCCGATTGTCGATCCAATCATCGGCGATTTTTTTATTAGTAACATTGCCAATAAAACTTTGCGCTGTATGAAGGCTTATTTGGAAGCAAGAGCAAACAAAGTGACCGCATGAGCCCGCCTACGCCAAAGGCTTCCCCCTTCGCCAAGGCTACGGCGGACAAGACGGCGCGGCAGGCTTGGAGACGCGCGGTCATCACCGGCATCGGCCCCGTCACATGCATCGGCACCGGCGTCGATAGTTTTTGGAACGGTATCCTAGCCGAGAAGAGCGGCATTGGCGGCATCACCAGCTTCGACCCGACCATTTTCCGCGTGCGTTGTGCCGGCGAGATTCCGGATTGGAATCCAGAAGAGTTTTTTCAACCGCACCGATTGAAACGGCTCGACCGCTATGCGCAGTTCGCAGTCGTATCTGCGAAGCTCGCGCTCGACGATGCCCGCATCGATTACTCCCGCGAAAAACCACAAGATCGCATCGGTGTCAGCTTCGGCACCGCGCTGGGCGGTGTCTGCAAAGCTGAGGAGCAATACATCAGATATTTGAAAAAAGGCGCGCGCGGCGTTCAACCCACACTTGCCGTCCAGGTGTTTGGCGGTTCGGCCCATTCAAACATCGCGATCGACTTCGGGTTTCGCGGCGTCGGCACGACAAATTCAAACAGTTGCGCCAGTGGCACGGTGTCCGTTGGCGAAGCGCTTCGTTATGTTCGAGATGATTTTGCGGATGTGATCGTTGCCGGCGGAGCAGAAGCACCACTGACGGCAATTACCATCGGTGCGTTCGACATCATTAAGACAATGAGCAGATGGACGGGGGACCCAGCTCTGGCTTGTCGTCCATTCGACCTGTTGCGCGACGGGTTTGTGATGGGCGAAGGCGGCGCTTCGCTAATCGTCGAGGAACTTGAGCACGCGCGTGCGCGTGGCGCCCGCATCTATGCGGAAGTGCTCGGCTACAGCTTAAACAATGACGCGTTCCACATGACCTCACCGCTGCCAAACGGCGAATCGTGCATTCGCGCGATGCACGAAGCACTTGCGGACGCGCAATTGGCGCCCGAGCAGATCGATTACGTCAATGCACACGCCAGTTCGACCCAGTTGAATGACAGCACGGAAATCGCGTCGATCAAACAAGTGTTCGGCGAACATGCGCAACGAATTCCTGTGAGCGGGACGAAAGGCTATTACGCACATCCGCTCGGTGCGACCGGCGCAATCGAAGCTGCGCTTTGTGCGCTTGCATTGGATCGGCAATGGATTCCTCCAACGATTAACTATGCAAATCCCGATCCCGCCTGCGATCTGGATGTTGTGCCGAATCATGGACGCGCAGCAGACTTGAATTACGTGATGAGTAATTCATTCGGTTTCGGCGGAATCAACGCCTGCATCGTGATGGGTAAGATTCGCGACTGATACACGTGTGTCATCCCGAGCGTAGCGAGGGACCTCGCACAGGCTGGTTGATCACGCTCGTTACCAGAAGATCCGCACTGCGATTGCGAGGTCCCTCACCGTCTTCGCGGTTCGGGATGACACCGCGAAGTTAATCTGCCAATAGGTCCGGGCGGTTTTCGCGCGTACGTTTGATCGCCTGCTTTTTTCGCCATCTCGCGATTTCCGCGTGATTTCCTGAGAGGAGAATCTCCGGAACTGTCCAGCCGCGAAACTCTGCGGGCCGCGTGTACTGCGGGGCTTCGAGTCCGGAGTTTTCGGAGCTGAAGCTATCATCAATAGCGGATCGCTCATGACCGAGTGCGCCCGGCAGCAAACGAACGATTGCATCAACAATTACGACTGCGGCGATCGCGCCGTTGGTGAGTACGTAATCGCCAATCGAAATCTCAAGATCAACGAGATGCTCGATCACGCGGTGATCGACGCCTTCGTAGTGCCCGCAAATGATGATGAGGTGCGATTCCTTCGAAAGCTCGGTCGCCAACTTCTGATCGAGCCGGCGGCCTGCCGGCGACATCAAAATAACTTTCGATTTTCGATTTTCGATTTTCGATCGTTGAACGTTGGACGGTGAGCGTTGAGCGCCTGCTCGCGATTTATCGGAGTTGAGCGTTTGCTGTTTCCCATCACGCAGTTCTTCCACCGCCGCAAAGATCGGCTCAGGTTTCATCACCATCCCCTGCCCTCCTCCGAACGGCGCGTCATCCACAACGTGATGTTTGTCCGTCGTCCAATCGCGCAGGTTATGAATGTGAACGTCGACGATTCCCTTTTCCTGTGCGCGTTTCATGATGCTCTCATTCAATGGCGCGCGGCAGATTTCAGGAAACAGCGTGACGATGTCGATCTTCATCGAGGAAGAAACATCGAACGCCCAACATCCAACGTCCAACGCTCAATTATTGTAGGGCGTCTCTGCGAGACGCCATTTCGAGGATGGCGTCTGACACAGACGCCCTACAAATTATTCTACAATTTCGAGGATCGCCCGCTGGCCGTGTCGCGCGGCGGAACTGGCGAGCAACGCGCGAATAGCCTGAATGGTCTGGCCGCTGCGGCCAATGACACGCCCAACGTCCCCGCGTCTAAGTTGCAATTTAAAGATCGTCGTCCTGCCGCTCGGGATTTCCGTCAGGACCATATCGTCAGGAAATTCAATCAGCTGCCGAATGACGAACTCAAGAAACTCCCTCATGCTTGAGAAAGCTAACCGCGAATAAACACGAATAAACACGAATTTTCGAGCTGTAGCCGCTTCGCTGTGCGAAGCGCCGGGCTGATGGTCTTGAGAGACGCTTCCTGCCCTCGCGGCGACACAATAACGGAAACAAATGTGTGATTGCGACGCTCAGAGAGGGCCGCTAAAACAAGAGAGCAATCATCGCACTAGCTGGACGTGTCAGCTGGGGGCGACGCAGACGACACTTCGTCCACGGTCGATTGTGAGGTCTCTCGCTCTGGTTGCGATGACGGCTCGGCGGCCGTTGCCGTTTTCTTGTTCTTTTTGATCAAGCTGCGCACCGTGTCCGACGGTTGGGCGCCTTTGCTGATCCAGTATTCGGCGCGTTCTATGTTCAACGAGCTATTGTGACCAGGTTTTTTCGGATCGTACGTGCCGATGACCTCGATAAATTTCCCGTCACGGGGGCTGCGGCTATCGGCCACTACCACCTTGTAATATGGGCGATTCTTCGCGCCTTCTCTGCGTAATCTGATTGAAACTGACATCGCTTGGAAAGTTAAGGTTAAACCGTCATAAAGTTACAAGGGTCAAAAGCAGTTACAAAACTCAAATCCTCAGCAAGTACCTTTTTAACGATGTAACGGTCGTAACCCTTTTAACATTTTCTTCATTTTGCCTGCGCTTTTCATCATCTTGCGCATCTGATCAAAGCGCCGCAGCAAATCGTTCACCTCCGTGACAGTGCAGCCGCTGCCGCGCGCGATGCGCTGCCGACGCCGCGCATTCAGAATGTCAGGGCGCGCCCGCTCTTCGTTTGTCATCGAAAGCACGATTGCTTCCGTGCGCTTAAGCTGCTTCTCGTCAATCGAGAGGCCCTGCATATTACTCATGCCGGGCAACATGCCAAGAATATTCTCCAGCGGTCCCATCTTTCGCATCATCTTGAACTGCGCCAGAAAATCATTGAAGTCGAATGAAGCCGTGCGCAATTTGCGCTCAAGCCGGACAGCGTCTTCGGCTTCCACCGCTTCGGCAGCTTTCTCGACAAGACCAACCATATCGCCCATTCCGAGAATCCGGCCGGCGAGCCGTTCCGGAATGAAAAGCTCGAACTGATCGAGCTTTTCACCGGTGCCGACGAATTTGATAGGCCGGCGCGTCACTTCGCGCATCGACAAAGCCGCCCCGCCTCGCGCATCACCATCCAGCTTTGTTAGAATGATCCCGGTGATCGATAAAGCATTGTTGAAATGGGTCGCCACGCTGACCGCTTGCTGGCCGGTTGCCGCATCCGCGACGAGCAAAGTTTCCTGCGGCTGCAAAAATTCCTTCAGCTCTTTCAGCTCTTGAATAAGCGCTTGGTCGATTTCCTGGCGGCCAGCCGTGTCGAAGATGTAAATGCTCGGCGCGCCCGGCGGGCGCGCCCTGCCAACCGCTGCCGCCGCGGCGCGTTGAACATTGTTCTCGCCCGGATCAGGAGCGACAACCGCGGCGCCAATTTGTTTGCCGAGCGTTACGAGTTGCTCAACGGCTGCCGGCCGCTGCAGATCGCACGGCACCAGCACAGGTGAATAATCCTGCTTCTGTAAAAAGCGCGCCAGCTTGGCCGAGGAAGTCGTCTTGCCTGAACCATTGAGACCGACCATCAAAATACGGCCCTCGTCTTGCAGATGTAGCGGCGCGGAATCGCCTCCGAGCAACGCAGTCAATTCGTCGTGGAAAATTTTTATGATCTGCTGCCCGGGCGTAATACTGCGAACAACTGTTTCACCCAGCGCTTTTTCCTTGACGCTCGCAATGAATTTTCTGGCGACCTGAAAATCGACATCCGCTTCGAGCAGCGCCAGGCGCACCTGGCGCAACGCAGCGTCGATGTTCGACTCGCTGATAACGCCATGTCCCCGGAGCTCTTTGAAAATCTCCTGAAGCTTGTCGCTAAGTTGTGGAAACATGATTTGATAACGCGATCGCGAGGGCGCGATCACCAGCACGCCAGGCGCGTACGCTGCCCAGAATTATTTTTTTGGTGTGGGCGCCGGCGATGTTGTCCCTGCGGTCGCGCCTTCTTCGATTCCAAACGTCCAATGCGCCTCGACCTTCTTGCCCGCAGATTTCGCGCTGACAAATACACTGCACGATTTCTCGCGCAGCTTTTGCGTCACTTGATATGACACGGTGTTTGTTTTGGGATCGTAGCTGGCTGGCACAGCGCCAAGGCCGCTCACGCGCATTTGGACACTGCCAGGTTCGATCTGGCCGATGCCGCTGAGGTTGGCTTTGATGAGAGGAAGCGCAGTGCGCACTGTTTCGCCGTCTGCTGGTTGAGTCGCGAGATTAGCCGCGCCGACTTCGGCGACTGCTGGACCGCCGCCGGTCGAGGCACCGATCATCTTCACAGCATCGACAAAGACTTTGGGCTTGTTCCCTTCAATCATGAAACGCCCCAGCGAATCGAGGGGGGGCGAGTTGTAAGTCAGCGGTTGGCCATAAACAACGAAAACGGCCTCGTACCCGGCCTGTCGGCAGACGTCTTTGATGTGTTGATTATAAAATCCATACGGTACCGCGAAGCAGTTCACCTTGATACCGAGCCTCTGCTCGAGCAATTCCTTGGAGCCGAAGATTTCATTATGTAGCCACTGTTCGTATTCCGGCGGGCTTAATCTTTTCTTGGCGACTTTGTCGTATGGTTTGCGCAAATCCTGATGCGTCTCGGAGTGCGCCTGAATATCAACGCCGGCATCGCGCATATCGGCGAGCTGCTCCCATGTCATTGCTTCGCCGCCGCCAAAATGCCCGCCACGCACGCCTTCCGTATAAATAAATAGCGTCAGCGGATAGCCATATTTTTTCAGGATCGGCCACGCAACTTCGTATTGTGATTTCCAGCCATCGTCGAAGGTGATCACTGCGCACCGGGGGGGGATGTTTTTCTCGCCTCGTTTCCAAGCCAGAAAATCCTGCATTCCGATCACGGTCACACCGCTGTCCTTAAGCAGTTTCATCTGCC
This sequence comes from uncultured Verrucomicrobiae bacterium, assembly GCA_963725505.1. Lineage (GTDB taxonomy): Bacteria > Verrucomicrobiota > Verrucomicrobiia > Chthoniobacterales > UBA10450 > Udaeobacter. Next base: position 25,144 of record CAVRYN010000007.1, on the reverse strand, counting down.
CTTCAAAATCAGCCGGCGTGATCTCCGTGTCCGGCCGTCGTACCTTGTCCACAAAGCGATGATAACCGAACACAATGGTCTGAGCCGTTTGATCGACAACCGGCTTCGTAATCTTCGGCGACGCCGCTGCAACCGGAGTGGCGGGCACCGGCGATGAGGCGCCCGCCGGCTGAGGGTTCTGGGAAACAGTTTCGTTCCTTTTGCACATCGAAAAGTTCAGTGCCAGGAGCAATGGAACAATTGCAAATCGGATCATCATAAAAGTGGTAAGGCTTTATGCGCAGCAGCGCAAAACACAAGTGCATTTTATATGCAATTGGGAGAAAACGGCCGTATTTATCAATAGCTACTTTGCGCAGGGCAGCAGGCGCTTCAGTTTAGCAGGTAGAGCGCGTCACTCCGTGCGCGCCGTTGTCCGTACACCCCGAAGGGCGGCGTGCAGGGGACTGCCCGCCCTACCAACGCCGGTTCTCACGGAGAAACTTTTTGGTAGGCTACATGTTTTTTGCTATTAGATCACAATGCCGCGCCTGGTAAATCGGATCGTTACAATTGGGTTTGTCGCTTTGCTACCTGCCTGCGCAAGTATGCGGCATGCTGCAGTCAAAAACACGAGCAAGACGTTTTCATACCGTGGTCGTGGATGCCGGACACGGCGGCAAAGATAGCGGCGCATATCGACGGTACGGTCCGCCGGAGAAGATGGTTACTCTCGACGTTGCCCAGCGTCTCAATCGTAAGCTGCGCGAATCCAAATTAAAGACAGTGATGACTCGTTCCACGGATGTTTTCATTCCGCTTGATGAACGCGTGACGATTGAGAATTCGCAGAAGAACGCAGTCTTCGTCAGCATACACTTCAACGATTCGCAACGGCGCGGCATTCGCGGGTTCGAGACGTATTATCATTCCGGCGCATCATTCGATCTGGCGAGCCGGATTCAAGAGAAGCTGATGACGATTCCCAACTCAGCAAATCGCGGAATCCACACGGCAAATTTTCGCGTTCTGCGCAATGCGACGTGTCCGGCCGTGCTGGTGGAATGCGGATTTCTGAGTAATCGCTCCGAGGGCAATCAGGCGCGCGATTGGGAATATCGCGAACTACTCGCGGACAGAATTGCAGAAGCGATTGTCGAGCAGCGTTACGGCCCCGGCGTCTATCACGGTTCCCAGCAAATGGCTGCACAATCGCCGCAGCCGGAAACACCGGCTGGCCTCACGCCTGACGCGGCACATCACTAAAATTCTTTCCCGCGCTCTTCGGGCCCGATTGCAGCGAGCAACATCAACACCAAAAAAAACACGAACGTAAAAAGGGCGAGCGCTTTTGCGTAATCTGGATGCCCACTCGCGTCATGAAAATGATTGGCCAATTGAGCTTCCACAACGGCTGTGTTGGCGGCGAATAAGTTTCCAAGTTGATAGGCAAACCCAGGGAAAGTTCCGCGCACCGCGCTCGGCGAAAGCTCGTTGAGATGCACGGGCACGATTCCCCAGGCGCCTTGCACCATGAATTGCATGGCGAACCCGCCGATCACCAGAAGGGTGAAACCGGGCGAGAAAACCCACAAAGGAATCAGGATGATTCCAAGCGCAGCAGTCAAAATTATCGAGCGACGCCGCCCCCAATTTTGCGAGAGATGGCCGACCACCGTTCCACCGCAGATAGCGCCGAAAGCATAAATGATCCCGGTCGCCGCTTTTTGCTGTGACCCCATAGTGGCGTTGTTCGCCGAGAAACGTTTGATACATGTCCTGGGTCCCGTGCGACATCGCGTTGAACGCGGTCATTAACAAAATGACGTAAAGAAAAAGCGCCCAATGGCGTTTTATAACGATCAGCACGTCGCTCCAAAAATCCGCCATCGCATGCTGCTGGCGCAACCAGATCGGCGATTCCGGCACGCGCGCCCGGATGTAAAGCACAAGAAACGCCGGAAGCGCACCTGCCACAAAGAGGCCGCGCCAGCCGAAGAACGGAAACACGACCCAATACGCAATTGCCGCCAGCAGATAGCCGAATGCGTATCCCTGTTGCAGAATCCCGGAAAACAATCCACGCGCCTCCGTCGGCAGAGTTTCCATCGCCAGCGACGCGCCTAATCCCCATTCGCCGCCCATGCCGACTCCGTACAGCGCGCGGAAAATCAGCAACCAGGTGTAATTCGGCGAAAACGCGGTGAGCAATTCCATGAGCGAATAAAAAATAATGTCGATCATGAGCGGAATGCGCCGGCCAAACCGGTCGCCGAGCAGACCGAAGATGAACGCGCCAACCGGTCGCATCGCCAGTGTGAGCGTGATCGCGTAACTGAGATCGGCGATGCTCGTTCCGAAATCGTGCGCCATCGGCACGATCACGAACGTGAGCAGAAAGAAATCGAACGCATCCAGCGCCCAGCCGAGAAAACAGGCCACGAACGTGTTCCGTTGATTGCGGTCGAGCAGTGTGAATAACCGGATCGCTTCCACGGCGTGATTCAACTAATTCGAGCAACCACGAATCAACACTAATAAACGCGAATTAATCGGACTGGAGAGCCGCGGACTACGCGAATGACACGGATAAGGCAGGGGCGATTGACCTCAATCGCCTTGGGTGGTTCGGGTGAACCGCCCCTACCAAACCATGCGCGCACAGGCAGATCGAAATAAGCGTTGACACTCAAAGAGATGGGCTGCATAACCTTTGCGGAATAAGCACGTAACGAAGCAAACGCGCTCTAATGCGGCTCGCCCAGACTGGCTGCACAGATCTCGAACGAGCTCTCGTTCAAACCTAAATCAGAAAGAAAAATTATCATGAAATCGATCACTACTATTGTCGCCATCACATTATTTGGCCTGTTGCCTGTTGCGTTCGTTCACGGCCAGGGATCGCCAAAGCCCGCTGCCGGCGGCGCGGCGCCCGCCGGCGCTGGTAAACGGAGCGACGTTTATCATGTCCACTTCACCAAGGCCGCTCTTGGCAAAGCAGTGCAGTTAGGCGATTGGCTTAAAACGCCGGATCGCAGCAACCCAATGCCTGATCATTTCATTGTTCTTCGCCATCAAGACGGCGATGCATGGGATTACGTGGTCATTACGCATATTGGCACCAAAGCGACCGTGGAACCTGCGGGGACGGCTGTGCCTCCCGACAAACGTGACCTAAGCGAGTGGCATACCGATACGTTTGTAAACGGTCCTTCATGGGAAGAATTCACGCGTGCCATGGGCATAGACGCTGATTCGAAGTCCAAGACGACGGGCTCGGTTTATTCCGTCTCCTATTATCGCCCCGCTCCGGGTCACCGCCAGCAATTGGAAAAAATGTTGAGCGAAGCGCCAACTGGGCGAGGCGACACGACTGCCGGGAATGTTTTGATGCAGCATCTGGAGGGCGCCGCCTGGACCTTCCTCACGATCGCTCGCTACAATTCATGGGAAGATTTTGCCACGGGTGAGAAAACCGCTATCGCGCAGACTACCAAACCGGATAGTCCTTGGTACCAGTTGCGTGAGCATGCTGCTTTTCATACCGACACGCTGACCGATCGCATCGCGCCGTAAAGCAGCGTAGCGCAAACAAGGTAGAGGCGATTGACCTCAATCGCCCGGGCAGTTTGGCATCACACGCAGTCCATTCCCCTGCGCGGTTGCATCTCACTTCGCGTACTTCGTCATTCTCCAGCGCGCAACGGATCGAGCATGCTGATTCGTCCGATTACGATTAGCAAGAGGCACCAGCATAAGGTTACCAACACATCTACGCATCATGATGCGTTAATTTGTTCCTTGATTCACGAGGGAAACGCCCTTTAAGTTCCCGGACAATCATGGAAACAAATGGCCTTCATCCTCTCGAAGCGCTAATGCGCGAACGCATCGTCGTACTCGACGGAGCCATGGGCACGATGATCCAGGGCCACAAATTGTCCGAGCAGGATTATCGCGGAAAGCGATTCGCTGATTGGAAAGGCAAAGACCTCAAGGGGAGTCTGGAACTTCTCAATTTAACACGGCCGCAAGTCGTCGAGGAAATTCACGCGGCTTATCTGGATGCGGGCGCCGACATCATCGAGACCAACACCTTCAGCGGAACAACCATCGGCTTGCACGATTTCCTGTTTCAAGGCGAACCCAAACATGGTCGCAAAGATCAGGAATTCTTTCAGCGCGTGGTGGACGATGTCGATCTTCGCGCGCTCGTTCATGAAATTAATTTTGAAGCGACTCGGATCGCGCGCCAGGCCGCGGATCGCGTCGCGAACGAAACCGGGCAGCAGCGATTTGTTGGCGGATCAATGGGACCTCTTCCTGTTGCTGGTTCCATTTCGCCTGACGTAAACGATCCGGCATTTCGCGCGGTCTCGTTCGATCAACTTCGTCAAAGTTATTTCGATGAAGCGAAAGCGCTGCTCGAAGGCGGTGTCGATCTTCTCATTGTCGAAACCATTTTCGACACGCTCAACGGAAAGGCTGCGTTGTTCGCTATCATTGATGCATTGGAAAAAACCGGACGCAGCGTGCCGTTGATGATCTCGGGCACCGTGATCGACAAGTCCGGCCGGAACTTGAGCGGGCAAACTGTTGAAGCGTTGCTCATATCCATTGCGCATGCGCAGCCGCTCATCCTCGGTTTGAATTGTTCGCTGGGTCCGGATGAAATGGAACCGTTTGTCGAAGAGTTGGCGCGCATTTCGCCGTACTACATGAGCGCGTATCCGAACGCGGGTCTGCCAGATGCGCTGTCGCCAACCGGTTTTCCAGAAACAGCTGAAATATTCGCACCCAAGGTTGCGAAGTGGGCAGACAATGGCTGGCTCAACGTGGTAGGCGGCTGCTGCGGCACGACACCGGATCACATCCGCGCGCTTGCAAAACTGGTGCGTGAATTTTCGCCCCGCGCGTTGTAGGAACGACAATCAGCGACACATGATTCTGCAACTATCCGGGCTCGAACCGTTAAACATTACGCCCGAATTTGGGTTCGCTGTCATTGGCGAGCGCACCAACATCACAGGTTCACCGAAGTTTTCGAAACTGATTTTGGCAGGCGATTTCGACGGGGCGCTGGCTGTAGCGCGTCAGCAGGTTCAGGGCGGCGCGAACATGCTCGACGTGAACATGGATGAAGGGATGATCGATTCGGAAGCGGCCATGACCCGCTTCCTGAATTTGATCGGCAGCGAGCCGGAGATCGCGCGGATTCCCATCGTAATCGACAGCTCAAAGTGGAGCGTCATCGAAGCAGGGCTCAAATGCGTGCAGGGAAAAGCAGTGGTGAACTCCATCAGCCTGAAAAACGGCGAAGAGGAATTTCTGCAGCACGCGCGATTGATAAGGCGATATGGCGCGGCCACCATCGTGATGGCATTCGATGAGAAAGGTCAGGCCGATAATTGTCAGCGCAAAATCGAGATCTGCGCGCGGGCTTACGATCTCTTGACCAAACAGGCGGGCTTCCCGGCGACGATATTATCTTTGATCCAAACATCCTGACGGTTGCCACAGGCCTGGAAGAACATCGCAATTACGCGATCGATTTCCTTGAAGCGACGCGCTGGATCAAAAAGAATCTTGCCGGGCGCGCGAGTCAGCGGAGGAGTAAGCAACATTTCATTTTCGTTTCGCGGAAACAACACTGTCCGGGAAGCGATGCACGCCGCGTTTCTTTTTCACGCCATTCGCGCCGGTCTCGACATGGGAATCGTGAACGCGGGACAGCTCGCAGTTTACGAGGAAATCGAACCGGAACTCCGAGAACGTGTCGAGGACGTGCTGTTGAACCGGCGTGATGATGCAACCGAACGCCTGGTCGATTTCGCGGAAAATGTAAAAGCAAAAGGGAAAACGCCTGTTGCCGATGCAGCGTGGCGAAAAGAGCCTGTTGAAGAGCGCCTGAAACACGCATTGGTCAAGGGCATCGTTGATCACATTGACGCCGATACCGAGGAGGCGCGCCAAAAATGCAAGCGGCCGCTCGATGTCATTGAGGGTCCCCTTATGGCCGGGATGAGCGTGGTGGGCGACTTATTTGGCGCAGGCAAAATGTTTCTGCCACAGGTGGTAAAGAGCGCGCGGGTGATGAAAAAAGCTGTGGCCTATTTGATGCCGTTTATGGAAGCGGAAAAATCTGCGGGTGCAAAGCCGCAAGGGCGCATCGTGATGGCGACCGTCAAAGGCGACGTGCACGACATCGGCAAAAACATCGTGGGCGTGGTGCTGCAATGTAACAACTATGACGTGGTCGATCTTGGCGTGATGGTGTCCGCCGCGAAGATTTTGGAAACAGCACGAGAGAAGCAAGCAGATGTTGTCGGCCTAAGCGGTCTGATTACGCCATCACTGGATGAGATGGTACATGTGGCGCAGGAAATGGAGCGCGAAGGATTTCGTTTGCCGCTTTTGATTGGCGGCGCGACTACCAGCCGGGCGCACACCGCGGTGAAAATCGCGCCGCACTATGGCGCAAGCACCGTGCACGTGCTGGACGCGTCGCGCGCGGTGGGCGTGGTGAATTCGCTATTGAACGAGGAACGCAAATCCGAGTTCGATAAAAAAACGCGGGAAGAATACGAACGGTTACGCCAGGAATACGCAGCAAAAACGAAGAGGAAAAAGCTGGTGGCGCTGGAGCAAGCGCGTGCCAACGGAATGCCGATCGATTGGAGCCGCTATACGCCGCCCAAACCGGAGTTTTTGCGAGTGCGCGTTGTGAGTAGCGCACCCGTCACGGGTGCGGGCGAGCGCGTCTCGCGATCGCGAACTTTTCCGGTCGATGCGAAACGGGGCGAGAAGCTATGTGTCGACGAGAGGTCGTTTCGGCGCGACGCCGAAACCAACACGCGAGACGCGTGCGCTACCCAAACTTTCACGCTCGGTGATCTGGTCGAATACATCGATTGGTCGCCGTTTTTTCATGCGTGGGAACTACGCGGCCGTTATCCCGCGATTTTCGATGACCCCAAGATTGGCAAACAAGCGCGCGAACTCTTCGATGATGCACAGCAACTTCTTGAGCGGATCGTCGCGAAAAATCTCTTAGTTGCGCGCGGTGTGCATGCTTTTTGGCTCGCAAATTCCGTTGGCGATGACGTCGAGCTTTACGCTGATGAAACGCGCTCTGAAAAAATCGCCACGTTTTATTTCTTGCGTCAACAAATGCCAAAGCCGGCGGGACAATTCAATCGTTGCCTCGCCGACTTCATCGCGTCGAGAAACTCTCAACTCTCAACTCTCAACTCTCAACATTCTGATTATCTCGGTGGATTTGCGGTCTCGATTCACGGCGCGGATGAGCTCGCCGAAGAATTCAAGGGCGAGCACGACGACTACAGCGCAATCATGACCAAAGCGTTGGCAGATCGATTGGCCGAAGCGTTCGCCGAATATCTGCATAAACAGACTCGCATCGCCTGGGGATTTGGGCGCGACGAACAATTGTCGCATGCCGATCTCATTCGTGAAAAGTATCGCGGTATTCGGCCGGCTGCCGGTTATCCCGCCTGCCCCGATCACGCCGAGAAACGAACGCTGTTCGATTTGCTCCATGCCGAGGACAACGCTGGGATCAGACTGACTGAATCGTTTGCGATGCATCCTGGTGCCAGCGTAAGCGGCCTTTATTTTTCGCATCCCGAGGCAAAATATTTCGGGGTCGGGCAGATCGGGCGTGACCAGGTAGTGGATTACGCGAACCGCCGTGGCGAGTCAGTCGCCGCAGTGGAAAAGCGGCTGGCGCCGAATTTGGATTAGAGCATCTGATGCGATCAAACGTCGGGGATGCACAACCCCCTGAATCGTGATAATAATTCACTCGATTCGGGGCGTAGCTTAGCTTGGTAGAGCGCGTGGTTTGGGACCACGAGGTCGGAGGTTCAAATCCTCTCGCCCCGATGTGAACCGTTGATGGTGGAGCAAATGTTTTATTGTTACGTTCTGCGAAGCGAAAAGACCGGACGACGCTACGTAGGCTCCTGCAGAGATCTAGATAATCGGGTTCGCCGACACAATGCTGGCGAGTCGAAAGCAACAAAGCGAGGAGTCCCTTGGGTTTTAATTCGCAGCGAGAGCTTTTCCAGTCGTTCAGAAGCCGCGCAACGCGAGCGCTATTATGAAACCGGACGAGGAAGAGATGAGCTCGACAGAGCGGGCACGCAGCCAAACTTGATTTACTTGAGTTAAGAATCGAGGCCTTGGCGACCGCTTTTTCAAGCTTGCGACCTGTCGCCGCGGCGACCGCTCTACCAAGCTAAGCTACGCCCCGGCTTCGGCGTGATTCTTTATCATGGATAGCGTCTTCCCGCATGCGAAAATTCGGTTACATTGCCACTAAGCGGGAAATGAAAATATTCGGAGTGATCATTTTAGCGGCGCTGATCATCACCACGCTGATAATGCACGGACAGGACGCCGCGCCGCCGTCTGTGGACCTTTATTCCGGGCAAAACCAACCCGAAGCTTCGGCCACACCTTCCTCCGAACCCAACGGCCCCGAGTTGCCTGAGATATCGCAGCTTGACCAGACCTTTTCAAAACCAAAATCGCTGGGCAAGGAAGCTGATGCACTCAGGGTACACGTTGAATGGCGACAACTCAAAAATCGATTAGTGAACGATCCAGCGGTGCAGACAGCGAAAGCATATGCCCAGGCTGCGCGAACCGATTTGGAAAAGCGAAACCGGCTCAGCGCGTACTACGACATCTATTACGAACGCATGTCCGCACTGGCTACCACGCCGGAAATCAAATTGGCGTTGCAAGGACTCAAGACCGCTCACCAGTACTTGTTAGCTCAGCCACGAGTACGACCTTTACCTACACCGGAGGGCGCCACGCCAACGCCGACGCCGTCGGGCACGCCCGCACCTAAAAAGCCGGCGCACAAACACAAAAAGAAATTTCATGCGTAGTTTTCGTCGGCATCTTGCCAGCTCGCGTTCGATACAGTATTCCTACACGCACCTTTTTTGTGGCGCGTTCGTCTAGTGGTTAGGACACAGCCCTCTCAAGGCTGGTGCACGGGTTCGACTCCCGTACGCGCTGCCAACTATGAAACAGCGGTTTTCATAGGTAAATCCGCCAAAAAGTGATGTAACGGACTGCGACGCGGCTGGACGCGGTTTCAAGCTTTCGACTGACATGCTTTATGCGGCATTCGACGAAGCCCGGCGCGAATTCCTCGCGAACGTGCCAGAGAAGCCGGATGAAACGAAAAAGATGGTCCCGTTCGAAACCGGCGGGAAACGCAAAGTAGTGGACGCGCGAGGAAGACACCCGGCTATGACATCGACATTGTCCATCAGGATGACACAGAACGGGCGCGGCGGTGTGTCGATGAAGCGTTTATTTACGTGTTGAAACCGGGGACTAGGAAAGAAAAAGAAGCAGCGATTTTACGCTATCGCTACAATCGTGACATGGCGTTGCTGGACGAAAAATGGAAGTTGCGGCGAAGGAAACGGAAGCAATAAAGGTCGTATCGTGGATCACAAACGTGTCGCCCAAGGACACACACAGACAGCCTGCAGATTATCGCGAAGAAATCTAGGACGCTCTGGCTTGTTGGGTCACAGACGATCGCAGATAAGAAACGAACGCAGAAGATGCAGCTAACATAAACTTCGCGCCTGCGTAAGTTAGATTCACAGTTCTTTGAAATCGCCTATGTGTTCGTGTGTTTGTATCACGTCACCAGCTTCATCGTAAACGCGAATCAGTGCATCATGTGATCGGCTGCGAAACTTCGCGTAGTCGACAGGCGTCATCCGGTTTGGTGTACCAGAGCCGACCGAATGGCAGCGCATCGGAGATCAGATCGACGCCGCGCTTATCTTTGCGCGGGCGGACTTCGTAAGTGTGCGTTGGCTGCATCGTTTTGAACCGGAAGCGGCGGCGGTTTTTCTTCGTCCTTCCAGTTGTTCACCATTCATTGCATATTGGATTTCAGCCATTCGGTCCAAAGTTGTGGCTGCCCGTTAGGATTAGCGCGGGCATAATCGTAGAAGGCGCGGACGAATGCTGCGCGGTCTGCGGCGTAAGGAGCCTTCCAATTCTCGGGTTCGGAAGGCTGCAGCATGTCGTAGCCATGGCTGAGGAGCTTTTGCCGATGCACGATGTTCTCCAACGACACCCGATCGGCGTTTCGCAGCATGTCATACAGCACCATAAACATGGTCGTTCGGCCCAGCCCCGCTTCGCAGTGAAAATGTGCCCACGCATTTTGAGAAAGGTCACGGACAGCGAGCACAAAACGGTCCACCTCCTCATCGAGCGGTCGGGTATGATCCGTAACGGTGATGCGCACGTAGTTGACGTCGGCTCGACTCACCACATCTCGCTCCGTACTCGCATTCTTAACCGTCACCCGCTGCGGTGTGACAGACTCGGACCGACCATGTTTAACTGGATTACCGGGCCGAATAGCGATTTCGTTCCCGGGCTTGAGCGATTGCACGCGGGCGGCTTCACCCGCTTCAATTTCGCTTTGACTCCGACCGACGTTTGCCCAGTCGCGTGACGCGTACCAGCTTACAGGCAGGTTGTTTACAAAGATGTGCGTTTCCTGCCGCAAATCGAAAACGGTTACAGGTCCGCGCGTTCGGGCTAGCACGAGCTTTAGACCCTCAGCAGTAAATTCGCCGCTGCCCGATGCCCGCAGATCACGCAACCCCAGTATTGCAGAAGGAGCTTCGCTTGTCCCCGGCGCAAGGGGGTCATCAGTAGTACGCCAGTTCCGGGGTGGAGCGTTAGACAGCTTCAGGTCGATGTCCCAGATCAACACCGGCTTGTCGGGAGAACGAACCGGCTGATTCTCTTGTGCAAGATCGGAGGCCAAAAGACTGAGAGGCCAAAGGACAAAAGCGAATGCGAAGCGCAATGAAATCAAACTGCTCATAATAGTGATGGCTTTCATTCTTGCCAGAAGCGACGCCAAATTCGTTCCCATTTTCATTGTTGGAAAATCAATCGGCATTTACGAAGCGGAATCGTTTTGGGGTGGCACACTTGCCCCTGCCAGCGCATCAAAAACGATTCTAGCGTGATCCTGAGCAGAGATTAGGTCAGTAATCGAGCCCAAAACGCTGTGTAATCTCGCGGGAATTTACGTCGCTTCCCAGGGCGGCTTTCAGGTCCGCTCTGAACTCGTGCTCCAACGTCTCCAGGTCTCGATGACGAGAGTGCACGTATCCCGCGTACGCTTCCGTTCGCGCTTGGCTGTATTTGATAAATGATAGCGCCACGAGCCGCCAATGCCGCGAATGGTGCTCTTTCGCATCCGGCGTGTTTAAATACTGATCCGCTGCTTGTGCTGCTTGCTGTGCCAGCCAAATCTCGCGGGTTTGACACGGATTGCTGCTGCACCTTGAGCGCCACGCCTGCTCGAATTGGCCTAAGGCTTGAAACATCGTTTCTTTCTCATTCGCCCACAGTAGCGCGGGTATTAAGAGAATCAGTGCTGGGAGTGCTAGTCGTTTCATGTTTCGCATTCAATCACACTGCGCCGTGTGGTGTAAAGCGTGTAGAGATCGTCGGTCGCTATTCCCCCAAAGTCGCTAGAGTCGCCAATCAAATGCGAGTCCTGTGCGATCCTAGGCGGCGGGCGCGGGTGTCCCAAATCTAGCAACAATCTAGCAACGGAAAAACGTACACGAGGAAGGCATAAGCCCTCTCAAGGCTGGTGCACGGGTTCGACTCCCGTACGCGCTGCCACGCCGCGCAATTTTTGAGGACACGGAACCGCGGCAGCTGTCAAATCCGATTCTATTATTGAGAGCCGTGAATCCATTAAAGCGGCCGAATTCTGCGTAGGACTTCAAGCCCTGCGCAAATCTCAAACGAGCAAGGGATAAACAACAGAAAGGCGAAAATATGAAAAAACTTCTATTCATTGCATTGGTGGCAACTGGATTACTTTTTGTGCCCGTCCAGCATTCAAACGCTCAGATAACGGTCGGCGTTGGAGGAATCGGAGTCGGGTTTGGTTATCCGGCTTACCGATACGGTTATTATCCATACGGTTATTATCCATACGGCTACTACCGCCCATATCCGTATTACAGCTACTACAATGGGCCATCGTATTATTGGTCCAATGGGCACCGCTACTATCGCCACCGCCGTTATCATCACTACTATCAGCACTAAGTTGACGCAGGACATAAACCGCTGAGCTGGCTTGCATTGCTTGCAAGCCAGCTCTTTTTTGCGGACTGAATCCGCCTTCCGTATTGCAGCCGACGCGCAAGGAGGCTTAGGCTCGGATGAATTACCGAATCCCGCCTAATGCGCCTTCCATTGCCCGTTCTTTCTGCTGCGCTCTGTTTACTTCTGGCGAGCAGCTGCTCGAAAGGCATCAGCCGCGCAACAGCCGCTGCCGTGTTTTCGGTCAAGGGCAGAGTCCTCTTCGGAAATGCGGAACGAAACGATTTTCAGCCGGTCACGCTTAAAAGCAGAATTAATAGCGGCGATACTGTGCGCTCGCCACACGGCGCGTCGATCGATCTTGCCTTAATTCCAGCTGCTCTTGCACAACTTCCGGGCGATTCTGAAATCAAAATCGACGAGCTCAGCGTAACCAAGGATGGCAATCAAACCGCTGGCAGTGTGCGCGGTCGGACCGCGCGCATTCGATTGAGCCGCGGAAAAGTTATCGTTCTGTTCACTCCAACCGATCGAAGCGCATCACAATTTGCCGTCACCACCGGTCAGCTGACGATCAAGCCTGATTCGGACTGCTTGTTTTGCGTTTGGACCGACGGCAAAACGACCCGTCTAACGTGCACGAAGGGAAAGATCACTGCATCCGCCGATGCGCAGCCGGTTACAATAGCCGCCGGCTACTTCCAGGAGTGGCCAACAACGCGCAAAGCGCCCGTTCCCGCTACTGAGGATGCTCAGTACCCAAATCGACATTACAGAGTCGCTCGAAGCGGAACAGCGATTGCAAAACGAGGCGTCCGCTTGGCAGAAACGCGGGCCATTCTAATAGCAAAGCTGTAGGGCAACCTGACAGTTCCCCCTACAACTTAAGGCGCAGTTGTGTTGTCGATTGACGAAACGACGCAGTTGACAATGACGGCCGCTCGCCAATGCCGGCATGACGACAGCCAACTCTGAAGAGCGAGGCGATTTGTTCCGCAAAAACGCCCTCCCCGGTCATGCGCGTGTGCCACTGAGAATTATTTAGGCGGTTCCCCCGCATGTCCCGGATGCGTCCAAGAACCTTCTCTTTGCGATCGGGAAAATGTTCCTCAAGCCAGTGCTCAAATAATGGCGCTACCGCCCACGGAAGACGGATAACTGTGTAACCGGCAAATTGAGCGCCCGCTTTTGCGCACGCATCCAGGATCTTCGGAACTTCGTGATCCGTTAGCCCGGGGATGATCGGCGCAACCATCACACCGGTCGGAATTCCAGCGCCGCGAAGTTGCCGGATCGCATCGAGGCGGCCTTGAGGCGATGTCGTGCGCGGCTCGAGCACTTGCTGCAAACTGGAGTTGAGGGAAGTCACGGAGATGTTTACGGCCACGGCATTACAAGCCGCAAGCTCGCGCAAGACATCGATATCGCGGGTAACGAGGTGGTTCTTGGTGATGATCGCCACAGGATTGCGAAATTTGGCAAGCACTTCGAGGCAGCCGCGCGTAATGCACACCTTTCTCTCGATCGGTTGATAGGGGTCGGTCACGCCGCTCATGACAAGCGTCTGTGGCTGCCAACGCGGTGATTCCAGTTCTGCGCGCAATAACTCGGGCGCATTCGTTTTCACCATGATTTTGGTCTCGAAATCGAGGCCGGCGGAAAAGCCGAGATATTCGTGAGTCGGCCGGGCGTAACAATAAATGCAGCCGTGCTCGCATCCGCGATATGGGTTGAGGCTCGTTTCGAAACCGACATCGGGGCTGTTGTTCCGAGTGATGATCGATTTGGTTCCATCACGAAAATACTGTGTCGGCCGCCGAGGCTGTTCGTCAGTAGCAGGTCCGCCACCGGACGGACTCGCCGTGGCGAGATCAACATCGACAGAATCAATGTCGGTCAGATCGACATGCAGCTTTTCGAACCGATTCGCCGGGCTCCAGGATGCGCCACGCCCGCGGATGGGCGCGGAGCTTGGAGGCGTCTCCTCGACGACGGGCCGGAATTTCTTTTTCGCCACCATGGGATTAAGTTCACATGAACATATCACGATGTCGAATCTAATCTCGCTGTAGCGGCGGTCTGTGACCGCCGATTCCTTGCCTTTGGCGCTCACAGAGCGCCGCTACAGTTGCTTGAGCTTGAACCGATGGCAGAGTTGTCGCGACATTTTCCCCGGGGAGGGGTGGCAGAGCGGTTGATCGCGCCGGTCTTGAAAACCGGAAGGCCGAAAGGCCTCGTGAGTTCGAATCTCACCCCCTCCGCCCTGCTTCGCGCCTCGGAGCGCTTCCCAGGATCGGCATCCTACTTTGCGGATTCTGTATTGCAGATTGATGAAAGGAAAAAACGCGCGACGATAGCGGCGCAGAGAATTCCCAGGACCGCCGCACAGACGACGTCGGAGAGATAATGCGCGCCGATGTACATCCGCGAAAATCCGATTAGAATCGGGATGGGGAGACAGGCGAGACCGATGCGCCGGCGAGCGAAAAACTAAAACCCCAAAAAATGCCGTTGAGGCGGCAACATGCCCGGACGGAAACGCGTGATATTTGGTGCTGAAACGCGGGCCTCCCCATCGAAGCTCCGATTTCACCGAGGGACGCGCGCGCGGGACCGTGCGCTTAATCACATCGCCGGCAATGCCTGCGATCGCCATCGCCAGCAGCATCGACAAAAAAATGCGCGTCCATTTTTTGCTGCCGCGCCACCAGGCGATTCCGAGAAGGAGCAATCCAAGCGCAACATGTGAAGGCCAGTCGCCAAATCGGCTGACGTTGTGCATGAAACTGCGCATTGCGCGGTTTTGATGTTGCATGATGAAATGCCAGACGGTGTCATCCAGATAAAATGCCGCTCCGATCGCTATCGCCGCGATGGCGAGGCCGATCAGCCAATAAAAAACGGCGGCGCGCTTCATAAATAAGTTCCCGTCAGTTTTAGCGGGCGCTATTTTGAGTGCGCACTTGAAATCCGCAATACGTAATTACGTCTTTCTCTTCTTCGGTTCGCTCCTCTTTCATTTGGCCGGCACGTGGAGCTTGCCGTTAATCGACCGTGACGAACCGCGTTTCGCGGAGGCGTCGCGGGAGATGACCGAACGCGGCGATTACATCGTTCCGCGCTTCAATAATCAACTTCGTCTGGATAAACCTCCCCTCGCCTATTGGGCGCAAGCTGCGAGTTATCGTATCTTTGGTGAAAACGATTTCGCAGCGCGTTTCCCGTCGGCTCTGGCGGCGGCGTTGACTGCTCTGTCGATTTTCGCCTGGGGTACACGGATCGGCGGAGAGAAAGTTGGCTGGTGGGCGGCGATTATTTTTACTCTTTCGCTGCAAACCTTTCTCCACGCCAAAGCGGCCGTCGCCGACATGTGGCTAGTGCTTTTTATGACGATTGCGCATTGGAGCGGATTTGAACTAATTCAACGCCCAACTCCGATAAATCGCGAGCATGCGCTCAACTCCGATAAATCGCGAGCAGGCGCTCAACGTTCAACGCTCAATCAAGCAGCGGCGGCTTCCAAGCCGCCGTGGGCGATTTGGAAATCGCCCTTCTTTGTTTTTTACTCAGCGCTCGCACTCGGCTTTCTCGCCAAAGGGCCAATTGCATGGACACCGCTGCTCACGGTTAGTGCAGTAATTATCTACGCGCGAGATTGGCCATTGGCTCGACGCTTCAAATTCTTACCAGGACTTTTGCTCACGCTCGCCGTAGTCGCGCTTTGGGGAATTCCGGCACTGATTCAAACGCACGGCGAATTCTTTACTGTGGGAATCGGGCGACACGTCATTGGCCGCTCGTTTGCGACGATGGAAGGTCACGGCGCGAATTCCCTCGGAATGTATCTGCTGCTTCTGCCGTTTTATTTCGTGACCGTTTTTGTCAGTTTTTTTCCCTGGTCGATCAAGTTGCCATGGCTAACGAAAAATTTGTGGCGCCGCCGCGATAGCATCGACAATTACCTTATCACCGGCGTGGCAATCATTTTCGTGATTTTCTCGCTCATTAAAACGAAGTTGCCCCATTACACGCTGCCGGCGTTTCCGCTGCTTGCGCTTTTGCTGGCGCGCCATTGGCAAGGAGCGGAGATTGGCGAAAATCGCCGCTCCTTGTTTGCATCGATAGCCGTCACCACTGCGTGCGTGTGGCTTGCCATCGCTCTCGCGATCCCGCCTATGGTCGCGCGGTTTTTTCCCGCGTACCAGCTCCTTCAAGTATCGAGCGCCTCTTTGGTGCCGAACATGCAATTTGCCTCGGTGGAGTTTGAGGAGCCGAGCCTTGTCTGGTATTTTCGGTCGCGCGTGAAAGGTTTTCTCACGCCATTGAACAAGCTTCGCGCTACAGAATTCATGAGCGCGTCCGGGCCGCATTTTATCATTTTGCCGACGCCTGTTGCCGGGACGCTTTTCGCGAATTCGCCGCAACATTGGAAATTTTTCTCGACCAGCGGCTTCAACATAGCAAAAGGGAAACGCGTCGATCTTACGCTGGTGCTGAAGTCAGAATAATTTTACCGCAGAGGACGCAGAGAACGCGGAGGGATGCAAATGTTTATTCTCTGCGCACTCTGCGGTCTCTGTGGTAAATCAATTGAGAGATGATCACGTTTCTCGACGGCAAACTCGTGAACGCCCTGCCGACCCAGGCGATTATCGATGTTGGCGGCGTCGGGTACGAAGTTTTTATTCCGCTTTCGAGTTACGATAAACTTCCCCCTGCCGGGCAGCCGATCCGGATTCTTACTCATCTGGCGGTGCGCGAGGATGCGCATGTGCTTTACGGGTTCATGACTCCGGCCGAGCGCGACCTTTTCCGGTTGCTCGTCAACAATGTCAGCGGGATCGGGCCAAAACTGGCGCTCGCCGTGTTAAGTGGAATGAGCGTGACCAGTTTCAAAGCTGCGGTGGTCAATTCAGATGTCGCTGCGATTTCGAAAATCAGCGGGCTCGGGAAAAAGACAGCCGAGCGAATCGTTTTGGAATTGAAAGATAAACTCGGCGTTGCTGCGGCATGGGAAGCAGCCAGCGCAGCGCACGCACCCACCCCAGAACAGGAGCAAGCCAACGAAGCGGTGCTTGCGCTGATCGCGCTTGGTTACAAACAAATCGAGGCGCACAAAGCCGTGCGGGACCTGCAGGAGAAAGGCGAAGCGAAATCGGCGGAAGACCTGGTTAAGCTCGCGCTAAAACGGATGGCTGCGGGAAGGTAAATCGACGTTTGATGTTCGATAGTTTGATGTTTGATGTGTATCCGAGAGATCACATGCATTGAAATCAAACCTCAAACCTCAAACTTCAAATCTCGCAGTCTCTACCGAAAGCGAGAAGCTCGAAGCTATTCGTTCAGCATTTCCGAAGGAAGGCCTCTTCGCGGAAAAGCAATGGCTTCTTTCCCCCGATGCATTTCCAATTGGCCAGAAATTTCTGGCCGACCTCGAGCAGCTCGGTCATCGACTGTTCGTTTTTCAACGCGCTTGTAACCAGCTCTATCAACTGAGCGTCAAAGGCAAGCAGCCAGAATGGATCGCCCAGTATCTCGACGCGGGTAAACCGAAGGAGCTCATCGAATTTTCGCGGCGCAAAGAAATTCGCGACGATTTGCCGCGAGTGATACGGCCTGACCTCATCCTGACTGAGAAGGGTTACATCATTGCTGAGATCGATTCGGTCCCGGGCGGCATCGGCCTAACCGGATGGCTTAACCAGACCTATTCAACATTCGACGAAGCGATCGTTGGCGGCGCGAACGGAATGCTGGACGGATTTCGCTCTGTACTGCCAAACGGCGGCGACATCGTTGTCTCGCAGGAATCGGCGACTTATCGGCCGGAAATGGAATGGATCGCCGCGAGATTAAATCAAACATCCGCTGTCGCCCCGCAGTCGCGGGATGACTCCGGTTCTATTCCCAATCTCACTCCGGCCGGGGTCAACGCCCCCGGCTACAGCTGGCGCGTTGTATCCGCGGAGAATTACGAGCCACAGGACGGCCGCGCTGTATATCGCTTCTTCGAATTGTTCGATCTGCCGAATATTCCTGCGATCGAAAATACGCTGCGCGCAAATGCAGAAGGCCGCATCACGATCACGCCGCCAATCAAACCGTACCTTGAAGAGAAAATGTGGTTCGCGCTTTTTTGGATGCACCCCCTTCGCGAGTACTGGCGGCGCGAGCTGGGCGAGAAGTATTTCATAAAGCTACAAGAGGCGATTCCCTACTCCTGGCTGCTTGATCCTACGCCATTGCCGCAGCACGCCGTCATCCCGCGCCTTGAAATTCAAGATTGGCGCGAGGCGGCGAAGTTCAGCCAGAAAGATCGGGACCTTCTCTTGAAAGTGAGCGGATTCTCGCCGCTCGGCTGGGGCAGCCGCGGCATTGCGCTTGGGAGCGATCTGCCGCACACCGAATGGGAAAGAAGGATCGAGCACGCGCTGGCGACCTTCGAGTCGAATCCGACGATTCTTCAAAAATTTCACAAAGGCACGCTCTTTGAACACCGCTATTGGGATCCAAATTCTGGCTCGCCCCGTGAGATACGCTCAAGTGCAAAGGCGTCCTCGACGATACCTAGTATCTCACGGGGCGAGCTAAAGGCGATGAAAGGCCGGGTGCGTCTTTGTCCGTATTATTTTGTCGAAAGCGACCGCGTGAAATTGTGCGGCGCGCTGGCCACAATTGCTCCGGCTGACAAGAAATTTTTGCACGGGATGAGCGAGGCAATTTTGGTTCCGTCGCGAATTGTCGAGAAGAACGCTCTGTAGCCACGGCTCTGTGGGCCGTCAGCTTCTTGTAGGTTCTGCTTGCTCCGACCGGCCACAGCGTTCGAGACGCATTTATCCACGAACATGCGCTGTCTCATTTGCAAAAACCCTTCATATCACTTTGTCATTGCCGTGTGGAGAGCAAAAGAGGCACAATCCGAATCATGAGGACGTTGTTTGTTTTGATTTGCAGCCTTGCGCTCGTGTGTGCCGCGGGCGGTGAGAAAGGACAGAAACAGGCCGCGACCGAGACGAAAACATCCCATCACGCTGAGACGCATAATCAACATCCTTCGAGCAACAGCGGGCATGTCGAGCACGCTGCCACGCATAACGAACCTTCCGGAAGCAACAGCGGGCCTGTCCAGAATGTGCAAGCCCCTCACAATGTAAATGTAGTCGTACCTACAGGGAACGCTGCGAGGGCTTCAGCGGGAACGCATACAGCGCCGATCGGACAGCCCGACCACCCACAGCCGCAAGGCGGTCGTCCGCAGACTGCTCCCGCTGGTAATACTGCTGCTAAAACCGCTGCTTCTGCTCCACCCGCTCCTGTTTACCATTACAACTTTCCCGCGAAGTCTGGTCTCATTGGACGTGATTTCACAAGGCCGCTAACGCCTGAAGAGCAATCATCGATCGCACGAGAAATCGCAAATGGGCAACCAGAGGGAAATAAAGCTGCCCCAGGTGGCTATCAAAACGACAATGGTGTTTACCATTACAACTTTCCTGCGAAGTCTGGTCTCATTGGACGTGATTTCACAAGGCCGCTAACGCCTGAAGAGCAATCATCGATCGCACGTGAAATTGCTAATGGCCAACCCACAGGAAACCAAGCTGCTCCGGTGGCTATCAATATGACAACGGTGTTTACCATTACAACTTTCCGACCAAATCTGGTCTCATTGGACGTGATTTTACGAGGCCGCTAACGCCTGAAGAGCAATCAGCTATCGCGCGAGAAATTGAAAAGGGGGAACCAAAAGCAACTCAATTACGGCCCGGCGCTGCTTCAACTACGGCAAAGATGAATTCGCTTCGTCCGCAGCACTTCAATTTGCCACGCAAGCCCGATCCGGCGATCGCGGGTGTGAAATTTGAAGGGACTGGCCGCATCCAGGGGAGCGAAACTTGGACCGACCAAAAATACGCGGCCTTCCGCGATTATCACCACGAATGGCACAACCAAGAATGGTGGAGACGTCATTGCCGCCGTATTGTTCTGATCTCAGGCGGATGGTATTTCTGGCGCGCCAATTACTGGTATCCAGCATGGGGGTACCAGCCTGCAGCTTCTACCGTACGACGGCCCAATTTACGCCTATAATGATTTAGAGCCTGACGAGGTTATTGCCAATGTGCAGGCCGCATTACAGCACTAGGCTACTACCACGGCCCAATAAACGGTCTATTGGATCCGGCAACCCGTGACGCGATTGCCAATTACCAGCGCGATCACGGACTTTACATACATCAGCAATAGACGAACCAACCTTGGCATCTCTGGGAATGGCCTAAGCGCAGAGCATTAGTGAAGTGCTGAGAAATCATCGCTGACATGTAATCTGTGGTTGTCCCTCTTTTGATTCGTGTCTATTCGTGTGAATTCGTGGTTACCTCTTATAGGCCAGCGAATCAGCGAGGCCATTGCCCCCGAGAGAAATTTCCAAGATTTTTCAAAAAAAGTCTTGACGCAATTTCGCATTTCACGGCAAAAGGGTGTTCATCCGATGATGTGTGCACCCGTACACGCGATGTGAAAAAACAAAAATTATCCCTCCATTAAAGCGCACCTTCTCTGGCGCGCGCTCATTCTGTCCGTAGCTTCTCCCCATTCGCCATCCCATTCGCGTCGCCCAATCTGGTTTCTTTAATCCGCGCGTTTTAATTGCCTTGGTGGTCTTCCTCACTGGCGTCTTTATCGCGGTGTTTGCCACGGCTGGCCCCTGGGAAACAGTGCACGAGCTGGCGAACGGAGTCACAGGTGAATCCCCCTTCGTTTTCACCCCTTTCGCTTTCAGGTTACAAATACCGACGACACCGGCACGGGCTCATTGCGTCAGGCAATTACTGATGCAAACGGGAGCCCCCCCCGCCACCCGGCACGGCGAACCGATCACATTCAATATTCCCGGCAACGGCGTCCACACAATCAGCCCTCTTGCCCCCCTGCCCACCTTTACCAGCCGGTGATAATCGACGGCTACACGCAACCCGGAGCCAGTCCAAATACGAATCCACCTGGGCAGGGCGATAACGCGATAATACTGGTCGAGCTCAGCGGCGCGATGGCGCCGCCGAACAGCAGCGGCCTCACGCATCAATGAGCACGGCTGCGGTGTGCGCGGGCTAGTAATCAACAGGTTTCCGCAGAATGCAGATCGCCGTTTTTGCTGACGACAACGTGATCGAAGGAAATTTTATCGGCACCAATGCCACTGGAACAGCAGCGTTACCGAATGGCGCGTCTGACGAGTCTGGTAATGGCGGGATTGTTCTCTTTTCTGGCCAGAATAATACGATTGGTGGGACGACGCCGGGAGCGCGCAACTTGATCTCGGGAAATATTGGAGACGGCGTTGGGTTGTTTAGTTCCAACAACATGGCGCAAGGCAACTTTATTGGTACCGATGTCACCGGCAGTGTGGCTCTGGGACATACGCAGCGAGGAGTTAGGAGCGGCGGTAACCTCATCGGCGGAGATACTGCTGCCGCGCGCAACGTTATTTCGGGTAACAACCGCGGAATCGAGTCGCTTGGCTCTAACGTGGTACAAGGGAACTTCATTGGTACGGATCTGACGGGAACCAGCGCCGTGCCCAATCTGAATTTGGGCGTGAATGTAGGCGCTGGTGACACCATCGGCGGGCTAACGTCCGCTCCCGGCACTCCGCCCGGCAATCTCATCTCTGGTAATGGCACCGCTGGCTTGGACATTGTCGGGTCCGGCAACATCATCCAAGGCAACATAATTGGTGCCGACATCACAGGCACGCAACCGGTGGGCAATAAGGCGGGCATCCGCATTGAAGCTCTGTCCTCTACCGTCGGTGGCACAGAGGTGGGCACACGCAACATCGTCGCCTTTAATGGCGACCCCATCTTATGTGATGTATATGACGCGGGAATTATAGTAAGTGGCAGCCGCGCTATCAGCAATGCCATCCTGGGTAACTCCATCTTTTCCAATGGCGGTCTCGGCATCGATCTAACGATCCCATTCGATGGCCCATGTGGCATCACGCTGAATCATCCTTGCGATACGGTTCCCGGCCCCAACAAGTTCCAAAATTTTCCGATCCTTACCTCGGCCTCGAGCGGTGGCGGCAGCACGACCATTCAGGGGAGCTTGAACAGCGTGCCAAATACGACCTTCAGAATCGAGTTTTTTGATAATCAGCAGTGCCATCCTTCGGGCAATGGTTCGGGAGAAGTTTTCATTGGCGCGGCGAACATAACGACTAATGGCGATTGTACTGCGCCAATCACTGTTACTTTTGAGGTCAACGTCCAGTCGGGTCATGTTATAACCGCAACCGCCACTGACCCGAGTGGCAATACGTCCGAGTTCTCAGGTTGTGTGCCGGTGAGCCCTGGTGGACCTACTCCCACGCCGACTCCAACACCGATGGGGACGCCAAGTCCCACTCCGACGGGGACGCCAAGTCCCACGCCGACGGGGACGCCAAGTCCCACTCCGACGGCAACGCCGACGCCAACATCGACGGGGACGCCAAGTCCCACTCCGACGGCAACGCCGAGTTCAACACCGACGGGGACGCCAAGTCCCAGTGGGACGGCAACGCCGAGTGCAACGGCAAGCTCAACCCCGTCACCGGGATCGTGTATATCGGATGAAGCGGAGGCGGGCACACTCGCGGGAGGCGCCGTGGTTCTAAACTGCCCGACCTGCTCCGGTGGAGAAAAGGTAGGCTACGTCGGCAACAACTCTGGCACTCTCCAGTTCAATGGTGTTAGTGCTATCACAACGGGCCCTCACAGCATGACGATCTGCTACCTCAACGGAGACGCGGTGCGCTACGCCCTTCTGAGCGTGAACGGCGGTCAGGGAATGCCTGTGAGCTTTCCGTCCACTGGCTCGTTTCAGACTGTGGGGTCAATACAGGTAACGGTCATTTTGAACCCCGGCAGCGACAACACCCTTGAGTTCTACAATCCGATCGTTGGTGACTACGCCCCGGATTTCGATCGGATTCAGTTTAACTGCCCGACCTGCGCGGTGTCTGTGCCAAGCCCCACTCCCACGCCAACACCCAGTCACACGCCAACACCAACCGCTAGTCTGGACGGGTGCTATCCCGCGTTCACGACGGCGGAAGGGTGCGATGCGCTTAGTTCTCTCACCACCGGCGCTGGCAATACAGGGCTCGGTTGGCGTTCGCTCTTTGCCAATAGCACCAACAACTTCAATACCGGTGTTGGCGGTGGAGCGCTGGCGCTAAACAACGCGGATTCCAATACTGCGGTCGGCACGGCAGCCTTGTTGCTTAACACCGGCGGCACACAAAACACGGCCGTTGGAACTGATGCGCTCGTTTTTAACGAGGACAGCGCCAACACTGCCACCGGTTACTTTGCGCTCATGAACAATACTACCGGCGGCTCCAACACCGCCATCGGTTGGGAAGCGCTCACGGCCAACGTCGATGGAGTCAACAACGTGGCCCTTGGTACTCTTCCGTCTCAAGCAACACCAGCGGAAGCAACAACACAGCTATCGGTAATCTGGCGCTCGAGAGTAACGTCAGCAACAGTGATCACGTTGCCGTAGGCAGAATGGCGGGGTCTGGTATCACCACCGTCGATAATAATATCATCATCGGCCACCATTCTGGTGTGCACAGTATTTTTGGCCAGGTCAGTGACAGGACCATTATCGGCAATATCTCCGGTGCGCCGGTTTCCGCCGCGACGGCTGCTGTCGTGATGGTCGATTCCGATGGAAGATTGGGCACGTTCAGCGTCGATGGACCTGACCCAGGTGGATTTTCGCCCAGAGGCATCCGGCCCCAAGCCATTCCCGACGCCGCCAGGCAAGCCATGCTCAATCTCGAAGTTCAGAAGTTGGAGGCAATTATCCCGCAGCAACAGAACCAAATAGAGATGCTCACTGCGCAGCTTAAAGAGCAGACCGCGCAAATCCAGAAAGTGAATGCCCGGATCGAAATGAATAACACAGCGGCAAAAATGATTGTGAACAAACCTAAAGCTGTTCCTTGAGCGAGAGTTCACGGAAAGCTGAAAAAAATGAAACAAAACAAAAAGATGAAAAACCGAAGTACAATATTACTGGCCATCCTACCCGTGTTAGCCTGCTTTACACTTTTATCAGGAGCGCGGGCGGTCAATCCCGCGCCGGACGGGTGCTTTCCCAATTTCACGACAGCGGAAGGGTGCAATGCGCTTTTTAATCTTACCACCGGCGCTGGAAATTCAGGCCTTGGTTGGTTTGCACTCTTTGGCGACACCACTGGCAACTTCAACACCGCTGTTGGCGGTGGAGCGCTGGCGCTAAACAACGCGGATTCCAACACCGCAGTCGGCGCGGCAGCTTGTTGCTCAACACCAGCGGCACACAGAACACCGCTGTTGGAACTGACGCGCTCGTTTTTAACGACAGCGGTGACTCCAACACTGCCACTGGTTACTTTGCGCTCATGAACAATACCACCGGCGGCTCCAACACGGCCATCGGTTGGGAGGCGCTCACGGCCAACGTCGATGGAGTCAACAACGTGGCCCTTGGTACCTGTTCCCTCTCAAGCAACACCAGCGGAAACAACAACACAGCTATCGGTAATCTGGCGCTCGAGAGTAACGTCAGCAACAGTGATCACGTTGCCGTAGGCAGAATGGCGGGGTCTGGTATCACCACCGTTAATAACAATATCATCATCGGCCACCATTCTGGTGTGCACAGTATTTTTGGCCAGGTCAGTGACAGGACCATTATCGGCGATATCTCCGGTGCGCCGGTTTTCCGCCGCGACGGCCGCTGTCGTGATGGTCGATCCGATGGAAGATTGGGCACGTTCACCATCGATGGACCCGATCCTGGTGGATTCTCGCCCAAAGGCATCCCGCCCCAAGCCATTCCCGACGCCGCCAGGCAAGCCATGCTGAACCTCAAAGTTCAGAGCTTGCAGGCAACCTTCGTGCAGCAACAGCAACAAATAGAGATCGCTCACAACCCAGCTGAAAGAGAACGCCGCGCAAATCCAAAAAGC